>NZ_JBQAFR010000002.1:0-1457331 GCF_051915945.1 Bacillus cereus group sp. MYBK30-2
AAAACACCCAAGAGCTATCAAAGGTGTTACTTCGCCTGTTCAATCTCATACAGCAAAACGGGCGGAAATCTCATCGATATGAGAAAAAAACGGTCTTTGATATATTAGGTGTCGTTTACAATTGTACCATGTCTGATAAACAAGCCGCTTAATTCAAAAAAGTGAAACCCGTTAGGGTTTATTTCGTATGCAAATCTTTCAATCAACTAAATTTACCCTTTAGAAAAAAGAAACAATCTAGCCTAAAATTGACTTTGTATAAGCTTAGCTTGATGGTGATGTGGCGGTACCCCATTGCTATCAAGTTAAAAAATCTGTTGTTCCCCAAAACGATAAAAATAAACTTCGGTGCTATAAAAACACAAAATTTCCATTTAGGGGGTACTTTAAAATATTAGCTTGATGGGCATGGGGTAGCGTCAGGAAAATGCGAATTTACAACGTTAAGGAAATTTCAATATTAAAAAGCCTAATTTCTCAATTTAATGTGAAGAAATTAGACTTTTTTCATTGCTCCATTCTATTTATCAGATCGGGTGCTTAACCTGTTCCCCCAGCCGATAAGAGATATAAACTATTCTTCTGTATAAAGCATATCCTTATTGGTCGACTTAATCTCCATAAAAAGTCCCTCCAATAAATTTCTTAATAAAGGGATTCATCTAAGATAGTAAATTTCACCGGTGATTAGCTCAACTTAATGATGACGGGATCTGTCCCCACTTAGTGATGAAACCCATTATCACATTTCGTATCATGTGGCATAGGCCCGTCCAGGGAATCCAGAAAGGCAACGGCCTGTTTGAGGTTCCTCAAAAATAAATGCGCGAGATCCATGGAAAATCCATTTCGAACCACAACGCGCATAATCGTCACCGCTTCCATATCTGGAGGCAATGGATAGGCGGGTACTTGCCAGCCGAACACACGTAATTGTCGAGATAAATCATAAAGATTCCAGTTTAATGTGTAACCATCTTTCAATCGCCAAGCGAAAACCGGAATATCCGAACCATCGGACAAAAGTTCGAACGGTTCCATCTTCTGAATCGCCTTGCTAAGAAAAAGAGCGACTTTCTGAGAAGCCCTTTGGACATCATAGTACCCACTTTTCCCCAAACGCAGGTAATTGTAATATTGCAGGAGCACTTGTGCGCCAGGACGAGAGAAATTCAGGGCAAAAGTCGGCATGTTCCCGCCCAAATAGGAGACGCGGAAGATTAGATCCTCAGGGAGATCTTCAGCTTCCCGCCAAATTATCCAACCCAACCCAGGGTAGACTAATCCATATTTATGTCCGGATACATTGATGGACTTCACCCTCGGTAATTGAAAATCCCAGACTAAATCTGGTTGAAGAAACGGTGCTATAAATCCCCCCGAAGCAGCATCCACATGCATGGGAATGTCGAGGCCCGTCCTCTCCTGTAAATCGTCCAACGCTTTCGCAATGGCGGCAACCGGTTCGTAAAGCCCGGTATAAGTCTCACCGAGAATCGGTACCACACCAATCGTATTTTCATCCACGGCAGCGAGGACCCCCTGAGGATCCAATCGGGGATGCTCTGGGCTAACCTTCACATAGCGCGGTTCAACCTCCCAATAGTTCGCGAATTTTTCCCAAACGACTTGAACAGCAGAACTAAACACAATATTAGGCCGATCCACCGGCTTCCCTTCGCTTTTGCGTGCGTTTTGCCAGCGTCTCTTTAACGCAAGCCCCCCGAGCATACATGCTTCCGACGATCCAGTTGTTGAAACGCCCATAGTCGTAAGGGGGGTGGGCGAATGCCAGAGGTTGGCTAAAATACGGACACACCGCTCCTCAATTTCGGCTGTCTGTGGATATTCATCCTTGTCAATCATGTTCTTGTCGAAAGATTTGGCATATAAGTGCTCTGCGGCAGGCTCCATCCATGTGCTAACGAATGTTGCAAGATTCAAGCGGGCATTGCCATCAAGAGCAATTTCATCATGGACGATTTGATACGCTGTTTCTGGTAACATGCCTTCATCACGCATGTGAAAGCGCGGAACGACTGATTCTCCTTCGCGGGCAAACAGAGGATTTACAGAAAATTCGTGAGGCAGCTCCATTTGCACGTGACGCGGTAGATATTGTGGATTATCTGGCATGATCTCTTTTCCTTCGTATGCATCGTTTTGAACTTCTGCTTTTCGATCCTGTGGCATACAAGTCCCCCTTAATTAATTGTTTAACAAACATATTATTTACCAAAAAGCATTTGTTAAACCAAGGGGACAATTCTAATAAAAGGTACTGCCACCATTCAAATTAAAGGAACATATTAACGTTAGTCATTCAAATAACAAAACAGCACCTCTCCAACAAATTAGAGGGTGCTGTTGTTTTTTCGCTAAAACCTCATTTACTTATGATACGGTTCACCACTATTAATGCTGGACTATATCCTCTACAACCTGCCCTAAACATGAAACAGGCACGCGCGTTCATCTTTCGATAATCGCGTTAAAATATTAACTACCCCCAAGAGTAAAAATGCTATCCCTTCTTTATATTTTTACTAAAAGAATAGCGTTTTTTCATTATTTAAATATGATTTCATCTGAATTTGATGGAGATTTCTCCTACAAAAGTAGTAGAATTTTCATTTGAATTTGCTACCTCAGTTGGGTTTATCATATTTCAATTTCGATAGAATAGTAAATAGGTATATCGGATATGGAGATACATTACAATGATTATACATACTTCAGATTTAGAATTACAGTAACTACTCAACCCGTAGTTACTAATAAAGAAAGGAAGGAATAAGCAGAATGATACAGAACATATACGAAACTCATTTACATGTAAGAGATTTAGAAAAGGCGATAGATTTCTATCAAAATAAGTTAGGGTTAGCATTAGCAAGAAAACTATCCAAAAGAAAAGTGGCTTTCTTTTGGGTAGGAGAAAGTAAAGAGCAAATGCTTGGACTATGGGAAGTACATAATATTGAAGATTTTGAGATGAAACACTTTGCTTTTGGTGTAGATTTAGAATTTCTAAAGACTTCTAAATTGTGGTTAGAGAATCGTGGAATAGAAGTGGTAGGAAGCCAAGGAAAAGGAAATCAAGAGCCAATTGTCCAAAGATGGATGCCAGCTGCGAGTGTATACTTTCTGGATTGTGATGGAAATAAATTAGAGTTTATTTCTATGTTACATGATAATCCAGATGAATTAGAATATGCATCCTATTTAAGTGAATGGGATGTGGAACACCAAGAAAAATAAATGAGATTGTATCTATAAAACGAAAAAAACGTTATTCTTTTTGTAAAAATATACAGAAAAAATAGCGTATTTTTTCATTTCAAGGAAATTTAGTTTTGCTAGCTTGATAGCGATGGGGTGGTACCCCATGCCCATCAAGCTAATATTTTGAGAAACCTCCCATAACAAAAATTTTACCTTTTCACAGTTATTTATAAGAGTTCGGCTCAATTTTTCTTTTTTGGGGGTATTTGCTCTTCTTAACTTGATGGTGATAGGGTAGCACCATCAAAACGCAGATTTCATACGCTAAGTAAAATTTTATAATGGCTTGTTAAACTAAAATAATGATAACTAGTTTCTTTTAACTAAACGGCAATACATTTTCGTATTACCTTGAAATATTATATTAAAATTTTAATTTATTTTTTCTAAGGTACTCTTCCATACTATTTATATTTTGAGTTTCATCTGCCAATGCGATATAACCGTCCGGTCTAATTAGAAAAGCAGAACCAAATTTAATTCCTGCTTTCTGTACTCCTTGGCTATACGGGAATGTATGCAAAAGAAGATTATTTTCTTTTGCAAAGTTACTTAAATCAGGAGTTACATCTCCATATACATGTAACTGCCAATCAAAAGATTCAAGTGGTGCAAAATTATCTGTATCATCAAAAGGAATCCATGGTAAACGATCGCCTCCATGAATTTTACCTACATTCCCTTTAGCGAGCTTACTGTTTCGATAGTTAATCCGTATTTGCGAAACAACTTTAAACATCATTTTCCTAACTATTGAAAACTTAGTCATCTTAGGGATAATAACTGGAATTAAGTATTGGCGATTGAACTTTTTACATACGCCGTTACCAACAATAGAAGTAAATACTCTATCTGTCGTTGCGACTAAAGTTTTGGCAAATTGTATTCTTTCTTGTTCATAAGAATCTAGAATAGATTCATCAGCCTTTCCTTGAATCACAGCCCCAAGTTTCCATGATAAATTTACTGCATCACCAATACCCGTATTCATTCCTTGTCCCCCTGCTGGACTATGTATATGTCCAGCGTCTCCTGCAATAAAAACACGTCCTTTTCTAAAATGTTCACTTACCCTATGGTGTACTTTGTATGTTGAATACCAATTCAATTTCGTAATCTTTAACTCCGTGTTTTTCTTTATATATGGTTCAATTAAAGAAAAGCCGGATTCCTTGTTTTCTTCTTTCATTAAATCCTCAGGTATTATTCCAATTAAACGTAAAGATCCAGAAGTACGAATCGGCATAACAATCATCAATCCATCTTCAAAAAGCCTCATTTGAAAACCAATATTTTCGCTGTTTTCAGTTTGTACATCTGCTACATAAAAGGTTTGTTTGTATGTGCCACCAGGAAAAGTCAAGTCTAATCCCTTTCTTACTGAACTATGTGCACCATCACATCCACACAAATAACTATAAACATTTTTTTCTTCAACACCATTCTGTATTGTAACGACGTTCACATGATCATCTTTCTGATTAAATGATACAAGCTCAGTATTCCATTCTACATGGACCCCTTTAGCTTCTAACTGTTCAATTAAAAACTTTTCATGTTCATCTTGTGGGAAGCTTAGCATAAAGGGATAACGACTTTGGCCTTTCCCCATATTCTCAAAGTTGAATTTAGCCTTCAATGTTGTATTCCTATAAAATTGCATATTAACAAATTTAATTCCTTTTTGTACGACCTGATCTGCAAACCCAAACTGACGATAGAACTCTAATGTTCTTGCTTGCACACCCATAGCTCTTGAAGTTTCTCCCGGGCCTTTATTTTTATCGATAATTCTAAAAGGGATTCCTTGTTTTGTAAGTCCAATAGCTAAAACTAATCCAGTTGGTCCAGCTCCAACAATTAACAATTGATTCTTCATAAACTTCCCTCCCCATTTCCAAGCGAAATAATGAACAACGTGTTGTTTTATTTTATTTCAAATTATAATCTTGAATAAAACTCTTAACAATAATCAAAAATGATGGATGTGTCGTATATCCGACATATATTCTTAATGTGTTTAAAAAATTCAGATGGAATATTGCTTGCGTAATATATATAGCGATTTACGAGTCGTTCGTACAAAAGAAGCCATCTGAGATGCATTTGTGGAATTGATGGAAGAAAAAGCAACTATACCGTGAAGGGTCACCCTATCATTTCAGGAAACTGTGACACAAATTAACCGGTACCTTATACGTCAGGAACCGGTTAATGAAATGAATGAGCCAAGATTATTTATATTGTATAAACTTCAGAAAACATATGGTTACACTCTTCTTACACATAACCCATTTCTTCCCTTGCTAATTTAACTTCAACACTGCACTAACCGGATTATGATCACTGTTTTCAAACTTCAAATCATGCCCTTGTACGCTTACAATCTCCACATTTGGAGAGACTAAAAAACCATCAATAATCGTAACAAAGTTCTCACCTTCAACATAGCTCTTCACATTGTCACGAACTGTCCAAACGGTGTTATCAACAGCCCACTGGAACCCACCATCAGTGAAATCTTCTGGTAACTGTACTAACCACTCTGGCCAGTCTTCTTTAAACCTCGGATCCTTTAACTGCACATCAGATAATAGTTGATTCCAGTCTCCACCAAGCACAATATAATCGCCATTTATGTAATGTTTATTCATATACTCTTTCAAAAACTCAACTTGTTGCTTTCGAATGTTTCCACCCTTATCATATGCAGATAAATGAACGTTCACCATTCGTAAATATTTTCCGTTATTAACTGGAACCTTATGCTCAACAATCGCTCGATCTACGTCGAATAATTGACGAAGCCACATTTCTCTTCCAGGAAGCTGATATCTCGTCACTTCTTCTACTTTATATTTTGAAAACGAACCAAGTCCACTGTTCGTATATCCGTGAGGCTTCTTAATTGGTACCGGCACCCACTGCACATTAAAGTTATCACCAAACGTAGACGTATGATCTTTCAGTCCATCTTGAAACACCTTATACTGATTCACATCAAATGAACGAAGTGACTTCTCATCCATCTCTTGCATTAATATAAAATCAGAATCTTCCTTTTGCAAGAAAGTCAGCATACTGCTAATATTCTTTTCTGTTTGTTCTTTACTACTAGAACGCGAACCTTTCCCTCCGTCTAAGAAAAAATCTTGATCTTTATCTAAACCGCCGTAGCCAATATTAAACGTTGTCACCTTAAACTCTTTCCCGACTTTAAGAACGCGCTCGTTATTATTGGTCACCTTCAATTTCTCAACATCCTTATGCTTCACATTCTTAATTGCCACATAAGTAATAAATGCTGTGAAAGCACCAAATACCGAGCCTGTCCCCCATAATAAACATTTCATTGTCTTTTTCAATCTCATGGCTCCTTTATTCTCTTTTTATAGTTTGTATATGTAATATTTTAATATGTTTCTACATTTAAAATATATAACGTAACTCTAAAGGATTCAAATACGATAAAAGGGATTGAAACGATTCACGCATTAAATAAACGAAGTCGAACTCTGATTTGTTCGCAATTTCAATCGCTTGTTCGTCAGAAGAAACAGCTGTGCCGAGAAATAAATATATATAATATCCCCTATAGAATAGACACTAAAAAAAATCTATCCTATAGGGGATTTCTTGTGTAATAAGAGGATTCGATTGACTGAAGATACATATATACGTTCAGGTCTAAAAAAGAATTCAAATTAACCCCAAACAACACCTCGTCTCTCGTATTCCATTCTGTATTCAACGGCAGCTGCAATTTTGGAGCTTGCGAACCTTTCCGTGATCCAAAGTCCCAAATCAAGTCCTGAAGTGACTCCTCTTGCAGTAATAATATTCCCTTGATCCACAATTCTGTAATGAAGAAGCTCTGCCCCGTATTCACTCATTTCATTCTGCGCCAAATGGTGCATCGTTGCCTTTTTACCATCCAATATGCCAGAGGCAGCTAGTAACATACCTCCTGTACAAACTCCAGCAACGATCGTTCCTTCGTTGTGCATCTCTCTAATCATTTTGGTCAAGGCTCCAAGCTCAGCTTGCTTTCGTGCCCCATGTTCAGCTTTATGATTCCAGCCACCACCAGGTACAATTAGCAGATCTGGACGATTATCCATTCGTAAAAAATCATTTAATTTGACCGTAACTCCAAACGAAGTAGTAATTTCTTGTTTTGGTTCACTTGCTATTAGTTCAACCGTAAATGGAGCCCCTTCTTCTATCGCTCTTTTAAGTACCTCAAAAGGTGCGAAAGAAACAAGCTCTCCGAAGCCGTCAAACAATACAATTTGTATTTTCATTTTTAGAACACCTCATATGCTTTCTTTTGTGAATCGTAGACATATAAAACGATTCGGCGATTATTTAATTAAATTACAAAAAACTCATCCAATAGAAAAAGCAATACCTCTATAAGCACAATAGATCATAGTTAAAAATAGAAGTAAGTCTATGAGAAGCTTGCAAGGCACGCCTAAATTATTCAAATGAAAAATAATATCCTACATAATTAAACACATTTGCAAACCCTACATTTTCTACAACTGCGACAGAAGGCTTGTTTAATTCCATACAGTCCCAATATGGAATTATGTCATTCTCCAAACAGTCTTTTACAAAACTATGAGTTATCTTTTGAGCTAATTTTCTTCCCTGATGACCTTCTATCGTTTCAATATCTATACAATGTATATTTTCAAAGATAAATCCTGAAAAACAAATACTTACAATCATATTGTCATAAACAATACAATAGCCAATTCCCTCATTGAAAAAGCGTTACGGTGAAGACCAAAACTCTAAAATTTTTGATTGTAAAAATTCAATGTTCTTAAATGAATTTCCATTATTTTCATAGAGAGTTTTACTCACTTTCAATACTGTATACCCTTGTTCAGTTTTAGGTTCATAATTATCTTTATAATCCTCTTTTTTTAGCGTATACACTCTTTGATCCCAACTTTTTAATTGACGATGCTGAAATATTCTTTCGATTGTTTTATTCCACTCTGAATGATTACCGATTTCTTCAAAGCAATTTAGTCCAACCTTTCTCGCTTCAGGTACTATTACATTATCAATAAAACTATTAATTTCTTTATTAAACTCTTCATTTTCTGCATTTCCAATAAAAAAGAAGCCATCATTATTTCCTAACCAAATAAGTCCTGAATTAGGAGAAGAAATGTTATCTACAAATATACGACCAGGATTAATCCCTACAATTACAGCTTTTACTTCTAATTGCCCTTGTTCATTTACTTAACCGCTATATTTACAAATTTTTTTTTTGCTCAATTCAGAAATCATAAGTTAAACCGCCTTTCTGAAATCGTTCTATTCTAACTTTATCATCCCGACAGAATATTCTCTATTTTTTTCGATAGTTTGTGTAAACCAATGCAGTAGTGACTATGTATAGTAAAAAGAGCCAATCTCCTATACAATAGAAGATTGGCTCTTTACTTTATTTATTCACCGGTTTCAGAAAATCGTTTAATCCGTTCACCGATTTCATTACGAACACGTTGAAACTCAGACCACTCTTTTCCTGCCGGATCATCAAATCCCCAATGAACACGATTCACATGCGGAGGTGTAGAAGGACACACAGAATCAGCATGACTACAAAGAGTAACAACTAAATCAGCATTATTTAAAATGTTTGAATCAATCATATCTGATGTTTGATTTGTTATGTCGATATTTACTTCATTCATCGCTTTAATAGCATTTGGATTTACTCCATGCGCTTCAATCCCAGCAGAGTATACATTCCACTTATCTCCTAAGTATTGTTTGCCCCAAGCTTCTGCCATTTGGCTTCGGCATGAATTTCCTGTGCATAAAAAGTAGATCGTCTTTTTGTTTTCCATGTTGTTTTCCACCTTTGTTTTTAATTTCATACTGGTTGATCATTAAAATATTTACGTTTAAACCAAAAAGCGACATTTACAAGTGCAATCATTACAGGTACTTCAACTAACGGTCCGATGACGGCTGCAAATGCCGCACCTGAATGAATACCAAACACACCAACTGCTACAGCAATCGCTAATTCAAAGTTATTACTACCTGCTGTAAATGCTAACGTTGTTGTTACCGGATAATTTGCACCAATTTTTCTTCCCATAAAGAAAGAAACGAAAAACATCACGATAAAATAAATGAATAACGGAATTGCTATTCTTACTACATCTAGTGGTACGCTAACAATCATTTCTCCTTTTAAAGAGAACATAACGATGATCGTAAATAGCAATGCAATTAATGTAATTGGACTAATCTTAGGTATAAACACCTTTTCATACCACTGTCTTCCTTTTAGCTTCACTAGTACAAAGCGTGTCAACATACCTGCAATAAAAGGAATTCCCAAATAGATAAATACTGATTTCGCAACTTCTACCATTGTAATACTAACGATAGCCCCTTCAATTCCTAACCATTCTGGGATTACTGTTACAAATACGTATGCATAAATCGAGAAAAATAACATTTGAAATACCGAATTAAAAGCAACTAAACCTGCTGCATATTCTTTATCACCATCAGCAAGATCGTTCCAAACAATTACCATTGCAATACAACGTGCTAAACCAATCATAATGAGCCCGACCATGTATTCTGGTTTATCAGGAAGAAAAATAATTGCTAAAACAAACATAAGTACAGGCCCAATAATCCAGTTTTGTACTAATGATAGAACTAACACTTTTACATCTTTAAATACCCGGCCCATTTCTTCATAACGAACCTTCGCCAATGGTGGATACATCATTAAAATTAAACCAACAGCAAGCGGAATAGACGTCGTTCCAACTTGTAATGTATTCAGTCCGTCTACTACACTAGGAAACATAAATCCTATACCAATTCCAACAGCCATAGCTAGAAAGATCCATAGTGTTAAATATCGATCTAGAAAAGATAAACGTTTCATTTTATCCCCCTTCTCTCATTAACAACACGAATTTTTATCTACTACGTTAGAAGTCGTACAACACGATGAATCTTCTATTTTATGAACATCACTATCTGCTTTTGTATAAAAGAACTCCCACTCATTACCATCAGGATCCGTTACCCAAAACTTATCTTGTACCGCATAGCAACAAGTAGTATCCATTTCATCACGTGCAAAGAAACCTTCTTTCTCTAATCTTTTTTTATGAAATGTAATTTCTTCAGCTGTATCCACTTGGAAACCAAAATGATTTACCTGATTTCCATTCACTTCATCTCGTACATTCAGCGTGAAATTAAGTCCTGGCGTCTCTAATAAAAATTTTGCATAATCTGTTTTCACTTTAACTGGTGATACACCAAATACCTTTTCGTAAAATTCAACAGACTTCTCTAGATTAGTAATATTTATACCAACATGAACATATCTCATAGCTTATTCCTCTCCTTAAAATGCTATTAATCAATTTTTTTTGATTAATAGCGCAAAATTTTAACAACAGCTACCTTTGCCTGTTTTTCTAAAGATACAGCACAATTCTTCTGATAATAAATTATTTACTGCCGCATCATTTAAATCATAATAACTCCACGTACCTTTTGTTTCTTTTACAATTAAACCTGCATCTAATAAAATTTTCAAATGATATGACAACTTAGATTGCGTCATTTCAAAAACCTCTGTTAAATCACATACACACGTCTGTCCTCGTTGACAAAGTTCATACATAATCTCTAAACGCTTCTGATCAGCCAATGCTTTAAATTTTTTCTCATACAATTGAAAATCTTGTGCCACTATAATTCACTTCCCTTCATCAATTTTTTTTGATGTTTATAGTATATACGCTGGTGAGTTATTTATGCAACTGGTTAATCAATTTTTTTTGTTTAATATACAAACCTTTTCTCCTATCATAAATTTTCTGCAAATAAAAAGAACCGTAGCCTTCCCGAAATGGAAAAATTATGGTTCATATCGTAATTTGATCTATTTCCAAACGGTAGTGCTCCATAACTATCAAACTAATAAAATGCGAAATCTAAAGCTGATGGTTATGAAGCGCCCCCCCTTTTCTATAGACAAAACCCTCCAGAAACATCTAAAATCTGTCCCGTTACCCAACGACTATCAGAAGAAGCAAGGAATGCTACTGCATCTGCAATATCTTCAACTTGCCCTATTCGTCCAAAAACAGATGAATTCGTAGCAAAATTTCGTATTTCTGGATTATCTAGCAATTTCGCATTAATATCTGTCTTCGTATATCCGGGCATAATTGTATTAACAGTTATACCTCTTTCTCCAAGATGTTTAGCTAGAGGAAGTGTCATCGTATTTAGTGCACCTTTACTTAAACCATATGCAATTGATCCCGTAAAACCAAGTCGTACTTCGGCTGATGAAATGTTGATAATGCGCCCTTCTGCTCGTAGTAATGGTAATGTTTGCTGGATTAAGAAGAACGGTGCCTTCATATTTACGGCCATAATTTCATCAAAAACTTCTTCTGTCGTATCTTCAATTGTCCCTTGCGTACCTATACCTGCATTGTTAACTAAAATATCAATCTCTGATGTACCAACTCTTGTTTGCAGTTCATTCTTTAATTGATCTACTAACTTGTTGACACCATCAATTGAATTGAGCTCAGCTTCAATTAAGAACGCTTTTCCTCCATTAGATTCAATCTCTCTAACCGTTTCATCTGCAGCTGTTTTATTTCGGCCGTAGTGAATCACAACTAATGCCCCATCTTTCGCCAATCTCATTGCAATGGCACGACCGATTCCACGACTCGCCCCTGTTACTAACGCTATTTTCCCATCAAGATTTTTCATTTTTTCCATCCTTCCTAAATTTCCGTTTAATAAATCCTATACTTATATTTTTATTCAAACACCAATAATTTTAAATATAGATTTATAGGGAATTCAGTTTGTTAACTTATGATATTATAGTTATAATTCACTATTTACTTTAGAAAATAAAACAAGGAGGCTACACAATGCAAAATGCAGTAAAACTGGATGAAATCGATCATAAAATTATGAACCTGTTATATGAAAATGCGAGAATTTCCGTTTCAGAAATAGGACGGATTATATCCATGACGCAACCTGCTGTAAAAGAACGGATTAACAAGCTTGAAGATCAAGGCGTTATAGCTGCTTACCGAACGAAATTTGAGCCTTCCAAAATTAATAAAAACATTCAAGCTTTCATTATGTTTAAAACAAGCCAATGCTCTGATTTTATCCAATTTTGTAATGCCGCTCCTGAAGTAACAGATTTATATCGAATTAGCGGGGAATTTAATTATATGATGAAGGTCATGAGCGATTCGATGGATTCTCTCGCTACATTTTTAGATTCTTTAATGCAATTTGGATTATCGTCTCCTTTAATTGTTTTAAAGAGTGAATTTGAAGAGAAATTGTCGTTCTGATAAAGGGATAAGAGAATTAACACCTCAATGTGAAAATGAACAATTTATTTAAGGTGATAAGCACAAACTTTCCTCAAAAAAGAAAAAGGAGTGGGTCATCCACTCCCTTTAATCCCCTATCCCTGATTCCTCTGCTCCTCCCTAAACTCCTCCTTCACCTTCTCTAACAACCCTTCTTCCGTAATTAATCGATACGCTGTATTTGCTAATGCCTTTGCCGATGTAATTAACGCTTTGTCTCCTAGTTCTGAACGAGCTGCTTCTCTGAATTCATTCGTATGCGCAATTAAATCGTCTGGTCCGATTTTAATGTACGGATGAATTGTCGGTACGACTTGGCTTACGTTTCCTGCGTCGGTTGAACCGATGCCGATTCTTTCTTTGCGATGTACGTCTTCACCTAATAGTTCTAGTTCTTCGGCTACGACGGCATTAAATGTTTTTGTTACGAGTAATTCATCGATTTCATTTTGGAATTGATGAATTTTCACTTTTGTACCTGTTGCTAATGCTGCCCCTTGCGCGATGTTTCTTACTTTTTCCGTTACTTCCGCACATCTTTCTCTCGTTGCTGCGCGAATAAAGAAGCGTGCCGCAGCATAATCCGGAATAATGTTAGGTGCTTTTCCGCCCTCTGTAATGACTCCGTGAATTTTCACATCTGACGGAAGTTGTTGGCGAAGTGCATTAATGCTGTTATACAGCTGGATAATCGCATCTAATGCGTTAATCCCTTCTTCTGGCGAAGCTGCGGCGTGAGCTGTTTTCCCATAAAAATGAAAATCAAGTGGATCAACTGCTAGTGAAGGGCTCGTTGGAGCTGTTTTTCCGCTCGGATGAATCATAAGCGCCGCATCAATGTTTTTAAATAAACCTGCCTTTACATAACTTGCTTTCGCACTACCGTTTGGTCCCCCTTCTTCAGCTGGTGTCCCGAACACTACAACTTCCCCGCCGATTTCTTCAAGTGTTTCTGACAATGCGATCGCTGCTGCAACGCTAATTGTTCCGATTAAATTGTGACCACACGCATGGCCTAATCCTGGTAAAGCATCATACTCAGCTAAAAATGCAATAACTGGTCCTTGTTTCCCTGAACTTTTTCGCGCAATAAAACCTGTTTCATGACCAGCTATATTATGTTGCAGCTGAAAACCTGCACTTCCTAGCAATAAACTTAACGTTCTTGATGCGTAAAATTCTTGATTACCAATCTCCGGATTCGCATGAATATCATGACTTGTTTTTATGTACTTTTCCTTATTTCTTTCTATACTCCGGGCAATTGTTTTTCTTTGTGACGTTACTCCTGTCGCTCCCATTTTTCTTCCTCCTTTATTTTCACGTAAAAAAGCCTCTTTCTAAAAGATAGAAAGAGGCTTTGGCATATACAGTCAAAATGAGCTTCTTTCTTATCTTTCAAGTTAACTTGCTGGAATTGGCACAGTATTCATATAGAATCCGCTGCCGAGGTTTCGTAGGGCCAGTCCCTCCACCTCTCGTGATAAGAATTTTCATAAAATTGTATTAAATTATTTTCATTCTAAGTTTATTCCGACTAAAAGTCAAGGAATTCCTATCCGAATTTACCGAATATCTAAAAACCCTTTTAATACACCAATTGTTTCAGGTGCTTGTAGTCTTGCACATATATACGGAAATTCCGTACTACCTTCAAACATCATTTGAGCTGTTAACGGTGCTCCTGCCCAAAAAATTTCATCATCGATTAATATAAACGGGAACGATTTGTTTTGCCTTTGTAACTTTACATTTTTTAATGGAACTGGTCCATCACTATATACCGTTACTTGTGCATTCGTACGCATTAACGCTTGCCATACTCGTTTATCAACTTGCCTTGTACTTGGAAGTGAAATGATAATTTTTCGCTTTGCCGCTAAAATATCTTTTAATAGTCCTTTCGGCTCCTCAAGATTCATTTCCATAAACCAGCGTAAACGTTTCGAAATTTTTCGCTCCCACACTTGTCTTGATGTCGTGCGATCATACACATCTCCGTGACGTTCTATATGAGCTGTTAATTGTGATAACGCTTGTTTTCTCGAAAGATTTTTACGCATGTAGTGGCAATCTGATAATTGAATGAACTTCCCTCTCGCCCTCGTTACTGCTACATTGACGAGACGATGGTTTTTATGATCAAAGAATAACACGCCAGGGCGTTCTTGCGGATAACTATCCACCGTATCAAAGATCATCATATCTCTTTCAGAACCTTGAAACTTATGAACTGTTGCGGCTAAAACTGGTACGTGTTGATATTTCGTTCTCTGCAACATTTCTCTAATACACGTTGATAAAAAGCGGGACTGTGCTCGGTACGGCGTAACAACACCGATAGATTGAACACCGTCTAACAGTCCAATTAAAATCATTTGCATCGCTACTAAGCCAGACATAATATTAAAACGCGAACCTGAAGCAGCGTCTTTTAAAGAAAATGCTCCCATTAAGCTCGTATCAAATAAAACATTCGCCTCATTTGCGAACGGTTGTAGTTTCGCAAGTTCTTGACGCTCTGAAACAGATGGATGATCATACACTCTATTTTTATAAATAAATGAGTTTGTAAACTTAGATATATCTGCATGCATACGTCTTTGTTCCTGCAACATAAAAAGGTTGGGATGTGCTTCTGATTTATTTACAGAATCAACAATCCCTGCGTGATAAAACATATCTTCACCGAGCCATTTTCGAACGAGTTCGTGGTTCGCCATTGCAATTGGAGGTAACTGTAAAAAGTCGCCACAAACGACAATACGTTTTCCAAGAGAAGCAGCTAATGCGATTTGCGGAACATATGCCATACTCACTTCATCTACGACAACTAGATCAAATGTACGCTCATAAATAAGCGCATCAATTGCACATTTCGATAAAGTCGCACCGATTACTTTCGCATTTTCAATGTATTCTTTTTCTACTTCTTTAATTTTCGCTTTTTGTTTTCGAAGTTCACTTTCTATTTCTTGCATACGCTTCTTATCAGAAGACGTCGCCTTATACGATAGAATTTTTTCACGAAGATCTTGGCGTGTTTCTTCTAAATAAAGCCTTTCCTCTCCCCATGATCCATTCGTCGTTTCTACTAGCCTCGATGCAAGTAACGTTTCATGATTTCGTATATGTTCATGTTGGCTAAAGCCGTAACGAACGATTTCACCAGGTGTCCATTTCTTTTTCTTTTCAATTTGCTTCGTAACTTCGCTCATTAATACGTCTACTGCCGCATTACTATGAGCTAACACAAGTACCGATTTTCCTTTTTGATAATGAGCCGAAATAATACGTGATAAATTGTAAGACTTCCCTGTTCCGGGCGGTCCCCAAACGTACGTTGTCGGATTGTAAAATGAGCGATACGCCAATTCATTTTTCGTATTTTTCATCTTCTCAATATGCTTCGGACTGCTCGTTCCATCTACAAGACGCTTTATACGATTACGTTTCAGCTTATCTTTACGAGCTTCTTTCAATCTCTCTTGCAGTTGTTCTAGCAATTGCCACGGTTCACTGTATAAAACAGCTTCTCTTATTTCACCTTGTATATAATCATTTAACTTCAGTTCTATTTCTAATCCATGTACAGATAATACTTCCCCCGTCGCTTCCTCACCATCGAACTCAATTCGAATTGGTGATCCTTCAGGTAAGCTCACTTCCGAAATAAGCTGAAATACGTATACTGTACTTTCATAATCTGTATATAAGAAACGACCGTTAATGATAGAGATTTTACTACCACCTATCGTTTTCCAATGTTTAATTTCATATGCTAATGCATAATGCCACTCTTTCATCGTTTCCGTTAATGAAGGAGTTTGAGTAGTTGTATTCATAAAATAATCTCCTTCCTTCTCCCCAAACATACTTTCTCACTATACCATATAACGCTCTAAAATTTGTAACAATTATATCTTGCTTATTTTCTTAATTTTCAATATTATGTAATGTATATAATTTTCAGAAAGAAGGATTACATATGCCAGTCAGAAGAATTGAACACGTCGGACTTATGGTCTCAAACTTAGAAACATCCATCTCATTTTATGAAGAAGTAGTCGGCTTACAACTTATTAAGCGTATGGGACATCCAAACCCAGACTTAAAACTCGCTTTTTTAGGCGTAGAAGAATCAAAAGAAACGATACTCGAATTAATTGAAGGCTACAACTCTTCTCTTCCGGCAGAAGGAAAAGTACATCACATTTGTTTTAAAGTAGATTCATTAGAAGATGAAATCGAAAGACTACGAAAACACGAAGTAACCTTTTTACTAGGAGAAGAAATCGAAACATTACCGGATGGAACACGTTACATATTTTTCGCTGGCCCTGACGGGGAGTGGATTGAGTTTTTTAAAACGGAGAGATAAAGTGAAACTTTAATCAGAGGGGGTTTTGTCCATCCCCTCTGATTATTAGTTGAACCAATCGGGCTTTTACGGGCAGTTAATCTCCCACCTAACTTCCTCGCATGTGCCGAATTTTGAGGTGGGAGTCTTACTGCCCGTTAATGCGGGATAAAAAGGAGCCGGAATTCTGGCTCTTTTTTTATTACAAGTTAAAACCAGCAATAAATTAACATATATTCCAGTTCCTTACACAACGAAATTAGAATAAAATGTAAGCAAGCAGAAATAAGCATTGAGTTAGGGAGATAGACTGATGAATATAGTCTATATTGCTGTTTTTTGGGTACTTATACTAATTCCAATCCTTTACTTAATCAAGATAAAAAATTGGAGTATAAAAGTGGCAGCCGTATTAGTTGGAAGAATCATATTGAGTATCGCCTTTTTCTTCAATGGAATTGATTTAGGACTGCGACGCAATTGGATAGATCCTCCCTATGAAAAAGAGTGGGATTTCTTTATAAAATCTTTGCAAAACGGGAAAACTGAAGCACTTATACACTTGTTACTTCTAATTATTGTTGTAACTTATGACTCAATTATTCTTATTTACTATAGAAATAAAAAGAAATAGGGTGTTTTCCCCTATTTCTTTCCTTACTGGGGTTCATCAAGCTAATATTTTGAAGTATCCCCTAAACTGAAATTTTGTGTTTTTTTAAAGCTTTTATTTATTTTTCGTATATGACGTAATACTTTTTAAGAAGATTCCCAACCCTGCAAAGAAGAATCCTAAGCATAATAAGCTGGCTGGCGTTCCCCAAGTAATTTGATCTAGCATTTTTATCCCATCCCATTTATTATTATATAGTGTTTATTAGGGTTTTTCCAGATTTCCCCTTAAAACATCCGAAAATAATAAAAAAAGAGCCTATTCAGATCACATCAAAATCCGAATAGGCCAACTCAAGAAGATGTATTAGGCTAAAATATCCATGTTTAACTAATCAACAAAAAGAACTTGTAGGAATCATTATCTAGAGTTTTGTTTTGCTCTACCGATTTAACTTCTCGACAGCTTCCGCGCTTGTATCTACACGTTTAACGAAAAAAACTAATAGTAGTGCAACAACATTCATGCCAAGCGCTACATAGAATGAATATTGAATTCCAGCTAATAAAGCTTTCTGAGTTAGTAATGCCTTTGTGGCTGCTGTAAAGGTTGTTGGATCTACATCAGACATTAAACTTTCAGCTTTTGTTTTTGTTACAGAATTCATAATCGTAACAAGAATAGCCGTACCAATCGAACCGGACACTTGTTGAGCAGTATTATTAATAGCTGTACCGTGCGGATTTAAGCGAGTTGGCAATTGATTAAGGCCATTTGTCATAAGTGGCATCATCACCATTGCCATCCCAAACATACGCAAAGTGTAAACAAGAATAATATGTGTGTGACTAGAGCCGAGTTGCAGGTTTGCCAACATGTAAGTTGAAACTGCTGTAATGCTAAGTCCTACTATACCAAGAATCCTGGGGCCATATTTATCAAATAGTTTACCTGTAATTGGTGACATAACTCCCATTATTATCGCACCCGGAAGCATCATTAGCCCAGAGTTCAGCGGTGAAATACCGCGGATGTTTTGTACATAAGCTGGTGTTAGAATCATACCCGAAAACATGGCCACCGCGTTGACAATTGCAATTACAGACGCAAGTGCAAACATTGGGTACTTGTAAACACGTAGATTTAATAAAGGCTCATTCATTTTTAATTGACGGATAATGAAGGCAATTAGGGTAATAGCGCCTATGATTAAGGTTGTTAAGACAATTTTATCCGTCCAACCATTTGAGCTTGCAGAACTGAATCCATATAGCAAACCGCCAAAACCGATAGAAGATAATAGTACTGAGAGATAATCAAGTTTTGCATTTTTGTTTTGTTTCATGACATTCTCAGATTTCCAAATCCCTAACAGTAAGCTAATGATCGCTAACGGTAAAATCATTTCAAAAAGCAAACGCCAGTCATAATATTCTACAATATAACCTGATAGTGTCGGTCCAATTGCTGGAGCTGTAATCATAACTAATCCAAAAATCCCCATTGCTGTTCCCCGTTTTTCTCTCGGGAAACTTACTAGCATAATATTCATTAACAAAGGCCCCATGACCGAAGAACCTGCTGCTTGAACCATCCGGCCGGTAAGTAATAAACCAAAGTTCGGCGCTAAAGCCGCTAAGGCAGTACCTAGAATAAAAATCACCATGGATGTAATAAATAAGCTCCTATTTGAGAAGCGGGTTATTAAAAATGCTGATGCCGGAATTAATATACCACTAACAAGCATATAGCCTGTAGAAAGCCACTGGATCGTTGAATAATCTTTAATGTTTAAATCTTTCATAATTGATGGCAAGGCTACATTTAAAAGCGAGTTATTTAGAAATGAAACAAATGCCCCAATAAAAAGAATTACAAGCATTAAATATGGTGGTTTTCTTTTATGTAATGTTTCACTCATATATTTGTTTGCTCCTCCATTATAAACTTCATCGATTAGTTTAGATCGTTTGCGTATCTGTACAAAAATACTTTATCCTTGCAGTATTTTGCCAAACTCTTTAAATAGATATTCTCTTTTTAGCAATTCCATTTGCTCAACATAACATTTTAACGAATTTATCGAAAGAATTCTCCTTCCTCAAGCGTGTGAAGGGCGATAGCCCAACGGTAGGTGGGAGATGAATTTCGGTTTAGCATAGCCAAAAACTTTTGATAAACTAGCTATATGAAGTTCCTTGATAACTTGATATAGGAGGTTACAGGAAGAAAATAGAGTGCGAGGACCAAGCCATTTGGTTCCTATGTAAAATATCAACCGTACGAAAGTAACGCTCAGGGAGACGAAGGGTTACTTTCGTCGTGGAACTGAGAAGCTCCCACTTCAAGCTTTGCTAAGTGGCGAGTAGTTCACAAAAGCGTTATTGTTCAAAACGATGACCTTATCCATTTGGACACATTTACCAGTATTTTTACCAAAAAATTCATGATATGGTTAATTAGTCGAGTACGTCATTACTTGACGATTACCCTTAGAAGCCCCGCAGACAATCGGGGTTTCTTTTATTAACATTTTAATTTTAATATATAGTTGTTAAAATAATCAGTTAAGTATCAAAATGTCATAGATACTCCTAAGGGAGCTCTCATGTAATTAAGCAAGAGTTTAAAAATTATCGAATCTTAGCCCCTTGGAGCGCCCTTCAAGGGGCTGAGTCAATTAAAATAAGGATTTTATTTAAACTTCATAAAGCCTCTCTTTACCTAAATAGGTTCAAAATTACCTATTTAGCATATATAATACTTTTAAGCAATTTAAATTCTATAATTAGTAATGGAGGCATCAAAATGGGTAGCATCCCAAATTTACCACAACAACAATCTATCCCTAAAAAACAAATGAATCCTGATAAGTACCTACAAACGAATAAAAAGCTACGACGTCGTCTTTTATTAGCGCTAGCTTTTATGCTACCTATGGTTATTTCCATTCAAATCTCCATTTATAAGCAAGAACAAATGATTAAAGGAAAACAAATTATACTTAATAATGAAAAACAAAAATTATCTTATTTAAAGAATGTTGGACATTTTTTTGAAAATGATATTAAGACCTTAACAGGAAGTGAAGAAGGTATTTTAAAGTTCGCAAGGAAATTATATGGATTTTCTAAACCTGATGAAACTATATTTCATATAGCCGAGTAACCTTTCAATATATAAGCAATTATTAAATAGTGATTTTGTTCACTTTTTCGTTACATTTATGAAACATCCATATGTTATCTTTAATAAGCCCTTTTAAGAATCATATTCATTCTGTCAAAAAGTCCTAGTCCCTCTAGGGCTTTTTACATTCAAATAGCATTTTTATCCATTTCTATTGTATATATAATTATATATCCTCACATTAAATTATTAGTGTGATTCTAATGTAGTTTCACATACGACTTTTTCTCTGTTTATGGAGCTCTTACGTAATAGTACGAGCCCTTTCTTTATTCAATTATCATTTTCACCTCTTCGCATTCTACAATTCGATAAGCAATATTACATATTCTGTATGTTCGATTCACAAACATGAAATAATTATTTTATAAGAATATTTAAAGTTAATATTGAGAGGGAGAGAAATTCAATATAAAACCAATAATGTGTTGTACAACATCCTATATTTAGGTATCATTGCTATTATTATTTTTCAATCGATAGATATTGTTCCTTCAGAATTTCTACCTGATTTATTGTTATATTTTGTACTTTCATTAAGTGTGCTAGGCAGTATTTTTATATTTATCAACAGAAACAGGAAAAATTACTAATATGAGTTAGGCTTTTTATCTTGTTCTGTTAGGTGATTGAACAAAATGTTTCTTTTAAAAATTGAAATTTATATGCTATATCATGAAGGAATATAGTTAAACTGAAAACTGTATTTATTTAAGTAGGCCACATAAAATGATCAATCTTTTTTATAAAAACTTAAGGAATCCAAAATTAAAACCCACACATTTTGATCAAACTTTTTCAAAGTGTGTGGGTTTCTTCTATTTATAAAATCAATATTTGCAGCAATACTTTGATCAAACTTTAATTCAAACTAACATCTATAACTTATTGAATTTCATTGGATTTATTTCATGCTAATATAGTAATAGAATACTGAATACCAAACAAAATAGTAGCAAGCAGAACGAACTTTATACATACTAAGATCCATCCAACAATATTTTGAGGTAATTGATTATGATATATGAGTATCGTATATACGATCTATTTTAAATTTGAACTCATATAATCCTCCTCTCACCCCCCTTTCAATTCCAGTATATAACAAAAAACATTGGATACCCAATGCTTTTTTACACTTACGCAAATAGAGACGTATTCGCATATAAAGCTGGTGAACCACCTGAATGCACGAATAAAATGTTGTCTTCTTTATTAAATTTACCTTTTCTAATTAAGTCGATTAATCCTGCTACTGCTTTACCTGTATACACTGGATCAAGTAAAATACCTTCTGTTTTCGCAAGTAACTGAACTGCTTCCACCATTTCCGGTGTTGGTAAAGCGTAACCTGGTCCTACATATTCATCAAAGCATGTAACTGCTTCGCGAGGAATAAAGTTTGGAATACCAACGTGAGCTGAAGTTTCATCTACAAGTTTTGCTACTTTCTCTTCTTGTTCCGCTTTTCCTCTACTTACATTTATTCCGATTACCGGGATTTTACTTTGTGTTCCAGAAAAACCAGTAATTAAACCTGCATGCATACCAGCGCTACCACTTACACAAACAACTGAACTGAAATCAATTCCTTGCTCAAATGATTGCGCCATAATTTCTTGCGCACAAGCAATGTACCCCATTGCGCCAGTAGGATTTGATCCACCAACTGGAATTACGTACGGTGTATTCCCTTTTTCACTTACTTCTTTCGCGACTTTATGCATTTCTTCCATAAGGTCTGTTCCGTTCGGTACAACAATTACGTTTTCAGCACCTAATAAGTGATATAAGAAATAGTTTCCGTTAAAGTCAGGCTTTTCTTCTGGCTCAAGCCCTTCTTCTAATACAAGGATACATTTCATTTTTTCTTTTACCGCAGCTGCAAGTGTTAGACGGCAATGGTTTGACTGAATACCACCAGCTGTAATTAACGTATCTGCACCTTTTTCCTGCGCATCCGCAACTAGAAACTCTAACTTTCTCGTCTTATTACCGCCAGCTGTTAAACCAAGTAAATCATCTCGTTTAAAATAAATAGTAGGTCCACCAAGTGCTTCAGAAAAATTGTTTAACTTTTCAATTGGTGTATATGATTCTGTATATTTTTTTCTCGGAAATTTAGCTAAATTCATCAATAACGCTCCTTTTATACTCTTTCACAGTAAATGTAACCATACTATTATTACATGGAAAAATGATGAAGTCATCTTTCCTGATTAAAAATGTAGAGAATTACAGTAGCGGTATTACTATTTTCAAGCAAACCCTCTCTTTATCCAAACAATAGATAAAAAATAGACATAGAGATTTCTCCCCATGCCTACTTAGTTTTCTACCTCTTCACCGCATGAACATAATGCACCGTCTCAAAAGCTTCTAAATAATCGTTTCGTCCTTCAAAATATAATTTATTAATGTCCTCTGGTGATAAGTGCTCATAAATGAGTAAGCCCGATTTCTCTAACAGTGCTTCCATTTCCGCATAAGAAAAACATGATTTCATCGGTTCTCCGCCTACTTCAGCCATTTTCACCATGTTTTCAACTCGATTGGACAACCCTTTTTCCGTAAATAAGTTTTCATCAGGGTAATCGAAAACGATAGAACTCCCTGCTGGAACCATCGCAAATAAACAGTCTATTAAACTAGAAAGTTCCTCTTTCGTTAAGTAATAAGTAACACCTAAAAGACTAAAGAAAGTCTTCTTATTTTCAAATCCTTCATTTACTAATTCTTGCTTAGAGAAACCCTTAGTGAAATCCATCGAAACAAAATGAAGATTATTTGGAACTTCAAGTTCTGCTTCTTTCACTCTTTGCTTCTTAAACTCCTGCGTAGAAGGATGATCCACTTCAAATATTTCAATACTGTTTTCTAATTCTCGGTGTCTGAAACTGAACGTGTCCAGACCTGCACCAAGTATGACGTATTGTTTTGCTCCTAGTGTAACTTCATGTAACAATACTCTTTCACAATATGCCGCACGTGCCAAAGGTGTTGGTGACAACTGAACTTGTGTAATCCATTTTAATATTTCTTTCGGATTGTCTTGAAACCGCTCTGCAATGTCTTTATTGAAAAAATGTATCCCTTGAACCATGTTCATTTCAATATCATTACGTTCTTTTTTTGAAATTAAATCTTTAGCTACATAATCATCAAAAATTTTAGGGGTATCAGATTCACTATGATACGCCCTTCCGAAAGCTGATACTAACGACGTTATACTTGCTTCACCTTTTTTCACGCACATACACTCCTTCATTTTCACAACAAAAATAGGGTTCCCCTGGCCAGGAGAACCCTATTATACACCTTATTTCTATATTGGTAAATTATAGCATAAATAAGTTTTTTTGTCAAGTTTTCAGCCCGCCACCACTCCAACAATTTGCATATTCTCTAGCAGGAAGATTTCATCCTACACAGAATATTCCTGTTTATAACAATATAAATGGAGGCCATTATGAAAAGATTAGTCATTATTACAGTAGGAAAAACACACAGCGGGAAAACTACATTTGCAAGGACGCTAGAAAAAGAGTTACCAAACTCTTTCGTTATGGATCAAGATAACCACGCTGAATTTATTAACACATATTATGAAAAATTACAGCCAACAGAAGGACCGAATACACTAAAGCATGGTCTTTCAAAATTCATTGTTGATTATGCAAAAGAATATACAAATTTACATCTTATTATTTGCAACTCAAATAGAAGCCGAAACGGACGAATGTATTTGCTGAATGAATTGTTTAAGAAAGAGGAATATGTACGCATATTAGTTCATTTTGACATTCCAGATGATGTACTTTATGAAAGAGTGGCACGTAGTCAGCGAAGTACAAATATATTTAGAGGTAACTATTCCAGTTTTGAGGAAGTACTCGTTCGGCAACAGGACGAATCACTGCACGAGGATGTAGTAGATCCTGTAGAAAATGAGGCTGATTATTTGTTTGTTATTCGCAATTGTAAGGATGTAAACTCTACTATAGAAGAAATTATTCATCTTGCTGAAGATTTGTCCCCTACCCCCAAATAAGAGATTATAAAAATTTCATAATCATAGATTATTATGCAAATACTTCCTCTTGGCGACACACATGGTATATAATGATAAAATAATCTACTTCTATATGCTCAAGTCTACACAAAAAAGCTCACGCATATGAAAGAAAAGAGGTACAAAAATATGAAAACAAAACAAACGATTGCTGCGTCTACACTAGCTTTAGCAATGATTGCTGGCTCTAACTCAGCTCATGCGGAAGTAAATGATACTACTGCTCAGCAAAGTACTGGAGATCGATTAGCTGAAATTAAGCAACATAGACAAGAATTAGATGCAAAACTTCAGCAACACAAAGAAAATGTGGATCAAACGTTAAATGAACTTAACCAAGTTAAGAAAAATGCTGATGAAAAAGTAAACGAAATTAAGCAGCATAAACAAGTTGCTGATGAAAAAATCGGCGAAATTAAACAACATAAACAAGAGTTAGATGCAAAACTTCAGCAAGACAAACAAATCGCCGATGAGAAAATCGCTGAAATTAAAGAGCATAAAAAACAAGTAGATGACAAAGTTGCTGAAATTAAAGAGCATAAGCAAAATATCGATGACAAGGTTAATGAACTTAAAGATCATAAACAAACAGTCGATGAAAAAGTGAATGAAATTAAGCAGCATAAAGAGAACATCGATCAGAAGGTTAATGAACTTAAGGAAGTAAAAAAACAGGTAGATGAAAAATTAGCTGAGTTAAAGAAAGCGAAACAAACTGCTGAGGAGAAACTTGCTGAGCTAAAAGAAAATAAACCGAATACTGGTAACACGTTAGAGGAACTTAAGAAAATTAAACAAAATTTAGATAGTCTTTCATCTAACTTAGAACTAGCTAAACAAGATGTAAAAAATAAACTAGCTGAGTTACAAGAGGCTAGACAGAACTTAATAAATAAATTGAACGAAATTAAACAATCAAAACAAACTGTTTCAGATGATTTAACAAAGAAAAAACAAGACTTAGATATCAAAATAAACGATTTTAAACATACTGAGAAAAAAATTGACGACAAATTAGCTGAGTTACATACAACGAAGCAAAATGTAGATAACAAAATTAATGAAGTATCACAATCGAAACAAACAGAGACAAATACTGGTACTACAAATGCAAACAATAACACTAGAGAACTTCCTAAAGCTGGTAGTGAACAATCAAGTAACGTGCCACTAGGAATGTTATCCATCATTGGTGGACTTTTATTATTAACACGCAATAAAATTAAAATGTTTTTCTCAAAATAAAGCAATTATAACTATTTTAAAATAATCTATGAAAATGACAACCGCACATATATATACGGTTGTCATTTTTTCTTTATATTAACTTTTTATATTAACTGTCCATCTCTAAGTGTCAATATACGATCACATACATCAAGCATTCTTTCATCATGTGTAATCATAATTGCTGCTTTTTGGCTTTCTTTCACTTCACGTTTCATCATTTCAACGACTTCACGTGCGCGCTTTGAGTCTAAGCTTGCAGTTGGTTCATCAGCTAATATTAAATCTGGGTTGTTCATGAAAGCACGAGCGATTGCTACCCTTTGTTTTTCCCCACCAGATAGTTGATTTGGATAATGATTTTTTCTTTCCCCTAATCCAAATGCCGCTAGTAAGTGATCCGCACGTTTTTCAGATTCTTTTTTGTTTTCTTTTTTTAGCTTTGCAATGTAAAGCAGTTGTTCTTTTACATTTAAATATGGAACAAGATTTGCGAACTGGAAAATGAAGCCGATTTTTTTCAAACGAATGTCTGTCATTTCCTTTTCTGATAACTTCGTAATATTTTGCTCACGAATGTAAATATCCCCATTTGACGGTGATAATAATGCACCCGCGATTGATAATAATGTACTTTTTCCTGATCCAGAAGGACCAACAATTCCGATAAACTCTCCAGCTTTCACATCAAGCGACATCGGATGAAGGGCCGTTACTTCAGTATTCCCTTCTCCGTACACTTTACTTACTTTGTCTAATTTTAATAATGAAGTCATTACATCCCGCCTCCAATTGCTTCTAATGCATCAACTTTTAATACTTGGTATAACGAAATAAGTGTTCCTAAAATACTAATTACGATAAAGATTGCTGCATATTGTGCAATCATCGGTGTTGTTAATAAGAACGGCATACTCGCTGGTAAGATTTGTTCCAATCCTTGCACAAGAACAATACTGATTACCATCGCAACAACTGATAAGAATAACGCCTGCACGACTAAGCTATTTGCTAAATAAGAATTTTTCGTACCGATTGCTTTTAATACACCTAATTGCTGTGTTTTTTGTAGTGTAATTACGTAGAAGAATACACCGATTAGTAACGCAGCGATAACAAGTAAGAATGCAATGATCATCGTTAATGTTCCTTGCTCTTCTTTAAATCCTGGAATGCTTTGTAATACTTCTTTTTTGTCGATAACATGTGCATTTTTAATTTCTTTATCTGTATTAAGCGCAATTGCACTATAATCTTTTTGGTTTGGTTGTGAAATATCACCCCATACATTTTCATTTACATAAACGACCGGTGTATGGCTAAACATTTGATCTTTCGTAAATCCAACGATTTTAAATTCTTTCTTTGAAACAGGATCGATAATTGTATCCCCAATATCGACTCCTTTTTCTTTAATTGATTCGTCAGCAACCATTTCGTTATTTGCTGTACCTAATTTCTCACCTTTTACAATTTTCGGTTCTAAAAATGAATCACGTTCACTTGAGAAAATAGCGACATCAACTTTTTTCGAGCTATCTTTCTTTTCATAAGTTGAAACTTTCACGCGAAACGGAACTGCCTCTTTCTCGCCTGCTTGATTTACTACGTTATCTACATCTTCTTTCTTAATTTGTGAACGAAGTAATTTATTTTCCGCATCATCTGCTAATACAAACTTATTCGCATCCATATTTTGAATTGACGATGCATTATCATACGACAACCCATTTGCTAATCCTGAAATTACAAGGACTAAAAATGATAATAACACCATAATAAGTCCGATTAATCCGTATCTTAATTTTGATTGTTTTAATTCACGCAGAGCTAAAAACATTTCGCTCGCTCCTTCCTCTTTCTTTCTATGCACTTATAATAAAAAAGAAATATGAACGGAATATGAACAGAAGATTACAGAGTGAAAATTAAATTTTCAGAAAGTATTGAAAACAAATAGAATCCTTGATACAATTCAGTCAAATAATATTGACCGAGTAATTTAATTTGAGGAGTTGATCATTTTGAAGCCCATGTTAACACTAACTACTTATAGCCAACTAAAAGCAATCAGCGATCCACTACGTGTCGAAATGATGATGCGTCTATGCGAACGTCCTTATACAGGACAACTACTATCTGAGAAATTCGGCATTCCAAGGGCGAAAATTCATTATCATTTAAAAGAATTAGAAAAGAATGGTTTTATAGAGATTGTTTATACAGAAGAAAAGAATGGCATCGTTCAAAAGTTTTATCAATCTGTCGCTAGAGGCTTCACCCCTGCCGCGGACCTATTACCTCATTTAGAAATATTAAGCGAATCAGGTCGCCAAATCTTTTTACAAATGACGGAAAGAACGAAAAGCCATATTCTCGCTGCACCAGAAGAAGCTTTTACATTACGAAAAGTAAGTGAAGACCCAGCTGAGTGGAATTACGTTTCATCCTGCTGGGAGTTTGATGCCACGCCAGAACAATTTCAAGTGTGGGTGAAAAAGTTTTATGAATTGATGGCTGAATTAAACGAGATCGCAAAAGACGCGGATAAAGATCCAAATAGTAAATCTTATTACATTTCTACTACTGCACTACAAATCGACGAACGAGCAATGCAGCGATTTGTTAAAAAAGAAGAAAAATCGTAATACGATTTTTTTTACATAAACGGTCAATTTTATTTTACCGAATAAATTTATTATAAAGGAGTAGATAAAGTGGACGTATTAAAAAACCGGAATTTCCTCTTATTATTTTTAGGGAGAATTTTTACAAACATCGGAGATAGTTTGTATTATGTAGCAGCGATGTGGCTCGTATATAAGCTGAGTGGTAATCCTTTTTATTCTGGATTAGCAGGTTTTCTTACGTTATTACCTTCTGCACTTCAATTTCTTACTGGTCCATTCGTTGATAGATGGTCGATTAAAAACACCCTCGTAATCACACAAGTTCTGCAATGCATTCTTATTTTGATTATTCCTATTACACACTACTTCGACCTACTAACAGTCCAACTACTACTCATCATTATGCCAATCGTAGCCTTTATCGAACAATTCGCCTATCCCGCACAATCAAAAGCTTTACCACTTCTACTGAATAAAACACAATTATTAAAAGGAAATTCACTCTTCTCATTTGCGTATCAAGGCATTGATTTAATTTGCACGACTCTTTCTGGAATATTAGTAGCACTACTTGGCGCAATCACTTTATATGTGATCGACTCCTTTACATTCGCGATTACTGCCATTTTGTTTATTTCATTAAAAATACCGAAACAAACAGACACCAATACAGGTTTCCCTTCTGAAGATAATACATCATTTTCGGTTAAACAATATTTCTCTGATTTAAAAGAAGGTTTTTCGATCGTCTTTCGTTCATTAATGGGCGTATTCTTAATCGGTTCAGTTGTCGCTAATTTTTCAATTGGTATGACGATGGCAATACTTCCTTCTTTCGCTGATTCTTTAGGAGGCGTGAAATCATATGGCTTCTTCTTAGCTGCTATATCAGCAGGAAGTCTCATCGGTGCATTATTCAGTTCATGGGTTGGCAAACGTAATGTTGGCCGTGTCTCCATTATTAGCTTTGCGACTGGCGCTGTCCTTTGGTTTCTCTCTACGCTTGTACCGTTTCAATGGCTATCTATTTTCTTATTCGGCCTAGCTTGGATTCCAATTGGTGCCACCAACATATTATTTGCGACAATTAGTCAAATTGTAATTCCAAATCAATATATTGGACGCATCAATTCAGTCATGCGAAGTATGGGCACAATTGCTATGCCGTTTGGTTCTTTAATTGGTGGATATACTGCAAATGTATTTAGTAGCCAACTCATTTTCGCGCTCGCTAGCATCGGCATTTTATTTATTTCTATAGTATGGCTACTTCATCCGAAATTACGTTCATTACCGAAAGCTAATGAAATTACAGCGGATACTTTTGGGGTTCGGTTTAAGGAAGAACACGGGAAAGGTGCGGCTTTATAGCGGAAAGACAATATTATCTAATCCGTAATGTGTAGAGATAGTAAAATTATTTTATTTTAAAAGCTCAAACAAGCATAACCCCGTTCTAAATTTGGGACGGGGTTAAAAATATAGTTATTTAATTTTGGATGTAAGATACTTCACTAAAAATATAACAATAAAGTCGTTTAAAAATCTAAGTTTTATTCAACAATAGCGCCCTTTAATGGAATAACTAAAACGTTCAGTTAACGATTTGATGGCCAATACCCCTGCATTTTCCTTAATTGAATAATTTGGCCTGTATGATAAGCATCATGAAGCATGATGTCCAGTAATTTCCCCTCAAGTGAATTTTGCTCAAGCTCTCTTTCGGAAATTACACTTAATACCTGTCTTAAATTACGTTGAGCACTTTCAGAACGTTCAACGACTTCCTTCCATTCCTTATCATCATTGGATTGTTCGGTAAGATAAAAGGTTTCATCACCGTCGAGATTATGTGTCCATTCACGGCCTTCCAAGTTTGCAGCAAGTCTCTCTTTGTAATAAATGAGATGATTAACGTTCTCCCAAATGGTTTTCGTTCCCTCTCCAGATGGTTTCCAGATAGCCTGTTCGGCTGTAAGTCCTTCTATAGCATGTTTAAACGGTGCATACCAACTCTCTTTATCGAATGTTGAATCTAGCACGTTTAACAACAAGTCAATTCGCTTCAAAGTAATCTCCTCCCTAAAAAGTTAAAGTTTCAAAAAAATCCTTATAACTCTGTAGAGATTCTACATTTTTAAATAATCTTCCTGCTAGTCTTTTCCCCACAAACTGGCTCAATTATGGAATAGAATGACTCGCATTTTTCAAACAACTTTTTTCACTTTACACGTAAGTGAAAATACATCGGTGATTTTTCAAATATATCGACCAATCGAAAAAAAAATTAACTACAAAAAGAAGAGGCTGTTCCAAAAACAGCCTCTTCTTTTTCATTTATTTAGGAAGCTCAACCTGAACAGTCGTCCCTTCCCCTTTCGTGCTATATACCGAAACGTTTCCGTTATGAAGTTCGACGATTTTCTGTACGATGGACAATCCTAAACCGCTACCTTCTATATTTCTCGTTCTTGCTGTATCCACTTTATAAAAACGATCAAATATACGGTCCATCTCTTCTTTTTCCATACCAATTCCGTTATCTGATATAGAGATCATAACGCTAGACTCTAATTCTTCTACAACAAATTCAATCGTACCGCCATCGTTTGAAAACTTAATGCTATTCGTAAAAATATTACTCCATACTTGATGAAGTAAGTTTTCATCACCTTTTATGACGATGTCCGGCACATCAAATTCAACGGCTATATCTTTCTCACGCCACTTCCATTCAAGCATAAAAATGACGTCTTTAATTTGCTTCTGTAGATGGAATTCTTTTATTTGTAGAACTTTCTCTTCTTTATCTAAAGAAGCTAGCGTAAGTAACTGTTTACATAAACTAGACATTCGCTTACTTTCGCCCTCAATAATTTTCAAATAACGTTTTCTTTCATCTTCACTCATACTTTCTGACTGTAATGTTTTCGAAAAACCTTGTATCGAAGAAAGTGGCGATTGGAATTCATGAGAAACGTTAGAAACGAACTCTTGTCTCATTTGGTCTAATTCTTTTATACTTTTCGTCATCTTTTGAAAATTAGTTGCTAGCGTACCAATTTCATCTTTTCGATTTTCATCTAATTCGATATCATATTCACCACTTGCAATCTTTTTGGTAGCTTTCGTAAATGTTCGAATTGGACGAACGATATAACCTGCTGCAATCGCTATAAAAATGATACTTAATACAACGATAAAACCGAGTAGTACCGCTAGAAAAATTCTCATTTCACCAAATTGTTGCTGAATGTCAGGGCGAATGAATAAAGCATACTGTTTATCACCATGTTTTAATGGGACACCTACACTATTAATTAATTCATTATCGAAAAACCCTGTAATAAACAAGCGGGTTGGATATGTGGAAACGCCATTAAACGTTTCACCTTGCAATACTTTATGAACTGTATCATCACTAATAGTTATCTTACGAAACGCATTCCCGATACGCTTTCCATTCTTTTGATCATCTACAATATAAATTTCATATCCTAACTTCGCAATAGATTGTAAGTATGCCTCTTTATTTTCTTCGCTTTGCTTTTCGTATAATGATTTGACTTCTTCAGCATACTTTAAAATCTTTTCACTATTATAAGGCTTTAACTTCACTTGATAATATACATTCGTTAATAAAAAGCCAATTATACTACTAAGTAGCATAATGCCAACTGTCATAAAAACAAATCTAGAATACAGTGATTTCATCTTATTTCAACTCCAACTTATAACCGAGTCCACGTACTGTTGTAATTTGAAAATCATCTGTTCGTTTTGAGAAACGATCTCTAAGTCGTTTCACATGAACGTCAACTGTCCGTTCATCCCCTTCAAAGTCCATTCCCCACACTAACTCAATTAATTCTTCTCTCGAAAATGTTCTTCCAGGATAACTAGCAAGTTGCGATAATAATTCGAATTCCTTTAATGGAAGCAAAATCGTCTGACCGTTACACTTCACTTCAAACCCTTTTCGATCAATTGTCGTTCCGTGCAGCGTAATAATATCGGCACTAAGCATTTGATAACGACGTAATAAAGCTTTCATACGGAAAATTACTTCAGCTGGCTCAAATGGTTTTACAATATAATCGTCGGTACCAGAAATGAATCCTTTTTCTTTATCAACTAACTGATCTTTTGCAGTTAATAAAATAACAGGTATATCATGATACTTTCGAATTTCTTCGCATAACGTATAGCCATCAATAAACGGCATCATAATATCCACTATCGCAAGGTGAATATTTTCTTCCTCTAATATGGACTGTGCTACCTTTCCATCTTCAGCCTCAAAAACTTTAAACCCCTCTTTTTGTACATGGTAATGTAATAACTCTCTAATATGTTTGTCATCATCAGCTAATAAAATATGTATCATCTTCATTAAACCCTCTCTTGTTCATCCTTCTACATTCTTACATTAAGAAAGAATTGTACTTTTTGCAAGAAAAAGAAAAACGGATTCCTGTGAAAAAGTTGTTGGTTTGGAATAAGGTTGATTAAAAGTATGTTAAAAGCGTTGATTTATAAAGCAGTATATCAAAAAAGATGTAATATTCATGAAACAAATTCCTTTTCAAGTTTCTCCCATCGAATTATTACATCTTTTTCCTTTGATCCCTCAGCCTAATGATTAAAGAATTATTCCTGAAAAACTTCCCTTTAACACTTCTTTTTCAAGTTGGTTCATACATGTAAACGCCGCAGTAATTTTTGTACGATTTTTTTCATCTGGTTCAAATCGTTCAATCATTACGTCACAACGAATCGTATCACCGCTAAAAACAGGACGTAAAAATTCAAAATCCATTTTACGGGCCAATACATTATAATCACCACCAACTTTTGTAGGCAGTGTTGATGTTAAAAGGCCTTGTACAACAAATCGCCCTTGTTCATCTGGTGTAACATGATGAATTCCCTCATCCTTAGATACCTCTGTGAATAAGACAACATCCTCTTTTGTAAAAGTTCGCTCAAAGGTAATTTTTTCGCCTACTTGTAATGCCATCAATCTTCCTCCTCAAAAATATTCTCGAATACACAGTTAACTAAAATAATGTTTCATTTGGTAAATAAGAAAACCCGAAATTCAAAATCATTTCGGGTTTTCAAAACTACAGAGGTCTATTTTTCTATATTTACTTTAACGAATGAATAAACAACCCACTACGAAGTTTCGGTTCAAACCACGTTGATTTCGGCGGCATAACTTCTCCGGCATCTGCAATCGCTAATAAATCTTCCATTGATGTTGGATATAATGCGAATGCTACTGTATAATCACCGCTATTCACGAGACGCTCTAGTTCTTCTAACCCGCGTATTCCACCGACGAAATCAATGCGTGAATCTGAGCGCGGATCATGTATTTCAAGCACCTGGCTTAATAAATGATCTTGTAAAATAGATACATCTAAACGTCTAACAAGATCATTCGCATCAAATGTTTCCTCTTTCACAGTGAGCTTATACCATTTCTCGTTTACATACATTCCAAATGATTTTGGCTCATTTGGTTTATATGGAGAAACAGTTGCTTCTTCCACATAAAAATATTGCGCAATTTGCTTTAAAAATTGTTCTATTGATAAGCCATTTAAATCTTTCACAACACGATTATAATCCCAAATAGATAGTTCATCATGAGGGAATAAAACAGATAGGAAGAAATTAAACTCCTCTTCTCCTGTATAATCCGGATATTGTTCTCTTCGCATTAGCCCAACTTTTGCCGCGGATGCTGAGCGATGATGCCCATCCGCAATATAAAGATTAGGAATCTCTTCAAATGCTGCTACTAATTTCGCAATCGCATCTTCATCTACAATCTTCCATGCTACATGCTCGACTCCGTCTTCTGCCGTAAATTTATAAATTGGTGCATGTTCCTCTTTCCAACTTGCAATAAATTGCGTCACTTCTTCTTTTGTACGATACGTTAAGAAGATAGGACCTGTATTTGCGTCACACACATCTACGTGGCGAATACGATCTTGTTCTTTTTCATGGCGTGTTCGCTCATGTTTTTTAATTGTATCATCCTCATACTCATCAATTGATGTACAAACAACAAGTCCAGACTGTGTTCTACCTTGCATCGTAAGTTGATAAATATACAGTGCTGGCTCCTCATCTTGAATGAATACTTCTTCTCGTATAAAGCGTTGTAAATTCTCGCTCGCTTTTTCGTATACACTACTATCGTACGGTGAAATCTCCGGGTTTAAATCAATTTCTGCTTTATCAACGTGTAAAAAAGAATATGAATTTCCCTTTACAACTTCTCTCGCTTCTTCACTATTTAATACATCGTAAGGTAAAGCTGCAACTCGCACTGCTTTTTCTTCTACTGGACGGATGGCCCGAAATGGTCGGATATTTGCCAAGTTCCTCTCCCCTTTATACAATCATTCGAACGGCTACAACACCTGTAATTTTTCTTATATTCTCAACAATGTTTTCTTTTATTATATCATCAATTCCATTATCAATATCAATCATTGTGTATGCCCATGAATGCTTACTACGATTAATCATATCAGCAATATTAATATGATGTTCTGCTAAGCACCCTGTAATTTGTCCTACCATGTTCGGAACATTTTCATGCATAATCGTAATTCTTTTCTTTCCAATGTACGGAAGTTCTACGTTTGGATAATTTACTGAATTACGAATATTACCTGTCTCTAAATATTCACGTAATTGGCGTGCAGCCATTACCGCACAATTTTCTTCAGACTCAGACGTAGATGCACCAAGATGAGGAGTCGCTATTACATTTTTCATCTTTATAACATTTTCATTTGGGAAATCCGTTACGTATTGTTTAACAATCTCTTCATCTAGCGCTTTTCGAAGGGCTGTTTCATCAACTAGTTCTCCTCTTGAGAAATTGAATAAACGCATCCCTTTTTTCATTGTTTCTATAGCGTGTTCACCAATAATCCCCTTCGTTTGATTCGTAAGAGGAATATGTAATGTAATATAATCACATGTTGCGAAAATTTCATCTAAGCTAAATGCTCTCTGCACCTGCGTAGAAAGGCGCCATGCTGTTTCAACTGATATATATGGATCAAATCCAACAACGTCCATACCTAAAGATAACGCATCATTTGCAACGAGGGCACCAATTGCACCAAGGCCGATAACCCCTAAACGTTTCCCTGCAATCTCTGATCCAACGAATTGTTTTTTCCCAGCTTCAACAAGTTGTGGTACTTCTTCTCCGTCTAATCCTTTCGTCCAGCTCACTCCGTTTATAATATTACGTGAAGACATAATAAGACTTGCGATAATAAGTTCCTTTACTGCATTCGCATTAGCTCCTGGCGTGTTAAACACTACAATTCCCTTTTCCGTACAACGCTCTACAGGAATATTATTTACACCTGCACCAGCTCTTGCAATCGCCTTTAAATCTGCTGAAAACTCCTCTTGATGTAAAGAATAACTGCGAAGTAACATACCATCTGGGTGCGCTACTTCGTCTCCTATTTCATAGCGATTTCCATCAAAAATTTGCAAACCCTTTTCCGCAATTTGATTTAACGTTTGAACACGAAACATATTCCCATCTCCCTATCTATTCTCAAGCTCAAATTCCTTCATATAATCTACTAATTTTTGTACACCTTCAATCGGCATTGCATTGTAAATACTAGCGCGCATACCTCCAACTGATCGGTGGCCTTTCAACGTAACAAGTCCATGACCTTTTGCTCTTTGTAAAAACTGTTCATTAAGCTCTTCTGACGGTGTTGTAAATGGAATATTCATAAGTGATCGATACGTAGGATCAACAGGTGAAGTGAATAATTGGGATTCATCTAAAAAACTATAAAGAAGTGACGCTTTCTTTCTATTTTGTTCTTCAATCGCAGATACCCCGCCTTGTTCTTTCAACCACTCTAGTACAAGTTTCGTTACGTAAATACTAAAGGATGGCGGCGTATTATATAAGGAGTTATTTTTACTGTAAGTTTCATAGTTTAACATCGTAGGACAAGAGCTATTTGCACGGCCAATCAAGTCTCTTTTTATAATTGCAATCGTTAAACCAGCTGGCCCTAAATTCTTTTGCGCACCTGCATATATAAGGCCAAATTTCGTAACATCATATTGCTCTGATAAAATATTTGAGGACATATCCGCAACGAGCGGAATCATTTCTACATGCGGTAACTCCACATACTTTGTCCCTTCAATTGTATTATTCGTTGTAATATGTACATAATCTAGTTCTAAATCATTATTTAAAACATCTATTGTAGGAATGGCTGAAAACTTCTCTTTTTCAGAAGAAGCAATTATTTGCACTTCCCCTACTCTCTCCGCCTCTTGCAGTGCCTTTTTAGACCATGAGCCTGTCAGTACGTACCCAGCTCTTTTATACGTACTCATTAAATTTAACGGTATCATAGAGAACTGTAATGACGCACCACCTTGTAAAAATAAAACTTCATAATCATCAGGTATGTTCATTAATTCACGAAGCAAACTACTCGCTTCATCAATAATACTTTGAAAATAAGAAGATCGATGACTCATTTCCATAATAGACATGCCTGTCCCATTATAATTTACAAGCTCCTTTTGCACCTTCTCTAAAACTGGCAAAGGGAGTATAGATGGTCCTGCTGAAAAATTATACACTCTCTCCATCACCCGGATAACCTCCCTAATTATAATTTTTATTAATTTTAAACTTTCTGAATTATAACCCATATACAATATACGGTCAATTTGTTTTCCATTATTACGGCGTAAGACGCAATGGAATCGCTTGCAGTTACATTGCATTTTTTATAAACATACAAAAAAGTGTTAAGTACATAATCGTACTTAACACTCTAGTAATAAAAGTATAATAGCTACTCGTTCATAAAGAACCGATCAAAAATTTGATAAATAGCTGAAAGACCAAAGAGCCAATAAATGGTATCCACAAGCGCCGGCATAGAACCAAACCATTTCTCAACTACGTTATAATCTAACGCTACAAATAACCAATTCAAACCGCCAAGAATCACCAATATAACTGTAAGGTAAGACAAAAATTTCATTATGATTGCCCCCTAGGTGATAAGATGGTGAAAGGCCTTTCACTAAAATATATGTAACCGATTTTAAAACTTACCTATTTTTTGAAAATTATTTTTTATACCAGCCATTAATAACTGTCTCTGCTTCTTTACTATGTATTTGATATGAATGATCGCTATCATTAGAGCCAATAAACCAAATTGAAAATCCTTTAAAATATGGCTTCGGTTCTAATACATCTCGGTAAGCACGCCATCCGTTAAGTTGTACATCTTTTGAAAATACATTCGTAACATCTGGATTCCATGGGTTTTGTAGTCCTAGTTCACGTGCCGGAACGTTAAATCCACCAAAATAAACTGGCTTTCCTGTTGTTTTATGTAATTGCTCAAGTTGCTGAACGACGTTTTGGCCACGATTATATACTGTCGTCGCAAATAAACTTTGTTTCACTTCTTCGTATGATGGATTTCTTTTTCCTGAAACTTCAAACCAACTATCAATACTTACAATGTCCACCTTTTTTAAATACGGACGATTGATTTTTCCGATAAACTTCACTTCATAAGATGGATCCCAACTTGCAGTTAACCACCAGTTCATCTGATACAAAATATTTCCTTTATACTGCTGGCGAACAAAATCGATTGTATCATTCCAGTACCCTTCTGCGTATTCCATATTGACGAAATTAGAAGCAATCTTTAACCCGTAAATATTGTATTTACTTGTAATTGAATTAAAAATATCTTGTAAAACAACCGTTTTCCAATTCCAGAAGAAATCGTTAATATTACTCGGGTTCCACTCCGTTTCTCCAATATTTCCTTGCTGAATATATGGGAACGGTTCCACTATAACTTGTATATTACGCTTTAATAATTCTTGAATTAAAATAATAGCTTGTTTCTTTTGCGCCTGATTGATTACCATATTAGCAGAATTCACATTCGGAATATCAACTTGAATAGGTACATTCACAGTATTTAAATTTAAGCGCTCCACATCTTCTAACACTTTCGCTACATTTCCAACTTCCCACACCGTTACGTTTCCTGACTTAATTTTTCCGGATTGAACAGTATTTACATCTGCCTGTACATTTCCTTGAAAACTAAAAGAAAACAGCATAATTAACACTCCTAAAACACTTATTAAACTCTTACTTTTCTTCATAAGCTTCCCCCTATAATTTTTGGCTTTCTTGATTATTTTATACAAATTTTCACATATATTCCAGAAGAAAAACAATTCAAAAAAAGAGCGGTTCTCCCGCTCCTTTACAAACCATTCCAACTCAAAATATCCACACATTATTTAGGGACTAAATTTAACACTTTTCCTTCAATCCCATCTGTATTAAGTGTAGTTGTATGATACTCTCCATTCACCCAGTCATCTATTTGATCATGATACCAATCACTTCTAAAATGTCCTGATTGTCCCGGCCCCACTATATGATAACCATTTGACATATCTTTCGTATCAATGACGAATCTCCAAGAAGCCCCATGATAGACAATACCGTTCTCTCCGTAACTCGCTGCTTGAACCGTAACTTGACTTCCTCCAATCGGAACTGGTTTCTCACGATTAAATGCGAGTAATGCTAATATGCTAGATGATCTCGAAACTGGATGTGTAAAAGCCAGTTGATGGTAATCGCCCCACTTCCACTCCGCTACATTCGATCCATACTCCTTCTGTAATTTTTTCATTACATTTGCGTACGATGTATGCACAACTTCTGTGAAGCCTCCGTACTTCGTAAACCAAGCGCTATTTTTACCGTTTACTTGCTTACGAATTAATTCATCGACAACTTGTTGTTTCCCTTCAAATAACTCCATCACATCTTTCGGTATTTCTTTTGAAAATAACGTATTAGAAATCTCTTTCATTAACAAATGAAAAATTAATGGGGCTGCTTCATCTTTACTATCGTAAAAATTCCACTTCGCTAACTCTTTCACCCCTTCTTTCTCTACTTCAGTTAAAGCTGTTTTATTTAACTCCTTTAAAAATATTGGGGCAAACTCTTTCCCGTATAAATTTTTTTGATCCATCTGTAATTCTTCTAAATCTTTCACCGTATACTTATCCTTCTCTTGCAAAAACTCTTGAATACGCATTTGCCGATATGGCTGCGCCCACGTATTACTAATATGGTACGGGTAATCATCATCAACAATTTTATTGTTCGCAGTCGAAATAAACCCTTGTTTTGGATTGATTACTTTCGGAAGCTGATCAAACGGGATATACCCCTCCCATTCATATTCATCTGTCCATCCAGGTACAGGTAGACTACCATCACCTTTTTTACGAATTGGTATATTTCCATTCGCTTTATACGCAATTGTTCCATCGTTTGATGCAAACAAAAAGTTTTGAGTCGGTGTGTGAAAATCTTGAAGGGCAGCTTCAAACTCATTCCAGTTTTTTGCTTTATTCATATTTAAAACTGCCTTTAATTCAGCTGAAGGTTCTAAAGCAGTCCATTTCAGAGCGAATACTGTTTTCGTCTTCTCCTTACCCTTATCCGCAAATTCCGAAATAACTGGACCATGCCTCGTAATTGTAACGTTATAAGGAATTGTTTTTCCGTCCTTCACTTTAATAGATTCATCAACAACAGTAGCCTTTTCCCACTTATCGTTATACAAAAATTCATTTTCATTATTAGGATTTCGCTTTTCAATATATAAATCTTGTACATCTGGTCCTGTATTCGTAACGCCCCATGCAATTTCCTTATTATGCCCTAGCATAACACCAGGAACACCTGCGAAAATAACTCCACTCACATTTACATCTTTCATTTCTAACTCTGTTTGATACCAAATGGACGGTGTTGCGAGAGAAAGATGCGGATCATCCGCTAAAATAGGCTTACCGGAAGCGCTCTTCTCACCACTCACGACCCAGTTATTACTCCCATTAAACTCTGGCGGAATAACCGTCTTTGAAAAACTTTGCGCTACATTCACATTTGTATTTTTTAGTTCAGCTAGTAATCTAGGTGCATCTTTCGGATATGTAGGAAATAGCTCATTTGCTTGCTCTTTCGGAAGATCTTTCAGCGCCCAATATCGAAACGCCTGCCCGTGCCAATGCCCTCCTAAATCAAAGGCCATATACTTTCCAATCGTTAAAGAATCAACGATTGACCATTCAGCAGGTTCATAACCTAATAGAGTAAACTCAACTGGCAATTTCTTTTCCTCTTTTGCCTCACGTATAAAGGCATTCACCCCATCGGCAAATGACTGTAAAGCGTATTTTGCTTCCCCATCATATTGACTTACAGAAGCTTCTGCCGCTCGCCGTAAACCAAGTGTTCGAAACAACTTATCTCTATCAACAGCCGCTTCACCAACAACTTCACTTAACGTCCCGGAAGCTTGTCTTCTACTTAAATCCATTTGAAACAAACGATCTTGCGCTTGTACATATCCTTGCGAAAAATATAAATCATGTGCATTTTCCGCTTTAATATGTGGTACACCTTTACTATCTCGCTTCACCGCAACAGCATGTTGTAAATCATCGAGGCTTATCGTTCCATCTATCTTTGGCATAGATCTCAGCGTATATACGTTCACAAAAATCGCAGCGCAAATAAACAAAAAAAGAACGATACTACTAGACCAAATAAAAATCCTTTTTCCCCTATTTCGTTTCTTCTTTATGGCGATTTCCATAAAACCCCCTCCTTTCTCAAACTATTCGCTTCTATTACGGAAGAACCTTTAAGAAAAAGAAAGAAACCTTACTTGCTCCTGCTATGGATCATACAAACTGAATAATCCTTTCTTACGCACTACATCCTTTACTTCACTGAACTTTACACATCCTTCCCTATACCAATCCCTCAAGATCCCCTTTACATAAGCAAGTGTTCCCTTATTATTTTCAAACGCAATTTTTAGTGCCTCTAGTACTGTATCTACTGAAATCCTTTGCATCCATTCCTTTAATTCCTTCACGATATATGGAGATAGGCTACTTATATTTTGTTCGTAAAACTTGTAAACTTCACTATGTGAAGTGGCCTCCTCTATTCTTTCTACCTCTTCCACATCTTCCTTCTCTTGAATAACTGCTTGTGAACTACTATTAACCTCTTCTTTTGGCATACCAAAATGCTGCAGTAATAATGGAATCTTGCATTCTTCTTCAAGACATTTACGTAAAAACATATGTATGAACTCTTTACTTTTCACCGCTTTCAGCTCACGTAATACACATTTCTCTACGTTCGTATTTAAAATAGGATTATAGCGTAGCCAATTTATAATGAATAACTCTTTCGTTTCCGCATTATATAAAATCTTCCCGTATTCAACAAACCGGTTCAATAGCTTCTCAACAGTCTCCATACTGTAACCAGTTTCTAACTCTGCTAAACGCTTCGGTAATATGTAAATACCACATTGCTTCGTTTTCGTACCAGTTAACAAATATATGTAAAAATAACGCTCTTCTGGCGTTAAATCTAAGATGAATTCATCTTGCCAAAACTTCACCTGCATATTACGGTACACCGCCATATGTTCCCCTCCTCCCTTTATTAGCAAATAGGAAAATTTCAATCCTTCAATATAAATATAGGGATGAGCAAACGGTTTTGGCATTCGAATTTCAAATTTTTTTACTACTACGACGACGGTTTATTTTTTTTCGCGCTTTTTTGTTCTTGTAGTTGTTTTTGTTTTGTTTTTTCTTAGTGATTTATTACTTGGTAGGTGCTTATGAAGGGCTTGGAAGGGGCTTATATAGTGTTTTTTAATAAAAAGTTAAATTTTCATCTCCTGTATGGTTTCTAATTACGTATGCCTCCTATACTCTTCTTACAATGTACAAAAATATATTTACTGGATTTATTAATCTTCTTAAAACCTCGCTATTTTGAACTCTCTCACTTAACACTCTAACGAAATGATGATAGATGGAAATAGATGTATTTATAGACGCTGATGAAACTCTTTATCGTGTACAAGGGACTTCGGAAAACTATTTCATATACAAAAGTCGATTTCTTACTTCAATAAGAAATCGACTTTCAAATAAAGAGAAACTTGAATCAGCGAGGTTTTTGTTCCTCCCCACTGATTATTAGCCCGTACCAATCCGGCGTTTACGGGTAGTCTGACTCCCACCTAACTTCTTTGCGCCAACCCCATTTTGAGATGTGAGTCTTATTGCCCCAAAATAGCGGGATACATCATATATGCTTTCTATTACCGACATGCATATATTACAAATTACCTTTAACTTGTCCGACAATCTCATTTATCGTATTTCGATCAAACTTGTCACTAATTTCGTATGGCTTACGATCTCCTACGAATTGCACGCCTACTATATCATTACGATCCTTACCGTATTGCACTTCAATAATAGATCCACGCTCTAGTTGTTTCCAAATATGGCTTGCTTCTTCTTTATTATTCAAAGTAATACAGTCCTCGATATTTTCATCAATTCCAATTAACATGTTATCGTCAATATACCCAATCTCGTATTGTTGACGTTCTTTCGCTTTTCCGCTTACTAATATACCCGCGCTACCATATGAGTAATCCATATAGTCCTTTTTATCCGTTTGTACCGCTTTCGGCTCTTGTGCTTCAGTTTTTTCAGCATTCGCACAACCAGTAATAAGACCGATTGGCACAACCACAGTTAATACTACTCTAGTAAATTTTTTTATCATTTATAACCAACCTCACATACTTAATGTAAAACTCCATTTATTACCTTATTAAAGAATAACATGATACTACAGAGAAAGTGCCAAAGATAACACATTTTTTTACATTCCGGCACTTCAAAAATCTATGTGGAAAGCTATACATTTGTATTGTCCCCCCGTTTATTTTCATGTTGTATCCTCACAATTATAAATAGCTAGACTTTCAAAAGCACTAACTGAATTGTCGAGGAATTATAGAAAGTAGACATCCTACTCACATACAATTAGTATTAAAATTGAGAAGTATGGAAGACTTGATAAAAAATATAAATTAGATAATTACAATTAAAAGGGTCTTTATATTAAGGAAGGAAGTGCACAGCTATGGATTTTAAAACAGTTATGCAAGAACTTGAATCCCTCGGTAAAGAGCGAACGAAAAAAATATACATATCTAATGGTGCGCACGAACCGGTTTTTGGCGTAGCTACAGGGGCTATGAAACCGATCGCTAAGAAAATAAAATTAAATCAAGAGTTAGCTGAAGAACTTTATTCCACAGGCAACTACGATGCTATGTACTTTGCAGGTATTATTGCAGATCCAAAAGCTATGAATGAGTCGGATTTTAATCGTTGGATAGATGAGGCTTATTTTTATAGGCTTTCTGATTATGTAGTAGCAGTAACTTTATCAGAATCAGATATTGCACAAGACGTTTCCGATAAATGGATTGCAAGTGGGGACGAGCTGAGAATGTCAGCAGGCTGGAGCTGTTACTGCTGGCTTTTAGGGAATCGCAAAGACAATGAATTTTCCGAAAGCAAAATTTCCGCTATGCTTGAAATTGTGAAAAATACAATTCATGATTCGCCAGAACGAACAAAATCCGCTATGAATAATTTTCTAAACACTGTGGCAATTTCATATGTGCCACTACACGAAAAGGCAGTCGAGACAGCAAAAGAAGTTGGTATAGTAGAAATAAAACGTGACAATAAAAAAAGCAGTTTGCTAAATGCTCACGAAAGTATTCAGAAAGAACTTGATAGAGGAAGACTTGGTTTCAAACGTAAATATGTAAGATGTTAAAAGTATAAAGGTGTCAATCTAGGAAAGATTGACACCTTTTTGTGGAAATTACTGAACTGGCGGTACTGAAAGTTAAAGATAACCAATCATTCATTTCCCTCAGTACATCTTATACTTCTTCTTTCAATTTATATACCCTATCTCTTTTCTCATCATTTTTGATAAAAGTAAGCTTTCCTTCTGTAACAAAGCCTTCTAATATTAAGCATACTTGTCCATATGCTTTCGGCTTATTCGTTGTAAATCTTTCATCTGATATTTTACCAGATCGTATTAATTCTTCGCATAGCTCTAATGCACTTATTTCTTCAGAATTAAATAATCCCAATATATCTTTTTGCAGTGGCGATAAAGGTACTGGTATCTCAGCTACCTCCACCTTTTCTTTTTCTTCTTCAAATAAATCTTCAAATGAAATTTGATTCATTACATCTTTTCCTTCCTAACAATGGATTTGTATAACATGAACTGAATTCTATATGTACTGGAACTTTTTAATTTAGTTATTGTCATGAATTCCTTATCTCATTACATGAATTCCATAAACTATGCACATCGTTTCAAGTAGTATGTTTCGATTATACCAAATATACGTTCTACTATCTATTGTAGAATTCTTTATAGCAGAAATGAAAGTAGTAGTGAACATTATCTTATTTATTAGTTGCATAAAACATGTAACCAAATAAAAAAACACTGCCAATCGCAGTGTTTCAAATCTTTCTCTATTACTCAATTCGTCCGTAGTTTTTGAACATATTCATTTAAATTGTTGCTTGAGAGAAAGACCAATTCTTTCTTATCTCGTCAACAACTATTTCAGGATAATCCCAATGAAGCATATGGGTAGAATCTGGGATTCGTTTTACTGTCCCCTTTGTTTTTTCTTCAAAAATTTTAGCTGTTTTACTTCTATATTCATTCCAGCTATTAGGCTCAGTCGCTCTTAATAGAATGATAGAAGAAGGTAACTTTTCATAGATGCCTATCGTCTCATGCTTGTGCATAGCTTTAATAATATTAACTGCGGTAGTGCCACTTGCATGCCAATGAACTTTTCCTTCCTTTTCAACAGCAAGATCTTTTACTGCTGCTTCAATCATTCGTGACCACCGTGTATACGCTGCTTTTTCGGTTTTGAAGAAATCATCCCAACTATCAAATATGTATTCATCAAAGTCTTTTTCATAATGAGCTACTTCTTCTTCCAATGTTTGAACTTTTAACCTCTTCGTTTGATACCCGCCATCAATAAGCATTGTACCTTTGACCCTGTGCGGATATTTCATTACATAAAACAAGGATACAAAACTCCCCCAAGAATGCGATAAAGAGTAAAATTGGTCAATCTCAAGAATATCTACTATTTCATTCAACCAATCTATTATATTTAGCATCTCATATTCTTCAGTTAACTCTAATGGTTCTGTTTTCCCATGACCTGGTGCATCTATTGCAACAAATCTATACTCATCTTTTAGTTTGTCAGCTACTTCTTTGAACTACCCCCACTTAACACTCTAACGAGCTGTTTGAAGTGGGGGATTCCTACGAACACCAAGGTATCCCTCAGTTTTATGAGTAGGCGATCCCCGTAGTCCCTACGGTTAGGAGCCTTACGGCCTCTTTTCTCAGATTTTCCGCTGCGTTCACATCTCTATCATGATACATACCACAAGAATGACACTTCCATTCACGCAGGTTCAGGCTTTTCACGTCTTTGTTTTTGTAGTCGCAATGCGAACAAGTTTGGGAACTAGCGAATGTTTTCGACACCACAATCACTTGTTTCCCATACCAGCGTGCCTTATACAACAACATCGCTTTGAATTGTGACCATGATACTTCTTGAATCGCTTTCGCTAGTTTGTGATTCTGTAACATATTCGAGACTTGCAAATCTTCTATCCCAATCACATCGTGGTTTTTGATGATCCTAGTAGAGAGTTTTTGCAAATAGTCCGTTCTTGCCTGTTTAATTCGTTCATGAATACGAGCGACTTTCATTCGCTGTTTCTGCCAGTTCGTTCCACCTTTTGTACGTCTAGATAGAATACGCTGGGCATGAGCAAGTTTCTTTTCTAATACCCGAAACCATTTTGGATTACCGAATACCTCACCTGTTGAAAGAATAGCAAAGTTTTTCACACCAACATCTATACCAACAGTGGAATCGGTCTTCGGTAATTCTTGTACTTCTGCTTCAGCAAGAATCGAGACAAAATATTTTCCACTTGGATTCCTTCTGACAGTAGCACTCAAAATTCGTCCTTCTACCTCACGACTTTTGACAAATTTGACAAGACCAAGTTTCGGTAACTTCAATTTATTATCTATAATCGCAATGTTTCCGTTTGTATGTTTCGTTGTATAGGATTGGACTTTATTGTTTTTCGATTTAAACCGAGGAGCTGTGTTTTGTTTTTTGAAGAATCTTGCATACGAGTCAGCAAGGTTGTGAAGAGAAGATTGAAGAGCGATACTGTCCACTTCTTTTAGCCATACAAATTCTTTTTTGAGAGTAGGTAATTGCGAAGAACAAGTGCCATAGGATAACCCTTTTCCTGTTTCTTTATATCTATCATTCCACTTTTCCAAAAAATAGTTAAATACAAAACGTGAACAACCAATTGTTTTCGTAATAGCTATTTTTTGTTCTAAACTAGGATAGATCCGAAACTGATACGCTTTATGGGTAAGCACCGCTTTTCACCTCACTTCCTTTTTTTATTTGTTTACAATCTTTTTCATGATATGTATGAGAACGATATCATGATGTAGCAAAAAAATACTGATCACGTATCATTTCTTCTTTTTTGTCGAAAGTCCTCTGTCCCTTTCAAAAAAATATACAAATGAAAGAACTTTTACAATGAAACAATTTCGTAGATGTAAAAATGCCTCGGAGCTGCAACATTTTCTTTCTATAGGAACGAACTGATTACGATACCAGTACCTTATACTGATTCTTCACCAAGAAGAACCTTTAGGCTTTTGCCTAACCGCCATTCAGCTCCCACCTACTCATTGGACCATGTCCTACCCATTCCTTGAGGTGGGAGTTTTCTGTCGGGAAATGATAAATTTAAGTTCTTGATACATACATCGCTTCACACGAGGTTGCTATTTACTAGTACACGATAACCGGTTCATACGTGCTTAAATTATCATACACAGTTTTTGCAATACTAGGAGGAAGATTAACACATCCTCCTAATCCGCCTTTTCCGGTAGCAGTGCATAATTTATTTCCTTTGAGGAAGGGAATAATGTCCACTGGCTTTTTAATAAAATCAAATTGTATTTTTACTTGTCAGACTTAATTTTTTGGCAATACTCTTCTAAAGTTAACCCATTTTCTTTTAGATAAATAGCAACTTCTTTTCCTACATAACGATAGTGCCATGGCTCATACTTAATGCCAGTAATATTCTCTTTATCTTTTGGATAGCGGAGAGTAAACCCATACTCTGCAGCATTCTTATCTAACCATTTGAATGCATCGGTAGTATCAAATTTTGCATTTAAATCTTCCACAGTATTCTGCCATTCAACTGAAATAATGTCTAATGCTAATCCAGTGTGATGTTCACTTGCCCCAGGATACTGAAGATATTCCAATGCCTTAGCACTAGCCTCTTCATCCGACAACCCCTGAGATTTATAGCTTTTAACTGACGCATCATAATAAGTTTGTTGTAATTTTATAGCTCGATAACCTGACCTTAAATAAAGATTGATCCCCTCTTTTTTTGCAGCTGTTACCATATCCTGATAGCTAGTTGCAATTCTGCTATCTATTTTCATATTTGGCTTAGCATTTTGGGTGATACTTGTTAATTCAATCCCTAGTTCCTTTGATAACATTTGTTCTCTATTTACAAGAATAATTCTCCAATCATTAAGATCAGAGATAGGTAAAACCTCTTTTTTATTTGCATTTATCTCATTTTTATTGTTATTTTTAGTATTTTCCTGAGATATTTGTTTTCCACTACAAGCAGCAAAACTCCATCCCAATGCTAATACCAATGCTAACATTATAAATTTTTTAATTGTATCTCATTCCCTTTTTGTTTATTAGTCTTTATACCAATTTCCCAACACATCTCTAGGAATATCCTTGAAATCCTTCAAAGAAACGGGGCCGACAAATTCTTTAATCCCATGATTTTTAGAATTTTCATCCGAATAATCTTTTAAAAATTGAATTTTAAAATGTTTCTTACCATCAGCATAGTCGGTTACTGTCGGTACGACTGCCGCTTGTCGTATACCAAAAGTTTTATCTTCATACTTGACGAATTGTATATAAGATAGTCCTCCAACCAATGTTTCTAATTTTTCTTGAGCAGAAATAAGATTTCCAAGAGAATAATAGATTAGCGTTTGATGTCCATCTTTATTTTGTTTCCACTCAATTGGTTGAATTACATGTGGATGATTTCCAATTACTACATCTACACCTAAATCTGTTAAATATTGAGCAACTTCTTTTTGTTGCTTTGAAGGTGTAGATGTATATTCAACTCCCCAATGCACCATAACAATCACCATATCAGAGCTATTCTTTGCCTTTTCCACATCATTTTGTATCGCTTTTTTATCAATTAAATTTAATGCCCAAGACTTATCAGCTGGAATTTTAATTCCATTCGTACCATATGTATAATTAAGTAGCGCAAAACGAATACCATTTTTTGTAATCGTTTTTATTTCATTACGTTCGTTTTGACTCTCATTAATGCCTACCGGGATAACATCCGGATATTTCTTCCAGTATTCTCTTGTATTCATAACACCTTTGATACCCATATCCATAGCATGATTTGTCGCTTGAGTCACTATATTGAATCCAGTGTCCACTAAAGATTGCCCTACTTCTTCAGGTGTATTGAAAGTTGGATATCCCTGTACTTTTAAATTATTTCCTGCAATTGGAGTCTCTTGATTCACTATAGCAAGATCACTTGATTGAACAGCACCTTTTATATTTTCATAAATATAGTGATAATCATATGAACCGTCTTTTTGTTTGCCATCTGTAATTACTGCGTCATGATATAAATTATCACCCGTTGCTATTAAATTCACAACCGATTTTACTTTTTTATCTTCAATAAAATTAGGAGACTGTTGAATAGGACTTTTATCTACCCAATTTGGCGCTTTTAATGATTTATCTGTATTTGATTGAGACGGTGCTAATGAAGCTTTAGATGTCTTAACATCTGTATTACCACAAGCGGTTAAAAGCACTAAAAAAATAAGACATAATAAAAAAAATTTTTCACTTCTCTGTAAATTATCTAACATGTGATCCTCTTTTCTGTTTTATTACTTATAACCAGTTCTAACAAATAACTTTTTAAAACAGCGTATTTTGGTTTTACACTTAATTATGGAAGGACAATCTGTTACATCTGCTTCGGAATATGCGGATAATCGTTTTCCACTTTCTAACAATCTATCGATTCCATCAGAATTGATAGATTGCTAGAAAAACATTATCCACCAGGATGTCGACTAGATTCTAATCAGCATCCTCCAGATATTGAATTTGATATACCTGTTCCAATTGTAGTAGCTGGTTAATCTATACAAGAGAGGAGAATAGTTCATATAGCCTCCTCTCTTGCTTTACGTTTGTGAGTGGCTCCAAAAAGAGGGAATCGTTGCCGTACCCCCTTTAGATATTGCGAAATCTTTGTAACTAATTTCTTTATGTTGAGCGACAATCATTATACTGATAACAACAAGTAAGACCCAAGAACTTATTTTACCAATATCCGAGAAAAGTAGCAATATTTTCTGCGATTCATATAAAGAAGCCAATTAGGAAAAATGAAAAAGGAAGTGGCGTTACGATATTGAAGTTTTCTTTCAAACGACAAAATCGATGCAATAGAGATTAAGAAACAAACGGTGGACTTTACAACTGCAAAGTTTAAATAGCAAATTATTATAGTCATGGCTCTATAATTCATATCCCAACTCCAAAATTCTATAAATTTAGCATTCTCCGGATTACTTTTAGATTTTTGTTTAGTAAGCCCCTCTCCGTACCACCTTTATTAACGAAGCTAGAACAATTAATGTCTTTTCGTTCTTCCCAGAAAATATATTTTCCTTCACTGATCAATTGTAAAAAAACAAGCCATCCAACTCATAAAGGATGAATTGGATGACTTGTTCTGTATCAAAAAGAAAATCTGTTATTTGATTACTTCAATTTCCCCTCAAAAACAATTTTTCTACCGCACGGTTCAACTTCTGTTTTCCCGTCTTTCTTCACTTCATGAAAGATTGGCTCTTCCATACGACGAGAAGGTGCATATCCTTCTTGTTCCATACGTGCTAAGCAATCTGTAATTGTTTCGTTTTCTAGTACTTCAAATTTTTTCTTATTAGGTTGTTTTGTCATGCCCTAACCTACTTTCTATTTTTCTTGATGCGAATTGATTTTTCATGTGAATAATATATAACAGTGCGAGAATTCCCATTATAATCATAACCGCAATAAAAAAGCTTGTATACTGTATTTTTTCTATAAATACGCCTCCTAATACAGGCCCCATAATACTTCCTATACTAAAGGCGATTCCGCATAATATATTACCTGCTGGTAGTAAGTGTCTCGGTAATAAATCGGTCATAAATCCAAGACCTAATGAGAAACATGATCCAATGACCATACCTGCTATAAGCATACATGCAAAGACAATCCAATAATATTGATCAAATACTGCTGCGAGTAAGAAAATGCCGGTGCTTATGCTAAATGTCCACGTTAAAATACGGTCTCTTCCGTATTTATCACTTAACATGCCGAGCGGAATTTGTGTAATAATGCCCCCAACTGCGAATGCTGGTAATAAGAAGGAAACATCTGATATAGACCACCCTTTACGAAGTGCGTATACTGGTAAGTTACTATTTAGCATCGCTTCAAGCACACCGTATGCGAGCGGACCGATTAATGCAATCCAAGCTAATCCAACGACTTGTTTATAACGAGAAAATGATGATTCACTTTCAGCTTTCGTTTCATCTTGTGCTGGAAATGCATTTTTCGTTGGTAGTAGTAAAAGCCATCCTATTAAGCAAAGTATAGTAGATACAATAAATGGTGTTGCTAGACCGTACTGAACAGTGCTTGCTAAATACGGGCCAACTGCAAAACCAATTCCGAAGAATACACCGTATATCGATACTTGCCTACCTATTTTACTCGGATCTGACGTTGTCGTAATCCAAGTTTGTGTTCCGACATGAAGCATATGGTCTCCAACGCCAACTAGGAATCTAAGAATAAACCATACCCAAAATGAAAATGTTTGTGTAAAAAAGAATAATGAAATAATAACGAGAAAACCACCAATTACAATAATTGGTTTCATTCCAAACCTTTGCATCGGTTTTTCAAGAAACGGTGAAATAAATAATATCCCAATGTATAATGCCGTCGCATGAATACCATTAACGCTCGATCCGACTCCTTCTTGTTCGAATATCATGGCAATCGCAGGTAGTAACATTCCTTGTGATAAACCGGAAATTGCTACAATCCCAACCATAATCCAAAATGTAAATCGTATTGACATCCCTAACCTCTCCCTTTTCCAATTCACCATACTCATTATAAACGTTTTATTATATAATAAGAAAGAAGTTAGATATGTTTTATCTAACTTCTTTGCCATACCTATTTTTTAATTTTCCAACCAATTCTCCACATGTTGTATAAATACATCTAAACAATCAATAAACGGTGAATGTCCACAATCTTCTAATATCGTCAATTTCGCGGTTGGCAAATGTTTTGCCAATTCCTCGCCAACTACTTGCGGGACAACATAATCGCGGTCACCTTGTATAACGAGGGTTGGAGCTTGAATACGATGAATATGCCCATTTCCTTGTACAACACCATTATGTTCATCTGAAATATTAAATGTAACTAACGAATAATTTACATCAACGAAATTGCGCTGCGTTAACATATCATCTAAATACTTTTCATAACGCTCTGATTCAGGTTGATTATGTGTATATATTAATAGATTCCATACTGTACGGTAATATACTTTATTCATATTTTTTATCGCATCTACAACTGGTACGATTTGCACTGGATCTTGCGCGATTTCTTCTTTCGTTTTTAATAAACTCGATACAATTGGTTGCCCATTAATATCTTTTTTAAAGATTGGATATCCTTTCATTCCTACCGATTCTACTAAAATTAGTTTTTCTACAAAAGTTGGGTGACTCGCTGTAAACTCCATCGCCACACCGCCACCCATTGACCATCCCATTAATGAAAATTTCTCTAGCTTTAATTGATCTGTAAATAGCTTCACATCTTCTGCAAAGTCTTGTAATGAATCTATCGACTTATTATACGTTGATTGTCCAAATCCTCTTAAATCAATTGCGTAAATATGATATTGATCTTGCAGTTGCTCAATAACTAAATCCCAATGTTGTGACGATGTCATATTCCCATGAATGAGTACAAGTATTTCTTTATTTTGCCTTCCAACCTCTTGATATGCAATCGTTTCTCCATTCGATAATGAAACAAACTCCATCGTTGCAGGCTTAATCATCACAAGTCCCCCCATTCTTTTAATAGAAAGAAAATTATTTACTTATTTCAAGGATACCATGTAGAATGTATGTTCTCAATATAAAATCTATACGAAATTTTTACATAAAACAACATGTCTATTACTAGACAATTATTATAAAAAAGTATATAGTTAGCTAGGTAACTAATTTGAAAGGATCAAACTACATGGACGAAAAACAACATTTTTTTCACATCGTCAGTCAAACTTCTCGTAAGTTTACGAAGAAATTTAATGAACGTGTATCTCCAACTGGATTATTTAGCGCACAATGGGCTGTTATTTTCCGCATTAATCAAACTGGATCTTGTACCCAAACAGAATTATGCCAGTATTTAAATGTTGAATCCCCAACGATGACTCGCACGTTAACACGTATGGAAACGATGGGCTGGATTATTCGTACAGAAGGAAAAGATCGCCGTGAGAAACTCATTTCCTTATCGGAAACAGCAATAGAAATGATTCCAGTATGGCAAGAAGAAGTTGATGCCTTTGAAGAAAAAACTCTAGAAGGTATTAAAGAAGAAGACTTACATCAAGCATTTCAATTGTTACAACAAATTATCAAAAACTTAGATCATTAATATGGAGGGATGACGATGCAAAGTGAGAGACTTTGGACGAAGGATTTCCTCGGAACTTGTTTTAGTAGTCTGTTTCTCTTTTTAACGTTTTACATGCTTATGACTACTCTGCCTGTCTATGTTATAGACGGCCTAAAAGGAAAACCTGAGGAAATTGGTTTAGTTGCAACTGTTTTTCTTATTTCTTCTGTTTTATGTAGACCATTCACAGGAAAATGGCTCGATGATTTAGGAAGAAAAAAAATATTATTCATTTCACTTTCATTATTTTTAGCCGCTACTGTTATGTATTTCGGAGCGCAAAGTTTATTTTTATTACTTGCCCTTCGCTTCTTACATGGTATTGGCTTCGGAATGGCAACGACAGCAACTGGAACCATTGTAACTGATGTTGCACCCGCTCATAGACGCGGTGAAGCACTTGCTTATTACGGCGTATTCATGAGTCTGCCGATGGTAATTGGTCCTTTTTTAGGTTTAACAATTATTTCTCATTTTTCATTTACTGCACTATTTATTGTTTGTTCGGTATTTTCATTACTCGCATTTTTATTAGGATTAGTAGTAAATATTCCACATGAAAAACCAGTAAGTAAACACAAACGCGAAAAAATGAAATGGAAAGACTTAATTGAACCATCCTCTATTCCGATTGCTCTGACAGGATTTGTTTTAGCCTTTTCTTATAGTGGTATTTTATCCTTTATTCCTATTTATGCGAAAGAGCTCGGTTTAGGAGAAGTTGCTAGTTACTTCTTTATTTTATACGCACTTGTTGTTGTAATTTCTCGTCCATTCACAGGAAAAATCTTTGATCGTTTCGGTGAAAATGTACTTATTTATCCAGCTATTATTATTTTCACAATTGGAATGTTCATTTTAAGCCAAGCGCAAACTTCATTTTGGTTCCTTGGCGCAGGTATGTTAATCGGTTTAGGTTACGGAACATTAATTCCAAGTTTCCAAACGATTGCAATTTCTGCCGCTCCAAACCATCGACGTGGTTCTGCGACAGCTACTTACTTCTCGTTCTTTGATAGTGGTATCGGCTTTGGTTCTTTCATTTTAGGTATAGTCGCCGCCAAATCAAGTTATCATAATATGTATTTTATCGCAGCTATTATCGTTGCGTTCACTTTACTTCTTTATTATGGATTACACGGACGAAAACAAAAATTCAAAAAGCAACGTACAGACGGACAAATATCCGCGTAACGTTAATAAGGAAAGTAAACTTCCCCGTTTACTTTCCTTATTTTGTATTTCTTTCAAGACGAGCGTATACTTATAATAGAAACAAAAGGAGGTACATACATGAATATAAAGAAATCTCCCCTGCTATTATTGCTATTAGTATTACTATTCGTAGTTACAGGGCTTGGGTTTACTTTCTTCAAACATAATAAAACGACTCCAACTAAAGATAATGTCACGAAAGAAAACTGGTTAAATGACCCTTACTTACGTTGGTCGTATACACATATGAAAGAATTCACTTTAATTAATGAAGTAAAAAACAATCCTGACCAAATTGCTCACTTCCCTACTGCGTTACAGAACTTAGACAATTTTGCAGTTGAACGCGGATTTGGAAATACGATCCCTCTAAAGAAGCTTTTAGACGAAAACAAAACAGATGCTTTTGTCGTTGTACATAATGGACAACTTGTTTATGAACGATATTTCAATGGATATAACGGGAGCGAACCTCATGGAATGGCATCGTTAGCAAAGATGTTTACTGGTGCAATCATACAATCTCTCGCTGAAGAAAATCGTATTGATGTAGAGAAAACGGCTGATACGTACATAAAAGAATTAAAAAATACACCGTTCGGCAAAGCAACACTTCAGCAATTAATGGATATGCAAGTTTCTGTAGAATACCCTACTCACGGATATGTACAGCCTGGACTAGAAAATCAAGATGCACAACTATATTTAGCTAGTAATATTTTACCCCGAGGTCAAAGCTACAGCGGTCCTATGAAAATTTATGATATGTTACTAGAAGCAGAAGAAACTGCACCGCCTGGTTCAGCTTTTTCTTACAATAACGGATCAACAGAAACACTCGCTTGGATTATTCGAACAATCACTGGTAAATCGTTAGCTGAAAATGTAAGCGAACGAATTTGGTCTCAAATAGGTATGGAAGAAAACGCTTATTACGTTACAGATGAAACAAAAGTAGAACAAGCAAGCGCTGGTTTAAATGCAACTGCTAGAGATATGGCCAAGTTCGGTCAACTACTATTAAATAACGGTCAATATAACGGCAAACAAATCATCCCTTCTTCTATAACAGAAAGTTTGAAAAATGTACAAGAAGGTGAACTCGCAATTGACCGTGGTGCTTCTATTTCTTATCATAATCAGTGGTGGATTCCCCACAATGAACAAGGTGCTTTCGAAGTGTTAGGCAGTTACGGACAAACACTTTACATCGACCCGAAAGCAAATATGGTGATCGTCCACTTCTCTTCTAACGCTACGCCAAGTAATGAAATACATTCGATTTATTCAAATATGTATGTTGATATCGCAAATCATTTAGAGAAGCTTTCACAATAGTGGAAGCTTTCTTCTTATTGGAGTGTTTTATTTACACCAATCCTATTCCAGTTATCATTTCGCTATTAGGAGATGCTGAAAGAATTACTATTCGAAACACGCCAATCCCCCATTAATATTGATAATATTTTATAAATTTGAAAACACTAGTACTTAGGAAAGGAGGGATTGCGAATGTCTGTGAAAAAGAAATTAACTGTATTGATCATTTCACTTGCGATGATTGTAGTTATGACTACTTTAGGATCACTCCGTTTATTTGCCGAATCCGACGTTGTAACACAGCCTATTGAGGTCGAATTGAATGATGATTACTTTAATCCGAATGTCATCACTGTTCCGGTTGGAAAGACGACAACTTTACTATTGAAAAACAAAGGAAATAGAGATCACACCTTTACGGTGAAAAAGCTCGGAATCGACGCCGAAGTCCCGTCAGGAGAAGAAAAAAACATTACCATAAAACCTGAAACTCCCGGTACATATGAACTAATCTGTCGGTTCCACTACCTGAAAGGAATGGATGGAAAAGTAATAGTCAAATAACAAGCAGTACCAATTGATCCTCTCTTTTTAATAAGGTGAAACTTAGATTAGCGGAAAAAGTCAAAGAAAAGTAATAAATAATTCATCGTCCATACTTATAAAACCAACAACTGATACAAAAGAAATTCAACAGGATCAAAAGAAAAATGTTTAATTAAAAAAGTCAGGGGAAGACACTCATATAGGAGTGTCTTTTCTTTATTTTCAAAAGGACCTGCTCAATTAACGCGTAAAAACATAAAGTAAAGTGAATCCATTAAAAAACATGAGTGAACCCTAGTTTTCCCCTCTTATCTAAAGGAGGAACTATTATGGGCTTTGGTGGTAGTTGTGGCTGCGGCTTTTCTGGAGGATTTGCTTTATTAGTTGTATTATTTATTTTATTAATCATAGTTGGAGCTGCTTGCTTCTGCTAAAAAAACTATCGGAAAAGACACCCATATAAGGGTGTCTTTTCTTCATAGGGTGCTGACGTATCGCCATCAAGCTAAAAGAACGAGTTATCCCCAAACAATAAATACGAGTAAAATGCACAAACTTTTCGTTCTCAGGGTGGTATGAGATTTTAACTTGATGGGCATGGGGTACAGCCGTCATTTCAAAGGTTTGCGTATCAAAAATTGTGATTAAGTATGAATTTACTAAAGCCGACAGCAATCAGATAATATTCATCCCCCCGATTGCTGTCGGCTTTAATTTTAAAGTTTAATTAAAAAATTTTTTCTTGTTATTTTTGATGTAGCTAACGACAATTACAAAGTAAATAACAGCTATGAGATTAATTATGCTTAATGTTAGACCTGATGGATTGGACCAAGGAAGTACAAAAAGCCAAAATACTACTAAAATTGAACTCAGTACATATAACCATTTGAATTGATCTGTCATTTTTAATTCCCCCATTTTTCCTTCTTTGATGATTTTATTTTTCAAGAAATCATCTCCTTTAATTAATTCATCAATGCTAATATTGAATAAATCACTTAATGTAATAAGTGTTTCAATATTTGGATAACCTTTTTCAAGCTCCCATTTAGAAACTGATTGTCTACTTATGTTTAATTTAAGAGCTAGTTCTTCTTGGGATAAGTTATGCTTTAAGCGTTCTTCTTTTAGCTTTTTATAGAATTCCATGATTTCAACTCCTCTAATTTTATTTTTACTATAAATTACAAAAAATCGTAAGAATCAAAAAGTAGAATGATGTAACCTACGAGTAGCAAATGTTTGAAACAGGTGGTTGCATTATGTGTTAAAGATATTTATTATCTTCCGCAATCGAGCGCTTTGGCGGAACAACAAATTTTGAGGTTCTTACAAAATTCTTTATTTGATGGGCATGTAGCTTTATCCTCCTTTGAAATACTCCAACGCAAAATGAAATAACATTTCGACATAGAATATCAATCTATACATTATGACAATTACCTTTAATATCTGAATTTTCCGTAAATTGGAGGATATCACTCAAACAACCTCGAATATTGTAATAAATATACATAAGGAGGTTGATTTATTTTGTTTCGTTCCTTTACAAATGGTTGCGTCGCCTTAGTGCAACGCTTCTTACCAGAACCGTTTATTTTATCCTGTTTATTGACGGTTTTCGTTATCTTCTTCGGCATGTTTGCAACACATCAAACACCAGTTGAAATGATTACCCACTGGGGTAATGGTATTTGGGGCTTACTTGCCTTTTCTATGCAAATGGCTCTTGTACTCGTGACAGGATCTGCTTTAGCAAACGCTCCTCTTATTAAAAAAGGATTAACGAAAGCGGCGAAACTACCCAAAACAAATGGCCAAGGTATTATTGCCATTTCTATTATTAGTTTACTAGGAGCATATATAAACTGGGGATTTGGCATTGTTGTATCTGTTTTATATGCAAAGGAAGTCGCAAGGCAGTTAGACGGACTTGATTATAGACTAGCAATCGCTTCTTCTTACTCCGGATTTCTCATTTGGCATGCAGGTCTTTCTGCTTCTATCCCTCTTACGTTAGCTACAGGCGGCGAAACGTTAATCAAAACGACAGCTGGAAGTATTAAAGAAGCGATTCCAATAACAGAAACGTTATTCTCACCATACGCTCTCGTTCCAGTTATTATCTTTTTAATTACGATGCCTCTCATTAATAAAGCAATGCATCCAGATGAAAAACATACGATTACAGTAGATCCAAGTGTGTTCCATGAAGAAGCTGCTGCTCAAGAAGTAGAGCAAAACACATTCGCTGAAAAAATGGAGAATAGTATTGTCATTACACTTTGCATCGGATTATTAGGTCTTATTTATATTTTTAACTATTTTAGTACGAAAGGCTTTAACCTTACGCTTGATATCGTCATTTTTATGTTATTAATTGCGGGACTTATTTTCCACCGTACTCCGATTCAATATATTCGTGCTTTTTCTGACTCAACAAAAAGCGCTTCTGGTATTTTACTTCAGTTTCCGTTCTACGCAGGAATTATGGGGATGATGATTGGAGTGAATAGTGAAGGTCTTTCACTTGGAGGAGCTATTTCTACTTTCTTTATTAGCATTTCAAATGAAAACACATTCCCGCTCTTTACATTTTTAAGTGCTGGAATTGTTAATATTTTCGTTCCATCTGGAGGCGGTCAATGGGCAGTGCAAGCACCAATCATGATTCCAGCTGGAGCTGAACTTGGTGTACCTGCTGCAAAAACAGCGATGGCAATCGCATGGGGCGATGCTTGGACAAATTTAATTCAACCTTTCTGGGCGTTACCAGCATTAGCGATAGCTGGTTTAGGAGCTCGTGATATTATGGGATTTTGTGTTGTTAATTTACTTTATGCCGGCGTAATTATAAGCCTATGTTTCCTTTTCATTTAAATAATTAATTACCCGAAAAGCTAGTTTTATACTAGCTTTTTTATATGATAAATCATTCACTTTCTATACAATTTATTATCTTTCTCCACACTATCTCTGTATGATTTAACGCTTTATATGCAAACAAATCTTCGCACACTTTTTCAATCATATGAGGATTGTTCTTCAAGAAATTCCACCGTAGCACTTTAGGAAGAAAATATTTTTCATATTCTTTACTTCCCCTTATCACCTCATCAACTTCTCTTTCACAAATCCCTCTTATTAGATAATCATTTCTTAATTGTATCTGAATTTGTTTAAACGTTTCGCTGCATTTCTTCAATTGGACTAAACACTTTATATATGTACGAAAAAGTTCGTCCTCATAATTACAACACTTTATAATACGATCGATTTCATTCATAATTTACGAGCCTCTCCTTCTATTTGTAACAGCCATTTTTCACGCTTCGTTACTTTACTCGTTTTCACAGATTGAAAAACAGAACGCTTTATATTACGAATGCCACAAAAGCGTAAAACTCCTCTTTTCATCATAATCCAATCCGCCGATCGATATAATAGTGCCACGTACCATAACGGTGAGTCTAACGTGTTAATAACCCACGCCTTCTTTCCTTTAAATAAACCTTTCGGTAATGCCCCCTCATATTTATAAGCAAATCCAGCTACAAAAATACGATCGATAAATCCTTTTAAAATAGCAGGCATGCCCCACCACCATATCGGATATATGAATAGAAGAGTATCGGCCTTCTGTACTAATTCCCTATATCGCTCTGTCTCTTCTTCATATAGTAAATCACGTCTTTTCTTCTCCTCATTAAATACAAGTACTGGATCGAATTGTTCCTTATATAAATCGAGTAGTGTAACAGAATGATTTGTTTCTTGCAGTCCTTTTTGAACATGCTCCAAAATCGATGCATTAAAACTTGAAGGACTAGGATGAGCGTATATAATTAATATATTCACTACAAAGCACCCCCTTCTACAGTTAAATTTACCCTTTCTTTAACATCTTCTCTACGATTTGCACATTTTTAGAACTTTGTAATAAACGATTTAATACCGTTAGTAACTCTTCTTTTTCTAAACCTTTCAGTTGCTCTTTAACTGTACTCTCGCCAGCATCTTGAATTTCATAAACAACCGCCACCATATGCTTGCAATAATTTTCATAAGGACACTCGCAGCTACTTTCTGTAAAATCTTCAAGATCAATAATCACTTCATAATTCCCTGCATTTCCAGTAACGAAAGCAAATACTTTCTTGTCGTGTATTTCAACATCTTCTACATGTCCATCTTCATAATATTCATAGCCTCTATCTATAATGTACTTTGGAATCCATTTCGTTATATCTTTTAATAAATAAGCATACATAACAGCACCTCTTCCTTTAATTCCCTTTTGACTTCCAAAACCCTGCGTGTTATTCTAATTACTGTCAAGTAGCAAGTCTACGTGACAAAACAACTGACACCTATTCGGCGAAGGTGTCTATTTTTATTTGTAGCCGATATGAAGTGCCTCTTTCAGGCACATTCAATTTTTGACACTACACACTCAACACCATTCCCTTGTATCAGGCTGCTTTAGCAGTCTTTTACTCTACATACTTCGTTATTCCAAGAAAAAAAAGAGAGCTTAGCTCCCTTTTCTCGCTTTATAAAATACCCCTTTTTCAGCATAGAGATATTCATCAGAAGCTAAAGTAATTTTCCCATCCAGTTTGAGTTCATCTAATAGTCTTGATAAATAAAATTGATGTAACATTTTTTTCGTGAATTTTCCTTCATGATGCGAAACGATATGTTCTTGAATATCTAACAATGATATTGGCTTATCTTGCTCTATCATATATTCATAAACTGCATTACGCAGTTTTACGTATTTTTCGAGTGTCACAGTACTTCGCAACCCCTTTCTTCTTATTATGTATTTTCGTAATCGGTTTTTTTGCAACAAAAAAACCTCTCCGATAAGAAGAAGTTACGTATATATCTTCGTCTTATCTCCCAGAACAAATATGTTCTGCTGGAATTAGCACCTGCATCGCGGTTGCTGGGTTTCATCGGGCCAGTCCCTCCACCTCTCTGGATAAGAAAATATTCACTTTGAATCTAACTATACGTATCTTTATTGTAATTGTCAAATAAATTATATTTTCTTCTTTATTGTTCATACTACAAACAGATGTACAAAAGGAGGTTACTACGTTGCAAAAGAACGCCCGTGGATACGTACAAGATTCATTTCATTCGCTACAAGAAGCGAAGCATTGTTTAGAAGATGCATTACAAACTGTTGAAAAAGAAAGTAATCGCGCACGTATTGAACAATCCCTTTATGCTGTAGAAGAAGCATTACAAAGATGTGATTATACCGTTCATATTTTAGAACAAGAATGAAAACTTCCCATCAAAAGATGGGAAGTTTTTTTCAAATGGCATACTTCATCATTATTGCCGTTATTATTAAAAAATATACAGAATTAACAATTTCCAAAATCCCTACTTTTAATATAGAAATTTTTTTACCATACAACATAATTGCTCGAATGACACTTGGTACGAATATGAGAGAACACCATGGATTTATAGCAAATACGATTACCGTTAATACAATATGATATCCCCAAGATATATAACGATACTTCGGATTATTTTTTTCACGAATCATTGTTTTCACGTAAAACGTGCTTCCTAAAAAATATAAGAATGAAATAAGCGCAATGAATACTGCTGTTCTATCAATAAATTTCATTGAGAAATAATAACTGATTAAGCCGCCTATACAAAACACAACAATCGCGCAAATGTCATTTAGTAATGCTCTTTCATTTTTTTGACGAGCGTAATACATGTTTACAATAAACAAAGGAATCAGTAATACTACGAATAAAAGAATTCGCCATTCATATAATAAAGAAATCATCCCAAATACGAATGCACAAATAAAATATACAATTGCAGCGTGTAGAAACTCTTTTTTTCTTCTTTGCTTTATGTACATGAGAAATGGATACGTAGCTAAATAGATAAAAAACCAAGCTAAAAACAATGGAATATGATAAAAAGTAGGTTTGCCAAGTAATAAACTTAATAGAAATGGAATGACAAGCATCGCCCATGCTCCATGCTGTTTCGGAATAACTAACTTCATTAACTATACACCTCCCTTTTGAAAATAATTCTCACCTATTATTATACAAATAACTTCATATAAAAACGAAGATATATTAAATCTATTCTTTGACACTTTTACAATAAAGTGAAACTTTAATTAGTGGGGGTTTTGTTCGTCCCCCACTGATTATTAGCCCACACCAATCGGGCGTTTACGGGATAAAAAAATGCTTCTTACAATTTGTAAGAAGCATGAAAGAGGCAAACGAATATGTAAGTCGCGACCCTACCTTATATGAGTATGCTTTTCTATGTCACCTTATGCTCATCTAATATACCATATTTCTTTTTAAATCTTGTGAGGATCGTAATCCATGAAGTACTGAATAGCAGTAGGAAAATAACATTCGATATCGCATGACTAAGATCGAAAGAAAAACTTGCGACATAGTAGGCAATAACTGTTTCCCACGTTGCTTCTCGTATAAAACCAAGAAGCCCCCAGAAATTCATAATCCATCCAAAAACGAATCCAACGACAAAGCCATATATGAGCCTTCCCCAAAGCTTTTTCATTAAAAATGTGTTGCGCAATAGTCCAGCTATAAATCCAATCATGCCCCATGAAAACATTTGCCACGGTGTCCACGGACCTTGTCCTAAAAAAATATTAGATACAATGGCCGCTGTTGCACCAATCATAAAGCCAGTTTCACTCCCAAAAACAATTGCAGAAACGATAATGACAAAGGAAGTCGGTTGTACACTCGGTAAAATAGAAAATGGTACTCGACTAACCGCTGCGATTGCTGCTAACACGGCAACGATAACAATTTCACGTGAAACAAACGCTTTCCGTTCAAAGCGGACATAGAAAGGTAACATAATGACAGCTAATAAAAACAAACTACTTACCATGTAATAACCATCCATAATAAGAGTGGTAAAGAGTAGTGTACATATTACAACAGTAAAAATAAATGTTATGAATGCAACATATCGTTTGGACACGCTTCGTACACATCCTCCCACGTTAATGCAAATGGCAACTCTTTTCGAATGAATCGATTAATAGATGTTGTATAAAAGAAATTGCCACTAAAGAACTCTTTCGGTGTATCATTCATAATGACTTTCCCATCAAATAACATCATGCATTGATCTACATATTTTGCTGCAAACTCAATATCATGCGTTGCCATCACAATCGTTGTACCTTCTTTTTGCAACTGCTTAAATAGCTCTCCTACTCTTGCTTTCTTCCATGGATCCAGGCCTTTCGTTGGCTCATCAAGTAATAATAAAGTTGGCTTTGATAATAACGTTGTACATAATGCGAGTAGTTGCTGCTCTCCCCCGCTACAATCATGCGGATGCCGATCGATAAGTGCTTCTAGCCAAAAATTCTTTAACATTTCTTCTGCTATTGCTTTTCCCTCTTCGCCATATAATTCACGAGCACGCTCATAAACCTCTTCCCACACTGTATCAAATGTGAAATGATAGTACGGATGTTGTGATACATATCCTATACTTTTAAATCGTTCTTTCGAATCGATTTTATGTATCACTTTTCCACTCCACTTTACTTTCCCCCTTCGAGCTTTTTGTAATCCTGCTAAAATCGTTAACAGTGTAGACTTCCCGGTACCATTTTTTCCAACGAGAGCTGTCCATTTTCCTTTTTCGATATTCACTGTCAAATCTCGCAAAATGATTGGACTATTTTTTTCATATTGAAAAGATATATGTTCTGCACTTAAAATTACTTCTTGCTTCTCACGTTGTTCCACTTGCTGATCCGTATATTGTATCGCCTTAAAATCATTCATTTTCATTTGTGCTTCTCGCACTGTAAACGGAATATCTTTCACATTCCACTCTAAAAACAATCTTGGAATTTGCGGAATGAATGGACGGAATTTGTCTACTTCCCACATTTTCGCTATCACACTTTTAGGCGTACCATCATAAATGATTCTTCCGTTATCCATACAAACGACACGAGTTGCTAGCGGTATCACTTCATCTAAACGATGTTCACTTAAAATAATCGTAATTCCAAGTTCTTCATTAATACGCTTTAACAATCCTAAAAACTCTTTCGCAGCAATCGGATCTAGTTGTGCTGTCGGTTCATCCAGTAATAATAGCTTCGGCTGCATGACTAATACCGCAGCCAAATTTACTAGTTGTTTTTGCCCACCAGATAAAGTATGGACAGATTGGTGTAACAAATCTTGAAACCCTAAAAAACTAATGAGCTCCGCTATTCTTTTTTGAATAATATGTGATGGTAATCCGATATTTTCTAAAGAAAATGCTAGTTCTTGAATCACTGTATCCATTACGAGCTGATTTTCTGGATTTTGAAATACCATACCAATTTCTTGTGCAGATAATAAATCTGGTACATTTTCTAATAAAGCACCATCATAATATGTATGTCCAGAACGCGTGCCAATTGGAAGTAACTCCTTTTTGAAATGTTTTAATAAAGTTGTCTTCCCAGAACCTGAACCGCCAGCAAGTACGATAAATTCTCCTTTTTGAACAGAAAGAGAAATATGCTGTAACGCTCCTTCATTTTCATCAGTATATATAAATGATAAATTCTTTATTTCTGCATGCGCCACCATATCCATTCCCACCCTTCCATTACAAGCGGTAAGCTAATAAACATCATAAATAACAAAAACATAATTCCATCGTATTGCTGGAATAGTATTGATTCCACTTTCGGATAAATGATCAATTTCCCTCCGCCGTAATAACTACATATGAATGAAGTTATTAATAGAAAAACTAAATAACTCAACGTATACCAGTCACGTCTTTCCATTCTATATCGAATATATGTAGTACGCTTCGTTACACCAAACCCACGAGCTTGCATAGAATCCGCCGTTTGAAGTGCATCTTCTAGTGAACAAATTAATAATACTTGCAGTAACTTCATCCCATTTTTTATACGCTCAATGAGTGAACCTGAATCTAATTGTACACCTTTCGTTTTTTGGACGAGTGTAATTTTCTTTAACCGCCTAATAAATAAAGGAACAAATCGCACTGTAATCATCGTTAATAGTGAAACTTTCGGTGAAATTCTTGAAAACAAATATAAAAATTTATGACTTGAAATAATATCGTTATAAGATGCAAAAGTAAACATTACCGCAACTAATAATAATCCCATAACAAGTCCATACATACAGGCCTCAAGCTTAATCCGGCTATCTCCTAAATGAAATAACGTAGTCGCTCCTCTATGTGTTAATAAAGAATTAAATAAAATAACCATTAAAAAGAATACAATAGTACTCGGTAGCATCTTTCTTATTTTCTCGCCATTCCCTTGTACTATATTTATGGTTACTATTAGTACAATCGCTCCAATTAAAAAAAGAGGATGAAGACACATCATACATAGTATCATCACCCCAATATAATAGAAAAAATTCACAAAAGGATGTAAAGAAGAAAAGCTTATTTTCATAGTCCTTTACCGAAGATCCTTTCCTATTTTAATACAAACACCCACTCAATTGTATCTCCTGGTTTTACTTTAACTACACCAGCACTATAATTTGGAAAAGCACCGTTCACACGATATTTCCACCCACTAGTAGCAGTAATATCTTTTTCGTACAAATCATTAATACCTTTTACATAAATACTGTCTTTAGAGCCCATTGCATCAACCTCTAGTCCTGTACTCTGTAGCACACTGTAAACTGTATCGCCTTCTTGTACGTCAACCTTTTTCGCACCTAATAAGTATCCTTCATGACCTTTTACGGAGATAGTAACTTGTTTCGCTTGCGGTTTCGGTGGTTCTGGCGGATTAGGTGGCACTGGTTTCGGTAGTTCTGGAACAGTTACGTCTTTTCCACCTTTATTCGGATCAACTTTTTGCTCCTGCTTTGGTGTTTCTTTCGGCTGATTAACAACCTTTGCTTCTTCTTTAACCTCTGGAGCTTTCGGTTGCTGCTTATCTTCTTGTACTTTTTGTTGTTCCGGTTGTTTATTTGCAGCAGGTTGTTCTTTCGGTTTCTCTTCTTTCTTTACTTCAGGCTGTTCCTGCGCTTTTTCTTCTTTTTGTTCTTGCTTATCTTTCTGCTCTTCTTGTTGTTTCTGTTCCGGCTCAGTTTGTTTCTCTTCCGGTTTCGTTTCATCTTTTTGTTCTTCTTGTTTCGCTACTTCTTTTTGCTCTTCTTGCTTTGGTTCTGCCTTCTTCTCAGGCTTTACAGCCGTTTCTTCACATCCGGCTAATAATCCCAAAGAAAGAAATAAAGAAATGAACCATTTCATCTTACTCATGCTGCCCCTCACCTTTCATAATAAAATTAGGAGCAAATAATTGCTCCTAATTTTTGTTAAGCTACTTTACGTCTCCATAATACATATGCAGAAGCAATACATAATACACCCATACCTACTTCTGTAGCTGTACTATGAGAAGATGCTCCTGTTTGTGGTAATTGATTCTTATTCTTGTTTGTTTCTTTATTAACTCGTTCGTTATCTACAACAACTTTCAGATTTTCATCTTTTGGTTGTTTTTGTAACTCTTCTTGTTGTTTCGGCTGTTCTACAACTTCTTTTTCTTCTACAGTTGTTTCTGGTTCTACAATTGGTTTCGTATCGATTTCATTACCTGATACATTTGACAAATCATAAATCGATTTCCCAAGATCTTTAAACTGAAGTAAAGCTAAAAATGCTTGCTCTGTAGCCATTCCGCTACCTTTTTGATCTTTTGGTAACCATTTGAACTCACCATTTGGAAGCTGGTATGACAGTAAATTTTGTACTGCTTTATTAAGACGATCGTGATCTACATCTTTAACTAGCGATAGTCCAATAATTGCTTGTGCAGTACTATTAGAATTCTCTTGTCCATCAGCAGCAAAGCCACCATTGTCTAACTGCTGCTTGTATAAGTAATCAACAGCTTTTTGAATAACTGGCTTAACATCTTGTTGTTCTTGGTAAGGAGCTAATGCTGCTAACACCATACCTGTTACATCAATGTTACTAGCACTTTCTTTTTTACTTGAACTATCATACGTCCAGCCGCCATCTGTATGTTGCGCCTGTAAAAGTGCTTGTACTAATGCAGCTCGATTCCATTTCGCTTCAACTGGAACCTCATATTTCTTTGTATCAAATGCAAGTAAAGCAAATGCGTATCCTGTAACAGAATCCACTTTATCTGATTCAAACAAATTTTGTACTAAGTTTTGTCCCTCTATCTTTGTAGGATCTACATTCATTGCATTCATCATGATAATCGTTCTAGCTAAATCTGTTGCTGAAAAACGATTTAAACGCTTCTTAACCTTTTCGGCTACTGGCTTAACATAGTTTACTTTCGTTTCCACCGGAATGTTCACACCTGAACGAGCAAGCCCAATCGCTACCCAATCACTACCAATTCCATCTTGTAACATCTTTTCTGACGTTTTAGAAATTGCTTCGTTTAATTGTGCTGCTGGAATTTGAATATTCTCTTGCTTTGGTTGTTCTGTTGTTTTATCATTTGTTTGCGTTCCGTCTGTCGGTTTACCATTTTCGCCTTCTGGTTTTGTTTCGCCTGTTGGTTTACCATTTTCGCCTTCTGGCTTTGTTTCGCCTGTCGGTTTACCATTTTCACCTTCTGGTTTTGTTTCGCCTGTCGGTTTACCATTTTCGCCTTCTGGTTTTGTTCCGCCGTTAGGTTCTTCCGTTTTACAAGTTCCGAACTTATCTAACGTTTCTTTCAATGTTTCTTGACTCATATTGCTCCAGTCTGAAACGAAACGGAATACAACAACATCCCCAGATTTTAATTTATAACTATCTGCTCCAACTTCTGCAGATTTATCATTTACATCGTACACCCAACCGCTTGTAGCCCCAGCCGTTAAGCCGTCAATGCCTTTTACATACGTTCCAAACGACATCGTTTCAGATGCCACTTTGTCCCCCATGACTTTTTGTAGCAAACTTAAAGCTGTTTCCCCATCTTTAATTTTCGCTTCTTTCGGACATAACATAATGCCCTTTTGTGATTCACCAATAATTGCAAGTTTTGCTGTATTTCCTTCAGCAAACGTAATATGTACTGAATTCGTAAAAGAAACAAATACAAGTGCCACTGCCATTAATGATGTAAGCAGCCATTTCTTTAACATTGCCATCCTCAATTATTCCTCCCTTTACTAACATTTACACAAAAAAAGACCCTTCAAGGGCGTGCGATTGACACTCTCATTTTGTAAGTGTCGAACAAAAAGCGCACAACACCTCCTATCCGCATTATTCGCGGCTATATTTGTATAGGAAAAATAATTTCGTTTATGAACGCACCATTGTGATAACATTCACTTTTCTAGGCAAAATTTACTTCCATTTCAAGTTATCGTAAAACAATAAACCTATACATTCTGTAAATTATAAATTTCTGTATTATTTTACTATTGACAAAGGATTTTGTCCATGTTTTATTAGATTTATTTCCCTAGAATACTATCTTATTAAGTTCTAATTAATAGAACTCACTACTTACTATGTAAGCTCTTTTCACTAACAATGACTCCATCTTCATCCACATAAACATATTCATTCGGTTTCCATTCAACTTCTCCAAAATTTAATGGAATCTCTCTTTCTCCTTTTCCTTCTTTTATACTTCTATTTGGCATCGTCCCTAATGCTAAAATACCGATATTGATATTTTTCAGCTCTCTAGAATCACGAACATAGCCATTTACAATAATTCCTGCTAAGTTTCTTTCTTCCGCAATAGCCGCTAAATTATCACCGAGTAGCGCACAATTTGTAGAGCCCTCACCATCAACAACTAATACCGTTCCTTCTGGTAGTGTTTGTAATCCTTCTTTTACTAGTACATTATCATCCTTCACTTTCACCGTTGCGATTTTTCCATAGAATTGCTCTTTCTTCCCATAAGACTGAAAAGACTGGCGACATATTTGTAATTCATTTTCAAATTCATCACATAGATCAGTAGTTTTCCACATCTCTTTCCCTCTTTTCCTATTTCTTTTTATATTACATATTCTTGGATTTTTTTCGTTTCCCTGTCTAATGTTGTAATAATTTGCATATGAAGTAAAAGCCAAATAAGAAAACAAAGTAGTTTTAAAAACTATTGCTTTAAGGAGAAAGCTTTATTATAATCTATCACACATAAGAAAATTCAGAATATTAAAACTTAACCATGTGAAAGAAGGAGGGATTTCATGCAACTACAAACTGAAACGAAAAAACAACCTAGTCAATCAAGATTTAAAATGCCTGATGCATATGTTCTATTATTTTTTATCGCTTTACTTTGTGCAATTGCAACTTACTTTGTTCCTGCTGGGGAATTCAAAAGAGTTACAAAAGGCGCCATTACCACAACAATACCAGGAAGCTATCATTCTGTTCCGCAATCTCCTGTAGGGTTTGTTTCTTTTTTTACTGCTATTGAAAAAGGAATGACACTTGCTGCCCCAATTATCTTTTTAATTTTATTCACTGGTGGTACAATAGCTATTCTCGAAAAAACAGGAGCTCTAGATGGCTTAATCTATCATGTTATTAACAAATTCCGTAATCAGCAACTACTTTTCATTTGTATTGTCGCAGCACTCTTTTCCATTCTTGGAACGACTGGCATTATCGTTAACTCAGTTATCGGCTTTATCCCCATCGGCATCATCGTTGCACGCACATTAAAATGGGACGCTATCGTAGGCGTAGCGATTATTTATTTAGGCACTTATGCTGGCTTTAATGCTACTTTATTATCTCCCTCACCTTTAGGCATTTCACAAAAAATCGCAGAACTTCCGATGTTTTCGGGAATTGGTTTACGTGTCGCAATCTATATATCTTTTTTAATTGCTACGATTTTGTATATACATTTTTATGTCAAACGTTTAAAGAAACCGAATAAAGGCAGTATCCTCGGAAACGACTGGTTTCCAAGCAACGCACTTTCAAATAATAATGAAGAAACACATAAAACAGATGTCTCTTGGACAATTCGCCATAAATTAATATTACTAGTTACGTCATTATCTTTAATTGCATTTTTAATAGGGGCTTTTCGTCTACATTGGTCGGATTCAGAAATGACTGCCACTTTTATCTTTATAGCAATTGCAGCTGGAATCATTGGTGGTATGAAAGCAAATGATATCGCTTCTACCTTTCTAGCAGGATGTCAAAAACTTATATACGGTGCGTTAATCGTTGGAATGGCTCGTTGTATTTCAGTCATTTTAGAACAAGGAAAACTGCTTGATACAATCGTTAACCAACTCGCACATTTTCTTGAAGGGCAAAGTCCTGTATTCGGCGTCATGGGAATGTATATTGGAAGTGCCGCACTACATTTCCTTATTTCATCAGGAACAGGAGAATCTGTTATTTTCATTCCTATTCTAGCGCCTCTAGCAGACTTAATGCATATTACACGCCAAGTGACTGTAGAAGCGGTTATGCTTGGAGAAGGCGTAGTAAACTGCCTAAATCCAACCTCTGGCGTATTAATGGGCGTACTCGCAGCAAGTGGCATTTCTTACGGGAAATGGATTCGTTTTATGGCTCCCCTTGCACTCATTTGGTTTATAATTGGACTTATTTTTCTTATTGTTGGCGTGAATATTGAGTGGGGACCTTATTAAATAATAAAACATATGAAGCTATCACTATTCAAAAGTGATAGCTTCATATGTTTCTATAACTGCTCGGCTTTAAAACATTACACCATTATTTATAGGCTGTTATTGTAAATTTTCTTACCTTTTTAGAAAAGATCAATTCGATAAATTGTAATTTTATGTAAGATAAATTACAATTTAAGTAGAATAATTGATTTAAGAATACATTCTTAATAATAATTAATTGTATACATATTATAAGAAAGGATGTGATTAACTAATGACTTTCAGCTCAAAAGTGGACATCTTTTTTATAACTTTTATATTTTTAACCGTTTTTCTAATGAGTTCACTACCACTGCTTCCCCAGTTCATTTATGGAGAAACGTCATTATCTATTGTAATTATTTTATCTGCTATTTTTGTTATTTCAGTAGGTCTAATATTTTGGTACGCAACTTCTATTAAATATGTTTTCAATGAAGATTATCTTTTAATTAAAGGCGGCCCATTCAAATGTAAAATTCCGTATGAAAACATAATAGAAGTTTCTCCAACGAATGAGAGATTCACTGGTTATCGAATTTCAGATTCTGATAAAGGATTTGAAATATTGCTCACATCAGGTCCCCTTAGAAATGTAAAGGTTTTACCAAAAGATAAAATAAAGTTCATCACCGAATTAAGCAAACGATGTCCTAATGCACTGATTCAATAACTCAAATAAATGGCGCTAAACATTTTAAAATGTCCTTTACACAGGGTATAGATTATTATGATTTATGAATAAGGCGAAACTTAATCAGTGGGGGTGCCCCTCCCCACTGATTATTAGGCCACATCAATTGGTTATTTACAGGCAGTTACTCTCCCTTTCAGCTTCCTCACATTCGCTGGATTTTGATGTAGGAACCTTACTGCCCACATATAGCGAGATAAAATGCGTATCCATCCAATTCACAATTATTTCTTCCAGGTTCGGATGAAGTGGCTTAGCTGCTCCTTCCGCATAAATCTTTTTAAATTCCAACGCTTTAAAATCACCTTCAAAATATTTTAAGGTATGATCCATATTTTTTATTACATGTACTTCAGAATTACCCTTAACATAATTATCAATTCGCTTCGCTTTTTCGGGATCTGTCTGAAAGTCCTTATCACCAGCAATTGCTAATACTGGACATGTTACTTTCATTAAATCTTTATAAATGTCATGCTGAAAATGCTCTCTAAGCCATTTTGCATTCATTGGCTTAAATCCAATTTTAACAATATCTTTTTTGGAGTTTATCATTTTCTCTGTTGCTTTTTGTGCCTGCTTTTCACCTCGTTTCTCAATATTGAGAAGACGCATTAGCTTTCCTTTTATTCCTTTCTGCTCTTTTAACTCCTTATAAATAATCTCTCTTTGTCTTTTAGTAGCTTCTTCTAACGATTCCGCAGCTCCCGTAAGTAATATAAGCCCATTAACTGGTGTTTTTGCATTGACTACCGTCGCTAACATACATCCTTCACTATGACCAGCTAAAATGATTTTTTCCGAATCTACAAAAGGTTGCTCTTTCAAATACGCAATAACAGCTTCTATATCGGATACTAAATCCCACATCCCAGCTTTCATAAATTCACCCTCACTTGCTCCAACACCACGTTTATCAAAACGTAATGTAACTACTCCGAGGTTCGAAATTAAATGTGCCAAATCTTTATACATATTCACTTTCATATTCAGTGGCACTATTGTTCCATCGCGATCAACTTCGCCAGATCCAGCGATAATTAACACAGCGGGATATTTCCCAACACTTCTTGGCTTTGTAATTGTAGCTTGTAACGTTACACCGTTATTTATGACTACTTCATATTCCTCAAAACTCATATTTTCATCCCCTTCTATTTTGGTCCATTTATTAATAAAATCCCAATAACATATCTATTCTTTTATACTTAATTTAAACTTCAATGACGCTACGATACTTTTATAAGCTGACAATTCCTTCAAAGGAGTAAAGAGTGGATTCTCTATAATACTTTGCATCATGCTTTCTTTAATAACGGATTCACTTCTAACCGTTTTCGCTCCAAGTGGAAACTCCTCAAACCACGAATCAATTGCATCGAAATATGAATCTCCGTGTAATTGTAGACTATTTAATGTAAAACTAGCACCACAAACGGTCGCATATTTACGTAACATTTCCAACGCACTTTCATAGTTTTCTTGCATACAGTATACTTGTGCAGCAGCGTAGTAGAGCTTCAAAGTCATATTAGGATGTAAATTTTCTAGATTATAAATTTCTATAAGTATAAATGCTCTATTTAAAATGATGTCTACCCTTTCCACACTTGATGCATTTAATAGTAAATAGTTTGGTATTACCCCAACTAGTCGCATTAAATGCTGATACATACTAATTTGCATCACTTCCTTCGCCTTTGGCGCATTCCCAAGCATTTGATACGCCTGCGCTATTAGCTCTTCATCTGGAAGGTTAGGACGTATCGTTTCACCGAGCAAATGTAGAACTTCATTCGGCCTTTGTAATATAAGATTACATGTCGCTTCTAACGAGGCTGCCTCTTTAGCAAGAGAAACATCCTGACTTTCTTCCTGTACTCGATTAAAAAGATGAATCGTCTCTTCTATTATTTCAATTCTTTCATCCGTATCTTCCGTCAGCATATGGTGATTAATAAATAGTACGCCCATCTGAAGTAATAAAGGAAAACAGGAATAATATTTTTTTATCATTTCTCTACACTCCATCATTACTTCATCAAACGGCTTTTCACTAAAGGCTTGCGCAAGTCTATGATATAAATTTTTAATATCTTCCTGTGTCATTTGTGGTGCATACCCTATTAATTCATCTACACTTATATTAAAGTACGAGGCTAACTTTGGTAAAAATGTAATATCCGGATAACTTTGCCCCGTTTCCCATTTTGAAACAGACGCCTTCGTAATCCCTATATATGCTGCCAATTCTTCCTGTGTAATGCCTTTTTCTTTCCTCTTAGCCGCAATTATTTTATGAATATTTATCTCTTTCACATCATCACCTCATACTTTTATTATATGCTTTTATTTCAGACAAAATATGGATTTGAAGTCAACTTTAATTAACAAAATCAACCATTAGGAAACATCCTCATAAAATAAAAAGAAGTTCCAATAAACTAGAACTTCTTTTTCTAAGTATATTTATTTCGTTACTTCACCAAATTTTGCTTTCGTTACTTTCGCCAAATCTTCAACTTTAAGCTCAATTTGCACACCAATTTTCCCGCCACTAACGATCATCGTTTCAAGTGATTGGGCGCTCTCATCAATGCATGTAGCAAATAACTTTTTCATTCCTACTGGTGAACAACCGCCGCGAATATATCCTGAAACTTTCGTAATATCTTTAACGGGAATCATTTCTATTTTCTTTTCACCAACCGCTTTTGCGGCTGCTTTTAAATTCAGTTCCTCATCGACCGGAATGATAAAAACATGATAATCTTTACTATTCCCTTGAGCGACAAGCGTTTTATATACTTCTCTCACTTCTCTACCAATTTTCCCCGCAACTGAAACACCATCAATTTTCCCATCGTCCGGATCATATGACATCATCGAATATTCAATTTTTTCTTTATCTAATATTCGCATCGCATTTGTTTTATCTTTTTTCATGAGTTTCTCCTTAAAAAATTATTTCATATTATTAAGATTTCTTTTATTATACACCTTTTTTAAATTACCCTGCATAACTTCACTCATTTTTCAAAACTGAAAATATTGATATTTCAAAAATCTTCTGTTATACTTTTGAAAAAACTTATTAAGGAGAGATTTGTAATGCGAACTTTTAATACTTCTTTCCAACTTCATCATCATACGTAACGCCGTGTATCCGAAGAAAAATTTTTCTTCGTGGGTACAGGGCTTTTCCTGTTGACCCACGAAGCGTTCATAAAGCTATGTGGGTATTTTTATACCTGCATAGCTTTTTTTAATTTAAAAGAGGAGTGATAACAATGGAAATGAAAAATGTAAAAGGGACAAAAGACTATTTACCTGAGGAACAAGTATTACGAAATAAAATTAAAAGAGCGTGTGAAGACACATTTGAACGATATGGATGTAAACCTTTAGAAACTCCAACATTAAATATGTACGAACTTATGGCATATAAATATGGTGGTGGCGATGAGATTTTGAAAGAAATTTACACACTTCAAGATCAAGGAAAACGCGAGCTTGCCTTACGTTACGATTTAACCATTCCATTCGCTAAAGTTGTTGCGATGAATCCAAACATTCGCCTTCCGTTTAAACGATATGAAATTGGAAAAGTATTTCGAGATGGTCCAATTAAACAAGGGCGATTTCGTGAGTTCATACAATGCGATGTTGATATAGTTGGTGTAGAGTCTGTAATTGCAGAAGCTGAATTAATGGGCATGGCATTTGAACTTTTTCGTACATTAAACTTAGATGTACAGATTCAATATAATAATCGAAAATTATTAACTGGTATTCTCGAGTCTATAAACATCCCTACTGAATTAACGAATGATGTTATCTTGTCATTAGACAAAATTGAAAAGATCGGCATTGATGGTGTACGAAAAGATGTATTGGACCGTGGAATTACTGTGGAAATGGCCGATACAATCTGTAATACCGTTTTATCTTGCCTAAAGCTCACTATTGCCGACTTTAAAGAAGCTTTCAATAATGCACTTGTTGACGATGGTGTAAACGAATTACTACAATTACAGCAATATTTACTCGCTCTCGGAATTAAAGAAAGTACTATATTCAACCCGTTTTTAGCAAGAGGACTCACAATGTATACAGGAACTATATATGAAATCTTTTTAAAAGATGGAAGTATCACATCGAGTATTGGTAGTGGTGGTCGCTATGACAATATAATCGGAGCCTTCCGTGATGATAATATGAGCTATCCAACTGTAGGGATTTCATTCGGTTTAGATGTTATTTATACAGCGCTGCAAAAACAAGAAACGATAGCATCTACGGCAGATATTTTTATCATTCCACTCGGGACAGAATTACAATGTTTACAAATCGCCCAAAAACTACGTGCTACAACTTCCTTAAAAGTTGAACTTGAACTAGCTGGTCGTAAGTTAAAGCGTGCCCTTAATTACGCCAATAAAGAAAATATCCCGTATGTACTTATTATTGGAGAAGAGGAAATTACTACAGAAACCATTGTGCTGCGTAATATGAAGGAAGGCACTGAAGTAAAGATTCCCCTTTCTTCTTTAGAAAATAACACATTTAAAAACTATATATAATAAGAGCCACCCTCCTTTGGGTGGTTTTTCTAATGAATAAATAAAAAACGAATTAGTTTACATAACATAATTATCGTTATACTTTAACGTAAATCACAAAAACATATCTACAAACACAAAAGAAGTTTATAATTCATAGTGAATTGAAAAATAGAAGTTAGAGAAAGATTTTTCAACCCTATACAAAAAAGAGGGCAGATATGCATCTCCCTCTTTTTTCTAACTATTTTTATTATTATTCTTGTTCTTGCTCGTCCATAATCTTCTCAAACGCCGCAGATACTTTTTCAAATTCCTCATCACTTTCAATGTATGAGAATTCGTCATCTTCTTCTACTTTTAAAAAGAAGATATCAACGTCTTCCTCTGTTTCCGCTTGGATGTCTTCTACAAAGGCAACTGCAATGTATTCTGCTCCTTCGACATCCATCGCTCCAAGCACTTCAACTTCCTGCTCTTCATTATTCTCGTCGCTAAGGCTAAAAATTTCGCCTACTTCAATATCTGACATATTCATTCTCCTCCTATCACACTCTAAAAAATAGAACGTTCAAATCGTATACTCACTAACATATCTTTCCATAAAAAAGTTGAATTCATACAGAAAGAACAACAAATTCTTGTTGATTCAGCATAAGTATGCAAATAATACTATACGCGATAATTGTAAATTTTTATACTAAAGTGACTTATGCAACAATTCCAGTACATCTTTCATCACATAAGGACCATCTTTTTTTACGTGCTCTGCAAATTCAGAAACGAGACGCAATGTTTTCACACTTTCAATTGGATGATCACCTGACGCACTTTCAGCAGAAAGCATAACTGCATTCGTTCCATCCAGTACAGCTTGAAATACATCCGTCACCTCAGCTCTTGTAGGAATAGAATGATCTACCATAGATTGAAGCATTTGTGTCGCTGTAATTACATACGTATTCGTTCGATTGCACTCGCGAATCAGCATTTTTTGTAAAAGCGGAATAAATTGATAGGGCAATTCCACTCCTAGATCTCCCCTTGCAATCATAATTCCATCCGCTTCTTTACATATATCTTGAAAATTTTCAATCGCTTCCATCGTTTCTATTTTTGCAATTAAATTAGGTGAAGTTTCTGTGTACCCTTGTATAAAATTTCGTATTTCCTTTATATGACTAAGTTTTCGAACGAAAGAACACGCAATAAAATCAACACCCTCTTCTAGAAGAAACTGAATGTCTTTTTTATCCTTCTCTGTAATAGCTGGTAAACTTACGATTGTACCTGGTAAGTTCACCCCTTTATGAGAGGAAATATTGCCACCTGTTTTTACCCTTGTTTCTATTTTTTCCATACTTACCTTTTCAACAATTAATTCAACTTCTCCATCATTAATAAGAATTCTACTTCCAACTTTTACGTCATTCGCAATCCCTACATAATCAACACTTACTTCTTCTTTATTCCCTTGAACTGGATTGGTATGTAAAGTAAATAACTCCCCTGCTTCAAGGGTAATTTGTTCCTCTTTCATTTCACCCAATCTTATTTTAGGACCTTGTACATCCCCTAAAATTTTAATAGAATCGTCTAACGATTTTACTAAACGAATGATATCTTTATGACTTTCATGCGTGCCATGTGATAAATTTAACCGAACAATTTTCATACCATTGTCTATTAACTGAGCTAATGTCTCTTTATTATTGCTTGCTGGTCCAATTGTACAAACGCGATCGATTGTCATTCTTCCCACCATCCTTTTTTTAATGTTTCCCATAAAATAAAGAGAAGATTCTTTTTATAGGAAAGACCGTACTACTTAAGGATACAAAAAGATTTTATGTGATGAGAAGATTTTTCTGAAGAAGTAGCCTAAATTTAACTTTTTGTGTTCAACATTTTGACTCAATAATCATTGTTAGTTTCGTGGCAATGGGGTACTACTAACAAATAGTAAAAAATCAAAACTATGTTTACATACGAATATTAGATTGGGATGCCGAAAACAATCTATGGAGGGACAACAATGACTAATCTTCGTAAAAAGATAATGGGATTAACTTTAGCCAGTACTATAACACTAGGTTCATTAGCTGCAGGAGGCATGATGAGTGGTAATGAAGTAAAAGCTGCGGCGAAAAAAGCAGAGAAACAACCAAAAAACGTAATTATCATGGTTATGGATGGGACAAGCTCTTCTGTCACAACATTGGCTCGATGGTATAAAGGGGCACCTCTTGCACTAGATCAAATTGTATCAGGAGGTATTCGTACGTATTCGGCAGAATCAGCTATTACGGATTCTGCACCAGCAGCCACAGCTTTAGCGACAGGCAATAAATCAAATTCAGGCTATGTGGGCGTATTACCTTCTGTTGTGAATTCGCCTGGCTTAGAACCCGTCAAAGAAGAATGCAAGTTTCGTCCAGTTGCCAACGTCTTAGAAGGTGCCAAACGTTCAGGCCGCGCAACAGGAATTATTGCTACATCAGAAATTCAGCATGCTACTCCTGCTGGTTTCTCTGCCCACCATGCTAACCGCAAAAATTTTGAAGTAATTGGTGAACAGCAAGTTTATCAAAATATAGACGTTGTATTAGGCGGTGGAAAGGCAGCACTTCTGCCTCCGACCAGCAATGGAATTCGTAAAGACAACGAAGATTTAGTAAAAGTGATTCAAGATAAAGGATACGACTTCGTCGAAACAAAGGATGCATTATTAAATTCCAAATCAAATAAAATCTGGGGCTCTTTCTCCAGCAATGCACTTGCGTTCGATATGGATCGTGCAGCAACCAATCCTGAACAGCCAACACTTTCCCAGATGACGGGCAAAGCAATTCAAACTTTATCAAAAGATAAAGATGGTTTCTTCTTATTCGTAGAAGGCAGTAAGGCAGATTGGGCAGCACATGCAAATGATCCAATCGGGATGATTAGCGATGTATTGGCATTTGATGATGCGGTTACGGAAGCGTTAGAGTTCGCGAAGAAAGATCGTAATACTATGGTCATCGCTTTAACCGATCATGGAAATAGCGGTATTTCCATTGGTAACAGCAATACTACAAAAGGATATGATACCACACCAGTATCAGCCTTCATTACCCCACTGAAAAAGGCGAAAATGACACTTGAAGGTGCTACAAATAAACTAAAAGACGATTTATCTAATATAAAAGAAGTCGCTGCTCTTTACGGTTTAGATAACCTAACTGATGATGAAGGTGAAAAGTTAAAAGCTACTTATAAGAAAGCTGATGTAGGTCCAATCCTTACTACATTATTGGCTAACCGTGCGAACCTCGGTTTTACAACTGGTGGTCATACGGGTGAAGATGTATTCTTATACTCTTACGGGCCTCAAAAGCCATACGGTTTAGTTCAAAATACGGACATTGCAAAGACAATGGCCAGAGCAATGGGCTTCCAATTAGGAGACATAACGAAGAAATTATTTTTAGATGCCGAAACATCCTTTAAAAAAATTGGTGCGATTGTAACGATTGATAAAAAAGATGTAGCAAACCCTGTACTTGTAGTAAAACGCAATAATACGGAGGCAAAGTTGTCTGTTAATAAAAACATTATCTGTATCGATGGAAAAGATTATGAACTAGGAAGCATCGTTGTAGAAAGTAACGGGAAATTCTATGTACCTGAACAAGTAATTCAACTATTTTTAAGACATTCTCGCTAAAAAAAGATTGCCTCTTATGAGGCAATCTTTTTTATTTTATTTAAGTATGAAATGTATGTTTTTGTAGTCTAGCTCCACATATCCATCAAACTAATATTCTGAAGTACTCCGAAAACGAGATTTTTATCCTTTGATATTTATCAATGTAGATTCTGTCCGTTTTTTGGAACAACAGGTACCTGAACTTAATAGGGATAGGTGCTATCCCACTTTTTTATTATTTTTTTATTTTTAATAACGCATTATAAATATTTGCTTCTCCAGATCCAAATAATGCATCATGTCCTGGTTTACCGAAATCTTTTGCTGTTTGTTTAATTAAGTTCTCTACTTGTGCAGGAGAATATGTCGGATGAGCCGCTTTAATAACCCCCGCAATTCCCGCTACTTTTGGCGAGGCCATTGATGTTCCATGCATTAAAGCATAGTTATGCAGATCTGAAGTGAAATATGGTTCCAAATAAGTTGGCCATGTACTTAATGTACGATAATGGAAATCTCGCTGTGCTAAATCGCCTGTTTCAGCATATACAGGACCGTTATCACCGCCTGGTGCTGCCACATCAATAAAACTGTTTCCATAGTTTGAGTAAAATGCAATTTTATCAGTTGACCATTGATTAGAAGAAGATACATTAATTACACCCGGAATTTGACCCGGAGTTTCTACATAAGGCCCTTTAAAGATAAGATCGTCTGAGCCATACTCCTTATTTAAATAATCTGTTATCATTTTCTTATCATTCATATTGAGTGATTCGTTTCCACTTGCCGCTACGACTGTTACATTTTTTTGTACGGCATATTGAATTGCACGCTTCCAAATAAGAACATCCGCATTATCGCTATATTTTTTTCCGTTATCATAGTATTTCATGCTATCAAATCCACCGATAGACATGTTTATAACGTCAACATTATCATTTGCAGCCGCAACAATAGCGTCTACAATCCAAGCTGTCGGTGCACTACCAGATTCAGGGAAAACGCGATATGAACGAACTTTAAGATCTGGTCCAACCCCTTTTATTTTGCCATTTGCTGCAATTGAGCCTGCTACATGAGTTCCATGTCCTCCCCTATCCTTCACATCAGCAGGATCACCTTTCTCAGTTTCATCCGCACCAGCTGGTACGAAATTCTGACCACCACTATAGTTTTTTATTAAATCAGGATGATTCGCATCGATACCGCTGTCGATTACACCGACTGTTGCTCCTTTTCCTGTTCCTCCATTCAGCTTATAAGACGCACCATCATTTGTTATATTTTTGATGTCCCATTGATAATTCCAATAGCTGTCTATATTTTCTGGCTGTGGGATATCCGTTACTGGCTTTCCGTCCGCTGCGGTTGGCCTTATTTCTTCTTTATCTAAAGCGTGGAAAACTTCTTGATTTGCAGCTTGGATAGATGAAACCCCTTTCAAGTTATCCAAGAAGGAAGGGTTACTTGACTTTACTTCCATTGCTCCGATGGCAGGAATGACGCGGAGAATTTGCCCACCTGCATTCGAAATAATAGATTGATAATTGCTAGGTAAATCTTTCTTAAAGGCAATCAAATAACTTTTTTCTGTTTGAGTTGAGCTAGATGTTGTTTTTGTTTCCGCAGACACATTGTTTCCTGCTAGAGTACCGAATGTTAAGGCTGTAGCTAATGTCAAAGTGGTGATCCTTAATTTCATTACAATTCCCCCTAAAAAAATTAGTAATGCTTGGATAAGATTCTATTCCACATTAGGAATAGTAAAACCTTCGATAAACTACCTATGTGAAAATATTTTTTTGCTGCTCCTCCCCCATAGCTATCAAGCTAACAAAATAAATATGACGGTCTTAATGAACTCTCTTCAACCAGGACAAACATGTAAAATATCCAATGCTTATGTAGGAATGACTGATAAAGTGCCAATCCATGTGATTATTCGTCAGCTAACAAAAGAACAAAAAAAGATTACAAGATCAAACAATCTCGCTTATCATTGACGTTATATGAGTTTAGCTTGATGGCAATGTCCTATCCCCATCAAGCTAAAAAGGTTTTTGTTCCCATCAAAGAGCTATTTCTGTTTGTCATTGTTCGCTATAAAACATATACAGTTTCATACAGTAACGATCAAAAATAAATTCCATCCTTGTATAATCTACATCATGTAATACGATTGTGATGGGTAATACGACTGTGATGGGCAATACGATTGTGATGGATAATACGACTGTGATGGGTAATACGATTGTGATGGATAATACGACTGTGATGGGTAATACGATTGTGATGGATAATACGATTGTGATGGGTAATACGACTGTGATGGGTAATACGATTGTGATGGGTAATAACTTTGTTGCATTTGTTGTGATTGTAATGCTTGTTGCTGTGCTTGTATAGCCTGATGAACAGCTTGAATAGTACTTTGTGCAGGTCCCTGCCCTCCTAAAGGACGCATTTGCGTTTCATTGTAAAAATACTTGGAAAGCATTCTTTATTCACCTCACCTCTGCAGATATTTTTGTCTTCATGTTTCATACTATGAATATTTAATTAAAGTGGATAATTCATGAAACTTTTCATCTTCCCAGCTAGTTGCTTTTCCATTTCCTTATAAAGTGAGTAAAGAAAATTATGTCATTCAACAAGCGTTCGATTCATTTCGTATCATAATTGAAAAGAACAATAAATAACGAGCCCACACACTACTTCAACAAACTAAAAAGGCCTACTCACACGAGTAGGCTTTTGAAACTATGAAAGCTTCGTTAATAATTGATTTAAATCTTGTTTCGTTTTTGTCGTTAATGACTTCATTTTCTTAACATCTATCTTTTCTTTTTCCGCTCCTACAATTAACGGGTACATACTTTGACCGATTGTTTTAGAATCAGTCGGATGTGATGCTTCTAACTCTTTTTCAATTACATCCCACTTCTCATTAATTTGCTTTCCAAGTTTGTTAACTGTTTCAAATTTAGGGTTTGCCGCTAATTGCTTGTCTAAGCTTTCAATTAGTACAACTACTTCTTTCACATTTGTTTTCACTGCAACGTTTTTCTTCGGATCTTTCGTTGTTTTCCCATTATTGTCTGTACTTGTACTTGCGCTTGTGCTTTGATCTGTTGCTTTTCCACTAGTAGTTTGATCATTCGTTTTTCCTGTTGTTTCTTTTTCTTTCGTTTTGCCATTTTGATTTTGAGTAGACGTTTTGCCGTTACTTTCTGTGCTTGATGATTCTTTCGTATTTTTTGAATCCTTATCTGTTTTTTCATTCGAAGAAGTATTTGTGTCTTTTTCAGTATCTTTCGTTGTTTTTGACGCTTCATCTGCACTTGTCGTTTTTGATTGTTCCTCATTTTGTGCAGTTGCTTGGTCCTTCTTCGCTGCATCTTTATCCGTGGAGGTACTACAAGCTGCCATAGTAAGCATTGTACCAATTGTAATCGAAGCAATAGCGACTTTTTTCATTTTCATAAAAATCCCCCTATGTTTACAATTTTATCCTCCTCTTTACGATTCTATTTTCCATTAAAAAATTCCTTTTCACACGAATCACCATCTTTCCGACAGTAATCTTCATAATAATACGTACAAAAAATGATAAAATGATTTTAATATTCGAGTTTCTTCTACCCTATTTTTCTACTACGTAATAAAAGAAAAAGAGTATATTGTCACATAAAGAATTGTAATCTACATGTGGCAATATACTCTCATATCAACTTTTTCTCTTTTTTGACATTTTATTTATACAAAAAAAATAAAATAAGCCAACTTTTTTTGTTTCTCAACTTTGTTAACATAATATTTTTATGAATAACCACCATTCGAATGAATCACTTGCCCAGTAACCCACTTCGCTTCATCATCTACTAAAAAGGAAATTAAGCGCGCAACATCCATTGATTCTCCAACTCTTCCTTGCGGGAATTTCCATACTAAATGATGTTGTAATTCTTCAGTAATCCATCCTGTATTCGTTGGTCCTGGATCCACAGCATTGACTGTAATCCCCTTCTCCATAGCAACTGGTGCTACTGACTTTGTAAATGCTTCTATTGCTCCTTTCGTTGCTGCGTATGCAAGTTCATCTGGCATTGGCCCCAATGACTGACCTGAAGTAAGATTAATAATGCTTCCACTCGTTTTGAGTGAAAAATGTTTAATAAATAATGAACTTAATAACATAGTAGCGCGAACATTAACCGTATAATGTTTATCTAACTGTTCTACATCTAGCTCTTCAATTTTCGTATGAGTAGAATAAGCTGCATTATTAATAAGAATAGATGGTTCGCCTAATCGTTCTGATACCATATACAATACACGATTAGGCGAATAAGACTGCGATAAGTTGATTTCTGCCATTTCACATCGAACGCCATAACTTTCAATTTCCTTTTTCAATAAAAAAGGTTCTTGATCATTCATTCCCCACGGCATTGCTTTATCATACCGAGGCCAGTACGTGAAAAAAATGTCTATCCCCTTTTGAGCAAGCACCTTGCATACAGCTGCACCAATTCCATTAAGACGAGTTGCCCCTGTTACAATTGCTATTTTCTTCACCTTTTCTCCTCCATCTATGGATAAATCCTCTGTACGAATACAGAGGATCTATCTTCTTAATTAATATTTGACAATATACGTTCTGCACTTAATTTTAAAATTCTAATTAAAATTAAATTGGCAATGGTAAACAGTATAAATAAAATAATAAACATAACCCACAGTCCTACATGAAGGACAAAGTATAATACACTTACTCCCGCTACAATAATTAAAGCTATTAAAATATTAGCTAAAAAATTCCACAAAGTTGTATATCGGCTTTTAAATAATTTCTGTTCTGTATCCCAATGAATATCTGCAGTTTGTGCATCCCAGCGTGTACCGATTAAATTGATTAACAATAAACCGTTCGCACTTAGTAAGAACCATAGTACCATAAATACTGGAGAAACCCCCGCTACAACTGCCATCGTAATACCGAATACTGCTAAAATTGATATATTAATTAGCCAAGCTGTTAATGTTTTTGCGAAAAAGATATCGGAAGCCTTTACTGGTAAGTAACGATTCACAAACCAAGAGCTTCCATCTCGAGAAAATGACGTTGTTGCAATTACGTTATTTCCCATTAAAAATAACGATGCACAAAGGCCAACACCAATTGCGAAACCTGCTGATTCCGGATTATCAATATACCCCGTAATCCATTTTAAATTTCCATCTTGTACAAATAAAACAAAAAACAGCATAATCGGCATTACAAAAGTTTGCACAATGCAGTTTAAGAAAAATTGCGGTGTACGGAATAACGTTTTAAATTCTTTTTTCACATATGCTTTTAAATGAGAACTTTGTACAGTTGATTTCTGTAAACCTTCTGCTGAAATTACCTCTTTCTTTGCTGTACTCGTTGAAAGTCCAATAACCCCTTTCAAATATGTGCGCTCTGCAATGTAATAAAACAGCCCGAAAAACGCGATAGAAATAAGAATGTAAATAAGAACGTATAATAGGCCTTTCCACGATGCACTTTCTACTAATCCCATCGCTCCAAAATATGTAGTTGGAAAATAATTTGTCATTTGTATGAAAAGTGAGGATTCATTATTTGCAAGATAATTCGCAACCGAATCTCCAGCTCCAGATACTGCACTTTTATTTCTCCATTGCATAAACACATTAATTCCTACGATAAATAGTATACTTACAATTCCAATGAAAATATTTCCTCGATCTTTATTTTTCGCTATATTCGTATACCTCATAATAATTGTCATAATTAACGAAGCTAAAACTAGCGGAATGATCGGGAAGAATATGTAAATGACAATCATATAAATGTAGTATGTAATGAAAGCACCACTCTTTAAACCGTAAGTAATAAAGATAGGCAATAAAATAAACGAGCTCATTACGTATTGTGTAATTAACACTGTAAAGAACTTTGCCGAAATAATTTGCGCTGGTTTTAACGGTAACGGTAGCAACATTTCAACATCATTACTATAGTAAAACACTGTTAAAATGTTCATAATACTCATCAAAAATACCCATATACTAGCAACTGCTAATCCCATCGCAATAACAATTCCTGGATTCTGTCCGAGGTGTATCATTCCTTCATATATTCCATGGGTCATCGAACCGAATATTAAAAAACCTACAAATAAAATGGCTGCAAATGAAAATAAATACGCCCATCGTTTCTTTTTATCTGTTAAGAAATCCGCATAATTTAATTTCAATAATACTTTCGTTAACGTCCAAATTTTACTCATTGCCCGTCATCTCCAAGAACATTTTTTCAAGTGATTCATTGGATTTAAAATGATCTCTCATTTCAGCTAAATTCCCTTTAAACTGCAAATTCCCCTTATTAATTATAGCAACGCGGTCACATATTTTTTCCGCTACCTCTAATACGTGTGTAGAGAAAAATACAATCTTCCCTTTATCTGCATGTTCTCTCATCATTTCTTTTAAAATATAGGCAGATTTCGGATCAAGCCCCGTTAATGGCTCATCTAAAATCCACACATCCGGTTCGTGTAAAAGCACACCAATAATAACAATCTTTTGTCTCATACCGTGTGAATAACTTTGAATTTGATCGGATAAAGCATTATAAAGATCAAATTTCTTCGCTAAAGACTCTATTCGTTCTTGTCGTACTTCTTTCGGCACTTCATACATATCTGCCATAAAGTTTAAATATTCAATTCCTTTTAATCGTAAAAACATATCTGGACTATCTGGAACATAACCAAACGTCTTTTTCGCTTCCATCGGCTCTTTCATAATATCTTTGCCGTTAATCGTAATGGTCCCTTTGTCCACCCCATGAATACCAGTAATCATCTTAATTGTCGTTGATTTACCGGCACCATTCGGTCCTAAAAAACCAAAGATTTCTCCGCTAGGTACTGTTAAACTTAAATCTTTTACTGCATAGGTAGATCCATTATAACTTTTTGACACATTCGTAATTTCAATCATTCCATCCAATCCTTTCCTTAATTACCAAATAACTATATTAACATTATAGCATACTTATATTTTTAGATTTTTATTATTTTTCAGTTTTATCGGGTTGTACTTTTATCCTTTAAAATAAATATAAGCACCAAGTCCAACTATTAAAACAATAGCTAATATAATATAAATCATCGTAAGCCGTGTAATATTTCCTTTTGTCGCTTTACTATAATTCGCATCACCATTTCGCCCAATTAATACCGTTCCAATGACAGTAATAACTACAAGTAATATAACGATCATTATCCAAGTTAGCATTTTTTTCCCCCTCCTTACAAATATTTTACGATATTTCCCTTTTAATTTTACAGAATATTTATCCTTTTTTACTATTATTATGAAACTAACCGTAAAACTATTATTACCATTCATTTCTATATGTTATATATTTATAACATATAGTGAGTTATTTCTAATACTGAAAGGAGAATCCATCGTGAAAACAACTTGGATTAAATATTTAGGATTTCTCGGTTTCTTTGGTTTCCTAGGCTTTTTTTATGATTTTTATCACTACATTCATCAAAGTGACAAATATGTTGCTTTGAAGTAATGTTGTTTCTTTAATTTTTAAAGAAATTACGTTATGGGATAGCACACATCGCCATCAAGCGAAGAAATGCAAATACCCCCAAAACGAGAAAATCTACACCATCATGTGAAATTGTCCCTGAAAAAAATTGGAGTATCTTGTGAAACATAACTGAATTTCTGCCTCCATTCTTCTACATGTATATTTTTATAACATATATCATCTAATAAAATATCTCCTTTAGTTGGATCATAAAATCTTTCTATTAACGAAAATACCGTACTTTTTCCAGGACCACATAAAAAATACCGGCATCCTTCCCATGAAGAATACCGGTACTTCTCATTTATCCCGCTATTTGTGGACAGTAAGACTCCCACCTCAAAATTCAGCTGGAGCGAAGAAGTTAGATGGGAGATCAATTGCCCGTAAACGCCCGATTGGTGCGGGCTGATAATCAGTGGGGGGTGAACACCCCCCACTGATTAAAGTTTCACTTTATCACCCATACAAAACCGCATGAAATACGCCTAACAGTAAGTATTGATCTTGTATATAATTATCATCATATACATTCATCTCGATGTAATACATATCTTCCTCAAGACGAATATTCCAATCTGCAATTACATAGCCGTTTCGTAATAACTTTCCAAGCCCAAGTGAAGTTTTGTGAACAACATATTCTTCTGTGTTATATGTAAAGGTAAATAAGAAATTTGCATCCAATAACTTTCCGTCACATACAAGCATTTCATGCTCTGCATCATTATTATCGATGTACGTTACTAAAATCTTTCTTTGGCGCTGCCTACTTACATCCTTTGCAATGACGCGAATATTGTCCTTACTATCCTTTATTTCGTAGATGATATTACTACCAACTTTCGGAATGAAGTCCAGCACTTTCATCAACGTATTTTTATAATAGCCCCGTACTACGCCTACTTGTTTACTTCCATTGTAAACCTCTATCGGCGTCATGTCCGCTTTACTATCACACGGTCGTTTGTAAGAAAGCTGCATAATTCGCTCTCCTCTTAAATACTGATCAAACGTCACAGGATATTCTATAGCACGCAGTTCCTTATTTAGCCCATACAAATAGCGTTGAACACTCTCTACTAATATTGCAGTTGATATACGTTCTTGAAGTTCAAATTCTTGCCAACTGGACGAAATCTTCCATTGATTGTCCTCTTCATAGAAGAAACCAAGAATTACCTCTTCACGGTCAGTCGTTTCATAATTCATATGTACGTTCTGCCCGTGTTGAACTTGTTCCATCCACTGTCCTAAATAAATGCCCAGCTCTGCGACCTTCATACATGGCTTCTGAAAAAATACTCTGTCACCCACACAAATCGTCAAATCCCCTTCGATAAAGCCATTTGTATAAGCAACATACCGTGGCTCATCCTTTTGTGGAATACCCTTGTCTAACTCAAATAAAAACGTTAACATCCTTCACTCACCTCTAGTTGTTACATCGATCATACATGACAGCGCATCACTTTAAGAAACTATATATACGTACATTTAATTAACGCATTATAAAACGTGAATGACCTTAGTATAGTAGCGCTATTTTTGCTTCGCGAACTCCCTCAAAACAACATGTATTTACTGTTAATTCAAGCCTCAAACTTTATTTCTTTTTTCTTTCAGTAAAAATGTTTTGACTTGGTACCATCTTTTTTGTTCCATTTCTTAGTATATGAAATTATATAAACGATTTTTCAAGTATATCTACCGTAACTTAAAACATATCAACTAATCTAAAAATCTCAACACGATTAAAATGAGGCTACCTTTTCTTCCGCCACTTCCGCAATTTCTAAAATTTGTAGCAGGCTCTCCACTTCATAAGTCGGCTTAACACTCGTCGTGTTTTCTTTCAAATTCGGGTTATACCAACACGTATCAATACCGTAATCTTCTCCGCCTTTCATATCAGAAGTTAGCGAATCTCCAACCATTAGTACACTTGATTTATCAGTAATTCCAAGCTTTTCAAATGCATAGTCAAAAATCTCACGAGCTGGTTTTTGATGGCCTACTTCTTCTGAAATAATAATATGATCAAAGAAGTTACTTAAAGGCGAATTTCCAATTCTAGATTGTTGCACTTTTGTATATCCATTCGTAATGATACCTAACTTGCAATCTTGAAGATTCTCGCATAATTGCACTGCACCTTCTATAAGATGTACTTCTTTCCCCAAGTTTTCAAGGTATACATCACTAAATTGCTGTGCATCTACTTCTAGATTATGAAGAGCAAATAATTGTCTAAATCGATCTACCGCTAATTCACCTAGCGTAATCATTTTATTTTCTAAATCTCTCCATAATCCATTACTAATCTCTTTATAACTTGCAAGATAATCATCATACCCTGTAGGCATGCCGAATTGTACAAACGCATTATGTAATGCGTTTCTTTCTGTTTCAGGAAAATCTAATAATGTATCGTCTACGTCAAATAATATAACTTTGTATTTCATGATGTTCTCCTCAATTCCTATTTTAAAAGCTTTATTCTCATAGCTTATAAGCTTTTATATATTTCATTATAAAGTGTTTTGACTCGCTCTTTATAGAATACACCTTTATCTTCTATTTTCAAATGTGCTATAAATAAGTTTGCAAGCATGACCGCTGTATCTAATCTATAAAACAAACTAACGATATGAGGAGTAGCGTTAAAGATATTATCATTCTTATATCCATCTTTAAATTCATCCCAACTAACCTCATCCGTTTCAGCTATTCTCATAAGCTCCAATAATGGATGACCGATTAGAGCGTTATCCCAATCAACTATCGCTTTAACTTCTCCGTTATATCCAATTATATTTGCTGGTCGAATGTCCATATGCAATAAACTTTTTGTATGATCAGCCCTACTAAGAATATGTTCAATTGTTTGTGCATCTGGAAGTTTAATACTACAGTTCGTAATTGTATTAAAACCTTCTACTCTTTTCACAATTCGTTCCGCTATACGCTTACTAATTGGCTCTCTAATGTTCTGTTCATACTTTAAATCTTCAATTTGCATACTATGAAGCTTGTTAACTAGCTCTCCTATTTTATACGCAGAAATAGGCATATGATCCGTAGCCATATAATCCGAAATTAAAAAATCAAGTTCGGTAGAAAGATGCAATCCGTATATCCTTGGTACTGGAATACTTTTTGAATGACAAAACTTAGAAAGCTCTGCTTCCTTTTGCAACGAAAGTCGACTATTAAATAAATCTTCATTTATATTTTCCACTTCACGTTCCCACGGCACTCGAAATGCTAAAGGTCCTTTTTCTGAATCTCCTCGAAAAACAATATTTTGCACTCCTGTTCCAATCACCTTTAAATCCTGAACAGCTAAATCCTTATATTCTTGACTTAATATTGTTGTTAGCTTTCCCCTTAACTCTTCTGCTTTTAAACGTGTATGAATCATTTTATCCCCCGATTCGTAAGTTCTTTTCATCCATTTCCCCTCGGTGCACAACATCCTCATAAACGAAATTATATCAACAATAATAAAGGGAGGCTAATGTAAATCAGCCTCCCTTCTTGTTATTTATCTTCCAAAAGTAATTCTTTCATTTCCTCTAACGATTCTTTCGTAAAGCCAAGTCCTTTTTCAGCATATGCTTCAATAGATCCATACTGCGTTTTAATTTCATCAATCGCAGCCTGTAAATATTCCGCGCGTGCTTCAAACATCGCTCCTAATATTGCTCTACTTTCATCGTTTTGTAATTTTGCACCTAAAAATGCCATCATTTTTTCATTTAACTTTTCACGGAAACCGTTACTTAGTAAATAGTCTTGCATTACCGTTTCTTCTGATACACCTAATAGAAGTAATAATAATGCTGAACCAAAGCCAGTGCGATCTTTTCCGGCTGTACAGTGATTCACTAACGGTAAGTTTTCTGGATTTTGTGCTAACTGTAAAAAGCTCACAAACGCCTCATTGCCACTCACAAAATCTTGATTCATTTTCACTAAATATTCACCAGGTTTTCCTAATACTGATAGGTCACCAACTTGGAAAAACTCATTTATATTTAAATCTTTCGCTAAGTCTTGCATAACTGGTATGCATACTTGACGAGCACCCTTAATGCCTGGGTTCGGCTTATGCTTCACTTCAAAATCTGTACGGTAATCACAAATTAATTTTAATCCCGACTTCTGTAAATACTCAATATCCCATTCTGTTAATCCTGCTAACTCTTCAGAACGATACAATTTGCCCCATTTTACTTTACGGCCTTCAGTCGTTTCATATCCGCCCATATCACGGAAGTTAAATGCTCCTTGTAATGGCAATCTACGCTCCGCTACAGTTACCACTTGTCCATCATTTCCTACTAACCTAAAATATGGACGCTCATTTTCACTCGGGTTTTCAATTGTACATGATGACTCTCCAATTACCGTTACAAGTAATTCTCCATTTTCTTCAATATGTTCTGGTGAAGTACTCCAATAAATTCGAACTTCTTCTATATTATTTTCCCACTCTATATGTAACGTATTATCTTCATTTCGTTTTACAGTTGCTTGTAACCATTTTTTTTGTTGCTTCATACTTTCACCAACGCTTTCTTCGTATAGTCAAATCCTTCTCTATTGTATTATAGGAAAGCTTATTTTGTCGTTTTGATTTTTCTTTTTATCTTACAAACATACAAAAAGTTCTTTTATTTGTTCATAAGTTGTACACGGATTGCCGCGAAAAACATAAGCGATTTGCTCATCACCCAAATCTTCATATACAACTGTGCCTCGGTCCTGGTGTGAATAAAACTCTAAACCATTTACTACTTGTTTCGCGCCATAATTCGTTGTCCATGAAGAAATAGGATAGTACGCTTGGTTTTTATGCCTACAAACCCAAAGTGCATATAGTTTATTCTCTTCGTCCCAGTATACATACTGCATTTCATCATTTCCGAATCCAATCGATTCGAGCTTCCAACTTAACTTTTTATGAATTGGCAATTGCGAATATGATACGTCATCTGGAGAATTCCATTCATGACATCTTCCTATCTCACCAACTTCACCTCTTTTCGCTTGAAAGCTTAAATGGTGAAACGGTGTATGTAATATCTTTTTCGCAAACTCCATATTTACCGGCTGTAACTCGAATAAGAACCTTTCCATTTGATCTTGATTTACATATCCAAGATCAATAGAAATTTCAATTTGCGTTTTCCATTTAGATGTTACATAACTTTCTTTCCCCTTATAATTTACACCTTTCCAATACACAAGCCCTTTATATTGAAAACAATCACCTTTTGCCTGAGAAAGACAACTATCTGGAAACACCGGCTCCATTATATCAAGAAAAAATCCCTTAACTCGAAACTTGCTAGTTGGGGTAATAACTTGGAACCAAAAAGTTCCCCATTTTCCCCCTTCATTACGTTCTGAAACTTTTTCTACTCTCCAGCCTTCTAACAATACTTTTGGATACAGTAAAGCGAATGAATGCAATGTTTGCTTCAACATATATACTCCCTCCCGCTAAATGAGTTCGAGTAAGTATGTCATTCATCCTTCTAAAACTTTCTCACATATCGCTCCGTAGAACTTAGCAGCTGACATCCGTTCTTTTCAAAAATATCCTTCATCCACTCATTTTTTACATTTGTCTCGCCAATATAATAAGAAGCTCCTATTTCTTTTAAGACAAACATCGCCCCTGTAAATAATGCTGCTTCATACCCTTTATTTCGCATATTTGGAGCAACTGCGAAATACATGAGTCTCCCTTCTTCTAACGTACCTCTCTCAATATACGGGATTACAATTCCTATTGGCTCTTCACCTACAACCGCTGTTAAACAATGTTCTTTCCATTGCCCACCAATTTCTTGTTCCATCATATTTACAAATTGATCATACGCTACTTGTTCTGCCGTCACTTCATTCCAAAGAGAGTGAAAAGCATCTTCTCTTACTTCTTCCATTAGTTTAAAATCAATTTCACTTTCTAAATCTTCTACTTCGTATATATCTTTAAACACAATAATGTTCTCAGCAATATATTCAAATGAATACATTTCGAAACATTTCTTATACACATCATAATTTGGACTTTTTGAAGAAATCTCAAAATGTAAATTTTCTAATCCATCTTTTTCTACCTCAGCAACGCAACGTTGCATCATCTCTTCTAATTGCTCTTCTGTCAAAACCTCTGCATTATTTTCTTTTATCACTATAGAAGAAGCACTTCTTCTTATTTTGAAATATTTTTCTAACTGTTCTATATTCGTCATATTCTTCCCTCATCTATATCATACTCGAATTTCTAATTGTTCTCCTTGCATGAGCAGGATTGTCCTTGAATATCTAGAATACTAGAAAAGATCGCATCTTTAAAGTGCGGAGGAGGTTCTCCATTGGATATTACAGCGCTGCAACAACGGCAAGAGCTTATACAACAAAATGATTATTCGCAAATGTAACATATAGATACAAATGAGCTAACAATCAATATGCTTCAGCATATCGAAACGACTGATAGTTACGTTCGTTATCAGCTTATTTATAAATATTTTTCTCCCTTTATTCACAATGAAGTACTTCTCGACGATCAACTTAAATTACTTTTACATACTTGTCTAAGCGATGAATACTTATACTGTGATATTAATTCCCCATATACAGATGGGGTTTTCACGCATTCTTATACTGTTTCTTTAATTGCCTTAATACTCCAATTTGCCAACTCTCATTACTTTCTAACAGAGAAGGATATTGCAGAAATAAAACAAAAACTCATTACATATACAAATTTGGAAACTGATTTCCGGGGTTATATTGAAGAGAAAGGTTGGGCTCATTGCATTGCACATGTTTCCGATGCATTTAATGAAGTAGTCCATAATTCCTATATTACCTTTGAATGTTACGAAGACATGATACATTGTTTATTAGATAAAATCTTCACCCCATCGGATATTTACCATAACAATGAAGATGAGAGAATTGTTACCCCCTTAGTATCGATGTTGTATCATGACTTTGCGCAAGAGGATTTAACGCATTATCCGAAAGAAGTCTCCTTCCTCAAACGTTGTAAAGGACAATAGTCCAACGGTAGGTGGGAGATGAATTTCGGTTTGGTGTAGCCAAAAAAATTGTTTTTTCTATTTATTTTGCCCCTGATATAATCAGTCTTATAAGAGATAAAGTTTGGTATAACAATGAAATTAGATAATAATGACGCAGTGTTCATGTTGTGCTATCACCTTTGGTGGCTCGCCATAGATAAAGTAAAACAGTTTATGGGAAATCAAGGCGAAAAGTGAGATGAACTGATATGACAAAGCATAATAAGGCGTACAAATTTCGTCTATATCCAACAGAAGAACAAGCCTATCTGATACGTAAAACTTTCGGGTGTGTACGCTTTGTGTATAACAAGATGCTGGCTGAACGGAAAGAAGTATACGAAAAGTACAAAGAGAACAAGGAAGAGCTAAAGAAACAAAAATTTCCTACTCCTGCGAAATACAAAGCAGAGTATGAATGGTTGAAAGAAGTCGATTCATTAGCGTTGGCAAACGCTCAACTAAACTTGCAAACCGCGTATAAGAATTTTTTTAGTGGGCAAAGTGATTTTCCTACATTCAAAAGTAGAAAAAGTAGAAAATCATATACAACGAATAGGGTAAACGGAAATATTATGTTATTTCATGGTTATATCAAATTACCGAAATTGAAACTGGTGCGACTGAAGCAACATAGAGAGATACCGCAAAACTATATCATCAAATCATGCACGATTTCGATGACACCAACTGGTAAGTATTACGTGTCTATCTTGACTGAATATGAAAAGGAAATCGTTCAAAAAGAAGTAGAAAGTGTGGTTGGGTTAGACTTCGCAATGGCTGAATTGTACGTGAGTAGCGAAGATGAGAAAGCCAATTATCCTCGCTTTTATCGTCAGATGTTAGACCGATTAGCAAACGCACAACGAGTATTAGCAAGACGTGTCAAAGGTTCAGAGCGTTGGAATAAACAACGCATTCGTGTAGCTAAGTTGCATGAAAAGGTCGCAAATCAGCGTAAGAATTTCCTTCATCATAAGTCTAAAGAATTGGCTACTCATTTTGATGTTGTAGCAATAGAAGACCTAAATATGAAAGGAATGTCACGAGCACTTCGCTTTGGTAAAAGTGTTGCGGACAACGGTTGGAGGATGTTCACGACATTTTTAGCATATAAGCTACAAGAACAAGGAAAACAGCTTGTAAAAATAGATAAGTGGTTTCCTTCTACGAAGATGTGTAGTAGTTGTGGAAACAGAAAAGATATGTCACTATCTGAACGTACGTATGAGTGTTCTTGTGGACTAAAAATCAGTCGTGACTATAATGCAGCTATCAATATCAAAAAGGAAGCCATACGCTTATTAGCGTTGGCATAAATAGTAACAAAATAACCTTTGGAACAAGGGAGTTAGCTCGGCTGTCCTAAGACGAATTCGTTAGCTATCAAAAGTAACGATTAACCGAGAAGCCCCCCACTTCAAGTAAGCTCGCAAGAGATACTAAGTGGTGGGTAGTTCACTTTCAATTATTCATAAAAAAATAAAAAGGCTTCCTCAAATTAGAAAACGCCTTTCGCTTAATGAGTATTGTATTTTATGTGCCAACATTAAAACCTTTTTACGCACATTATACTTTAGAACAAAAGATGATCATAACTTAATTTTTTCTACACATAAGGCGGAAAGAATGTTAAAAGAACTTCCTAACTATTATTAAATACAAGGAGAAAAGATATGGGCTATATTGAAGACATGAGAAAACGAGTAGGAAATCATCCACTTATTTTAATCGGTTCACACGCAATTATATTAAATGAAAAAAATGAAATATTATTGCAGCTCCGTACAGATTTTAACCGCTGGGGTATTATCGGCGGGGCCTTAGAATATAACGAAACATTAGAAGACGCTTTAAAACGAGAAGTATTTGAAGAAACTGGGCTTATTATCAAAAATCCAGAAATGTTCCGTACATATTCTGGCCCAGAATTTTTTCAAATCTATCCAAACGGTGATCAAGTGCATGGTGTACTCGTTGTTTATATTTGCCGCGAATTCCAAGGTGAGCTTGTATGCGACTATACTGAATCGAAAGAACTGCACTTCTTTTCACTTGATGAGTTACCTAGTAATCTTCCTCCTGTAATCGAAAGAGTTATTACAGATTTCAAACAAAAACAAGGGAACGCTTAATGTTCCCTCTCAAACCCAATCCGTTTTTTAATTCCCGCTAAATTTGCATTCGCAATAGCCCGTGCCCTCTCAGCACCTCTTTCTAACGCTTCATATAATAAGTGCGGCTCATTCATATACGTTGCGTATTTTTCCCTAGGGCCTGCTAATTCACGGTCTACAACACGAAATAGTTCTTTTTTCACATCGCCCCATCCAATTCCGGTCTCATACTTTTCACGCATCGACTGAATTTCATCTTCTGTTGCAAATTCTTTATAAATCGTAAATAACGTTTCTAGTTCTTTCGGTTCATTTGGAAGTGAAGAATCTGTTTTTATTTTAAAAATGAGCTTTCGGAGTTTTTCTTGCTCTGCAAATAGTGGGATAACATTTCCATAGCTCTTGCTCATCTTTCTTCCATCAAGTCCGGGTAAAATTGCCCCTTCTTCTTGTATCACATACTCTGGAAGCGTAAATGTCGTGCCGAATGTATGATTAAAGTACGTCGCAATATCACGAGCGATTTCAATATGCTGAATTTGATCTTTTCCGACTGGTACATGAGTAGCTTGAAATAATAATATGTCAGCCGCCATTAAAATCGGGTACGTATATAACCCCATATTAACTCCTGCATCGATTTCTAAACCCACTTCTTTATTTTGCTCTACCTTCGCTTTATACGCATGAGCACGGTTCATAAGTCCTTTCGGAGTTAGACAAGCTAATATCCAAGCTAATTCTAAAATCTCTGGTACTTCTGTTTGTCGATAGAAAATCACATCTTCTCCAAGTCCAAGTGATAACCAAGTAGCTGCTACCTCTTTCGTATAACTATTGAACTTCTCTGGATCATGCACAGCATTTAATGCATGATAATCTGCTATGAAATATAATGCCTTTCCTTCTTTGTTTTTAGCCATTTGTAATGCTGGTTTAATTGCACCAATATAGTTGCCTAAGTGCGGATAACCTGTTGGCTTAATTCCTGTAATCACAATTTTCTCTTTCATCCTAACTCCTCCTTTCTCAAAACAAAAAGAGCCCCTCATCCTAAAAAAAGGACGAGAGACTCCCGCGGTACCACCTTAATTAGCTATCATTATAGCTCACTTCAACTTCTTAACGTGAAGTAACCGTCTTCGCCTACTCATTTCGGCTAGAAGCTCCAGAACCCATTCCATATCCATCCCTTACTGATTTCCACCACACATCAGCTCTCTGAAAAGTTTCGAATATGTACTCTTCTCTTTCATAGCTTTTTCATTTATTTTTTACAGTTTATCACATTTCACTTCCAAATAAACCCGAATTTTTCAGTTTTATATAGCAGGAATTTCCACTTTAATTGTTTAATAATATATAGATTTGTAGAAATACTCGAAACATCTTTAAAGGTTTTTTCATGGTAAAATATATATCAATTTCAAGATCAATTGGTACATCTGCATTAGAGGCAGATCAATGGCACGTACATATGTTAATGAAAAAGAGCTAAAACAGAACTCGTCTGTTTCAGCTCTTTTTTCACGTATTCAACTTAACAAATCTATAACCATGCGTCACTAACACTTTTAGTATCGCATATCCCGGAATTGCTAAAATAATCCCCATAATTCCAAATAAATTACCTGCGGTTAAAATGATAAATATGATTGTAATGGGATGAATATCTAGCTTTTTCCCCATTACTTGTGGTGAAATAAATTTCCCTTCTGCTAGTTGTACAACCATCATTACGATAATTACTTTTAAAATCATTGCTGGTGAGTCAATAAATGCGATAATTAATGCTGGTGTTATCGCAATAACAGGGCCTACATACGGAACAACGTTTACAATCATCGCCAAAATAGCGAGTAATACGGCGTATTTAATTCCAATGATTAAATACCCGATAAATAACATAATTCCGATAAATAGACTAACAATGATTTGTCCCCTAATATACGAACTAATCGCATAATGCATATCATCTAGTATTCTCTTCGCAGCTGGTTGCCTTTGCTCAGATATAAACTTTAAAAAGTGATTCGGTAACTGTTCGCCATCCTTTAAAAGATAGAACAATATAAAGGGAACCATCACAAATGTTAAGACGACCTCAGTTACTGTACTTAAAAATCCTGTTACATTTCCCGTTACTGATGATAACGATTTTGTAAAATCTACTGTGTAGTCTTTTACTATATTCGCAACATCAACATTTAAATTCTCTTGAATTTTACCAAGTAAATTACTTTCTCCAAGTCTACGTGCTGCTCTCTCAATCTCATGACCAAAATACGGTAAGTTACTTATTAACGCATCAATTTGGTCTCTAATGATCGGGATAACCGTTACAACTAAAAACACAAATAGCCCTAGTACAAGTATATATATGGAAGCTATCGATACAATTCTTGAAACACCCTTCTTTTCTAGAAATGAAACGAAAGGATGCAAGATGTAAAATAGGACTCCCGCCAGTAACACTGGGAAGAAGATTGTTTTCAAAAAGACAATAAACGGTGTAAAGACAAATGAAATTTTTGTTAGCAACAATATGTTAATGAACAATAATGCAAATCCGAGTAACACCGCTAAATAATTTTGTTCTTTAAAAAACTTTTTCAGCTTATCTCTTTTTCTCAAATTTACTTTCTCCAACTATACCACCTCAGTTAATGATGAAAAGCCCTTATAAAGGGCTTTTCATCATTGTATATATTATAAATTTATCTTCTTGTGACCTTTACGATAAATGATACAATGAGAATTAGAACAATTGCCCCTATGTATACACACCATCTAACGAAGGACACTAAGTACAATCATTCATCACCTAGCCAAACTCCTAGTAAACAAGCGATTATATTTCCAAACATACGAGCAGGAAAATCTTTACCTGTTATAGAAACTGCAATTGTACCTATAATAGTATGACTCTATTTAACTACCAACTTATTACTTAAACCTTATATTTATTATATCCAGAAAAGAAAAATCTTGTCAAACGCATGAAAAAACAGCCTAAAAGGAGATTATAAACTATGATTCAAAAATTAATAGTAAACTCTTATGATACAGCTACGTCTATTTTAAAAATTCAAATTCCCGCTTATGAAATTGAGGCAAAATATATAAATAGTACAGCCATCCCCCGTTTATATGACACTGTAACTGACATTCAAAATTGTGATGAAACTTTTTACGGATATTTTCATGAAGACTTACTCACCGGATTTATTTCTTTTAAAGTTGATGAAGATGTAGTTGATATTCATCGTTTAGTAGTCTCACCCGATCATTTTCATAAAGGGATTGCAACGAAGCTGCTCCTACATATATTTGACATGTTCTCCTCTTCTGAAACGTATATTGTACGAACAGGTAAGGCAAATACTCCCGCTATCGCATTATATAAAAAACACGGCTTCATTGAAGTAACAGATACAACACTCCCTGATGGTATGATTCTTACACAACTGAAAAAACAGAAAATACGAAATAATTTGACTTAGTTATTTCTTTATGTTATTTTTTACTTTATACAACCTTTTGCTGAGTCCATTTTTTTGGAGCGGGGGAACCATTTATGTAGCTTTTTGCTACTTGGGGCGAATCTTTTTAAGTAGGGAAACTCTCACTTCCCGAGTCCGACAGCTAACCTCGTAAGCGTAATGGGAGAGGAAGGTGCTTTTTGCCTATGTTACACAGTATACCTCCTTAACTATAAATTATGGAATCGATATCAAACAGAAACCTATATTTATAGAAAAGGAGACATGTATAATGTTACGTTTATCAGATCACGAAGTAAAAATGATGGAGCAACGCATTCGATTAGAACAACAACGTACGTATCAAGCAAACAAAATGGTCGATAATTTACATCACAAATACTTTTTCCAACATATTTTTCAGCCGAAAAGATAAATAGATTATACGTACGATATAATGTAATACAAAAGGCTTTGCAATTTATAATTGCAAAGCCTTTTGTATTACCACTAAAAATAATCTTGCATTAATTTATTCATCCAATCTGGAACACGTACATTTTCCCTTGCATCAAAAGCAGCAATGTATGGTTTTATATCTAAAATAGCCGTTCGATCATTAGCGTCTAATCCTTGCACAGTAATAACATTATTTTTAATCGACAATATTTCAACAGTAGTTATTCCAATAGGGTTTGGACGATACTTTGTCCGTTGCGCAAAACATCCCTTTTCATCAAAATCACTTAATCCCCTTGGCTTTCTAACCCACGACTCGTTATTTTCTTCCTGGAAATCATTCATATAAAAAATAACAATTGCATGAGAATAATCCTCAAGGCCAGCTAATCCTCCAATATACTCTGGATATATTTTAATGTTAGAAATAACACTTCCCCAATTACTGTACACTTTTTCATCTATAGAAGATCGCACTTCACCAATCTTCACCATATTAATATGATCCATTTCTTCCCCTTCTTTATGTAGCACTAGTTACTTCCTCGCCTTCACAATAAAAGTAGTCGGCACCATTCTAGCTTTATATAAAGAATAGTATTTTGTAGAAGGCTCTGCCATTTCTTCATCAAACCTACTGGCTGGTTCAGGTTCTTCTATTCTCTCAATTGTAAATCCGGCTCTATTTAACTCATTTATGTATGTACTCATTTTTCTTTTATATAATGTCGCTTGTACTTCTTCCCCTTTAAATGTTTCAAACGTAATAGGAGTTTCTTCATGATAGGAAGACTTTAAACCAATTTCTTCTGTACCATACTGTAAGTTTGAATATACCGGATGCTCCCAGCTAAAAATAAAACTCCCTCCTGGCTTTAAATATGAATAAATAATTTCTAATGTTCTCCCTAAATCTGAAGTCCATCCTAATGCATAGATGGAGTATACAATATCAAAATACCCTTTCGGAATATTTACTTCCTCTTCCATTGCTCCGCATATTAACTTCGGATTCCAAGACTTTAACGTTTCATTCGCTGTTTTAATTTGCGTACTCGAAAGGTCAAGTCCCCATAATTCCTTTGCACCATGTTCCGCCATGTATCGCAAAGAATGCCCACTACCACATCCAATATCGAGAACAGTTTTATTCTCAATTGAATCAAATAAATGGATTTCGTCCTCTGATGCCGTATACGGTCCATATTTAGGTAAACAATCTACTTGAAAAAAATGAGGTGCTACTACGTCCCAGCACTTTTTATTTAGCTCTAACATTTTTGTTTGTTCCACCACTTTTACATTCCCCTCTCTTTTTTCTTCTCCTATACGAATTAACCGTTATAACCTGATCTTCCTTTTCTTTTAGCTCGATAATTTTTCACTTTTGCGATTGTACCACAAGCTCTGCCTTCTTCCCCTCCAGCATACATGCCACACCATCTTTTACTTCCATTACGGGAATGGTCGTAAAAGACCCAGCGGCAATCTGGACACGCTTTTAATCGCCTCCATTGTTTTTGATTAATAGCCTTCAAAATAATTTGTAACATCTTCGTATACAAATTATTTTCTCCTATCGGTTCATATGCGATATCCTCCATATTTTCTGCCACACATACTCGGAATGGATATTTCTCAAACCACTTTTGCAACATTCCCTGCTCTTCAACAGTACGACGAATATCCTCTCTAAATTGCTTTAACTCGTCCAAGGTATGAAACGAAAGCTCCTCTGTCCAATATTTCTCCCTAAATGTTATAACATCATCTATCGTCTGAAACTGATCTAAAGGATCTCTTGTATCATTTGGTATTCTCCATGTATTTAAAAACTCTCTCATTATCTCAAGTTGATCAGGTGCCTCTTGATTTTGGCTCAAAGATATTCACCATCTTTCTAAAATTTACTTTTTTCTGACTTTATGTATAATTATAATATAAAATTGTTAACCAGTAATTAATTTTAATGGTTACATAATTAGGAGGAGTTCTATGAAAAATTTCTCAATGCCGATTCGTTTTATGCTCATTTCTTCATTTTTTATGGCTTTTGGGTATTTTGCGGTATATGCATTTTTAACTATTTATCTATTAAATTTTCTACACTTTTCAGCTGTACAAGTCGGAACAGTTTTAACGATTATGACAATTACATCTAGAGTTATCCCTTTATTCTCAGGATTAATCGCTGACAAAATAGGCTATATCTTTATGATGATAGCCGGATTATTTTTAAGAGGAATCGGATTTATTTTCTTAGGAATATGCTCAGATTTCTATACAATTTCTATTTCTTCCGCTCTCATTGGATTTGGGACTGCATTTTACGAACCTGCAGCTCGCGCCATATTCGGTTCACAACCAACTCATATGAGAAAAAGTTTATTTACATACTTAAATCTTAGTTTTAATTGCGGTGCGATAATCGGACCAATTGCAGGTGGTTTCTTACTCCTATTAGATCCGATATATGCTTTCGCACTAGCCGGATTTCTCATGCTATTATTTGCTCTTATTTTTTATTTTCTTAAAAACCACTTCCAAGTTTCTACTGAAAACACGTCTATTACATTAGGAATACAAGCCATCTTACAAAATAAAAATTTTCTTTTATTTTCACTTATTATGATTTTCTTCTACATTATGTTTACTCAGCTTACTGTCGCACTTCCACTTCATATGAAAAACATTAGTCATAGTAACCAACTCGCTACTTTAGTTATTACGATAAATGCAATAACAGGCGTCATATTTATGATATTATTCCGAAAGATTTTTCATAAATACAATACACTCTCTATTATTAAATACGGTGTTTTATTAATGGGAATTTCCTTTTCACTCATTCCTTTATTCCAGCACCCATATTGGCTATTTATTTGTGTAATTTTATTTACAATTGGAGAAACACTCGTATTACCTAACGCTGACATCGCTATTGCGAATCACAGTAACGAATCATACACAGCTACGTATTTTGGATTTTATCAACTTTCACTCGCATTTGGTTTTATTATTGGTAATTATACAGGGACATGGTTTACATCGAACTTACAGAAAACGTTCGTACCATGGGTTATTTTCGGGGTATGTGGATTGATTGGCTTTCTTTCACTTCATGGTTTAAATAAGAAAAAACTCATCTCTAAAGAAAACATGTCTCTATGTAAAGGTACGGAACATCATTAATAAATTACAATTTGGGTAGAATCACATCGCTATCAAGCAAAGATTTTAAAGTAGCCTCTAAATGAAAATTTTCTTTCTTCACAGTTAGTTATTTTGAGAAGTCGGCTCATTTTTTTGTTTTAGGAATGTTTATTTTTCTTAAGTTGATAGGCATGTGACGGGATTCCATGCCCATCAAGCAAAGATTGTAAAGTACCCCCATAACAAAAATTTCACCTTATATATACTCCAAAGATAGATTAAAAAATATAATAGTTGTTTAAAAAAGATGGTGTGAATTTGGAAATCATTCCATCTTTTATTATTATCCTATACAATGAAGAAAGAATATTTCGGTAATTCGATTGGGAAACGGGTAGAAAAGGAGAGAAACTCCTGCCCCTATTCCCCACTTAGTCCAATTTAAATACGTAATAAATAAAACCGACTCCGATTACAGAGCCGGTTTCTACTGCGTTAGCCTACATTTACATAGGAGTTCTAATACGTGTGTCCTTTCGAATCTCCTATTTAGAGTCGATATTTTACGTTTTCTTTCATTTTCAATCATTCTAATGCTCGATGATATTACGCATATTTTTAGATTTTCCATTTGTAGCTATATTAATCGAGACATTAAAATCTATTTCTTTATTTTGAAGGGATATTCTCCCCTCTTTTTTATATTTTTTCCACAAATTAAAATTCTGACGATATAATGTTTGTGATAACTGATACGTGTCAATCCCTTTTTCGATTCCTTTTCGGTACGTTTTTTTAATTTCTTTTTCAACTTGGTCCTCTGCAATTTTTTTTAAATTATTTACAGGCATAGAATTTATTAATTGATAAATATCAGCATCGAAATGGATGTTCATAAGTATGTGCAACTTCCCTTTTTTTGTAAAAAATTTTGTATCTACCTTTGGGTTTTTTAATATTATTTGTCCAATTATTTTTTTATTAAATTTTAATAGCAATGGAGCTCGTTTTGTATTTTCATCCGTCCATCGAACTCCAGCAATATCGTGGCTGTTTAGATGATTTATATAGGATTTATCACTTATAAAACCATAACCATTAAATTTTAACATCGGAAATGATGTATGCCCTTTTTTCCAATTTGTTTTAGTCGTAGCTAAGAAAGGAATTCGAGTTGTCATCCCAGGTTCATAATAATTTCTTTGGAATTTATATAAAGGTAAAGGATCTATAATTGAATATTGCTTGGTTATTTCTTGTGGCAAATTAATAATTGTATATAATTGAGAAATATTTAAAATATTATTGCTCGCTAATATATTTTCTAAAGGCTCCTTAGTTCCAAATATCCACATAGTATCTCGAAACTGAAAAAAACGAGAGAAAAAATCATTAAATTGATTAAAATCACCATGTTTTAGAAACCTCTCTGTTACAACAATCGTTTTGATATGTTCCCATGAGATCTCTTGTTGAACACTCTTATAAAAATCAAATGTTGCCTCATCTAAAATGAGTCCTTTTCCCTTTCCAATATAAGCCGGGCTATAATTACGGGTAGTGCTCCCTTCTTGTTTAGCTATGTTAGAAAAATTAATAAATTGTGGACGGATGATATAATTATTATCTTTAAAATCGATGCCTAGACTATTTATATACAAGACGTGATGCAACTCTCTTTGATCCCAACACCCTGTTAGAAATGTACACAACATAAAAAGAAATAAAATAATTCTTTTATTTTTTTTCATCAGTACTCTCTCTTTTCCTTGTATTATCTTGAGTATGCAATTCTTTAGGTCTTCTATTCATATACGTGAAAGGAATTCTAAATGTGGCTGCTAGCATACTTTTAAACACAGGGGGAGAATATGGTGTAAAGAAAGGAACTCCAAAAGAACGTAAATTTACTACATGTATCACAATCACAAAGATACAGAATATAAATCCTACTATTCCTAATAAAGAAGATATCAAGAATACTACATATCGCAATATACTTATTATCCCTGTTACTGACTGATTAGTTAAAGCAAATGTCGAAACAACCGAGATTGCTATTATAATGACCATAGATGCTGAGACAATTCCTGCACTAATAGCAGCTTGTCCAATAATTAATCCCCCTACAACAGATAATGTTTGACCAAATACGGCAGGAACACGCAATCCTGCTTGCCTCAAAACTTCAAATAAGGTCATCATAATTAGCCCTTCTAAAGGAGCAGGAAAAGGAATCCCTTCTCTTGATAAACTTAATGTAGCTAACAACGTATAGGGAATCTGATCTGGATGATATGTAATTAGTGCTATCCAAATTCCTGGAAGAAATATAGAAATTACTATCCCCAAAAGACTTACAAGTCGTACAAAGCTACCGAATATATAGAAAAGGTCTTGATCTTCAGATGTATTCACAAAAAAAGGAAATGTAACTGGTGCAATAGTGGCTGTTGGTGACCCTTCAACTAGTAAAATAAAACGCCCATACAACAAACAATTCACAGCATAATCAGGGCGCCCTGTATATTCAACTAAAGGAAATACACTAAATTGATTGTTTGTGATTAATTCTTCAATTTGTGCACTTGAAACAATCCCGTCTATTTTAATTTGTCTTAATTTTAATCGAGCTTGATTAATGATATCTTGGGATGCGATATCTTTTAAATACAAGAGTGCTACTTTAGTTCGTGTTCTTTCTCCAATAATAAATTCTTCATAACTAAGAGAACTCGTTTTTAGTCTTTTTCTAATTAATCCTATATTTGTGTTTAACTCTTCAACAAATCCATCACGTCCACCACGAATGGTCATCTCTGTATTTGTTTGTTCAACGGATCTTGTAGGTATTTGGGCAATATCAACTATATATCCTTGTTTAGATTCTTCAAAAATAATGAGGAGGTTACCTTCAAATATAATCTGAGAGATTGTTTCATTCGAATTTACTATATCTAATTTCTTTACTGATAACTGGGGAATTAATGTTGAAAGGTTAAATTCTTCTATCGAATTACTTAAAAGCTCTTTGCAAACTTGAGATGATGTGGCTTGTTTTAATTTTGTATTGTCAATTAAGTTTTGACAATACATAAACAATACTGACCTCGTTTTTTCTTTCTCATCCAATTCACGCTTTATTACTTTTACATCGTTGCATCCTTCAAACCACTCTAGTATTATCTTCTCGTTTAATTCTACTCGTTTGTTCATCTACGTTGTCTCCTTCAAACTCAGCAACCTTATATAAAATACATTCTCATACTCTTTCAAGAGCTTTTCTTATATGTAACAACCCATACAAACACTATTAGTAAGATAGAAAACAAAAATAGCCCTAATGCTGAAACTGGTAAAACAATTTGAGATACAAACCAATAGAAACTAGAGTCACTGATGGGTAGTATACTTATTAATAAAATACATGAAAGTATTGCAAACATAACCCCATTTCTCGTTTTTCGATTTGTAATTGATAACAAATCTGGAATAAGAAAAACAACAAGTGACAGACGAATAAAGATCCCTACAAGCCACTGATACACGGAGAGAAAGTCTAAATTTTCAATATACCTTCCTATTGACACAAGTCTCCATTCTTCAAATGCTGGATATCGTTGGTTTGCTGCTACGAAAGGACCAAATTCTATAATAGCTGCCATAACTGGGCCTATTGTGATACCAATAATAACAATACCCAAAGCAATCAGTTGATATAATTTGACTTTTGAACAAATGTGATGTTGTAAAAAAAGAATAAAAATTAACTCTAGAAATCCTGCTGCAGGATAAACCATCCCCCTAAATACTGGCTTCATTCCATTTTCCATCATTGGCTGAAGTAAAGAATAATCTTTATGTGGAACATTTGCAAACATTACAAAAAAACCAAGTAGAAATACAATAGGTAACAAAACACCTGTTGTAAGTGCAATAGATTGAATTCCTCTTTCAGCATTGTAGAAACAAATCATTGAAAAAAGTATTCCTAATACAAACCGAGGTGTTTCTGGTAAATAAAAAGAGAAAAAGGTTAATGTTTCTTTTAGTGCAACGACACCAATTGTTATCAAATAAAGTACAACTATGAATATTATTGGATATATAATGAATTTCCCAAAATTAATTTTTAACCACAAAAACAAATGTTCATTTTTTATGTTTTTATAAATGATGAATATTAATGAAGTCCAAATCAAGTATATAACGCTTAATAATAAGATTGAAATCCATGAATCTCTACCCGAGCTATCTAATATCATAGGAATCATAATGACATGGTTGATTATCCCGATACTACCAATGAGTATCATAGAAACTTGAAATAAAGTAATTGTTTGCTTAGTCATACTTACCACCATATTTTGTAATGAAGAAATATTACATAGTATAACTGATACATGACATCTTTATTCGCAATGGTTAGCACTTAGAGGCATGAACAATCAAACTTTCTCAACAGTGTAAAGATATATTGAAACTATTAGAAATTCCACTACAGTTAAACAATTCGTTACATCGAAATTTAAAATAAAAGAAAGTAAGAGATAGTATAATACACCCCTTACTTCCTTTTTTATTTTACTTTCGCCTTTTCTTCAGCAATTTGATTAAGTACAGTCCCTCACGCAGGTCCCACAGCAGCTAAAATCATTCCAATCGTCTCCAAAGACCATTATGTTACCCATAGAAATGTTATTTTGAGTGCAGATTTCCCTTACAGCTCGTTCTTTAGAAACGCCTTTTGCCGTGATTGGAGCAGTTAGCTTTTAGTTTTACACCGAAGATGACTTATCAAAAGCACTAGGCTCCTCTTATTGCCTTTCTTTAATTCATTCTACTAACTTATATTTCAATTTTTTCATTAATAATTAAATATGCCCAAGGGAAACATATTGAAACCGCTTCAATTTTTATTGTCTTTTGCAAAAAGATTGCTATAGACCCACTGTATTTTGAACTGATAACATAAAAAATAATTAATAAAGGGTAGGAGGAATATGTAACAATGAATTCATCAAAAGTAGCTTTTTTGTCAGTATTAAGTAACTCTTTTGTTGTTATTTTAAAAGTTGTTATTGGTATATTTACTGGTTCAGTAGCTATTCTTTCCGAAGCCATTCATTCCTCTTTAGATTTATTAGCTTCAATCATCGCTTTCTTTTCTGTCCGAATTTCAAATAAACCGGCGGATAAATTACATCCCTATGGACATGGAAAAGTAGAAAATATTTCTGGAACAATCGAAACATTACTAATTTTTATAGCTGGTTTTTGGATTATTTATGAATGTATCCTTAAATTGATACACCCCGAACCAATTCGGTTCCCATTTTTAGGAATAGTTGTTATGTTGATTGGAGCACTCATCAATTTTGTAGTATCACGAATTGTTAACAAAACTGCTGAAAAAACAAATTCTATTGCAATGAAATCTAATGCACTACATTTACTCACTGATGTTTACACTTCCTTAGGTGTTGCAATTAGCTTATTTCTAGTTAGTCTAACTGAATGGAGTTTTCTAGACCCAATCATTGGAATTATTTTAGCTGTTTATATTATGACTGAAGCCTTCAAATTAATGAAAGAGTCCTTTCCCCCATTAATTGATGCACGTTTATTACCAGAAGAAGAACAAAAAATCATAAAAATTATAGAATATTATAAAGATGAATATATTGAGTTTCATGATTTTCGTTCAAGGCGTTCAGGTCCAACTGAATACATAGATTTTCATCTTGTCGTTTCATCTCACTATAACATTGAAACAGCACATGAGTTATGTGATCGGATAGAGCAAAATATTAAGAAACAATTTGATCGTGCTCACATACTAATACATTTAGAACCAGAACATGAAATTTTAATATATTAACTTGAAAAGCCATTAAAAAGTAATTAGAAAAAAGAACGCTTATAGGGTATTGTAGGTCGTGTAGGTACTATTCTCACGACCTACAATACCCTATATAATAGTAAAACGCTTATCACCTTCTCACTTTCTGCTAAAATGAAATTTTTATTATAACTTTAACTATCTTCTTAAACTCTGGACTATAATCGAATTTATTGTTTTATTCAGCAGCCTAATTAGGTTAATTTGAAAATCCCCTTAATCCGTTCATTTTGTTCTTTTTTATCTAAGTATTCAAAAAATCCTAGTCGATTCCCCCACGGCTCACTAAATGTTCCGCATTTTACAGGTACTTCTTTACGAGAATGAATCTCGAATTTTGCTACATTTAATTCCCTGACTATCCTTGTCCGTTCAGCCTCAATATCCATTATCGCTAAACGAAGAGGTCCACTACCTGCAGAAGGTATGCCTTCTGCAATCTGTATCCAGCAGCCTTGAATGCGTTCCCATTCTGCAAATCCTTCGTGCGGGAAAAAGTCTGATTCCTTATTGAACAAAGTTTTGTACCACTTAAATGGCTGGAAACAACAAAACGGAAAGTTTTACTTTTATGTTAATGGTAAACTTTAAACAGGTTAGATATACAGTTGTAAAAGCGCAAAGTCCTGACGCTACCCCCAATTAAATTATTGAATGACCGCTAGTTTATATAAAATAAAAGGGAGCAGCTTTTCAGCTGCTCCCTTTTATTTACGATGCATGATGATCTTTTTTCTTCATTAACGCTCTTTTTTTCATCGCTTTCGTTAAATATCCACCTTTAAATGAACGGATTTCATAAGAAGACATAAACGCTTTCGGTGCAATTTCATTAATAATTTCTAACAGTTCTTTCTCTCTTGAACGTTTTGCAACGATATCTAAGCGATAACGTACAGAATTAATTCCTTCGCCTTCAAATACTGTAACGCCAAATCCAGAGTGACGTAATTCATCTACTAATTCATTACAACGGTCTAGTAAACTAACTTGATACGTAATATATCCAATTGCTAATTTATTCTCTATATAACCGCCTAATAATAGTCCCGCACTAAAGCCAATGACATAGGCGACAATGTTCATCCAATTTGATAAATCTTGAAACACAATACCTAAACTGACAATGTAAATAGCTCCTTCTAACAATCCTACACCAGCAGCGGATCTTGTTTGATTCTTTACAAGCAAAATCGTACGGATTGTTAAAACTGGAACATAAATAATTTGAAGCACAAAAATAAGTAACGCTTGTAACATTGGTATCCACCTCTTTCGCAAATTCTTTTGTCATGATAACATACATAAGCTTTAGAAATCGATGGGTTTTTAAATTTTTTTTTATTATTTTTCATACTATTGAAAAACCTAAAAAAGGAGCGTATTATATTTATCTTTAATTCGATTGCACCATTGAATCGTACATATTATATTAACTATTGTGCAATTTATTATCAAACTCAAAAAAGGAACCCGCTAAGGTTCCTTTCATTATAACTCTATTTTTTGTGAAGCATTCTTCTTTTGCTTCTCTTCTTCTTTCACTAGCTGCATATTCGCATAGGCTAAATTCGCAATCATTAAAAAGTGCCCACCTAAAATCCCTGTACCAAATGCCCACATTTCCATTTCATGCTCAATTTCATACATAATGATAGCCCCTAATATCGCGGCTGCAAATCGGTTTAAAACTCCTAATCCAGGAGCCTTTTCTTTCAGCACAATACTTCTTCCTATTTTCTCCACTCTGCGAGCTAATAACCAAAGACAATATGCACTTACCGCTAAACCGATACCAAACCCTGTCACTTGTTTTCCAAACGGAGTAACCGCCCACATTAGTAGTAAACCACTAAAGATCGTATACAATTGTAATCGATATACACGTAAGGCTACTTGAATCAAAATATCCGCTCCTAATTTCACATTTTATTATGTGTCAGAAGAAAAGCAGCAACTTACACAGTTACTGCTTTCTCTTGTTGATGGTCCATTTTCCGAATTTCAACACGTTTAATTTGATAAGCATCTTTTTCTAACACTTTAAATTCATAGCCTTCTGCTTCAACGTATTGTCCTTCTTCAATTTCATGATTTTGCATCATAATCCATCCACCGATTGTATCCACATCGTCTTCTTCAATGTGTAATCCAAACAAATCTTTCACTTCTGTGATGAGCACTTTTCCATCAACAATTTTATGGTACTCGTTCACATGCTGAATTGGTGGTGCTTCATCTTCATCATATTCATCACGAATTTCGCCGACGATTTCCTCCAATATATCTTCAAGCGTTACAATTCCAGCTGTCCCTCCGTACTCATCGTATAAAACAGCCATTGGAATTCGCTTCTTCTGCATTTGCAGTAATAAATCATGAATTGGAGTTGTTTCCATAACTTCAATAATCGGACGCATATACGTGCGAATCGATGATAAATCTTCTTTATCGTTGTTCATATATCGAATAAAGAAATCTTTTACATTGACCATACCGATAATATCATCTTTATCTTCTCCAAAAATCGGATATCGTGTGTATCGTTCATTTTGGATTACTTTCATGTGTTCTTCTACTGAATCTTCAAGATAGAAACCAACGATTTCTGTACGTGGTACCATTATCTCTTTCGCAATGCGATTATCAAATTCAAAGATATTATTTACATACTTGTATTCAGCTTGATTAATTTCTCCACTTTCGTAACTCTCTGAAAGAATAAGACGTAACTCTTCTTCTGTATGAGCTACTTCATGTTCAGAAGCTGGTTTCAAACCGAATAAGCCAGTTACAACGCGAGCAGAACTATTCAATACCCAAATAAATGGATACATAACTTTATAGAACATCATTAACGGACCCGCAAATAACAATGTCACTTTTTCAGCTTTTTGAATTGCCATCGTTTTCGGAGCTAATTCCCCGACTACAACGTGCAAGTACGTCATCGTCATAAATGCAAGACCAAACGTTAATACTTGTGAAATAGAAGGATTTAAATTCAATTTCTCAAATAACGGGTGTAATAATTTTTCTATCGTCGGTTCACCTAACCAACCAAGTCCCATCGCTGTAACTGTAATACCTAATTGACAAGCAGATAAATATTCGTCTAAATTTGTTGTTACCTTTTTCGCTGCTAATGCACCGCGTTTTCCTTCCGCAACAAGCTGATCAATGCGACTTGAACGTACTTTTACAATCGCAAACTCTGCTGCTACGAAAAATCCAGTAAATGCGATTAAAATCGCAACCATGACTAAATTAAATATTTCCAATGAATACCCTTAGTTAAAAAACTAAGGTGTCCACCTCCTGTATACTATAATGTTTTCTTATTTGTTCGTTAGAAAACATAGCCCGATACAAAAATTAAAGAGGTCGGATTTCACTTTTTCTATAATAATAGAGCAAGTGTCTGTATTAAAGCTGTCGTTTGACCTGATAAAGATTTCGATATTTTTTCACGTTGTGAATCAGTCAATTCATCTAAAAGAGGCTTTAATTCCGTTAGCTCTGCTTCTAATCTATGAATATGGTCTGTCACTTCATTCACTTGTTTCGAAACGTGTTCATTGATACCGAGCAGCTTCTTCTTCTCCTCGATTTTCTCTTTAATCTCACAAAGCGGCATATGCATTTCTTTGCACTTCTCAATAAATTGTAATGTTTCAAATGCTGTTTCGTCGTAATAGCGATAATTAGATTGAGATCGCTCCGCTTTTAAGATACCTAGATTCGTATAATAATCAATCGTTCGTTTCGACACGTGAGCCATGAGAGCCAACTGTCCGATTCGATACACCTTCCCAACGATCTTCCCCCCTTGTTTATAGTACTAACATCATACAATACATAAACTGTACAGTCAAACGTGACGGTTTCTTATTCACAATCTATACAAAAGAACTTTCGTATGTTTCAAATATACGAAAGTTCTTTTAAATAATTTCAGCTCCTATCTTTCTATTAAACTCAAATTCCCTCTACTTATCACATACTAAAAACCAATCCACCTTTTCTAAACAGATAGGATCTTGATAATTGTTCACATGCGAATTCATAACAATATATTGCATAACACCTTAAAAAATCAGAAAATTAAGTTATAATATCATTATAAAATAAGAAGGAGGAATATGCATATGTACTACAAGACTTCATTCGAAAACGATCAACCTGTAGGCCGTCTATAAACTAAGACGGGCATTCATATAACACATACACTATGCCTCGTCTTAGGGAATTTATCATCACCCTAAAAATAGACGGAGGTAATTCAAATGAAACAAACAATTTTAGGAGCTATATGTTTATCACTAGCAGCAAGTATTTGGGGCGGTATGTATGTTGTTAGCAAATATGTACTCGACTTTATCCCGCCACTAACACTCGTTTGGCTACGCTTTATTATCGCTTTTGTTGTTTTATACGTGCTTTTGAAAACAACAGAAAGAAAGCAAAAGAAAAAAATAACCATCCAGAAAAAAGATTGGTTACTATTCGCTTGGATTGGATTCATCGGGTACTTCATTTCGATCACATGTCAATTTATCGGAACAAAATTATCCGACGCTCATACAGGCTCTTTAGTAACGTCAGCTACACCTGCATTTATGGTCATATTTGCAGCGCTCATTTTAAAAGAAAAACTAACTGCTCGTAGACTGTTATCAACTATCATCGCAACAATCGGTGTCATTATCGTTATCGGATGGGATATTGAAATTGGCTCCTATTTTATCGGTACAATCATTTTAGTTGGAGCCGCTATTACATGGGCTTTACTATCCATTTATGTAAAAATCGCTTCAGCTCGATTTTCATCTTTAGTTATTACAACGTACGCTATATTCTTTTCACTCTTTTTTATAACACCTTGTATGGTGTGGGAATTTCAATCAACTCCTATTGAACATGTGAACATGTACGTATTATTAGGCGTACTCTATTTAGGAATCGTCTCAACCGCAGGTGCATTTTTCCTTTGGAATAAAGGGTTAGAGTTAATGGATGCTAGCATCGGTTCATTATTTTTCTTCTTCCAACCTATCGTTGGATCATTACTCGGCTGGCTTCTTTTAAATGAGACGTTAAGCAGTAACTTTTTCATTGGTGGTATTCTTATTATATGCAGCGTTATAATTACTACTCTTGAAAAGAAAAAACAGGCAGAGATTTAATCTCTGCCTGTTCGTATAATTGGATCTTGATCATGTAATCCAATACAAATTGGTATATTACTTTGCAAACCACTACATGCAATTTACGCAGTCCAATGCGCTGGACGAGACAATAATTTCGGCAATTTTGTATGTTTGTCCCCTCTTGCTGCATTAATCTGGACTTGCGTAAGAAAAATACTATTTGTAAAATCTGCTCCTCTAATATCTGCATCTCGCAAATCTGCTCCTATGAGGTCAGCACCTCGTAAATTAGCATCTCGTAAATTTGCCGCAATAAGATAAGCACCTCGTAAATTCGCTCCTTGTAAATCTTTCTTTTTAAGATTTGCTCCCATAAGATCTGCACCTCGGTGACTAATTCTTTTCTTATTTGCAGTATTTATTTCCTTCCAAACGAGTTCACTCGTTTCCAGAAGGAGAACATTCACTTCTGCACGATGTAATGGAACATTTACTTTCATTAACTCATCTGCACTTAAATTTGAAAGTCGTTCCGTCTCTTCAATCGCTTTACTAAGCTCATGATGAATCGTTTGCGTCGCCTTAAAAAGAACGGCTTCCTTCAAATACCAAAGCATTTCATGAAGCTGATGCATAACCGGAAAAGCATCATACATTTTTCTAGCATGACTAGCATCTTTCCGCCAATCAATTCCATTAAACGTAACTTGAGAAATCTTTTGCCCAGCGCCGAAACATTCAAATACAGTACAACCTTTATACCCTTTTCCTCTAAGACTTTTATGTATACTACATTTATAATCTGATTGTAAATTTGAACAAGGTTTACCACCATCTTTATTCACCGCAAAATCTACTGATGCCGCGAAAGGTAATGCTACACAGCATAGACCAAAACATTTTTCACAGTCTGCTTTTAAACTATTGTAAGTTATATTCTCTTCTACATAAAAATAATCGTTATTATTAGTCAAAATATATACCCCCTGTTGTCTTTTGACTATTTCATAATATTCCAACTGCACTAAATAATCAATTTTAAAATAAACCGGCATATTTCATCTCAAACAACAACTTAATCCGTTTATTTCCTTTCATTTAAAAAGGACTTCCTCTACAATATTAATTATAATTAAATTAAGAACTTTCAAACAACAAGGAGAGATACTATGGCACTAGAAATGAAAACAAACTGTCAAATTTGCGACGATTCCCTTCAGCCCGATTCCGAAGCATACATATGCGTGTATGAATGTACATTTTGTGCACCATGTACAGAGGAAAGACAAAATGTTTGCCCGAACTGTGGTGGGGAGTTAGTACGTAGACCAAAAAAGAAACAATAAAAAGCAAAGCGATGATCGCTTTGCTTTTTACGTTTCTTTTTTGATATATGAAATTATATCGACGTTTCGACAAAGAACTACATTTCTACATGAATTGAGCTTCCATCCCTTGCCCTTTATCAACGCACGTTAAACATTTAAAAATTTAACACAAACAGGCTCTGGTACAACAGCATCCGATTGTAAAAGAGTTAGCTTCCCTGTAGTTTCATTTCTTGAAAATAGCACAAGACTATGTGACTTTTCATTTGTAGCAACAAGAAACTTTTCAGTAGGATCTAATACAAAATCCCTCGGCCAATTTCCTTCTGTAGATGTATGTTCAACAAATGTAAGCTGACCTGAATTTTGATCCACATTGAAAACAGCAATACTATTATGACCACGATTCGCTGCATACACAAATCGACCGTCAGAAGAGATGTGTATGGCACTTCCTTGACTATTTTCATCAAATTCTTCTGGAACAGTAGTAATATACTGTAATTCTGTAAAGGCCCCTTCTTCCGAGTGATATGATAATACAATGACTTCAGAACTAAGCTCTGTCATCACATAGGCGTATTTTCCATTCGGGTGAAAAGTAATATGCCTTGGGCCACTTCCTGGGTTCACAGACAAGCTATTAACTTCTATTAGAGTACTATCTTTTATTTCATACGTAATTAATTTATCAATCCCTAAATCAACACCCACCACATATTTTTCATCAGGAGTATATCCCGCATAATGTGCGTGTGGTTTTTCTTGTCTTTCTTTATTCGGACCTGAACCTTTGTGTGTAATAATAGAGACAGCAGGATTTACAGTTCCATTTTCTTCATTTACTACAAAAGACTCAATCGTTCCTTTATGGTAATTTGCTGTAACTACCGTACGATTTCTACTATCAACACTAATATGACAAGGAGAGGCACCTTCTACTATTTGTCTGTTTTCTGCCTTAAGCTCTCCAGTATGATTGTCAATCGAATAAGCAGCTACACCACCAGCTTCTCCTTCTTTTATAACAGAATAGAGATATTGATTATTTCGGTTAATGGTTAAATATGTAGGGTTATCCAGCTTGGCCGCAAGTGTTACATTACTAATTTTTTTTGCTTCCGTATCTAAAGTAAAAGTATATATTCCTTCACTATTTTCTTTCGTGTAAGTTCCAACATATCCAATAAACTTTTTGTTATCCATCATTTTCATAACCCTCTCCCTATAGTTTTCGTTCTTCATACTTCTTACTAAGCAGCCTTAATCTATTTTATATTGAAAGAATATCCTAAAAAATCGGAGTACCTCTTTATAAGTTACCACATTTTTCTGCGAAACAGCCTCTAAACCCATTTTTTCTGAAAAGCTGCTATACTTTCATATTCTTCTTCCAAGTGACGGGATAGACGAATATAGATTGGTGTTAAATCTTTATATTTTTCCACACTTTCCATGTTTGGCTCATGATAAAAATTTGCACCTACCATTTCAGAAACTACGTGTAATGTATCTATTTCACCTAGACTATATAAACCGAGGATAGCAGCTCCTAAGCAAGAGCTTTCGAAACTTTCAGGAACATATACGTCTTGATGAAAGATATCCGCCATCATCTGTCTCCAAAGTTCTGACCTTGCAAAGCCTCCAGTTGCTTGAATTTTTCTCGGTTCGCCAATGAGCTCTTTTAAAGCAAGAAGAACAGTATACAAGTTATAAATGATCCCCTCTAAAACAGCACGGATAAGGTGTTCTTTCTTATGATGCAATCCTAGTCCAAAGAAAGAACCTCGCGCATTTGCATTCCATAAAGGAGCTCTTTCCCCTGCTAAATACGGATGAAATAATAAACCGTCAGATCCAGGGTTAACTTTTGCTGCTATTTCAGTAAGCACTTCATATGGATCTTTTCCTAAACGCTTCGCATGTTCAACCTCTATAGTACTCAGCTGGTCACGGGCCCACCTGAAAATCATACCACCGTTATTAACTGGCCCACCAATTACCCAATGTTCCTCAGTTAACGCATAACAAAAAATCCTACCCTTTGGATCTGTTACAGGATGATTTGTGACGGCACGTATCGCACCGCTCGTACCAATTGTAACAGCAACAACCCCAGGCTCTATCGCATTTACCCCTAAATTCGATAGTACGCCATCACTAGCTCCTACTACAAAAGGAGTAGAAACGTGTATGTTCATTTCTCTTGCAAGCTCTTCATTTAACCCTCTCAAGCTGTGCGTCGTTGGAACTAGTTTAGAAAGCTTTTCATCTGAAATTCCTGCAACATGTAGAGCTTCCTCATCCCATTTTAAAGATTTTAAATTGAACATTCCTGTTGCTGATGCTATAGAATAATCAATTACATATTCCTTATATAACTTATAAAAAACATACTCTTTAATAGAAATGAATTTATAGCTTTTTGCGAACAATTCTGCATGCTCATTCTGAAGCCAAACTAATTTCGAAAGTGGTGACATAGGATGAATTGGTGTCCCAGTACGAAGGTAAATTTCATGACCATTCATATCATTCTTTATTTTCTCTGCCCAGCTTGCGCTTCTATTATCAGCCCAAGTGATACATCTCGTTAACGGACTCCCCTCTTCGTCTACAGCAATGACGCTATGCATTGCCGAACTAAAAGAGACGCAAAGAATATCAATCGGCTGTATATTACTTGATTGTACAGTTTCTTTTATAGTATGTATCACTGCTTGAAAAATCTCTTCTGGATCTTGTTCTGCTGTTTCTGGCGCGGGAGAATATAAAGGGTATTCAATCCCGTGGCTTGCAATAACAGACCCATCAATCGAAAACAAAACTGATTTTGTACTAGTTGTTCCAATATCTACACCAATCATATATTTTGAACTCACAATGTAACCCCTTTCAAAATATTCCTATAAAAAAAGAGCACCCACAAAGTTCTTCCTTAATTAAATATACATACTTGAGAGCACCATGATTTATACAAAAAAAGACTCTCCCTTATGAGAGCTACGTGCTAACAAACTTTACTCTCATAAGGAGGTCCTTTTCATAACTATTGTGCTATTTTGAAAATGAATCGTTTCTTTTTATATTGCCGTTTTCACGTAATAAGATGCCAAACTCGAGATTAAGTTTACAGGATGAAGTCACATAGAGAGTAGTCCTCTCGTGAAAAAGCAATTGGTGAAAACTTCACTTCATTATAATTTAGGCGCTTTCGCCCAATCCGCAGCAAACTTTTCAATACCTTGGTCTGTTAATGGATGCATAGCAAGTTGTTCAATTACTTTATAAGGAATTGTTGCAATGTGAGCACCTGCCATCGCTACACGAGTTACATGATCCGGGTGCCTGACAGAAGCCGCAATGATTTGTGTATCTAATTGATGAATAAAGAATAATTCAGCAATTTTAGCAACCAATAGTACGCCATCTTCAGAAATATCATCTAAGCGACCTAAAAATGGAGAAACATACGTTGCACCTGCTCGAGCAGCTAAAAGAGCTTGGTTCACAGTGAAAATAAGTGTAACGTTCGTTTTAACACCTTTTTCAGTAAGATAGCGACAAGCTTCTAATCCTGCTAGCGTCATCGGAAGTTTTATCGTGATGTTTTTATCGCCACCGTTAATTTTAATCAATTCTTCTGCTTGGGCAATCATCTCTTCCGCTGTAACAACATCTGGAGTTACTTCTGCCGAAACAGACTCGACTTTAGGTACTGCCTGACAAATTTCTGCAATACGATCTTCAAACTTGATGCCCTCTTTTGCTACTAAAGAAGGATTGGTTGTAACACCAGCTAAAACTCCCAGTTTATATGCTTTTTTTATGTCCTCAAGATTTGCAGTATCAATAAAAAACTTCATGATCAATTCCCTCCATTTTTTAAACGTTACGAGTTATAACTTTAGGATTTTTATTTCTTTTCGACTGCATGTCCGCCAAATTCATTGCGCAGGGCTGCTACAACTTTTCCTGTAAACGTATCATTGTCTAATGAGCGGTAGCGCATTAATAGAGACATTGCGATAACAGGAGTTGCTGCTTGAAGGTCTAATGCTGTTTCTACTGTCCATTTTCCTTCACCAGAAGAATGCATAACTCCCTTAATTTCATCTAGTTTTGCATCTTTAGAAAATGCATTTTCAGTCAATTCCATTAACCATGAGCGAATTACTGAACCGTTGTTCCATACTCTTGATACTTTTTCATAATCGTAGTCAAATTCACTTTTCTCTAAAATCTCAAACCCTTCACCAATAGCAGCCATCATACCGTATTCAATTCCGTTGTGAACCATTTTTAAAAAGTGACCACTACCAGCTTTTCCAGCATATAAGTATCCATTTTCTACAGCTGTATCGCGGAAAATAGGTTCAACGATTTCCCAAGCTTCTTGATCTCCTCCGATCATGTAACAAGCACCATTACGAGCGCCTTCCATTCCGCCAGAAGTTCCTGCATCCATAAAGTGAATACCCTCTGTCTTTAATTGCTCATATCGGCGGATAGACTCTTTATAATGTGAATTACCAGCTTCAATTAATATATCTCCTTTTGATAACAGCGGTGTAACCTCATTAATAACAGAATCAACAACAGCGTGCGGAACCATAACCCAAAGAATTCTTGGTGATTCTAATGACTGAACAAGTTCATTTAAACTAGATACACCTGTAGCCCCATACTCTTTCATTTCTTCCACTGCACTCGTATTTAAATCAAATGCTGCTACTTGATGTTTATGATCAATTAAATTTTTCCCTAAATTTAATCCCATTTTACCTAAACCAATTAATCCTACTTGCATAATATAATTCCTCCTCAAATCACCTTTTATTAAAAATAGATATCACTATAATCTTGAATACCTTTTTGACATATCATTTTCAACACTTATAAGTTGGTATTTTCAGAAAGGTATTCACAGTCATAGTTTAAGAATTCAATACATTTTGTGTAATTTGAACAACATTTTCTGTCGTAAATCCAAATAGATTCATGACTTCAGCCCCAGTTCCTGAAGCTCCAAATGTTTCAATCGATAGTACTTTTCCTTCCTGTCCTACATAACGCTCCCAGCCAAGGGATACGCCCATCTCAAGAGATACTCGTTTTGTTATAGAAGACGGAAGAATTGATTCTTTATATTCTTTCGATTGACGATCGAATAACTCCCAGCTCGGCATTGCAACGATACGAACAGAAACATGTTCTTCTTCTAATTTCGCTTTCGCACTAACAGCCAAGGATACTTCAGAACCTGTCGCAATTAAAATCACATCCGGATTTTCATTTGTTTGCGTTAGTATATAAGCTCCTTTAGAAAGATTCTCTATGTTTGCTTTCGTTTCATCAAACACCGGTAAATTTTGACGGCTTAATACTAAGACCACTGGACCATCCGTTTGCTGTAAAGCATAAGCCCAAGCACTGGCTGTTTCATTTGCGTCTGATGGACGAATAACTGTTAGACCAGGAATTGCCCGAAGAGCAGCCAAGTGTTCAATTGGTTCATGCGTTGGACCATCTTCTCCCACAGCAATCGAATCATGCGTAAATACATAAGTAACAGGTAACTTTTGCAATGCAGCAAGTCGAATTGATGGACGAAGATAATCATTAAATACGAAGAATGTACTTACGAAAGGTTTTACTCCTCCATGAAGTGCCATCCCATTCGCTGCCGCTCCCATTGCATGCTCACGTACACCGAAGTATATATTTCGGCCAGCAAACGATTCTACTGCATACACTGCTTCACCTTTTATATCTGTCATAGTGGAATGCGACAGATCTGCACTTCCACCAAAAATAGAAGGTATCGATTTCACATAATGATTAACAGCTTCTCCACTTGCAACACGAGTTGAAATAGCTTTTTCCGTATCAAAGGATAAAATGTCATTCGCTTCGATTAAAACCTCACCTGTAATCGCTTTTTCTAGTTCATCTGCTAATGCAGGATTCGATTCTCTGTATAAGTTGAACTGCTCGTTCCAGTGGTTCTCTTTTTCAATACCTTTTTGTTTAAGTTCATTAAAATGAACTTTAACTTCTTCAGGTACAAAGAAATCTTCCTCATAATGCCAACCATACACTTGTTTTGTCGCTGTCGCCTCTTCTACTCCAAGCGGGTTACCATGTGCTTTGTTTGTTCCAGCAACTTTTGGACTTCCATAACCTATAATTGTTCTAATTTCTATAAGAGTAGGTTTGTCCGTATTTTCTTTCGCTAATTTAATGGCTCTTGTAATAGCCTCAACATCGTTTCCATCCTCAACCCTTACATACTGCCACTGTGCAGATTCTACCCTTTTCTGAATGTCTTCAGAGAAAGCAATGTTTAATTCACCATCAAGTGAAATTTCATTTGAATCATATAGTACAATTAACTTACCAAGTTTCATATGCCCTGCCATTGACATCGCTTCATAAGAAATACCCTCCATTAAATCACCATCTCCAACTAAAGCATAGGTATTGTGATCTATAATAGAGTGACCATCCTTATTAAACTTCGCTGCTAAATGCGCTTCTGCCATTGCCATTCCTACAGCATTTGCAATCCCTTGTCCTAACGGGCCTGTAGTTGCTTCAACTCCAGGAGTATGACCAAATTCGGGATGTCCCGGTGTTCTACTATTTAACTTTCTGAAACTTTTCAAGTCATCAATTGTAACGTCATATCCAGCTAAATGAAGTAGGCTATATAGCAGACTAGATCCATGTCCCGCCGATAAAACGAAACGATCACGGTTAAACCATTCTGGATTATTAGGATTGTAATTTAAATGATTCGCCCATAATGCATAAGCCATTGGTGCTGCTCCCATCGGAAGACCTGGATGACCTGAATTTGCCTCGTTAATAGCATCAATCGATAAAGTACGAAGTGTATTAACTGCTAATTGATTCATGTTTTGTGCCATAGTAATTGTCCCCCTAAATACCTTCATTTCAGAATGTGCTTATTTTTCCGTTTTTTGATCTAACCACCATTTAAATTCACTTTCTTGTAATAGTTTATTAGCCGCATCTGGACCATATGAACCAGACTGATATTCATGAAGCGGCAATAAGTTTTCCTCGAATGCTTCAAGAATTGGCTGTACCCATTCCCATGACAATTCAACTTCTTTCCAATGTGCAAAGAATGTAGAATCTCCACTCACAGCATCATGGATGAGTCTTTCATAAGCTTCAGGTACCCCCAATTCAACTTGCTCGCAAGTAAAATTAATACGAATCGGTTCAATCTCTCCATTTTTCAATGGATTTTTACTATTTAACTGTAGTGAAACATTCTCACCTGGGCTAATTTCAATTATTAATAAGTTAGGCTCTGCCTTTGGATTATTATCTTGATATTGCTGTTTTAACGTATTTTTAAATTCGATTACAATACGAGTAGACTTTTCTTTCATTCTTTTACCTGTTCGTATATAAAAGGGAACGCCAGTCCAAAATGGATTATCGATCCATAAGCGAGCGGCAACAAATGTGTCTGTGTTAGAAGAAGGATTTACTCCTGGTTCCTCTTTATATGCTACAACTTGTTGACCATTTATTTCTCCTGAAACGTATTGTCCGCGTACGATATGGTTCTGAACGTCTTCTTGTTTCACTTTACGAAGCGCCTCCATTACCTTTCGTTTTTCCTCTCGAATTTCAGATGCACTAATCTTTTCCGGCAGATTCATTGCAGTCATCATTAATATTTGTAATATATGATTTTGAACCATATCACGAATGGCTCCCGCCTGATCATAATATCCGGCTCTTTCTTCAACCCCAACCGTTTCACTAGCTGTGATTTGTACATTCGCTATATGTTCTTTGTTCCAAATCGATTGGAGAACAGGATTTGCAAATTCTAGTGCCTCAAGGTTTTGAATCATCGGCTTACCTAAATAATGATCAATACGGTATATCTCATCTTCTTCAAACGTTCGACTCAGCTTATCATTAAGCTCACGAGCAGATTTGAGGTCGTGTCCAAACGGTTTCTCAATCATCAGGCGTTTCCATCCATCCGTTCTATCAAGTCCGCTTTCCTTAATATTTAAAGCAATTGTCTCGAAAAAATCAGGTGCAACTGAAAGATAGAACATTCTATTACCTTTTATATTTAGTTCTTCTTCCCTTTCACGAACTACTTGTAATAACCTCTCATAGTCTTCCGGCTTACTCACATCTAATGGACAATAGCGAAAATTATCTAAAAAACCTTCAAGTTCTGGAGTACCTTCTTCCCTATGACGGGAAAACGTCTCTATTGATTCTTTTATTCTTTCTTGAAAATCTACATGAGATACTTGACGTCTCCCAAGCCCGATAACGGATATTTGCTTTGGAAGCTTTTGATCTCTATATAAGTTATATAGTGCGGGGTAAATTTTTCTTTTAGCTAAGTCCCCTGTCGCTCCAAATAAAACAAAGGTCATTGATTCCAATTTCAGTCCCCCCTCGTGGTGTATAATCATTGTCAATATATTAAAAATGAATTGTACAGAAGCTAATACTCTTGTTGATTCATTCTTGCTTCTTCTTATCTTCTAACTTCATGTTTTTACAAAAAAACAAAGAGTTATCAAATTCCAATTCTTTTTATACTTTTCGCTTTCTAATTGTCCCCAATATTAATAGTGGCAATTCAAAGCATTTCTACCACAACTTACTTATTTATCGAATTAAACTTAATAATATATATCTAATTACTTTTTATTATTAAATAACCTTTCATCTAGCGTATTAACTACATAAATTATTATCGTCAAGAAAAATATCTTGAATTAAAGATTTTTAAATTCATAATATTTTTCAGTTTTTGTCTATTTATTAAATGATGTACCCATATTAACTTCATCACTCGCAAAATCTTGAATACAAATCTATATAAAGAATGCTTTTTTGCGTATTGCTATAATATATCCATTCATTTTCAAAGATAATGATCAATACAATAAATATCAGCTTCGTCAAAACCTTTACTTAGCTTTGCATTTAACTCGCAAGTGGATTTAAAATTATGACTAAACGGCTTCTCGATAATAAGACGTTTCAATCCTTTTGTAGTCCACAATCCAATCTCCTTAATATTTAAAGCAATCACATCAAAAAGCTCTGGTGCAACAGATAGGTAAAACATGCGCTTTTCAGGAATGTTTAATTCTGTTTCACGTCGCTTTACAAGCCCCAATAAATCTCGATAGCCATCTGTATTCGCTGCATCTAATTGACAATAACGAAATGCGCTAATAAATTCTTTTACTCCTGACTGATCATCAGTAGATCGTCTAGAAAATGTAGCAAGGGATTGTTCTACTCTTGTTTGAAATTCCACATCTGACATTGCCCTTCTACCAATAATAGAAAAAGATTGCGGTATATTTTGATTACTAAATATTGTATAAAGCAGGGTAAATTTTACGTTTCGCTAAATCCCCTGTCGCTCCGAATAAAAGAAATGTCATTGAATCCATTTGCTATCTCCCTTTTTAAAACAATTTCTAGAAAAGAATATATAAGCTCAGTCGCTACTTAGCACAATACTGTCTCTAAAATCTCATACTTTACCAATGTTTCTTTAATACAATTTTGCCAAGAACACGTTCTGACTCACTTAAACGATGTGCTTCTTTTACACCTTCTACATGTAAAGGTAACACATGCGTTACAACAGGCTTAATCTTCCCACTCTCAATTAATTCTGTTATAAGAGAAAGTTCATATCCGTTAGGTTCAGTAAATATATGATCAGTCTGAATGTTTTTCTCTATAGATATTTCAGTTTGCGGGATTTCTATGCCTTTCGGACCATAAATGGACGCTAACTTTCCATTTGGTGCAAGTACTTTATAACTGTCCCTTAGTACATCTTCACCTAATACATCAAATACAATATTGTAATTATGCAGAAGCAGAGAAAAGTCTTCTGTTCTGTAATCGATGGCAGTATCAGCGCCTAGCTCCTTTACAAACTGTATATTTTTTGTACTAGTCGTAGTTGCAACATGTGCGCCAAAGCTTTTTGCTAACTGAATAGCAAACGTGCCAATTCCTCCCGATCCAGCATGAATTAAGACTCTTTCATCTTTTTGAACATTAGCGAATTTCACTAAACTTTGCCAACTTGTCAACCCTACAAGAGGGATTGATGCTGCCTCTTCAAAGGATAGATTTCTCGGTTTTTTCACTACATACTTCTCATCTACAGCCACGTACTCTGCATAAGTGCCGTTTCTTTCAATATCCGGACGACTATATACTTCATCACCCACTTTAAATGCTGTTACTTTTGGCCCTATGGCAATAACTTTACCTGCAACGTCCCATCCTAAAACGAGCGGGAAGTCATAAGAAATTACGTCTTGAAGTAAACCTTCACGTATTTTCCAATCCACGGGATTTACACCAGCTGCATATACTTCAATCAGTACATCGTTGTCTCCCAATAGAGGTGTTTGCATTTCCATCTCTTGTAGTACACTTTCATCTCCATATTGCATAAGTCCTATCGCTTTCATTCTTTCCACTCCTTTACAATGCAGGGAAATGAGGAAGTACTTCTTCCCCTAGCTCATCCAACACTTCATTAGCCGGGCGTTTACCATCAAATAGAGCAAGGAATAAATGATTCACACCAATACTTCGGTATACATCTAACAATTCAATTAGTGCCTTACGCCCTGTACGGTAGCCTAAACGTATTGGTGTAGGACGTTCATTTGGATCTTCAGATAAGTCTAAATGCATCGGTTGTATAAATGGTTTGAATACATCTGGATGATAATCCTCTACTAGTTCTCGCCATTGTCCAATTGCTGCCGCCTGATGTACCGGACTACGTGGATAATACATCCATCCATCACCATGTTCAGCAAACCACTCCATATTTTGCTGACTAAAACCTGTGATAAAGGTCGGAACACGCTTAGACGGTTTTGGAACTAAATTTGCACCATGAACTTCTCCTAGTGTCGATTGGATAAATGGGAAGTTTTTATACAAAATATCTTCCAAGTAAGCAAACGCTTCTCTAAATTTTTCACCTCGTGTTTCATGACTAACACCTAACGCCTTAAAATCAGCACGTCGGTCACCGGATGAAACACCGAGCATAATTCTTTCTGGAAATAGTTGATCCAATGTAGCAATTTCTTTCGCTACACGCAGCGGATGACGAAGTGACAATACAGTTGCCGACGTTCCAAATGCGATTTTCTCTGTTTGGCTTGCTAAATACGTCAAATAAATCATCATATCGTAAATTTGACCTGTTGCAGGATCATCAAAGTCAGGGTCTTGCAGCAAAACATCTCGAAGCCATACGCCTGTAAAACCATATTGTTCCGCTTTTTGTACCAATTCTACTTGTTTTTCCATTGTTGGTGCATGAAACTGATAATTTTCAATAGGAATGTGAACTCCTAATGTAAGTCGTTCTTTCGCAAACATACGATTATATCCAAAATGATTCGCAAACTTTTCCATGTGTTTCACTCACTTTCTTTCATTAATATAAATCTATAATTTTTTTTATTTTTGGTCTTTCTTCTCAAAATTCATAGTTAATCCTGTACACCACAGCCCTAAAAATTTGTTGCAGTTTTGTCTAAATAAAATACGATTGTAATCGTAATATCTAAAACGTAATCGTTATAACTTTGTGCTACGAATGTCATTATAAAACGGTCATAACATTAATAACAGTACGTACTTTAAAGTGATGTAGGCACTTTAAAGTACCTATACCAAATGACTGATTATAAATGTAATCAACAAATCATGCTGCACGAAATGACAACTTCCCTTCCTTCAAAAAGCTTTAAAGTTGCTTTTGCAAGTGCGTTACACTATTTCACGCAATCTCCTCTTCTTTATATAAACTCCTCAAACAAAATGATTGACTTGGAGTTAACTCCAAGTAATACACTTGTAGTGAAAGGAGAGCAATTACAAATGAACGATATATTCACAATATCTGATGTTGCAAAGAAAACAGGATTAAGCACAGATACAATTAGGTACTACGAAAAAATCAACCTTCTTCCCCCAGCTAAAAGAAATGAGAATAATAATAGGCAGTATGTTCAATTAGATATAGATCGAATACTTTTCATTAATCATCTAAAGAGAACACAAATGCCCTTAAATACAATACAAGAATATATGAAATTCTCACGAGCCAAAAACGATGAAGCTTGTAAAGCGATACTTGAGGAACATAAAAACCAAATCACAATCCAGCTAACGAATTTGCAAGCGACTTTGGCCCGCTTTAGTCAAAGCTAATGGAGCAAGGGTTGTATCAGTTAGTTCGCGCGGTCATCGTATTTGTGATATTGATTTTAACGACCCAAACTTTAAAAATCGTCATTACAACAAATGGCAAGCCTACGGACAATCCAAAACAGCAAATGCCTTATTTGCTGTTGAATTAGATAAACGCGGTAAAGAATTTAATGTACGTGCATTCTCTGCCCACCCTGGAACGATTGTCACAAGTTTATCTCGAAATTTAACTGATGAAGAAATGCGTTCAATGGGAGCATTGGACGAGCATGGAAGTCGAGCTTTAGTAAAATATGATGAAGAATTTAAAAGCATTACAGAAGGAGCCGCTACAATTGTATGGTGTGCGGTAAATAGCCAACTTGCTGATCAAGGTGGCGTGTATTGCGAAAATGTTGATATTGCGGAAGCTGTTTCTGCCGAAAATCCAGAACCATCAGGAGTTAGACCTTGGGCTAGTAATACAGAATATGCAGAAATGCTTTGGAAACTAAGTGAAACTCTAACTGGAGTTAACTTTTTGACTAAATCATAATATTATACTTATTTTTTGTACTTTGCTATGCTATAACCACGAACAGGAGGTAATAAACAATGAAAGCACAAATCATCCATTCTTTTGGGAATTCATCTGTATTTCAATTAGAAGAGTTTTCAAAACCGATACTTTTACCAGGACATGTTCTAATCCATGTAAAAGCGACAAGTGTAAATCCAATCGATACGAAAATACGCAGTGGCGCTGTTTCATCAGTTGCTCCTGAATTTCCAGCTATATTGCACGGGGATATAGCTGGTATTGTTATAGAAGTAGGCGAAGGTGTTTCGAAATTCAAACTTGGCGATGAAGTATATGGGTGTGCCGGAGGTTTTAAAGGAACTACTGGTGGTGCACTTGCAGAGTTTATGCTTGCTGATATTCGATTAATTGCTCACAAACCTAAAAATTTAACAATGGAAGAAGCAGCTGCTCTACCATTAGTTGCAATTACGGCTTGGGAATCTTTATTTGATCGTGCAAATATTAAACCTGGTCAAAATGTCCTCATTCATGGAGCTACTGGTGGCGTAGGACACGTAGCCATTCAACTGGCTAAATGGGCAGGTGCTAAAGTTTTTACAACAGCTTCTCAGCAGAACAAAATTGAAATAGCCCATCATCTAGGAGCCGACATAGCTATTAATTATAAAGAAGAATCTGTTCAAGAATATGTGCAAAAACATACGAATGGAAACGGATTTGAAGTTATATTTGATACGGTAGGTAGCAAGAATCTCGATAATTCTTTTGAAGCTGCCGCGGTCAATGGAACTGTCGTAACTATTGCAGCTCGTTCAACCCATGATCTCTCTTCTTTACACGCAAAAGGACTCTCTCTGCACGTTACTTTTATGGCGTTAAAAATATTACATAAAGATAAACGTGACGCTTGCGGGGAGATTTTAACTAAACTAACTCAAATAGTAGAAGAAGGAAAACTTCGACCATTGCTAGATTCTAAAACTTTTACGTTTGATGAAGTTGCACAAGCACATGAGTATATGGAGTCGAATGAAGCAATAGGAAAAATAGTGTTGAAAAACGTTTGGTAACAATGACTCGATAATAAAAATTAATCCGTGTTGGTAAGTAACAGAGTGCTAAAAACTCCTTTATTGCTAGTTTAAGAATTTAGATTATTAACCTTACGGGCTAATAAATATTTGCATTATAAATTGTACAAATGTTAAACAAGGCGATCAAAAATGATCGCCTTGTTCTTTTAGAAAATACAATAGTGTTTTTAGCGAATTTCACCAATGACAAATATATCCCCCATTACTAAAAAGAGCGAATACATCTGTTGTAACTAGACGCTTTATTTTCAAACCACATTTAAGTTATTAAATTAGAATATTACTTATGAAATTTCACACGCTCTTCAAGCGGTTGGAATTCTTTTTCACCTGGTTCAGCTGTTGGATTACCAAATGGCATTTGTGCAATAAGTTTCCAATTAGCAGGGATATCCCATTCTTTTTTCACTTCATCGTCAATTAATGGATTATAGTGTTGTAAAGATGCTCCTAATCCCTCTGCTTCTAATGCCGTCCACACAACTAATTGGTGCATACCTGATGCTTGGTTTGACCAAATCGGGAAGTTTTCAGCATATGCAGCAAATTTTTCTTGAAGTGATTTAACTACAGCTTCATCTTCAAAGAATAGTACTGTTCCATAACCAGCTTTAAAGGAATCCATTTTTTGTTGCGTTCCTGAGAAATCCCTATCTCCAACTACTTTTCTTAATGTTTCAGTTGTAATATCCCATAATTTATTATGAGCTTCACCAAATAATACAACTAATCGCGCAGTTTGAGAATTGAAAGCTGATGGAGTATATTTCACAGCAAACTCCACGATTTCTTTAATTCTTTCATCTGATACTTGTACCTCTTTATTAATCCCATAGTAAGTACGTCTTTCTTTCAGTGCAGTATAAAAATCTTTTGTCATAACTTTATCTCCTCCTAAGTTCTAATATCCTTCAAAATAATATATCTCGAAGATAATATGATTTGAATTTTTTAATCATTAGACTCCCTAGCACCAATTGTTAATCATTCTGAATCTAAGTCTTATAAAATCATTGATAAAATCTAGTCATCGTTTGGTACTATTTTATCCATTCTCTATTAATGTATCCTGCTTGTTTCATATTTACACAAATATGAACTGTAGCTACTTTGATCATCAAATTTCATCTGGATTCGGAGTACCTTCAATAAAAGATATTAACATTTAAATTTAACTAAACATTTCTAATGAATAATAGTAAAAACTATTCCCGCCGATTATTTAATAATTAACATCTCATAAGGATGTTGTGCCATAAATCTTTTCTCCCAAGGAATCTCTAATGATGTCCAATTTGAACCGCCATCTAATGACTGATAAACTCCTTTATTGCTAAACAGATAGAACGTTCCATCGTTTGTTGCCTTTAAAACTGGTATGATTGTGCCTTTAGGAGCTGGTAAACCTGAACTCATTTCTGTCCAAGACTGTTTTTTTTCTTTTCTATAAATAAATGATTCACAATTTCCATTATTGTAATCATGCGCTACGTGTGGATTTGAAGATGTCGCAATAATAATATTTTCTGGATCAGTTGAGTTAACTGCCATTTGATATGCGTAATGATGCTTTAACCCACTACAAATATAGCTCCAAGTCTTACCTCCATCACAACTCTCCGCATACTCTTGACCTGGTTCCTTCAAGAATGAATCACCTAAAACCCCGTATAAACGATTTGGCGCATTGTGATGCGATTTAAGAACGTGGATATCTTGAGGATAGTTCCCCTCTTTTTCCTCAGTCCATGTAATACCGCCATCTACACTTTTGATTAATCCCCCTACCTCAATAGTCGTATAAATGGTTTGTGGATTAGTAGCATCAATTTCAATATGTTTTACATGGTGTGTATATGTTCTTTGAGGAAAGAACCACGATGAATACGATGGCATTTGTCGATAATCGGTTAGTAACTCAAAACTGTCTCCTCCATTCTTGGATACAAACATTGCACTTGGTTCAGTTCCTACATATACTATCCCGTTACCGTCATCACCCTTCGATGGAGATACAGAAACTGCTGTAATAGATCTCATATTAATAGTATTAGCTGGAAACACTTCACCAAAAGAAGGTAACGTACCAATTGCTTCCCATGAACTTCCTCCATCTATACTTCTCCATAATCCTCTATCAAAAGTACCACAATACATTCTTTTTGGGTCGTATGGATCAGAAGCTAACGCAACTGGATTAGCACCTACAAACTGCGAGTGAACGCTCCATGTTGAGTCTTTTTTTTCTGCAATTACAAGTTCTCTATCAAACGCTAATATGAATTTTTCCATAACTAAAATCTCCTCGTTTCATAATATATCTACTGTATTATTTAGATTTTGGACGTTACAAGTTAAGAGATGGCATTTATGTGCTATAGCACATAAATGGTAAATTTTATTCCTTATAAAATTATTTTATAAGGAATATCTGACTAATAACTTACATTATATAATTTATTTAACAATACCTTTAACTGTTGAACCTCTTCACTAGTTAAACTACTTGTTACAAAATCGTTAGCATTTTTAACTACAGGTAAAATATCTTTTTTTATCTCTTCACCCTTTTCAGTCAAAAAAATGTAATGTGAACGTTTATCTTGTTCATTAAAATTCTTCACGACAAACCCTTTTCTTTCCATGGAATGTATCATCCTTACAATCGTACTATGATCTTTATCAATTGTTTGGGCTAGATCCTTTTGGGTCATACCTCTTTGACTATCAAGAATACTAATAAGACTCCATTGTTCCGGAGTAACACCATAAGGCTTTAATTGTTTCATGAAATAATTTGTTAACTTCACATCAGTGCGATGAACAAGATATCCTGTTAAATCATATAGGTCCATATGCCACCTCCAAATAACTCGCAATATACGTGCTATAGCACATATATTATAGAATGCATTATTATATGTCAAACTTTATACTGTCCCCATTCATTCTGTTTTAGAATCAAATCTCTAGATAGCGTAACGCAATTTAAAAGTTATGATATAAACGATATTCAAATAAACAGAAACACTTTCTTGAATAAAAAATATAAAAAAAGAGTGCAACTTTTGCACTCTTTTTTCTCATTTTTATTAGAAATCGAAGTTATCAGGATCTGGACCAACGCGGTGGTTTTCGTTTAACGCATCGATTTTTTCCATATCTTCTTTTGTTAATTCAAAATTAAATACATCAGCATTTGCAATAATGCGGTGTTCTTTCGTTGATTTTGGAATTGTGATCACTCCATTTTGTAGATCCCAACGTAAAATAACTTGCGCTGTTGTTTTACCGTGTTTATCAGCAATTTCTTGTAATGTTTCGTTATCTAATAATTGACCTTGCATAAGTGGTGACCATGCTTCCATTTGAATACCTTCCTCTTTACAGAAAGCTTGTAATTCTTTTTGTGTTAAACGAGGGTGGTATTCTACTTGGTTAATCATCGGTTTAATTTCTGCATCTTTCATTACATCTTGCAGGTGATGAATTTGGAAATTACTTACGCCAATTGCACGTACGCGCTCTTCTTTATAAAGTGTCTCTAATGCTCTCCACGTATCTTTATATTTCCCTTCTACAGGCCAGTGAACAAGATATAAATCTAAATAATCTAGTTCTAATTTTTTTAAGCTCTCTTCATATGCAGCAAGTGTTGCTTCATATCCTTGATCTGCGTTCCATACTTTTGAAGTGATAAATAATTCTTCTCTTGAAATCCCAGCTGCTTCGATTCCTGCACGGATCCCTTCACCTACTGCTTTTTCATTTCCATAAATCGCAGCTGTATCGATGCTGCGGTATCCTGCTTTAATCGCTGCTTTTACAGCTTCTACAAGTTCTGGTCCCTCTTCTACTTTAAATACACCTAAACCGAACCAAGGCATTTCTACACCGTTATGCAATGTTGTTTTACTTTGTAAATTTTTCATTTTATTTTCTCTCCTTTTATTTTACTTGATCTCGTTTTTCTAATGCCATACTCCACGTTGTTAAAATAACAGCTCCTACTACCATAATGCCACCTACCCAAGCTGTATGAATTAACCCTAACGAGTTCGTTACAAGACCACCTAAATAAGCACCAAGAGCAATCCCAGCATTAAACGCCGCAATATTAATTGCCGATGCAACATCGACAGCACTCGGTACAAATCGTTCAGCTAACATTACGACATATACTTGTAGCCCTGGAACATTCATAAATGCGAATAGTCCCATAAAAATAATTGTGATTAACCCAGCAACTTTAAATGGCGCTGTAAATGTTAAAACAAATAATATAATCGCTTGAATAAAGAACATGTAAAATAGCGCTCGAATTGGATTATGGTTCGATAATTTCCCGCCAATTACATTCCCTATCGCGATTGCGATTCCATACACTAACAAAATGATAGTAACCGTATTTGCTTTAAACCCTGTTACCTCTTGTAATAACGGAGATAAATACGTAAATGTTACGAATGTTCCCCCATATCCTAATGCGGTAATGATGAATACAAGTAATAGTCTTCCGTTCGTAATCAGTTTAAATTGATCACGACATGATACAGACGTACCTTTTTTCATATTAGAAGGAATTAGAATACTATTTGCGATTAAGGCAATGATTCCAATTACCACAATTGCCAAAAATGATGTTCTCCAGCCAAATTGTTGACCAATAAACGTTCCAATTGGTGCACCTGTAATAGTTGCTACTGTTACTCCAGTAAACATAATGGCAATTGCGCTAGCACGTTTATTCTCTGGTACAAGTGCCGCAGCAATCGTTGAGCCAATTGACATAAACACACCATGCGAAAGCGCAGACACAATTCTCGCAATAAGTAATACAGTGAAGCTTGTTGCTACCGCTGCGATTCCATTACCAATAATGAAAATAATCATAATCCACATTAATAACGTTTTTCGCGACATATTAGCTGTTAACGACGTTAATACTGGAGCACCAAACGCTACTCCTAACGCATATAAAGAAACAGTTAAACCAGCTGTTGTAACCGAGACATTTAAATCTTCTGAAATGGATGGTAATAAACCGACACTTACAAATTCAGTTGTCCCAATCCCGAATGCACTAATTGCTAGCGCTAATAACGCAAACATACTTCTTCTATTTGTTTGAGCTGCTGAAGAAGATACTGTATATGAATTCAATTGAGTTTCCCCTCTTCCCTATAATTCCTATCATAATAGTGCGATAAAAACACCTTTTTATCTTCTAAAAAATATATTTAATCTCTACAAACACTATTATGAATGGTTTCATTCTTTTTTAAAGAACGCACTTTGAAGTACTATAGGTACTTTTTAGTACCGTACTTTTCGCTTTTCTCTTACATGTACTATTATGAAATGTATTTAATATAATGAATAGTACAAACTTTAAAGTATTATAGATACTAAAAAATAACATAGTTAACTAGTATCGTAAGGCTTGTTTCGTTCTTACATGTGCTATTATGAATGATATTCAACATAATAAAAAGTACGTACTTTAAAGTACTATAGGTACTAAAAAGTAACATTTGCACAGTCTAACTTATTTTGTTCAAAAACTGAAATCTGCATTCACCAAAGGAAGGTTTCATATGTGGAAATACAATCTTCCTATAGAGGCAACGTTAGATGGTATCGCTTGAAAATGTAAGTTTGTTCTCCTTTGTTACTTAACAAAAGGACAACAAACGAACAAGCGGAAATAGAATATTCTTTAACTGATTACAATTGATTTTTAGAGCCCATATTAGATTCTCATTGTACTTTTGGAGAATGTCATCTCGAACAGACTGGAAATACATCCATGCTCATTACCGCAGACCAATAATAAAAAAGGCAAAAACGAACAGAAATATGTTCATTTTTGCCTTTTTTATTTAACGATTAAAATGTACGACTTTTGGAAAGGAAATCTTTATCGGCTCCCGTTACACCACTTTGTCCCCAGTTTCCTGGAATCATTTCGCGAATAAGAATAAGGACTTTATCCAAAGGTGCATGAGTATATTTAGATGTTAGTTGTGTAAGCTCTTTTACCCACTTATCCTTTGTATCTTGATCAAATGTATTCCATATATCAATCTTGATAATAGCCATTCCATCAACGGTACTATCCAGTGTATAGTAAGACTCTTCTGTCTCCCAATTGGACACTCTACTTTTTTCAGCAAAGGTAGCATCACTTGCTACAGCCCCAGCTTTTCCCCAATTTTCTTTCTCAAGTTCCGTTATCAACACTTGAATTTTGTCAGGGACAATTTTTAATAATTTTGTTGTAAGTTCAGTTACTGCATAAATGAATTCCTGTTTTTCTTCTGTTGACATGGTCGGCCAAGTATTTAGCTCGATTAATGGCATAGTATTGCCCCCCTAAAATTGATTATCTACTCACTAACTACAACTACTGGTTTAAATGGTTTTTAACTGCTCTTATAACCAATTCATGATCTTCTTCTGGTGGTAATCCTGAGACTGTAACCATTCCAATAACCCCCACGTTTTTTATTTGGATAGGAAAGCATCCCCCAAACGCAGCGTATTCTGAAGCATCTAAAAGATATTTTTCATTATATGGAATTCCAGTTATTTCACTTTGTATCTGCATATAATACGAGCTATGATTATGCAGGGAAACGACCCGTTTTTTACGCTCAATCCATTTCGTATTTTCCTCAGTTGTCCCTGTCATCTTGAAATGAAATAATTGCACACCATTTTTGGTTATATCAACAGCAATCAATTTCCCCTCTTGTTTTGCTGTTTCAACGATAAATAAACCTAGTTGCAAAGCATCTTCATTTGTAAAAGAAGAAAATTGAAGTGTTTCCTCCTCTATTAAAATTTGTTTACTTATTTCACTCAAATTTGAAGTGCTCATATCTTCAACCTCCATAATCGTTCCATGCCATATTGGCATTTTTTGGAATTATCGCATTCTAAAGTATTAACTTTCAATTATTCTGAATCTAAATAAACTGCTGTAACATCGAGTAACTAATACCGTAAAGCTTACTTTCTTCTTACAGGTGCTATTATGAATGATATTCAATGTTATAAAAAGTACGCACTTTAAAGTGCTATAGGTACTTTAAAGTACTTTTCTACTTATCCCCCTCTTACAGAGACTATTATGAAATATATTTAACATATTAAAAATGTATGTACTAAAGAATAATATTTTCAATAATTAACTTTTTTGCTCAATGGTTGTAATCCAATTTCATCAAAGTTTTTTATCAAGTGAAACAAAAAGAACCTAGTAGGTATTAGATTCTTTTCTGGCCGAAAAACAACTTTTATATTTTCCTTTTCTTTATTCATAATAAAAACATTCATTCACGATACATTTACATAAATGCACAAACTCTTTCCTGTCTTGTTACAAAAGACTTAGAATAGAACTACTATTAAAGGCTCATTTTAATTACAGTAAAACATTGATGAAAAGAATACATTTTTAAAGGAAAATCGTTTGTCATGTTATCATTGGAAATCTATTTTTATAACTTTTACAATTATGCTATCAAAAAATAGGAGGCAACAAAGATGAGTGAAAAAACAGCAGGCTTCTCACAAGTAAATCACGTCGGAATTACCGTAAGTAATTTAGAAAAATCTATCGTTTTTTATGAAGCATTAACAGGTAAAAAAGTATCGAACATCGATGAAATCGGCGGAAAAAGAATGGCGCAAACCCAAGGACTTGAAGATACTCGTATTAAGTATGCAAACCTTCACTTAGACAATTTGAATATCGACATTCTAGAATATGTTATCCCTAAATCAGATAAAGCATCTTACTCAAATGATCAAATTAGTGCGATGCATCTTTGTTTTGAAGTAGAAGATATTGATGCCGCTGTGGAACGTCTAAAAGCAATTGGGGTACAACCAGATGGTGAGCCGATTGTCTTCCAGGAAGAAGATGGCTTGAGATCTGGATTTGGTACAGGCGTTGCCTACTTCCGTGATCCAGCTTATCGCTCCAAAAGGTCCATTTAGACGTGACTAATTAATATAAATCAAGGTGTTTGCATTTTTTGCAGTATTACAATGGCCTTGCGAAAAGATACTATATTTCACTCATATGAATACCGAAAAAGCCACCTTATGTGAAAGGTGGCTTTTTGTCGCTAATCGCGAAAAAATGGGACTTTTTAAAACCAAAGAATTGATTTTATCACAATTAAAGATTCCGAAAGAAATTATATTTATAATAATTTTTAAACTCCTCCATTAACTAGCTCGTTTATCGAGTTTAATTTTGAAGAAAGTCCGATAAACCATTCTTCATCTCCTGTTAATAATGCTAGATCTATAAGAAAAAGGATTTGCTCCTTGTTTATTGCCTTTGATTCAGGAAGTTTTTTTACGTGTTTACTTAAAAAGGACATTGTTTTACTTATTGTGTCTTTGTTGTCACATTTAACAACATTAACCTTAACTACTTCCCCTACGTTATCAAATGATTCAATGTAACCAAGTATTAGTTCACCCTCTACTGATATTCCTCGAACCCAATCTCCTACTTTTAAAACAGGATTATTATTTGACATCATACTTTTTCACCTTCTTACAAATGATTTTAGTATTAAAACAATAAGAATAGTTCTCCATTTTTAAATAACAGTAAACAAGATATATAAAATAAATTAAACTGTAATGTTTTTCATTACATTTCGACATTAGAACTCCACGGCTATATAACAATTAAGCCGTTTATCGTTCTTGATTGATAAGATCAACTACTTCTTTCATTGTATAGTTCTTTAAATATTCACCTAGATGTTCTTCAGCGCCTAAGAAAATAGTAAAAAGGACTTTTCGCATATTCGAACCTACAATACACTGATCGTTCGATTCTGGACATTTAGGTTGCAAAGCACCTTCTGAGGTTATTTGATAAATATGCCAAAGGTTAACTTCACTTAAATCTTGAGCGAAAATAAATCCTCCACCAATCCCCTCTTTTGATTGTATAAACTTATGTTTTTTTAACAAACTTAGCACTTTGCGAATGCGTACTGGGTGAACACCTGCACTTTCTGAAATAGCATTACTTGTTGACATCCGATCTGGCTGTAGAGCTAGATAAGTTAAACTGTGAATGGCCAAGGTAAAGTCACTGTTCATGGTCTTCCTCCTACGATATAAATTGCTAATCACTTTTCAACATACTGTAACTATAAATATTACAGATAGGTTTGTCAAACGTTAAGATATATATAATTCTTACCCTGAAGAAATACATTCCATTATATTCTATACGAGCTCACCAATGTCTATTAGCTTCATTTAGCTTTTTGAACTATCTTTTATCATTTATGCTTTTTAAGTCTGAAAATAAATTTAAAGATTCCATTGTTTCTTGACTTGTTCTTCTGCCAACTGTTTAATTTTTGTCCATATCGTATCCTTACTCACTATAACATTTGTTTGGTAATTTCTATTTTTATAATTAACTGTAACAAATACTTCAATCATCTCCTGTTTCCTCCTCTCAAAAAAACTTTTCCTTACAAAATATTACTTATTAATTAGCCAATTTTTGCAATTCAATGTTCAAAAATGTCCGAACGCTACGTGGTAAAAATTTGCGAATTTCTTCCTCGTTAAAACCAATCTGTAATCTTTTTTCGTCCAGCATAATTGGCCGACGTAACATTTGAGGATACTCAATTATTAATTTATAAAATTCATTAAGCGAAAGTGCCTCGATATTTATATTTAATTCCTGAAAAGTTTTAGATCTAGTTGAAATAATTTCAGTAGCACCATCTTCAGTTAAACGAAGAATCGATTTAAGTTCATCGACTGTCATAGAATTTGATACGATGTTTTTTTCAATATAATCAATTTGATGTTCCTCGAGCCATGCTTTTGCTTTTCGGCATGAACCACAGCTTGCTGTCGTATATAGAATTACCATATTTTAAACACTCCTTTAATGTTTTGTATCAAATACACAATTATTTCAAGTATGGGTTATTGAAATGTATTAAAAAAAATTACAGTTTAGAATCAAATTTACGTAATATTATTTATTCGGCAATATTTAATTTATCTTAACTATCCATTTCTTTTTAAAATGATGCTTTAATAAAATTACTGTAACTACATTTTACAGACGGTGGCAATATGCCTATACCTCACACAATTCACTTCCAAAAACCATACTGTAAATTTAAACTTTACAGTTCTATTAATCAACTGTTAAATGTTGGATTTATTCTATCGACATAACAAATAGTTTTCTTTTGTGTGACTTTCCTCATAAAGTTGATGCAAACTAATTCAATTGGACCCATTCCAAATGTACTTTAAAGTACATTTTATTCATTTCTTGCTTACATGTGCTATTATGGAATATATTTAGCATAATAAAAAGTACGCACTTTAAAGTATTATAGGTACTAAAAAGTAACATATGAACTTTCTAGTATAGTTCTGCTCACTTCCCTCTTACATGAGTTATTATGAATTATATTTAGCACAATAAATAGTACGCACTTTAAAGTGTTATAGGCACTAAAAAGGAATATTTTTAGTACCAAAACGTATTTAGCCCCAAAACTGAAATCTAAATTCATCAAAGGAGGGTTTTTTATGAAGACATACAATATTCCTGTAGAGGCGACTTTAGAAGTTATTGGTGGAAAGTGGAAAGTTGTTATTCTTTGTCATTTAAAGAAAGGAACAAAAAGAACGAGTGAATTAAAACGTTTAATGCCTGGTATTACACAAAAAATGCTAACACAGCAATTACGTGAACTAGAAGAAGACGATGTAATCCAAAGAAAAGTATATAACCAAGTACCACCGAAAGTAGAGTATTCTTTAACTGATTATGGTTGGTCTTTAGGAGCAATACTAGATTCCCTCTGCACTTGGGGAGAAGTTCATCTTGAAAAAAATAGGAACACGTCCATGCTTATTACAGCCGATGAATAATAACTGTTCCTACTATATGTGTAAATTCTATCGAAGACATAAAAAAAAAACGGTTGAGACAATACTTGCCTCAACCGTTTTTTATGACTCTTTATAACTTTTTGCCGTAATCACTGTTTCAAATTCAAAGGTTTCTGGCAGATGATCGGCGTAAGAATATTCGAATGTTCGTCCATCCGTCAAGTAGGCCACTTGTTCGACTCGCATTAGGAAATCCTGATTTGTTAAATTCATAAACTGCTTTTCTCTATCATCTGGACGAATTCCTTTGATCCTAACAACGGATGTTCCCACTTCTAGACCAAGTTTATTTTGAATGTGCGAGTATATCGACACCTCTAAAACCGAAGCTTCAACACCTGGGATGACCGAAATAGGCATCCATGTATGCTCCATAATCGTCGGAATACTATGGATGATGCGGAGGCGGATGATTTTATAGACGAAATCACCGACTGAAACCCCTAATTTTTCAGCAATTATTTCATCGGCACCGACAATCGTAAACTCGATAATTTTACTTTCTACCTCACTGCCGTAAATGGCTTTTGTACCTGTTAAGGTTTGAATCATTCGTGCCTTTTCCTGCTGACGCCAATCTTGAACCACTGTTCCGCTTCCGCGCCGGCGGATGATGTAGCCGTCTCTAACTAACAGATCCAGCGCTTTTTTTATAGTAAGGGCTGAAACGCCAAATGCTTCAGCAAGGACGGGGCTACTCGGAATTTTTCCGTTGATTTTATATTCACCGTCTAAAATTTGCTGTTTAATTTTTTGATAAATGCCGAGGTATTTTACTTGAGTTGATCCACTTGCCACTTCCCTACCTCCTTTTATACTTAACTACCTTCTATTCGTTCCAATTTAAAGCTTCAAGTTTGTAAACTGAAGGTGATGGTACAGCAAATCCGTTTTCCAAGATTTCAATATTCGTTATCGCTTCTTCGTCTTTCACAAGTTTTGTTGCACCATTTACGATTGTTTCGTACGCTGCATCATAGAAACGACCGTAATCACCAAGCGGCGTTTTAATTTGTTTTTCAATCCAGTCACCGTTTGCGTTACGATATTTAGCAACTCCATAGTACATCGGTGAATCTTCACCAAATCCTGCACTCTCAGGCATAATACCCGCCTTCAGATCATTTTCCTGCTGATCTTCACCGTATTTAATAAATGATCCATTTGTTCCATGAACGATAAAGCGTGGATAATCTTTCGCTACAACATGATTGGTTTTCAATTTAATTTTCAGTTGATTTCCGTAATGTAGACCAACATCGAAATAGTTATCAACCGCACCTTCCACTTCATTATTACGAATATCGTATGTCACCGTATCCGGACGGCCGAATAGTGAAATCATGCGGTCCATCGTATGAATACCTAAACTGTAAAATGAACCTTCTTCTTTTGGACCTTCGTGAGTGATTGAACCAGGACGGAAATAATCAATATGTGATTCAACCTCAACAATATCACCGAGGAATCCTTGTTCAACAACTTGCTTCATAGCTAAGAAATCACCATCAAAACGGCGGTTTTGGTAAGGCATAACTACCACACCTTTTTCTCGGCCTAAAGCTAATAATTCTTTAGCATGTTCAACTGTATCGCAAAATGGTTTTTCAACGATAACTGATTTCTCAGCAAGTATAACTTTTTTCGCCAATTCGTAGTGCGTATGCGCTGGCGTGCAGATCGTCACCACTTGAATTTCTTTGTCATTCAACAATTCGTCCAAATCAGTAGTGAAGTAAACACCTTTTTCCTCATATGGAGCCGCTAATTCTTCATTAATTTGGCGTGCAAAAATCATTTTTACTTTTATATTTTTACGTGTTTTTACATAAGGTAGGTGATAACGGTTCGCTGATTTTCCAAATCCAATAAAGCCCATTGTTAATGTCATGTTCTTCAACTTCCTTGCTAATAAATTTTCGTCCCTATATTTATTATATATTTTTACAATCAAAAGTATATAGTTTTGTTTTTAAAGTTATATATTAAATGAACCTTTTGACATGCTCATTTCATTACATACTTTTTCAGTTTTATTCTCCATAGCTCTTATAGTTATAGAAATCCCATTCCACGAGAAATCGCAAAAGCAATTTATATTTTCAACATGCTGAAAAGCATCTAAAATATTAAATGAAAAAGTCGAGATAGAAATCATTTTCTGATTTCTATCTCGACTTTAAGTTATGGACTTATGTCCTACCATCATTTTATTTAAACTTGATGAGTAAAGAGCTATTAGATTACATGCTCTTATTCATACATATAAGAACGTGTCATAGGAATTGTATCATTAATGCCTTTTGTAAATACAAATTGATGTAAATCAATATTACCTGTAAAGAATGAAGCTGCACATGCATTTAAATATAAGCGCCACATACGAATGAATCGCTCATCTTTCGTTTTGTGAACTTCCTCCAGTACGTTTTCAAAATTTCGAGCCCAATGCTGTAATGTTTTACCGTAATGTCTACGTAAGCTTTCAACATCAACAATGAAAAATTGTTCGTTTGTCATGTTCGTGATTAATTCGTTAACAGCAGGAACATATCCACCAGGGAATATATATTTTTCAATCCAACCATTAGTAGCCCCACCATTAGTTGGCGAAGTAATACAATGAAGAAGAGAAATCCCACCGTCGTTTAGTAGTTTATTAACTGAAAAACACCACCTCGTCATTAGGTGGTGTTTTCAATATTACATATAGAGATTTCACTTAACTTTATTGTTTTTTCTATCTATGCATCGTTCTCCCCATGCGGTTAATAAATTTAATACATTTTGTAAAGACCACCCATAATCAGTTAGGGAATATTCTACTCGAGGGGGAATTTGTTTGTAAATTTTACGTGTAATCACACCGTCTTCTTCCAGCTCACGTAGTTGCTGCGTCAACATTCTAACAGAAATTTCAGGAATCAGCCGTTGTAACTCGCTCGTTCGCTTCGTTCCTTTAGTTAAGTGACATAAAATGACGACCTTCCACTTCCCACCGATTATTTCTAAAGTTGCTTCTATAGGTATATTATATTGTTTCACGCAATCTCCTCTCCTTTTTTATAAATTCCTTATCTATTGTTGCGTAAAACTAAATAATTTTCTATACGGCACATTTTAGTTCCTACAGTACAAAAAAGTACCTATATTACCGAAAAGTAATTATGCCACTTAAAAACGCATTTATAAAATCTCCTTCTATAGACATTGCAAAACAAAAAGGAAAAAACGAACATATTTCTGTTCGTTTTTTCCTTTTTTATTATTCGGCTGCTGTAATAAGCATGGACGTGTTCCCATTCTTCTCGAGATGGTATTCTCCCCAATTACAAAGGGAATCGAGTATAGAATCTAAAGAACGACCGTAATCAGTTAAAGAATATTCTACTTTTGGTGGTACTTGGTTATACACTTCTCTATGGATTACACCATCTTCTTCTAGTTCACGTAATTGTTGTGTTAACATCTCTTGTGTAATACCAGACATTAATTGTTTTAATTCACACGTTCTCTTTTTGCCTTTCTTTAAATGACACAGTATAACTACTTTCCACTTTCCACCGATAACCTCTAAAGTTGCCTCCACAGGAATATTGTATGTTTTCATATAAAATCTCCTTTAATAATTTCATAAAACAATTCAGCCAAAAGTTTAAATATTACTTTTAAGTATCTATAGCACCTTAAAGTACGTACTTTTTATTGTGTTAAACATGTTTCATAATAGCATACGTAAACAGTAAATGAGTAGTACGGCACTAAAAAGTACCTGTATTACTTTTTAGTATCTATAACACTTTAAAGTACGTACTTTTTATTATGTAAAATACATTTCATAATAGCATATGTAAGAGTTTAGTGAGCAATACAGTATTAGAAATTACCTATGTTACCTTTAAGTACCCATCGTACTTTAAAGTGCGTACTTTTTTAACTGTTTCAATACTTTTATAATGCATTTTATCAGGCGATGAAATGACATGTATTGATTTGATCAGTTTTTGTTTTTCACATCCATTCACACTGATTAATCAATTTTTAAATAAATTTTAGGAGGATATCTTTAATGAGTAATTTACTACAAGAAAAAATTGGTTTTGGTACAGCACCACTAGGTAATATGTACCGTAATATCCCAGAAGAAGAAGCAATCGCTACAGTGGATGCTGCTTGGGAAAATGGCGTTCGTTATTTTGATACAGCTCCACTTTATGGATCTGGCTTAGCGGAGATTCGTCTTGGTGAAGCACTGTCGAAAAGAAATCGGGATGATTACTTTTTAAGTACAAAAGTAGGTCGAACTATTTCGGATGAACTTGAAGATCCATCTGCACGTGATTTAGGTGAAAAAGGCGGACTTTTCGAATTTGGTCGTAAAAATAAAATGATCAATGACTATAGCGCAGATGCAACCCTTCGCTCTATTGAGCAAAGTTTGAAACGTTTAAAAACGGATCGTCTAGACTTTGTTTTTATTCATGATTTAGCACAAGACTTTTATGGCGACGAGTGGATTTCACAATTTGAAACGGCTCGAACAGGAGCATTCCGTACGCTAACACGTTTACGTGAAGAAGGAGTCATTAAAGGTTGGGGACTTGGAGTAAACAAAGTAGAATCAATTGAACTTATGCTTGATTTGGAAGAAGCGAAGCCAAATATATCCTTGTTAGCTGGTCGTTATTCATTATTAGACCACGAGCGTGCCTTACAACGAGTAATGCCTGCAGCTGTAAAGCATAATATGGATATTGTTGTTGGCGGCCCATACAGCTCAGGTGTTCTTGCTGGAGGTACTCACTTCGAATACCAAAAAGCGTCACCAGAAATTATTGCAAAAGTTGAGAAAATCAAAGCTCTTACAGACCGTCACGAAATCAGCATCAAGGCTGCTGCATTGCAATTTTCACTAGCTAATCCAGCAGTTGCTGCTGTTGTTCCTGGTGCAAGTAAACCTGAACGAATTGCAGAAGACCAAGCTGCATTGAACACAGTGATTCCAGCAGCATTCTGGGAAGAAATGCGCGAACAAAAACTAGTAGCACCTAATGCACCACTACCAATCAACGTGAAATAAAGTGAAACTTTAATCAGTGGGGATTTTACGGGCAGACCGACTCCCCACCTCATATTCGCTGAATTTTGAGGTGAGAGTCTTATTACCCGCAAATAGCGAGATAAAAGGAGCGTAATGGATATGGCACATACTACTACATCTATGACAATTTTTGCTTCACCTGAACAAGTATGGCAATTAATTGGAGGTTTCAACTCCCTTCCAGACTGGTTACCTTATATACCTAGCAGTAAAGTAACTGAAGGCGGTCGTGTACGTCATCTAGCTAATCCAGATGGTGATACGATTATAGAGCGCTTAGAAGTATTCAATGATAAGGAGCGCTACTACACGTATTCAATTATGAATGCACCATTCCCAGTCACTAATTATCAATCCACGATCCAGGTTAAAGAAGGTACTGAAAGTAACACATCGTTAGTAGAGTGGTCTGGTAATTTCACTCCTGTAGGGGTTAGTGATGAAGAGGCAATTAATCTGTTTCATGGAATCTACAACGATGGTCTGAAGGCATTGCAACAAGTATTTCTAGATTGATTCCTTTAAAAAGAAACCGTAAAAAGCAAAGCGATATCGCTTTGCTTTTTATAAAATCCCTTTTAACTTTTCACCAATTAACTTCGCTAAATACTCATAACCTTCCGGTCCAAAGTGTAATCCATCTTTTTCATCATCTTCTACGAAGCTTTTATAATTCGATTCTTGAATCATTTCAGCATACAAATTTAGAAAATGACTTCCTGTTTCTTTCGCCACTTCCTCTACTACTTCTGCATACTGACCGAGTATTTTGTTTGTTCTATTATACTGTCTTTCTTCATCAACTGGTGCAGGACTAATGAGTAGTACTTTTTCTGATGAAATCTGATCCACAATCTTCTCTAAGTTTTCTTTGTATGCTTGTAATGGCACTTGAGCAAAAGAGACTGCATCATTCGTACCTAGAAAAATTGTTACAAAGTCTGGTTTATATGATAATACATCCTCTTCAATACGTTTTAACGCATCAAATGTATTATCCCCTGGAACACCCGCATTAACTACCTTCAAATTAGGAAACACCTCTTGCAAACGTGGTGTTAATCTCGGCGTTCCATCGAAAAATATTTCATCAGCTGTAATACTATCCCCAAAGCATACTAACGTTTTCATTAATCTAGCACTCCTTTACGTATGAAATAGCTTTCCTTCTATCGCTTTAATATATCTTTCCGCAGAACGTTCAACTGCCTCATTTGCATTTTCTTTTACTACTCGGTGAAAAGCATTATATAGACGATTAAATTGTAACGGTTTCACTCGATTCGCCATTTCCTCAACTTTTCTCGCCGGTAATGGAATTAAGTTTGGATAGCTATACATGAAGCTTACCCACTGCTGATCCGCTACAACTTGAATAATATCACCTGTTAGTAAAATACCTTTCCCATCATTTCCTTCTTTCCAATGTAATACAGAACCACCGCTAAAATGTCCTCCGAGACGATGTACAGTTATTCCATCCGCTAATTGTAAAGACTCGCCAGACCAATAAATAATACGACTACTCGGGCGCATAACCCACTCTTTATCGTCTTCATGTATATAAATTGGTACATCAAATGTTTCTGCCCATTCTACTTGAGTTGAATAATAATGCGGATGAGATAGTGCAATCGCATCTAATCCGCCCCACTCTTTTATCTTCTCAATTGTCGTTTCATCTAAATAAGTAATACAATCCCATAGTAAACGATACGATTCCGTTTTTACTACATATCCCGTTTGACCGATCGCAAATTCTGGTTTTGTCGTAATACTATAAAGCCCATTTTCTTCCCAGGTAATTTCATTTTTATATGTATCACTAGTTTGCAAGTTTTCTAAAGTTGTCCAAGACTGGCCTTTCGGATTAATATACTGTCTCTCCTCATTACAAATGAGACAACTTACCGGTTCCTCTGCACTTGCTGCATATTGTACGCCACACGTTGTACAAACGAAATTTTTCATAGTTATTCTCCTATCCCTAAAGTTTTATTAAGCTGATAATTGATATACTAAATCTCATTAATCCAATAACGCCAAGCCACTAAGTAATCTTCTAAATCTTTCGGGTGGTGCCTTAAACACGTATCTATACGCAAAAATAAACCTATTATTATTTCTTCGTATAATTCCTTATCTCTTTTATGAAATACACATTGTTTCATCACATATTGAATTGTTTCTTTCGTTAAATCTTCCGGAGTCGAACAGAACGCGTATATTAAATCGTATATAGGATTTCCTAAGACTGGTAAAGGATCTATCACACCATATAACTTATTATCTCGAAATATAAAGTTATGGAATCCAAGATCACCATGTAATAAAAACGGCCTATCTATTCCATTACCTCTTTTTGGACTATTTACAAGTGTAAGAACAAGCTGATGTTCTTCATCACTTATGCACTGCCCCAAATTTTCACGAGCTTCCATTACATTTGTTAATAAAAACTCTGTCCAAGATTGAACCGGACTATCTTTCCATCCCCATCCATCTACCTTTGGAACTATTTCATACGTATTAATTACTTCTTTTACAAGTGTACAAAGTGTGCTCCTCTTATACCCAAGTTCGCACGAAGTAGTCCCTACAAGAAAGGAATACACAATATATCTGTTTAAAGGATCCTTAAACAAAAGTGTTGAAAATAAAGTATTCCCATCATAAATAGAAAGAAAATCAGCTTCTTCACGTACCACTTCCGATTTATTCAACTTTACAACGTATTTTTCGTCCAACAAATATACAGTACTTGTCGTTCCCCCGTTCAACACTTTAATGCTTTTCGGATAATATGAAATAATCTTCTCATTAACTAGTTGTTCAACGATTATTGAAATGTCCATTTCTCCCACCCTTAATTCCGAAGATTCCCTCAATTCAAAAGACACCCCTACTATTATTTGACAAATATAAAGAAAAACCTCCTAAAATCTTAATATAACAAAGATTGATTTTCATTTTATTAAGACTGCCTCTTTCAATATTTCATCACATAATTCATTCCATTTATGATAATGCGATGCGACTTCTTCTACTCTAACAAACATCCTTTTATCGGACTCATATTCACCATCAAACTCATATACTTCGGTTATATCCATTCGATAGAACGGCTGATATCCTACTTTCGGATACGGGCTACCTTCATTCCAATTTGGATTATCACTATGATCAACGATAATATATCCAAATAAAGTACATTCTCCTTTTACATACCCTTCTTCCCACGCTTCTCTTTTAAAACATTCTTCGGGTAGTTCTCCTTCTTCTATATGTCCACCAGGAAATTCCCAACCACGATTATGATGATCAATGAGCAACACTTTATCATGATAAAAACAAAAGCCATGCACGCTCGTAATCTTTTCGTACTCGGGTAATGTACAATCTTTTTTCCACGTTAATTTCACTTTTGCTTCCCCATAATTGGCGTATATTGTGACCATTTTCTTTACTCCAAATGCTCTTCATTTAATCTAGTAATTTCAATTGTAGAATCTCTTCCTTTTAATTTACGAGCTAAACTTTCTACACCAAATACTTCTGTAAACGTATGGCTACCTACAATCAAATTAATCCCCTTAAATTTTGCATGTTGCACTGTATATAATGTTTTTTCTCCTGTTATGTACGTATCACAACCTTTTGCTAGTGCACGCTCAATAAGATTTGTATTGTTCCCTGCACCCGTTAAAATCGCAATTCGTTTCACTGGTCTATCGTGATTTTCCCAACTCTTCACACTCTCTTCCATTCTCTCTTCAAGTTTTTCAACTAAGTTTGAAAATAGAATCGCTTCTTCATATTCTCCTATTCCCGGTAGCTCTTCCTCCTCATACGTGGAATATTCCAGTATTGTATCTATCCCAATTTCTTTAAACAACGACGTACACGTGCCAAACTTTACGAAATCTAACGGCAAATGAATCCAAAAATGATTCATTTCATATTGTTTTAGTTTCTCAATACAAGCCTCTTCCATACCGAATAAAAAGCTCCATGGTGCATGATGTGTAAGTATCATATCGACACCATTTCTGTATGCTTCTTCAATTGTTTCTAGCGTCAAATTTGTTGTGTAACCTATTTTGTGAAATTCCTCTTTACTTATGTGAGTAAAACCATACTCATCATCACCGTATTTATTAAGGTGTTCTTGAAAAAGTGATGTAATATGTTCATTAAACTGCGTTATATTCATTTTCATTTCTCCTTTCATTTACTTTTATATTTCATAAATAAGGAAATACTAAATAACAACGTTACATACATATAGGAGGACATTATGAAACCAGAATTTTTAAAAGCTATACATGAAGCGATTGGAAATGTCGAACATATTCATATAGAAGAAAGTGGTGCAGATAGTTTACTCATTCACCATGATGATGCACAGCAATTAAAACAAGTTGCTGAAACATTAGAAAATAACAATTTCCGCTCTACTATAAGAACAACAGGAGACGCTTCGTATATTGAAGTGTTGAACAGATAAGGAAGCCGGCTATACGACCGGCTTTTCTCTTTTAAATTGAAACTTCAAACTCCTTCACATACACAGCAGTTCCAGCAATATCTATTTGTAACTTCTCATTTTCTACATCTTTCGTTACATAAACCGTTACACGACCATCTTTATTTATTTCCTGTCCCTGCTCAACGATTAACTCCAATTCGTGGTCAAAATCTTTCTCCAAATACGTCGCATAATACGCTCCCATTACACCTGAAGCCGTTCCTGTCACTGGATCTTCAATCGTTCCAGAATAAGGTGATGAAAAATGACGACCGTGCATTTTTGCTTCTGCATCATATGTTTCTATGCAAAGTGGATGAATAGAGACATTTGGTATTTCTTTTAATACCGATGGAAATTCATCATTATTAGGTTTCATCCTCTCACATGAATCAAGATTTTTAATAGGTACAATTAAAGTCCAATTACCTGTACTTCCATAAATAATTGGTAACCTTGCATCTAAATCATGAACTTTCAAACCAATACAATGAGCTAATTCTTCTTTTGAACCTGTAAAGTTCTGAAACTGAGGTGTTGCCTGCCTCATTTTAATAATAGTTTCTCCATTTCCATTCACACCTATATGTATTGGTAAAATTCCAACTCTTGTTTCAATCGTAAGATTTGTTTTCTGTTCTAATAAACCTCTTTCACGCAAGGCATATATAGTACCCACTGTCCCATGTCCACATAAATCCATTTCATGACCAGGGGTAAAATAGCGAATCTTTATATCTGCTTCTTCTGAGGAAAGAACAAAAGATGTTTCGTTAAATCCAACTTTTTCAGCAATACGCTGCATTTCCTCTTCAGTTAATCCATCCGCTTCCAATACAATACCTGCGGGATTTCCCATATTTGGTTTATTAGTAAATGCATCGTAATGAAATATGTTTATGTTTTTCATTTTCTTATCCTCTAATCTTCTTTAAAAATTTTATAATATAATTCAATTTCATTTTTAATGGAACAACCATTTTTCAGAAATACTTTTACTAACTGTAACCCTAATCCACGATTTCCACCTGTAATAAGGACTCTCATATATCCATCTCCTTATTTTTATAATAAATAAGAAAATCTGCCCACTTACCATTTTCAAGAGAAAAAGCCTTTCTCTTACATTCAAAGGAAAATCCTGCTCTTTCTGCAAGACGAATGGATGGCTCATTATCAATATGTATATGTAATTCGATTCTATGAAATTGAAGGATATAAAAAAATAACGGTAGCGCAGCTATTACACTTTCTACTCCGTATCCATTTTTCCAATATTGATTATGAATAGAGTAGCCCATCATTGCCCATTGATAGTCCATACGTAAAATTTTTATAAGTTCTAGCTTTCCAATATTGGCGCCATCTTCTTTCTGAAAAATACCTAGAATGTACATTTCATCCCGTCGTGCCGCCTCATCAAATCCTCTTATCCACTCCGTGAACCATTCTTTTGTTGAAGACGACATGTCATGATAGCCATCATCGTATTTATATTGAGATGGTAACCTCTTATTGAATCCATCTAACCAACTTTCATAATCCTCTTTTTGAAATGGACGAATAATAAGTCTCTCTGTCTCTACTTGTAATAGTGGCAGCTTCATTTATATCTCTTCCCTCAATTATTAATTGAATATTCTTTATTATCTTACACAAAATACAAAATCTAGTAAATTATTATGTTCTTTATAAACAAAAATCCAGTTATGCTTTGTACATAACTGGATTCCTCATCGTTTAATCATTTTTTATTTTACAAGTACAATTCCTCTTAATTCCCTCTTCAGCACTTTCCCTAAAGCGTTTTTCGGTAATTCGTCCATAAATACAACTTCTGGTATTTTATAATTTGCTAGTTTTTCTTTACAATGTTGAATAATTTCTTCTTCTGTTAAAGATGTTTTAATGTCTTTTACAGTGTAAGCTGTTGGAACCTCCCCCCAAAAGTCATTTGGGACTCCAACTACTGCAACTTCTAGAACACCATTTATTTCATGAATTACATCTTCTACTTGATCTGGATATACGTTGTCACCACCGTGCACAATAACATCTTTATATCTTCCCATAATATGTAGGAATCCATCATCATCTATCATGCCGGCATCACCCATGTTAAACCAATTATCTTTCACTACCTTCTCTGTCGCCTTTTCGTTGTTCCAATATCCTTTAAACATGTAAGGACTTCTTACGTGGATCTCTCCAACTTCATTCGTTGCTAATTCATCACCCGTTTCTGGATGAACAATTTTTAACTCTACATGTTTAAGTGTTTTCCCTACAGAAGACATTTTTTCTTTCCCCATATTTGGATGCCATGAGGTTACTACCCAACCTTCTGTACTACCATAGCCTTGCACCATATATATTCCTTTTTCCATATATTTTTGAATGAGCGTTTCTGGTACTTTTGTACCACCGCTTTGTGCCACTTTCAAAGTCGAGATGTTACGCTCTTTTTTATTAAGTTCATCAAGCATATAACTATAAACAGCTGGGAACGCAAGCATCGTAGTAATTTTCTCTTCTTCAATCTTATCCCAAATAAGAGTAGGATTCGAATCAGCTAAGAAGATCATCGTAATGCCATGATAAATACAATTTAAAATAGAAAGCACGCCACTCATATGAAACAATGGATGCACTGATAAAAAGCGTTCACCTGCTGGAATTTCTCTTTGCCCCGCAATCTCAGTAAAATAATGATGTAAGTTTTTATGACCAATTACACATGCTTTTGCCTGTCCAGTCGTTCCTGAAGTAAATAAGAAAATAGCATCATCATCTTCATGAACTGCCACGTTCGGTTCTGTTATTGGCTGTTCTTGTAGTTTTAATTCAAAAGCACCGAAACCTTCTTTTGTTGTTTCAATTACATTAGGAATTTCTTTAACTGCATCAACCTTTAATACAACTTCACTAAATTCATCATCAATAACTAATACTTTTAATCTCGCTTCTTTTACAATCGATTCTAATTCATAAGCAGTAAGCTGATGATTAAGCGGAATAAATACCGCTCCAATTTTTAAACTTGCCATCATAATTGTTGGAAGCGGGGGATTGTTTTTACATAAAACTCCTATGTGATCCCCTTTTTGCACACCGCTATGTAACAAGTAATGCGCAAGTTGATTTACTCGTTCATTATATTGTTGAAACGAATATCTTTTCTCTCTCCCAACAAGCGCTTCCAAATTTGGTGATTGCATGGATCTTTTTTGTAATAATTGCTGCATCGTTCTCAAGTAAAACTCCCCTTTATATATGTTAGGTTTTTTATTTTACCAGATTAATTATTAATTTACTAAAGATTACACTTAGTTAATATAAAGTGAATAAAAAATAACCATCTACTTAACAAGTAAATGGCTATTTCCTCTTATATATTAGAATACTCCTTATTCATCACATATCGCACATACTCCGGTGCACTTTTATTAATCTCTTCATCACTTAGTTTATACTCCGCTCCGTATAAATAAAATGAAGGCATAAATTCCATTCCTGTATATAAGCACGTAGCGTGAAATGGTTTCGTCAACTCATCCATCGTAATTCCGCTATTTTTATAGTCTTTTTCTAATCCACCTATAGAGATAGCTACACCAAATTCTTTCCCCTTCACTTTATCCCCTTTTGATCCGTAGGCAAATCCATATGTTAATACATCATCGAACCATTTTTTTAATAATGGTGGTGAGCTATACCAGTAGAGCGGAAATTGAAATATATATCGGTCGTGCTCTACTAACAACTTTTGTTCTTCTTCAACATTAAACTCCCAATTTGGTGCCACTTTATATAGTTCATGCACGGTTATTTCATCCGAATATTTCTCAAGTTCTTCTACCCATCTTTTATTAATTCGAGAATTTTCAATATCAGGATGTGCTACAATTACAAGTGTTTTCATATATTTTCTTCCCCCTTATAAATAATTCAAACCCTTTAGTATTAGTATGAATGAGTCACATATAATTGGAAAGTACGTACTTTCAAGTGCTATAGGAACCTTAAAGTACCTTTGGAGGTGTTATATGAATCAAAATGATGATTGTCCAATCGCAACGACACTCGAAGTAATCGGTGGAAAATGGAAAGTTCATATATTATGTGTTTTGATGGATGGAAAAATGCGAACGAATGAAATAAAACGAGAAGTCCCAAACATTACGCAAAAAGTTCTTACACAACAACTTCGGCAACTTGAAGCTGATGGAATTATCCATCGTACTGTATATCAAGAAGTACCACCAAAGGTCGAGTACACAATAAGCGAATATGGAAAATCTTTAATGCAAATTATGGATGAACTATTTGAATGGGGAAAAGATCATCAGATAAAAAGATTAAATGACTAAAAGAACCCTATCAACTTTGTTACATCTTCTATGTCAAGATTTTTTCTGAAATTCTACACTAGGGGTACCTTCATATCACTATTAAGCTAACAAAAAACACCCCTAAAATAAACAAAAGCTGACTTCTCAAAGGAATTAACTGTAGTGAAAAAAATTACATATACTTATAAATATAGCCCTTGTATCAAAGTCTTAAAAATTATAGCCACAGTATAGCTTTAGTATCTTCTTAATTTTAAAGTTTAGAAAGTCAACATTTAAGCCAAACTTAATAATATTGCTTTTGTACGATTGTCCGTTACTTCATAATAAATTTCTAATCCTTTCCGAGTACCTGTAACGATTTTAGCAGCTTTTAGTTTGGATAAATGTTGACTAATTGTACTTTGGGGCATTTGTAAATTCCCATACATTGTTGTTACATTAGTAGGGCCTTTTGCAAGCATTATTTTTACTAAGGATAAACGGACAGGATGCGCCAATACCTTTAATACTTCAGCGTTTTCTTCATACATTTCTTTTGTTTCTTTCATATTTTTTCTCCCCTTTTATATAAATATTAATGATATCCATATATATAATTCGAAAGGATATACGATTTTGTGTCCGTCATTTAAAAAATTTAAATAATAAGAATTTCTTTAGTTTGAAACTAGAGGGATTTATTAACATGAAACGAATCCCCATCTTCAATATTTTATAGATTCTTCTTTCCATTCCCTTGATGTTATGTGGCAGGAATGTTTTCGTCCTCATTTGCAGACCCGTTATTTTCGTTTATGTTACCTTTATTTCCTTGCTGATTCTCATTATTTTCTTGTTTATATCCCCTACCGTTGTTTTCTTGCTGATGTCCATTATTTCCTTGCTGAAATCCTCTTCCGTTGTTCTCTTGCTGGTTTCCATTATTTCCTTGCTGAGATCCCCTACCGTTGTTCTCTTGCTGATGTCCATTATTTCCTTGCTGAGATCCCCTACCGTTGTTCTCTTGCTGATGTCCATTATTTCCTTGCTGAGATCCCCTACCATTGTTCTCTTGCTGATGTCCATTATTTCCTTGCTGAGATCCCCTACCATTGTTCTCTTGCTGAGATCCTCTTCCGTTGTTTTCTTGCTGGTTTCCATTATTTCCTTGCTGAGACCCTCTACCATTGTTTTCTTGCTGGTTTCCATTACTTCCTTGCTGAGACCCTCTACCGTTGTTCTCTTGCTGGGTTCCATTATTTCCTTGCTGAGATCCCCTACCATTGTTCTCTTGCTGATGTCTATTATTTTCTTTTATTTGCTTAGGTTGCTGTTCCTTGGATTGCTTTTGTTCTATATACTTTTGCTTCTCGTATCTTTCTTCTTTTACAGGAGACGAATTCGATGATGCATCAGGAGATGACTTTTGTTGCGAATGTATCTCCTCATCGCGCTCCTCTTGATTAGACGGCGGCGCAGGAGGAGTAAGTGATTTCCGCTTCTCATTCTCTTGCTTTATATAAACACCTGTGCCAACCCCTGCTTTCTTGGCATTCTCTCGCATTTGCATCGTACTGCTTTGATATACGACTGTAATATGTTTTATCTCATACTCTTTCTTTAATTCTTGCATAGCCTTTTCCAACTGTGGTTCTAGCGACTTGTCCTTTGTAACAGCTGTTAGCATAACTTGCTTATCATTCGTTAAGTACTTATCCTCTTGACTCTTCTTTATAATAGTACGTATTACGTCTTGCAGGTGTTTATTTTCCCATCGCTTCATTTCATTTAAAATACGCCTTCCATCATCATTACAAGCTCGCAAATCTATAACACGAAGATCCTTTGTTACGCTCACCTCTAAACTTGGATTTATATCAACTGAGACATAAGCAAATACTTTTTCTTCCGGTTGGTTGTAGAAAAACAGCAACACACATAGAAAACAAGGAACAAGTAATGATGCAGGCTTTAAGAAAGAAGGGATTGAAAAGTGCGGTGCTCTTTGTTCTTGTTCGTTAAACGAGATTTCCTCTCCAATCATGTAAGAGTGCGCTTTTCTTTTAAACGAAATAAATTCTCCATTTGGAGTTAAGACAACTACGCTATGTTTTTTTATATCCATCACAATTCCTTTATTCATCATGCTACCCCTCTTATATAATCAAGAATATATGTATAGTTGTTTGCAAAGATAATACACATTGCAATAATGTATTTTCTATGCCGCTCTAACGTTTTACGACTTACTCTAACACGCGGTTCAATATGTTTAAGCGGTAACTTTTTCTTTCGGAACAGCTCTTCCATCATTTTCTCATCTTTTATAATAATCTTTACAATTTCTATTAAGTGCTCACGCGTATCACGATGCTTAGGAGATTCCTTAGCAAGCTCTGAAAATGTGATTTTAAACTCAGCTAGCACACTTTGAAAATGAAGAATTTCCTCCTTACGGTTACTATTTTCTATCTCTTTCATATACTCCGTAAGCGATACTTGCATTTCTAACATTTCCTCTTGCTTATCTTCTTTTAAAAAGACAAGATTATGCTTAGACTCCTTGCGTATATAGTCAATTACGTCTCTTTTTATAAGAAGATCAGCAAACGCTAGAAAAGATTTTCCTTTTTTATATGAATACTGTTCAATTGCTTGGTTAAACGCAAACAATCCAATGCTATATTCATCATCCTGTTCTGTAATATATCGGCGGCAGACAGACGAAATTGATTTTCTAATAAAAGGCTGATACTGTACGATAAAAGCTTCCTTATCTCCTCCGTTGTTTTGTATGTTATATACGATATCTTCTATTTTCGTTTTTTTTAAGATCTTCATTACTAAACTCAACACTAGTAATCTCCCTGCCTCCTTCTGCTTCAAATAGCAAAATGGTCACTAAACAAGTGACCATTTAACCACATTTTCTTAGTACTTTTTTTGGGCTTGTCTTCTTGCTGTTGCTCATATTTTTCGAGGCCGACTTTTTTCACCGTTTTCTTAATGATTATTCTTTTCTGTTTGTGCTAGAGTTAAGTCTGCATTTTGATCTACCTTCTTATTCTCTTTCGCAATAGCGTCCGCTTGTTTTGCTTGCTCTTTTTCTATTTTAGCTGCAATCTTTGAATAACTCTTCTCTATATTTTCGGTAATTTCATCCATTTATTTCGGATTCCCCGTTTGATCTAGCAATTTTATTAATGCTTCAATGTTATTTTCGATGTGTACTTTTACTTTTATTGCTTCTTTTTCTTCTTTGTCAAAAGCTTATCTTACTTCCCTAAGTCTTCTGTCACTTTTTTCTAATGTTTCTTGTGTAAAATTTCTTTTTAATCGTGTTTTTTCATAATCATTTTTCTTCCATTTTCTTTACTATATATATATATTCGAAGGAACAAAAAAATTTATCGGGGTCAAAAAAACATTTTTTATAAAATAGCTATTTATTTCAAAAATAAAAACCATCAATTTGAAAAAAGATTAATCAAATTGATGGTTTTCTTGTTATATTTATTTATTAATTTTTTATAACTAAGGTTAATCATATAAGCCTTTAATTGTAGTTATCCTTTTTTCTGTTTCTTCTACTGCAAGCATGATACAAGTTTTTATCGGCTACCCATCCACTAAAAGAGTATCAGCTGTTCTCACTATTCCCTGCCGATTTTCTCCATTGTTATCTTTCTTGGTTATCATAATAGGTTTTATCTGCGTATTTTTTATCATTTCCTTTTAGATAGGCTAAGATTACTTTTGGATTTTTAAGTAAAGCCCAGTCTCCATATTTATCAAATCTTCTGCATGAAGTTATCATTCCATTTTTAATTGTACCGAATTTCTTATTATTTTGCTTCCCCAATTCTTTTAACCGTTTAGCGAAATCAGCATCTTCTGCCATAAGCATATTTTCATTAAATCCGTTGATTGCCATAAAGTCTTTTTTATAGCACCAAAAAATCCCTACAGATATAGCTCCATACTTAAAAAGTAAGGGGATTATTATTAACATTGCGGAAAGGAATATTCCTAAAGATATTCTTTCAAACTTCCCAGTTACCCCACCACCAATGTATTTACCTGAGGCTAAATATTTATCTACATTAGACAACATAGACTCTGTCATTTGGGTATCAGCGTCTATAGTAATGATTATTTCTCCACTAGCTATTTTAGCCCCTGCATTTCGGATTTTAGATAAGTTTTTATCGTTATTTTTTAATGTAATACAGTTATAAGATTTTGCTATTTCCTCTGTTTTATCTGTGCAACGATTTAAAACAACTATGACTTCAGTTTGATCTTTATATGCCTCTGATGCCTTTGCAATTGAATCTAAACATTTTCTAATGTACTTTTCTTCATTGTGTGCAGGGATTATAATAGAAAACTTCACATCTTTTTCTAGATTGGCTCCTGAAGATTCGTTTGTTTCAGTCATAATATTCCCCCTTATTTTATAAAGAAAATATCTATTATACATAACATATATTACCATTTATTAGGTTATATTATAGAAACTGAAGGTAAACTATTATATAAATTTCTTATCGTTCATTTTATCACGAGTGTGGAGAGAAAAGATTAACATTACGTACTATTATCGGTAGCAAAGAAAAGGCAGATCCCTACTCTTACAAGAAATCAGCCTTTCTCTATTACTTTATTCATTTTTTCACATTATTTATCCTGATATGGGTTTTAGCTTTTTAATTGTTACAGTATAAAAAAGGCTAACAATTCAAGATCGTTAGCCACACCTTCCATAATCGCGCCTGTTAAAATAAAACAAACGACTAGGTTCTTTAACTTACACTATATTCTCCTTTTATTACAAAAAACGACCCCCGAATTGTTCCAGCTAATTTAGACTTCTGCCTAGCAAACTTAAACTTCTCTGCTAACTCCGTTGGTATCTCCATTCCTTCAGAAAGCTTAAATCCGACAGCCCGCTTCTTCGGGTTATCCAATGTATACATGACGTTGACTGCAAGACCATCCTCATAAAAGACGTAGGTAAATTTAATATTTTCCACTTGAAAACAAGATGTTTCTATAGGTTTTGCCGCAAACTCAATATTACGCTCTTCTTTCAAAATGCGGTTCACATAATCAAGATTCTCCTTACTTTCACTAGCTGGGACAACCGTAAATTCATACTTGTATTTGTTCATAAAGTAACGGGCCTCATGGGCACGTAAACCAGCAAGCGCTTCTGCTACAGGTGAAGACTCTAAGCCAGCTGTAGTTACATTTTTAAAATCAACGACGTTGGACAATTCTATCTCTCCTTTTAACTCTTTACTTCCTAACAACCGGAATCCACATTTCACCAAATACTAAGCCATTTCGCTGCCCCATCTCAACTGTTGCATTTGGCCCACCAACATAGGCAAAATCCTTTGCTTCTCGTAAAACTTGACCAAAGGCAATTCCAGTAAGCTTATTACTTAACTCCTCAGCTGTCTTGCCTTCCCCCTTAACTACTAAGTATTCTCCCATAGGAAACTGGATAACTCTAGATTCTTCTTGTATCGTTTCCTCTGTCATGACACCAGCATAATACATCATCTTGTTATTTACCGCTTCGCTCACGGAAAAAATGTAATCATTTGTAGCTATAGCTTTTAAAGTATCCAGCCTTCCATCTTGTTTAACGGCCCACCAAAAGTCTTCCTTTTCTTTATTTATTCCAGCAAAGTCTGTGTATTCGCTCTTAAGTTCAGTTCCAATACCTAACACGATAAAGCTATCTTTTTCTTCTAAAGTATAATTTTTCATATTCAAAACCTTCCTCTTTTTTAAATTAATCAAATGATTTATCTTTTCATCTGCTGAGTTTATAATATCCTTAAATCATGTCAAAAAATGATACTGTTTAGGAGACCAAAATGAAAAAAGTTGAACGGATTAATACCATCATGCGGTATATCAACAACCGCTCCCACTTTACAATTTCTGAAATCATACGAGAATTTAACATCTCACGATCGACAGCTATTAGAGACATTAGAGAGATTGAAGCCATGGGGATGCCACTTGTCGCTGAAGTTGGAAGGGCTGGGGGATATTTTGTTATGCATAACTCTATCCTGCCCGTTGTTCGCTTTACTGATAATGAGGTTAAAGCTCTTTTTATTGCCTTTATGGCCACAAGAAATCAACAACTCCCCTATCTAAAGAGTCGTCAGTCTTTAGCTGAAAAACTACTAGGACTCATCTCAGAAATCCAGCAGGAGGACCTTGTTCTTTTAAATCAAATCTTGCTTTTTGGAGGGACTAATCCCCATAATCCCGATTTACTTGAGCTTTCCGACCTCCCCCATCCCATGTTAGAAAAACTCATCCAAATCCTTCTTTTGGATAGCCATTTATTGGTTACCACCAAAGAAGAGGAGGAAATCAAGTCTTATCCAATTTATCTACTACACCTTTATCAAGAAAAAAGCCATTGGATAATTGAAGGCTTTGACATAAAAGAAGAAAAAAAGAAGATGCTCCCTGTCGATCATCTCATTAATGTCGAGCCCTATAAGACGAAAAAGAGAGTAAGTAAGAAAAAGATTTTGGAAAAATTAAGTAAGAAAGACGAAGCAATCAACCTTGTACTTGAACTTGGTCCAAAAGCGATTGCCCAGTTCAAAAAGTATCATCCTTTAAAAGTTTCTATTTCTTATACAAACCCTTATCAATCCACAGCCATTCTAAAGACGTTTATCAACGTTAACAATCTCGATGAATTAACGGAAATAACAAATTGGCTACTTTTCCTAGGTAAAGATATCAAAATCAAGGAAGTGCCTGAAGAAGTGTTAGAAGGTTTACAAGAGAGATTATGTTTATACTGTCCATAAGCAGTGACCAGTTACTTCTATTCAAATATCTAGTAAAACCATTTTATTCGCTACGGCTGCTTTAAACGCTCTTCTAGGAATAGCGCCAACACAAAAAAGACATGAACTAATCTTTGTTCATGTCTTTTTATATTAGAGTTTAACCCTCATTAAATTGCTTGTTTAAGTTTCGAATGTGGATTTATCTTATCCATAATCTCTTTCGTTCTTTTTTCATATCCCACTATTTTTGGACTAGAACCAACAATAGTGAATTAGAATAATGACTTAATACTTGCTAGGACAGTAAGTATACCTATAACAATGACAAATACATTGCTCATTTTCCCTCTGTATTTAGCTAGTACTGGTACTTTACGGATCGCATACATTGGTAATATACATAAAATAGCAGCAACTAACGGACCGCTAAGGGCATCAATGATTCCAAGAATACTTGGATTTGCATAGGCCACATACCAGCATGTTAATACGACAAAAGTAAGAATCATTGTCTTAACTGTTTTTTCTCCTATATTTTTCCCACGTTTTTTACCGGACTTCATAATCATGTCACGCATTACCTCATACGCTCCTATATAATGGCCAAGGAAAGACTTTGTAATAGCCACAAAAGCAATGATAGGAGCTGCAATAGTGATTACAGGCGAATTAAGCTCATTAGCAAGATATGATAGGATTGACAAGTTCTGTTCTTTTGCCATCTTAAGATCATCTGGAGTCAAACTTAAAGTACTGCTCCAAACAAAGAACATAACAACAACGAATGTCATGATATAACAAACTTTTTGTATTTGAGCACACTTGGCATCAGTAGCGTCTATTCCATAGGTAGCTCTCTGTTTCATAACGAATGACGAAATCATAGGAGAATGATTAAACGAGAACACTATGATTGGTAGTATCATCCATATCGTTCCAAAATATCCTGTTCCTGTTGAAGCAGTAGAAACACTTGAAAAACTAAGCATTGACGTATTCCACTGTGGAATTAAAGATATTGCGATAAAAAGTAGAGAAGCTATGAAAGGATATACTAGCATGCTCATTATCTTTACAGTGATATCTTGACCAAAATTTAGTATAGCGATAAGACCGAGTACTAATACAAGCGATAAAATGGCCCTTGGAGGCTCCGGCATGTGCAATTGATGCACGATAAAACTACTCGCAGTATTTGTAAGTGCAACCGAATACATCAACACGATCGTATAAATTGAGACGAAATATACTATGTTAAAAATGATACTTGCCTTATTTCCGAAATACTCTCTTATCGTGCCTGTAATCCCCTCATCAGCAGAATTTGAAGCGTATATCATTTTAGCAAGCGCCCTATGTGAATAATACATAACAGGATATGCAAGTATGGTAATTAACAGTAATGATAATAAACCACCTGAACCTGCATTAATAGGTAAAAAGAGTACTCCTGCTCCAATTGCTGTTCCAAAAAGGCTCAATGCCCAGGTAGTATCTTGTTTATGCCACTTTTTAGGATCTAGATATTCCTCATTTTTTACTGCAGTATTTTCAGCTTGAAATTCTATATTTTTTGCAGTATTCCCATTCATATAATTATTCCCCCTTGTATCCTATTCTTACGTCTCTTTTTAGGCTTAGGAATATAGAACATTTTTGAAAAATGAATCGCTTACAAAATTTTCTACATTGTAATCGATTCCACCTAAACCTGTCTGTCTCTCTTAATTTGCGAGGCATTTATCCTCCAACCAACCCTATACATCGCTTCAATAACTTCGCCAGTAGCTTTGATATTATTTACGCTAGCTAATGCGATGTCCACTGTTGCTGAACTATTTTGAATAAATCCCCCTTCTAAGCACACACCTTTCTTAAAGTAATCGTGTCAGTCTGTCCAATTTTAAAATGTTTGATATTTTCTCCGTCGGTAATAGATTACCTCTCGACGCCCTCATTATAACGTTAATATTTACGAGTCTAATGTTTTTTTATTTTTAGAAAGATTGAATAATCAGAATTATGAATAGATAATTAATTCCAAGTGGTATGTAGCAATTGTGTCCATCGTTTGAAGCTGTATTAGTCGGTAGAAAAGCAAAAATAATACAGATTTCCTTTTGTTAACACATTGATTATATTAGGAACTCGTTATAAAGATACTTATATTCTCCTTTGTTGAAGCACCTTATTTTAGACGTGAAAACTGTTATACTAAATGACCCATGCAGATGTAAAGAAATAAATTAAGAAAACATAAAAATATTTTTACGAATATTTATTATATATAATGAATTTATATTCATTTTTCAGAAAAAAGGAACTTCTCCCCCCAAGGAGCCACCACAACTTCTATAATGATTGACATGTTACGCCTTTTAAAAGAATAACTCCACAGGATATCTTTTACAATATGTAATATTTATTAAGTGTAGTTTTATCTAAATATGCATAATTACATAAAGTTTATGAAAAAAAGAGAGTATACTTTTGTATTGTGTAATAAAGATAAAGCCCACCTACGGAAATAGGTGGGCTTTTCACATATAAAAATTGCATTAATTATATGACGATTAGAATTGAGTTCAAAATATTATTTCTTCCCCTTCAACTCTCTCAGTCTGCTTTTTTTCAACGTCTGAACCTACATACGTACCAACTGTGTAACCAGTAAAAATACCAACAACTATAGCAATAACTAAGATTAATGTGATTTTAATCCACTTTTCCAAACATATATTTTATTTCGGAAAATTTAGTTGTCACGAGACACCGAACCGATGGTGTACTTACCCTAACTGACGTTTAAATGCTTTATTGGCGAAGAAGTAAGCGATGACCATGATGCCGACGCACCAAGCAAGCGCGATCCAGATATCGTTGCTAACAGACCCTTCATACAAGAGGGCACGAATCGCATTCACGATTGAAGTCACGGGCTGGTTCTCAGCGAACGCACGAACAATTTTAGGCATAGTTTCGGTAGGAACAAAGGCCGAACTAATAAACGGCAGGAAAATTAGCGGGTACGAGTAGGCTGTCGCCCCTTCCATAGACTTCGCTGTCAATCCGGGAATGACAGCGAGCCATGTCAGCGCCAGCGTAAACATCCCGAGTATCCCAGCTACCGCGAGCCAATCTAGAATATTAGCGCTGGAACGGAAGCCCATTAAGAGTGCAACGAGGATAACCACCACGATAGTAAGCACATTAGCAACAAGTGAAGTTAATACGTGAGCCCACAATACAGACGAACGCTTGATGGGCATAGTAATGAAACGCGCCATCAGCCCGCTCTTTACATCCGTAAACAGCCGTACGGAAGTGTAAGCGACACCGGATGCGATAGCCATCAACAAGATTCCCGGTAATAAATAATTGACGTAGTTATCTGTTCCTGTCTCTATGGCACCACCAAATACGTAAACAAACAACAGCATCATCATAATTGGTGTAATTGCTACCGTAATAATCGTATCTGGACTGCGCATGATGTTTCGCATTAACCGTCCTAATAACACCCCTGTTTTGCTTTTCATTTACATCTCCTCCTTTTTACCGATGATCGCGAGGAAAATTTCCTCCAATGTCGGCTGCTTCTCGATGTACTCCACTTTTGCTGGTGGAAACATCTCTTTAAGTTCAGTAAGAGTACCAGTCGTAATAATTTTTCCGCCATGCAAGATAGCGATACGGTCGGCCAGTTGTTCTGCTTCCTCCAAGTACTGAGTTGTCAACAAGATTGTTGTGCCACCGCCAGCAAGTTCCTTGACGGTATCCCACACTTCAATCCGCGCTTCGGGGTCAAGCCCTGTCGTCGGTTCGTCGAGAAAAATGACTGCTGGCGTCCCGATCAAGCTCATGGCGATATCTAACCGGCGCTTCATCCCTCCCGAATACTGGTCTGCCCTCTGGTTAGCTGCATCTGTCAGGCTAAATCTTGCAAGCAAATTGTCGGCAACTTGAGCGGGATTGGAAACTCCACGCAACTTGGCGATCATTATCAAGTTTTCTCTCCCCGTGAGCATACCGTCTAAAGCTGCGAACTGTCCTGTCAGACTGATACTTTGACGAACATGATCCGGTTGACGCTGAACGTCAAAACCGCAAATACCTACTTCACCACCATCTTGCTTCATCAGTGTCGAGAGGATGTTGACCGTCGTCGTCTTGCCAGCTCCATTTGAGCCCAGCAGTGCGAAAATTTCGCCACGCTGCACCTCAAAATCCACCCCCTTTAACACCTCCTTGTCTTTAAAGGATTTTTTTAATCCTTTTACAGAAATCGCTGCATTGGTCATACTTTTTTCCTCCTTATAAAAAATGTTTTGCAAAACTAGACTGCCTACACCATCTATTTAGTATTACTGATAATCTGTATTACTTAGTACCAGTTTAAAAATATAACTGAATAGCGATGGCGGCAATTCACATTTGTAACCAGCTAATCAGTCGGTATTACCTATTGCATTTATTTTTTTCTTAATTGTTTCATGATACTTTGATTCAAATCTTCACGATACTTGGAGACATAAGTTTTAGCATTTGCCACTAGTTCGTCAGCAAAAGATGCCACGTCCTCCCCAGTGATTTCAAGCACTTGTCTGCCTTCCGCCGCACCGGCTTCGAACAAATCGATTAATTCATACTGTATGTGTAGCATATCCATCCCGTTGCCCGCCGAGAAATTCCACATGTAGTTTTGAATTTTCTTAAACACAAACTGGTAGTCCTCTGGCAGAGCCCCAACTCGTGCCATCATCATTTTGTACTCTTTTTTATCACCAATTAATTTTTTGAACATTTCCATCATATTGTTTTTCCTCCTTTTTTATAAAGCAGAACAAGAAACTCCAAAAACATTAGATGCAATAACTTATCTTATGAAGCTAGTTTGACTTCAAGACGTTAATTTTTGATGATACAAAATCCCATTTTTCCCAAAACAATTCAAGCTCCTGGCGGCCAGCATCATTAAGTGAATAAAACTTACGAGGTGGCCCCATATCTGACGGTTTCTTTTCAATATTCACAAGCTTTTTCTTCTCTAATCGTACGAGGATGGTATACACAGTTCCTTCCACGACTTCGGTAAATCCAAGATCATTCAGGTGACGTGTAATCTCATAGCCATAAGTTTCACGGCGACTGATGATTTCCAACACACAACCTTCCAGCGAACCTTTCAGCATTTCAGTTAAATTTTCCATATTCTGATCCTCCTCTACCCCCTATTCTGTCTGACTTATATTCAGTATCACAGAGTACTAAGGCGAATTTTTACTGAATAGCTTTTGAGAAACCGTACTATTCAGTATTACTTATTACAAGTACATTGTATGACTAAGTAGAGAGAATGTCAACTGGATTTTAAAAAAAATTTAAAAATCAGCTATATCCCCATTGGATAAAGACGATTTTCTTTATGAAGAGGTCTCACCACATACTTATCAAGGTTAGAAAAGCAAATATCCCCAAACGAGAAAATGTGCACTTTCTCGTTTGGGGAGTGTTATAAAATTCTGAAGCTGATGGATGTAGCAGATTCCCTTTATTAATAAGATAGATTATTTTTGTGTTCCTCTACTAATGCACCTACGAATGTAATACATAAGTTTTCGAATACATACAAACTCTTTATACAGTCACCTCTAAATATAGGACATCCTTTTTGTTACGATAACATCATATTCATATCTTCTGCTGCAGTTGTAATTAGTTTTAAACCAAATGTTTCTTGTAATACATCAAGCACACCAGGTGAAATAAATTCAGGGGCCTTTGGACCAATGCGAATATCTTGAATCCCAAGACTAAATAGCCCAAGTAAAATGGCAACCGCTTTTTGTTCAAACCATGATAGAACAATACTCACTGGCAATTCATTCACTTCACATTGGAAGGCATCTGCTAAAGCAGCTGCTATTTTCACTGTAGAAATTGAATTATTGCATTGTCCTAAATCAATGTAACGTGGAATCTCCGTACCAGGTACAACACCATAATTTACATCATTAAAGCGGAATTTCCCGCAAGAAGTTGTTAAAATAACGGTTTCTGGCGGAAGTGACGTTGCTAATTCACGATAATATTCTCCGCCTTTTCCCGGCGCATCGCAACCGGCGATAACAAAGAAACGCTTTATTTTCCCTTCCTTTACTGCCTCAATAATTTCTGGAGCTAATGATAATACTGTATCGTGATGAAAACCCGTCACTAACTGTTCATCCGACTCCATATGTACTTCTGGAAGTTCTAGCGCTTTTTGAATCAATGGTGCAAAATCATCATTTTCAATTTTCTGTACGCCCTCTAAGCCTGCAATATCATATGAAAAGAATCGATCAGAATACGATCCTTTAATCGGCATAACACAGTTCGTTGTAGCCAATATGGCACCAGTGAATTTTTCGAAAAGGCGTCTTTGATCATACCATGCCTTACCAATATTTCCTTTTAAATGTTTATATTTTTTCAGCCTTGGATAACCGTGTGCTGGTAGCATTTCAGAATGCGTATAAATATTAATTTCTTTGCCTTCTGTTTGCTTTAATAATTCCTCTAATGCAAATAAATTATGACCAGTAACAACAATTGCCTTACCTTCTACATGATTTTGTGTAATTTGAACAGGTTCTGGAACACCAAAATGATTCGTATGTGCCTCATCTAATAACTCCATCACCCGTAAAGCTGATTTCCCTACTTTCATAGCCATATCAATATGTTCTTGTTCATTAAAGTTAGAATTTGTTAATGTCATATATAACGCTTCTTGCGTTGTAGCATCAACAAATGCATCTGTATACCCTAGCTGAGCAGCATGGGTACGATAAGCAGCAATTCCTTTTAACCCAAATACAATCGTATCTTGTAAACTTGCAATTGTTTCATTCTTACCGCAAACACCCATTACTTTACATCCGCCTGTTGGCGTTTGTTCACATTGATAGCAAAACATTTCATCCCCCCCTTTCCCAATCACTCATTACAAACTAAGCATAATATTCATTGAGAAAAAGGGATGTGATATCAATCACAATAATATATAAAAATTTGTGACACTTTTCATTGTTAACATAATATTTTTGCTGTAAACTTAAATTAATGCCTGCACATGAGCATTTACTTGCATAATATATCGAAATTCTTTTAAGGAATACAAATGTGTTAATCCTTTCCTAGCATTAATAAATCCAGTGTATGTAAAAGCAATCCTTTGTCACCTACATCACCGTGATCAGGTACTACTAATTTCATATTTTCATATCGTTTCAACACATTTTCAATTGATGTAGACCACTCATTTACATACGCATCAGCAACATTTCCTAAATCTTTCGAATCAGCTGATTTTACTAAACAACCTCCAGCTAAAATATTATATTATGGCAGCCATACGACAATATTATCTTCTGTATGCCCTTTCCCTGGATAAATTGTTTCTACTTTTATATTTCCAAACTTCATATTCGTAATCGTTTGTAAGTCTCCAAGCGGCTCTTCATACCCACTTTTCTTTGCTAGTTCAGCAGTTAAAGCCGTACTATGTGCTTTAATTCCGCCAATTCGATCTGCATGTGCATGTGTAATAATGACATCAGTTACTCGCTTTTGAAACTTCTCTTCTACCATCCCTATTAATTCTTTCGTTAACTTATCATCCCAAGAAGAGTCTACAAGCACTAAACCCTTAGAAGTATGTAAGACTAAACCATGTGAAGGAACTGCAACTCTGTTAAAATAACCTAACTCAGTATGAACCCATACATGTTTGTTTAGCTGAGAAATTGAAATTGTTCCTGCCTCATTTTTTATTACTTTCTGTTTCACCTTTTATTCTGCTTGTACTGGGGATATTGCAGTAGCAAATTGACTTGCTCCTAGTAAACTGACACATAGTCCTACTTTTAATAACGTGTTCTTCTTCATTCTCTCCATCCCCTTCAATATGATTTCCCGTATCGTTCAAACTCTTCCTCATTCCCGTAAAATACATTCAGGTCAATGTATTTTTCTTTCCCATTATACCCTCTTAATCTTCCACGGTTCGTGTATTGCCAAAACGTCCATTTTCTCTCATCAGATAAACTCGGCTTTGTAAGAACACTACGAATCCATATATCACATTCAGGATACGCATCTTTTATGTACAAATCATACGCCTCTTGAGTTGCATACAATATCACGTTCTTATCATAATATTTTTCTAACATTTTTATCATTACCGTCAACTCTTTCGTAACATCTTCACGCTTAGGAGGGTTGCCTTTTTTATCACCGTAAAACTCAACATCTATAACTGGTGGCAATGCTCGTTCATGTTTTGGAACAGTTCTTATGTATTGCTCTGCTTGCATTTCACCCTTACTATCAAAACTAAAAAAATGATACGCTCCTATACGTATATTTGTCTTATCCGCATTAGTCCAATTTTCCGAAAAGTACTCATCCACAAATGAGCTCCCTTCAGTAGCCTTTATAAACGCAAACTTCATATTCTGTTTTTCTAACTCTCTCCAATCTATCTCTCCTTGATAAGATGCGACATCTACACCTTTTACCTCATACTTATCCGCACTTAATTGATTCGGAATGAATATACCTTGAAAAACTAAGTAAGCGACAACACCTATTACACTTATTAAGGTAAGAGCCCCTCCTATAATAAATTTCTTTTTCATTCGTATCCCCCATCTTTAAACATTAAAATTCCACTTACCATTCACGCTCTTTATTAATCATCATTTTTTCTTCAAACGCCTTCTCTAAATCAATTTCTAATTTATTAGCTAAATCACATACATTCCAAATTACATCAAACATTTCTAAACCGATTTCTCTTTTCGGATCTTGTATTTTATCACGCTTTAATATAACTTCTGTTAATTCACCTAATTCCGCCATTGCATACATCGTACGCTCTTCGATTGTTGTATCTTGAAACCCTTTTTCTTTACTAAAACCTAATACATATTGCTGGAACTCCGAAATATTCATATTCGATCTCCTCCCATTTTATATGTGGATACTTCTATCTTTTCTATTATTCTCTCCTTCTATTAAAACTCACCTTTTTATTCCATTCACAACACTTCTCTTTATTTACTAGTGTATAATAAAGTTAATATTCCGTTTTATTAGAAGGGAGATACTATGAACTTATTAAGTAGAAATATATACGAGCAAATGAAACAATATTCTGTTGCCGGTTTAAGCCTTGCTGTTATACGTGATGGCAAACTAGACGAAGCGACAGCCTTCGGAACACTTGAATCTGGAACAACTAGAAATATTACTACAAATTCCATCCTCAATTCTTGTTCTATTAGCAAATTCATCATCGCAATGCTCGTACTAACATTGTCAGATCAAGAAATCGTACATTTAGATGAAGACGTAAATGATAGACTCACATCTTGGAATATCCCTACCAATCTATTTACTTCAAAGAAAAAAATCACTTTACGAAATTTATTAAGTCATCAATCTGGAATTACTGATCCTCCTAATAGTTTTGAACATTATACACTCGCAAAAGGACTACCTAAAATGTCCGAACTCCTTGCCGGTGATACATTATATTGCCCAGTACCTATTGAAGCAACTTATAAACCAGAAAGTGAATTTCACTACTCAGACGCAAACTTTTGTATAATCGAACAACTACTAGAAGATATTACAGGAAAATCATTTAGTCAGTTACTAGAAGAATTTATCTTCCAGCCACTACAAATGAAAAATAGTACACTCTTCTCTCCCGAGGACATAGATAAAACCAACGCTTTCGCTTGCGGACATAATAAGGATGGAACTGTAACAAATGAAAAGTATCCATTTTATCCATTCGCAGCTGCTTCAGGAATTTGGACAACACCATCCGATTTATCAACTTTAGTAATCGAACTCATTCATTCCTTGCAAGAAAATGGAAAACTAAAACTTTCTCAAAAAACAGTACAGGACATGATTTCTCCTCAAGGCTGCTCAAAATGGACTGGGTTAGGTGTTTTTCTAGATGATTCTAATGAAGACTTACAAATTTATTCACTTGGCTGGGGCGTTGGATTCCAATGTATGATGGTTTGTTATCCTTATAGAGGTAATGGGGCTGTTATTATGACAAATACAGACTTAGGTGTTCATCAAATGGAGGGCGTCATTGGTGAAGTTTTAAAAATGCTATCTTTATAATGAATTAGACATATATAAAGAAAGAAGCTGATCCCCAGCCTCTTTCTTTATATAACATTTTTCGCAACAATTTTTATATGTTCCGGCGCGATAATTTCCGTTATACTTTCTTGGAAATCTTCATGCAACAGTTCTTCAATATGTTCTAACTGCACTTCGACATGTGTACATTCTAAATTATGTATATTCAATAGTGCATAATGATCTTTTTTCTTAATTATTAAATATTGATTTTCTTCTGTTACGAGTACAGAACCCAATCGTACTCCTAATAGGCGTTGATCATCAAACTTCACAATCACTTCCCCTTTCTATTCCGAAATATAATTACTATGTAAAAAATCAAATTTTAGGAAATAACCCTTGTATAGACTATATCATAATTTACTAAAATATAAATATCATATTTTCTTTCAATGAAAATCTCCATTTTTTTATATTTCGATACAAAAAACTTTCTCAACATGAAAATATGAATTTTCAGTTTTTTATTCCGTAAAAATCTATTATAATAAGGCTAATAAATGATTGACCTCTCCTAATTCATGTACATATGGATGATCAGTAGTTGCTGCTACTGATCTATTTTTTTGATTTCAGAAAGCAAATACGCCGCATCCTTTCCTACGCCACAAATAAGCGCAGACCCCCTTTGAGATTGCCACGGTAAACCGATATAATACAATCCTCTTACTGGACTTATTCCCTTTACATGATTAGGAAATCCATTCTCATTCACTGCATTTTCTATTTCAATCCATTTATAATCTTGAGCAAAACCAGTTGACCATATAATACTTTGTGCACTATACGTGTCACCATTTTGAAACGTAATATTATTTCCTGATGCACTTACCACTTTTTCTTGTATTTTTATTGCTCCATTACGAATAAGTTCCTTACCTTCAAAACCAAAAATGGGGTCCTTTTTCCCCTGAAACCACCTTCCCCTCTTTGTATTTATTTCGGCATACAATAAACCCGTTTTTTCTAGCCAATAAAAAATACTTTTTCCTAATAGTTGTAACGGTAAAAACGTTAAAGGATGACTGATAGCCATTGTAACTTCATGAGTTTTTGCAAGTTCTACTGCTATTTGCATTCCTGAATTCCCACCACCTACTACAAGTGCCTTTCCCTTTGGAACTTGCGATGGTGACTTGTATTGTGATGAATGTATTTGAAAAATTTGTGATGAAAGATGTTGTGAAAATGAGGGGATGAATGGTTGTTGAAAACCACCTGATGCGATAATAACTTTTTTCGATTGTAAAATTTCTGTAGGAGTGTGTAATTCAAATATTTCTTTCTCTGTCCTTATTTTTAAAACTTCAGTTTGCAATTGTACGGGTAATTGAAAATGCCTTGCATATTCTTCTAAATAATTTGCAATCTCATCTTTATATGGAAACCCGTTTTCCTCTCCTATTAATACCATACCTGGCAAGCTACTATATATCCTTGGTGTAAAAAGTTGTAGTGATTCATAGCGTTCTTTCCATGAGTCACCAATCCGGTTTCCCACCTCAATTAATAAAAAATTATATCCTTCCTGCCTCAAATAGTATCCCATTGCTAATCCAGCTTGACCAGCTCCAACGATAATTATATCTTTCACTCCAATCCCTCCTTCTCACAAACACATGAATACATGTTCATATATTCATGTGTTTCCGTAATCATAACATTTTATTTTTATATAATTCAATATTTATCCAAAAATAAAAAGAGCAGCTCACTATAAAGTAAACTCCCCCTTCATTCTACCTTCCCAGTCCTTAAAGCTCTAGCCCAATCATGCCTTTCCTGTTGAACAGCTACTCGAGCAGCTCCTTCCCAATTATAAGGTACTGAAATTTGTTCAATTATCCATTCTCCCAACATTTTTTCTATCACTACATATTTTGCATGCGGTGTTCCCGATTCCATTTTATGCACAACCGGTAGCTCATCTTTGTATGCCGGAAGTCCTACACTCCCCGGATTTATAATGACCTTTCCATTTGTTAAATAAACAACTCTAGGAATATGCGTATGGCCACATATTATTATTTTTTGTTCAATATTTTGGAGTTGATCCATTATAATTTTTTCATTCTTTAATACCGCACCATTTTCACCTATCTCTTCTAATAAATACACCTCATCTGAAATCGGTGTACCATGACAAAATAAAATATCGTCTACAATAAATTGTGAAGGATGTTGTTTTAACCAATCTATATGATTATTTGTTAATTGATTTTGAACAAAAGTTAGTGTAGTAGATTGCTCTTGTATAGGTTCCCAAAGCATGCGATCACAATTGCCCTTAATATGTATCATCTCGCTACTCATTAATATTTCAATTGTCCCTAACGGATCTAACGGCCCATACACACTATCACCTAAATTTATTATCATTTCGACCTTGCGACGTGCAATATCTTTTAATACCGCTTTTAAAGCGTGACTATTTCCATGAACATCTGAAATTATAGCTATTTTCATCTAAATCCCCACTTTAATATATTATTTATCCCTCTGCTTATTTATAAACATCCGCCGCCAATTCCCTCAAAACATCTACATTCATCACTTCAAAGCAACCATTATTTTTCTTTATAATCTCTTTATCACAAAACGTATTCAATGTGCGTAATAAATGCCGATAACTCGTTCCTAACAATTCAGCTGTTTCCGTTAAATTCCCACTAAATACAATTCTGTTTCCGTGCTGAACCGCTCTTTCCCCTGCTGCTAACATGTAACTCGCAAGTCGATTTTCAAGTGGATATAGTAAATTAATTGTACTATTTTTTGAAAGTCTATTTAATTTGTGAGCTAATGATCCACAAATACATCTTAAAAATTTCGCATCATGAAATAATTGGTTTCTCACTTTTCCTAAAGGTAGGCCAACACAATAAGAATCTGCCATTACTTGTACGTTTGAAGTAATTCTTTGAGAGTGAATTAACTCAACATCTCCTAGTAACTGCAAACTATCATAAAAACATAGTAATACAGATTTCCCGTTACTTAATGTGTTAAATGCTTTTGCTTTTCCTTCAACAAAAAAATATAAATAGTCTATCTCCTCATTTTCCCTGCAAATGAACTCATTCTTTTTAAAAAATATAAGTTCCATATACGGCTTCATATCACTACTAAAAAATGAATCAATATTATTTCGCTTCATATACTCTGCTAATTTATTAGAATTACATACTTTCTTCATATTCCCCCGCCTTTACAACTACTCCCTATTGTAATCAAAATTTTCTTCTTCCACTATGACATATGTCATAGTAATACACAATTTCAGCGTGATACAGTCATTACAAATACGAAATTTAAAGGGGATATTACATTGTATAACTTTCTTTCTGTCTTTATTGGTGTGCTCATTGCCATTATGCTCCCATTGAACGGGATTTTATCTGAAATAATCGGTAATTATACAGCGAGTGTTGTCATTCACCTTGTCGGTTTAATAGCAGTTATTTTTGTTTTAATCATTAACAAAAATAAAATCCATTTTGATAAAGGCATTCCACTTTTTTTATATAGCGCTGGAGCGATTGGAGTATTCACTGTTCTTTTTAACAACATAAGTTTCTCCGTCCTTGGTGCCTCTATTACCATCGCATTAAGTTTACTCGGTCAATCCATTGCTTCAATAGTTATTGATCATTTCGGTTTATTAGGAATGAAAGTCTCGAAGTTTGAAAAGAAAAAACTAATTGGATTATTATTTATCTCTTCTGGAATTATAATCATGACAATTTATTAATGGGGGTAAGAAAATGTTATATATTTGTATCGCTATTTTAGCTGGTGTTTCTATCGTTGTTGCTAGAATTATTAACGCGAATTTAGCAAAGAAAATTGGAAATTGGGAAGGTACATTTTTCAATTATATTACTGGATTATTTTTCTCTATGTTATTTTTAATTTTCAGTTCAGATTCATTGTATATTTCTAGTCATACGTTGCAGTCGATTCCTATCGTTGTATACTTAGGTGGATTAGTAGGTGTTATCGTCATTTCATTATCAAACTATATTACTCCTAAAATATCAGCATTTTATTTAACGTTACTCATCTTTATCGGACAACTGTTTACTGGGACTATTATTGATTTCTTCTTGTCACACGAACTCTCAATGGGCAAAGTTGTCGGTGGAATTTTCGTATTAATAGGGCTCACTTACAATTTACTCGTTGATCGCCCTATAAAAACTGTGAAGCATAACCACGTTCAACTATAATACTTTACGCTTACCTATCATATATTAATAGAAAAACTCTTCACACGAAGTAATAGAGAGGAGAATATCCTATTAAGAAAATCATTTTACTGCTAGGTAGTGCATTGATTATTTTTGGAATCGTATGGTTTTTCAACTCTGGAAAATCTATTCAAGATTTCTATACAGCAAGTAAACCAAAGAAGAAAGCTACTATTATTTCAACCCAAAGAGATCCTAATGAGCCCCCTGTTTTTTTAGGAAAACAGGAAATAAAAGATATACACGTAGAGTCAATTAAAACAAAAAAATCTATCTTTCTTACAAAGACAGATGAGTTGAAAACATTTATTAAAGGTATGGACACAGCAAAAAAAGGCGATTTAACGCTAGATGAAGAAGGCTCTGATTTAGTAGATTGTAACATGTGGATTACTTTCCAAGATGGAACTTATAAACAATATTTAATTTGGATAGTAGATAACAACAGTAGTGAAGTGATGATTGCTCATCAAAACACTCCTGATGATTTAAACCTTACTTATTATCAATTAAATGAAGGCAATTCAAAAAAAGTATATAGCTTATTCAAGAAAATCATTTAATAGTGCATATAAAAAAGTCATGAGCTAACGAGCTCATGACTTTTTTATGCATTATCACAAATACTCTGGGAACACTTTACAGTCCTTTTCCTGCTCTATATCATGCCCAAAGAAAATAATTGGGTTCTCTTTCACAACAACATCTTTTAAACGTTTTATTGAAGATAAAGCTAATTCCGGATCAAATCCAGCAAACGGTACTTCATCTTCAAAGTTTTCTTTCGTATATGATGCATCAATCGTTAGTAATACTGGACCTGATTTTTCCGTCTCAATTAATAGTGACTGATGCCCTGGCGAATGTCCCGGTGTATACAATAATTGAACACCTGGTACTACTTCATAATCCCCTTCAATAATTTTGTAGTTTAAATTCGGTAATATACATTCTTTCAAATATTCTTCTCTATGCTGCGCCGCCTCATATTCAGCACGCTGTACAATAATAGGTGTATTCGTAAAAGCGCCATTTCCTCCCGCATGATCAAAATGCAAGTGGGAACTAATAATATACAGAAGATCTTCTGGCACATACCCTGCACGTTTTAAAATATTCACGATTCTATCTTCTTCAGTCATTTTCGGTAAAATCTGCCCTTCAACAAATGTACCGTTAAAAAGACCTTCATTATTAACCGCACTTTCTGGCATACCTGTATCTACTAAAATAGGCCCTTCTTCCGTCTCCAAAAGATAACACCAAACCGGCAAGTCTAATAGTTTCCCTGGAGTTAAAGTACTGTTAACAGACGAATGATCCAACATACAACGACCTGCTGGGACGAAATAAAGCTTCTTTACTGTCATTATGTATCCACCTTTACATTTAGTTTGGGATAAAGTAATACAGTAAAGCATTCCGCCTGTTAGGAATAAACTCCTTCTCTTCTTTCATTGTTTCAACTATTTTTTCAGGTTGTTCACAAATTCTTCATTACAGCATTACTTATCAGTTTTTAATTTCCGAATAACAAAAAACAATAAAACAGCCGTGATATAACATATAGCAATTCCTACAAAACTAATGCTAAATCCATTTTGTTGAATAGCCATAACTTTTAAAACATCTAAATTTAATACGTGACCAATTAACGAATACATAATGATAATTGCCATTACGATGAAAGAATCGCTTTTGCTTAGTTTTGCTGTCACTAGTCATTCACCTCGCATTGTTTTCTATACCGATTGCGCATTATTTATCAGAATTTTAAAACTAAACAAACGACAGCATAAAAAGGAGTCTACTTTTTTACATAACGACACATTACCCACTATAATAAAAAAGAATAGACTCTTACTTTAATGGAGGGAATAGAAATGAAAGCAATTGGTTTACATGAATACTTACCTATTGAAGAAGAAAACAGTTTGATTGATGTTGAAGTTGAAAAACCTGTTGCTACAGGAAGAGATATACTCGTTAAAGTTAACGCGATTTCCGTTAACCCAGTTGATACAAAAGTTCGCTCACCGAAAGATAAAAAAGAAGACGCACCGAAAATACTCGGCTGGGATGCTAGTGGTATTGTCGTACAAACTGGCGAAGGTTGTACATTATTTAAAGAAGGCGATGAAGTATTTTACGCTGGAAGCATTACGAGACAAGGTACATATAGTGAATACCATTTAGTTGATGAAAGAATTGTTGGTAAAAAACCAAAAACTTTAACTGACGCTGAATCTGCAGCACTTCCTTTAACAGCTATTACAGCGTGGGAAGGTTTGTTTGAACGTTTAGGGATTGATTATAATAAGAAAGATGAGAATTCATTTAAAAATATTTTAATTATCGGGGGAGCTGGTGGTGTTGGCTCAATTGCTATTCAACTCGCAAAATGGGCTGGACTGAATGTAATCGCAACCGCATCTCGCAGTGAAACCATTCACTGGGTTGAAAAATTCGGTGCCGATTATATAGTTAACCATCACCAACCTTTAAAAGATCAAATATTAGAATTTGGGCTAAAAGATGTAGATTATATCTTCTGCTTAAATAATACAGATCAACATTGGCACGCGATGGGTGATATCATTAAACCACAAGGAAAAATTTGCTCTATCGTAGAAAATGAATACCCTCTTGAGATGGGGATTTTAAAAAGTAAAAGTGCTACATTCGTTTGGGAGTTTATGTTTACAAAAGCGATGTATGAAACTGGTGATATGATTACACAGCACGAACTTTTAAATAAAGTAAGCGAGCTATTAGATGAAGGTATTCTTCAAACAACTTTAAACGATACGCTAACACCGATCAATGCAGAAAACCTTAAAAAGGCACATGCATTGCTTGAGAGTGGACGTACAATTGGGAAGATTGTATTAGAGGAATTTTAATTATGTAACACATTTTTAAACAGTACGACAGTAATTAAAATTATATCGGCGATTTTCAGTATATATCGATTTACCGACAAAAACTGACAACTCTAATATTCTTATAATAAAAAGATGCTGTCCCAAATTTTTTTTGGACAGCATCTTTTTCATTCTCTCTATTTACTTGAAATCTCTTGATCATTTTGAACGTCTAACGGTACACGCTTCCCTATTCCGAAAGCATAGAAACTAATTGTTACAATAGCCAAGAAAACAATACCTACAATTAGTGAAATACGAGTATCATCGTTAAACCACATACCGATTAACACCATAATTAAAAAGGCAATCGTTAAATAGTTTGTAACAGGAGCAAATGGCATTTTGAATGGATGATCTTTCATCGCTGCTCCCTTTTCTTTTCTAAAACGAATTTGACTAATTAAAATAACAAACCATGGTACCATACCAGGAAGGACACTCGCACTATATACATATACGAATAAGTTTTTTGGTGCAATATAACTTAAAACAACACCAACCGCTAAACCGATAATTACACCAACTGTACCGAACAAAGGAACACCGTTACTAGAAATCTTCGTAAAGTATTTCGGTGCTTGTCCATTTACACCTAACGTATAAAGCATACGTCCAGCACTATAAATACCACTATTACAACCAGACATTGCCGCTGTAATAACAACGAAGTTAATAAGTCCAGCTGCTGCCGTAATACCAACCTTCGCAAAAGTTGCGACGAATGGACTACCAATTGAACTTAATTGATCCCAAGGATACACCGTTACAATCACGAAAATAGCACCAATATAGAAAATTAATATACGCCAAATTGTGCTTTGAATTGCTCTTGTAAGTGTCTTCTTCGGATCTTTCGCTTCACCAGCAGTAATCCCGATTAATTCCACACCTTGATATGCCCCAACTACAAGTGATAGTGCAAAGAAGAATCCTGAAAAACCACCTGTAAAGAAACCGCCGTTTGCCCAAAGATTAGATATGCCGATTGCTTCTCCACCGTTACCAATTCCGAAGAAAATAAGACCGAACCCCGCAATAATCATTAATAAAATCGTAACGATTTTAATCATCGCAAACCAAAATTCAAATTCACCAAATGACTTAACAGAAATTAAATTAGCTGCACCAAGAATAACCATTGCGATAACACCTGGTATCCAAGCTGGTAAATCTGGGAACCAATATTGCATATACGCTCCAACCGCGATAATCTCTGACATCCCAACGATAACCCACTGGAACCAGTTACTCCACGCTGTCATATAACCTGCTAACGGGTGTATATACTTATGACCGAACGTCGCAAATGAACCTGTACTTGGCTCCATATACAACATTTCTCCCATGGCACGCATAATGAAGAAGATAAAAATACCAGCGATTGCATATGCAAGCATTACTGACGGACCTGTCCATTTAATCGTGCTGGCTGACCCCATAAACAAACCAACACCAATCGTTCCGCCTAAAGCAATCATTTGAATATGACGTGCTTCTAAACCTCGTTTCAATTCTTTGTTTGCCACTTCACTTCCCCCTCTTAGATGATTCATAGCCGCATTTTAAAGCAAGATGCTGTACCCTAATTCCTCTTTGGTCTGAAAATGATGAGACGAGTATCATTTTTAGCGCACTTAAAAGTTGTTCTTTACTTTTTATTAAGTCGTAAAAGCCTCTTCATTTTCCTCCCTTTTTACAATTATAAAATTGTAAAATTGCTTATTTTATAATAATTCATTTATCTGAAAAATACAATTACTTTTTCTGGTAGATTATTATATACAAATCGAATACAATCCATTACTATATTAGTAACTAAAAACATAAATTCAATATTATTGAAAAATAAAGGTTTTTTTCCAAAACCCTCTATTAAATAATAAACTATTGTAACGCATTTTTATTCAACAAAACCTTAACTATCTCTCCCCTGTAAACTCCTTTTCGTTTCATTCACTTTATCCCTGCACGTTGTTTTTCTTTAATTATTTCTCAAAGGACCTGCTCATTCATTATAAAAACATAAAGTAATGTAAAACCGTTAAAACAAAAGAGTGAAATTACTAGCTCTTTTACTAGAATGTTGAAAAACAAGATCTGGAAGACTATTGTTTTTTTGTTATTTTTTCTTTTTCCCATCCCCGTCTTCATCTTCAGCTACTAAAACCTTCTGTTCCTCGTGAAATTCTGAAATTGTTTGACCGGTAATATTATCGAATGGAGTATAGAAAGAAGTTATATTTTTCTTTTTAATAAATAATTTATAGAAGCCAATTATCACTAAGATAACAATTGTTAGCGGTAATCCTATAATAGCCATAAGTAAAGGATCCATGGTTAACCTCCTTTTTATATCTAGTTTAGAATACATGATTATTTCTGAACCAAGTTTACGATATGCAAAAAAATAAGCAAAATAAAACATAGAAATTCTCCTAGTATATACATTTCAATGTATGGCTTACTTTTTCCTAAATGAAAGCTTATTTTTCACTTCCAATAACGGGAATTATGTAAAAAAGCTAGCAGGGATCTAGCTTTTTCTTTTTTTGTCCACGATGCTCTAACCTATTTATTTGTTGTGTTTTGAATGCATACTTTTGTTATGTATTTTGAGGATATTAGGGGATTTGGTGAGGGGTCAATGTTTTCAGGGATTTGAATATAAACTAATATTTAAAAGTTTACATTCAATATTATCATAAGGAATTATTTCATATTAGAGGGTACTTTAAAGTCTTAGCTTGATGGCAATGTGTCGGGACCCCACATGCCCATCAAGTTAAGAAATCCATTCTTCCCCAAAACGAAAAAAAATGAATTGAATTCTCATAAATAACCGTAGGGATATAAAATTTTCGTTTTGGAGATATTTCAAAATCTTAGCTTGATGGATACCATTCGTTATCAAGAGTTTATTTTTAAAATTTATACAAACAAATAATATAAAAAAAGCTAATCGTCTATTTATATTTTTTAGATAGACGATTAGCTTTTTGATTTTTAAAGATACTATATTTAGTCGATCTTTAATTGTTTCAATAAATCCTTAATTTCCTTTAAGTCACCTTCTATACGGTGAAGATGACTTTGCATATCATCAATCTCTTGCTCTGCTTTATAATTAATCGCAAAATCAATGACAGATTCGTGCTTGTCACGCGCCGCTTGACGGTTCTGACTCATCATAATAACAGGAGCCTGAAACGCTGCTATAAAAGATAAACATAAGTTCAATAAAATGAATGGCGGAGCATCAAAATGTGCTCCTTTTGTGATAGACAGGCTATTCCAAATAATCCAGACACCAAGAAACAATGCAAACCAGGTGATGAATCGCCAGCTACCTCCAAATTGGGCAATTTTATCAGCTAGTCGATCTGCCCACTTTGTTCGTTGGATATATGCACTATCAAGTTGACGAAGAATTTCTGACTCGTAACGATCTACAAGTCGGTCAATACGTGTTAAGCTTTCTTGGTTTAAGTCAATATCAAAGCCTTGGATTTTCGTAGCTTCTTTTTTTGATCCTTTAATTTGATTCCAAATTTTTTGTACCATTGTACAAACCTCCTCACTTATAGAGGAAGTCATCTTTCCAAAATTCACATGAAGCGGTAACTATTTCTATAGGGTAATCCGCTTCGAATATTCAGTTGTATGACTGCCTCTGATGTCGATTCTATATCCGACTCTCCTATACTCGGATTACTCATAAAACAGTTCCACCTCACCTTTTTTAAAATCCTTTCTCATTATATGTTATCTTGTCTCTTCTGACTATGCGATTATTGAAAACTACATTTTAATTATCTTACATTGTCATATAAAGAAAACTCATATAAACAACGGTTTATGAATACACCCTTGATTATATATTTCCATCATGCTTTAAGTAACCTTGCTGTTTAGTAAATAATTTTTCTTCAATTCTTTTTATCTAACCCACTCATTTTTCATTACTTTAAAATACAGCTTTTCAAATCCCCTAAAATACTTACTGTAAACGCCTAACGTTTCAATATATGTATTTATAACTTCGCTTAAATCAAAATGAACACCATCTTTAGCTAAGTCATAGCTATCATCCAGACTATATAAACCAAAATATTCATCTTCCCAATACAACCCCATTGCCATCAAGCTAGAAGTTTATAGTACCCCCAGAATGAGATTTTGTCCTAACTTGTAATAAAAAGCTCATTTTTTCATTTTGAGGTGGATTTGTTTTTGGGTGTAACTTGTTTTCTTAAGTTGATGGCGATGTGACGAGACCCCATAATAAAAAGGTAGGAACATTTTGTACATATCAAATATGTTCCTACCTTTGATTTTATTGAGTTTAACATCTATGACCTAAATATAAACGATTAATTCCCCCTTTTACGTAAAGGAGGAATTATTATGGGATATGGTGGTAGTTGCGGTGGATTCAGTTGCTAAAAAAAGACACTCTTATGAGTGTCTTTTTTTATGCATTCATTTTAGATTGTAATACTACTTATATTATTTTAAGTATTACCGTCCTAGGTTTCGCTACATATCCATCAGGCTAATAAATTCAAATAACCCGAAACGAAAAGATTGACATCTCCAACAGAAAGATTTGATATCTTTATAACCCCATATATATACCCCCATCCATATGGATAGGGGGTACATATATAGCATCATTCTTTACTTAATACTTTCTAATTCCCATTGGTGATAATTACCCGGTGAAGTTGTATGCTCAGATCTTAAAACACGCTCACCAGCACCCACAAGCGGGGCAATACCGTTATCTGCAACAGAACTAGTCCACTGATTTTCTCTAGATGTTATATAATTAGAATCAGATTTTATATAGAAGTTCTTCTGATTAGTAAGCTTGTCTAATTTAATAGCAGATTTATTGTGTTCAGTATCTAACCAACTATAGTCATAACCATTTCCAATGTTTAAATACTGATAATTACTATGACTACTATTCGTGAACTTAAGAAATACTTCTTCATCTTTTTTGAATGGTTCTTCAGGTTTAGATTTCCCTTTTCTTTCAATCAATACTGGTGTTGCTTGAATGTCTGGTCCATGTATTGCTTGTTGGATAGGACCGAGTCTCAATCCATCCCAATTATTCCCCTTAAGTGAAAAATGTACATATCTCCCATTAATTGATTGGCTTAAAGTACCAGCGCTCCAAGATTCGTTTACACCGTTAGCGAAGTTAGTAGCTGATTTCAAATAATACTGTTTTCCTTCTACTATAGGTTCTCCCGAATTATCTACTACTAATTTATCGATAGCTTCTAGATAGCTTTTATTTGAAACAAGAGGCGTGAAGACTTCTGTTTTATTGTCTTTTGCATCAATGAGTTCAAACTTTGCCTGATATTCCCCAAGAGATGCACGGTTTACTGCTATGTCTACAGGTTCATTTTCTTTAGATTCATACACATTTGAATTCTGATTTCGAACTAATGTTACCTTTTGGCTCTCACCTTTTTTATTACGAACCGTAACAAATATTTCTTCACCCAAATTAAATATCCCTGGTATAACCGATGCGTAAATCTTTTTCTTGCTATAATCATAACTGCTATATGATAGCGTTGGTTGTAGTGCACGATTATCAAAGAAACCAAGGTTCTTACCTCGTTCTAAAAGAGTCCGACTCGGACCATAACGAACTCGGTCTTCGTTTAGGCGACCATTTACTACATAATTCGCTACCCAACCTTTATCAGCTATCCCAGTATGTGCAAAGAATTCGTCTAGTGAAAGATTATGATTAATGTTAGCAGGCCTTTCCTTGCCCGTTCTTGGTGTATAGACTCTATATTTTGGTATAGAACCGTAGTTTGTTTCTACTAATGTAGTAGAAGCATTTACATTTGATGCAAAATGCGACCAATCTCCTAAATTTACAAATTGTCCATCTTTCATTGTATACACATTCATCGTACTAGTAGGCAAGACTTCAATAGAAAGGGGTGCCCCTTGTTCTACTGCTTTTAATTCATCCAGTGTTAGGGAAATTTTCACATCCGCTTGACCTTCTATACTATCCATTAGAATTTCAGTTTTATTGTTTCCACCTTTTGCTGTAGTTAACAAGTTGGCTTTATAACGATCTTGTGTTGCCTTTACAGTATTAATAATTTTATTTCCTAATCGAATGTTAAAGTGCGGTGAAACATCTCCAGCAGATGCAGTACCCGTATTTTTATATTCTAGATGAAGTCTCACATTTGCTGCTTTAGATGAATCAACAGTGGTTGCTGTCGACCAGTCAAAGCTATTAGAGATGCTTTCTGTTTCTGTTTTTGTATTGGAATAACCATACCCCACGTTTATCGATCCCTTACCCGATGGTACAGGACCCGCTGCTGATCCTTCAGCACCACCTTCACCAGCTAAACCAACATTAAAAGAATGTTGTACAGATAAGCTTTTTTCCCAAGTATTAGTACGGGACTCACCATTTGAATCTGTAATACTAGCAACAGGAGTAATATCGATACGTTTTACAGCAATTTGCAGATTTGGTACATTCGCGATCATGGGGTTAAAATCTATATCAGAATCACTATCATAATGCTCCACTTCATAGCTATCTGTAAAAGGGTCTCCATCTGAGTTTGCACTCTTAGGATTTGTTATAAATCTCTTTTTCCCAAAGTCTTGCACTAGGTCATATAACTGGGCTTCATTTTTCCCTGTCTTTTCATTAAATACAATTTTAAATCCTTTTTCTTCCACATCATTAGGAATACCATCTTCGTCCCAATCATTATTTTCCTGAGGCTCTTCCATAATCATGACTCCCTTTTTTCCAGAATCACCATAGATTATATTCTGTCCTTCCTTTAAATTTGTATCTTCTTTAAAGGTTTCCACTTTTCCGTCTTGTTCAGGCTTTGTTTCAGCTAAAACAGGGGCTGTTATCGTCAATGCCATAGTTAAACTACTTACTGCACCAAGTATTGGCTTTAATTTTTTCATCTTAGTTTTCCTCCATATTTCCTATACGTGTTTGAACATCTACTAGTAAGATTGATTTCATAATATCTCACAAGTCTTTCATTTCTCTTTCGCAAATGTTACAAAAGTCTTTCACAAATCTTTTTTCTTTATCATTTCCCGACAGAAAACTCCCACCTCAAGGAATGGGTAGGACATGGTCCAATGAGTAGGTGGGAGCTGAATGGCGGTTAGGCAAAAGCCTAAAGGTTCTTCTTGGTGAAGAATCAGTATAAGGTACCGGTATCGTAATCAGTTCGTTCCTATAGAAAGAAAATGTTGCAGCTCCGAGGCATTTTTACATCTACGAAATTGTTTCATTGTAAAAGTTCTTTCATTTGTATATTTTTTTGAAAGGGACAGAGGACTTTCGATAAAAAAGAAGAAATGATACGCGATCAGTATTTTTTTGCTATATCATGAAAAAGATTGTAAACAAATAAAAAAAGGAAGTGAGGTGAAAAACGGTGCTTACCCATAGAGCGTATCAGTTTCGGATCTATCCTAGTGTAGAACAAAAAATAGCTATTACGAAAACAATTGGTTGTTCACGTTTTGTATTTAACTACTTTTTGGAAAAGTGGAATGATAGATATAAAGAAACAGGAAAAGGGTTATCCTATGGCACTTGTTCTTCGCAATTACCTACTCTCAAAAAAGAATTTGTATGGCTAAAAGAAGTGGACAGTATCGCTCTTCAATCTTCTCTTCACAACCTCGCTGAATCGTATGCAAGATTCTTCAAAAAACAAAACAAAGCTCCTCGGTTTAAATCGAAAAACAATAAAGTCCAATCCTATACAACGAAACATACAAATGGAAACATTGCGATTATAGATAATAAATTGAAGTTACCGAAACTTGGTCTTGTCAAATTTGTCAAAAGTCGTGAGGTAGAAGGCCGAATTTTGAGTGCTACTGTCAGAAGGAATCCAAGTGGAAAATATTTTGTCTCGATTCTTGCTGAAGCAGAAGTACAAGAATTACCGAAGACCGATTCCACTGTTGGTATAGATGTTGGTGTGAAAAACTTTGCCATTCTTTCAACAGGTGAGGTATTCGGTAATCCAAAATGGTTTCGGGTATTAGAAATGATATAAATGGTTCTGTCGCAGCATTTCTTAACACATAGAAAGGCGAGGAAATTGCAGAAACGAATTTTACAAATCATATCCTCACCAAAAAAAGGAAGAAGAAATTTTCTATGCTTGCTCCCTGTTTTACTTTGCTATTTAATAAATTGTAAATCTGATAGGTGACAAAAATAAAAGGAACACTACTTTTTTAAAGTTGTGTTCCTTTTATTGATAAACTATTTAATTATAAAAGATAAAACCCCTATAATTATACATGCAATTCCGCTTAAGAATTGTCCCAGTCCCGCTGTTTCTCCTAAAATAAAGAAATTAAAATATAATCACCTTCGATACAGTCATCTTACTATATATATCTTTCAATTCATTTTCGTAAATGTTACAAAAGTCTTTCAACCGCCTCATTTCTTCTCTGATGTAACAGGAAGAGTAAACCAAAATTCACATCCCTGTTTCCCGTCTTGGCGATCCCGAACACCAATTTGTCCTTTATGCAGTTCAACTAGCGACTTTGCAATGGCTAAACCAAGCCCAGAACCTCCGGATTGTGAACTTCTTGATGGATCCGTTCTAAAGAAACGGTCAAATATACGCAATTGATCATCTGGAGAAATCCCTTCTCCTTCATCACACAAAGTGAATTGAACTTGCTGTTTCTGTTTATTTTCCTCGACAATTAATTCGATTGTTCCACATGTAGGAGAATGCCGAATCGCGTTATGCAACAAATTATTGATAACTCGCGCTATTTTACATGGCATAATCCAAATTCGTGGTAATGTCTCAGAAACGTGCAATTGCAAATCAATCTCTTTATCTTGCAATAAGATAGCATGTGAATCTATTACTTTTAATAGAATGCTATCTACATGTATTAAGCTTGGATGAAAAACTTCTTGTCCAAGTTCTAACTTAGAAAGATCAAATAAGTCATTAATTAATCCACTTAATCGTTGTATATCATTTAGGATTGTCTTTAAATATTGTTGTTTCATATCAGGGTCTTCAATTAATCCATCTTGTAACGCTTCTATCATCAATTGTATGCTAGCCATGGGAGTTCGTAGATCGTGGGAAATATTCGCAATCAGCTCTGTACGTGCTTTTTCTCCTTTTTCTAATTTAGCAAAACTTTCGTTTAGTTTTTTGGCCATTTCTTGAAAAGCTTCCGCTAATTCTTTAAACTCTTCCGGCTCTTTCCCTATTATGTACATCGTTCCAAATTGTCTATCACTAAATTGTTTGGTTAAGGCAATTAAATTTTGAATAGATCTCATAATAGGGCGTGTCATTAACCAGTAAATAATCGTAGAAATAATCATGGCTACAATTACAATTACTATTAATAATCGTGTCTGTTCTGGTCTAAGTAACATTTGCCTTTCACTGTACCATATAGAAATTACCATGATACCCGTGCTTAATAAATTCATCAATAAAAGTTGATATCGTAACTTCATTTATCGTTTCCTCCAGCTGGTTCAAAACAATAACCGATGCCCCAAACCGTATGAACCCAACGGTTCTTTGTTGTATGCTTCTCCAATTTCTCACGTAAACGACTCATTAATACAGTTACTGCATTTGTGCAACCTTCATACTCAAATCCCCAAATTTGTTCAAGAAGTTGGGACCGTGAAAACACCTGTTTAGGATGTTTTGCCATGAGATACAGCACCTCAAACTCTTTCACCGTTAGCTCTATTTCATATTGACAAACAAATACACGTCTTTTCGTTGGATCAATTTTCAAATCTAGAAACTCTATCATTCCTGATGCGGGCTCTATTCCTTGAGGTGTTACTTGACTTCCTCTTCTTAATATAATTTGTACCCTTAATACTAATTCACGAGGTGAAAAGGGTTTTGTTACATAATCATCCGCTCCCATTGTTAATCCTAAAATCCGCTCTCTTTCTTCTCCTCTCGCGGTTAACATAATAATCGGCACATTGGAATGTTGGCGAATTTCCTCACACAGTTCCCATCCATCTTTTTCTGGCATCATCAAATCTAAAATAATTAAATCTGGTTGAAATTGTTGAAATACATTCCATCCTTCTGTTCCGTTCACAGCAGTGTATACTTCATACCCTTCTCTTTCTAAGTACCGTTTACATATCTCCCGTATATTATCTTCATCTTCTATAATTGCAATTCTTGTTTTCATACATTAAATCTCCTCTATTCCTTCATCAATGGCGAATGATATAAAATCAATGTTCGTAAGCTTATCTTAGTTTATATACATTGCATTTTTCTTTCAAAAATATAACAAAACCCTTTCACAAATATCATAAAAAATTATCACTCAAGTAAAAAAGTTTCTTTTTCTATAGCTGAGAAAAAGAAACTTTTCACTTTTTAGATATACATGCAACTTAACCTAAATGGTATTTAGGGCAAGCTTCTTTTCCCTAAATTATTTTTTTATCTTCCGTTACATTATGAATTATCAATCTAACTTTTTAAGTGAATTTTGAAAGGAGCCTCTTACTTCTATACATAAAATATAACGTCTACTGAAACTAGGAATTGTCTTCAAATTCAAGTTACATTATCCCTATTAAATCCATTTTTCTTTGCCTAATCAAATTACTTCAGACCACCTATGTTTCTACAAGATAATAGCTTGATCTTTCATTTTCAGAGATTTATTTGCTAGTTATGATTACATGCTATTTGCACTAACATCACCAACTGAGTCACCATTATAAATTGGGAAAAACAGAGTAACAGTAGTTCCTTTCCCAACTTGACTTTTTATACTTATTTTTCCACCATGACTTTCAATAATTCGGTAACTCATCATGAGCCCAACACCCGTCCCCTTTTCTTTTGTACTATAAAAAGGTTCACCTAGTCTTTTAATTCTTTCTGAAGGAATACCTACTCCTTTATCTAAAATACAAATCTTAACCTCGGTACTATTATGTTTTTTCACGCTAATGATGATTTCTTGACCATTTTGTATAGCCTCAATAGAATTTTGTAAAATACTATAGAAAACTTGTTTTAATTGAATTTCGCAACACTCAACCAATAAGTTTTCAACATCCATATTTAATGCAATACGAATATTCTTCATAATTGCTTGTGTACTTATTAAGTCGACTACATTATCTAATATAGTACAAAGGTTTTTGGGTTCAAATACTGCAGCATTCGGTTTTGCAATAGATAAAAATTCTTGAATAACTTTTTCTATACTACTGATTTCAGAAAGTATTAGGCTTAAATATTCTTTATCCTTCCCTACTTCCTGTTGCAATAATTGCATGAACCCTTTAATTACTGTTAATGGGTTACGAACTTTATGAGCGATCCCAGCTGCCAATTGCCCTACTGCATTAAGGGTATCTGATTTCTTTAATAATTCCGTCGTTATTGTACGCTCTGTAATATCACGTACAATAATCATAATTTCATCCTCAAAAAGCGGTAAAAGTCTTGCTTCAAAATAATAAATTTCATCATCTAGTTGTAGAGAATAATCTATTAATACAGGAGCGGCTGAAGTTTTTATTTGATTAATAGCCTTCTCAAATTGCTTTATGATAGGAACTGGTAATATCTCTTGGAATTTCTTCCCTATAAATTCTTCAATTGGAACATAAAATTTGGATATAGAATTAACTTTACAATCCTTAATGGTCCCATCAAGTTCTGACAAAAAATACAAATCAGGAATTGCTTTAAAAATTAATTCTAGTTCAGTCGAGGTTTGTTTAAGTTTTTCTTCCATCCTCTTACGCTTAGTTATATCAATTCCAATTGCTCCAATACTCCATCCTAAATTTGGAATACTATGTAAAATGTTTGACCACATAATAGTTTTTATCTCTCCACTTTTACATGTTATATTCACCTCCCAATCTCTAAATTCGTGACCATTATGCAACAACTCATTACATAACTGATTTCTATAAGATTTATGAGGGTGTAGCAATTCCATCATTTTTGGATTGTTAATTACTTCATCTGCATTATATCCAGTTACTAATTCACATTCCCGATTCCACATAATGATATTTCCTTTTTCATCAATAGCATTAATCATAATCGGCATATTTTGTAATACACTGCCTAAACAATTTTCTTCATGATTTGTTATCGTCTTTATTTGTGAATCTTTTTCATGAAATTTTTTAAGGTGTAATTGTTGTGTTGCCATCTCTTCAATTAGATTTGCAATGCATTTAAAATGTGTTATATAAGAATCCGCAATAACTTCTTTATTAATACTTGTTCCTATAACAAAGGTTGCTATATGCTCCTCCTCAATAATGATGGGAATATGCATTTCTTGAGACAATTGGATTTTCTGATTATGAAAAAAATGGTCACCTTTGGAAAATATAACATTTTGATTATTATCAAGGAGACAGAATGGAACTTTAGTTAAATTATAAAATTGCTCTGTTATATTCTTAAACTCATTTATATTTATAAGATCTTTAAGTGTGTATTTCACTATTTAACCCATCTCCTTTATATTTACTATATCTTTAAGACTCCCCATATAAATTTTCCAACTAGAAGCAATAAACAATTACCTATTACAATGATGATATTGTTCTGAAATACCATAGGATCAACCGCGTACTTGTATAGAGTAATAAAACAAGAGTTTAAAATATAAAAAGACCGCAAAGCTTTCTTAAAAAACGCTCCGTGGCCTTATACTTTCTTGTTTCACCTAAATAAAAATCAATTGTATTTCTTTCTGAATCAACGGCACGCTATAGATAAACTTATTATCCTCTTACTTTTATATAAACTATTTAATTCTAAATCGTACTGATAAACCTAGTTTATAATCATCGTACAAACAAAAAACAATCTATATTTCCCTATTATCTTTACTAAGTCGCTTACCGTTTACAACATAATACTTAGCTGATAGTATCAACATTTACAAACTAAGCAATTACTGATAACGTTGTAATCTAAAACGTTATACCGTTTCATCATCCCTATCAAATCTCAAAATCTTATGTTGCATCATACCTGCCATCTTAAAATGAGCATAAATATCTGGTTAATAATGTTCTCATTAAAAAGCCAGCGGTTTACTCATACTTTTTCCCTTCATTATTAGATTCATAACATGAGTATGTCCAAGTTTAATAACACATTTTTAATGATTCACAATTTTTATTCACCGAATTTTTTCGTCCCCTCCTAAAGACATTTTTTTCATGCTCTCCTCCGTAATATAAGACTATTTAGACAACAAAAATAGTTTTTGTAACTTTTGTAACTGATTTTGTAATTAAAGAAACCAAACATAAGACAAACGAAAAGTATACATAAACCAAACATAAACCAAATACAAACCAAATATAAACCAAATATCAGTTTTTTGGGATAAAACCTTATTTCAAACCTCCTCCATCTACAAATCTGTTTAAAAATATAAATGTAGTATTTTATTTACAATCTACTCGCCCTATTTTTATACAGCAAACATTTAATTACACTCCCACATGACGACTATATTCACAATTTATTGGAGATGATAAAAAAACAGTTGCTAAAGAAATCTCTTGTTTAATAAATAAATTTTATAAAACTGTAGTACTAAAAATCATTAACACGAATGATAACTTTTATAAAAAAGAGAGTCTCATTTTTCAATGAGACTCTCTTTACTTTATATATATTTAAATAGAATTTTCAGCTCTATCATTCCAAATAAATACTCGAGTGAAAACTACCATAATTACTACAATAACTAAAAAATATAGGGGCATGACTATTAAGGAACCTGTATGAAGCTGGCTCATTCCCCAAATCGTCATCGTCACTATTATGTAATAGCCTAGGCTAAACAATGCACCTGCTGTACCAATGACATCTTGAAAATCTACTAACGCTAAGCTTAGACAGTTAGGTAACGCCATCCCAATTCCTAGTAGCAATATAAACATCGCTACTAAAAATCCAATCATATATAGTATGTTTGGATTTGATCCACCAGAAGTAATAACAGATAAAATGACTGCTCCTCCTGTCATTACAATACAACCTATATATATGATTTTCCCCGGTTTATAAATAGGTAGTAACCGTTTTGAAACTTTCGCCCCAATAATAGAGGCAGACGCAACTACAATTCCTAGAAATCCGTACATACTAGGTGATAACTGAAAGTATTCAATAAAGATAAACGGCGCTTCTGCATAATAGCTAAATAAAACACCATTTGCTCCTCCAATTAATAACCCATATGTTACTACTTTCGGATTTGTAATCAACCGTTTTAGTACAGAAAAAACATTGATTTTATCCGTTACTGCGTCCGTTTTTGTTTCCGGAAGAGAAACAAAGGTATAAAGCAAAATCCCGACACTCATAACAACTAAACTCAAAAATACTATTTTAAATCCAAACATTTGATCAAGAAAGCCCCCGATTAGCGGGCCTATCGCTGGTGTAAAGGCAATAACTGCTGAAATTTGAGCAAACATAACATGACGTTTATGTCCATCTACACTTTCACGAAGAATCGTTTGTGTAACAACTGAGCCAGCACTTGCTCCAAACGCTTGAATAAAACGACCTACCAATAAAAATTCAATAGAATTTGCAATATAGCATAAGAAACTTCCTACACCATATACTACAATTCCAAATAACATTGCTGGACGACGACCAATTATATCTGATAACCATCCAATAAAAAATACACCTAAAGCAAATCCAGCAAAATAAACACTAAGCGTTAACTGTACCTCATTATTACTTACGTGCAACGCCTTTGAAATGTCAGGTAAAGACGGTGTGTAAATCGTTTCACTAATTTGCGGAAATGCCACAAGAATTATCATTAACAAAAGCGATGGTACTGAGACTTTTTTCATTTTTAATACCCTCCTATAACTTTGAAAATCTCAGAAATAAAAAGACTTTCTTAGCTACGGAACAGGAGGGGCCATTATAGAAATTCGATCATAAAACAACAAAGAAAACACCTCAATTACGCATGTTAATACTTATAGGAGGGTAATATTAACATTGATTTTAAAATATAGTCTTTCCATTATATGATAGGTTGTGTTCGTTTTCTAGTGTTCATGATCTGACTCTTTGTTAGTAGACGAATATCCTTTTTATTCTCTCAGAAAATTAATGCGTTTCAAAAAAGGGAACAACTCGATACAATTACCTTATTATGAAATAATTCTTACATTCGTACCTTAACGATTATGAATTGACCAATCAAAAACATAATGCAGTGACCATTGTCAATTAGACAGGTTTTAAAAATCTCAACTAAGCAACTGAACTCCCCCTCCAATTGTTAAACACAGTCTAACAATTGAAGGGGGAGTTTTTTATGGCTAAATTTTCACTGACTGTTCTTCTTGATAGATAATTTCACCATCAATAATTGTTGTTTCTACTTTTATATCTTTAATTTGATTTGGATTGACACTTAAAATGCTGTCACTTAATATAACTAAATCCGCCAACTTTCCGACCTCTATGCTTCCTTTTATCTCTTCTTCAAAACTAGCATAAGCGCCATTCCATGTGTATAGTTTAATAGCTTCCATTACGCTTATAGATTGATTAGCACCAACCTCTATTCCAGACTTGGTTTTTCTATTGACAGCAACATGAATTCCTAATAAAGGATTATAGTCAGTAACTGGTGCATCCGAACTACCTGCTGCAATGATGCCACGATCAATAAAATCACGAGCAGCGTACATGTGATTAACACGATCACCATAATGCCGGACATATATCTCTCCAAATTCATATGGAAATGGAGGGTTTGGAATTGGAACCATCTCTAGTTTTTTCATTCTCTCTTGTAAATCCGGTGAAGAGATTCCCGCGTGCTCGATTCGATGACGATGATTTTTTCTTGGTGATTCCTCTAGCGCCCTTTCTACACAATTTAAATACATTTCAATAGCTTTATCACCTTGTGCATGTACAGTGATTTGATAACCTTTTTTATGCGCTTCACCTAAAACCTTATAGATTTCTTCCTCACTATAATAAAGAATACCGTAATTGTTAGGGTCACTTGAATATGACTTACGGGTTGCAATTGTAGGGCCAGTACTACTCCCATCTGTAAATAATTTAGCCGGTCCAACTTTGAATCTCTCATCTCCGGTACCAGTTATCACACCAGCTTCGATCATTTTATTAACAAATTCATGAGAGTTATTTATTTGACATATCATTGCATATATTCGGACACGAATATCCCTACTCTTCACAGCTCGTTGTAGTAAACGGTAACTCTCAGGTCCATCTCCACCTGCGTCATGTATACTTGTTATGCCAGCTGCAACGAAATGATCTGATGCGATTTTCACAGCCTTCATCATTTCACTTTCTGTATAACTTGCAACCTCGCTCATTCTCATATTTGCTGCTTCAATTAACTTTCCTGTAAGCCTTCCTGCCTGATTTTTTTCAATAACTCCCCCACTCGGATCCGGTGTGTTCTCGTTAATTTGCGCAATTTCTAATGCTTTGCTGTTCACCACGCTTATGTGGTGGCAAGTACGAGTTATAATAATAGGGTGTTCAACTGAAATTTCATCCAGCTCAGTAATTGTTGGATAACGCTTTTCCTTCACAGCTGTTTCATTAAAGCCCCAAGCACGTATCCATTCACCTTTTGGCGTCTCTGATGCCTTCTTTTTCAGATCATCTAACAAAGCCTCGATAGAATCAATATGTTCAGCTTTACAACTGACAGCCAACTGATTTAGTCCATAAGAAATGAGATGAAGATGGGAATCAATGAATCCAGGAAGAAGCGTTTTTCCTTGCAGGTCAATTACATCCGTTTTTTCTCCTATAAAACTCTTAACCTCCTGATTCGAACCAACAACTGCGATGCGATTATCTTTTATTGCTACAGCTTCGACTACTGCATTCTTTTGGTCGACTGTAATAACTTCTCCATTTATCAAGACAACATCAGCTTTCATAAACTCAACCCTTTCGGAATTACCCTTTTCGAGTAATTCATTCAGTATTTAAAATTACATCTCTCAATAGGACCTTCCGCTTTTTAATAAATTAAAGTTGAGCTAAACACTCTTTTATGGTTTTAACGATAAAAGTAAAATCTTCCTCTGTAATGCTTAATGGAGGTGCAAGTTGTAAAATATTATTGTAACCTGCAACAGTGTCACCATTTTTACCAATAATTAAGCCTTTTTCTTTACAAGCATTGATGACCTTGTTCACCTTTTCAATGGCAGCTGGTTCTTTCGTTTGTTTATCTTCCACTAGTTCAATCCCTAAAAGAAGTCCTTTTCCGCGAACATCTCCTACGTTTGGATGCTCTTTTACATCCTCTAATTCATATAACAGTCGTTCACCCAATTCTTTGGAACGGTCAATGAGTTTCTCATTCTCCATAATTTCTAAATTCTTCAAAGCTAAGGCGCAAGCAGCAGGATTTCCTCCGAAAGTATTTACATGGCGGAAGCGATCATAATCTTCACTGCCTATGTATGCCTCATAAACCTCTCGTCTAACTGCTGTTGCTGACAAAGGAAGATACGCACTTGTAATGCCTTTTGCCATTGTAATGATATCTGGTTTGACGCCATAATTCATAAATCCAAACGGCTTCCCTGTCCGGCCAAATCCACATATAACTTCATCACAAATGAGTAACGCACCGTGCTTCTCGCAAATTTCTTTTACTTTTGCCATATATCCATCAGGAGGCATTAAAATTCCGCCCCCGGTAATAATGGGCTCCATAATCACGCCGGCTACTGTTTGGCTTAACTCCCATGTCATGACACGATCGATTTCATCCGCACTTGCCAGTGTATGAACATCCTCTGGGTTGCGATACGTATCAGGTGGTGCTACATGTAGAAATCCTTGCCCTAATGGTTCATATTTAAACTTTCGCTGTGCTTGACCTGTTGCTGCAAGAGCCCCCATTGAGTTGCCGTGGTAAGCGCGATAGCGTGAAATAAACTTATAGCGTCCATGATCACCTTTTTGTTGATGATATTGACGAGCAATTTTAAACGCTGTTTCGTTCGCTTCTGATCCACTGTTAGAAAAGAAAATGACGTATTCATCATCAAGCCATTCATTCAATTTCTCTGCTAATTTAATGGCAGGAACATGACTCTGTGTCAGAGGGAAATATGGCATTTCTTCAAGCTGTTCAAAAGCTGCTCTTGCAAGCTCTTTTCGGCCATATCCAACATTCACGCACCATAGACCGGACATACCGTCTAAATAACGGTTTCCATCAATATCCGTCACCCATGCACCTTCTGCTTTCGTGATAATTAAATTCGTTGGACTAGGGGCTGCTCCTCTCATTGCATGCCAAAGGTACTTTTCATCTGCTTGTTTCAAACTTTGTGTTTGTTCTGTCGCTTGCACAATCACCAACTCCATTCTATCCTTTTATAATTTCACATCACTCTTTCAATAACGAGCCGTAAGCATTTTCTTGCGAGTATAGAATTCTACGCCATCTTTTCCATTTGCATGGAGATCACCATAGAATGATTTTTTATAACCTGAGAATGGGAAGAATGCCATTGGAGCTGGAACTCCAAGATTGATTCCTAGCATACCTGCATCAATTTCTTCACGGAATTCACGAATGGCTTTAGCGCTATCGGTATACAAGCATGCACCATTTGCGAATGGTGATGCATTAGCAACATGAATCGCTTCCATTAAGTTTTTTACGCGTACAATAGAAAGAACCGGTGCGAAAATTTCATCTTTCCAGATTTTCATTTCCTGTGTCACATTGTCAAAAATCGTTGGGCCAACAAAATAACCTTGATCGTTTGTTGCATCGTCTTCACGTCCGTCACGAATAAGTGTCGCTCCCTGCTCTACACCAGATTGAATGTATCCGAGTGTTCGCTCTTTATGTCCTTCACGAATAACGGGGCCAAGGAAAACATCTTCTTCCAATCCATTACCCATCGTAATAGCATTAGCCTCTTGAAGCAGTCTATTAACGAGCTCATCTGCAACATCTTCTTCCACTACAACAACAGCCGCCGCCATGCATCGTTCACCGGCTGAACCGAAAGCAGCATTTGTAATTTCTTTCGCTGCAGAACTAAGGTCCGCATCTTTTAATACGATCGAATGATTTTTTGCCCCTGCAAGAGCTTGTACACGTTTGCCATTAGCTGCTGCTGTTTTATAAATATACTCAGCGACTGGTTGAGAACCAACGAAAGATACAGCCTTCACATCCTCATTGTCAAGAATGCCATTAACGACGTCATGTGCACCATGCACAACATTTAGTACTCCATCTGGAAGACCTGCTTCTTTAAATAGTTCGGCTATACGATTAGCCAATAACGGTGTTCTTTCAGATGGTTTTAATACAAACGTATTTCCACATGCAATCGCAAGTGGAAACATCCAACATGGAACCATCATCGGAAAATTAAATGGCGTTATTCCTGCGATTACTCCGATCGGATAACGATACATCCCTGATTCAACACCTGTAGCAATATCGGGAAGTTGCTCTCCCATCATTAAAGTGGGTGCACCTGCGGCAAATTCAACACATTCAATCCCTCGCTGTACTTCACCGTAAGCTTCTTTATAACTTTTTCCGTTTTCCAAGGTAACGAGTTTAGCTAACTCTTCCCAGTTTTCAATCAATAGCTGTTGATAGCGAAATAGAATTCGAGCACGTCGAGGTACAGCAACCTTTCTCCATGTTTGGAATGCTTCTTTCGCAGTTGCTACGGCTCTATTTAAATCTTCTTTAGTCGACAGCGGCACACGGGCAATGATTTCTCCTGTAGCTGGATTTGGTACATCTTCAACCTGTTTACTTGTGGATTCTATCCATTGTCCGCCAATATAATTTTTCAACGTTTGTACATTTTTCGTTACTACCATGGTGAAACCTCCTATTTTCAGATAACCGCCCTACGTATAAAGAAAGCGCATTCATAAGGCGGTATGTAAACTTATCTTCATAAATCCCACTACATTTCTTCAACATCTCTATTCTGAATTTTCAATCTTTTCAACGCGCAGGAGTAGTTATCTACTTAGCATTTGCCCACTTCCCATTTCACATTGATCTCATGGTTCATCTTATAATTCTTTTTCAAAAATACTGGGCAATCCCATTCACAAACAAGATCCTTAGCCAAGGAAACAACCCAATCTTTTGTAATATGATATTTTTTTCCATCAACAGTAATAAACACTTCACCGTCTGTCACATAGAAAACTTCCTGTTCTTCTACATGCCACGTTCCTTTATTCGGTTCGCCTACCCATGGTTCCCATGTGTAGGCACCTAGTTGCTCAGCTTCTTCTGCTGTAAGTTTTTTCGCAAAAAACATGATAATTCCCTCTCTTTCTTATTGGTAATTTTGAAGAAATTAATTCTATAAATCTACCATCTTAACATTTGTATCTTTTAAACATTTGAACTCTTTTCTCATAAAGTATATGGCAATGAGAACGCCTGGAATTTCTGCAGCAGGACCTGCGTACCATACACCTTCCACACCCCAGAATTTCGGGAAAATAAATAGAAATGGGAACAAGAACAACAGCATTTTGCTAACATTAATAAACGTTGCGATCCAATTTCTCTCTTGTGATTCGAAATAACCGGAGATAAGCAAACTGACTGCATTAAGCATAAACAAAGAATTAAATACAACTGTCGTCCAAATGCCCAGTTTCTGCAATTCAGGATTACCACCGGAGAAAAATGACACAACTGGATCTGCAAAAATGATTAGTAGAGCTGTCACAATCACAAAGAAGGAAACTGTAAAAATGAGCCCCATCTTAATTGCTTGCTTAACACGATCAAGGTTGCCCGCACCGTAATTATAACTAATAATCGGTTGAAGTCCTGTCATCCCACCGAGCGCTGCTAAGGCGAGCAAATTTGTAATATAACCGTTTTGAATCGTGAAAGCTGCAACGTGCAGCCCACCACCGTAGCTTTGTAGTAAGTTGTTGAAGATAATAATGGCAAAAAACATCATAAACTGACTCGAGAAAGATGCAAAGCCCGTCCAAGCTACTTCACCAATCGTCTTTAGATTAATCATCATATCTTTCATTTTTGGCTTAAGTTTCGTTTTACCAAACCAGAAATAAAAGATTAGAAGAACTGGAATCGATTGCGAAATCGTATTAGCCCATGAAGAACCCATCATCCCCATGTCATACTTCACTACCATAATCCATTCTGTAATCCCAGCAACAACTGCTGCGACTAACCAACTGTTCATTGATAATCCAGGTTTTTCATCGATATTAGTTAAAATACTTAATACAACGGCCAATATCGTTAATGGCAATGAAATCCATAGTAGTCGACTATATTGCACCGCATACGGGAGCGCTTCATCACTTGCCCCGAATAAAATCATAATTTCATTTTCAAAGACCAATCCCAGTACAGCTATTAAAGTGGAAAGAAAAAGAGTAAACCATAAGGTTTGACCCATAATACCTCTAGCTTCTTCGATATTCCCTTTTCCAAGTCGAAGTGAAATGACCGCTCCGGCCCCCACACCCAAAAGAACACCAATCATACGGGTAATAACCATGACCGTAAATCCAATTCCGATCCCTTCGATTTCTAGCTCCTGAAAGCCACTGACGAAATAGCCATCGATAACCGATACAACTCCTAGAATTACGTTAGCCATAATTCCTGCCAAAGCAAACCGTAAATATAGTAACGGAATACTTTTGGTTCCAAGCACTGAATCATCCACCGGCGTATTCATTACTTCTGGTTGCTCTATTTTCGATGACGGACGGTTGTCCACTATTTTCATGAGCATATCCCCTTATAAATAATTTATATAGCAAGTTAAGCTCAATTAATTCGCATACCAACCTACAGGCTTGGCATGCTGGTGGATATTGATTTGCTTCGTTTCCATAAAATGCTCCAGCCCAACAGTACCTAACGCCCTGCCGATTCCACTTTGCTTATACCCGCCCCAAGGACCTTCCACATAAGCAAGATGATAACTATTAATCCAAGTAATTCCCGCACGTAATTTACTAATAACACGTTTCGCTCGGTCCATATCTTCAGTAAATACAGCACCGGCTAATCCATAAATGGAATCATTCGCTTTTTGGATCGCATCTTCCTCATCTTTAAATTTCTGTACAACAAGGACTGGGCCAAAAATCTCTTCCTTAACAATACACATATTCGCATTTACATCAGCAAATATTGTTGGTGCGATGAAAAATCCTCGATCAAGCCCATTTTCTGTTAAGCGCTGACCACCGCAAACTAATTTTGCACCTTCTTCGATTCCTCTCTGGATATAATGTAACACTTCATTCATATGAGATTCGTTTGTGAGAGCTCCCATTTCAATGTTCTCATTTTCTCCGTTGCCAACTACAATTTTGTTCGCACGCTCGGCCAATCTTTCAACAAACTTATCGTAAATAGTCTCTTGTACAAGCAAACGAGATGCCGCTGAACAAACTTGCCCAGCATTGTGGAAAATACCAAACATCGCATTATCAACTGCGGTTTCAAAATCCACATCGTCGAACACAATAAGTGGAGATTTACCACCTAGTTCAAGTGTGATTTTTTTCATATTGCCAGCAGCTGCGCGCATAATACTTTGGCCTGTTGTTGTTCCACCGGTAAAGGCAACTTTATCAACATCATGGCTCTCTGCAAGCTCATTCCCAACCTTTGAGCCAGGTCCCAATACTAAGTTTGCCACTCCGTCAGGAAGCCCAACTTCTTCGATAATTTCAAACAATTTGTATACGCTTACAGGAGTGACATCAGCAGGTTTAATTACAATTGTATTCCCTGCGGCAAGTGCCGGAGCAATTTGCCAAACGGCCAGCATAAGTGGGAAGTTCCAAGGTACAATAAGTCCACAAACACCAATCGGTTCATGAATAATAATTGTTTCCGAAGAATCAGCACGAGTGTAAGATTCCTTCTTCATACCTTTAATCAAGTCTGCATAATAGCGGAAGCATTCAATCGATACCGGGATATCTACATAGGTTGTTGCACGAATAACTTTACCGTTATTTGCAGTTTCCAAACGTGCAATTTCAGCTGTCTTCTCTTCAAGACGGTCTGCAATTTTATATAAATAGTCAGCTCTTTCATCCGCCGATAAATTCGACCATATTCCGCTGTCAAATGCTTTACGAGCTGCCTTAATTGCTATCTTCGCATCGTCTGCTGATCCATGAGCAGACGTTGCGATAACCTCTCCGGTTGCAGGGTTAATAATGTTTCGTCTATCACCGGATAACGCTTCTACCCATTTCCCGTCAATGAACATGTTAATTTCCATAAACACCTCTCCTTTATGCAATAATATCTACTAGTTTGAAACCAATATGTGCTATATTGACCAGCATCGTTTTCTGATTATAGAACGGGAATGATTTGAGGCGTTCCTTTTCAAATCGATATCCACCTGCACTCCCCGTTGTGATCCATTGTGCCAATAACTTACCAAACAATGTTGAGAGAGACGCGCCGTGGCCCGTATAACCCGTTGCGAAATATGCGCCTTCTTTGGATCTGCCGATAACCGGGAACGTATCAATTGTCACGCCGATAAATCCACCCCACCTGTAATCAATCTTGCTTCCTGCTAGTTTTGGCATTATTTTAACCATGGCATCGTAAACACTTTGATACACGCCATCGCCTAAGTTTGGACGAATGTCACCACCGCCAAATACGATCCGATTATCTGGTGTACGTCTGAAATAGTAAAGGAAACTGCTTGTATCAAAAACCATGCGATCTTTAGGAATGACGGTATTCACCAGTGATTCTGGAAGCTGTTCAGTAGCAATAATACGTGCCGAAATTGGCAGTACGCCTTTATTCAATTCAGTCATGATTTTTCCGGAGTAACCATCTGTAGCAACAATAATGTCTTTCGCAGTAACAGTACCTTTTTTTGTTACAACTTTCACACTGTTTCGACCGTACTCAATAGATAATGCTTTTGAATGCTCAAAGATTTTTGCACCGATCGATTTAGCTGCTTCTCCCAAACCAATTGCATAATTCAGTGGTTGGAACGAGTAACTCGAGTCGTCGACTAGGCAACCATAATATTGCGGGGAATCGATTTCTTGATGCAACTGACTTCGATTAAGCACGCTTGATTCGTATCCAAAATTTTTGTTTAAATATTCGCTTTCATGTTTCAATCCTTCAAAATGCTTCGCTTTGTAAGCCGCCACAATGTGACCTGTCTTTCTAAAGTTACAGTTGATTTGATGCTCGTCGATGATGTTTTTAACCAGTTCAACACTTAGCAGAGAAAGATCGTTAAGTTGTCTCGCCTCGTCGTCACCATACTTCTTGGCAAGCTCCTGCATCGTTGGTTTATAGCCTGGTAATACCATTCCGCCGTTACGACCGCTCGCGCCATATCCGATTGTTTCCTGCTCCAGGACAATGACACTCTTCCCTAATTTTTGCAAATGATATGCAGAAGAAAGACCTGTGAAACCTGCACCAATAATGACAACATCCGCCTCTTCATTTCCTTCAAGAAGTTTTCCTTTGTCATAGCTGTTTGCAGTCGCTGTCCACAATGAGAGAGTATCCATTCGATCCATCTTATCCATAGCTAATCCTTCTCCTTTCGTGACATGTATGTTACAATACAGACAAAAAATATTCAAAATATTCACACTTATTGAATTAATAATATGACTTGGAGCTTCCTCCAAGTCAATAGCCATTTGAGGGGTTTTTGAATTCATTTTGCGAAAAAAGTGGAGTAACTCCACTTTTTTTCATCGGGGGGACATCTATGAAGATTGGTACATTTGCAAAGCTTTTTCATGTTACGACTGATACCGTTCGTTATTACATTGAACTTGGATTATTAATACCAGACAAAAAAAACACTCAGTATCAAATGAACCAATTGTGCTTCGACGACATGACTTTTATTACTGAGCTAAAAAAATTTCATTTTTCATTGCTAGAAATCCAACGAATTTTATCGTATCGGCGTGTCACAAACTTCTCGGATCATGAGGATATCGACTACTACAACAACTTGCTCATTGATAAAAAGAACGAGCTGGCCAAGAAAAAAGAAGACATATCAAAAGCCATCCAATTAATTGAAAAAGCGGTTCAAACTAGCTCGCCTTCATCTGAAGAAGAGAATCTTACAGGGATCCCACTTTCCTTTGTAGATCTGCTCTATTGTCCGAAGTGCCACATTCCACTTGAAATGAAAGATGTAACGATTAAAAAAGTTTACATTCACACGGGGAGTTTAACTTGTTCCTGTGGATATGAGGCAGCTATCGAGGATGGTATTATCATTACCGCAAACTTGTACGAGACGTCCCCTTATCCATCTTATTTTTACGATAAAGAAACGATTAAAGAGATCAATCCCAAAATGATTAACTTATTTGAAAAAATTAATTTTCAGTTTCAAAAAGTTCTACAAAATATAGATTTGAAAAACAAATTAATCGTGGAAACAAACGTTGACGCTTTTGTGTCACTACCCAAATATATCGATGTTCTTGAAACGAGCGCGTCCTATGTATTCAGTGGCTATTCGCTTGCGATGCTCAAGAAGGTTAGAAACAGAATTGAGCGTATGAATCCGAAACCACGTGTCCTTTATATTTTGAATTCTGATTTAAATCTGCCATTAAAACCGCTTAGCATCGATGTTTTTGTGGATAGTTTTTCAGTAACTGATTTTTCACTGCTCAATCCGAAGTTCCCAATTCACGTTCTAAAAAACTATTTACATAGCAGTTCAACAATTGTCGGCGGATACTCGTATTATGATAGCTCGGCCAAATCCTTGAAAAATATTTCATCCTTATATCCAAATTCCCACAAGCGTATTTTATATCCAAAATACTTAGAAGAAAATTTATCAGTCAACGGATTTCAAATCATGCAAAGTGAAAATATCGGTTACTGTACAGATCCAGGACCTTATTTTGATTATCATGTAATAGACGAAAAATTCCACATGCTAATGTATTTGGCTAGTACGAAAAAATAGCACACAAAAAGAGGTTGTCCGAAAAGTAGGCTAGTTCACGGATGAGACAGCACCCTTGTAGCTAAAATCATGGTTAATCTGAAAAATGATAGCACAGGCATAAGCAGCTTTGAACTTCTTGAGCCAATCATGATAATTCACCAGATACAGGGATATACATACATTCGTACCTTAAAGATTATGGATTGACTAATCAACAAACATAACACACCACACTTCAACAAGAAAAAGCGCCATCACAAGTGACGGCGCTTTTTCTATGTAAGAGCTACTAGAAGGTATCCTTCTAGCCTACTCCCATTTATAAGTCCAAAATTGTTCAAGTTGCAGCCATTTTAATGTTGCTGCATCTTTATTTTTTATTTTTGCATGCGTGTCTTCAAGCATTGCTTCTGTTTGTGAACGGTGCGCGCCTAGTGCAGCTAACTTATGTTCAAATACTTCACTAATATTATTTACAACATCCGGTTCACCTAGTACAGCTTCACGATTTTTTGTAATTGCAACTGCATGAATGACTGGTCGCTCTTCTTTTGGCATACGTGATACAGCGCGAACTACAGCACGGCCAAATGCATCATGGTCTGGATGTACACCGTGCTCAGGATAAAATGTAATAATTCGAGATGGATTTACTTCTTGAATGATTGCTTCAATTTTGTCTGCAACGAAATCAACATCTTCAAATTCTAACGTTTTATCATGGAAACCGAGCATTCTTAAATCTTGAATCCCCATCGCTTCACATGCATCTTTTAATTCTTTTTCACGGATATTTGGAATCGTTTCACGGTTAGCGAATACATTCTTACCCATGTTACGTCCCATTTGTCCAAGAGTACCACATGCATACGTTACAGGTACTCCTTGATCTGTTAATAAGCGAATTGTTCCTCCCGCAGCAAATGCTTCATCATCTGGATGCGGAAATACAACAAGTACATGTCTCTCCATTCTTTTCCCCTCCTTCTTATTTAAATGGCGTTAAGCTTAATTCAAGCGCAACTGCTAGGCGGCCTAAATTATCATGTCCAGCTAGTAATAAACGCTCTTGATCATCTACTTCCCAATGCGTAATACCTTCAGCATATACCCATCCGTGATCCATTTTCAGACCAACTCGGTATGGGTTTGTTCCAGTTATCTTCCCGCGTTCAAAGCGGATAATTGCATTTCGAATGAAAGCACCAACTGTCATCATCTTTTCATTTATGTGTGATGCATACGCCCCGTTCGTCGTTTCTAAATGAATATATACATCTTTATTTACAAAACGTTCAATTTCATTTTGAATAAGAGAACTATCTTTTACTATTTCCATCGGAATTCACCTCTTTAGACCATTTTACGCAAAAATAATGTAAATTGCTATCTCTATATTAGAGGACAACGCTCACTTTTCCTAATAATTTGCACTGTGTTTTTTTTATTTTTTATATGATATGTAAAATCATCATTTTTTCTTTCACTTTGTTAAACAGTTTTCTTTCTTTTTTGAATTTGCTACAATATATTTTATGTAGAGGGATACATTTCGACAATTGAATACATAATTTAAAGAAGGTGACATGCTTGGAACATTCAGTACATGAAGTAGCAAATTGGCAATATTATTTTGCAATTGCCGTATTTTTAGTCACATACGGTTTTATTATTTCTGAGAAATTGAATCGTGCTGTAATCGCACTATTCGGTGCTGCTATTATGATTATTTTTGGAATCGTAGATTTACATACTGCTTTCACATCACATATTCAATGGGAAACAATCACTCTTTTAATCGGGATGATGATTCTCGTACATATTACGAGTCAATCAGGCGTATTTGAATTTGTAGCCATTAAAGCAGCAAAAGCAGCTGGCGGAAAACCGATCCGCATTTTATTATTACTATCCCTATTAACCGCTGTCGGTTCTGCATTTTTGGACAACGTAACGACCGTATTATTAATCGTGCCTGTTACACTATCCATTACACGTATTTTAAAAGTAAATCCTGTGCCTTATTTGATTTCAGAAGTACTATTTTCAAATATAGGCGGCACAGCAACACTAATCGGTGATCCACCGAACATTATGATTGGATCGGCTAATAAGCATTTAGACTTTAATGCCTTTTTATTAAACTTAGCTCCAATCGTACTTATTATTTCTATCGTTACATTAGGAATTATTTACTTCATGTATCGTAACAAACTAAAAACGACATCTGAGCAAATCGAAAAACTAATGGCATTAAATGAAAAGGATTACATTAAGGATCAAAGCCTCCTTTTAAAATCCATTACGATTTTAGGACTAACCATTTTAGGCTTTGTACTTCATTCTATTATTCATGTAGACGCTGCAGTTATTGCGATGACAGGTGCTACACTTCTTATGTTAATCGGCGCGAAAGAACATGAAATAGAAGATATATTTGCTCACGTTGAATGGGTAACAATTTTCTTCTTCGCTGGACTATTCGTTCTCGTTGGCGGGTTAATTGATATCGGACTTATTTCTTCACTCGCAAAAGAAGTACTTAACGTAACAAATGGTGATATCGGTTTCGCTGCTATACTTATCTTATGGGTATCTGGCATCGCATCTGCGACAATTGACAATATCCCATTTGTCGCAACGATGATCCCTCTTATTCAAGATTTAGCTACAGGACTCGGACTATCTGTCGATTCTCCGCAAATCGAAGTACTATGGTGGGCGTTATCTCTTGGAGCTTGCTTAGGAGGAAACGGAACGTTAATTGGAGCATCAGCAAACGTAGTCGTTGCTGGTATTGCAAAACGTGAAGGACATGGATTTTCTTATATGGACTTCTTAAAAATCGGCTTACCACTAACAATCATCGCATTATTATTATCACATGTTTACATATATTTACGTTACTTAATGTAAAGGACATGCTATTTACTTACCAACAAATGACGAAAAACTTTCAAACAATACAAAAAGGTATGCAGCACTACGCCGCATACCTTTTTCCATCACCAAAATATACCTATAATTGCTAATCCACCTAAAATAATCCCACCAATTTGTCCGATAATTGCTGGCGATAATTGAACACCTTTTCTCACTTCAACAACTGGTCTTTCGTGCCTTAGTTGCTGCACTTCACTTTGAAGTTGGTGTACACTTCCGTGCAATTCTTTAATTAGTTCTTTTAATTCAGCGACCTCTTCATTTACTGGTTTTGCTTTTTCTAAGTTCATTTTGCATAACTCCTTATAAGTTCAATCAGTACACTGTAAAAATTCGCCAATTATTGTTATATCTCCTGCATACTACATATATAATATGGAATGTATTTTTAATCTTGCAGCTCTATCCATTCATCCCGTAATATCCCCATAATCATACGATCAAAGCACTTTCCATCTCGCTGAACTGCTTCTCTCATACACCCTTCCATCTGAAAACCCATCTGTTTATACAGTGCAATGGCTGCTTTATTATAAGAAATAACGTCGAGGCCGACCCGGTGTAAATTCATTTCATAGAAAGCATACCTTAAAATAAGATGTATTGCTTCTCTTCCATATCCTTTTCCCCTATCATTTGCATCTCCTATTCCAATTGCTAATAAACCTGTTCTGTTATTCCACTCTATGCCATGAATTGCAACAAAACCAATTAAACGATCATCTTGAACCGTTCTTAACATGAAAGAAATACTATTTGATCTCCGCCCCTTTAATAGCTCATCAGTTGATATTTCATGTAAAGATTGCGGGAATGCTAAGTCTGTATCTACATTTCTTAAATACTCACTATCCTCTTGCCACACAGCCATTACTTCAGCATCAGTTCCTCTAATAGCTGATAATTTAATTGTTTTATCTTGAAAAAGATTCATTGTCATTTGAAACTCCCCTTTTTTTAAATAGCGGGGATAATTATTCTAACCTATTTATCCCCTTGTCCTTTGAACTGTTGTATGAACAGGATACTTACAATAAGCGCTGACATTGGCACATCTCCTCTACATTGAATTAACTTTATTGTATAGTTTTTTATTTATTCTAACAATAATAACAATAAAAAGACCCTCAAATTTAGAGGGCCTTTCCTAGCAACGAAACGATATTATTTTGTAAACATTTTCTCTGCTTCATCCATTGCCATTTTGCGACCTTTTTACGTGCTTGAAACAAGAATATAATATTATTTACATTAAAAAATCTTTTTGGAGGAAACGCCCCATGCAAGAAAGATATGAAAGAAAAAGATTTACTTATCTTTCTCCATATATTCTTTAATCTTTCGTTCTTCCCATTCTTTTCTGAATATCCCTAATGGAAGAGTTGTCAAACCATGTATAACAATACCTATTCCCCAACCTCCAAGTGGATATAAAAACCATAATTTACTTGAATCAGAGATTACATTTATTAAAAAAAGCATCAGATTAACTAGTATATAGAGCGTTAAATGAACGTAAAATGCTTTTAAATTCTCCACCCTTTTTTTAGCTCGTAAATAAATCTCATCTTGCTCCATCTTTAAACACCTCTTTCATAATTGTAATTTTTTACACTCGCTTCGATTTTAATATCATATTCTAATCGAAAATCTCTTATTCTCAAAAATTCACAAAATAAAAAAGATCGACTTCATTGTATATTTTTTGTTTATTCTAACAATAACAATGATAAAAAGACCCTCCAAATTTAGAGGGCCTTCCTAACAACAAGACGATATTACTTCGTAAACATTTTCTCTGCTTCATCCATTGCCATTTTGTTTCCTAAAGCCGAATAGTCAAGCCATGGTTGGTCATTAATAATGTATACGTGCTTACCTTTAACAGCTTTTAAGTCTTTCCAAATTGGTGTTTCTTGTAGTTGTTTAAATGCTGCTTTTGCTTTATCGTCTCTATTTACGACAACGAAAATCGCATCTGCGTCAAAGTCAGGTAATACTTCTTGTGAAATGACTTCGAAAGGACGGTTTCCATCAATTTTCTCTACACCATTTGCGGGTTGTAATCCTAAGTCTTGGAATAAAATTGGTCCCATCGGTCTTTTCGTACTAAATACACGTAATTCTTTTGCAGTAACGCGAATTGCCATTACTTTTTCGTTATTACCTAGTTCTTTATCTATTAAACTTTTTACTCGTTTTGATTGCTCTTCATAGCCTTGAATATATTTATCTGCTTCTTTCTCACGGTTTACAAGCTTACCAACTTCTTTTAAATGATCTCTCCACGTACCTTCATCTAAATTGAAAGCATGTGTTTTTGCAATCTTTTCGTATTTCGCTAAATCTTTGCCAGCATATTTTTCATCAACATAAATTTCAGATGGCTTTAATTGAAGCAATGCTTCCATATTTGGATCTGTTACAACACCGAGTTTCTTCGTATCTTTCAACTGCTCTTTCGCGTGTGGTAAGAAATCTTTTAAATCTCCACCAATAACAGAACCTACTGGTGTAATTCCTAATGCAAGTAAATCATTCGTTAAATGAATAGACATAGAAGCAATTTTTGGATCATTACTTTTTTCAGTTTTTTTAGTTGCCTCTTCACTAGATTTCGTTTGACCACATGCTGATAATACTAAAATACACATAATGCTAAATAAAATAGTAAGTTTCTTTTTCATATGTTCTCCTCTTTGAAGTGTTTATTTTGTTTTTGTAAGTAAATAAAGAAAATACGGTGCTCCTAAAGCCGCTACTACTACACCCGCTGGAATAGAATTTGGCTCGAATAAAGATCGACCTATCGTATCTGCGAGTACTAAAATAATCATTCCAATTATGCCAGCTAACGGAAGGGAATGTTGATATGTAGTACCTACTAACTTTCTTGCGATATGTGGAGACACTAAGCCAATAAAGCCAATCCCTCCTGCCATCGATACACTTGCGCAAGATAATCCAACCGCTGTAGCTAAAAGTAATAAACGTTCTTTTTGAACAGAAACACCAAGTCCTGCCGCTACACTATCACCTAGTGACAGTGCATTTAACGTTTTAGATTTTAGCCACGCGTACGGAGTTAGTATAAAAATCCAAGGTAATAGCGCAAGGACATGAATCCAATCTCTTCCCCACACGTTACCAACTAGCCATCTAGAAGCGAACGTATACGTCTCATCATTTAACTTGAGAGAGAAAAATAACGAAATCGCACTAAATCCAGCTGAAACTGCAATACCAACGAGAATAAGTCTAATGGGAAGTAAACCTTTTGACCGGTCACTCGCAAGTATAATAATAAGAAATGCAGCAAGCACTCCTCCGCCAAATGTAAATAACGGTATTAAAATTGATGCGCTCTCATTAATAGAATGAAAGAGAGTAACGAATACAATAAGCCCGAAAGATGCACCTGAATGCAGTCCAAGAATACCTGGATCTGCGAGTACATTACGAGATAATCCTTGCAAAATCGCACCGGAAACTCCAAGGCCGATACCTGCTAACATTGTGATTATAATTCTTGGCATACGATAATCGTATAGCACGGTTGCACTCTCAAAATCACCATAACCAAAAAGCGTTTGAATCACTTTGAGCGGTGCAATACTCAGCGTCCCCGTATTTAAGCTAATCAAAATTACAGCGATACTTATACATCCGAAAATTGTAGTTACAGTAATAGCCCTCTTTTTATCCGTGTTAAAAAGATCTTTCACTTATAGCTCCCTCCCAACTTTACGTGCTATATAGAGGAAGAACGGAACCCCAACAAGAGCTACCATAATTCCTATCGCAAGTTCTTTAGGAGGATTTACTGTTCTTGCCCCTAAATCAGCTAAAACTAATAACATAGCACCTAATAATGCTGACATAGGAATAATAAGCCGATAATTAACACCTACTAATTTTCTAGCGATGTGCGGAATTACAAGTCCTACAAACCCAATGGAACCAACAGCTGAAACAGATACACCTGCAAGAATGACTACTATAATCATCCCAAGTATTCTCGTTCGGTTCGTTTTTACTCCTAAATTCGTAGCAACATCATCCCCCATTGATATAAGTGAAATAGACCGCCCTAGCACTGTCGCAAAAACAATCGTTATGAGAATAATAGGCACTAAAAATTTCAAGTGGTCCCACTTTACTCCTGCAACACCACCAGCGTACCAAAACGCTAAATCTTGGCTTAGATCATAATAAATCGCGATACCTGAACTTAACGAATGTAAAAGCGCTGCCATAACTGCTCCTGCAATCGTTAGCCTCATCGGTGTTAACCCACCTGATGTTGCCGATCCGATAATAAAAATGAGTACTGTACTTAAAACAGCTCCCATAAAGGAGACAATCATTAAATAGGAATACGGCATATGCGGGAAAAAAGCAAAACTAAGTGCTACTACAAACATCGCACCAGCATTTATTCCGAGTACACCTGCATCAGCTAAAGGGTTTCGTGTTACCCCTTGCATAACAGCCCCAGCGACTGCAAAAGCAGCTCCTACAACTGCCGCGCCAATTACCCTCGGGAGCCTTAATTCATAAATAATTTGATGCTGCGTTAATTTTGGATTGTAATCAAAAACCGCTGCCCACACCATTTGTAAATGAATATCCTTTGCACCGAATGCAATAGCTAAAAATATAGACCCAATTAAACATAAAATTGTTAAGCTCATAAAACATACGAACTTAATATGTATCCAGCGATTATTGCCAGCATGTACAGTAGACTTATGTAACATGTTTCATTTCATCCTTTATATTCAGTTGTTTTTTATAATAATTTTTTATTTATAATCATTATTGATAATAATTATCATTTTCATTTAGATATTATATCCCCACTTTTTTTAAATAGCAAACTATTTTTTTACTTTGTTAAAATATTAAAATACTTATTACAATTCCCTTCTAAAACTTACAAATACATGCAAAATAGCGCGGTGTTATATTTTCAAATTTATAGTATACTAAGTTATTATTTTAATTTTCCAAATACGTATATCGAAGGTGAAAAAATGTTTTATGTAAAACAACTACTACACTTTACTTACGAACAAGCGTTATCCTGTTTGTTCCCTGTCGTTATTTTTTTAACACTCGCTGTATCAAAACTCGTTTCCATTCCAGGGTTATATCGCTATGACTTCATACTCATTGTATGTCTTCTTATGCAATATATAATGTATAAAACCGGACTTGAAACGAAAGATGAGCTGAAAGTAATTACTGTTTTTCATTTGATTGGACTTTTACTAGAAATATATAAAGTGCACTTTGGATCATGGAGTTATCCTGAAGAGGCGTATTCAAAAGTTTTAGGTGTTCCGCTTTACAGTGGTTTTATGTATGCGAGTGTCGCAAGTTACATATGCCAAGCGTGGAGAAGATTGCATTTACAAATGTATAATTGGCCGAGGGCTATTTTTGCAATACCGTTAGGAGCTATGATTTACTTCAATTTTTTCACACATCATTTTCTATATGACTTTAGATGGGTATTAACCTTACTTTTATTCATTGTATTCTTTCGCACATTTGTAGAATTTTCGTTACAAGGAGTTACATATAAAATGCCGCTCGTACTCTCATTTTTCCTTATTGGATTCTTTATTTGGATTGCAGAAAACATCGCAACATTTTTCGGGGCGTGGCAATATCCAAATCAACGGGAGGCATGGAATCTCGTTCACCTTAGTAAAATTAGCTCATGGTTTTTACTCGTTGTCATTAGTATTATGATTGTTACGCAGCTCAAGCATTTGAAGCAGTCAAGGGGATAATGCTTATTATATAAATACATATTATAAACAACTAACTTTCTTTGCTTGCTCAATAAAAAAACGAAATCCTAGACGGATTTCGTTTTTTTTGCTTTTTCAAATCTATAGAGCTTTAATAATACGTTCCATCGCTTTCATTTGACCAATATGATCCGCTTCATGATAAAGCATCATACCGTAAAGCTCTCCTACTGTTTCCAACCCTAAAAATGGCTCTGGAAGTTTATTTTCAAATGCTTCTTCTGGAATTGCATTAATACGCTCTGCTTGTTCTTTTAATTGAGACGTTAACACTTCTAATGATGGCCCTTCTGTTTCCCATTTAGATGGTCTTGATCCATATCCAAACATACCTGGATATTCAGTTGGTAAGTGTTTAAACTCTCTTCCAAACATGAAAGTTTCTGCTGCACTTAACACGTGACCGATATGCCAACGGATTGTGTTATTAAAGCCATCTGGCTGCGTATCCGCAGTTTTATCATCTAACGTTTCCATAAATTTAATTAATGCTCCACGTGTAATTTCAAATTGTTTCAAACCAACTATTCTATTCACTCTATCGTTCCCCTTTTTTATATACAATTTATTTATAAATCTACCAGAAACAATTAAGAAATACACTTAATATGCTTAGCGCACTCCGGCAATACGATAAAAAGGTACAACCCTCGTAAATATAGAATTACTTACCGTACAAACATTTCAGTAAACAAAAGAGGAGTGTAATTGCATGCTAGATGTTTTAAAACAACAATATAATCTTATTAGTTCTACAAGAGAAACTCTATTTACGTTTTTAGAAGAAATCCCATTAGAAAAATTGCACAGCACAGTTCCGAATTTCGGAAACGGTAGCATTATAAAAACTCATATTCATGTAGCTGATTGCTATCGATACTGGCTCGGATCATTCGCATTTAAGCAAAAACGAGCAGATTTTTCATTTGCTAGCGATTATGAAATTGAACATGCAAATGTCGAAAAGGTTCGCGCTAGATTTAAGTTAGTAGATGAGACTGTACAACGCTTTTTAGATGAATACAATGACCGTTGGCTCGAAAATATAGCAAATGAAGTAAAATGGCAAAAAGGACCTTGGAGTACAACTCCGCTATGGCTTTTAACTCATACGGAAACACATGAGTTTCATCATAAAGGACAAATTGTATCGATGGCTCGTCACCTTGGATTCAATCCTCCCGACACAGACCTTAGTTAGTTCAATGTTTCTAAAAAATGAACTACTATAACTGTCGCTAACATTATTTATGTAAGTGACAAGCCCCTTCATTACTTTTAATATTGTTTTATAGTTTTGTAAATTTTCTTGCGGCACAAACTTGTATTATATTTTAATTATGTTTGTGTCGTGTTCTTATTGCTTAGTTTCATATCCATAAAAAAATATATTAATATGTTTCCTTTTATTATTTCAGTTACCTAATCAATAAGAGTTTTTTTCTTCTTATTACCACTTTATACACAATAAAAACAAAAATTCCGAAAATAAAAGTTGAAAATGCTGGTAAAACTTTATCATTTGGCACGTACACACTCCAAAAAGAATTAAGAAGCGCATGAAAAATTAGACACATAAAAATACTTTTAGTTGCATTAAAAATTGTAGTGAATAAGAAAGATACGGCAATTGTCGTAATTATAAAGGCTATAAAATCCCTTTGAGTTTGATTCGTACCTGGAATAAACCATAACGGCCAGTGCCAAATAGCCCATATAACGCTCACAATAACCGTACTAAAAAATGCCGAAAACCTTTTCTGAAGGGCAGGTTGTAAGAACCCTCTCCATCCAATTTCTTCAAGTCCGCCACCAATGATCATTATTGGAAAACTAAGTAATGCCACGTATAATGGTTTTTGCATCGTTGCTCCACCAAATATCGTTGGAAGATAACAGCTAATAAAAGCTAGAACAACGATTAGAACATACCATACAAAGTGATGCCCAGAATTAACAATATTTTTAATAAACACTCTGAATTCTTCTTTTGATCCATATTTTTTCTTTAAACTAATTGCAATGATTGCCGGCATGTTTCCTCCGAAAACAAATAATATCATCGCTAACGGTGTACCAAATGTCGTAATGTTTAATTTTATTAAGCTAATTAATAACCCCCATAGTATCCATGTAAATATAAAAGTGCATATTACATATCGTTTAATCTCATTCCCCATTTACTTGCCTCCTTTATTTTAATTAGAGCATAAATTTAGAGATCTGAAAATCATTTATGCTAAATTATCCCAAAAATTAAAGAAACCTCCATAATTTATCAGTTTTTTATGGATAGGTCTACTCCCACCTACAGTCAAGGTTCGAAGTTGGAGTCTCACTATCCGTTAATACGGGATAAACGAACAAAAAGAAAGAGCATGTTTTGATGGGTTCTCAAAACATGCTCTTGTAAAGTGACAATAACGTTATTTAATTATTGTTTAACTGCGATGCAAATTAGTAGGAAATGCTTATTTCCCACTAAAAATATCTATAAAAAATTCATGTTCATTTAAAAACGGAATGAAAAGCAATAATAATAGTATTAGCAAAAAATTGGATAGTTCATTTTATTGTGTATAAAACATTTATTATTTGTTTTAGGTATACCATGCCATTATAAAATCTATGTAATATTGAAATAAGTTTAACCGTTCATAAAAATGATGTAGTGAAATAAACCTTTCATCCCATTTAGAGCAAGAATGTTTATATATTTAATTACTAACCTTAAGGAGAAATTTATAATGAGATTAGAGAGTGAAAGAATTTATTTAAGGCCTCTTTGTGAACTAGACGCGCCCGTTATATTAGAAAGTACAACGGATAAAGAAATACGATATATGACTGGAACCAAACCTACTTTTTCATTGGAGCAAATTAGGACACATATAGATAATATAAATAATGATTCAAGTCGCTATGATTTCGCTATTTGTCTAAAAGGCACTGACGAAATGATTGGAGAGTTGTCGATTTTAAATATCGATGAGGAGAACCAAAAAGCAGTATTCAGAATATCGATGATTTCTATTTCATTAACAGGAAAGGGATACGGAACTGAAGCTATAAAAATAGTTCTAAAGTTTGTTTTTGAGCAACTCACATTAAATCGTTTACAGTTAGAAGTATTTAGCCATAATTTACGTGGAATTAAAGCTTATGAAAAGGTTGGGTTTGTAAAAGAAGGAACCTTACGTCAATCCTTATTTTATAACGATACGTACTCGGATGAAATTATTATGTCAATACTCAAAAGTGATTATAAAAATATGCTATAAAAAACCGATACTTGTTTCATTCAAGCATCGGTTCTCTCTATACAAAAGTGCCATTTTTTCTTTCATATAAAACATATATTTCTCCACTTAATTCGTTGTAAAAAACTCCCTCGTTACATCAATAAATTGTTGTAAAGGAGCTGTCATCCATTTATCTTTATGCCAAGCGATTTGTGTATAGATTGGAGAGATTGAATCCTTTAAAACTAACTCCTTTATCGTCCCCTCTCGTATATCCTTTTCTACTACTATTGCCGGTAAAACGGCTATACCTAAATCTGCAATGACACATTGTTTAATTGCCTCGACACTAACAAACTCAATCTTATTTGCTGGGTATACATCTTCAGCACGAAATAGATCTTCAAATAAAGTTCGATACGAGCAACCTAGTTCTGTTAATAAAAGTGTTTCACTCTCTAAATCTTTTGTAGAAACGGAAGGTTGTTCAAGTAAACGATGCCCCGGAGCAGCTACTACTTTTAATTCTTCTTTCATAAGTGGCTCCACATGTAAAACATCTTCTGTTTTACATTCGTCCAAAATAAATACAAGATCTACTTTCCCCTCCATCAGTTGTTCCTTCGCATCTTTATTGGAATGAGCAGGTTTAAATATAAGCTTTATTTGAGGGGATTGTGCTTTAAACCTTTTTAATATGGAAGGAAGCCTGTATGTACATTGACTTTCTTGCGCACCAATTATTAACGTACCTGCTATTTCCTCATCATCTTTCACAGCCATTTTCGCTTCGTTACTGAGCGCAATCATCTTATCCGCATATAATTGAAACTTCCTCCCCGCTTCAGTTAAGAAAAGACGTTTTCCTAATCTCTCAAACAATGGCGTACCGAGCTCAGCCTCTAACGTTTTAATTTGTGCTGTTACGCTCGATTGGGCAAAGTTTAATTTCTTCGCAGTTTGGGTAAAATTCAAGCTTTCTGCAGCTACTTTAAATGTAATTAATTGTTTTATCTCCATTTATCATCCCTCTTTTCAATCGAAATTCCCGATTGATTCCATCGAAATAATCCTCTTTGTCTATTGATATTTGTATTGTATGATAAAAAATATATACAAACAATATAAATGGAGGTATTCCATATGAAAGCACTTTGTTTCGAAACATTCGGAGACGCTAATGTACTACAATATAAAGAAATACCTGATCCAATCATAAATCCAAATGAAATCCTTGTTCGTACGAAAGCAATTGGCTTAAATTTCGCTGATATTTATAGACGCCGTGGCGATTATCATCTCGCGGGCAACCCGCCTTATATATTAGGTTATGAAGGGGCTGGTATTGTTGAAAAAGTAGGAGCCGGCGTTACTACAATCAATCCTGGAGACCGCATTGCATTTGCTGATGTCCCATTTGCAAATGCAGAATTAGTTGCCGTTCCTTCAGAAAAAGCAATTCCACTTCCAGATTCTATTTCTTTTGAAACAGCCGCTTCTGTACTATTACAAGGATTAACTGCACATTATTTAACGAAAGATAGCTATCAAATAAAACAAGGTGATACAGCTTTAGTACACGCTGCAGCTGGTGGTGTTGGTCAACTTCTCGTTCAAATGATTAAACTACAAGGCGGAAAAGTGATCGGTCTAACGTCATCAAAAGAAAAAGCAAAGATAGCAACGTTAGCTGGTGCCGATCACGTATTTTTATATACAGAGGCATGGCATACGAATGCACTTGAAGTGACTAATGGTGCCGGGGTAAATGTTGTGTATGAATCAGTAGGTTCTACATTAGAAGACAGCTTTAAGGCTACTAAAACTGGTGGTACTGTCGTATTTTACGGAATGGCTGGAGGTAATCCTGCGCTAGTTGATCCACGTATGCTTATGGATACTTCAAAAACTTTAACTGGCGGAGACCTTTGGAATGTACTTACATCTTACGAAGAGCGCAAAGAACGTTCCTCTCAGCTATTCGAATGGATTACAACTGGGAAAGTAACAATCGCAAGTCCTACTACATTCTCTTTACAAGACGGTGCACGTGCACATGAATTATTAGAAAGCCGTAAAAGCACTGGAAAGATTTTATTAATCCCATAATCGTCCCAACTAAAAAAGGAAGCTAGATTTTTCTAGCCTCCTTTTCTTATTTCTAATTGAGATATTATTATATTTCCACGCTTTCTTTTCCTTTTTCAACATAACTCATATCTCCAACCGATTCGACGGTGTATATTCCATCTTGATATAAAATCTTCGTCACACTAGCATTTTCTACTCCAAGTTTTGTTTTGCTACGATCTAGCATTTCTATTAATGTGGTAATCATTAGTCCATGAACTACAACTAAAACGTTACCACCACCATTTTTAGCAGCTTCTTCACTAATTTTGTTAATCTCTTTTTTTATGCGAGTAGAAAATACTTCCCAATCTTCCGCCTGTTTTGTAGGATCTGCTGCCCTAATCAGATTAATAACTTCTTCAACAGAATACTTCATGAGTTCGTCTGCTGATGTAACACCCGCAGCTTTTCCGATAGCATCCCACATAATTTCAACTTTTTCACCTTCAAAAGTACCAAAGTTCAATTCACGTAAATCTTTTCTTTTCTCAAGCTTTAACTTTGATTGCACATTATATTTTAATACTAAATTAGCAGTTTCAATCGCTCGACCGCTATCACTACTATATACTCTAGTAAAATGAATATCTTTTAATCCAGTTCCTAAGTTTTCGGCAACTTCAACGCCTTTTTCTACTAATGGAGAATCTGCCCAACCTTGCACGCGATGATTAGCATTTAATATAGTTTTACCGTGTCTTGTAACATATAACGTAACTTGATTATCTTTATTTTCATTTAATACATTACTATCAGTTGCTTGCTTCTTCATATTATTCTCTCCCCTTAGGTTTCTATATCAATTTTAACATCTCGATTATCCATAGAGCAAAACATACGTAAGCGGATCCTCTTCATAAAAAAGACGCCATCCTTTCTGTATATTCCTACAAAAAGATAGCGTCTTTTATGATTATATTTCCTTTACCTTAATGGCTATTCTTATCCAGAAAAAGCTTCCGAATATTGTACAACTCCTTCAACACCTTGAAGAGCATTCTCTCTTAATTCCATTGCCATAAACACTTCATCCGGCACTTCAAATGGCGCTTTTATATTCCAATCACTTGCTTTCTTAAAACCGAATCTCGGATAGTACTCTTGATATCCTAACACAACAACTGATCCATACCCAAGTTCTTTCGCTTTTTCTATAGCAGCTGCGATAAGCTTTCCACCAATTCCTTTCTTCTGATGGCTTGGGGCAACTGAAACTGGTGCAAGTGCTAATGATTCTACAGAAGTTCCATCCTGTTCTATCGTAATTTTTGATAACATAATGTGACCAACTATTTCTTTATCTACCGCAACGATTGATAATTCAGGAATAAACGCATCACATTTTCTAATACGACTAACAAGTTCATGTTCTGTTTTATCGCTAAATTCTTCATTTAAAAATGCTTGTTTTACAACTTCTTCTGTTTTGCTATAATCGTTTTGTTGTTCTTGTCTAATCGTTACCATTCTATATTATCCTCTATTCTTTCTAATTTCTTTTTCAATTTTACGAAGTGCTTTTTTCGATCCGCGCTCTAGATCATGCTGCATTTTTCTTTCTTTATAATCGACAAATAACGTATTTAAATCGTATCCTTCTGGGTATAATTCCTTCGCTGCTACCTCTAAAGTAATACGTTTCACATTCACTTCCATAAATTCACCGTTATAATATACAACGACATTATAGAAATTATCTTTTTCCTTATAGACGATTCCGAAGTCGTTATGATCTAATAATTTCACACGGTCCCCTTTTTTGTATTCATAGTGCTCTTCTCTTTTTTCTTGCACGAATTTCGGTTTTCTAATTTTACTTTCATTCACTCGCTCTAAACGATACTCTTTATTTCCCATATACTCTTTCGCTCTTTGCAATACATGTTCTTTTACGTTCATTTTATTTGCAATCCAAAGTGCATTACTTTCACCAGATTTACCGATAACTAATCTATAAAGCGGCTCTAACGTCTCACTATTAAACTGCATTGCTGCGTTCATAAAATCACTATGCATTTCTGAAAATCGTTTAATTTCACCGTAATGCGTACTCGCAATTGTAATACATCCTGCAAGATAAAATTCTTCTAAAATAGATATCGCAAGCGCCGCACCTTCATTCGGTTCCGTACCGCTTCCTATTTCATCAAATAATAGTAGCGTATTATTATTTGATAACCTCATGATCTCAGAAAGATTTTTCATATGAGATGAAAATGTACTCAGTGCATTTTCGATACTTTGATTATCACCAATGTCTACAAACACGTTTTCGAAAATAGCAATTTCTGTTTCTTTATCTCCGGCAATATGAAGGCCTGACATTGTCGCTAATGTTAACAATCCGATTGTTTTTAGCACAATTGTTTTCCCGCCTGCATTCGGCCCAGTAATAATTAAACTGCGATATTCTTGACCGATTTCGAAATTTAACGGTACAACTTTCCCTGTTAAAAGTGGATGCTTACAATTCACTAAATGAATGTGGCCATGATCGTTTAACTTCGGTTCTATTCCATCGATAGATTTACTAAACTTCGCTTTCGCAAATACCATATCATATTGGCTAATAAGTTCCATATTAATTTTTATTTGATAAATGTTTTCTAGTACCATTCCTGATAATGTCGCTAAAATTTGATACTCTTCCATCGCTTCTTCTGCTTTTAAACTAGCCAATTCTACATTTAACTTTGTAACCGTATGTGGTTCTATAAATACAGTAGAACCTTTTGCAGATACTTCAACAATACTTCCCGCAACTTGATTTTTATATGAAGATTTAATTGGAATCGTATATCTATCATCCTTTTTACTAATAAAGAACTCCTGAATATATTTCTTATTTGCACTATTATTTAAAAACTTCGTTAAACGTTCTTTTATTTTTCCATCTACAGAATCGATATTATTTCGAATTCTTTTTAACTCTTTACTAGCAGCTGCATCAATACTATTTCCTTTTATTGAAAAGTTAATTTCCTCTTCAATACTTTTAAATTCAGTCATTGAATTTGCATAAGAAGCTAATACTGGCGCAAAAAATTCTTTATCCAGCATAAATTTTTTAATCTTTCTACATCCACGTAAAAAGTCTGAAACACTCACTAATTCTTCTGGATCTAAAATCATCCCTTTTTCTAATTTTTGAATTGTACTAGCGATATTAGAAATTCCGAAGAAAGGCACATGCCCTTCTGCATCTAATATAGCCCGTGCTTCTGTCGTTTCATTTAAGCGATTTCTCACTACTTTTATACTCGTACTCGGCTCTAATTTATTTAATAATTCTTTTCCTAATCCACTTACACAATATGATTTCACTATTTCCTTTAATTCGTTATATTGTAACTTTTCAAAAGTCATCGTATTCATTTTGTTTCTCCTCACTATGATTGATTCTTATCATAAATGAAGATACCTACTCATTAGATTCCAATGAGCTCTACATTATCCAATTTCCATTTTTATACATTAAAATTATATACAAAAAAGCTGCGGGGATACCGCAGCTTTTACATTTACAAGGCAAGTGTAATAACGTATAAGGAAATAAGCCATTAAAAAAGTATATGGCAACCCCTTTATCACACGCTTTATAAAGTATTGTAGGTATCTTCATAGGTATCGAAATAAATCCATGACAAAATTAGGGGTATGATTTACATAAAAATCCCCTGGTCTTATCTGATTTATTTCATTAAATTTTTCCTATTTAGTACCTACCGCACTCACAAAAAGCACCTCTCATTAATTTATATTATAGTCATTGAAATCTAATTTTAATGAAATCATCATACTATATGTTTTGCAAGAAGTAAAGGTGTCATGCTTTAGTCGTACGCACATTTACAGACTAGTCCCCCGACTTATTGTAGATGTTTTCTCGTACAAAATTACATACAATTAGTTTGTAGAACATATTACGGAGGGATTTATATGACAGACTTTCAAAAACAATTTTTCACTAGATTATATATACAAGAAAAAGAATCTGTTTCATTCGATGATGTAAATGATATTATGTACGCGATGGCACAAGCCGTCCCTTTTGAAAATTTAAATATTCTTCAAAATACTTTTACTGAAATCTCAAAAGACAGCCTTCAACAGAAAATTTTATTAAACAACCGTGGTGGACTTTGCTATGAATTAAATCCCACTATGTATTACTTCCTTAAAGACTCTGAATTCGATGTTCATCTCGTTTCAGGAACAGTTTATAACGCTGCAAATTCGATATGGGCTGTTGATTCAGGACACATCGCAACTGTTTTACAACATCAAAATGAACTTTACTTAATTGAAGTAGGTTTCGGATCATATTTACCTCTTGCCCCTGTTCCATTCTCAGGTAAAGTTGTTCATTCTGTAACCGGCGATTATCGTATTCGTAAAGAAACGACTGAAAAAGGTAATTATATTTTAGAAATGCGCAAAAACAATGAGTTTCTAGATCAATCTTCTACAGATGATTGGACAGTAGGCTATGCATTTTACTTAGAAGAAGTGAATGAAACAAAGGTAAATGCAGCGCAAAAAATTATTGTAGAGCACGAGAAATCACCTTTCAATAAAGTCCCTTTAATAGTAAAGCTAACTCATGATGGGCATGCTTCATTAACGAAAGATAGCCTCACTATAATAAAGCAAGGCAAGAAACTTAAAGAATCACTTACAGAAGAACAATATACAAATCTTTTACATTCAACGTTTGGTATTTCCTTATAACATTTAAAGCCTTGTCATTTCCGGCAAGGCTTTTCATTTTTCAGCAGGGATTTTTTGCAATTTGTTGTATTTCATAGTTATATAGGAATATAACTACATATCTAGAAAGGAAATGATTATGACAGAACTTAAAGATCGATTACAAGTAGCTGATAAAGAAAAATGGGATTTAACGGATATTTACCATACAATTGAAGATTGGGAAAGTGATTATAACAAAATTGAAGTATTAACAAATGAATTGAACGAGTTTAATGGAAATATTCATGATGGCAGTAGCCTACTTGCTTACTTAACAAAAAGTGAAGAAATATCTAGTATTTTATCAATAATGTTTGCTTATGCAAGACTACAATCTGACCTTGATACACGTGATACTGCCTCCCAAGCTCTTGTCGATAAAGTATCACAGTTACACGTAAAAGTAAGTGCGGCTAAATCTTTCTTTTCTCCATTCTTACTTAGTGTAGATGAAAACACATTACATTCTTACATAGAAGAAACAGAAGGCTTACAATATTATAAAGAAGATTTATTCGAATTATACCGTTATAAAAAACACGTTTTAAATAAGGACCAAGAAGAAATTTTATCACAAATGGGTGAAGCACTTTCCTCTCCGCAGCATACATTTGGTATGTTAAATAATGCAGATATAATATTTGGTGAAGTGACGACTGATGATGGAGAGAAAGTAAATTTAACGCGTGGAATGTATTCAAAGCTAATAGAAGATGAGAATCGTGAGAAACGTAAAGAAGCTTATAAAGCGTATTACAAACCATATGTTCAGTTAAAGAACTCCATTGCTTCTACTTTATCCGCAGCTATTAAAAATAATGTTACTGTTTCAAAGCTAAGAAACTATCCATCCGCTTTAGAAAAATCATTATTTGGCGATATGGTTCCGAAAGAAGTTTATGAAAATTTAATCGATACAACAAAAAAAAATATTCAATCACTACATACTTATAATCATTTGCGCAAAGAAAAATTAAACGTAGATGAACTAAGACAATACGACTTAAGCGTTGATTTAGTAAAAGGTGTAAAACAAGATATTCCATATGACGAAGCGTTTGACATAATGATCGCGTCACTAGCTCCTTTAGGTGAAGAATATATTGAAACATTAAAAGGCTTTAAAGATAAGCGATATATAGACGTGAGAGAAACACCAGGAAAACGTTCTGGTGCTTATAACTTTGGTGTATACGGTGTCCATCCTTTCATTCTTTTAAATCATCACGATGATTTAAATAGCCTTTTCACCCTTACTCATGAATGTGGTCACGGTATGCATACGCACTACTCACACGGTTACCAACCAAGAATTTCCGCACACTATTCCATTTTTGTCGCAGAAGTCGCTTCTACAGTAAATGAAGTGCTATTAATTCATCATTTATTAAAAGAAGCAAAAAATACGGATGTACGTAATCATTTAGTAAATCATTTCATCGAGAAATTTAAAGGTACCTTCTTTACACAAATCATGTTCGCAGAGTTTGAAAAAATCACACATGAAATGGCTCAGCAAGGTAAACCATTAAACGCACAAGTCTTTAGCGAAGTTTATGAAAACTTATTTAGAGAATATAATGGCGACTCCCTCGTATTTGACGAAGAAGTAAAATACGGCTGGGCTAGAATACCACATTTCTATCGTCCATTTTACGTGTACAAATACGCAACTGGATTTGCTTCTGCAATCCAAATTGCTGATAAACTTTTAAGCGGTGACCCAGATGTTCAGAAAAACTATATCGAATTCCTTAAAGGTGGCAGTTCAGACTACCCACTAAATCTTTTAAAGAAAACTGGTGTAGATTTAACAACGCCAGAACCAATTGAAAGTGCATTAATTCGCTTCAATACACTAGTTGAAGAATTTTCAGCATTATAGAAAAAAAGAATGCAGATATACTCTGCATTCTTTTTCATTTAAACCACTCACTTTATTCCAAGTGCTGTTGCGTTACACAGTGAATCATGCCACCATACGCATACAATTCATTTACATTAATACCAACAATTCTTCTACCTGGAAATTGCCCTTCAATAATTCGAAGTCCTAACCTGGCATGTTCATCACCGTATATAGGGACCAATACAACTTCGTTTCCAAATTATATACAACAATATGCACATTCTCTCCATAATGAAGCTCCTTTGCCATCGTTACCCAAATATCATCTAACTTAGCTCTGTAACCTTCACCTCTATGAGTTCTATCATGAGGCCATTGGATCCATGTCCCCTCATGTTTTTCCCATTCCGCAGGCATATAAAACAAACTACTTTCTATATTTCCCATACTTGTTCACCCCTTCTATGAATGTACGTCCAGTCTATACTTTGACATAGTGTTAAGGTCAACTATTATTCGGATTACATTTTAGTAACTGGAATGCAAATTTGCGTCACATACTCCTCTACTGAACATTCACATTCAGGCCCTTTTACATACACTTCATATGGCGGCGCATCAGTTATATAACCATTCTTTTCAATCCACTCTTCTAATGCCATATAACCGTAGCCTATATAATCATAACTTCCATAATGCATCGTAGTAACAGTTTGATGCTCTACTAGCTTTTTCATCTCACATTCTCGGGAAGATTCTTCATTGTTCTCATACATAATCGGAATTCTTAATTCAATATCACTGCGATTTGGAATATACTCTTCATCGTAGAATACAGCAGAAGGTGAACCGATTACTGTAAAACAATTCATTTGTACTTTTTCATATAAAGAATGAAAATAGTCGTCCATATCATTTATATCGATTTGTAACCTTTGAGTAATTACAGTTATTTCTCCTCTCATTCCAATGAATATATCGTATGTTCTATGCTGAATTGCATGTAAATCTCTATTCATATTTATCATTTCATTCATTTCAGAAATAACCTGTAAGTGTTGTTTCACTTCATGAGACAACTCTATAATTTGCGATCGCATATGTTTAATAAATGAATCTTGATCTGATGACTGAAGAATTATTTTAATTTTCGAGAGAGGAAACTTATACTCTCTTAATTTTTTAATTCTTAACGCTACTTCTAATTGCTCCTGCTCATAATATCTATATCCATTTACCGGATTAACATATGCCGGTTTTAATATCTCCTCTTGGTCATAATGTCTTAACATCCGCGTACTCATTTTACAAATCCGAGAAAATCCAGTGATTGTGTACATATACATGCTCCTTTAATACTTTATCTTTTATAAGCCTATAAACACCTTCTACCCTTTTAAGCAAGTACACCTGTAAACATGTATTAAAACCAATCAAAAAATTTCCTAATTGAAAATTCTTCATTTTGATTCTTCAATCTTTTTATTTTTGAAGGTAACAAATGATTAGGACAATACCACGTTAAACAATTAATGACTCCTCCCATTGTTGATATCTCTCCTACATGAACTTGAATGACATGTTTATCAGTATGTTTTTGAATATATTGAAATACTTCTTTATCCCTAGCTAATCCAAACTTAGGAACATAAATAGTATCATTTGTTTCTAACATATTTATATATAAACCTTTTGCTGATGCTATCTCTTGATCATATTGCCCTTTCTCTGTATATGAGGAAGGAACAACTATAAATTCAGCTTCTGGCATTTGTTCTTGAATGATTTCTTGAACGCTATGCCTAAATTCATGATCCCCTAGAAAATCACTAATAAACATTGTATGATCATCAATAAATTTCACCATACCATCCGCATGAGCAAGTACATCTCCCGGTTCAGCAGGAATGATAATAACACGACTGACATCTAAATCCCATTCCAATTGCTCTATAATCTCTTCTTCCGTCCAATCATAATTATCATCAAATATGCGTTCCGTTAGTATAACAGTATCTTTTTTATTCCAAATAAGATTTCCGCCGTCTAATATCAATGGGGATGTCACATATTTAAAGTCATTTTCTCCTAACCACTTATTAAATTGTTGATTTAAATATTGTCCTTGATTTTTTGGTAAGTAATTTGGTTGATATTTAAATTTAACAAGGTGATTTGTTACAACTGGTGCAACATCTCTCAGCCAAATATCGTCATACTCAAAATGGCTTGTATGAAATTCTTGTTCTTCAATAGATAAAGATATAAGTTGATCTGTATATGCTTTATTTTCATTTAAGTTCTCATTAAAATAAATAAGATCTTCATAAAATGGTCGATAATATTCATTCGATTTATCTGGTATTGCAGTAAAAATAATCCCGCCCTGTATGTGCTCCATATTGTTCCCCTCACTTTTTATGATTAATTAGAAAAACGTCTTTATCACGATAAAAACTGCTATCCCTCTATTCAAATCTCCTATGCTTACTTGTTTTTTTGAAACGTGCACATTTCATGAATGGATTATAGCACGGGGTAATATTATATATTTATATAAAAAATATAAAGCCGTGGTTGAGCGATAAATTGACTCTTGACAGACTTTTTTATAATAAATTTTTATTTAATAAAAACTAAAAAACAAAGATGTAATTATAAATTCATAGAAACTTTGTTACAGAAAATAAAACAAGGCAAAATAGATACCACGTTATCTATTTTGCCTATGATTAAACTCCCATTTATTACTTCAAACTAACGGGTTGTTGTTGTGTAATACAATGTATCATACCGCCATTTTTATAAAGTTCTCTCACATCAATACCTACTACTTTACGATCAGGATATAGTTTTTGAATGGTTTCATTTGCTATTTTGTCATTTGGATCATTATAATTAGGCACCAACACAACTTTATTCCCAATATAATAATTCACATATGACCCCTTATAATCGAGAGTTTTCCCACTTTCTAACGTAACCTTATTTTTACTTAGCGGCAGGTATACATATTTATATTTCCCACCTGCAGCATTTTTTGCACGCATCAATGTATCAATATCTTTATTTGACAATCCCCATTCCACCAAATCATCTTCAGCCAGCGTTATAATGGTAGATTTATCGTGAAATTTTGCAAATCCATCAATATGAAAATCAGTAATATCTATGTTTGGTACCCCGTCTAACCAAATAAAATTCGTTACTCCAAGTTCACTAATATATTTCTCAATTTCCGCTTCTGATAATTTCGAGTTTCTGTTTTTATTCGTTACAGCGCTTCTAGTTAATAAAGCCGTACCGTTACCGTCTAATTCAATTGCCCCGCCTTCAAGTACAAATTTATGCCAATCAATTCTTTCCACCCCTAATTGTTTACTAAGGTTTTCACGAATACGGGCATCATTTTTATAAGGCGTTTTCTTCCCCCAACCATTAAATCCTGGATCCAATATTTTTAAATTTTTATTGTTGTCATAAACAAAAATTGGCCCGCTATCTCTTGTCCATACATCATCAGTAGGAGCGATAAAAAAATCAATTTTCTCCATATTCAGCCCTTCATCTGTTAAAAGTTGATTGATTCTTTCTTTTTCTTCTTGATCATATGCAACAATGTGAACTTTTTCACCTTCAGTTAATGCACTTACCATTTCAATCCAAATAGGTTCTACTTCTTTTTTATACTCCTGTCCATATGTGTAATCATGTGGCCATTGCAGCCATGTGCCCTCATGCTTGCTTTTTTCGTCCGGCATTGTATATTTCCCTATTTTTTCTTGCGCCTCTACCTTCCCACTACCTTTCCCCTTTGTATTCTCATTACCTTTTTCCTGAGCACACCCACCAATAATTGATGCGGATAGAGCCGCTACCAAACAAAGCGTTACTATTTTTTTCATTTCTAAACCTCCTAATTTTCTCTACAACAATGTAAAGCTTCACATAGTGTGAAGCTCAAGCTTTTTTTCAATATAAAACAACATTTTTTACATCTGACATAATATTCCACACATCTAGCTTTTATATGATGTAACTTCTTAATAACGACCTAAATAAAAAATCGGTATGGACAATTGTCCATACCGATTTTTCATTATATAGCTACTACCTTTTTTCATTTCTATTACATATTAAACACTTAGTTTGCTGCTAACAAATCTTTTGCCATCTTTCTAAATTCTTGATTAAATGCATCGTTCATTCCATTTTGTACGTTTGAGAAAAGAATTACAAAAGTTCGTTTATCCCCATTAAAATTATTAAAAGTGTTCCAGCCAGCTAACACCCCGTGATTATGATTATAGTCTGGGTAAATGTAAAAACTAAATCCATATTTTCTAGCTGGTGATACAGTAAACATATCTGATAAGCTTTGTTTAGAAAGTAATTTACCATCTATAATTGCCTCATCTAACCTTTTCATATCATCAACCGTTGTATACATTTCACCACAACCATATAACCAACTCATTTTTAAGCGAGGCGTTGTTACTAACTCATTATTTTTTTTCGTATAACCTTCTGCTAAAAACATATCTCCAGGCAACGTTGCACCCATCCCAGATTCATGCATCCCAACAGGAGTAAAAATGTTTTCATTCACATATTCAGCGAGCGGTTTATTCGATATCTTTTCCACAATATACGCAAGCACCATATAATTATAGTCTGTATATCTCCATCCTGTACCGGCAGGAAATTCAAGCTTTTGAGATCCAATCCAAGTTACTAACTTTAAACGTGATGCTGCCTCAACTCTACCTTGTCCCTGCTCAGGTAATCCCGAAGTATGCGTTAGCAAATTTCTCAATGTAATATTTTTATCTGCTGGAAAGGACGGAATATATTTATTCACATTATCTTCTATATTTAATTTTCCTTTTTCTCTTAGCTGCAATATAGATATTGCAACTACTGTTTTTGTAATGGAACCGATGCGATATTTTGTTCTTGGCGTTGTAAAAATTTGATCTTTTACATTCGCATATCCATATCCTTTTCGTAAAACTACATTATTTTTATCAGCTACAAGGACCGTTCCATTAAATCCTTTATCTTTTAAATATTGATCTAGTTTTGCTGCTGCAATCTCATAACGTTTTTGCTGATTTGCATCGACTTTCGGTTTATCATTTTCAGTCTTATTCTCAAAATTTGAAAATGCCTTCAAATTATATTTCTTATCTATATTTGCATGTATGAGTGCAGCGACACTCCCACAAAAAATAGCAAAAATAAAGAAAGCAATTAGCCATTTCTTACACATATAGGGACCCTCTTTTATCCAGTTTCACGTTATACTTTTCCATTCTATTCTTATTCTATATCTATTAATCTCTAAACATTTTATAATTATACCATCTATCTAATATTCATCATATTAAACTAGATTCCTTTTTCTCACATTCAAATTTTGACTACTCTCTATTGTATTTCTTTTTTACAAAATTTCCACCTTACAATCGGATACATCTAACTTGAATTTCAATTTCTTATGTAACATTTGTTACACATTAGCAAAAGTGGAGGTGCAGATTTGAAAAATACTGATAAACGCAATCGTTTAGGCGATATGATGTTTCATTATCGAGTAACTAAAAATAACATGGTTTTAATTGAATATTGCGGAAAACTAATTATGACTTTAAAAGGAAATCACGCTGAAAAATTTTTGCACAAAATAAATCGAGCAAATAACGAAAACGAAAAACAACTTATTATGGCTAAAATTACCGGCAATTTCAAAAGAGGAAATGAACATAATTGAAATCGAATCTCATTTCTAAATTGATTATACAGCATATCAATTTAGAAATGTCAGTCACATGACATTTCTTTAGATTTTCTTCATAAAAAATTTACATTTTAATTTTTTCTTTTACATAAACTCACCGCTGCAATACTTAGTAATACAGCTATACTTAGCCATGCATATGTGTACCCTTTTCCATCTACAATATACCCAAAGAAAGCAGGCGTACAGATAATAGCAATTTGATTAAGCGTAAGCGCAAAACTCACTGTCAGGCCTACCGATTTCTCACTTGCAGACTCAGCTACTTCGACCATAAAAAGACTAAACCAACCGATTGCAAAGAACCCTAACATTCCACTTACTACAAATAATGCTCCAAGTGTCATTGTGTGAATACTCATTACAACAACTAAAATTAAGCAAAAAGAAATACATACACATATAAACAACGGTGTACGACGATCCCCTTTGTAATATGTATCACTTATTGTAGCTAATATAATTCGGCCTATCATTCCTGCAACTAGCATAATTGAAAATACTTGCCCCGCAAGAATAGGTGTGATCGATTTTTCAACAGCTAAAAATTTCATAAAATGTCCGACTAACACCATTTGCAATGAAATCATACAAACCCCTGTTATGAAAATTGGATACAGCTCTTTTTTACCTATCACTTTTTTTAACTGCGTCAAAAAAGAAAACCTTCCATTTTCTCGACTAGTCTGTTCACCGGCGTACGATTCCTTATAAAATAAAAAAAACAATAAGCCACCTACTATACATATAGTTGCAATAACATTTATCGTATAAGCTAAACTATATTTAATTGTAAACAAAGGGATTATTACTCCTGCTAATGCTCCGCCAATCGGTATACCTGCTTGCCTTATTCCCATAGCTAATCCGCGTATTTCTTTCGGAAACCATTTCAAGATTACTTTACTTCCCCCTGGCTGGGATACGCTATAAAAAGTCCCTATTAAAAGAAGGACAAATAATAGCCCAATAAATCCCCTTGCCGTATGAGCAAGTAAAAGTGCCCCTCCAAGTAATATAGAACTCGCTCCAATTAATATTCTTTCGTTATATCGATCAAGCATTCTTCCAACAAAAAGCATACAAAACAGCGGACCGATATTCACAGCACTTATTAACAAACCAACTTGCATATTCGAAAGTGCATATTTTTGTTTCCAAAACAACGCGAAAGCCCCAACACCATACGTTATAAGCGTGGATGTCGCCTGAACTACTGTTGCAAGAATTAGCATGATCCATTTATTAGAACTACTGTGTTTTTCAATTTTTTCTTCACTTAGCAACATTATCCCCCCCCATATCTCTTTCATTGTATGAAGGTTCTGATATCATGTAAAATAAACAATATTAATGAAATCCATCAAAAAAATTGATACCTTTTTCGGAGGGATTATAAATGGACATAAAAGATTTATCTGTTTTTTACGAAGTAGCGAAAGAAGGTAATATATCTCACGCTGCTAAAAACTTAAGCTATGTACAATCAGGTGTAACGATGCGCATAAAACAACTAGAAAGCGAATTAGGCGTACCATTATTTTATCGAAATGGCAAAGGCGTTATTTTAACTTCTAACGGGGAAATTTTATTAACATACGCAAAACAAATCATCCACTTAATGGATCAATCCATTAAAGCTGTCCAAAGTAACGGAACCGAGCCAAAAGGCACGTTAAAAATCGGATGTACAGAATCTACAACGGCCGTTCACATCCCTTCTATATTAACAACTTATTATGAAAAGTTTCCAGAAGTCGAATTCATTTTAGAAACACATACGACAGACCAATTAACTCAGCTCGTTTTAGAGCGAAAACTGGACGGGGCTCTTATCGCTGGAAATATTCAGCATACTGAACTTCATACAATTTTATTTCACGAGGAAGAATTAGTTCTCATTAGCAAGAACCCTTTATCTTCCCTTAAAGAGCTAGGCGAAATGAATTTACTCGCTTTTAGTCAAGGGTGTTATTACAGAAAACTATTAGAAAACTGGCTTCAAGAAGAAGGGATTTCACCTAAAAGAATACTAGAGTTTGGAACAATTGAAGCAATAATTGCCTGTGTAAAATCAGGTATGGGTACAGCTATTATGACGAAATCCATTATTCAAAATTACGAACATGATTTATCTTTAAATATATTACCAAATAACTTTAACAAGGTTCCTACTACCTTTATTACGCGAAAAGATATTTTTCACTCAGCTGCATTACAAAAATTTATGGAGATGATCAACAATGCGCGAAAAAAATACGTGGTATGAAACGAAGAACAAAAACTCTTATAAAAAGAATTGAAGACTCTACTAAAGCGTTTCCGTCCGCTTTCTATAACAGTGAATACTGGCATATGCCTTTACCAGTCTCACAAACTTTTATCGATTCTAATTTCTTGTTAATGCTTTTTCTGTCATTTTACTCACCGTCCATTTTATTTATATAATAGGAAGTGTTGTCTTCTGTAAGACGACACTTCCTTAAATACTTAAAAATTACATAATAAATTGTTCATTGCCTCTTCAAGTAATACGTTCGGTTTTAATACCTCGTTTTCCGTACGCCATCCTATAAATCCATCTGGCCTTATTACTACCGCTCCTCCATTTTCTATCCCATATAAATTTCTAAAATTATTACTTTGATCGATGAAATCACCAGTTAAACCAACCTGATACACTTTTATCTTTACTCCTAATCGAGATGAAACAACATTTGTAGCTTCAGTCCAAGCACTAGGCTCCGCTCCAGTAAGTAACACAAAGTTGCTACCGAATAGATCAAGTATAGAAACTTTCTTCCCTTCATACATCCCAAAAAAGTGTGGCGCACGTGTTCCCGGGCATCCATTCAAATCTACTATATCCATTCTATGCAGAGTATTACATTCGTCTATAATCGCCTTTGAACAATACTGATACCCAGCAGTAACAGCTAAACTATCCATATTACTCAAATTACTTTCATCTCTGCCCGCAGCACGAAATAATATACTACTCGCATGGTCCGTCGTTAATTTCGCAACAGGATATCTCTCTTCATGATACGTTGCTAACAATTTTGGGTTTGCTTTCCCTTTTAAAACAGCCGCTAATTTCCAAGCTAAATTATGCGCATCTTGTATTCCTGTATTTGAACCGAATCCTCCTGTTGGCGGCATAATATGTGCCGAGTCACCAACTAAAAAGATGCGATTGTCCTGAAATTTTACTGCTGTACTTTCACTCGCTTCCCACGGCAAAACACTTAATATTTCCGGCTTAATATCCATACTTCCAATTGCAGTTTGAATAATTTGTTTACAGCGTTCTATAGAGAAATCCTCTGGTCGTTCTCCTTTTACTGGATCATAAGCTACATGATAAATCCATTTATTTACGTTATCGACCGGAATAAGCGCACCAATTACTTCTGGATGTAGTATCATCGTAAAACCGAATGCGTCTCCTTTAATAAACTCACTCAAATCCGCTTCAAAATATATGTTCATATAATAACCACCGATTGTACCACGGCCCTTGGTTAAAATACCTAACTGTTCACGAATTTTACTTTTCGCCCCATCTGCTGCGATTACATAATCACATTGTATGATACTCTCTTTTTCTGTTTTTCGATCTCGAATAGTTGCTATTACTCCGTTTTCATTTTGTTCAAAAGAAACTAGTTCATGATAAAAAGATAGTTCTCCGCCTAATTTTTTCGCGTACTGTAACATCATCTCTTCTAAAGTAACTTGATAACAAGCAGTTTGTTTTGAGGGGCTAATCTCTTCCACTTTACGAACTAATTTTTCATTATTTTCAAACTGAATTGCCCTTATATGTTCCAACTCTTCATTATTTACTTCAGCTATCGTTTGAACCGCGATTCTCCCGTGACAATTCTCTAATGCTTTACCAGCTAATCTAATGCTTTTTTCTAGACCTAATTCTCGAAATAATTCCATTGTGCGAAATGTGATTCCACCCGCTTTCGGATGAATCGCAGTAGAAGGATGCCTTTCAATAAGCACATAATCAATGTTATGTTTTGCAAGAAATAATGCAGACGATAATCCTGATAATCCCCCTCCAACAATTAAAACTGGTACATGTTTCGATTTCATACATTTTCCCTCCACATATATTCTTCTGAGCTCAGTGACATAAATATAATCAAAAAAACAACAAAAATATAGACTTATATTTCATTTTGAATTATCATATAGATAGATTACGCCCCAAATTACTTTTATCCTTTAATACATATACAATTATAAAAATTGTATATGTATTAAAGGATAAAACAGAAGAACCTACTTTACGTCGAACTATTTTCTGACGTAGACATCGGAAATAATAAAAACATTATAAACGGTCGTAACCCTATAGGTCATATAGGGTTACGACCGTTTAATTGTTTCAGCAATACCTTCTCCTTTATAATTTTCACCGTCTATAGAAGACGCATTACTAGATCATTTTCTATTCTTTAAAACTTCATCCATTGTGGTATGTAAACCTTCTATTCCCTTTTCTATCCCCTATAATTTTCAACACATAAAATTTGATTCGTCTCGATTTTCTTTCTCAATATTGCATCGAATACATCAATCATGTAGCATTACCGTATCGATGTAATGGTTCATCATCTTAAACCTTTCGACTCATTATTGGAGGTAAAGTGATTTAAATGAATAAACAAGAACAATTAAATGTTATTAAAGAAGATTTTATTGATTGTCAAAAAGTATTAGTGGCAATTGGTGATGAAACACGTCAAGCTATTTTGTTAGTTTTAATGGAAACGGAATGTCAAACAGGATTACGTGTAGGAGAAATCACTAAACAAACACACCTTTCTCGACCAGCAGTATCACATCACCTTAAGATTTTACGAGAAGCCGGTATTATTTTAATGCGAAAAGAAGGTACAAAAAACTTTTATTATATTGATATACGTACAAAATTAGGTTTATTAAAAAATCTTGTATTAGATATTGAGAAGCTATTGCAAAACTTTTATTGAAAAAAGATACGGTATTCGGAGGTATAAGAAATGAAAGCAATGATAATTGATAAGTACGGAAAAGTCCCAATGCGTATGACAGAGATGCCCACTCCTGAAATAAATGAGTATGAGGTGCTCGCAGAAATTCATGCAGCTAGTATTAACCCAATTGATTTTAAAATACGCGATGGAAAAGTGAAGATGTTACTTAAGTATAAAATGCCTCTAACCCTCGGTAATGACTTTTCCGGTGTCATCGTAAAGGTTGGAGCAAAAGTGAATCATTTTAAAGTTGGTGATGAAATATATGCACGGCCAAGAAAAGATAAAATCGGTACTTTTGCGGAATATATAGCCATTCATGAGAATGATATAGCCTTAAAACCAAAAAATTTAAGTTTTGAAGAAGCTGCTTCGATTCCACTCGTTGGATTAACATCATACCAGGCCTTACATGACATCATTCAATTACAAAAAGGACAAAAAATTTTAATTCACGCTGGATCGGGTGGTGTTGGCACTTTTGCTATTCAGTTAGCAAAAATAATGGGTGCCCATGTTACAACAACTGCTAGTGAGGCTGGTGAGAATTTAGTAAAGTCTCTTGGTGCAGATGAAATTATTAATTACAAAACAGAAAAATTTGAAGATATACTAAAAAATTATGATGCGGTATTTGATACAATCGGAGGAACAACACTTGAAAAATCATTCGATATTATAAAGAGCGGAGGTAAAATTGTTTCCGTTTCAGGAATGCCGAATGCTCGATTCGGTAAAGAATTTGGTTCAGGATTTTTTAAAACACTCTTATTTTCATTAGCAAGCAATAAACTTACTTCACTCGAAAAAAAGCATAATGCTCAGTATTCATTTTTATTTATGAAGCCAAGTGGGGATCAATTACGTATAATTGCAAACTATATTGAATCTGGAAAAATCAAACCTGTAATCGATCGAGTTTTTCCTTTTGAAGATGCTCAAAAAGCAATGGAATATTCGGAGTCTGGAAGAGCAAAAGGAAAAATAATTATAAAAATCAAATAATAATTAAACAAAGCAAGTTTACTATGTAGTTATCTAAATAACGAATAGTAACAGAAACTCCATTTTGATCAATCTTTTGGAAAAATGGAGTTTTTGTATTTGCTGTTAAATAGACACAATGCAATGAAGTCCTTACAATAGATTTCAAGGGGAAATATCATATTATACTTTTCGTTAACTTTACAAAGAATACATAAGTACAAATACATAATTAAAAAATAAAAAAAAGGAGGAGATAAGATGACTAAAAATAATGAAGCTGGTTGGAATTTAGAAACTAGTTATGCTACATTACCACAATCATTTTATACAGAAATACCCCCAACTCCTGTGAGCTCACCGGAGTTAGTTAAACTAAACAATTCATTAACAATATCTCTTGGTTTTAATCCTGAGGAACTAAAAAAGGAAGCTGAAATTGCCATTCTCGCTGGTAATGCAATTCCAGAAGGAGCTCATCCACTAGCTCAAGCGTATGCTGGACACCAATTTGGCCATTTCAACATGTTAGGAGATGGTCGTGCTCTTTTAATCGGCGAACAAATTACTCCTTCAGGCGAACGTTTTGATATTCAGTTGAAAGGTTCTGGCCCTACTCCATATTCACGCCGTGGTGATGGCCGTGCTGCGCTCGGTCCTATGCTACGTGAGTATATTATTAGTGAAGCGATGTACGCACTTGATATTCCAACTACTCGCAGTTTAGCAGTAGTCTCAACTGGCGAACTAATCTATCGTGAAACAAAGTTACCTGGGGCGATTTTAACTAGGGTTGCAAGCAGTCATATACGTGTTGGAACATTCCAATACGCAGCAGCTCGCGGCTCAATCGAAGATCTCAAAGCTTTAGCTGATTATACGATAAAAAGACATTATCCAGAAGTTGAATCTCATGAAAATCCATACGTTTCATTATTACAAGAAGTTATTAAAAAACAAGCAAGCCTTATCGCAAAATGGCAGCTCGTCGGCTTCATTCACGGCGTAATGAACACTGACAATATAACGATTAGCGGTGAAACGATTGATTATGGTCCTTGTGCATTTATGGACAGTTATGACCAAGGAACAGTCTTTAGCTCTATTGACACACAAGGCCGCTATGCATATGGAAATCAACCATATATGGCTGCCTGGGATCTCGCTCGTTTAGCTGAATCTTTAATACCGGTATTACACGAAGATGAAGAAGATGCACTAAAAATTGCACAAGATGAAATTTCAAAATTTAGCGCGCAGTACGAAAACAATTGGTTCCTCGGCATGAAGAAGAAATTAGGACTATTTAGCAACGAAGAACAAGATCAACCACTTATTGAGAAACTTTTAAAAACGATGGAAAAACATAAAGCAGATTATACAAACACATTCCGTTCATTAACTGACAACACATTAGAAAGTGCACCTTTATTTGAAAGCCCTGAATTTAAAGAATGGTACGAGCTATGGCAATCTCGATTAGAAAGACAAAAAGAATCGAAAGATGATGCATACAAGTTGATGAAAAATAACAACCCAGTAATCATCCCTCGAAACCACCGAGTAGAAGAAGCACTAGAAGCAGCCGTTAAAGATGGAGACTATAGCGTAATGGAGAAACTTCTTCAAGCTTTATCAAATCCTTATGAATATTCTCCAGAACACGTGGATTACTGCACGCCTCCAGCGCCGACAAATCGCCCTTATAGGACTTTTTGTGGGACGTGATTGTAATTAAGAACACTGTTTCTAATTATATCAACTGTTAATAACAAACTTAAAAGGTGTTTTCAATATTGAAAACACCTTTTAAGTTAACTTATTTAATGTCCACCTTTAAATCAAAATTTTTCATTCTATATTTATCCACGTTCTGCTACTAAAAAATCTGGTCTTGCAGGTGCAGGCGTATCTCCATGAGCAGCATATTGTTTTGCGTCAAACTTTAATATTGAAAAATTTTCATGTGCCGCTTGTTTGGATTCAGCTAAGACACCTCCAATACTCAAAGATACAACACCAGCAACTGCTAATCCCATAATAGTTAATCCAATTTTTTTCATTATTTCAACGCTCCTTTGTCAAATATTCTTTTTCTTATTTCATAAGCCTTATAAAAATACTTTTCAGCCTGTTCTATATTGCCTTCTTTATGAAACTCTATTGCCAGCTTTTCAGCATATTCACAAATATATTCGGTTAAATTTTCTCTTTCAAAGTAAGAAAAACTTTCAAGCATAATATTTTCTATGTTTTCTGCTTTCAAACACTGACAAAATTCCTTTAGAATTAAAAAATGATATCTATATTCATCATTTTTTAATTCTTTGCAAACTCTCAACCCAATTTCAATTAACTCTTTTGCCTTTTCTATTTCTCCTAATTTATAATATTCTCCTGCCTCTATAAAAATAGCCTTATAATGATTTGGCATTTTTTTAGAAACCTCTGATAAGTGCCTAATAGCTAAAACTGAAAGGTTTTGACTCGCATACAATAATCCCAAATTATGTCTTGTTCTTAAAACTAGCGTTTCAGCATCATTTTTTTGCAATGTATTTAATGCTGAAACAATATACTCCTCCGCCCTTTCATGCTGTTTTAATTCTGAAAAAGATAAACCCAAAACATTTTCACATAGTGCTACATTCATTTCGTGCCCTGCATGTTTTGCAAAGATATCCTTTGCTTTCGAAGCATATTCAATAGCTGAATATGCTTGATATACTTGATATTTTAATGAAGAAACTCTGTAATTAAACTCTGCTTGTTCAATTTCATCTGGAATATGCTTTAGTAATCCTTCCGCCTTTTCAAAATAGTTACTGGCTTCACTATAATTTGTGAGAATTGTAGAATGTATGGCTTTAAACGAATAATAATAATACTCCAAAAATTCATTCTTCGGTTTAGGAAACGAATCTACTTTATCAAAAGAATTTTTTGAAATACCTATACCATCAATTAGCACTTTATATCGAAAATCTAAAAGATAATAGTGAAACGAAACATTTATATCTCCTTCGATAATATGACGCTTTTTATCAATCTCTTCCTTTAATTTTTTCGCTTCACTTACGCGTTGGGCTCTGATGTCTTGGTACCAATCATTCAGCATCTTGGTAATTAATTCATTACCCGTGATTTGTATATTCATTGAATCCCCTCTCCTTCTTTTTTAATTATTCTAAAAATAACACGATTCAATTATTTATATCCATATTTATATATATTTCTCAACAATTGATTAAAATTCAGCTTCTGAATTTATTTTTTGTCCACATTACAATCCTCTCTTATAACCTCTGAATATGAGTGTCCTTAAAATCCGTCTCATACTTCAATCCATACCCAAGCATTCGATCCATCCCAATATGTGCTATCCATATTAAACCGACCATTAAAATTGAATCCATCTTAAAATAGATCCCTATTAAAACAAGTAATATGGATATGATATATGTGTGAAATAGATTATAAATTTGTGCACCGACACGATTGTTTATCGTGTATGCTATCATTGCTAAATCAGGCGCCAAAAGTAATACGATAAATAATAACCAACTAAATCCACATAATGCATATATATAAATCGCAGCTAATAAAACGACCAATCCTTCAAGATGTATAATTCGTTTCTCCAAATTTCATCATCCCTTATCTTTTAGCTTAAAAACTTTATTTGGATTCAAAATATTTTGCGGATCAAGGGCTTTCTTTATTTTCTCCATTACCAATAATGCCGCCCCATGTTCTTCTTCTTGATACTTTAGTTTTCCTATCCCAACGCCATGCTCTCCCGTACACGTTCCACCACGTTTAAGAGCATACAGTACGATACTTTCGTTTATTTCGTCCGCCTTTTTCACTTCATCTTTATCGTTTGGATCAACCATTAAGAGCACGTGAAAATTCCCGTCTCCCACATGGCCAAGAATACCACCAACAAGACTAACTTTATCTAATGTCTCTTTCGCATGTTGTATTGCGCCAGCTAATTCAGAAATTGGTAAACAAACATCCGTACTCATTAGCTTTTTACCAGGATAACTATGAACGTAAGAGTATGCTAAATTATGTCTTGCATCCCATAATTTATTTCTCGCCGCTGTTTCAGTTTCAAAAGCAACTTCTCTACATTTATGATCAAAAACAATTTCTTTCGTAAATTCAATATCTTGTTTTAGCCCTGCTTCATTGCCATGAAACTCTATAAATAGCGTTGGTTCTTCTCTATAGTTTGTTTCGCTGTAATGGTTTACTTGTTTCATAGATAATTCATCAACAAGCTCGATTCTCGCAATTGGAATGCCAGCTTGCAATATATTTATAACAGCTTCTACTGCATCATTTATAGATGGAAACGACGCTCTCGCAGCCATAACATGTTCTGGTATACCGTATACTTTTAATGTTAACTCTGTAAAGCATCCAAGCGTACCTTCTGACCCTACAAAAATACCATTTAAATGATAACCTGATGATGACTTCGCCGCTAAATTGCCAGTATGTATCACTTGCCCATCGGCAAGAACTACTTCTAAATCACGAACTTGATCACGCATAACACCATATTTCACTGCTGTCGTTCCGCTCGCATTCGTAGCAGCCATTCCTCCTAATGTTGCATCTGCTCCAGGATCCACACTAAAAAACAGACCATACTTTTTCAATTCTTTATTAAGCTGAGAACGAGTCACTCCCGGTTGTACTTTCACAAGAAAATCTTTCTCTCTTATTTCAAGTATTTTGTTCATTAATGAAAAATCAACCGTAATCCCCTTTTCATAAGGAATTATATGCCCCTCTAAACTGGAGCCTACTCCAAATGGAACGACAGCCTTTCCATGCTGACTCGCTACTTTCATTATCTCTCTAACCTCTTCGGTCGTTTTTGGAAACACAACTACATCAGGTAAACTACTAGTATGGTAAGATTCATCTTTACTATGTAACTCTCTTACTGTCGTATTAACAACTACTCGATCTTCTGGAAGTACATCCTTTAATTCATTTACTAAATGTTCAATTGTTATTTCCATAACGAGCTCCCCTTTTATATTATTTACTTCACAATAATTATACCATTTTTATACAAAATAATCAGAATAGTAAGTTTACGTTACTTGTACATAAAAAAGAACTTGCAGCACACGCTACAAGTTCTTTTTTAACTACATTTTAAATGACTTCTTTATTAAAAGCATAAACCAAATTAATGTGAATGCCATCATCGAATGAGAGAATCCTACAATATAAGTTAATCCTTTAAAGTCCGCTCCATTTAGCTGAAGAAGTCCTCTCGCTGCCAGCGAACCTAACATTAAAGTTAATGCGATGTTATGTAAAACAAACCATTTATTAAATCCTTTCACTTCATGAAACGCGAATACTTTAGCTAATCCTAAAGCAATTAAAAAGAAGAAAAAGCCAAGCACAAGCGTGTGTGTGTGCAAAAGATTTAATAGTGTAGATCCTAAAATCCCTTTATATTTTCCATACTCTCTAGCGAATATTCCCGATAGTAAACCTATAATTAAATAAGTAAACGATGCATTATATAATTTCTTCATTATATACCTCCTTAAGTAGAATGTGTAGTGTGTCATATTTAGTAATAATGATAGTTATATAGTAAAAACTCCTAGTTTCCTAGGAGTCATTGTATAAGCATCTCACTCTTTCCAGTTAATTTTAATTATAAAATATCCTTTTATACAAAACAATCGAACTTTATGTGAACAAGTAGAACTCAATTAAAATAACTTGCACTTTTGTTTTGCACAATCCATACTAATTGTTATAACTTTTAAAGGTGGTGCAATAGATTGATAGTTCGTGAAACTGAACGCCTCATTCTTCGCTGGTTCGATGTTAAAGATGCTCCATTTATTCTCGAGTTAGTAAACGATCCTGCATGGATTCAGTTTATCGGTGATAAAGGGGTTAGAAACTTAGAAGATGCTAAAAATTATATTTTAAACGGTCCAGTCGATATGTATAACAAAATTGGCTTTGGCCTTTACTTAGTAGAACGAAAAGAAGATCTCACTCCACTTGGTATGTGTGGCCTTATTAAAAGAGATTCACTAGAAGATGTTGATATCGGCTTTGCCTTTTTAGAAAAATTCCGCTCAAAAGGGTATGGCTATGAATCAGCTGCTGCGGTAATGGAATACGGGAAAAATGAGCTGGGGCTTAAACGAATTGTAGCGATTACTTCTATAGATAATGCTAATTCAGGAAAGCTTTTAGAAAAAGTAGGATTGCGATTTGAGAAAATTATTTCAGGATCTGGAGAAGATTTAAAATTATTTGGGTATAACACGTAATAAAAAGGTCGCCATGAATGGCGACCTTTTTACTATTTCACTTCTACCGTATAATTCCCTAATCCTCCACCATATTGATATACATGTAAATAATACTTCCCTGGATACGTATAGTAGCTGCCTACTAATTTATTCCCTTGCGGCTGAGCATACGTAACATAATTATTTAAATCCGCTTCTGAATAAAGAACCCAGTTTACTCCGATATTATTTTCCTTCGTTACATTAAAATTTCTACTATTACTTATCCCTCTTTTTCACTATTATGATTTTAGCTTTATAAACGTAACTTCCGGTAACGATTGCATATGTTGAATGAATGTATTCTTTTCTTCTGCTGATATATTTTTTAGTTGCATTCCTACTTTATAGATTACGCCCTCCTCTTGCTGTAAAACATCAACTTCATATGAAAGGATTGGAATACCTTTCACTTGTAACGTTTCTAATATTTGTTGAACTGCTTCGTGTTTATTCATACACATTTGCACCGCTATGTTTTGCGGAAATAAAAATTGCACCTTAAAAATACGACTTACAATCTCTAAACCAATTAAAACGAGAATCGTCGCTCCAATCCCTACTACATACATACCTGCTCCAATTGCTAATCCAATTCCTGCAGTTGCCCATAAACCAGCCGCTGTCGTTAATCCTTTCACTGCCTGCTTTTGAATAATAATTGTGCCTGCACCTAGAAACCCCACTCCACTAACAACTTGTGCTGCAATACGACTCGGATCAAGAGACATATGATCTTCAAACATAATATCTGAAAAAGCATATTTCGAAACAACCATTATTAAAGCACTTCCTACCGCTACTAAGAAATGCGTTTTTAACCCTGCCTCTTTTGAACGAATTTCTCTTTCAATACCAATCATTGCTCCTAACAAACCAGCAACACCTATTCGTATAATAAAATCAATATCTAAACTCACGAGCACTTCCCCCTTTTATTCATTATAGAGAGATAAAACAAAAATTATCACATGTATCTATCCATCGATATAAAAGCATTTTATTAAAATATATTTAATATTCCAGTGAATTTATGTTAATATTTTAAATATTAACATAAAATAAAAAACAACCTACTTTTCATACGAAAAACTTTAATTTTTAAAGCCAAACTAATTTTCATTTAAAAACGGAATGTGGATTGCATGAAATGAGGTTGAGAAAGTCAGACAACGCTTTCATTTCATGCCGCAATTTTTGTGAAATAAAGCATAAATAAAAGGAGCTTACTAACAATGAACGTCTCTTTAATTACACCTACTACTGATTTACAAGAAGAATACTTAGAGTTTTATAACGAATGGAAAGATAGCGGTGAAACGATGATTCCATGGGTTATTTCAAAAGACCCTTCTAACTTCCCAGCTATGATTCAAGAATTACTCGATGCACATAACGGAATAAATATTCCTGAAACTTGGGTACCAGATTCTACTTATTGGCTCGTGACAGATGAAAATAGAGTTGTAGGAGTTGTTAATATACGTCATAGTTTAACTGATCATCTATTTAACGCTGGTGGTCATATCGGTTATGGCATTCGCCCTTCTGAAAGAAAAAAAGGTTATGCTACGAAGTTACTAGAGTTGTCACTAGAAAAAACGAAAGAATTAGACATCACGAAAGTACTTGTCGTTTGCGACGAAGTGAATACTGCTTCAGAGAAAACGATTTTACATAACGACGGTCTCCGTGATGAAGATTTTACTGAAGAAGATGGAAATGTTGTAAGAAGATATTGGATTGAGCTATGAATAACTCATCAAAAAAGAAACCAGAAAGTGATTAAACACTTTCTGGTTTCTTTTATACTACTTCTATTTCAAACTGTACTGTAATACCACTCGGATCTACTACCGTAAATCCATTTGTAGTTTCATTTATTTCATGTTGTTTTTCTATTAATCTTTCTTTTACTTCATCTAACGCTTCTTTATGCGGTAATACAATCGTATACACTTTTAGTCCAGTCGCATGTGCTGGTGGGTGCGGGTTATTTACCCCATTCCACGTATTCGCACCAATATGATGATGATAACCACCTGCCGAAATAAATAAGCAATCATCTTCACGCTGTTGTACTTCAAAACCTACTGTTTCTACATAAAACTCATGTGACTTTTCTACATCAGCTATTCGTAAATGTACGTGTCCAACGACAGTATCAGCAGGTAATCCATCAAACTCATAATTAACGAGCTTTGCTAGTTCTTTTAAATCAAGTGGCGTACTTCCTCCTGGTCCCTCTCCCCATTGATCTCGAGGACGGTCTGCATAAATCTCAATACCATTTCCCTCTAAATCTTGTAAATAAAACGCCTCACTATACGTATGATCACTTGCGCTATTAAATCTTGAAATTGGCAAAATTTCATTTGAATATGTATAACGCCCTTCTTGTTCAGCTGGACTATCAATTACCTTTTTATTGCGAATAACACCAAATAGTGCCGAAGCAAAAGCTGCACGAGTCGGAACTAAAAAGGCAACGTGATATATACCCGTCGTACGCGGTTCTTGCAGCACTGCATCTTCCAACTGCTCAAGAACCAGTAACGTATTCTTACCACCTTTTCCTGCTAAATATGCTTTATTCCCCTCTTGCTTAATTACTTCTAACCCTACTACATTCTCATAAAAAGCAATTTGACGCTCTAAATCTTTTACTTTAAATTCGACATGACCAATACGTGTTTTCGGATGAATTTGTACCATGAATAACTTCCTCTCCAGTTCCCCTTTAGTTTTTTATATAAGTTGATAGGCAATAGCCGCATTCAACAAATACACCTTAATTTTGTTTTTTTGTAGCATCAACTTTTAGCCATTTTTTTGATATGTCACTTAATGTTCCATCTTGCTCTAATTCTTTTAACGCTTTATTTATATCTTCTAACTTTTCGCTCTTTTTTGCAAATGGAAATGCAATCTCTCCCCATTCAAGTGGACCAAATCCAACTTTCACATTATCTAGTTTCGCCTTTGTTATTGTTGTTTCCACTTGAACTTTATCATTATAATAAGCATCGACGCGTCCAAGTCCTACTTCATTCAATTCCGCTGTCGGATCCTCTGAGAACGTTTTAATCGTAAAAGCATTATTTTTATTTAATACTTTTAGTTCTTGCTCTCCAGCTGTACCAAGCCCAACACCTACTGTCTTTCCTTTTAGATCCTCTAGCGATTTAATTGTATTATTATCTTTCTTCACCGCAAAAACAGAACCTGAATACACATATGGGATCGAAAAGTCATATTTCTTTTTTCTTTCCGGAGAAACTGATAGTTCATTTGCAATCGTATCAATACGGCCTGAATCTAATAAACCAAATAATCCTTCAAAATCAGAAACATTCCATTCTACTTTATATCCAGCTTTTTTAGCAGCCGCTTCAATAATTTCAGCATCAAAACCTTTTACTTTCTCACCTTCTTTAAATATAAATGGGCTACGCCCCGCGGAAGTTCCAACTTTCACTACTTTTTCATTTGTTTTTTCACTTGCTGCATTGGAACCACATGCAGACAAAGCTCCAACTGATAGTGTTAATGCTATTGTTAGTAATAATGACGATTTTCTCATAACTCTTCCTCCTAAATAACGAAATGATTGCCTTCTTCAGATGCATTTAATTGCCGTAAAAACTTTTTCGTCCGTTCATTTTGTGGGTTTTGGAAAATCTCTTCTGGCGTTCCCTGCTCTACGATAATTCCATCAGCCATAAAAATAACGCGATCAGCCACCTCTTTTGCAAAATTCATTTCATGTGTAACAATAACCATCGTTATATGCTGTCTTGCCAAGTCCTTAATAACTTGCAATACCTCATTAACTAATTCTGGATCAAGCGCTGAAGTCGGTTCATCAAACAATAATACAGCTGGATTTAAAGCCATTGCCCTAGCAATCCCTACTCTTTGCTGCTGCCCACCTGATAACATTGTTGGATAAAAACCTTCTTTATCAGCTAAGCCTACTTGTTTTAATATTTCTCTCGCTATTCCCTTTGCCTCTTCTTCACTTTTTTTCTGTACAACCGTTAATGGCGTTGTAATATTTTGCAATGCTGTTTTATTTTTAAATAAATTATAGTTTTGAAAAACCATAGCTGTTTTTTGACGTAATTGTATTATTTCTTTTTTATAAAGTTTCTTCGTATGAATCTCTAAATCTTCAATTCTAATACTGCCATCATCCGGTTGTTCTAATAAATTTAAACATCTCAGTAGTGTCGATTTCCCTGAACCAGAAGGTCCTATAATTACTACCACTTCCCCTTTTTTCACAGTAAGTGAAATTCCCTTTAACACTTCATTATGTTTGTAGGACTTATACAAATCACTTATCTCAATCACATATTTCACCTCATTTTTGCTATAAATACGGCGCATCAAGTTTCTTTTCTAACTTTTTCTGCCCCCAGCTAATTACGATTGTAATAATCCAATACACAATCGCTACCGCTAAATAACTTTCCATATAACGATACGATTGCGCCGCTAGCATTTTCGCTTGCGCTAAAATTTCAGCCACCCCAAGTGCAAAAGATAACGAAGATTCTTTTAACAATCCAACAAAATTATTTCCAAGTGACGGCACTGCTACACGAATAGCCTGCGGAAAGATAATTTGTCGCATCGCTTGTGCTTTTGTCATCCCTACTGATAAACAAGCATCCATTTGTCCTGATTCTACAGCATTTAATGAACCTCGAATTATCTCTGACAAATAAGCAGCATTATTCAAACTGAGACCAATTAAAGTTGCTTGCATAGCTGTAAGTACTGTAAAAGTCGGGAATATTTGTGGCAATCCGAAATACAACACAAACAATTGAACTAATAACGGTGTTCCTCTAAAGAAAGAAATATACACCCTTGCAATTGGATATAAAAATTTTGTTTTATTTTTTGTAATGATCGCCAAGCCAATCCCTATAACGAAAGAAATAATCATTGAAACAACAGTAATCCCTAAAGTTATGTATACATACTTAAATAATTGCGGAAAACTTTCTAAAAAATACGTTACATCAAATTTCACTCTATCCCCCCTCTCTAAACAAAAAACTCTTCTTACACATATAAGAAGAGTTGAATGTTAATCCATTTCCCCCATCTTCCAAACGCATATTGCGTTTGCTGGAATTAGCACAGTACTTTTGTAGCCTGTTGCTGAGATTTCATCGGGCCAGTCCCTCCATCTCTCTTGATAAGAAAACTAATAAATTTTTCCATTTATTGAGTTGTTATTATGAAGAATACAGTTAAATTAAAATAATGTCAATAGGAAAACTAAGAATTAAATCCAGACTTTTTTCGTACATACAAACAATACGTCATCAAAATTACTATTCTTAATAAACTGTACACAAAAAACCGGCACTTCTAACAAACTTAGAAATACCGGCTTCAAATCTTATATTTTTATAGCTTATGATATTTATTTCATCTTATGTACTTCAGCAACTAACTTTCCACCTTGTATACCCATATAAAGCTTAACAGGAGCATCATTCGTGTTTTCAAATACTAAGTCTAAATATGGATATGCAATTGTAGCATCTCTTCCTTGTGGAACATAACCTACTGTTTTAGAATGTGTAGTTCTCTCTACCATTGTCAAACCAGCTTGATCTGCTGCATTGAATAAAGTAGATGATGTTTGACAAACGCCACCACCATAACCATCTACTAATTTACCATCTACAATTTCTTTTCCTAATTGATATCCTTTATCTGGCGTTGTATCACCGATTAATGCATTAAAAGAGAAACGGTCTCCCTTCGCTAAAACAACCCCATTTACGCTCGCCGCAGATAAACGAATATTTTCAATTCGGCCACCTGTTGAGCCACCTAAATTCGTTTCATATCTACCAACTACAGTACCACTACCTTGCGCATCACTTAGTGTTGCAGTAGGTTTTTTCTCCACAATTGGTAACTGATAAGAAGAATCCCACATACCTACATTTAATAATTTATCTACTAATTCTTTTTCCATTAATTCATACGAAGGCGTTCCTTCTTGCCAAGTTCCATCAGGCGCTATACGTGAAGGAACCATCTTTTTATCGACGCTCTTCCCTACCTCACTAGCAACCTTCGTTACCGATTTTTTGAATTTCGCTTCATCTTCAAAATAGCCTAAGCTTGATAAATCTATTTTTTTCACTTCAGTGCCAGTACGACCATCCACTAAGCTAATGCTATCCTGTACTTCTGCCTTAGCTTCTACAACGTTTCCGCCGATATCACTTACTAATGCCACATCACTCACTTTTGTACCACAACCGCTTACTACAGCTATGCATAGCACCCCTACTAATATACCCTTTACTTTACGTAACAATATACTCTCCCCTTTTTCCCAACATCATTTCTTATGTATTATTTCATTTTTATGTATGTTTTGTTACAATCATTTTACAATATATTTAGAAAATGTTACAAGTTATTTTCACTCTATATAAATTACTCTTTTCTTTCCAAAATGTCTATACATATCCACATAAAAAATTTAAGCTCGATAGAATTGTAACCTTTATGTAACCCTTATATCCAGTATATACCATTAACCAAATTAAATACAATTATAAAACCTCCATGTTCTTAATTTTCCATAAATAATGAACCACTGAAACATTTATAGGTATTTGCCGTGCCATTACTCCGCTTTCGCACATACATTATGATGAATTTACCCCACTTTAAAGAAACGGAGGAGTTTATATGTATCCCTACAACCCATATGATCCATATAACCAATATGAATATCAACCTCAATACGATTTACAAGCACAATATATAGATCAAACAGAGCAAGTTAATCCATATGATCCAAATAGACAATTTCAACTTCCAATCTCTTTTCCTGGCACTGGAAACCGTCAACTAGGACGACGAGTAAATGAGCTTGAACAAAGAGTACGTCAACTAGAAAACACAGTTGAGCGACATACTCGTAGACTAAACCGCTTAAATCAGCGTTTACGTACAGTAGAAAACAGACTTAACATTCCATTTTCAGCATTAGAAGACGGCTTTTAATTTCGAAAATAAAAAATATATAAGGAAGGGACTCTCCCTTCCTTATATAAATTGACGAAAGTTTTTTCCATCTCTATACTGATAAGAGTTAACGAAATGAAACAAGGTGATAAATATGGATTTTGAAATAAATTTCCTTTCCTTTTATGTTGTACAAGTGGAAGGAAAAGGAGAAGCAGTTGATAAACGCTATAAGCATTTTCAAACATTAGATGCGGAAGAGTATGAAGATAGCTCTTTGAAAGAATTTTTGAATGGTGAATTATTAAAAATATCGAAACGAAAAGTAGAACGTCATGCAAAAACAGAACAAGCTCCAACAAAGATCGGTCGCTTTATTGTAGAAGAAGGACATGAATTAGATTCAAACCCTCACTACAACCTTTTTAATCGTATTCGTTTTGCAGAAACGAAAGAAAACTTCAAAGATATGAGCGAACCTCTCGTTTATACATATCTAGACACAAGCGCTGTACGTGGTGGTGTATTTTTAATCGCTCAAGCAAAACTACGCAAATATTTTGATGATCCATTCGTATTCGTTATGAAATGTGACTTCGAACCAAAAGTCGCTTCAATTTCTGATGAATCTACACTTATTCGTAACGTTGAAATGGCTATTACAACAAAGAATATGAAATCTATCCAATACCCATACATGCCTGAAGAAGGTATTGTCGAAGTAGGCGAACTAAAAATACACCAAGCATCACACGCCCGCTACTTTGAAGACTTCTTAAAATTCGTCGAGTACGAACGCTCTATGCCTGAAATTATGAAAACACAAGTAATGGACATGGTATACGACCAAATTGAAGATGTATTTGAAGAAGGTACAGAAGAACGCGAACAATTCGACCAAGCGATGGAAGTATGGGCTGCCAGTCCAAAACGTGAAATTATGGAACAATTTTCAACAGAAGAAGTAATGGAAGCTACTGCTCAGATCGTCGAGCACGCCCCTGAAGTGGAATTAAAGCTAAAAGCAGATCATATCTCTGTGAACGCGTTGCTTGCTGATTTCGGAGACCTGATTCATATCGCGAAGGTAAATGACAGATATGTACTCATGATTGAAGCAGACACACTTACGTTTGAAAAAGGTTTCTCTCCGATTGAGTTTCTGAAGCCTGATGAGTTGCAAGACGTGATTGAGCGGATTGAGAGAAAGCAGCAGTTTGGGTATGATCCGAGTGGGATTGAATAGAACTCTGAACGATCAACTGGCTTAAAAAATAAATACTAAAAAACTCCTATTTCTTTAAATGGAATAGGAGTTTTTACATTATTCATTAATACATTTCCCTTGTTAAAAAAAATGTTTAACCTCAACTTCTTTAATACCTTCGATTTTCCTTTACCGACTGAAATTATCTTCCTGCACCTTCCCCATCTCAGCCAAATACTTCAACTGCCTTTCCGCCTTTCTCACTGCTGTACGAAAATGATTTTGAAGAAGTACTACTACACTTTCACTTATATAATACCTTTCCGTTATACTTTCCCACGTGTCACTACTTTCAAATGTACTCCATACAAAAGGTCGCTCTGTATTTTTCCTCATTTCTTTAAATACCCATTTCCGCATCTTTTTTTTCGCTTTTTCTGTTAATTGACCGTTCTTTACTAATACAAGCTCACCATGCCTTTTGTACCGCTTATTAATATCCTTTTCACTATATACTTTAAGAAATATATTCGCTGTATTCTCAGCATCCGCTAAAGCACGATGTTGCCTACCTTCCCAAGTTAAGCCGAGCTGCTCTACTGCAAATTGCAAACTTGGCGTTTGTTCAAACAATTCTTCATACGCCTGGAAAACAAACTTTTGCAAATCAAACCTGCTTTCTCTTTCTATACAGGGACATTCCACTCCATGAAAATTACAATCTTGAGATAGAAAACGATAATCTTCTTTTCCCCATGAAATGAATGTATACTCATCCCCAACAAACTGAATAAATTTTTCTATAATTTGTGGGAACCTCCCCACTCCTACTAAATCCTGCTTTGTAATTCCAGTTAATTTTGTTGTATGACGAGTTAACTGGGCACTCGGTTTCACTAATTCTGAAAATTCACCAATTATCTTCATTGTACTTGCTTCTATTTTTACGGCTCCGATATCGACTATTTCTAACGGATCTTCTGATCTATATGGCCTAAAATTCCTTTCAATATCGAACACAATAAAATGTGTAGCGTTTTTCAATTTGTATACCTCTTTCTAGTTCCTTTTGGTGCCAAAGTTTAATTAGGACTTTGGCATCTTTTTCTAGCCTTTAGAAGTTTCACTTTATTTTCAGTATCTATTTATACATGCACTTTATACATGAAATACCCTTGATTAAAAAATGAAAATTCAGTTTTATTTTTACATGTAAATAGGAGGACACTCTCTCATTCAATAAAAACGCAAAAAAAAAGAAGGGCAAGCCCTTCTTTTTTTCATAATTACTTCTTGTTTACGTTAGTAGCTTGTGGTCCACGGTTACCTTGTTCTACTTCGAAAGTAACTTCTTGACCTTCTTCTAAAGTTTTGAAGCCGTCGCCTTGGATAGCTGAGAAATGAACGAATACGTCTTCTCCGCCTTCAACTTCGATGAAACCGAAACCTTTTTCTGAGTTAAACCATTTTACTTTACCGTTTTGCATGAAAAAAATCCTCCTACAATGTACCTATATGTACATATTCATTTTCAACCACTTTACAATAATACGTCAGACATTAAAAAACTGCAACCCCCCGAAGGAGATTTAACATTGCTATCCTCCTCGGAAGTTACAGCTCATTTAAATCTCTATATTATTAAAAGTAAAATGGTTTAAAGTAACTATATCATATCAATATAATAAAAGTAAAGTTTTTTTTAAGCTATACAACTTTTTTCTTCCACTGCATCGCTTTTGATTCACCTGACCCAGCTACAACATAGCCTTCTTTTTCATTAACAATGCGCCAACCATGCCCTTTAACCGAATCACATACTGTAACAATTCCTTCATCAAGAAGCACACGGCAAACTGTGCTAATTCCCGCCTTATTTTGCGTTGATGTTGTATATAACACATGTTGATCTACACTTAAGTCTAAATAGCTACTAGCTTTTTGCTCATTTTGACATGTATGCCAACATATTTTATCACTCTCAGCACTCTCATCTATTTTACAAAAAGAAATATTCCCGCTAATCCCCTTACAAGATCCACTTGCTGCTACTAAATAGGAATTGTGTATAATCAACGCAGAAATCATCTGATTTGTCGCTATTTTAATCCTTTTTAATTTACGTGTCTCTAAATTAAAAAGCCAAACACCACCATATTTAGCATGTATTTTTGTACCGATAAATAAGTAATGTTTATATAAAAATAATGAACGAATAGATGGTGCATTACTACCGTAATCAAGAAATGGATGAATAGTTTCCCAGGTGGAACCAAAATTTCTAGAATGGTACAGTGTTTTATCTCCATGAGCAATTACCGTTCCATTCTCATTACTACATACATTCCAGCTTGTTGCTTTCGTCGGGAAGCGCTGGACCGTCCACGTTTCTCCACCATTCGTACTACGAATAAAAACTCCTTCGTCTCCTACTCCGTAAACTACATTACCTTCGCTATGTAAATCTCGAATTCGTTTTTGAAACTCATTTAAAATCTGTTTCCATTCTCCATCTTGTTCAATGAATAAGCCATTATATGTAGTAGCTAACAAAAGTTTTCCATCCCTTAACTTTGTAATAGCCGTTGCACTTAACATTGTTTCCACGTTGACACTCCCATTCTTAGAACTTCTCTGCAAAAGCAATTGCAAAATTACTACATTTTTCAACGTCCTCTTCGTCTTCCGGAGCCAATTCAATTTTCAATCCTTCTTGTACAAGTTCTGCCCCGCATCCTACAAGACGTTCTTCAAAAATCGTTACAGCTTCACAAAATAGTTCGTACGCCGTATCACCTGATCCAAATACAGCTACTTTTTTACCCGATAAATCTATATTTTCTAACTCATCATGGAAGTCTTCCGCTTCAAATGGTAATTCACCATCGCCCCACGTATAAGATCCTAAAATAATTCCATCATAAGCTAACAATTCTTCAGCATCCATACCTTCCATCTCTTGCAATACTACTTCGTGATCAAAGGCATCTAAACTTACTTTAATTAAATCAGCTATACTCTCTGTATTTCCTGACATACTTGCATACGCTATTAAAATTTTCGCCACTTTGGCATCCCCCTCTTACAATAAATGATTCTTATTCTCATTATATTAATAATGAGAATCAATTTCAATTATTATTTTTCATCCGATTTATATCCTTTTCGTTTATGTTAAAAGAAATAGTATATCTGACTATTACCTTTTCATTTTGAGTATTAACATTCATATTCATCTATTGCCAAATCTGGTCTCTCAACTTATTGTATATACATCCTTTCACATTTAATATGTTGCATATATAATGTGAAAGGCCCTTTACACATTTCATTATTTTCAGGTAACAAACAATTTCGATCTTACAAAAAGAGGAGTCTTTATAATGAAAAAATTTTTTATTAGACTTTTAAAAATATCATCCCTTTTGACAGCACTATTATTAACAGTAGGTGCCATTATTCTATTCGGCACTTCATACGGCCATAATTTACGTGTCATCGCAGCGGAAAGTATTTTAACGTCTCAACATCCGCAATACGCAAAAATCACACTACTGTCTGATAATGAGTTAAATGATATTTCTCAATCCATTTCAAATCCAAAATGGAAAAATAGCGATTTTGCTAATATTAAACTTTCAAAACAAGAATTAGAGCGAAAGAAAAATTTACCACTAACTGTTTCGATTGAAACAGTTAAGAAAAAATATAGCGACCATTTTTTCGAAGGTAAATTAATGACTATTAGTAATCCATTAAATGTAAAACTCGTTACACAACAAGGTTCACAGGGAAAAGACGTTGGAGAAAAGATATATGTCATGGCAAAGCGAAATCATGCACTTGCTGCTGTAAATGCTAGTGGTTTTTGGGATGAAACGGGACATGGTGGTGGTAAAACAGGCATCGGTATTGTTATTGAAAACGGGAAAGTTATAAACACACCGAAAGACATTAATACCCCTACTCTCGTAAGTGGACTTACAAAATACGGACAAATGGTTTCAGGAGAGTTTTCTGCTAATCAACTGTTAAATAAAAATGTCGTTTCCGCTGCTGGCTTTATGCCTCAACTAATTGTAAATGGCGAAAAAATGATTACAAATGATGGCGGATGGGGCTATGGTCCCCGAAGTATTATGGCTCAGAAAAAAGATGGATCAATTATGTTTTTCATTATTGACGGAAGACAACCTCATAGTATCGGAGCTTCTTTAAGAGACTGCCAAGATATTCTTTATGAAAAAGGGGCCGTAAATGCAATGGCAATGGACGGAGGCTCGTCAGCGACATTGTACGCAATGGGAGATATTTTAAACATCCCTTCAACCTTATCTCATAAATCACGCTATTTACCAGACGCCTGGGTTGTTACCGCGAACCCTAAGCAACAAGTTCATGTAACAATAGACGGCAACCCAGCAAGCTCTCAAAAGATTTCCGAAATGACAGGATCTACTGCTGTAGCTATCAATAAATAAAAAAGAACGGATGACTATACAATCATCCGTTCTTTTTTATTACTTTTTAAAAATACCAAATGGCTTTCCAACTGGTAATACAACTTTTCCGAAGTGTGTATTTAACACTGCTGCTGCTGAACCATAGAAAGATAATAATGAAATACATAGTTCAGAATACGCTGCTAAATTATGCATTGCATGCGGCATAACACCTAATGTACTTAATGAAAGACCGATAAATAAGAAATCAATAAGGACGAAAATCATAAATAATACTTTATGTGTTTCCATTGCACCAATTGTCATAAAGATTGTAAAAATCAAGTATCCGATAAAGGCTACACCAAGCTGTTTTGAATCTGCAGCTTGTGCTAATTTTTCGCCAAATACTCCAAGTTGAATTAACCAAGTCATTCCAACGCCTAACCAAAATAGGCCGTACGCACCAAATGCTGTTGTACCGAACGTATTGTTATGCTTTGCATCGTGAATGCATGCAAATATTTGTGCAAATCCCCCTAAAAAGATTGCCCATGGTAATACAAGTGAAACGCCATCTGTTAAGCCTAACTTTTGAGATGATGCTACAAGTGTTACCATCGCTAATCCAAATAGACCAATTCCAGATGGATCTGCTGTTGTCATTTTCACATGATGTGTAGTAGTTTGATTGCTCATATAAACCTCCTGATTATAAACATACTCGAATACAATACTTAAATCAGAAGGCTATGTCAATGGTTTTTTTTGTATGTTGTCAGACCTTATATTCCATAATAATCGAATACACTTTTAGCCACCTCATAAGGTTTTACATTTATATGTAGCAACTCTTTTATCGGCATCCATACAGGAATATAACTCCCTCTATCTTTCAGCTCGAACTCCTCGCCTTTACCACTTCCGAACACTCCACCAGTAACATAGGCATCATAATAATACTCGGTACATTTATACTCCACCTTTGCGATAAGGTTTTTCACATATATATGTATCCCTAATTCTTCGTAAACCTCCCGTTTCGTTGCTTCTTCAGGTGTTTCTCCATCTTCAATTCCCCCACCTGGAAAAACATAATACAACTCATCTTCTCGAACACGTTTTATAAGAGCGATTTTACCATCCTGAATTATTATAGCTGCACCGCGATTTCTTCTCATATTATTACCTTAATACCAATTGCAACGGTTCCCCACTCTTTCTCTTGTTCTTTCGTATATATTTTGTATGTACTTTCCAACCTTTCCTCTATACTAACGTTTTCACGATCAAATAATTTTCCATCAATTTGTTCATACATTTCTTTAAAGCTCTCGTATCGCTTTATCTCCGTTACCTTTACAGCAATTATTTCCGCCGTCACAAGATTAGTAAATACAATTTCATCACCTTGTTTTATTTGTTGACGCTTTTTATCATACAATCTAACTTCAAATACTTTTTTGCCAGAACAAATAGATTGAAAAGGTTCATTATATAGTCCCATTTGATGTCTCATATTTTTTCCTCCTTATAATTTAGTTTAACATACAGCCTGTATTGTACGAGAACTTGTATATTTTTTCTCATGCAAGAATATCCACCTTCCTTCCCACTTGCATATACTGTTCCATATCCGTTACTGTCGTTGTAAATCGGTTCATAAAAGGCACACAATCATCTCATTTCATTTATAGTAAAAAGTGCTCTATACTATAAAATATAGACAAACTATACAATGTACGTTGTCCAACAAAATTCCGCACATACGAGAGGAGTTTATAAAACTATGCGCTACGTTATCATAACAGGAACTTCACAAGGTTTAGGGGAGGCAATCGCCGCGCAATTGTTAGAAGAAAACACAACAATCATCTCTATTTCTAGAAGAGCGAATAAAGAGCTTACAAAACTCGCAAAGCAAAAAAACAGCCATTGTATTTTCCATTCCTTAGATCTTCAAGATGTACATAATTTAGAAACTTACTTTAACGAAATCTTTTCATCTATTAAAAAAGACACTGTCTCATCTATTCATTTAATTAATAATGCAGGCACAGTTGCACCAATGAAACCCATCGAAAAATCAGAAAGTGAACTTTTAATTACGAACGTACACATTAATTTAATTGCACCGATGATCCTTACTTCCACTTTCATGAAACATACGAAAAATTGGAAAGTAGAAAAACGTGTTATAAATATTTCATCTGGCGCAGGAAAAAATCCTTATTTCGGATGGGGAGCTTATTGCACAACGAAAGCCGGTGTCAATATGTTTACACAGTGCGTAGCTACTGAAGAAGCGGAAAGAGAATTCCCTGTAAAAATCGTCGCTTTTGCACCAGGTGTTGTTGATACAAATATGCAAAAACAAATTCGCGGGGCTAACAAAGAGGATTTCACAAACTTAGATCGATTCACCGCATTAAAAGCAGAAGGAAAGCTACTGTCACCTGAATATGTTGCGAAAGCTATTCGTAATTTACTAGAAACTGAGGACTTCCCGCAAGGCGAGATTATTCGAATTGATGAATAACGAGAGCTGTATTTTGTAAAATACACATACTCTTGACTAAACATTGGATTTGAAATCTCGTATCGACAACTACTAAGTAATTGTCGATACGGGATTTTTCATCAAAAGAAAACGGACAATTTTTCACCCTTTTGTTTCTCACTTCTTCAACTACTGCCCTTATCTATTCATTTTTAAGTAATATGCTTCCTTAAGTATTGACTTTAAATTTTCTGCTCTTTTTGAGATAAAAGCTGTCCAAAATCTCTCTCCAGTCTCAATAACACGAATTATCTATCTATTACTTATGTATTCGGTTAAATAAAAAAGATAGTAGGGATAATCAATCCTTACTATCTGCTCTGCATTCTTGCCATTTGTATATATTCAATTAAAAATAAATCGTTTCATTCTATTCCTCTAAAAATATAAGTACAGACTCCATAATTTGCTCATAACCAATTTCTTGATAAATTTTATTAGATGTTGGATTCGCTAGATCGGTATATAATGTAGTCGTTTTGCAACCTTCATCTAACATACGTTGACTAAGTGCGGCTACACAATTAGATGCGTACCCTTTTTTCCGTTCTTCTTTCGGCGTATAAACGAAATTGACTGTTATATTATTTGTAGTTGGTCTCGTTTTTGCAGCTATAGAGATTAGTTTACCTTCCACTTCCAGACCGAATAGACGATTGGTAGTTATTAACGTATGTGCAGTTTGTTTTGCTTCTTCTTTCGTAGTAGGGAGCTTCACATCTTCACAAAATTGATATACCCATTTTTCTATTAATGGAAGTTCATCGCTATTTATTTCTCGAAAAATCCCATTCCCGTTCCACTTCTTCTTTACTCGTTTTAGTTCATACACACCTTGCTCCATCACAACAGTAGCTTTTTTCTGTTCTAATATCGCAATCTCTTCAGCTAATTTCTGTACGATTTTTTTATTACCGATCAATCCAGGAATATTTGGATATACTTTCGTTAACTCCTTTGCAAGTTCCACTATATCCTCTTCCGAAATTTCAGACGTAGCAACGATCATTTGTTTCTCCACTGTTTGAAGAAATACAATCGCCACTTCTTCTCCTTGTTTCGCTGCCGCCATAAATATCGGTTCTTGAACAACTTGTAATACGCCTAATATTAAATTATTTTCCTGCTCATTCTTTTCTAAAAATGGTATAACATCTTCTTTAAAACGAATAACCTCTTCATATACGTGCAATTGAATCATCGACAATCTCTTCCCTCAATTTTTATTTTAATTAAATATTGGCGATTAATTCATTAAATCCTTCTTTTACGATTCGATAATATTGGAAACTAATGTGTTTAAATCATTTTCAGCTCGTAAAATTCTCCGTTTTTCCTTTTCAAATATCTCTTCTTCACTCCGAAATGACTCTTTACGACTTTTAATCATACGCTCCATTTCTTTTTTACTCGGTCCACCGTATACATTTCTTTTTTGAATAAAAGCTTCTGGCGATATAATTTCTTTCCACTCTTCCTCTAATAAATTCACTTTCAAATTTTCTTGTAAGTATACATTTACGTCCTTGAAATTTAATTCATGCAACTCCTTTTTTTGCTCTAATGACATATTCGCTATAGTACTTGCTGCATGATGGGCATGCCGAAATGGAATTTCATAGTTTTTTGTTAAAGTATCTGCGAAATCTGTTATCGTTATTGCATGTTTATAGGAACGACTTTTTAACGTTTCCTCTTCTACTTTCATCGTTCGAATAACTGCATTCATAATACGAAAAACACGAATCGCATTTTCGATTCCTTTATATAAATACGGCTGCAAGTCATCCTCCGTATCAACAATATCACCAAATGGTGTATTATGAATCATTTGAAATACAGTAAATGCTTCACCTAAAGCGCTACTCGTAATAGCACGGGCATGTTCAATTGAAACTGGATTTCGTTTTTGCGGCATAATACTACTAATTTGCACATATGACTTTGCAACAGTAATACCGTCATACTCTTTCGTTGCCAATAATAAGAAGTCATGAATCCACCTACTCGTATTCGTCATAATTACCATAAGTAACGAACTAACTTCTAATAAATAATCTGCTCCAGCAACGGCGTCATATGAGTTTTCAATTACATTTGTAAATCCAAGCAACTGCGCCACTCGTTCTCTCTTAATCGGAAAACTTGTTGTAGAAAGGGCCGCAGCTCCCATTGGAGACTGATTTAAAAGATGGTACGTTCTTTTCATTCGTTCTAAGTCTCTTTGCATCGTATCGTAAATTGCTAAAGAATAATGACCAAATGTTGTCGGTTGCGCTGGTTGTGTATGTGTATATGCAGGCATTATTGTTTCCATATGCTCCTCAGCGAGTTGGAGCATACTTTCTTGCAACAATAAATGGTGCTCCATTAACCGCAATACATATTGCCGCAAACTCATACGATACATCGTTACGCCCATATCATTTCTACTTCTACCGATATGCATATTACTTACAAATTCACACTTTGCTTCTTGAACTATTAAATGTTCAACTAAGAAAAAAAGATCTTCATGTTGCTCCGTATATAGCAATTGATCCTTCGGAATTGCCTCTACCTTTTTTAGTGCTGTTAGTATAACTTTAGCTTCTTCTCTTTTCATTAACTTTTCTTCAGTTAACATAGTAATATGTGCCTTATGCACTTGAAACATATCTTTCAATAAGTAATTACGCTGAAAATCAAATACATGCTGTAATACACAATCCACATATGTTTTCCCAGGGAAATCAGCGCCTTCACTCTTTATAAACTCTTCTTTACTCTGTTTCATCACCTTTTCCCCTTTCGCCTAAGTATTACTACCCATCATACCCAGCGATAGCGAAAAAGTGCTTGTACACTAAAATAAACTCGGCGCTTATAGCACCGAGTTTATTTAATAACAGTCGCATCATACTTATCACTTTGCAACACTTGGAAATGTAAATTTGCCAAGTGTTTACGTATTTCAGCACTGTCATCTTCATTTAAATTATTTGCTAAGAAAACAATTTCTGTACAGTTTCCGCGTTTATCCATTGCATAAACTGCTTTAGTTACCGTCCATGGTGTATAGCCATTCTTTTGTCCAGCATGCCTGAATGTTTTACGATATTTCTTTGCACTCATATCTGTTTCAACGATATTCGCCCACACTTTTTCTTCAGCTTCTGTAAGGCCACCTTTATGATTTGCCTTTTGAAGCAATACCATATAATCATTTGCCGATGCGGCAGGTAATCTATCCGACCAAATTTTATCATATCGTTCCTCTAAATACAGGGGAATTTCCTGCTGTAATAATAATGGCCCCTTCTTTTTTAAGCGTTCATGAATAATCATGGCATACTCTCGATATTGCTCTTGAGACATTTCTTTTAACTTCTTCTCTATTTTATATTTCGGAACATGTAATTCTTTATGCAAATATCCTGGAATATATAAAGATGAAACAATCGGAAACAGTGGTTGGTGTGCAGGGAGCGCTAAGCTTTGTAAATTTCGATTAATATTATCTAACCCTAACACTTCCATTAAATATTCAGTATTTGCATTTGAACTGAACTTAACCATTCCTTTTGCAACTTCTTCTAAAGAAACCGCTCCTTCAGTTATCTTCCCCGTTTTCTGCAAATAATTTTGCCACCTGTCTTGTGCACCACCATCTGTATTTGGTACATAATAACGATTCACATCATTAATTGAGACGAAACTAGACGGATCAATTTTCCCCTCTGTAACTTGTTTCGTATATTCAAGCGCCACAATTAACTTCATCGTACTAGCAACTGGCAATACAACATTTGGATTTACAGAATAAACAACTTTATCATTTCTTTTTATTAGAAGTGCACTATTTTTTTCATCTTTATGTTCTTCAATAAAGGATGCTATATATTGCGCATCATCATTATTTGAACTCCAAACTTTTTTCACTAAAAAGTTACCTGATATTAGCAAAACAAAAATACCCACAATCACTGCGCATACTATAGTTTTTTTCAAGTAAAATTCCTCTCCTATTGTGTAGCTCTTCTCTATTTATCTCTTAATAACAAAATAATGAAGATGATTATTTAAATAATCATCTTCATTATTTTAACTTGTATTCTACTATTATGTCTACGTCATAATTTTCACAAAATCCTCAAGAAACTTTTTATAATGTAAAGACCAACCAATTTTCACCCAATTTTTCAATGCTTTCGAATCAGGCTGAGGACGAAAATCAGCGATACTTTCTCCTTTTGCAATTCCAACTATATCTACATCCACACGACGATACACGTAATCTAAAAGAGACGGATTCACCGCGACCATCATTGTTACAACGTCATGTACTGGACTTCCTGTTATTTTCGGATTTAATTTTTTATAAGCTTTATAATAATACGTAAAAATTGGTTCAATTAATTTATTAAAACTCGTTTTAGAGTGTTTCGTAATATATTTTACCATCTCTGGCGTAATAAGAGCTTCAGATGTAACGTTAAGCGGCACTAATGTCACATTTTTAGCATTTTGCATAACTAAATGTGACGCAATAGGATCACCATGAAAATTCGCCTCTGCGACTGGTGTAACATTGCCTGGCATTAAGAACGCACCGCCCATTATATAATATTCTTTCACATACTTCATCATCGGTTTTTCTAAAATAAAAGCTGTTGCCAATGTTGTTGACCTGCCAGCATCAACAATGATTAATTCTCCTTTATACTTTTCAAGAATATCGAAAAATGCACAAAAGGGTTTTATATTTGGTGAAAAAGCTTTTGGGGGTTTAATAGGTCCTAAGCCATCTGCACCGTGAATCTCTGGATAATACGTCACAAAATCCCCAGACAAAGGTATTTTAGCCCCATTAATAACAGGTATATCTTCCCGTCCTGCCAGTTGCAGCAAATACGCTGCGTTACTTGTTGCCTTTTCTTGCGTTACATTTCCATATCCCGTTACTACTCCAACAATATCAATATCAGGATGCAACAATCCATACATAATTGCTAAAGAGTCATCAATTCCCGGGTCTCCTAAAAATAATATTTTTTTCATAGACCTCAACTCCATCCCATCAATTGTTATTACTTTATGAATACATGACGGAATACAGAATGAAAAAGAAAAATTTTGTTATATACAAAAAAAAACGTAGAAACTTCATATTAGAAGTCCCTACGTTTTCCATTTTATCCCGCTACTTTTTTCATCGTAAGCGTACTACCAATTATATAAGCAATAAAAGCAAAGCATATCGGGAATACAACTGTATGTATACCGAATGGATTAGGGAAGCAAAGATGAATAAACATATAGGAACCTACTCCAACTAAAATAGAAGCGAGAGCTCCAGTTGCATTTCCCTTTCTCCAATATAAACCTAACACAATCGGCCAAATGAACGCCGCTTCTAAACCACCGAAGGAAAATAAATTTAACCAAATTAAAAAATCTGGTGGCTTAATAGCTGCAGCATATACGAGTAATCCTACGATACCAGTAATCCATAGACTACCTTTCTTTATCGTACTATCCGCTGCCTCTTTATTTATGTAATTCACATATATATCCTTAATAATTGACGAACTTACAAGTAATAATAATGAGTTTACAGTAGACATTATTGCTGCCATTGGTGCAGCTAAGAAAACTCCAGCTAACCAAGGTGGCAACACTTCCATCGCTAATAGCGGCATTACTTTATCTGGTACCGTTATACCTGGAAGTACTACTCGTGCAAATACACCCGTTAAATGCATACCAATCATAATTGTACCAACGACAACCGTTCCAATGATTAGTGCCTGGTGCATAGCTTTTGAATTTTTATAAGACATAGCACGCACACTAATTTGTGGTAATCCAACGACACCAATTCCAATTAAAATCCAAAATGATGTGACATATGCTTTTGTTAAACTACCGTCCGCACCGAATGGTGTTATTAGCTTTGGATTAATTTGAACGAGTTCATGCATTATCTTTTCAACCCCGCCACCAGCAATGATAGTAGCAATTAAAATGATTGTTGTTCCGGCTAACATAATGATTCCTAATAATGTATCTGATAAAGCGACTGCACGAAATCCACCAATTAACACGTACACAAGTACAGAAAATGTAAATAAAAATAGTGCCGTTGTATAGGAAAGTCCTGTTAGTGACTCAATTAATCGTCCGCCACCAACCCACTGAGCTACTGTTGCTGAAAACAAAAAGATTATAATACATAATGCTGAAAGAACAACTACCGCCTTATTATTGTATCTTCCCTTTAAATAATCAATAAGCGTAATTGCCTCCATCTTCCTAGCGATAATAGCAAACTTTTTGCCAATAACCGTTAAAACGATATATCCTGTTACAACTTGAATCGCCGATAATAACACCCATCCAAGCCCCATATTGTAAGCAATACCAGGCCCACCAATAAAGCTACTTGCACTACCGTACGTAGCTATCATCGTCATAGCTAATAATAAGCCGCCAAGCTCACGCCCACCAAGAAAATATTCTTGCAAAAATTTATTATTAGCAGTTGCTTGTACACGTCTTGATGCAAATACACCAATTAAAAACACAACGATAAAAGAAATTATCATTGGAATTATTACATACCAATTCATCTATCATTCCTCACTTTTTTCTTCCTCATCGAGTGAAATATCTTGAAATAAAAAACGAACAACTAAAATAAGCAAAATAACTATTACGATAAATCCAACGATACAGCTATAAAAAAACCATGCCGGAAAGCCTAATACATATGTATATTCACTCGGATCCTTACTACCAAGCCCATAAGCAAATCCATACCATATTATAAAATTAATAATAGCTAGTCCAAGACCAATTAACGCTTCTCTATGGGCAATTCGAAAGCGTGGATCATCATGATAATCCTTCATTTTCCCCCTCCTCTCACGAGGTATAATTGTACCACTGTTCTTCTAGTTTTTCCTACTAGAAAACAAAAACGCGCAGGATTTTTTGTAATTATATAGAATACAATGTTTCATTACATATTTTTTACATTTGTAACACAAATGAAATTTGAATTTTCTGTATTTGTTATTTATGATTTTAAGTAGAGGCTTTTCATCTAGTTCCCACATCCTTGATTTCGGAATAAACGCCGTCTCGTACTGCGTTTACATTATATTTTCAAGGGGGTTATACAATGAGTCAACTAGCTGTAAATCTTCATGAAAAGGTAGAGAAATTTCTTCAAGGTACAAAGAAACTATATGTGAACGGAGCGTTTATCGAAAGCGCTTCCGGAAAAACATTTAAAACTCCTAACCCAGCAACCGGTGAAACTCTAGCTGTCGTTTCTGAAGCTGGTCGCGAAGATATTCATAAAGCTGTCGTAGCAGCTCGAATGGCTTTCGACGAAGGTCCTTGGTCACGTATGAGCGCCTCTGAACGAAGTCGTCTTATGTACAAGCTTGCTGATTTAATGGAAGAACATAAAGAAGAGCTTGCACAGCTCGAAACGTTAGATAACGGAAAACCAATCCGTGAAACAATGACAGCAGACGTCCCGCTTGCAATTGAACATATGCGTTATTACGCTGGCTGGGCTACAAAAATCGTTGGGCAAACAATCCCTGTTTCCGGTGAGTACTTTAACTATACACGCCATGAAGCAGTTGGTGTTGTCGGCCAAATTATCCCATGGAACTTCCCACTTCTTATGGCAATGTGGAAAATGGGAGCCGCTCTTGCAACAGGATGTACAATCGTCCTAAAACCTGCTGAACAAACTCCACTATCCGCTCTATACTTAGCTGAATTATTTGAAGAAGCTGGATTCCCGAAAGGCGTTGTCAACATCGTTCCTGGATTCGGGGAAACAGCTGGACAAGCTCTCGTTAATCATCCACTTGTTGATAAAATCGCATTTACAGGCTCCACTCCAGTCGGAAAACAAATTATGAGACAAGCATCTGAATCATTGAAACGCGTTACATTAGAGCTTGGTGGTAAATCACCAAACATTATTTTACCAGACGCTGACTTATCTCGAGCAATTCCAGCTGCACTTTCTGGTGTTATGTTTAACCAAGGACAAGTGTGTTGTGCTGGATCACGCTTATTTATTCCGAAGAAAATGTACGATAATGTCATGGCTGATCTCGTTCTATATTCTAAAAAATTAAATCAAGGCGCTGGATTAAATCCAGAAACTACAATCGGTCCTCTCGTTTCTGAAGAACAGCAAAAACGCGTAATGGGCTATATTGAAAAAGGAATTGAAGAAGGTGCCGAAGTACTTTGCGGAGGAAACAAGCCATTCGATCAAGGATATTTCGTTTCTCCAACAGTATTTGCTGACGTAAATGATGAGATGACAATCGCTAAAGAAGAAATTTTCGGTCCAGTTATTTCTGCATTACCATTCAATGATATTGACGAGGTAATTGAACGTGCGAACAAATCACAATTCGGTTTAGCGGCTGGCGTATGGACAGAAAACGTAAAAACTGCACATTATATCGCAAGTAAAGTTCGTGCAGGTACAGTATGGGTAAACTGTTATAACGTCTTTGATGCAGCATCTCCGTTTGGTGGCTTTAAACAATCTGGACTTGGCCGTGAAATGGGATCTTATGCGCTAAACAACTATACAGAAGTGAAGAGCGTTTGGATCAACTTAAACTAACGAGAAAGAACCTGACTGGATAAGTCAGGTTCTTTTCATTATGTATTTCATTTAAACTTGCAATCCGCCGCTAACATGTAATACCTCTCCTGTAATGTACGACGCATACTCCGATGCTAAAAAGGCAGCTGCGTTTGCAATATCCTCCGGTGTTCCGATTCTTCCAACCGGAATCGCTCCAACCATTTTCTCTTTTACTTTATCCGGTATTGTTTTGGTCATATTTGTATCCATAAATCCTGGACAAATCGCATTACATGTAATACCAAAACTTCCAACCTCTTTCGCTGCTGTTTTTGTTAAACCTACGACCCCTGCTTTTGTAGCCGCATAATTTGCTTGTCCAATATTTCCTTCCCTACTAATAGAAGAAATATTAATAACCCGTCCATACTGTTGTTGTCTCATATAAAGAAGCGCTGGCTGCATACAATAAAAAACGCCAGTTAAATTAACTTGTAATACTTGTTCCCAAGCAGACTTCTCCATTTTATGTAACATTGCATCTTTTGTAATTCCAGCATTATTCACTAAAATATGTAATGCACCAAATTTTTGAACCGCATACTCAATTAATGATTTCGCTTCACTTTGATTACTCACGTCACATCGATATAAGCTCACTTCATATCCTTCATCCGATAACTCACGTGTCGTTTCTTGTAACTTCTCTTCATTTACATCACTAATTAATACTTTAGCCCCAAGCTTCGCATAAACTCTTGCGATTTCTTTTCCAATCCCCTGCGCAGCACCTGTTACAACAGCTGTTTTCCCATTTAAAAGGTCCATTCCTATCCCCCATTTCTATTCGTTATACTGTATATTTCGGCTCTTTGCTTTCCAAATCCTCTTTGTATAAAAAAGTCTATTTGTGTCAAACTAACTTTGCAACACCGCATAAAACACAAGGAGATTGTGTCAAATGAAAAAAAAGAATGTAGATCAAAACAAAGCTACTGATGGCATTGATGTTGAGTTTTCTCGTGAACTCGCTGACCACAATGACTTAGAAGCAAACGCACGTGCAGATGCCGCTGATGCACGTCAAAAACGCCAGTCAACTGAAAAATAAGGCACTACAATGTTCCTTATTCTTTTCAACAGGGACCTACTACCCCAAAAATAAACCGAGGCTACTCTCGGTTTATTTTTTATATTTTTTTATATAATGTGCTAAAGCAAGCAACGGGTATATGTGTCCATAACTATGATAACGAATATAAAATCCCCCCGGTAACCCTGTACCAGTAGGATATTTTTCATTCATAGTAGGCTTCGTGAGCAAATATGAAATTCCTTTTCGAATAATCGGTGTTTCTTTATCATTGTAAGAAATGAGCGCATCAAGTGCCCAGGCCGTTTGTGACGACGTACTAAAGGGCAAAGAAATAAATCTTTTATCTACACTACTTTGACATGATTCTCCCCAACCTCCGTCTGCATGCTGTACATGCTCGAGCCATGATGCTGCTTTTTTTAATGACGTATGAGTCGAAGAAATTCCTAATGCACGTAAGCCTGTCATCGCTGCCCATGTACCATATATATAGCATATCCCCCATTTCCCATACCAGGATCCATTCTGTTCCTGTACATCCATTAGCCATTTTACAGCTTTCTTTTTTTGCTCCTCTGGCAATTCATTCGGCGCATATGTGCCGAAAAATTCTAACACCCTACCTGTAATATCTGGTGTAGACGGATCTGTTATCATATCACTCGCGTTTTCAATCGGCAAATTTGCTAATATACGGCTCGTTACCCCTCGTTCAAAAGCTCCCCAGCCTCCATCACTGTTTTGTAATCCTTTTACCCATTCTACGCCTCTTCCCCACGCACTATCTACTTTACCATTCCCTCTACTTCGTGCTAATGCTCTAAGAGCAGCTGTTGTATCGTCTACATCAGGAATCGTCGTATTAACATCTGAAAATCCCCAACCGCCAGCTACGAGTAAAGGTGCATGTACGCTCCAATCTACTTTTTTACTATGCTGTCTTTGCAATAAATACTCTGTCGCCCTTTGAATCATCTTATTTTCATTTGTAACATTGGCCTCTTGTAATGAATAGCTGAGTAAAGCGGTATCCCATACGGTAGAAGGAGAATTTTGCAAGTGACTCCCCCTTTCCATCTTACATGCATAAGACTTCAATCCTGTTACAGCCTTCTCAATAACAGGAGACTGAATAGAGTGTCCTAATGCAAGCAAAGCATAAATCATATAAAACGTAGCACTCGCGTAACTATACAAAGTTCCATTTTCATCAATACGTTCTTTCATAAAGCGCTCTACTTCTTCGTATCCTTTATGATGTAAAGAAAGCGGATATGATATTACCTTTTTCACATCGCCCAATAATGTTTGAAACAGCGGTGACCGCTCCTCTCGAAACCATTGTCCACCCCCGCCTGCAATATGATTTAAATTTGGCAATAACTTTTTCTCTATACGAAATCTCTTATTCATACAAATCATCATCGGAATTAAATGTATCCGTGCTGAGCTGCTTAGCTCAAATATACTGAGGGGGGAGTCATCTTGTAAAAATAAGATCGGTGTTGGGAAGTGAAAAAGAGCAGGATAATCATATTCCCCGTGAATAGCTAATAAAAATTTCGTCATAAAATGAGCACGAGAAACTCCACCGCGTTCCTTAATAAATATTTCAGCTCGCCTCATATTCACATCTTCTTTCGAATACTTTCTCGAAGCAAGTAAAGCAACATATGCTTGAATTGTGGCAGATAAATTCCCTCCAGGCTCATCTTCATATAATTTCCATGTTCCTTCATTTGTTTGGAGGGATGCTAACCTTTTCACAAATGGTTCTATTTCATCATCTCGCCCTAACAATTTAAGTAAAAAAATCATATGACAATCCGTTAACGGAGCCCCTTCAAAACAAAATCTCCACGTTCCATCTTGCCTTTGCATCGTTTGAAGTGCAGTCGTTCTCCGCTCAATTTCATCACGCACCTTGTCATATAGTAGCACTCTACTCACCCACCCTTTCTAAGTCCGTATACGATATTCGAAAAGCCAGCTAAATATGTATGGAAATAAAGAAAAGCAGAATGTGTGTAGTACACATTCTGCTTACAAACAATATCCAACCCCGACAAAAATTCCTAATAGCGCCCCGACAACAACTTGATACGGTGTATGTCCAACGAGCTCATTTAACTTTTTATAATCTGTTTGCCTGCCGTGAAAAAAATCATTCAATATTTTCGCTTGCTTACTTACCGCAAGTCTTACTCCCGAAGCATCATACATAACAATAATGGCAAAAATAGCGGCAACCGCGAACATTGAACTTTCCACCCCTTCTACAACTCCGACACCTGTAGCAAGTGCCGTAACAGTCGAGGCATGTGAACTTGGCATTCCACCTGAAGCGAAAAACTTTGCAAAATCAAACTCGCCGGTTTTTACTAATTTAAAAACAACTTTCGTTAACTGCGCTAAAAACCACGAAATTATAGCTGCCATAAGCGGATCATTATGTAAAATTGTTTCCATGTTTTTCAGCTCCTCACTGACTATAATGGACTTCTATATAATTATAATTATAAAGAAAAATGCGTAGAAAATACTACGCATTATGATACTTTTGCTGATTTATTTTTAATAAATTTCGGTTGTTTCTGTAGTAAAAACTTTGTTTTCGCTATCGAAAAGACAAATAACGCAACCCATATACAGAAAAATGCGATCATATGAGTAGATGTGAAATGTTCACCAAAAACGAATACACCTAAAATTAAACTAATAGTCGGTGCAATATATTGTAAAAACCCTATCATATAGAGCGGAATAAGCTGTGCCCCTTTAGCGAAATAAAAGAGTGGTAATGCTGTGACAATACCTGCTCCTATTAAAAGAAACGTTGATGTAACCGAAATGGAACCGAACGAACCAAAGCCATGCACTCCTGTCATAAACAAATAGATAAGCGCAAATGGCGTCACTATCATCGTTTCCATTGTAAGCCCAATTGTCGCGTCATAATTTAATAATTTTTTTGTTAATCCATATAATCCAAATGAAAAAGCAAGTGAAAGAGAAACCCATGGAATAGATCCGAAACGTACTGTTAAAATAACAACGCCTACTCCGGCTAAACCAACCGCAACATATTGCCAAAAATTAAGCTTCTCTTTTAAAACAACTGTACCAAGTAAAATACTTATAAGTGGATTAATATAATAACCAAGACTTGCTTCGATTACATGGTTATGATTTACGGCCCATATGTATACAAACCAGTTTCCACTAATGAGTACCGAAGCAATTGTTAATGACATTAATAATTTAGGTCGTTTAAAAAGGGTCACTAACTCCCCACCAAACTGACGAAACCTCTTCGTTACTCCTAAAACTAACAACATAAAAACAAATGCCCAAACAATGCGGTGCGCTAAAATTTCGTCTACCGGAACTTCCTCCACCCATTTCCAATAAATCGGAAGGACTCCCCACATCGTATACGCACCCGCCGCATATATAATCCCCTGCTTTTGTTGTGCTGTTTGACTCCCCATCTTCCTTGTTCTCCTCTTCTCTTTTTTTCTTCATTATAAGTTCTTACATGCTTACTTTACCAATATCCAATCTGCATTTCTTTCGACATTCCTCTTGCCAATCCCTTATATGTATAAAAACATGCCAACTGTTACAATAACGAGCACTGGAATACCGAAGACAAATTTACTTTTATGTGTCTTATGATGAAACATATACATACCAATCCAAGCTCCAACCGCTCCTCCAGCTGCAGCTGATAAAAATAACGTACTTTCTGGCGTTCTCCACTGTTTCTTCTTTGCTTTTCGCTTATCAAGCCCCATCATACTACATGCAATAACATTGATAATTATAAAATAAATCCATTTCATTTCTTTCTCTCCCTAAAAAAATTCGCTTTATGTTAACACGAAAATAAGATGCACACAATTTAAAAATGGCTATAGGTTAAAAATAAACCTTTTTTAACCTACAACCATAATTTTAATGCTTACACTCTATTTCTAATATTACTATGTTTTTTTGCGTATATAAAATAGATAAAAATACCTACAATAACCCAAATTGCAAAACTGATTAAAGTGGTTTTAGAGAGATTTAATGCTAAATATAAACAACTTACTATCGCAAGTATAGGTAAGAATGGAACGAAAGGAGCACGGAACGGTCTTTTCAGATTAGGATGTGTCTTCCTTAATACAATTACAGCTATAGATACAAATATAAACGCTGTTATCGTTCCCACATTCACTAAATTTGCCAACAAATTCAAGTCCAATAAACCTGCTAATAAAGCCGCAAGAATACCCGTAATCCATGTATTAAAAAATCGTGTTTGAAAACGTTTATGAACGCTTGAAAATCTTTTTGGTAGCAAGCCATCTCGGCTCATCGAGTAAGATACTCGAACAAATGCAAACATAGCAACTAACAGCACTGTCGTTAAACCAGCTATCGCTCCAACTGATAATAGACCAGCAATTCTATCCTCTCCCACAATACGCAAAGCATATGCAACTGGATCAGCTACATTCAGATCCGTAAACGGAACCATTCCAGTTAACACGAATGAAACACCAACATAAAGAATCGTACAAATACATAAAGAGACAAGTAATCCAATTGGAACGTTACGTTGTGGGCGTTTCACTTCCTCTGCTGCTGTTGCAACTGCATCGAAACCTAAAAAGGCAAAAAATACAGTAGCAGCCCCTCCAATAACACCATGATATCCAAAAGGAAGAAACGGCTGCCAATTCTCTGGTTTTACATATTTCGCTCCTACAATAATAAATACTAAAATAACAGCCAGTTTAATAATAACCATTATATTATTTATACGTGCACTTTCTTTCACACCACGACTTAACAAAAATGTAACAACTAAAATAATAATAACCGCTGGCAAGTCAATAATTCCGCCATTCCCCATCCCTGGTGCTGAAGCAACGATTGTCGGAATATGAATATTAAACCCTAGTAGCAATGATTGGAAATAGGCTGACCATCCCGCCGCCACTGCAGAAGTAGCTAATAAGTACTCTAGCATTACACACCAGCCAACTATAAAAGCAAAAATCTCACCTAATGTCATATACGTATACGAATACACACTTCCTGAGACCGGGACTGTAGATGCAAATTCAGCATAACAAAAGGCTACACATGCACATACAATTGCAGCTAACATAAAAGATAATACAATTGCTGGACCAGCATGTTTCGCTGCTACAATACCTGTTAAAACGAAAATTCCTGTACCGATAATTGCTCCAATTCCTAAAAGAGTTAGGTCAATTGCTCCTAAAGTTTGATTCAATACTTTTTTCTTTTCTTCATCCATTGCTTTCTTTATTAATAAACTCATTCGTAGAAACCTCTTTTTCAAAATTATCCCTTACTTATTACACTCTTTATTACTGTTGCTATTACACATTAATAATATTCATGCTTTACTATCACTCCCTATATAAACTCCACAAATTACACGCTTTAAAATCAGAAAAATCAATCTTCTAAAAACGCGCTTGTTAACAGGCATGTTTTTAGAAGATTGATTGAATTTATCACACGATTAATTATATTGTCAACAATATAATTAATTCACTTAAATTGAATAATTATAAATGTAATGATATCTCGAAATATAAAATACAATTTATAAACATTGTTATTTTCCATTTTTACACACTTTATATTATTTGAGAATTGATTTTTATACATCAAATTTAATGTAGATATTGCATACAACTACAATTAAACCAGATAATTCGTTATATTGAAGTAATCACCTAGATTTATAGACTGATCAACTTTCCCACGCATTACACACAGTATTTTCACTAAAAAAAATAAAAAAGCGCAGATTTTCATCTGCACTTTTCATTCTTCCACTTTATTTTCTACATTATTATTTTCGATGTGTTCCTTTTGAGCTTCTTCTTGCATCTCTGCTGAAATCATTCCATAATAAATTTCTGGATATAATCCAAATATTTGATATACACTTCCTAAAAACGGCATCGGAATCCCTCTTTTCTAAAGTTGTATTGCCATTCTTAAGGATTCCCTTTTCATTCATTATACATTCGTTTTTGGCACTTCTTCATCGTGAACGTGTAATAAATTTTGCCATTTTTTATAAGGTGCACTATTTGGATCCACATACCCTTTCGCATACGAACGATCCCACAATTGTTTAATAAACATCTCTTTCTCTTTCTTCGCAACCATATCTGCACCCGTTCCGTAATAATTTTGGAAATACAGCTCAATTTCATCAAGGAATAGCCTTAACAACTCGTCGGATGTCTCTTCTAACGTCGGGTCATATTTTGCCTCACGGTCATACATTAAAATCATATCTAAAATATTATGAACATGCTCTTTACGAAGCCATCTTATATCTTGGGCGCCTAATACAAATGCATGTGTATATAAATGTCCACCTTGTATCATAGCTTTTTCTTGTTCTTCTTCAAATCGTGACAAGATGTTTTCATAAATAAACGGATTATGGAGCAATGCTCTGTGCAATTTATAACTTTCGCTTGATATATTTTTCCCCATCGACTGAATTAAAAAGCTACGCCCGACACCGTTATATTGATACACGAACTGTCCATCAACAGCAACTAAACTAATCCAACGATACATATACGCGTATAGAAGAGCGCGATTACACTTATCGTAGTCTAACTTCGTTTGTGTTGCATTCAAGTCTGGCATAAATGCTGGTAAGTGCCAATACTTATCTAAATGCGGCGTCAAACTAGACTTTTTACTATTTAATTTGTTCACACGGCGATAATACGATTGAAAGTAGTCACCTTTATCATTCATAAAACCATTTGCAATATGCCCAGATGAAAGCTTAGGAAAATCTTGTAGCGATAATCCGTAATGAGCACGATAACAAATCACTTCAAATGGTGAAAATGCCTCGTTTACCGTATCTTTTTCTTTAAACATTTCTTGCAGTAACTCTTCTTGCAATTCTTGTTTTAAAGAAGGGTGTACGCCCCAATATTGTAACTCTCTATGATGAGAAACTTTCGGAACGAACGGACTTGCTAAATGGAAAAGATCTTCAATTTTTTCACGAACGTATTCATCACGATCACGTTTCTTGAAATCTGCTTCTTTTCGCAACGCTTCAACGATATTAAGCTCTAACTTGTCACGATAGCGCACTTGAAGTTCGTCATAACAATAACTCAATATATGTTCACGATAGAAGTCTTCAACCTTTTTCGACTGAATTTCTTCAGTTTTTGCATCACGACAATATTCCCCGTACAAACTCATATAAATTTCTGCTGATATATCTTTCGGTAATACACCTAAATTTAAATGTTGCTGCATATCTTGCCAAATCTTTTCTTGCAATTTCTCTTCAGCTAACACATATACATTCGTCGGATTCGTTTTCCCTTCAAATTCTTTACTTCGCTTTTGAATTTCAAACAATAAATTTTCACGTGTTTCTTGTAAATTATCAAAGAATCTTTCCCAATATTGAATCATTTTATTAACCGCTTGATATAGCGACTGGTACACGAGTTCTAACAACATTTCTTTGCGATACTCACTTAATTTGTGTACATATTGCGTTACGATATCTTCAAATTCTTTTTTGAACAAACGCTGCTGATTATAAAACGTTTTCCCAAACCAACCTTGTTGCTGGGCAATTTCAACGCGGCGAACAGCCGTTACAGTTCCATCAATATTACTCACATTAAATTTCTTATCGTAGTTTTGAATTAAATTACGCTTTTGTTCATTATTTTCATGTAGTCGATTCATCTTCTCTACTAACTGCTTACGAATTTCATACAGCATGAAACGTGCTGCTACTGGATGAACAGGATCGGTTTTCTTTAAAAACCATGTATTTAATTGGTAAGACTGTCCCTCTGAGCCACTTGGTGTAAAGCGGTCTGATTCGATCATGTCATATAAAAGGGTAGTAACATGCTCATGTACACGGCTTGGAATCGCATAAGCATATAAACGAACCGCATGATCAACTCTCGCTACTTCACCCTTCATTTGTTCCATCATTTTAAGCTTTGCAGCCGATATTTTGCACTCATGCTGCAGGCGGTTTAATTCCTCATCTTTTTGCACTGTACGGTGTACATAACTCTCTACAGCATCTAAAAACAATTTTGATTTTGCAACACCGAGCTTTCCGCCCTCTGCCCCTTCACGCGTTTCATTGTACATTTGTCTATAAAAAATATGAGCTTGTTCTGGACGAGTAGCAAGATGTTCTAAATCTTCTAGATAACTTTTACCACGCTCCGGCTTTTCGCGCTGCATACCACGTTTTACATCTTGATCGTATCTTTGCTTCTTCTCTTGAAACAGTTGATCTAAATGAAGCCACGATTCATCTAAACCTTGCACCGCCCATTTTAATGCACAATATTTCAAAACATGCTCATACGGATAAATAAGTTTTGCCGTTCCTGCTCCGCAATATCTACCTTTCCCACTTGATTCTGCTAATTGCTGGATTTGATTATCTTCTTGTGCAAAATGATTTGTGGACATCGGACTAAATAACTGTAAATAAATCGTGTTTGCCATTTGCTCCATATAATCCGATAAATTGTGCAAATGGTGCCCATGTAAATTTTCATAATCATATAAGAAACAATAATTATACGGTAAATGATGCTGCTTAATCGTATGATTCGTTCTTCCATCTTCATCCACTTGATCAGGACGATATTCTAATTCAATCGTTACACCGCCGCGTTTTGATAATTCCCCAGTAGACCCGAGCGTAATAGCATGCAGCTCTTTTAAAGATGCATAGCCGTTCGCTTGCACAGTTTCAAATTCTTTCGCACTAACCGTTCTCGTCTTAACTAAAACATCTGGCATTAAAAATGCACCACGTATTAAAATGTTATGATGCTGCAATTTTTTCCGAAGCATTTCACGTAAATATAATGCGATTTGTAAAAACATCCCTGAACCTGTTCCACCAGCTAGTGACGTTACAATAATAACTCGCACACCATATTCCGTCTGATCGCTTGTAACCGGAAAAATCTTCTCAATTTCTTGCCAAAAAGATGTCAGCTTATCTTCTTTCATCGCTGCACGTAGCGCTAACCGAGAGATAACCCGTAACTGTCCTGCTCCTTCTGTTAACGGTTTATCAAGTATAGTCGGGTCCATCGGGAACCATTCCGGAATCGTTGGATCTCCCGCAATATACTCTCTCGGTGTTTTACTCGAACTCGTTTGCGTCTTAAACTTCCGAATATGATCAAATTTACTCAATGTATTCACATCTGTATCAAATACATGCATCGCTACCTTTTTACGACGCTCCTCAGGTAACTTTTCATATATTTGGTGTGTGACAGTACTACCGATTCCACCTAAGCCAATTAAAATTGTTGGAACTTGTAATGTCATGTGAACCACCTTCCTATTCGTGCTTGTTTGAATAGAAGGATTAAGAGAGCCGAGCCTCCACCGCCCCTCTTATACCCCATCTACTATTCACATTCATACCGGTAAATCTCCTTACCATATCCTCTATCAATTATTAAAATTTCATTTGGATACAATGTTTTATGCTCCATTCCCACTTCTTCCTCTGTAATAAACATCCCGTCAATAATCATCCCAACTACTTGCGATTCTTTCGCTACAAATATAGATTTCGATCCTTTTTTCGCTATTAATGTTACAGATTGCACAGTCTTTCTTTCTGCTCGAAATGGAATGCCAAAATAGTGTTTCCACCATTTATTTCTAAGTAACTCAGGTTCAGATTGGTAAAGCCAATCTTTCGCCACTTCTTGATCCCATTCGTAATATAATAATGCTTTCCGGTGAAACCTCGGACGAACAATCCATCCTAAAATAATAATTCCTACTATTAAAAGTAATAACGTGATAGGAATTACACATTTAAAAATGAGCGCATACTTCTCAAAAAACGGCGCATTTTCAATGTGAAGTGAAATCTTTTCTTTTACTTCTTGTAATTTTGAATCATTGATCGTGATGGTAGCTTCTACGGTGCCTGTATCTGTAAAATTGAATGTGTCGGAGTAATAAGGACGAGGATAAACGTAAATTTGATTACCATGCTGTTTTAATTCGTAGTTGATCGATTGATTAGATGTGACACCAGTAGATTTTAATAGTTTCTTTACAGCCTCTTCTGTCATCGGTTTATCATCTAACTGGGGCTGTAAAATAAATGGTTTACTATTTTCTAAATTTGTTACTTTTTCTTCATAATCTTTCGTAACAGTTTGAAGTGATAATTTCTGTTTTTCAGCTGTATCAATTTTGAATTCTTTCGTCTGCCTATAAAATCCCTTTATATTCATATGAACTTTCCCGCGTACTAACTCTTTTCCAACTTTTATTTCGTAATAAAACACATGCCTTTTATCGTCCCACTTCATCGGATATTGCTTCCCGTCTATTTCTACTTCTGCTTCAAAATAAGAAGACTGAATTGGTAGCTCAGTAGGTTTTGCTTCAATAACTGCCGTTACACCTTCGTACATTTTCTCAACAGTTTTTCTATCTTTATCATCTTTGTCATACGTAGAAACAGTATAATTAAGTGCCGGTTCAACAAGTACTTGTAACCCTTCTTTCTCAATGTCTTGATCCACTTCTATCGTATATGCCCCTGGCTTAATCACTTCCTGATTCGCCGTACTTACATGCACTATATTTCCGAATAATTTAGCTTCTCCTGGCGCATGTATGGAAAAAGAAGATTGTAGCTGTAACGGTTTAGAGATTTGCACAACTTGATAGTTAGACAAAGAAGGCGATTGTCGTACAAGTGTCATACGCTTTAATGGAAACGGTGTTGTAATCTCCACTTTTTTTCCGGATATTTTCGTTTTCACAATCGATTCAACAGAAGAAAATGGATCGCGATTTGCAACTAATGCTGCCACTTGATTCACACTTTTTACAATACCATCCTCTCCACTAGATGGCATCGTAACACCATTTATCTCTTTCTTCCATATTTCTTTAAAAGTATTTAGCTGCTCTTTTTCTTGCTGTCCTAAATCTTCTTCCATCGTTATTAAGACTGGATGTAAAGAAATCTTTTTTAAGTCCATTTCTTTCCTAAACTGTGCTAACTTCTGTGTAATTTGTTCTTTTCCGCCAACCTTATCTTTTTCTAAATCATTAAATGCCCCGTCAGTTAATACAATAAGCCAAAATTCACGTTTCCCATCTATATCCGCTTCCTTTTTTATTGATTGCATTGCCGTTTCTACTGCGCTAAACGGAGTATTTAAATACGTTTTCCACGCTCCAATTCCATCAATTTCTGTTTGCCTTTTATCCTTTGTTAAAGCAATATTTAGCGGATCGTTCGGTCGGCTCATTGGAACGTAAGAAAATTTATCTTTCTCGTCTAATAGTGCAACTAAACTTTGCAAAGCATAATTGGCATACTTCCAGCGATCGTTATTTCTCATGCTGCCCGAATCATCATATACAAGTGAAACGACCCTTTCCTTTGCCTCCTCTCCTTTTGCAAAAGTCCAAAAAGGATGTAACCATATAAATAGAAAAATCATGAATGTGGCACAAATTCGAATTTTCATGATGAGGCTTCGCCACCTTTGTAGACAAATTCCTATGTTTAAATTTATGAGAGGAAACAAGATATATGACTTGTATTTTAGGACAACAGTTCACAACAATAACATTATGTAATAAAAGTTAAAATATCCCATTTTATATTTCGAGTTTTTTCCTTATTATATATTCGAAATAACACATAGCTTTCATACTTTTCCCCTTATAAATTCCACCATTAAAGTTTGATTTTCTACTCAATACAAAAAATAAAGAGCACGCTACTACTAGCGCGCTCTTTATTTCTTCACATATACTTCAACAATCGGAGTTTCCTTCTGATCTGCATGTAAACGTATATTCTCTTCACCCGCATTATAAATGCTAGCTAACAGCATAACCGTTAACAAATTAGGTATCTTCGCATCGCTTCCATATTTTCTTTCAAGTGCTTCTTTATATTCAAAATCTAAATCACCCTGCACATATGTATATACCTCAAAACCATCTTCCAAATTACAAACTACTGTATCTATAATATCTGCCCCTACTTGTTTCTTCATTTCACCTCGCAATGCTTCTATAAATTCTTCCCAAGGAACTTCGTACGTCTGAAATTGATCTGTAGATTTCATTTCATTTCCTCCTCACTATATATCCTTTTCATATATTTCCCCTTTCTTATAACAATTATAATAGGTAGGTCATTCATACAAGCCGCACTTGTCCCCCTTACATATCGTATTACTGTAATGCGAAGGAGGAAAGAACATGCATAGACAAAAATGTTATGACACATGCCAACGTTATTTCGGAAAAGTGGTTCGAATTGAAGATCTTGATGGTCGTATCCATTTAGGAAAAATAATAGACGTGACAAATGATTCTGTTTGGATCGAGCCGGTACAAAGACGTTCATCTTTTGATACAGGATTTGGATACAATGACGCATATTCAGACGGTGGTTGTGATATTTGCGGCGGTCTTAGTAGATGTGACAGCTGCGGCTTCGGATTTGACGGTAGCTGGGGCGGCGGTGGTGGTGGCGATGGTTGCAGAGGTGGTTGCGGCGGCGGTGGTGGTGGCTGGGGTGGCGGCTGGGGTGGCGGCTGGGGCTTTGAACTCGGATTTGGTTTTATTTTTGGAATTACTTTGGCTGCATTATTTTTCATCTAACATAAAAAAAGAGTTGGCTTTCTTTTGCCAACTCTTTCTCTCTATTTTTCACATATAAAAATACGATGCCCTAAAATATGCTGATACATAAGCAGTACTTGTTCGTGTTGCACCCACGCCTCATACAATTCTTCTGGAATAAACGGTGATACATTCCACTCCGGCTCTTCCATATGTCCTGCAACTGTTTCTGCAATGGTACCGCCACTCGCAATTGTAATTTTTTTAAAATTTGCTGCTTTAAATAAATGAATCCACTCATCCTCAGTTAATAATTCTTTCATTCCATATAATTGTACGATTTTTTCTTCCTCATTTTTCCCAATATGGCTTTCGATAATCATTTCAATCACAACAAGCTTTCCATCCTGCTGCAATACACGATAACATTCCGGAATAACCTTTTCTTTATTCGTAAAAGCGAGTATAGATTCTCCGAGTACAAGCTCAAATGAATCATTTAAACAAGGCAATCTTGCTACATCTCCTTGAATTAATTGTATATCTAAACCTTCAAACAACCATCTATCTTTCGCTTTTTGAATCATAATTTCATTCTTTTCAACTGCTGTTACTTTATAACCAAATGCTTTTGTCATATACGCCGCTGTTTTCCCCGTGCCACAACCTATCTCAAGAACATTCGCTCCCTGTCTAAGTAGCAATTGAGATAACAATTGTCTCGTTAACGTAAAGCCACCAGGATGGGCACTCCCTATTCCGTAATAAGCTAGAAAGTCGATGTACGTATTTCGTTTCATGGGATTCTCCCTTTTTTATTTTATATATTCCAGGAAGGAAGAAAAGTGCATAGAAAAAGGGCGCATTGTGCGCCCTCTCTCTTACTTATCATCAGAAATATATGCCCATTTGTAGCTGTAATCTCCACCAACTGGATGGTGAATAATACCTTTTACTTTTGGTCTTTGAACGATAGCGTCACCACGTTGATATAATGGTGCAATTGCAGCATCTTCAAGTAACATTTTCTCAGCTTTCAGTAAGCCATCCCAACGCTCTTTCGTTTTCGTTAATAATTCGCCCTTCCCTTTTTCTACAATTTCATCATATTTCGGATTTGAATATCCTGTTTGGTTATGAGTGCCATTTGTAACAAACATATCAATAAATGTCATTGGATCTAAGTAGTCAGGTCCCCAACCAGCATAAGATAAATCATAGTCTTGATCTGTTTCTAGCTTTAATTTTTGTTTAAACGGCTGGTTTTTCAAATTCACTGTTAATCCTGGTAAGTTCTTCTCAAGCTCTCCTTTTAAGAATTCTCCTACTTTTTTCGCGTTATCGCTATCATAGTTTAATAACTCTACCGTTACTTGGTCTTTTCCAAGTTCTTTTTTCGCTTTTTCCCAATGCTCTTTTGCCTTTTTCACATCTGTTTTTAAAATATCTCCGTTATCTTTACGGAAGTCTTTTCCATCTGGACTTTTCGCAAATTCTTTTGGTACTAAGTAATCTGCAGGTGTAGATCCGTCATTTAAAATAACATTTGTTAAGCCTTTTTTATCATACGCCATCGCAATCGCTAAGCGTAAATCTTTGCTCTTTAATACTGTATCTTGACCACCACGTTTTTGGTTCAAACGTAAGAAGTACGTTGAAGGTGTTTTTTGTGTAAAGAAATCCGGATTTGATTTATATTTGTCAACAAATTCAGATGCAAGTGCCGCACGATCAATTTGTCCACTTTCATATAAGTTTACACGTGTACCGCTATCTTTTACGACATTAAAGTTAATTTCTTCTAATTTAACTGTTTTATTATCCCAGTATTGTGCATTTTTCTTTAACTTCCAACCTTGTTCATGTTGCCAACTTGCTAATGTAAACGGCCCGTTATATAACGTTGTATCTGCTTCTAAACCGTATTTTTCTCCTTTTTCTTTTACGAATTTTTCATTTAACGGATAGAATGTTCCGAATGAAGTTAATTCTACAAAGTAAGGAACTGGATTTTCTAATTCTACTTCTAATGTGTAATCATCTACAGCTTTTACACCTAAAGTATCAAGCTCTGCTTTTCCTTCATTAATTGCTTTTGCGTTCTTTAAATCAAACATAATGTATGCATATTCCGCTGCTGTATTTTTATCTACTGCACGTTTCCAAGCAAACACGAAATCTTTTGCTGTTACAGGTTCTCCATTTGACCATTTTGCATTTTTATTTAATGTAAATGTATATTTTTTACCATCATCACTCTTTTTATATGATTCAGCAACCCCTGGTGTTGCTTTATTATCTTTATCAAGTCGATATAAACCTTCCATTACGTTGTTTAAAGCAAGAAACGATACTTGGTCTGTCGCTTTTGAAGAATCCATAGATGGAATCTCTTGGCTATCTGTTAAATTAAGTACTTGCTTTGCTGCTAATTTTCCGCTTTCTTTTTCACCACTTTTTGGCGTTGTGCTTGCCTTATCTTTATCACCTGATCCTGAGCAAGCTGTTAGTGCCATACTCATTACTAAAACTGGTGCTACAACCGCTGTTAATTTTTTCATCTTTTTTCTCTTCATTTTTTGTACCCTCCCCAATTATATGTACGCTACTAACTTTGAGAGATTTTCTATCAACTTTAGTTATCAGAAAATTCTTATTAATTAATATTCTACTATTTTTTCGAGTTTTGTAAAGTGTTTTATGAATTTTCTAAAAACTTATTTTTTTATGATAGTAACTTGTTATTTTGCTATTACTACTATATGAATTATCCCCCATCTACTATATGTAAACATACCACCTCTTATTCTTCTCTATTGCTAAGTTCTATATTTTTTTATCAATATGAAATCTCTACTTAAACATTGATCTAACCAACTACCGCATTCCTTCTAATATCCTACAGTAGAAATTTGAAAATAATCTCAAATTTCATGGGCCCTATTCTCTTATATATACTAAAAAAAGCATTTCAAAAGCAGCTTAGCCACTATTGAAATGCTTTCATATTATTTTTTCCCGCCATCCTCAGTTACATACGCCCACTTAAAGCTATATTCTGGACTGATGTTGTGTTTCACAATTCCTTTTACATTCGGTTTCATTACATACGCTCTTCCTGTTTGATATAAAGGAACTAACCCTGCATCTTCTTCAAGGAATAATTTTTCTGCTTTTCCTAACGTTTCCCAACGCTTCTTCGCATCACCCATTAATTCATTACCTGCTTTTTCTACCATTTCATCGTATTTTGGGTTTGAATAACTCATTTGGTTGTATGGGCTCTTCGATTCAAACATATCAATAAATGTCATTGGATCCGCATAGTCTGGACTCCAACCTGCATAAGAGATTTCATAATCTTGTGCAGTCTCTAATTTTAATTTTTGTTTGAACGGCTGAATTTTCGTATTAATCGTTACACCCTTTAAATTTTTCTCAATTTGATCTTTAACATAATCAGCAATCTTTTTCGCAGTTCCATCATCATAGCTTAGTAATTCAATTGTAACTTGGTCTTTTCCAAGTTCTTTTTTCGCTGCTTCCCATGCAGCTGCACCTTTTTTCGGATCATATTTCAGACCATTTTTAAATGTATCTTGGTAATCTTTACCGTCAGGTCCTGTCGCAAGCCCTTTCGGAACCAATTGATCCGTTGCTTTTGATCCATTATTTAAAATTACATTCGCCAATCCTTTTTTATCAACTGATAATGCAATTGCTTCACGAAGCTTTTTGCTCTTTAACGGTGTATCTTGTCCGTTACGTTTTTGATTTAAACGTAAGAAGAATGTACTTGCTTCTGAATACTCACCGTATTCATCTTTATTCGATTTATATTTATCTACGAATTCTCCTGATAGTAATGTAAAGTCAATCGACCCTGTATCATATAAATTTACTTTTGTAGCTACTTCTTTTACAACACTGTAATTAATTTCTTCTAATTTCACAGTCTTGTTATCCCAATACTTATCATTTTTCTTCAACTGCCATCCTTGTTCATGTTTCCATGAAGACATAACGAACGGCCCGTTATACACCGTTGTATCCGCTTCTAAACCGTACTTATCTCCTTTTTCTTTTACGAATTTTTCATTTAACGGATAATATGACGGGAATGCTAATAAATTTAAGAAGTACGGTACTGGTTTTTCTAATTCTACTTCTAGCGTGTAATCATCTACCGCCTTTGCTCCTAATTCAGTTGCAGGTTTTTCTCCTTTATTAATCGCTTCTGCATTTTTAATATAGTAAGCGATAAACGCATATTCTGCAGCTGTATTTTTATCAAGTAAGCGCTGCCATGCGAATACGAAATCTTTTGCTGTTACAGGATCACCATTCGACCATTTCGCATCTTTACGTAGTTTAAATGTATATTTTTTGCCATCCTCACTTTTCGTACTAGATTCTGCCGCAGCTGGGATTGGCTTATTATCTTTATCAAGACGATATAAACCTTCCATCGTATTCCCTAAAATTTGTGCCCCTAACGTATCTGTAGATTTAGAAGTATCCATCGTCGGAATTTCTTGGTTTTCTGTACGATTTAACACTTGCTTCGCAGCATATTTAATATCTGACTTTTTATCTTCCCCACCACTAGACGTCGTAGTCGTTTTCTTCTCCCCGCCAGATCCAGAACACGCTGTCAACGCAACGCTCATTGCTAAAACTGGTACTACAACTGCTGTTAACTTTTTCATTTTTTTTCTCTTCATTTTTGTATCCTCCCTAATTATATGTACAATACCAATCCTTGAGAGATCCCTTACCACCAATTAATTTTCAGAAAATTATAACTAATATTATTCTACTCTTTTTTTCACGTTTGTAAATAGTTTTATTTTAAATATTCTGATTTTAATCTTTGTAATTTAGTATGATTTATCCCCCATCTACTATATTTATTCCTTATTCTTCTCTATTTACCTATGCTATAAATTAGGATTTTAAGCTCAATAAAAAAAGCATTTCAAAAGCAGCTTAGCTACTTTGAAATGCTTTTTCAACTCTATTATTTTTCAGTTACATATGCCCACTTAAAGCTAAATTCTGGACTGATATTATGTTTTACTACTCCCTTTACATTTGGTTGTAAAACATAAGAATCCCCACGTTGATATAAAGGTACAATCGCTACATCTTGTTCAAGTAATAATTTTTCAGCTTTCCCTAACTCTTCCCAACGTTTTTTCGCATCACCCATTAATTCAGTACCAGATTTTTTGATCATTTCATCATATTTAGGATCAGAGAAGCTCATTTGGTTATGAGAATGCTTAGACTCAAACATATCTAAGAATGTCATTGGATCTGCGTAGTCAGGATTCCAACCACCATATGAAATATCATAGTCTTGCTCAGTTTCTAATTTTAGTTTTTGCTTAAATGGTTGAAGTTTAATATTTACTGTTACGCCTTTTAAGTTTTTCTCAATCTGATCTTTCACATATTCTCCAACTTTTTTAGCATTACCAGTATCATAGTTTAAGAATTCAATTGTAACTTGATCTTTTCCAAGCTCTTTTTTCGCTTCTTCCCAAGCCGCTGCTGCTTTCTTCGCATCTGGTTTTATACCATTTTTAAATGTGTCTTGGAAATCTTTACCGTCTGGTCCAGTTGCTAAGCCTTTCGGTACTAAGAAGTCAGCTTCTTTTGATCCATCATTTAAAATTACATTTGCTAAATTCTTTTTATCAATTGATAGTGCAATTGCTTCACGTAATTTTTTGCTCTTTAATGGTGTGTCTTGTCCAGCACGTTTTTGGTTCATACGGATAAAGTACGTACTTACTTGTGAATATGTGCCAAATTCATCTTTCTTATTTCTATATTTATCAACGAACTCTCCATTTAATAAAGCAAAATCAACTTGTCCGCTATCGTATAAATTGATTAGAGTTGCTGGCTCTTTAACTACACTGAAGTTAACTTCTTCAAGTTTTACAGTCTTTTTATCCCAATATTGATCATTTTTCTTTAATTGCCATCCTTGCTCATGCTTCCAATCTTTAAGAACGAACGGTCCATTATAAACTGTTGTATCAGACTCTAAACCGAACTTCTCTCCTTTTTCTTTTACGAACTTTTCATTTAATGGATAGTATGATGGGAATGCCACTAAGTTTAAGAAATATGGTACTGCTTGTTCTAGTTCAACTTCCAGCGTATTATCATCTACCGCTTTCACTCCTAATTCAGTTACAGGTTTTTCCCCTTTATTAACCGCTTCTGCGTTTTTAATTGGGAATGCGATAAAAGCATACTCTGCTGTTGTTTTTGGATCTAATAGACGTTGCCAAGCAAATACGAAATCTTTCGCAGTTACTGGATCTCCATTTGACCATTTTGCATCTTTACGTAGTTTAAATGTATATTTTTTACCATCTTCACTTTTCGTACTAGATTCTGCCGCAGCTGGAATCGGCTTATTGTCTTTATCAAGACGATATAATCCTTCCATCGTATTCCCTAGTATTTGTGAAGATACTGTATCTGTTGATTTTGAAGAATCCATCGTTGGAATTTCTTGAGTTACTGTTCGATTTAAAACTTGTTTTGCTGCTAATTTTTCCCCTGACTTGCTATCTCCACTTGAGTTTGTACTTGTCTTTTTATCTCCACCTGATGTAGAACATGCTGTTAATGCCATGCTCATTGCTAAAACCGGTGCTACAACTGCTGTTAGTTTTTTCATTTTTTTCTTTTTCACTTTCTGTACCCTCCCTAATTCTAAACGATATCTATTCAAGAATTTTCTGATAATTCTGTTTTTCTTTATATATTTATCAGACGATTCTTATTAATTCTTATTCTACTAATTTTTTAAATTTTGTAAAGTATTATTATTGAAAATTTTTAAAAAATTATTTTTTTACAGTAATATTCATAAAAATTCCATATAATGTTCAAAACCTATTTTCCATCCATATAAATGTACCGATTTAATAGTCTTTATTTTATTTACAGATTAAGCCTCTGTGAATTATTGTTAATAAATAATGTATATGTTTAGAAACTTCTTTCCTACAAAAATAAAAAAAGTCAGCAAAGCTGACTTTTTTATCCGGCTATTTTCTCTCTCTTCATTTCTTCTAACACTCTCGTATACTTCTCATCATTGAATTCATTTTCACTTTTTGCAACAACTATAGTCGCAATACCGTTACCAATTAAATTAACGATTGCTCGCGCTTCTGACATAAAACGGTCAACCCCAAGTAAAAGCGCTAATCCTTCTAATGGGATAACATTCATCGCAGATAAAGTAGAAGCTAATACAATAAATCCTCCGCCCGTTACCGCTGCTGCCCCTTTCGATGTAACTAACAAAATAGCTATTATAGTTAATTGTTGGCCTAGTGAAAGATCGACATGAAAAACTTGCGCTAAAAATATTGTTGCCATAGATAAATAAATCGTTGTTCCATCTAAGTTAAAAGAGTAGCCAGTTGGAATAACTAAGCCTACTACTGGCTTTGAACATCCGAAGTCTTCCATCTTTGTCATCATACGCGGTAATACAGATTCTGATGAAGATGTTCCAAGAACGATTAATAGTTCTTCTTTAATATGCGCTAAGTATTTCCATAAGCTAAATTTATAAAGCTTACAAATAAAATTTAAAACGATAAAAACAAATAATGCCATTGTCGCATATACGCAAATCATCAATTTACCTAGTGGTATTAAAGTACTTATACCGTATTTTCCAATTGTAAACGCCATTCCACCAAACGCTCCAACCGGTGCTAGTTTCATAACAATCGATAAAATATTAAAAAACACTTTCGATAATCTTTCAAAAAAGTCGATAACAGGTTGACCGTTTTTTCCAAGCATCGTTAAACCTGCTCCAAATAAAATGGAGAAGAACAACACTTGTAAAATATCACCTTTTGCGAATGCTTCGAACATATTAGAAGGAACAATATGTAAAAAGAAATCCATCCATTTCATTTCTTGTCCACTTTGTACATATTGTGAAACATCACCGCCCTTTAGCTTTGAAGGATCCAACCCATCGCCAGGACGCACGACATTCGCTACGATAATACCAATAATAAGAGCAAAAGTTGTAACAATCTCAAAATATAATAATGCCTTCCCACCAACGCGTCCTACTTTTTTCATATTCCCCATACTTGCAATACCAAGCACAATTGTTAAAAAGATAATCGGTGCAATGACCATTTTAATCATATTAATGAACGTCTCACCAATTGGTTTCATTTGCTGTCCGACACTAGGCCAAATCGCTCCTACTGCAATACCACAAATAATTGCCACAATAACTTGGAATGTTAAATTCTTTACAATTTTCATTTTCAATACTCCCCTGTTTCTTTCATTTCTCCCATACTATTTCAATTAATGATAATCATTTATTCTATGTGATAGCCCCCTTGCTATTTAACTTGACCCCTTTATTATGTTACACTATTATATGAAATTTTTAAATAGTATATAATATTTAAATGTATATGTTATACTATTAAATAAAATAAAAAGCAGATATAACATCTGCTTTAATTTCCCTCAATTTGCTTCTCACTTAATCCAAGGTGGATTCTGAGTGTATTACTCAAATTTTGTAAGTCTGTTTTATTAGGATTATAGTAATATACACGTTGTCCATTTGGACCATTAGGTAAATATAAATCATCACCAGCTAGTTGAATCTTCTCAACAGAACAATCTAAACCATATTTATAAAAAGATAAAATATCCTCCAATGCTAAATTTGTTTTAAAATCACCATCGACAGCCTCAACCATTTTCTCCAGTTTTGTAATAGACCCTACACTTTTTAATTTACTTAAAATCGCTTCAATGACAAGTTGTTGGCGCTGCCCCCTCATTGCATCACTATCAATATGACGAGTTCTCGCCAAAGCAAGTGCTTCTTCTCCCGTTAATTTTTGAACCCCTTTTTTCAAGTGAATCGCATCAGGTTCATCTTTACTATTTTGTTCAGTAAATTCAACAGGGACATCTACTTCAACACCATCGAGCCCATCAACAATTTTAATAAATGACCCAAAATTAAATTTCACAAAATAATCTACCGGTACTTGCAGTAACTTTTCTACTGCCTCAACAGAAGCTTGTGGTCCTCCATCTTTTCCGTTTTTAACGAAACCACTTCCATATGCGTGTGTTATTTTATCTTTTTTCTTTTCGATTGGAACATATGTATATGTATCTCGTGGTATACTAGTTAACTTCACTGTCTTATCGTCTTTATTAAAAGTAGCTAACAATAATGCATCTGTATGAAATGCACCGTTATACTCCTTTTGACGTTCTTGATTTTCATCAATTCCCATAATTAAAATTGAAACGTTGTGTGTAATTGGCTTTACAGCTTTCTCGCGTAAATTTGATTTTTCACCACGCGCTAAATTCAAATTTGATTTTTGTACGAGATTAGAAGTCTTCATATATACATAGGTACCATATCCAACTCCGCCAAATAGTAATACTCCTAACAATACACTTATTATCGTTGTCTTTTTGTATTTTCGTTTATTTTTCTTTTCTCTTGAAGGAGAGGTATTCTCCATATAGTTCCCTCCGTTTTCTATTCATCTAATATGTTTTTCAACTTTTCATAATTAGTGCTATTCTTTTGAAATACATTCTCTTTCAATCCTTTGTTTATTTGTATCCATTCAGTCGTAATCGAATATTGAATCATACCTTCATGAAAACTAAGGAACTTCAACATAATTCCTGTATTTTTCTCTACAACCATTTCAAACTTCCCTCTCAAATCTTCAGATGTACTTATAGGCATCTCTATGTTTATTACCCCTTCTATTTTGTAGCAATCTAATCCAAGATACTTCGTCTCTCTATAATTCCAATCTTTATACCGAATTAATAAATCAGCGAATTCTGATTGAATACTATATTTAGCTTGCCCTACATACTCATCGTCGTATCGTTTTTTCTCACCTGATTTTCTAAATAGCCTTTCAGTAGGGCTTAATTTTAATAGTTCATTATTTCTTTCTTTCGGGCTCCATCTCGTCTCTTTATACGTATTATTCCCATCATTAAACTCTTTTTTTCTGCCCTCGTTATATATAATCGTTCTTTTTTTCGACAGTTTATCTTCTTTAGATGAAATACCACTCTGTTTCTCCGTATCAATCGCATATTTATATGTTGTAGCAATTCTTGTAGAGCTAGAATATTCCTCGAATTGCCCTGAAACATTTTGGAAATGATCAATTGAATCAAGCATCTTTTGATGAATCTTTTCCTTATCTGGATAATTGGCGTTCGACTTTATTTCTTCTTCATTCTCATAATCAGAAAACGCATTCTTCTTTACGTAATTAAACACTCCTCCATTTTGCGCAAAGCTCTGTATAGAAAACTCAGACATAGATACAATTGACAGCGTTAGAACAGCGGCACTAATAAACATCATATGTACTCTATAACTCTTTCTTTTTACAGGAAGATTATGAAGCGTATCATTAATTTTTTCGTTTAATGCCTGTGGCAATACGGTATTATCCTTTTCTATTCTCTTTTTTAATTTTTCATCAAATGATTTTTCTTTATCCATTTTAACCACCTCCTACTCCATCTTTAATCGCTCTTCTAATTGTTCCCTTGCACGTGACAATCTTGATTTAACCGTGCCTTTTGGAATTTCTAAAAGCGCTGCAATACTTTCTTGATTCATATCTTCATAATAATAAAGTACGGTTACAGCTCTTAGTTCTTCCGTTAAAGACTGAATAGCATTACAAAGATCAATATCTTCATATCGATCGAAGGCCACCATATTACTATCATAATCCTCAATTACTATTACTTTTTTATAAGAGCGAATTATATTGTTACACTCATTTATTAAAATTCTAATTAGCCAAGTTTGAAAAAACTCTTCCTTTTTCAGTTTTTTTATATTTTCATAAGCTTTTAAAATTGTTGCCTGCATTGCATCCTCTATATTCGTCTCATCATGTAACATCGCCTTCGCAATGCGATACATCTTCACTTTTTCTGTATGTATAAGTGCCATAAAAGCCTCATGATCACCCTTTTTTGCTAAAGAAACGTCCGTTTCTTCTTTTACAATCATCTTATATAAAGGAATTACTTTCACAATTGGTCCTCCTGTTTCAGCCTCTCTTCAAATTCAACTTTACACTTATTAGACGGTGTAGCCTATAAAAAGGTTCACTTTTTTGAATATTTTCACAATAAAAAAGATAAAAATTCAATTTAGACTATCTATTTAGATATTACTTAAAAAAATATCCTTTTAAATTTCTAAACAAAAAAGCCCACTTTCTCAGTGGACTTTCAAATTTATAACGGTAAATCCCTCTTCCTAAACACTACAATTGCTATTATAAAGAGACAGAGCGCTCCGGCAGTTAAACCTATGCTTACTGGCCATATATTATATGTTCCTTCAGCAATTTCTTTCGGGCGAAACAACGTAAATAATGATATATTTCTCATCCATTCTAACTTATCACTTAATTTCCCTACCATATCTAACATGAAAAATAAGATTGTTAAACTTGCTGAGTAGCTAAGTGCTTTTCTTTCATCATTACATATACAAGAAAATAAAAATGAATAGGCGCTAACTACTAAAAACACAAGCCCTCCGACTATATTTATTTTTAAAAATAACTCTTTATTTAAGTTATTATCTTTTAAAAACCATTCTGCACCTAATATACCCGCTACGTAAGTAACAAATACAATTATTAGTAGCCCCAATATGAGAATAGCAGCTTGTGTAATTGCAATTTTCACCCTAGATACAGGTGTTGCTAATAAGTATGCCATCGCTCCTTTATCGACATGCCGAGCAATTAAATGTGTCGCAACCGTGACGCAAAAAATTGTTAAAATGATAATAAACAATAGACTATAGTACTCCCCAGCTAAAAAATCCATTACATTTTGAATTGGGCTTTCCATACCAACGATTTTTTTTACACTATCAGGCATGGCACTTATTAATTCATTTAAGCCTTTCGCTGAAACCATCGATGGGAATATCCAAATTAATAGCCATAAATAAAGAGCTGCACCAGTAGCATAACTCCATATACTTTTTTGCGTTTCTTTCAAACTAGCTAAAAATAGTTGTTTATTCATGCTTTACCCCTTCTTTCTGATCGTAATAATGCATAAATAAATGTTCTAAATCCGTCGCTCTCGTTTGAAGTGCCGTTACATTATAGTTTGAAAGTATTTGTAAAACAGTTTGATAGTTTCCTTGCACAATAATTGATGCTGTTTTCCCTTTCACAGCCTCGAATTGTAAATTTGATTGTGTAAGTGACTGTACTTCATCTTGAGATGATACTGTTACATCTATTACTTGTCTTCGCATTCCTTGTAAATCATGAATATCTTCAACCGTTACGAGACGTCCATCTTTAATAATAGCTACTCGGTCACATGTACGTTCAATTTCAGTGAAAATATGCGACGACATAAGAATCGTTTTCCCTCTTTGTTTTTCTTCTAATATTAAATCTATGAATATTTGCTGCATAAGTGGATCGAGCCCTGATGTTGGTTCATCTAAAATTAATACTTCTGGATCATGCATAAATGCAGCAACTATTCCTACTTTTTGTTTCATTCCTTTAGACATTTTTCGGATCGGTGTTTTCACATCAAATTGCAGACGTTCTATTAATTCATCGCGTCTCTTCGTTTCCTTTAACCCACGCATACCTTGCATCAAATTTAAAAACTCTAGTCCATTCATTCCTTCAATAAAAGAAATTTCTCCTGGTAAATAACCAACTTCTCTTTGAATTTTCGCAGCTTCACCCCAACAATCTAATCCGAAAATTGTTGCTCTACCAGCTGTCGGTTTTATAAACCCCATTAAATTACGAATAGTTGTTGATTTTCCAGCTCCATTTGGCCCTAAGTAACCGAATACTTCCCCTTCTTTCACTTCAAATGTAATATCAAACAAGCCTTTCCCATTTGAAAACTGTTTTGTAACATTTTGAACTGAAATCATAAACCCACCTCATTTTTTGAAATATTTGATAGATGATATTTCAAAATCATTGTACTCCTCATCTTTCATATTCGCAACAACTTTTTGAAATATTTATATGTCCATATTTCAAAAATATTGTTTTCAATTATCTTTTCTTGTATATTTTAATTGAGGTGATTAAATTGAATGGCTTTGAAAAAGTGAAAGAAAAGAAAAAACGTGCCATTAAAGATGCGGCCTTCAAATTATTTTCTGAACGTGGATTTAATGAAGTGAAAATAGAACATATCGCGAAAGAAGCAAACGTCTCTCAAGTGACAATTTATAACCATTTCGGTAGTAAAGATGCCCTATTTAGAGAGTTAATTCAAGAATTTATACAAAGTGAGTTTCAATACTATACAGAGCTTGCTGATGAAAATTTGCCTTTTCACGAAATGATGCAAAAAATGATCGTAAGAAAAATGGAAACTGGCGGATTATTTCAACCTGATATGCTACTACAAGTGATGCAAAGAGACGAAGAACTTCGGAAATTTGTTTATAGCTATCAAAATGAAACTATACTCCCTTGGTTTTTAGAAATACTAGAAAAAGCGCAGCAAAAAAATGAAATTAATCCTCACCTTTCAAAAGAAATGATGCTACTTTACATTCAAATGTTTACTAAGTTAGATGATGACTTCGGAGCAAAGCTTCTTGAAGGAGATCGAGAAAAACATATACAAGATATAGTCACAATGTTCTTTTACGGGCTTTCCGTTCCCCAAAAATAAAAAAAGACACGAAATCGTGTCTTTTTTTATTTCACTGAAATGACTCTGCCAGTTTCACTACTTTCAATTGCTAATTGAATAAGCTTAATAACTTCCAAACCTTCTTCAGCTGTTACTGGTGGCTCTGCACCATTTAATATACTATTTCCAATCTCTTTATAATACATTTCATAACAGCCGACTTCTGTTGGAATACGTTCTAACTTTTCTTCCGTTTCTAAAATAGCAAAGTTCGCTTCTTTATCAGTTCCATAACCACTATCGCCCGGCTTTATACCATTCTTTAATTGTTCTTCCTGCGAATCCATACCGTATTTCACGATAGAACCTTTATCTCCATGAAGTGTAAAATGTGGGCCTGCTTGTTTTACGTAACTACTACTATGTAAAATAACGCGCTTTACTCCATAGTGAAGTACAACATGGAAATAATCATCTATTTCCGCACCTGGTCGTTGTTTTATTACATCTGCACTAATTGCGTCTGGTTTACCAAATAGAGATAATGCTTGATCCATTAAATGTGAACCTAAGTCATATAAAATTCCTGACCCTGGTAAATTCTTTTCTCTCCAGCGATCACGTACATGTGGACGAAAACGGTCAAAATGCGCTTCATATGCATATACGTTCCCTACTCTTTTTTCTTGTAATAATTTCTTTATCGTTAAAAAATCATTATCAAAACGACGATTGTGATACACACTTAAAACGACATTATGTTGCTTCGCTAATGAAATCAGTTCTTCGCCTTCTTCAATTGAAACAACGAATGGTTTTTCCACAACAACATGCTTACCGTGTAAAATTGCTTCTTTTACATATGGAAAATGAGTTGTATTCGGCGAAGTAATGACAACTAGGTCAATATCCGCTCGATTTACTAATTCATCAATTGTGCCAACAACTTCAGTATTTGGTAATGCTTGTTTCACTACTTCTTCTTTTGATGATAAAATAGCACGAATATCATATGCTTCTATCGTTTGTAATAACGGGATGTGAAATGTTGTACTAGAAAATCCAAACCCTACAATCCCTACACCTATTTTTTTCATGCTGCCCCTCCATTTATGAGAACGATTTCATTACATTATTATAACAAGATTATTTTCATATACATAATAATTTGCTTTAGAAAAAAGGAGCCATAAGGTAATCTTTTTCAAAAAATAAAATAGTATATGAGCGTTTTTTCAAATATATCGACCTCAACTCCAAATATATCAGCACTTTTTCAAATATATCGTTTTGCCGACACAAACTGACAGTAACAGTAACGTATTAATAAGAAAAGGATGTTCCAAAATAACTTTTGGGACATCCTCTTCCTTTATTCCGGTCTTTTCTTCGTCCACGTTTCCACTACTTCACCAGTATCATTAACATCTAGTACTAAACTACCATTACTATACCGGTCTTTATTTCGAAACGCCTTCGGATCAATTTCTTCTACAATGTGTTTCGCTGTCTTCATGTAAACTAATTCATCATCTCGAACAATTTCAATACCGACAATGCGGTATGGATTACGTTTTAACTCTTTAAAAATAACAAGGCCTCGCTTCGCCCTCGTTGATTTCTCAATTTCTGATGCCTTTATACGTTTCACAGCACCACGCTGCGTTACAAGTATAAGTTGATCCTTTTCACCATTTAACGGCTTACCAGAAGCGACATAATCATCTTCTTTTAAATTAATTGCTTTTACACCAGCGGCTCTTACACCTACTGGGCTTACTTCATCTTCATGGAAAATAAGTGCATATGCACCATGTGTCGCCAGAACAATATCTCTTGTTCCATCTGTTGCAAATATATCGACAACTTCATCATCTTTTTTCAAGTTTACAGCAACAAACGCCCGTGAATAACGCTGAACTTTATATTGATTTAATTCTGTTTTCTTAATCATACCGTTTCGTGTAACAAATACGATAAATCGTTTTTCTTCCTCAAAGTTCGGTACGACTGTCGCCCAGATAATCATTTCATCCCGCTCGAGTGATACAAGATTCGCAACGTGTTGACCTAAATCTTTCCAACGAATTTCTGGCATTTCATATACAGGAAGATAAATATAATTTCCTTTGTTCGTAAATAAAAGAACGGTTTCTGTCGTGTTTGTATCGAAACGCTCAAGTAAGATGTCACCCTCTTTCATACCGAAGTCTTTCCCGTTCGATGCATTATGTGAACGCCAACCTGTTCGTTTCACATATCCTTCTTTCGTTACAGTAACGATGACATCTTCTTGCGGAATCATAACTTCCACATCGATTTTAATTTCTTCAATTTCCTCTTCAATTATCGCACGGCGATCATCACTATATGTTTTCTTTACTCTCTTCAAATCTGTTTTAATGACTTGAAGAAGTCTTTTTTCACTTTGTAAAATTGACTGTAACTCTATAATTTTCTTATTAAGTTCAGCTGCTTCTTGCTCTAACGCTGTAATATCTGTATTCGTTAAACGATATAGTTGCAGTGAAACAATTGCTTCTGACTGCGCCTCTGTAAATCCAAATTTCGCACTTAGATTATCTTTCGCATTACGCTTATCTTTAGACCCACGGATTGTTTCAATCACTTCATCTAAAATTGATAATGCTTTCTTTAAACCTTCTACAATATGTTGACGGCTTTCTGCTTTTCTTAATTCATATTGCGAACGTCTCGTAACAACTTCTTTCTGATGCCCAATATATGCATCCAAAATCTTAGGTAATGTCATAAGTGTTGGACGACGATTATTTATCGCTACCATATTAAAGTTGTATGGAATTTGCAAATCTGTATTTTTATATAAATAATTTAAAATGCCTTCAGCATTCGCTTCTTTTTTTAATTCTACAACGATGCGAAGACCTGTACGGTCTGTCTCATCACGCACTTCAGCAATTCCATCTAGTTTTTTATCTAGACGTAATTCATCCATTTTCTTAACAAGGTTCGCTTTATTTACCTCGTACGGAATTTCTGTAATAACGATTTGTTGCTTCCCGCCACGAATCGTTTCAACTTCTGCTTTTCCGCGAATAATAATTTTGCCTTTCCCTGTTTCATACGCTTTTTTAATGCCATCTATCCCTTGAATAATACCACCTGTAGGGAAATCTGGTCCTTTAATAACTGTTAACAAGTCATCCACAGAACTATTCGGTTGATCGATACGCATCATTGTAGCATCAATTACTTCTCCAAGATGATGCGGTGGAATTTCTGTTGCATAACCAGCGGAAATCCCTGTAGAACCGTTCACTAATAAGTTCGGGAACATTGCCGGTAATACAACTGGTTCTTCACTCGTATCATCAAAGTTTGACACAAATTCTACTGTTTCTTTATCGAGATCACGTAATAACTCTGATGCGATTGGTGATAAACGGGCTTCTGTATAACGCATTGCCGCTGCTGGATCCCCATCAACACTACCGTTATTTCCGTGCATTTCAACTAAAACATTACGTACTTTCCAAGTTTGACTTAAACGGACCATCGCCTCATATACAGAAGAATCACCATGTGGATGGTAATTACCTATAACGTTACCAACTGTTTTAGCTGATTTACGAAACGCTTTATCATGTACGTTTCCTTCTACATACATAGAGTATAAAATACGTCTTTGTACCGGTTTTAAACCGTCACGCGCATCTGGAAGCGCGCGGTCTTGAATTATATATTTACTATAACGTGCAAAGCGGTCACCTAACACGTCTTCAAGCGGGAGGTCATGAAACTTCTCTGCCTGCATGTTATTCCACCTCCGTCTCCATAATCATTTCGTTTTCTAAAATATTTCCTTCTTCTTGCATACCAAATTGTACATTACGCTCAATCCATTTACGACGCGGTTCTACTTTATCACCCATCAATGTAGTCACACGGCGCTCCGCTCTTGCTGCATCATCAATTTTCACTCGGATTAATGTACGCGTTTCAGGGTTCATCGTCGTTTCCCATAACTGATCCGCATTCATTTCACCAAGTCCTTTATAACGCTGCAACATATAACCTTTGCCGACCTTTTTCGTTACACCATCTAATTCGTCATCAGACCATGCATATTCAATTACTTCACTTTTCCCTTTCCCTTTACTTACTTTATATAAAGGTGGAAGTGCGATAAATACTTTACCAGCTTCGATAAGTGGTTTCATATATCTGTAGAAGAAAGTTAATAACAATACTTGAATATGAGCTCCATCTGTATCGGCATCGGTCATAATAACAACTTTATCGTAGTTAATATCTTCAACAGCGAACTCATTTCCTACGCCGCCACCAATTGCATAAATAATTGTGTTAATCTCTTCATTCTTAAAAATGTCAGCTAGCTTTGCTTTTTCCGTGTTAATTACTTTACCACGTAATGGTAGCACCGCTTGGAAACGGCGATCTCGCCCTTGCTTTGCTGAACCACCAGCCGAGTCACCCTCTACTAAATACAATTCGTTTTTCTGAGGATTACGTGATTGTGCAGGTGTTAATTTCCCGCTTAAAGTACCTTCTGATTTTTTCTTCTTCTTACCAGTACGTGCTTCTTCTCTCGCTTTACGAGCAGCCTCACGTGCTTGCGCTGCTTTAACTGCCTTTCTCACAAGAAGTGTAGCTACATCCGGATTTTCTTCTAAAAAGTAAGCTAAATGCTCAGATACAATGGCATCAATTGAAGAACGCGCTTCACTTGTACCCAGTTTCCCTTTCGTTTGCCCTTCAAACTGAAGTACTTCTTCTGGTACACGTACAGAAACGATAGCCGCTACACCTTCACGAATATCTGTACCTTCTAAGTTTTTATCTTTTTCTTTTAATAGTGAAACTTTACGAGCATACTCATTAAACACACGTGTCATCGCTGTTTTAAATCCAGCTTCGTGTGTTCCACCGTCTTTTGTACGTACGTTATTTACAAACGAAAGAATGTTTTCTGAATAGCCATCGTTAAATTGAAATGCTAGCTCTGCCTCAATTCCATTTTGTTCACCAGTAAAATATACAACCGGATGAATTGAATCTTTTTCTTCGTTTAAGTATGAAACGAAAGCTTCAATTCCTGTTTCATAATGAAAGACATCTTCTAAATCATTTCGTTCATCTTTTATTGAGATCTTCATCCCTTTTAATAAGAATGCAGATTCGCGTAATCTTTCACATAATGTTTCATAATTATAATTTGTTGTGCTGAAAATTGTTGTATCTGGCTTAAAATGCATTGTCGTACCAGATTCTTTCGTTTTTCCAATTTTCTCTAACGTCGTTGCAGGAATACCACCATTTTCAAAGCGTTGTTCATAAATGTTACCATCACGCTTAATCGTTACTACTAACCATTCTGATAAGGCGTTTACAACTGATGCCCCAACACCGTGTAAACCACCACTCGTTTTATAGCCTCCTTGGCCAAACTTACCACCAGCATGAAGTACAGTTAAAATAACTTCAGGTGTTGGTTTCCCAAGTTTATGCATTCCCGTAGGCATTCCTCGCCCTTTATCAATAACACTAATACTATTATCTTTATGTATTACGACAGAAATTTCGTCGCCAAATCCCGCTAACGCTTCGTCAACGGAGTTATCTACTATTTCATATACTAAATGATGCAATCCACGGCTATCCGTACTCCCGATATACATACCCGGGCGTTTTCGAACGGCTTCAAGTCCTTCTAACACTTGAATTGCATCTTCATTGTATTGGAACTGATGCTTCGCCAAACTCCTTGCCCCTTTCCTAATCAAATCAGAACATATGTTTCTATTATAGAATAACGCCTCGACTATAGTTTTGGCAAGTTATCTTATCTCTTTTATATACCATTTTCAATAGAAAAATCCTTGTTTTTTCACAAGGATTCCTCTAGGCTACTATTTCAGAAAAATAATCGTTTGTCAACGAGAAATGGATATGTATTCCAAGATTACACATTCCAAACCTTAATTATGATCCAAATGATCAATATCCAAAACGGGATAACAAGTAACAATCCCCAAAAACAGCCTTTAAAAAATCTCATGATGAACACCTCGTTCATCGGCCCTATTCATATATATAGGGCTGAATCAATCCTTCTATCTTTAAAATCTATACTATTTTGTCATCGCATGCTCTACTTTAATACAACGATCCATTATTACAGTATAGCCTTTTTCTTGTAAAAGTTTATATGTATCTTCATCTTGTACTCCTAATTGTGCCCAGAAAACATCTGCATCAATCTCTACAAATTCTTTTGCAACATCCATTAAAAATTCTGAACGACGAAATACATTTACGATATCAACATGTTCTTTAATATCAGTCAGTGAAGAAACGGCCTTTTCTCCAAGCACTTCATCTACTGTTGGATTTACTGGAATAATTCGGTACCCAGCATCTTGCATTGCTTTTGAAACCATATATGATGTACGTTCTGGCTTATCTGATAATCCAACAACTGCAATCGTTTTGCTTTTTTTCAATACCTCACCAATTTCCGTACGAGTTGGGTTTTCAATTGTCATAATTAATCCCTCCTATACCTTTAGTATATCCGATAAAGAAAGTCTCTTTCAACATGAAAGAGACTTTCTTTTATTGATTCTTAGTAGCTGTATTATCTGCTAATGTAGCTGTTTTCGTCATTTTTTGACCATTTCGGTAGAATGTAACGTCTACTTTCTCTCCTACTTTTTTCTTTTCATATAAGTATTTACGGAATTGAAGTGAATTTTCTACTTTTTGATCATCTAATGCTACTACAATATCATATTGCTCTAAACCAGCTTTTTCTGCCGGAGATATTGGATAAATTTTACCTAATACAACTCCATTTGTTACTTCTTTTGGCACTTTTAATTGATTTACTGCATAAGCTTGCACATCTTCTAATGAAACTACACCGACTCCAAGTGCTGGACGTTTCACCACTCCATCTTTTTCAAGTGATTCAATAACTGGTTTTGCGATGTTAATTGGGATTGCAAAACCAATACCCTCTACTGATTGCTGAGCTATTTTACTTGAGTTAATACCGATTACCTCACCGTTTTGGTTAAATAGCGCACCACCACTATTACCAGGGTTAATCGCTGCATCTGTTTGAATAACTTGTGCTTGCCAATCCGGACGTTTATCACCATCAATATCAACTGGAATTTCACGCTCTTTACTACTGATGATACCTTCCGTTACACTTCCATCAAATCCTAATGGGTTACCGATTGCAATTGCTTTCTCACCCGCACGAATTTTACTTGAATCACCTAAACTTGCAACTTTATTCACATTAGATCCATCAATCTCTACAACTGCTAAGTCTAACCAAGGGTCCTTACCAACTAATTTCGCATCAACTTGCTTTCCGTCGCTCAGTTTAACAGCAAGTTTATTTGCACCATCTACTACGTGGTTATTCGTTACAATATATGCCTTATTTCCTGATTTTTTATAAATAACACCTGAGCCTGTACCAGCTGTTTCTTCTTGACCTGTCGGTTGCATTGCGAATGGATCGACGCTTTGCTGCATATTAATTACTCCTACAACAACATCCTTCGCACCTTCAATCATACCTGGTAAATCAGTTTCATTTTTCGCTTTATTTACAACTGGAACTACAGTTCCTTCTACTTGTTTATTAGAATTAAATGACGAAACAGCCGCACCATTATTTTGCACCCATGGCATGTACGGTGCTGCAAAACTAATTGAAACAGCTCCAACTACAGCTCCAACTAAACCTGTGAAAAAATATCCTTTTTTACTACCTGATTTTTTCATTTCTCTCGTTTCACTATGCTCTTCATTTAAATTCGGTCCGTCGTAATATCCCATGTTTTCTTTCCCCTCTCTGGTGAATTCGTACTTTCAGTATAGTCACATTTTGTGTCCTTCTTGTGAACTCATCGTGAAATCCAATTAAAAAAATACTCCTATCTACCATTGTAGACAAGAAAAGTATTTTTTGTACATTCCACCTACAAAGGAGAGTGTAAATTTGCTATATTCCCAAGCTAAAGTTCATAGTAACTTAAAGATTATTCTTCAAATTTGTAACCGACTCGAATGACAGTACCGATATGCTTCGCTTTATCTCCTAGCTTATTTCGTAGTTTTTTAATATGTGTATCAACCGTTCGATCATCACCGTAGTAGTCATATCCCCATAACTGATCTAATAAATGTTGGCGTGACAACACAATTCCTTTGTTCTCCATTAAATAAACGAGAAGCTCAAACTCCTTATGTGTCAATATAATTTCTTCTCCATCTACTAAAACTGTTCTAGATAATCGATTCACTTCTATTCCAGCTAAAGACATAGCATTTTCTTCAGCTACTCCTACTGCGCCATCTGCACGTTTCAATAACGTCTTCGCACGAGCTACTAACACTTTCGGGCTAAAAGGTTTTGTTACATACTCATCTGCACCAAGTTCAAATCCTAGTAATGTATCATCCTCATCAGAACGTGCAGTCAGCATAATAATTGGTACCGCTGACTCTTTTCTAATTCGTCTACAAACCGACCAACCGTCTATTTCTGGTAACATAATATCTAACATAATTAAATCAATTGTATGTTCAGCAAATAATTCTAGCGCTTTTTTTCCATCTTCCGCTTCGATTACTTCAAAGCCCTCATTACGAAAATAATCACTAACAATTTCACGTAATCTTCTTTCATCTTCAACAAGTAATACTGTTTTATTCATCTGACCTATCCCGCCTTTTTACTCTTGCAATCGAATAATACGTTGATTGGAGCTTCCGCGAAATGGAAGTGTTAAATCTCTTTTCTCGAGTTCAAACCTTCCATCGACCAGAACGTCCCCATAATGTAACAACTCTATCATATCATTATTTTGGGCACTCTGTATCTCTTCTAACGTATAACCTGTATAAATCCATAAGTTTTTTTTCAAATCTTTCACTGCTTTTGCTACTTTTTTCACTTCAGCAGCTTGAAAAAATGGATCTCCACCTGAAAACGTTACATCGGTTAATGGATTTTTTTCAATCTCTTTCACAATTTCTTCTACCGTCATTTCAGTTCCGTTGCAAACATTCCAAGATTTCGGATTATGACAACCGATACAACGATGCGGACAGCCCGCAAAAAACACGACTGTCCGCAATCCTTCTCCATCTACTACACTATCATGAATGATATTCATAACTTTCATTTATGCTTCACCCGATCCATCTCTTCACTACGTTTCGCACTATTCCACTTCGACATATCTCCTACAAGATATCCTGTTATACGGCGAATTCTTTCTATTTCATTCTCATCTTCATTTCCGCAGCTCGGACATTCATTCCCGATAATGCCATGATAACTACAGCACTTACAACGATCAACAGGGTGGTTAATTGAACCGTACCCTACTCCATACTCTGCCATCGCTTGTACAATTTGTTTTAACGCCTTTTGATTATGCACAGCTGCACCATCTAGTTCAATATACGTAATATGTCCACCATTACATAAAGCATGAAACGGTCCTTCTAATCGAATTTTATTTATCGCTTGAATATCATAATAAACCGGCACGTGGAATGAGTTTGTATAATAATTATGATTTGTCACACCACTAATTACACCAAATTCTTCTCTATCTTTTTTCACAAACTTTCCTGATAGCCCTTCTGCTGGCGTTGCAATTACAGAGAAATTGAGTTGATGTTCTTCTGTCGCCTTATCCATTCTCTCCCTCATAAAGGAAATGATTTCATATCCAATCTTCCACGATTCTTCATCTTCTCCATGGTGCTTCCCAGTTAAAGCTACTAAGCATTCCGCAAGACCGATAAAACCAACACTTAACGTCCCTTGTTTTAAAATCGGTGCTACAGCATCTTCAGGGCGTAACGTTTCTCCACCACGCCATACACCTTGTGAATATAAGAACTGAAAATCTCTTGCTCTCTTTGTACATTGATAAGTGAATCTCTCTAATAATTGCTTAATCCCTAAATCTAAGTAATAACTTAGCGCTTCAAAAAACGCTTCTTTTGAACCGCTGATTAGCGCTAATTTCACTAAATTAATTGAAGTAAACGATAAATTACCTCTTCCGATTGCTGTTTCTTCCCCATGGATATTAGACATAACACGAGTACGACATCCCATATAACATACTTCACTTTCAGGTCGGCCATCATAATGCACAGCATTAAACGGAGCATCTAAAAACGAAAAGTTAGGGAATAATCGCTCAGCTGTCGTTTCCAACGCTAATTCAAATAAATCATAGTTCGGATCACGCTCTTCAAAGTTCACACCTTTTTTCATTTTAAAAATTTGAATAGGGAAAATCGGTGTTTCCCCTTTTCCAAGTCCAGCTTGCGTCGCCTTTAAAAGTTGTTTAATTAAAAGTCTTCCCTCTTTCGATGTGTCTGTTCCGTAATTAATTGAAATAAACGGTACTTGTCCCCCGCCCCTACTATGCATACTATTCGAATTATGAACGAAAGCTTCGCACGCCTGATACGTATCATTTTCAGTTTCTTTCCATGCAAATTCCTCTATTTGTTCTTTCGTAAGCGGATATGACTGTAATCGTTTTTTATGTCTCTCTACTGTTTTTCTTACATATGGAGCTAAATCAATATCAAAGAGTGCAAACGATTGACCACCGTGTTGCATATTTTGATTCGCCTGAAAAATAATTGAAGAAAGCGCCAACGCACTTTTAATATCTTGTGGTTGTCTCATATGTCCATGTCCAGTATGAAAACCGTTAGCAAGCATTTGTGCTAACGGAATTTGTGAACAAGTCGTCGTTCCTGTCGCATAAAAATCTAAATCATGTGGATATAATATATTTTGATCTATCGCTTTTTTCACTTGATCTGATAGTAAATTTTCTACTGCATAATATTTCGCACTCTCAGATGCGAACGTTCCCATTACGCCCATTGGAGATCGGCCATCTACATTTGCATTTTCCTGCATTAAATCTTGTTCATTACCGTGGATAATTGTCTCAAATACTTTCATTAATTCTTCTCCACGTACATTTTGTTTCAACATTCATAACCCTCCACCAACATGTTGTTGTCTTTTGATTAAAATCATACAACATATAGTCTCATTGTTTCTGTGAGAAATGTAACATTCCTGTGAAATTTTTTTCACGAAATAATGAATTTTTCATTTACAAAAAAGAAATGTGCTCTTTACAAATGTATGGTACAATATACGGGAAAAACTCTTTTTACCCTTTATCAACACATTTGAATAAAGGAGACTGAACTTATGGTTACTACATATCTTTTATTTATCGTTGCCTACTTACTTGGCTCGATTCCATTTGCACTAGTCGTTGGAAAAATCGGTTATGGAATCGACATTCGTGAGCATGGAAGCGGTAATTTAGGCGGAACAAATACATTCCGCACACTAGGGAAAAAAGCAGGTTTTATCGTTACAATTGCTGACATTTTAAAAGGTACTTTAGCAACAAGTCTACCGATTATTTTCGGGTTAGATATTCACCCACTATGGTTCGGATTAGCAGCGGTTCTTGGACATGTATATCCAATCTTCGCAAAATTCCGCGGGGGGAAAGCAGTTGCAACTTCTGCTGGGGTACTATTATGCTACTCACCAATTGTTTTTGTAATATTAGCTGTTATCTTTTTCAGCCTTTTATTTACAACAAGATACGTATCACTTTCTTCTATGGTAACAGCTGTTGCTGCTGTTATTGCATCCATTGTTAGCGGGGATAAAATCTTCATTATTGCGATGTGTTTATTAGCAGGTATGGTTATTTATAAACACCGTGCAAATATCGGACGAATTATAAATAAAACTGAACCAAAAGCAAACTTTTCAAAAAAGCAAAAATAAGATCGTAGCCCACATAACGCAAAAAGAAAACGTGAAGCATATTAATAGCGTCTTTTTGCGTTATTTTTTATACTTAAGAAAAAGCAACATAATTTGGAGGAACTATACATGAATCTTTCCGTAACAAAAGAAGCAGCACAATGGTATAAAGACGAATTAAACTTACAATCAGGTGAAACACTACGCTTTTTCGTACAATACGGTGGTTGCAGTACTGTGCAAAAAGGACTTTCTTTAGGAATTCGTAAAGATGAACCTGCACATCCTGCTGTTCAAATTCAAGAAGAAGGTATTAATTTCTTTATTGAAAGCGATGATGAGTGGTTCTTCGATGGACATAATTTATTAGTTACACTTAATGACGGTGATGATTTCCCTCAATTTAATTATGAAAAATAAAAAAGCGTGGCTACTGCCACGCTTTTTTTATTTCTTTTTAATTTCCTCATATTTCGCATACCACTCAGGATATAATTTTTTAAATGATACAGGGCGAAACCCTTCTTTTTTCGCACAAATATTCGTTGTACTTGCCGTAATACAAAGCTCACCATCGCCGTTATAAATTTCATATCCATATACAACACGAAGTGGACTCACAGTATCAATCCATGTTTTCACAATGGCCTTTTCTCCATAACGCATCGCTTTACGGTATGAGATTTGCAAGTCTAATACAGGAGAGATAACTCCCTCTTTCTCCATTTCAACATATGAAAATCCTAATTCTTGTATAAGTTTCGTGCGTCCAAGTTCCAGCCACACTAAATAGTTTGAATGGTAAACAACACCCATTTGGTCTGTTTCCGCATAGCGGATTTCAATTTCATGTTCTGCTACAAACATTTCTATTCGCCTTCTTTCACTTCTGCTACCTTGCATACATTTAATCATAATACAGTGGAATCAAAAATAAAATAAAAACAGTGAATCTTTTATTGAAAGGGGCAAGCACATGATTCAAATTGTAACAGTTCGTAGCGGTGATAGTGTATATAGTTTAGCTTCAAAATATGGATCTACACCTGAAGAGATTGTAAAAGACAATGGCCTAAATCCATCCGAAACACTCGTTGTTGGTCAGGCACTTATCGTTAATACGAAAGGCAATAATTATTATGTACAGCCTGGTGACAGCCTGTATCGAATTTCTCAAACATATAACGTTCCTCTCGCTAGTTTAGCTAAAGTTAATAACCTTTCATTAAAATCTATTCTCCATGTCGGACAGCAATTATATATACCAAAAGGGACAAAAAGAGCAGCAGAATCCATCGCTTATTTACAACCTTCAACAATTCCAATAAAAGAAAGTTTAGTAAATGCTACACGTGCTATCAACCCATTTTTAACCTATTTAGCCTATTTTAGTTTTGAAGCAAAAAGAGACGGTACTTTAAAAGAACCAACCGAAACAGCTAAAATCGCTAACCTTGCAACGCAAGGTAAAACCATCCCTATGCTCGTTATTACAAATATCGAAAATGGAAATTTCAGTGCCGATCTGGCATCTGTTCTTTTACGCGACGCAACCATCCAAAATAAATTTATTACAAACATTTTGCAAACAGCTGAAAAATATGGCATGCGAGACATTCATTTTGATTTCGAGAATGTGGCGCCCGAAGATCGTGAAGCATATAATCGTTTTTTACGAAATGTGAAAACACGCTTACCTAACGGGTACACATTAAGTACAACTCTCGTACCAAAAACAAGCTCCACTCAAAAAGGAAAATTTTTTGCAGCCCATGATTATAAAGCACAAGGGCAAATTGTTGATTTCGTCGTTATTATGACATACGACTGGGGTTGGCAAGGTGGGCCACCGATGGCAATTTCTCCTATTGGTCCTGTAAAAGAGGTACTTCAATATGCAAAATCTCAAATGCCTCCACAAAAAATTATGATGGGGCAAAATTTATACGGATTCGATTGGAAACTACCGTTCAAACAAGGGAATCCACCCGCAAAAGCAGTTAGCTCTGTCGCAGCTGTTGCACTAGCTCGCAAATACAATGTTCCTATCCGCTATGATTTCACAGCTCAAGCTCCACATTTTAATTACTTTGACGAAAACGGCGTACAACACGAAGTATGGTTTGAAGATTCACGGTCCGTACAAAGTAAATTTAATTTAATGAAAGAGCAAGGTATAGGCGGCATTAGCTATTGGAAAATTGGTCTACCATTCCCACAAAATTGGCGTTTACTCGTTGAAAACTTTACAATCACGAAAAAGGGCTGACTTTCGTCAGCCCCTTTTTTTGTACATTCTGTTAAGATTCATCTTTTATTTCACTTTTTAATGAATCAATACTTTCTAAACGTCTTTGATTTTTCGCTTCAATGGCAGCACGATCTTTTTCATTAGAAAGTTCCGCTGTTTCTTTTGCTTCATTAAAATTATCAATCGTATTTTGTACCATTTCTTGTAATTTCTCAGCGTTGTCACTTCGATTGTCTGGATTCGGCATGTTCTTTCCTCCTAATTATATATACATACTATCTTAAATTACCTATATCTCTTCAAATTTATACATAAAAAAGGAGAATGCAACATTCTCCTTTTCTTTAACCGTTATCTACAATCGGTTGTTTGCCAGTTTGGTCTTGCATTTGCTTCCCTTTATTTCCACCAGCTTTTTTCGATTGTGTTCCAATTTGGTTTGGTGCAAAGTCTTTTGAATTCTTTTTCGGATTACCCATTACTATCGCCTCCTTAATACTAGTATCGTACTAGTGTTAAGAATTATTCAGCCTGCTTAAAAAGTTTCATTTCATAACGTTTTTCAATTCGCTCTTCAATTCGATCGATTGCATCACGATCGCTTAATAATTGTTGTTTATTTTCATTTACAAGTTCTTCAAACGACTTGCGGCGACTTCTTCTCATGTTGCTCACCCTTTCTCCTTCGCTTTCTTACTACATAGTATGAGCAAATGAAAAACTCTTTAATCAGATTTGTAAGAAAATTTTATGTTTTGATAAAAAATCCCATGCGCATATTTTACGCATGGGATTTTTTACACCATCATATTTAAATACTTTTTAATTTCTTCATCTGCATTTACTTTATTTGCTCTATATTCATCCAGCACTCGTAATACCGAATCGTATTCTTCTACAATGTAGCTCTCTAACTTCAAAATGTCCTCTACACTGTCAATCATAATTCTCGTGTTGCCAATCTCACTTTTCAATGCTGCCTCACATGTTAAGCTCGTACAAATTTCTCTTACATCGTCTTCCATTTTTTCTGTTAACACATATTTCTTTCGCCCTTTTACCTTTAACCTTATAATTGGATAAAAAACCTTTATATCTAAATAACTCCCGACATTCATACAACGAATCCATTCAATATCACGTTTATTTCGCACAAGTATTTCTTTTACCGCTTCAAATACCGCTGTGTCATCCAGTACTTCTTTCTTTGCTTTTCTCTTTCCTTCTTCTTCAACTGATGCACATCTTTGATAAACAGCTGCACATGTAATACAATCGTCAAATGCATTATGAGAACTTAAGCGAATTCCAAGCATTCGTTTTAACGTTTCTAGTTTATGATTAGGCGCATGCTTCATATATTTTTTCGCTAAAAAGACAGTATCAATAACGTTATTTTTAGGCTCAGGTAGTCCAAGCATATTTACATTACTCTTTAAAAAACGCATATCAAAAGAAGCATTATGTGCCACAATAATATTTGTATCTAGAAATGCTAAAAATAAAGGTAATACTTCTTCAATTGTTGGTGCGTCTGAAACACGATAATTTGTAATACCTGTTAAGCTCGTAATTCGGCTTGGAATTGGACGCTCTGGATTCACATACGATACAAATTGATCAATCAGTTCATGATTACGGTACTTCACAGCTGCTACTTGGATAATTTTATCATTATAGGGATTAAACCCTGTCGTTTCAAAATCAATTACAACATAATCTAATGGTAAGGATACATTCCCCAATCCATACACTCCCTCATCTGTTATTAACGGTTATCTTTCTTTTACCCCGCATTAACGGGCAGTAAGACTCCCACCTCAAAATTCAGCTGTAAAGCAAAAAGGTTTAGTGGGAGATCAACTGCCCGTAAATGCCCGATTGGTTCAACTAATAATCAGCGGGGGATGAACACCTCCCCCACTGATTAAAGTTTCACTTTATCATATCACGAAGTCATCACTCCATGAAAAAGAAAAGACAGAAATGGCCAATATCCATCTCTGCCTTTTTACTTATTATTTCAATTTCGCAATCCGTTTTTCCATCTCTTTTTGTGTCATCGGTCCGATAAACTTATCTTGGATGACACCTTTTGTATCTATAAAATAAGACGTTGGGATTGTAATTACTTTATACGCTGTCGTCACATCAATGTTCTTGTCCAATAAAATAGGAAAAGTAATTCCTTTTTCCTTCGCAAAATTGCTTACCTTCTCTTCTCCCCCACCTTTTTCTGAAGGAGTATAATTTATAGCTAAAATTTCTACGTTTTCTTTATGCTCTTTATAAAAGGCCTCCATATCAGGCATTTCTTGCTGACAAGGCCCACACCACGTTGCCCAAAAGTTTAAAATAACTTTCTTCCCTTTTAAATCAGATAATTTTATATTCGTTCCATCTATCTTTGTTAATTCAAAATCTGGTGCGCTCTTTCCAATTTCAATACCATTCCTTGCGATAATTTCTTTCATAGCTGCTTCACTTTTTTCTTGCTTCCCTTGTACTGCCTGATCCTTTTCACCAAACTGTTCATACGCTGCATATCCCGCTAAACAAAGTAACACTACAATAATGGTAAGTTTCCGCCACATATTATATCACCCTTACGTGTTTATCTTCTTGTAACATGATTACCTAAATACTCTATACCTTATTTTAGCTTATACGGACAAGCTTGGAAATATTCACATTCGAAATAGTTAGAATTTTTAGAGTTAAAATGAAGTATTTCCCTTTTTATCATATAATTAGAAGTACATACAAAACCTGCGAGGTGATATGTATTTTACAATTACTTATCAGCCCTTTTACTTTTGTTTTCTTCAATTTACCATTACTATGTATTTTTTTTAGCGCCTTACTATACAGATCCAAATGGGCTGCAATTATTATTTCTTTTACTGTCCCACTTATATTTTTCATTATCATTTCTGGATTTGATTTACACTTAACTTTACAAAAATTAGATGCTTGGATTGTATATGGAGCTGTTTATTCTGTACTTTCCTACATAACAGCAGCTTTAATACGAAGAAAACGGTACATGTAGAACTTTCAAAAAGGGCGGTTTTTTATGAATTCATTTGAAAAAATACTATTATATATTCTTAGCTTTATATTTTCCCCAATCGGCATTATCACATGGACATCTCACTCTTCAGTAAAGATCCTGAAAAAAAGAAAGTTGGACGTATTTGTCTCTATATCGCTTTAATCTCATTTATCCTTTTAGCAGGCCTTGGTATTCTTAGTTTCTTCACGATGACTATCACCACTACTATACAATAGTTATAGAAAGGATGATTATTTTGGGAGAACATCCTATTAGTAAAGAACTTCGCTATATACGAATATGTTTAGTTATTTTAGTAATCGTTCTTTTATTTTTCAACGGTGGAAGAGTCGTTGAAATTTCTACAAATCATGATTCCATAGAAAGTGTTTCCACCAGTAATATGACACAGATTGCTGAAAATACATTTGCTATTCAAGAATATAATCCATCACTAAGTAGCGAACATACGGTCAAAATTTTCAAATATAACCCAGATACAAATCAACTTACTTTAGTCAAAGAATTTAATACTAACGATCCTGAGTCTTATACGTATCAACTTAATAAGACTGAATAAAGATAAGAGCGCTACGTAGCTCTTATCTTTTTGTTTGCATCTCTTTGAACAATGAGTTGCAATTTAATAATTCTCTAGGATTCCCACATTCCACAATAATTCCATTCTTCATTACAATAACCCGATCCGCAATCATCGCCCTCTCTACATCATGTGTCGTCACAATTCTCGTTACGTCCCCTCCTAGTCCTTCAATTACATATCGCAGTAATTAACAACAGCTTTTCTTGCAACAGCGGCAACACAATTTTTCTATACTCATTCATCATCATTCCTCCAAATTTGCATAATAAAAGGAAAGGGATGAAACCAAATGGTTTCATCCCTTTCCTCTGTACATAAAGTAAGGAAGCTAACATATGTCAGCTTCCTTATCATTCATTACAATTATTTAGTTCGATACTTTAGACTCTTCGATTTTCTCACGAAGAACCATTTGTAAAATACCACCGTGACGGTAGTAGTCAATTTCAACTTCACTATCGAAACGAGCTACTACTTCGAATTGTTTTTCTTTGCCTTCTGCATCGATTGCAACTACTTTTACAAGATCGCGTGGTCTAACCGTTTTGTCAATTTGAATTTCAAATGACTCGTTACCAACAAGACCTAATGTTTCAGCGCTTTCGCCATCTTTAAATTGTAATGGTAATACGCCCATTAACACTAAGTTACTGCGGTGAATACGCTCGAAGCTTTCTGCGATTACTGCTTTAATACCTAATAAGTTTGTACCTTTCGCAGCCCAGTCACGAGAACTTCCCATACCGTAATCTTTACCAGCAACAACTAGAAGGCCTGTGCCATCTTCTTTATATTTCATAGCAGCATCATAGATAGATGTTACTTCACCAGTTGGCCAATATGTTGTATATCCGCCTTCTGTTCCTGGTGCAATTTGGTTTTTAATACGGATATTTGCGAATGTACCACGCATCATAACTTCATGATTACCACGACGAGAACCGTAAGAGTTAAAGTCAACTGGTTGTACGCCGTTTTCTAATAAATAGCGTCCAGCTGGCGTATGCTTACCAATTGAACCTGCTGGTGAAATATGGTCTGTCGTTACAGAATCACCAAATTTACCAACTACGCGTAAACCTGATAACGTTTCAACTTCACCTGGCTCTTTAGATAATCCTTCAAAGAATGGTGGGTTTTGAATGTATGTTGAATCATTATCCCAAGTATATAAAGCTTCATTAGAAGTTTGGATTTCATTCCAGCGCTCATTGCTGTTAAATACTTGCGCATATTCTTTTTTGAACAATTCAGATGTAACAACACTTTGAACTACATCTTCAATTTCTTTAGCTGATGGCCAAATATCATTGAAGTAAATAGAGTTGCCATTTGCATCTTTACCGATTGCATCATTTTTCAGATCAATATCAACAGTACCTGCAAGTGCATATGCCACAACAAGTGGTGGTGACGCTAAGTAGTTTGCCTTTACAAGTGGATGAATACGACCTTCAAAGTTACGGTTACCAGATAAAACAGATGTTACTAATAAGTCGTTCGCTGCGATCGCTTCTTCTAATTCCTCTGCTAATGGACCAGAGTTACCGATACAAGTCGTACAGCCGTAACCAACTGTTTGGAAGCCTAATTGATCTAAATACGTTGTTAAACCAGACTTATCTAAGTACTCTGTAACAACTTTAGATCCTGGTGCTAACGATGTTTTTACGTAACCAGGTACTTTAAGTCCTTTTTCAATTGCTTTCTTCGCAACTAAACCTGCTCCAATTAATACGTATGGATTTGACGTATTTGTACAGCTTGTAATCGCAGCAATTGCAATTCCGCCTGTTTTCATCGTTACTTCTTGATCTTTTAATGTAACTTTCACTTCTTTATCAAACTCTTGCTCATTGAATCCAAGTCCTTGTGTTCCAACTGGTGCTACAACAGCTTTATGGAACTCCTCTTTCATATTTGAAAGCGGGATTAAATCTTGCGGACGTTTCGGTCCAGAAAGGTTAGATTCGATTGTATTTAAATCAATTTCAACAAGATCAGTGTAGATTGGATCTTTACTGTCCGCTGTATAGAATAAGCCATTTGCTTTACAATATTCTTCAACAACGCGAATTTGCTCTTCATCTCTACCTGTTAAACGTAAGTATTCTAATGAAATGTCGTCGATTGGGAAGAATCCACAAGTTGCACCGTATTCTGGTGCCATATTTGAAATTGTTGCACGGTCAGCTAAAGGCATGCTCTTTAGTCCATTACCGAAGAACTCAACAAATTTACCAACTACACCTTTTTGACGTAGCACTTGTGTTACTTTTAATGCAACGTCAGTTGCTGTTGTACCACTTGGAAGTGTACCAGTTAATTTCACACCGATTACTTCAGGTACTGGGAAATATGAAGGCTGTCCAAGCATTCCTGCTTCTGCTTCAATACCACCAACGCCCCATCCAAGAACACCAATACCATTAATCATTGTTGTATGTGAGTCTGTTCCAACTAATGAATCTGGGTATGCAACTAAGTCACCTTCAGCATTTTTCACCGCATGAACAACCGGTGCTAAATATTCAAGATTTACTTGGTGTACAATACCTGTTGCTGGTGGAACTGCACGGTAGTTATCAAATGATTTCTGTGCCCAGCTTAAAAATTTATAACGTTCTTCATTACGTTTAAACTCTAAGTCCATGTTGAATGCAAGCGAGTCTGCCGTACCCGCTCTATCAACCTGTACTGAGTGGTCAATTACAAGGTCTACAGTAATTTCAGGATTAATTTTGTCAGGATCCCCGCCCATGTCTGCCATTGCTTTACGAAGCGAAGCCAAATCTACAACAGCTGGAACACCTGTGAAATCTTGTAAGATTACACGAGATGGTTTAAATGGAACATCGATATCTTGAACATCTTTCGTTCCCCATTTCGCTAAATTTATAACATGCTCTTCTGTAATTACGCGTCCGTCTACTTGACGAAGTACAGATTCAAGTAAAACTTTCACGGAATATGGTAATTGAGATACGTTGCCAACCCCTGCGTTTTCAAGCGCTTTCAATTGATAATAATGATACGTCTTTCCATCTAATTCAAAAGTTGCACGTGATTGAAATGGATTATGTTTGACCATTATGTTTCCCCCCTGTTAAACGTGACTAATTTGTCTGAATATAAAATGTAGACAAACTTTTCAATACCTTACGATAATATCTTATTACAACTTTCTAAATAAGTAAATAATAAGAAACTTATTGATTATAATAAGTTTTCTTTATCTTTCTAAATTTGAATAGTGTCCATGCTCCTTATAAATACTATTATTGTAAAGTAAAGCACTCTACTTTACGTTCATATATGTTATGAACAACTCATGATTCATCTATAAAAAACATTATAGAGGTGAGAAAAAATGGGTAAACGAAAAGCAAATCATACTATTTCAGGAATGAATGCTGCATCCGCACAAGGGCAAGGAACTGGTTATAACGAAGAGTTCGCAAATGAACCTTTAACACCAGCACAGCGACAAAATAATAAGAAACGAAAAAAGAATCAGTAACGAAAAATCCCAAAAGGTTCACCTTTTGGGATTTTTTTTAATGCTTATAACGTAGCAACTCCGAAACCGTCACAAATCGATACCCCTGCTTTTTAAGCTCAGGTAAAATTTTTGCCAATGCCGCAACTGTTTGACTACGATCACTGCCTCCATCGTGCAACAGTACAATATCTCCACTTTTAGCATTTTTCACAACATGATTTACAATGGATTCAGTACCTGGATTTGCCCAATCACGTGGGTCTTGGTGCCATGACCATAAAACAATTTGATAGCCAGCTTCTTTCGCTGTTGTAAATACAGCATCATTAATATATCCACCTGGTGGACGGAACAATAAAGGCTCTTTCACCCATTTTTTAAAATATTTCTTTCCATTTAAAATATCATTTTTCAACTTTTCGTCTGATGAATTATTCGCATACAAATGATTCATCGTATGATTTCCAATTTCATGCCCCTCTTTTAGCACTCGCTTTACTAAGTATGGATTACGCTGAACTCGAAAACCAATCATAAAAAAAGTCGCTTCCGCTTTATATTGACGTAATAAATCTAATACTTGCGGTGTATAAGTTGGATCCGGTCCATCATCAAATGTAATCGCAATGATTTTCTCATTATTAGGTACTTCCCATGTTACATAACCAGTCGGTTCTAACTCTTTCCTTAACAACATTTTCGCTTCCACTTTGTCCACTTGAAATATATGTACTGCACACATTAAGGAAAAAATTAAAATAAAAATTTTTCGTTTCAGCATAGTAGCGCTAAGAGTAATGGGGTTGTTGAATTCACAACAACCTTCCTTTACTTTTCTAATCGATCTACATTCTGCATAATATTTTGGAGATTACTTTCATATTCCTCAAGTTGTGGACGTTGTGTTTCTGATGCTACTTCAAGTGCATTTTGAATCTGTTCGTACGCCTCCTGAACTTCTTGGCGTAGTTCTTTTAAATCATGACCGTAATTCGGATCATTTTTCACAATATTATTAAATACATTTTCAGCTTGAACAAATCCTTGCTGCGCGGCCTGAAAAGCTTGTTGCTTATTTTTATGATATGGCATAATACTTTCCCCTTTCTATATTAGTTAGTCCTACTTATCTTTACCCTTTTCTCTAAAAACATTCTCGTATAAATTCGCAAACTTCTCTCATTCTAAATAAAAAGAGGAGGTGTAAAATACAATGGGTAAAAACAATAATCAATCTAATCATCAAAACGAGAAGAAAGGGTACTCTTCTGGGCAGCCTGAACCTTTAAGCGGGTCTCATAAAGTAAAAAACCGTAACCATTCACGCCAAAAAAATCATGCACATCATGATATGTAAAAAAACATTCACACTAGCTATATTTGTCACATACACTGTTTATATTTTTCATTTATTCTTCACCCCTACTTCATTCATGCATAACATAGTATGAATTGAGCTTTTACGGAGGGTGTCGTACATGGGCAAGAAAAAGAAGAATTGTCTTTTTCATGTTGATGGTTTCGAAGAATGGATGGATCAATTTTGTTCCGATTCTTATAGTAACTTTAGTTTTCCAAATCAAATTCATATTGACCTTTGTGAAACAGAACAAGAATACATTTTGGAAACAGATGTACCAAATGTAACTGAACAGAATGTACTCATAAAAAAGATGGAGACAGGCCTAAACATTTGCATACTTCATAACAATGCTTCTTTACAGCGAATAATTCCCTTACCTGCTAATATTATTTACAAGAAGATGCTAGCCTGTTTAGAAAATGGATTTTTAACCATTCATATTTCCAAAAATGAAGTTGCTAATACGCATGAAAAGAAAGTCTTTTTTTCGCATTAAGGATCGATATAAATACAAACAGAAGCCCGATCAAATTTTTAGTTTGCTCGGGCTTCTGTTATTTCGCATGTATTTCTATTTTAGAATTTCTAATATATCTTTTTTTCAATAAACCTTTTGTAACTAAAAGGACTGGAAATGCTACAGTTGAAAATATGGCTAATATGAAAAATACTAAAAAACCATTTTGATATCCATAGTAATCGAGGAGTATCCCGCCAAACCAAGGACCAATTACTCCACCAATTCCAGAGAAGCCCATCGCTCCAAAATATGTACCCTTTAGATTTGAAACAGCTATATCATCTATAAATACATCTGTCATTGAGAACATTAGAACTTCTCCAACTGTAAAAATAATTGTACAGATGGCAGCACCTAGTATGGATTCTACTATTCCAAATCCAAACAATCCCCCGCTCACAAACAACGTTCCGACTATAATAGACGCTAATGGCGTATACCTTTTACACATTTTAATAACAGGGTATTGAATGGCCACTACTACGATCGCATTTAAAGTTAGCATATATGAAAATAACTTTACTCCATCTTGAAATATATGTGCGTTTGCAAAGTATTGAGATACTGTCGTCGTTAAATGTGAAAAGCCACAATTACTCAAAATAATACCGATTAACGCAACTAAAAATACTATGTCTTTTCGTAAAATACGAATTGCATTTAACATCGTGACGGGTTTTTCTGTATTTATTTTCTTCTTTTCAAGTGGGTACTTCTTAAATTGCAACGCTAATATCGCTGTATATAGAATGTATACTCCAGCGGCTACTAAAAACGGAATAGTTGATTTGGCACTTCCAATTTGTAATCCAACAAGTGGACCAATCGCTACCCCAACATTTATTGCACCGTACCGTAAGTTATAAACGAGTAAACGATACTCTGGTTTCGTTAAATCTGATAATAACGCTCTTGATGTTGGTTCAAAAAATGAACGACACAATCCATTCAAAGCGTTTAATAGAAAAAAACTCAAAACATGATCTGCAACTGAAAATCCTATAAATACAAAAATCCAAACAATCATGGACCATATTATTATTATATTTCGGCCAAATCGGTCCGATAAATTCCCCCCAATAAAACTAGCAAACACTCCAACAAGTGCACTCGTTCCAATAATAGCACCAGTCATTCCAGCCGATACGTCTTTAACGGTTGTTAAATAAATCGCTAAAAAAGGAATACTCATTGAAGTGGCGAATCTCGCAAATAAAGTCCCTATAATAATTGTCATGCCTAGTGGATGAATCTGTTGTAACTTCCCCTTCATCTTTAGATCTACTCTCCCTTTTTCTACATCAAAAAAGAAAGCAAAGGATCTGCTTTCTTTTTCCTTTTTCTATACTTGAGATGTTTACACCCGAGCTGTTCTCGTTATGTCCATATCAATTCCATATGTAAACTGTAATTCTTTACAAACATCTTTAATTAAAATTACAACATTATACTTTTCATTAAATTCTAATACAATGCTTTCTACTTCTTCATATGTATACTTATATTCGCCAGTAATTACACTTTTTAAATCAAAGCATTCATTAATACATAACTGGACAAGTAATTGATCATACTTCTCTATCACATCTTCTTTTTTCCAAAGTAACTCTTTTACATATAACCGATCAAATTTTACACTTTCTCGATTACATTCCGTTAAAATCCGGGTCATTTCATTTAATTCTCGATATAATTTAGAAATATTTCTGTTTAAACTAAGCAGTTTATCTACGCCGTTATCATATAGCATTTCTTTCCACCCCCGCATTTTCTTTTTCTTATTATAGCAAGAAAATTCTAAAAATAGTTTCTTTCTTCTGAAATATTAGGAAACTTATTTCGATTGCTTTACAATGAAACTAGTGAACACGAAAGGGGAAAACAAATTGGAACAAAAATTATATTACAACGACGCTTATCAGCAAGTCTTTACAACTAAAGTTATAAAACAAGATATTGATTCAGCAGGAAACTTGTACGTTGTTTTAAATGAAACTGCATTTTATCCAACAGGTGGCGGACAACCACATGACACTGGAACTTTAAATGACATTCCGGTAACTAATGTCGAAGAGGTAGATGGAGAAATTCGTCATTTCATAGTAGAACAACTACATACAAAAGAAGTAGACGGGAAAATAGATTGGCAACGTCGTTTTGACCATATGCAACAGCATACAGCTCAGCACATTTTATCTGCTGCTTTTTGGGATCATTTTAACATACCAACAATTGGGTTCCATCTTGGAAAAGAAACAGTGACAATTGATTTAGAAACGGCTAACCTTTCTACAGAGACCATTGAAAAGGCAGTACAAATTGCTAATCAAATTGTCTTTGAAAATCACCCTATTCGTATTGAATGGATGACCTTAGAAGAAGCGCAAAAATTCCCCCTTCGTAAAGAGCCAACTATGACAGAAAATATACGCGTTGTTATCATCGAAAACTATGACTACAACGGTTGCGGTGGAACACATCCGAAACATACAGGTGAAGTAGGCCCTATTCAAGTACTTAGTTGGGAGCGCAACAAAGGTGGTATACGTTTAACGTTTATCGCTGGTTGGCGCACACTTAAATTAATTAGGCAGCACCAACAAATTATTAAAGATGTTTCTAAACAATTGAACAGTAGCGAAACTGATATTCCAACAAAGGTAGCACAGCTTCTTACCTCTCAAAAAGAAAACGAAAAAGCTATACAAACAATGAATGAAAAACTATTATTTGTAGAAGCAAATGAATTATTACAACAATCAGAAGAACTACATACTGGAACAATTATCTCTAAAGTATTTACAGATCGCTCAATGCCAGAAATCGCAAAACTGTCTGCTATCATTACAGAACAACAAGAACAGGCAATTACATACTTCGTCATTGAAAACGAAGAAAAACTACAATGCATCCTTACTTGTGGTAAGGCAGTGACACTCGATATGAATACACTTTTAAAAGATGCCCTCCCTTCTATTGAAGGAAAAGGCGGGGGAAATAAAAAGAGTGCTCGTGGCGGTGGGAAAGCAATTATGACTGGAGATGAGTTTTTAAATCAACTTGTTTCTTCTTTACAATCTGCAGTGTAGATTATTTTATGAATGGGATGTCATTGAACTGGATGACATCCCATTCTCTTTTCTGCTTCGTACATAGTAATACAGTAAATGAAATTATATGAACGATTCTATAAGAAATACCGATTTACCCACAAAATACAACAACAATCGCAACTTATATAATAAGAGGAGTCTGTTCCAAAATAACAGCCTCCTCTTATGTTTACAAACCAATATTTTGTTTTAATCCTTGATAACTCCCTGCGTTTAGAAATCCTTCAGACACAAGTTTAATGAAAACCTCTGAAAAACCATAATTACTTAGTTTCTCTATCTCTACCATTTGTACATCATGAATTGGATTGTGATCAAATTCATTAGAAGGAAGCGTAAGTTCCCCTGTAATCCTTTCAAGTAGAAAAGTAATATGTAATAAAGATGGTATAGTACCTGGTTTATCACAAACATAAAGTAATTTCTTAATCTTAGTTTCTAATCCTGTTTCTTCTCGCATTTCTCGAATCATCGCTTCCTCTAACATTTCACCATTCTCTACTCTTCCTCCAGGTAAAGACCAATTCCGATTAGCGACTTTTTGTTTTACTAATAATACTTTTTCATCTTCAATTAAAATTCCCGTAACACGAACTTGCATTAAATTAGTCATACTCTCTCTCCTACTCCTATTAAATTTACAAATTAACCCTTCCACAAAAAGAACATACGTTTTATAATTAAAGGAAATTATGGAAGAAAGAAGTTGTTACATTCATGCGTCCACCTTTAACAAAAGCTATACCACTCGAAGATTTTCAAAATTATTATTGGTTAAAAGCAGAACTGCAAACATTTTGTCGTGAGCATGATTTACCCTCAAACGGCTCTAAAACTGAGATTTCTGAACGTATTACACACTTTTTGACTACAGGTAAAATATTAAAGAATTGTTCTAATCAAAAAAAGAGTAAAAACTCCCTCTCCTATAAAGATCTTTCTCTTCAAACGATTATTACTGAAAACCACCGCTGTAGCGAAGATGTCCGTGCTTTTTTTAAAGAAAAAATTGGAGCAAACTTCCGCTTTACAGTAGCCCTTCAAAAGTTTTTTAAAGAGAATGCAGGAAAAACATATGAGGATGCTGTAACGTTTTGGTATGAAGAAAGCGAACGTAAAAAAGACCCAGCATATAAAACAAACATCGGTGCACAGTTTGAATACAATCGTTTTACTCGTGCTTTTTTCGAAGATCCATGCAACAAAGGAAAATCAAAAGCTGATGCTATCGCTGCTTGGAACGAAATAAAATCAAAACCTGGCAGTAATGTATATGTCCCTCAAAAAGTAGAAAACTAGTTCCTTGCTAGTCTTCTACTTTCTCAAATAAGAGAGCAAGCCCAATTCCCCCCCCAATTCCTAATGTCGCAATTCCATATTTCATACGTTCTCTTTGCGCCTGATAATACAAGCGTGTTACAAGCATAGCCCCAGACGCACCGTACGGATGACCAAGTGCAATTGCACCACCATTTATATTGAGCTTCTCATATGGAATTTGTAATTCCTTTGCACAAGCAACAATTTTCGAAGCGAACGCTTCATTCATCTCAATACAATCAATATCTTCTATTACTAAATTCATTTCTCTGAGTAGTTTTTGTACTGCGAATATCGGACCAGTTCCTGGGAGATTCGGGTCCACTCCAACTACAGCACTGTGAACGAACCGAAGAACAGGCTTATATCCTAATTTTCGAGCTTGCTGTTCTTCCATTACAAGAACTGCACATGCCCCGTCATTTACACCACACGAATTTCCTGCTGTCACAGTACCATTTTGCAAAAATACAGGCTTTGTTCTCTTAATTATTCTTTCATAATTCATTTCTCTCTTTATTGGTTCGTCCAACATTCCATTAAAATCCCCAGATAATATTTCCTCTTGTAAATATCCTTTTTCTAATGCTTGTAGCGTCCGTTTATAACTAAGACAAGCGTATTCATCTTGCATTTCTTTTGTTATGTTATACCGCTCTGCAACATACTCAGCCGCCAATCCCATATCAGGGTCTCCAATTGTTTCAGGTGAAAACCGCGCTCTATTTTGAAAAGATGACGTACTTGTACTCTCTACTCCTCCAGCAATATAGCAATTACCGGCACCACCTTGAATAAGATGACACGCAGTACGAATTGATTCCAATCCAGCACCACATTGCCGGTCAATCGTTACACCAGGTATATGATAACCAAGTCCAGCTTCTAATGCAGATAATCTCGCAACATTACCTCCTGGTCCAACGACATTACCTAATATGACATCATCTATTTCACTCTCAATCCCTTTACTTAAAAACGTAAGAAGCGGTGCAGCTAATTGCTGAACTTCATAATCTTTGAACATCCCATTCTTTTTGCCAATAGGCGTCCTTTTCGCTTCTACAATAACCGCTCTATTCATATATTTTCTCCCGTTTTTCGAATATACTTTTTGCTGCAATGCGAGCTACTTTCCCGCTACTCGTATAAGGTATTTCATCTACAAAACACCATTCTTTAGGTATTTTAAAAGATGATAATCGTTGTAAGCAGTAGCTCTTTAATTGTTGCTTTGTAGCACTTCCTTTGACTATTGCGACAGGCTTTTCACCCCAATAACTATCTTTTATACCGACAACAACAACTTCTTCAACAGCTGGATGCGTATATAACACACTCTCTATCTCTTCTGGGTAAATATTAATCCCTCCAAATAGAATCATATTTTTCTCTCTACCAACTATATATATAAAGCCTTCCTCATCTTGATAGCCTACATCATGCACTGTCATCCAACCATCTTTGGTCAATTGTGGGATTATAGCTCCATCCGATACATAGCCCATAAAAAACTGATCACTTTTTACATAAACAGTTCCTACCTCGCCTACCTGTATTTCTTCTCCTGCTTCATTACCTATTCGAACTTGTACATTATGACAAGGTTTCCCTACTGAATTCGGCTTTCTTTCACTCTCTTCATTGACCAATGCTGTTACAAAACTTAGCTCAGACGCACCATAAAATTCATATCTTTTTGCATAAGGAAACATATTCTTTATCTTTTCTTTCGCTTCAGCTTCCCATTTCGCTCCTGACGAAATAATTTTCATTTCACTTTCAATTACTTTATTTTCTTTATACAAAGACTCAAGCATTGTCGGGACTGTATACATTACGGAAATATTCTCAGTTTCTAACTTGCACAACACTTGATCTGGAATAAACTTTCTCATAACGTGTACCGTTTGACCTAAATACAATGCACTTATTGCACCATATACGAAAAGAGAATGAACAAGTGTTCCAGCTATTAAAATAGAATCTGTCTTTTTCATATGAAAGTCATGTACATTACAATGAAAACTATGGACCCATGATTGTTGCGCACGTAAAAACGCTTTTGCTTTTCCTGTTGATCCTGATGTAAATCCCATATAAAAGGGAGCGTTTTGTACATTTTCTACAGGATGATATGCAGGAAGATATTTCTCTATCATTTCTTTCCATTCATCAATCTCAACTACTCTTTCTTCTTCCCCCGGTATATCATTTAACTTATACCGTTCCGTCACAATAATATCCGGGTTACTAATTGCTATTCTTTCCTCAAGCTCACCCTGTTTCCACTTTATATCTAACGGTACACAAATCCAACCTGCCATCGCTGCTCCGGCAAATATTTGTAAAAATTCAATACGATTTTCTAAAACTATTGCAACTGTTTTATTCTTCGATTCTTTTTCATTCAACCAGTTTGCTACTTTACAAACTGACTCGAACCAATCTTTATATGTTAAAACTCTATCATTTTCTTTAATCGCTACTTTATTCGGCTGTAAAGAAACATTTTTTTTGTATTCTTCTGTAATTCCCATATGAGACTTCCTTTCTTTACAAAATAACAAAAAGAAACACGCGATTAACGTGTTTCTCCTCTTTCTTATCCCGCATTTGTAAATTTTCCATTTTTCAAAGCAGGCGTAATAATATGTTTCAATGAACGATGTAATTTTGTCACGAGAATTGCTGCTATAATCGCTTTTATGCAATCACCTGGTAAAAACACGACACTTACTTTCATCGTTTGCCATATGGAAATATCCATTACGAAAGCTTGTACAATAATACCAAATACATAAACAACGAAAATACCACCAATTATATTTATGCATAATACTTTTATAATAGAAACTTCACGTAAACGCTCAATTAAATAGCCAATTACAAATGCTCCTACAATATAACCAAGTAAATATCCTGCACTTGGACCAACAAATACCCCTGGACCTCCACGTCCACCCGCAAGTAGTGGTGCTCCAGCTCCTACAATAAGTAAGAAAATAAGCTGACTTAGTGCACCAAGGCGTGATCCTAATAGTCCACCCGCAAGCATAACTCCAAGTGACTGTAATGTAATAGGAACTGGTGTAATAGAAAGAGCAATTGGAGGTATTAACCCTAGCACTCCCATAATTGAACTAAATAAAGCGACGAAAACTAAGTTTTTTGTATTCATGTTTGCTTCTCCTATTTGTAAACTTAAAAATGATTTTAGATAACATATTACAGGTGTTATATTATCTTTCTATTAATCATTTGTCAACCTTAACATGACTCAAGTTTACAAATAGGATTCTATTTATTTTTCTTTATGCAAATGCTCAAGCTCTTTCCTAAGCGCCTGTTTTAAAAACTTCCCAACAGATGTTTTCGGTATTTCTTCCATAAATACAATATCGTCTGGCAACCACCATTTTGCAAACTGCGGTTTTAAAAACTCATATAGTTCCTCTTTTGTAACAGTGCTATTTTTCTTTTGAACAACACAGGCAACTGGACGCTCTTGCCACTGCGGATGAGGTACTGCAACAACAGCCGCTTCAAATATAGCATCATGTGCCATTAAAGCATTTTCAAGATCAACTGAGGAAATCCACTCTCCCCCGCTTTTAATAACATCCTTCGTACGATCAACAATTTTTACGCAACCTTCCTCATCGACTGTAACGACATCGCCAGTATATAACCATCCATCACGGAACCCTTCCACCGTACGATCATCGTTATAATAGCTTGCAGCGATCCAAGGTGCTCGTAAACATAGTTCTCCCATTTCAGTACCATCCCACTTCACTTCCCCCTCTGCACCAACTACCTTCATCTCTACACCAGGGACAAGATATCCTTGCTTCGAACGAATCTCAAGTTGTTCTTCATACGCCAAATCTGTTTCATAGCTTTTTAAACGTGCAAGCGTTACAAGTGGACTTGTTTCAGTCATGCCATATGCATGTACGAAAGGAACATTATATTTTTGCTCAAATGCTTTAATAACACTTTTCGGTGCAGCTGCACCACCGCATAGTATTCTCGTAATACTAGATAAATCGTAACTATTATTTTCTAACTCTTGTAAAACACCGAGCCAAATTGTCGGCACACCCGCAGCTATCGTTACTTTTTCTGTTTGAATCATTTCTAATAGAATTTTCGGGGTAAACATCGGTCCCGGAAGAACTTGTTTTGCCCCAAACCAAGTAGCTGCAAAAGGAAGTCCCCAAGCATTCACATGAAACATTGGTACAATGGCCATCGCTGCATCACTTTCCGATAAAGCTGTCGTATCTGCTAATCCGAGTGCCATACAGTGCAGCACTGTACTACGATGTGTATATACAACACCTTTTGGATTTCCTGTAGTCGCTGACGTATAACACATACCCGCAGGTGTGGTTTCATCAATATCTTTTACAAATTGGAATTTCGGATCGCCTTCTGCTAAAAGTTTCTCATAATGGAATACAGGATGAAGCGTAGTTTTTGGGAGCTCATCTTTATCAGTCATTATAATGTACGCTTGTACAGTCGATAATTCAGATTGGATATTCTCAACGAGCGGTACTAGATCTTCATCAATAAGTAAAATACGGTCTTCTGCATGCTGAATAATATATGATATATGTTGAGGAGATAAACGAATATTAATTGTGTGCAAAACGGAAGCAATACCTGGAATAGCAAAATATGCTTCCACATGTCGATGATGATTCCACGCTAACGTTCCGATACGCTCGCCTTCTTTAATTCCAAGATTTTTTAACGCACTTGAAAGTCTTCTCGTCCTTTCTCCTAACTGCTTATACGTTAATGTTGTAACTGTATCATGTGTTCGAGAAACGATTTCTTTCTTCGGGAAAAGTTTTTCTGCCCTTTCCATCATAGAACTAATTGTTAGCGGTACATTCATCATCATATGGTTTACAGCCTCCCTTTAAAGCGTTTTCATTTTTGTATATTATAACAGACTTCTACAAATAATTACGATATTTTTCTGTATTTTCTGAATTATTTCTTTGGAAATAATTCAGAAACAAAAAAACATGTCTTGAAAGTAAATTATTCAAAACATGTTCCTCTCCTATTTAAAAACTATCTACCTTTTTCCTTACTTTCTTTTTCAATTTAAAAATGAAACGATTGCTATATTCTTTATTTTCCACTAAAATTCTGTACGTTTCTAACACTCCTAATACACGAACAAAAAGATAGAATCCGATAGCAATAAGTACAACGCAGTACGGATAATACTGCACTAATTCCCCTGAAGTAATACGCTTTTTCTCAAACAAAAATGGAATTGCCCCTGCTGCTATGAAACAAAATCCAACGATCACTACTGCAGCATATTTCTTCTTAATAGTCGTATATCTTTTTGTCAATTCTTTTAGGAAGTTTTGATCAAATAGTAGTTCTTCCTTTTTCAATACATTGTATCGACTCTCTTCTATAGTTACAGGTACCATCATTGCTCCAATTCCAAGGACAGCAATAATAATTACAAGAAATGTAGACATTGTTACATCTTCCTTAAATAATAAATACGGTATCGTCGATAGAATGAGCAAACTAAATCCTAACGCGATATATTTAGAAATTTTTTGTCCGTACACTACATACCCTTCTGCCATTTCTCTACTTACATAAAAACCTTGTTCCTTTTCATTACTTTGTTCAGCAGTTTCTTTTAATAAGTAATCAAGAGATACTTCAAATACATTTCCAATCATTATTAGTTTTTCAGTTTCAGGAAAGCCTTGGCCATTTTCCCATTTACTAACCGCTTGCCTTGTTGTGTTTAATTTCTCAGCTAACGCTTCTTGAGAAAGACCCTTTTCCTTTCTTAATTTAAAAAGTTTCTCACCAAATCCCATATGTGTGTCCCCCTTTGTTTTCTTAACTAAATTGTATGTAAACATTGCTCTTATCTCTATCTTCCTACGGTTGCACTTTGTCAACTTACGGTTGCGATTATGTTATATAAGGTGCTTATATACGATTTAACTGTCTATCTTGTATGTTTACAACCTCACCAAAAATTAGCCTCTACAGTAACCAATTATAACAATTAAAGGGAATATTTGTTATAATAAATAAAAAAATCTCCCCTAAACAATTTAATTTAAAGGAGGTTTCCATATAAAAATTTCTATTCATTTATATATTGCGTTCTCGATATACTATATCTTTTCGTATTACGATACTTACCTTTAACGAACAAATCCTCTTTAATCGTACACTCATACTCCATATTCAATCGTTTCATTAATCTCTCAGATGCTTCATTTTCTGAATTACATCTCGCTTCAATGCTATTAAGATGTAACTCATTAAAACCATAGCTAAAAAAAGCTAACGCAGCCTCGATAGCTAATCCTCTTCCCCAATATTTTCGTGATAAAGCGTATGCAATTTCCGCTTTATGTTCAGTTGAATTATATTTTATAAATCCACACGCCCCTATGAGCTTTTGTTCCTCTTTTAATACTATTCCAAGGGGAGCTACTTTTTCTTTCTCATATTGACTCACAATTTCTTCTAAAAATATTTTCGTATCATGTAACGATTGGTGGCAGTATAAGTTGTCAACTCGTTGTCTGAGGCGTATTCATATATATGTAAAGTATCACTCATATCAATCTTCCTTAATAGAAGACGACTTGTATACAGAGTTGGATATATCCACTTCTCAACAATCATAACGGCTTTTGTTTAAACTTTTCATAATTTCGTACTTTTAATAAAAGGATATGACCACAATCCGTACAAACGTAAGCATCTACCGGAGATGATGTAAACATCGTCTCTTTTTTCCGTATTTGTGCATAGCCGACAAACTCACCTTCTCCTATATTATGAGAACCGCAATTAGAGCATGTCTGCACGTCGTTCTTCCTCATGAGAGCACCACCTTTAATCTATTTCTACTCCCTTCGACAGTGCACTTCCAATTCCCTTCCAAAAAACCTGTTGTTCTCTTAAATTGCAACAGGAATCCTAGCACAAAAATCGTATTTATACTATGTATTATATTTATTGATGGAGGAATTTTATGACTACTATTATGACACTCGATACGGCTAAAGAAATTGAAAGCGCAGAAATTGACATGCTATCTTCTAGATTAGAAGCCTTACAATTGATAACCGGAAATCCAATGCAAGTACAAATGAAAAAGTTTGGGAGTGCCACTGCCTTTTCATCAAAAGTAATTGCTGGTCCTGCTTTTAACACAGTAAAAGGCATTACCTTTTCAAATACAAATGAGATTGATGAAATCATCTCTTATTATCGATCACTACAAATTCCTTGCCGTTTTGAAATTACACCGGCTCAAGCCACAACTGAACTATTTCAATATTTATCACAAAAGGGATTTTTTCAATCTAACTTCCATACAGCTTTATATAATAAACCTAGACAAAATTCACCTTCTCTTCCTTCTAATATTTCGGTACGCAAACTCAAAGAAAATGAGTTTCATACTTTTGCAGACATTTATGTTCGCGGATTTAATATGCCATCATTTACAAAAGATGGCGTTCGTCAAAATAACGAAATTCTTTACAATCAGCCAGGGTGGCATTTTTTCATAGCCGAAGTTCAAAATATTCCAGCAAGCATCGGTGTCATATATATAAATAAAGGTATTGCCTCACTAGCTGCTTCTGCTACATTGCCAGAATTTCAACGTAAAGGTTGTCATACTGCATTAATTCAAAAACGAATTGAGACAGCGATTGAATCAAATTGCAATTTAATAGTTGGACAAGCTCGATTTGGTAGCAGTAGTCAAAATAATATGGAACGCGCTCATTTGAAAATCGCTTATACAAAATCCATATGGACTGAAAAGACATATAATTAACTTTCTTTCTCTTCCCATTACAATTATATACATTTTATGACAATTCTATTTCTATCCTATCAATCATTTGAATATTCAAACTGTATTTGTTACGCTATTACTAGATACATCATTCAACTTGCTATATGAAAAGAGAATTCTAATCAAACTACAAGGAGGAGAAATGTATGACAAAGCATGAGCATGGTTTAAAAGAAAAAGTAGAAGGTACCATTGATAAAGTAAAAGGCGAAGTAAAGGAAGTTGTCGGGAAAGTAACAGACAATAAGAAATTACAAGCTGAAGGAAAGTGGGATAAGATAAAAGGTACTGCCAAAATTACTGTCGGTAATGTAAAAGAAAAAGTACATGAATATAAAGAGCATAAAGAAAATAAATAAAAAAGAGCCAAATGGCTCTTTTTTATTTACCTTCGCTCTTCTCTAACACATACAAATCTTCTTCAATATTAGATAGTTTTTCAGTTACAAGTTTTCTTGCATCTCCAATTGCTTGATTGTATGCAAATGGTCCTACTAACTTTATCATTTCTTCTATTAAACGTTCTGCTTGGAAACGTCCAATCTCATCTAAATCTTCTTCAACGAAAAACTGCTGGATTTGTGCTACAAGCTCTTCTTTTTTATCAGTCGGTATTTTTATATTCATCATCATTATTTACTCCCCTATATTTAAGATAATACTTTTCTTAACTCTACCATAGAAAAGCGATTTCCTGGACAAGTTTTTGTAACTCCTTCTAATTCACGATGACCAAGTATATTTTCTTTACTTATAGAAAATTGATTCATTAATGTCTTGCATAAAGAATATAGTGAATTCATTTGCGCAGTAGTAGGATCGTATGTATCAAAATTTCCCGTCATACATATTCCAATTGTATCACTATTATTATCTTTCGCATGTGCTCCAATATGTAAACCTCGTCCTTCGACTACAGTTCCATCTTCTTCAATAAAGTAATTGTAACCAATCCCGCTCCACCCTCTTACTTTTTGATGAAATTCGTGAGTTTTATACACATCCCATCCATCTTCTGACGTATGGTGGATAATAAGTTTATTTACTTTTTCTAAAGGAACTAACTCATCTTGAAATGTTAAATTTGCACATTTAATTTCCATGTGAACGTCCTCCTCTTAAAAATCGATCATAATAACTGTTTTATCATCCGGTCTTATTCTATTTTCCCCTTCTAACTCTTCAATGATTGCTACATATTCTTTTATACTATTCTTTCTTATATATGCTACAGTTTGTTCTAGTGGCCAATCTGGGTGGAACAATCCGTCCGAACAAATAAAGATCCCACTTACGTCGGCTACATATAATTCCCCATGTTGTAAATAGGTCATCGCTTCCTTCATACCATTTGCGACTGAGTAGCCATTCGGCATATTTGCAAGATAACGATTGTATTTTAACTGCTCTCGAACATCCTGAAAAACGTGTTCTTCCGGTACAGATAGCCCTTTTTTACGGTCTTCTTCTCTTTTCTTTTTTGCGCGTTTACTAATTCCTTTAACTGTATCTTTCGTTAATACTTGCATCGTTCCATCTTGATGTATCGCAACAATCATACAATCACCTAGCTGCACATATTCAAGTTTCTCGCCATCTACTCGAACTGCTGCAATACATGTACACCATAAATGATCTTTTTTTCCCGTATAAACCTTATATTCTAGCATTTTGTTCTGCAATAATTCATTCGCTTTTGCAACTGCAACTTGTAAACTGATATTCTCCCGTAACGAAGTAAAATGACTTGCAAATAAATGCGAAGCGATGTGTGCTCCATTATGCCCTTCTTCATCAAAAAATGGGACAAGTGGCGTTGCGCCATCACATACACCGTAAACTATATTATCTTCATTACAAAAAAATGAATCCTCACATTCTTGTTTTAAAGGGCTTTTCTTTTGATACGTTGTTACCTTCATTTTTGTATCCCCTCCCAAATTATCGAATACTCAAATTCTTTAGATTAATCTAATTTCCCAAAATAAACTGTTTTCCCCTAAAACTTTTAATTTCATATATAATCTTGAAATAATATGATTATTTAATGAAGGACGGGAAAAAGATGGTCAGATTTCTTGGTGTTATTTTTGGTTCTATTATTATTGCAATTGCCTTTAATCTTTTCCTTATCCCCCATAAAATTTTAAGTAGTGGAATTGGCGGAATTGCTATTATTTTAGGAATTGTAACCCCTGTAAACACAGGTATTATTAACTTCGTATTGAACTTACCTATCCTCATTTTAGGATACATAGGACTTGGAAAAAAAGTAATTTTTAACACAGTTGTCTCTGTAATTGTATTATCTGTTGCACTATATTATATTCCTGTAAAAGTCGTAGCAACAGACCCACTTTTATCATCTGTATTTGGAGGTGTCATCGCCGGAGCTGGTATTGGCCTTGTCTTCAACTGCCATGGTTCAACTGGTGGTTTTGATATTATCGGTATGTTGTTATCTCGTAAAAGAGATATTAAACTTGGCGGTTTCCTTATTCTGTTAAACACAGTTGTTGTTGTCATTGCAGGATTTTTCTTTACCTGGGATGTTGCACTAACAAGCTTACTTTCAATTTATGTAACTGGTAAAGTAATTGATGCCGTTCATACGAAACATCGTAAAGTTACACTTATGATTGTAACAAATCAAGCAGAAGAAATGAAAAAGAAACTCCTTTCTACTGTTGTACGTGGAATTACACTTCTTGACGGCGAAGGTGCTTATTCAAATGAAAAAAAACGTGTACTTATGACTGTTGTTTCACGAGAAGAGTTAGCAAGTATGAAACTAACTATTTCCGAAATTGATCCTCATGCATTCGTTAATATTACAGAAACTGTTGAAGTATTAGGATTGTTTAGAAAAGCGTAAAAAACTAGGTGGAACTCCACCTAGTTTTTATTTTGCATAAATTCAATTCTATTTCCAAATGGATCTGATACGTAAAATCTAATTACATCTGGGCGTGCATTATCATCTATTACCTCAATACCTTGTTGTATTAATTCTTGTTTAAATTCGTCAATTTTAAAAACATAAAAAGCTGGATGCGCCTTTTTAGCTGGTATAAAGTTTTGCTCGACTCCGATATGAATTTCTTGATTTCCACACTTAAACCAACATCCGCCACGCTTCTTTAACTCTTCTGGCTTCGGAATTTCCTCCATACCAATTTTATTACCATAAAATTCTCGTGCTTCTTCCTCACATCCTACAGGTGCCGCCACTTGTACATGATCAATTCCTTGAATATAACTTTTCATTTTTCTCCCCCTCTTCTATTCTAATGTTATAACGAAAACACATTCATGTAACTTACAGAAAATTAATAAAGCAATATAAGATTCTCTTATTACTACCTTTTATACCTTCTACTAATAATAAAAAAAGAAATTTTATTATGTAATTTCCATTTTTTATAGAAATACATGTCACACCTATATTATAGTTATTAATAGATCCATCTTTTTTAGATGCTAATTGTACGGAGGAAATATTATGAGTCGTAAAAAATATTCATCTACTCAAAAAAAGCGTCATCCGAATGTATCTGGACGCTGGCGAAACCATATACAAAGTCGTTCTTTAGCAGAAATGTACGCCTCTCTTTTTGAACATAATCCTGATAGTATTATTTCATTGAGTTTAGAAGGAGTTATTTTACATATTAATCCCTCTGCTGAAAGAATATTAGGTTACACTTCTAACGAATTAGAGCGTAAAACAATCACTTCTATTTTAGAAGCACATATTTCTGATCAAGTGCTACAATACATAAAAAATACTGCAGCTAATGATCAAAAAGAGTATATTATCTCTATTTATCATAAAGACGGATATTTACTAGATGTCGTAACAAAATTAGTTCCTATTTTTGTTGAAAACCGTTTAACAGGTGTATACGCCATTATGAAACCCCTTGAAAAATCAGATAGAATTGAGAAAGTATTAAAAGATAGTGAGAAACGATTGCGCACATTAATGAATTCAATGCCTGCGTTTGTTATATTTAAAGATCATGAAGGACGCTGGCTTGAAGCGAATGACTATGCACTTTCTTGCTTCGCTTTCCATAATGTACCCTATCATGGAAAGAAAGATAGTGAACTCATTCAATATAACGAAGCGTACCGAGAAGCTTTTTTACATTGTGAAGAAGTTGATGAACTAACATGGCAAAAAGGACAAATTCTTCACGGTGAAGAATTTATTATACATAGAGATGATTTCGACCTAATTTTAAGTATTTCAAAAGTCCCACTCTTCCACCCTGATGGCTCCCGCAAAGGTCTTATAGTGATGGGAAGGGATGTTACCGAACTAAAGGAAACTGAAAAATTATTACGAAAATCCGAAAAGCTTGCAGTAGTAGGACAACTGACAGCTGGAATTGCGCATGAAATTAGAAACCCGCTAACTTCATTGAAAGGATTTTTAACATTATTACATCCAGAGATAAATGAGGAAAATAAATGGTATGTAGACGTTATGCTGAGTGAAATTTCACAAATGGAATCCATAACAAGCCAATTTATGGCGATGTCTAAACCACAAGTGCTTTCTATTCATACTTGCAACATACAAACATTAATTGAAGAAGTAGTAACTTTTATTTTACCAACTGCTATTATGCATAGTGTTCATATCATTATGGACCATTTTAATCATACTTCTGACATTCAATGTGACAGTAATCAATTAAAACAAGTTTTTATTAACATATTAAAAAATGCCATCGAGGCGATGCCGAATGGGGGCAACATCTTTATTCAAACAACATCGTTAGAAAATGATTTTATTTCAATACGCATTATTGATGAAGGGTGTGGAATACCTGAAGAGCGCATGTCACGTCTTGGAGAACCTTTTTATAGCTTAAAAGAAAAAGGAACTGGTCTCGGCTTAATGATATGCTATAAAATCATCCAAGAGCATCACGGAAAACTATTCATTTCAAGTGAATTAAATAAAGGAACAACTGTTGATATCCAATTACCAATCACTGCATCTCAGCCTGTACCAAACTCTTAACTATGCTATATCAATATAATAAAAGGCCCCTACTAGTTGTTATAAGTATTTCAATTATTATGGAAAACATCTAAAATAACACGCTAAAAAGCTCAAAGTCCCTATATGACTCTGAGCTTTATTTTTGTATAAAACGCATTTCATTACATCCATTCTCTTCCATGTTCACGAATGAATTTAATATCGGTTTCATAATGTTCAAGGTGTCCTTCATCTATCATTTTTTGAAAGTTCCTATCGCCTTCTTTAGCTTTTCTTTTCATGTATTTACATAACCCTTCTAATCGGAGCAATACCATCTCCAAATAATCTTCTTCCATATCATCACCGTATGATTCAAAAAACAATTTAACTCTTTGCTTTATACGGTCAGCATGCTGTAATGAATTATAATAAACTGCCTCACCTGTTTCTGTATAATAAACTCTACTTAAAGGGACACAAGTGTAAAGAGTATACGCTATGTCCCAAAGTCTTGGACCCGGAGCAGCAACATCAAAATCGATAATACCTACTGGTTTTTCGTTATTAAAAATAATGTTGTATATTGCAAAATCATTGTGGCATACAACCTCTATTTTATTTGGAGTATTATCCATCGGTTTCCAATCATCTAATAACGGAAAGTCACTCACAGCATCATGATAAAGACGGAGCATCTTCGCTATCTCTTTTAAAACATCATTAGACCTCATGTATTCTTTTAAAGGATAATTACCAGCTTCTCCTTCAAAAAATGATAATATCTCTCTATCTCTTTCATCAATCCCTAAAAACTTTGGTGCATAACTAAACCCTTTGTTTTCCAAATGATTTAATAGTTTATGAATTTTGGTACTGCCCTGCTTTAATTCCCGTCGAACAGTATCTTTCGAACGATATACGTTTGAGACATTCCCTCCCGTTAGCATTTCTTTATTTTCGTAGTTTGACATCTAATAATTCCCCTCCATTATTAAAAAATCGACACTCTTAAAACAAATTGCCGATTTTTCTACACTCCTGCTCATTAACACAACAGGAACCCCTTTGCTTTTCTTCATATTTTAACATAACTTTCCTGTTCTTTTTAACACCCTGAATAGCAACAAAAAAATCGAGTATAAAATCTTTATGATTTCACACTCGATTTAGCCTATTATTTATGCATGTGGAAACACTCTTTCATACCACTCTGTTGCTTTTTCTACTTCATTAATCGTTAATTGATGCCCTCTATTCTCCCAGTGCATTGTTACACTAGCATTCGCACTTTCTAGTAACGCCTTTAATTCCTCTGACTCTGCTAATGAACAAATCGGATCATTTGTTCCAGCAGCAATAAACACTGTTTTCTCTACTAAATTAGGAAGTTTTATCCCTCTTCTCGGTACCATTGGGTGATGAAGAATGGCACCTTTTAATGCATTTTCGTAATGGAATAATAAACTCGCTGCAATATTTGCTCCATTTGAGTACCCAACAGCTACAATATTATCTCTATCAAATCCATATGTTTTTGCTGCTTCATTCAAAAATTCATTCAATTCCTTCGTACGGAAAACGAGATCCTCTTCATCAAAAATACCTTCTGCTAATCTACGGAAGAAACGAGGCATTCCATTTTCTAACACATTCCCACGAACACTTAATACAGAAGATTCTGGATCAATTCTTTCGGCAAGCGGTAATAAATCTAATTCATTTCCACCCGTACCATGTAGCAATAATAGTGTTGGTTTTGACGCATCTTTTCCTTTTTGAAAAACATGTTTCATCATTATCCTTTATCCCCTTTCAATCACTTATATAATTAGTCTAATTCTCTTACTTCAATTGGTAATAGCGCTTGTTCAATCTGTTTTCTATGTGGTTCATATCGCTCAGGAAGCATTAATTCTTCACCCATCGTTGCTTGAGTTTCATCATGTGCAAATCCTGGAGGATCCGTTGCAATTTCAAATAAAATTTCCCCGTGCTCTCTAAAATAAATGGCATTAAAATAATTTCGATCTTGAACAGGAGTAACACCATATCCGAAGCGTGAAACATGTTCTTTCCAGTCTAATTGATCAGCATCATTAATAGCTCTCCATGCAATATGGTGAACCGTACCAACACCCATTTGCCCGCGTCCAATAGAATTTAACTTTAAATCAATTACATTTCCAATTTCAGCTGAAGAACGGAATCGAACAAACTCTCCCTCTTCTCCAACTTTTTCAAGTCCCATTACATGTTCTAACAGTTCGGCAGTTTTTTGAGGCTGTGCAGATAAAAGGACAGCACCACCAAATCCTTTAATCGCAACTTCTGGCGTAACTCCTCCAAAACTCCAATTATTCGCTTCGCCTTCTTCTCTTTCAACAATCTCTAGATGCAAACCATGCGGGTCATCAAATTCTAAATACTGTTCTCCAAAGCGTGTCATTTTTGTATATGAAATATCGAAGTGCTCCAATCTCTTTTCCCAAAATCCTATAGTACCTTTAGGTACAACGTATGAAGTTATTCCTACTTGCCCATCTCCTATGACACCTTGTTGAGCACCTGCCCAAGGGAAAAATGTAATAATTGTTCCTGGCTTTCCTCCTTCATCCCCAAAGTAAAGGTGATACGTACCTGGATCATCAAAATTCACTGTTTGTTTTACTAAACGCAAACCTAATACACCTGCATAGAAATCTACATTTTCTTGTGGATGACCTACGATTGCTGTAATATGATGAATCCCCATTGTTTTCTTTTCCATTTTGCCCACTCCTTTTTTTATTTCATTTTTAAAGAACTGCTATACGCTAAAATTCATTATTCATTTTGTCCATTTGATTAAGTTCAATCCGTAATGTTATTTTACCTCGAATTTGAGATATCCCTTAAAAATCCACACATTCCATCCTATTTAAAATTATCTCGAATTCGAGATAATTAACAAAAAAAACTACAGTTCCTACAATATGCTTAGTTTACTCTTATATAAAATATCGGTTTTATTATTTAGAATACCTTCGAAATTGTCTCGAATTCGAGATTTATTATAATCTAATTATTTTTCATTGTCAATGAGGATCCCGTTTAATTTTTTCATCAAAAATATTTTTATAACAACTGCTGTATATTAAATATATATTATAAAAGGTACAAACGACAAGCGGAAATATTCGAGCAATATTTTTCTAACTTCCCTATATTCCTATAATCAAAAAAGCCATACAAATGTATGACTTTTGACCAATATTTTTTATTTAGCTACATCCTTACACATTTACTTCTCGCTTACGTCGGGAAACAATTCCGAAAGAGAAATCACCCTCCCAGTCTCATCTTTAAACACAATATGCTCTCTCGTTAAATGGCGCGGACTCTTTACTCCCGCTGCCGCCGCTAATGCAAACAAACTATATCTCATACTAATTATATAGTTCATTACTCGCCATTTCTTCTCATACGGATCTAACGCTTTTTGATAGTGAGGATTCGTCGTCGCAACACCTGATGGACATTGTCCTGAATTACATTGAAGTGCCATAATACAGCCGCTTGCCATCATAAATCCACGGGCTGAATTTACAGCATCTGCTCCAATTGCTAAAGCGATTGCCACTTTATCTGGTGTGACTAATTTCCCAGAGGCAAACACCTTTAATTTATCCCGGACCCCATAATGACTCGCTGTATCAATAAATGTAATTAATGCTGGAATAAGCGGAAGCCCCATACTATCTGCCATCGATTTATACGTTGCACCTGATCCACCTTCTGAACCATCGATTGTAATAAAATCTGGATAGATGTTTAATTCTTTCATTGTTTTCAATAAGTCTTCCAACGGCTCCTGTTGACCAATTACAATTTTCATACCGACTGGTTTACCGCCGTTTTCTTGCAAATTTTGAATAAAATATAAAGCCTCTGCCGCATTATTAATAAATGAAAATCGATTTGGCGAATTAATCGTCTCTCCTTCTCGTACTTTCCGAACGGAAGCAATTTTCTCATTTACCTTCTGTCCTTCTAAATGACCACCACGTATTTTTGCTCCTTGCCCAAATTTCAATTCAAATGCTTTAATATTGCTTTCTCTCGCTTTTTCAATAAATTCCTTCATTGAAAAATTACCATCCTCATCACGATATCCGAATAACCCCGGACCAATTTGTGCGATAATATTTGCACCTGTATGTAAATGTTCTGGAATCACGCCCCCTTCCCCAGTATTAATCCATGAACCACCTGCCATTTTCGCTCCAAACCCAGTTGATAAAATATAATTTTCTCCAATTGCACCGTAAGAAGTCGCTGATGCACCGAACATGCCATGTAGTTTCCATGGATATTTACGATTTTCACCGACTATAATTGCATCGTCTTCTTCGTATAACCAAAGGCTTGTTGTATCCGCTGTCAATTTCTCTCTTCTTGAAAATAACCCCTCTTTTTGAATCACATACTTTTTTCCCTCACGCTCTTGCGTTAGATTCACACTTAATTCATCTGTTAATGTTGGAAATAATGTATTAGCAATATAATAGCCAGAAGCATCAAAATCTCGTTTTGATCCAAAACCAAGTATTTCAGAACGATATTTTGCTAAAAACATAACACTTTGAAAATCGTAACGCGAAAAAGGTTTTCCATCAGTATCATGGTCAAACCAATATTGCCGGAATTCCGGTCCTATCTTTTCAAGTAAATAGCGCATCCTTCCTAAATATGGATGCAGTTTTAATATAGAATGATTCGTCCGTTTTTTAATAAAAAATGTAATGATAAAAAAGATAATTAGAAGTAGCATCAAAAAGAGCAATATACTAATAATAACGAGTAGCGCTTCATTCATTCTGCTTCCCCCTATATATGAAGTTCCATAATAAAAAGAGAACACTCGATGTGTTCTCTTTTTATCCTTATTCACACTAACGTAGCAAGATGCTCTTTCGCATCATATTCGACTAAACTTTCAGCATTTTTAATTCGATGAACAAAGTCTGGGTTCGCAATTAACGGTCTTCCAAATGCCGCTACATCAATTGTTCCCTCTTGCAATGCTTCTTCTGCCTCTTTCGGATTCAAATTCCCTACTCCTACGATAGTACCATCCCAATATTTTCTTACTAATTGATGAAAATTCTTTCCGTCAGCAATAACTGCTGTATAATTCATCGTTGACGGATGGATCATTGTTAATCCAACTTCTTTGAACATATTTACAAAAGTCTCAATCGTAAGTTCTGGATTTTCCCACATATAAGTAGGGTTATCACCTTTAAAGGCAGAGAAGCGAAGAAGTGTTTTATCAGCTCCAACTGCTTCTATAACAGCCTCTGTTACTTCTTTCATAAATGTTAGCCTTTGCTTTAAGTCTCCACCGTATTTATCTGTTCGCTTATTCGCGAATTCATAAGTGAATTGATCAATTAAATATCCGTGTGCACCGTGAATTTCAACGCCATCGAATCCAGCTTCGATCGCATTTTTCGCAGCTTGTGCATATTGACCGATAACTTCTTTTATTTCTTCTATTGTCATTGCTTCTGGTGTATCAAACGGTTTTCGGAAACGCGGAACATTTCCCTCTGCAGCGATTGCTGACGGTGCTTGCGGCAATTGACCACCAATTATTTCATGATGACTCATGCGTCCGACATGCCATATTTGTGCAATAATTGCTCCGCCTTCTTTATGTACTGCCTCCGTAACAGGTTTCCAAGAATCGACCTGCTCTTTCGTATAAATACCTGGTACTCCTGGATTCCCTTTTGCTCTTGGGCTAATGACGATTCCCTCTGTAATAATTAATCCAATCCCATCAGCAGCACGTTTTCGGTAATACTCTACTACGTCAGCACCAACTACTCCCGTCTCGTTATTTGCAAAACATCTCGTCATCGGTGCCATCGCTATGCGATTACGAAGAGACCAAGATCCAATTTGGATCGGATCAAATAACTTCGTTTCTTCAACGTTTTCAAAAGCTCCCCAATTATTTATATTTGTTCCTGCATAAATATTTGCTGCTTTATTGTTTGAACTTGTCATCCTACTTCCCCCTAAATTAACTATTATTTCAATAAAAAATTAACTATAAACGCATCATAATTTCTCCTAGATAACAACGTCAATTTATACGTCTTTATCATTTAACATTCGAATATTCAACAAACAGAATGATAAAAATAAAATTAAAACTGGTTTCCTAATTAGGAAACCAGTTTTATAGTTAACCATATGACGTTAGCACTTCATTTATCTTTTTTACGCAAAAAATATAAATGATTACTATTCACTTTCTCCTCAGATTTGAAAAATTTTTAACGATAGAAGTGAGATTGATTATTCTTCTAGAAATAATAACTTATATACCTAAAACAATGAAAGCCCTACCTCTCTTTCATCCTTACGGCTCCTTGTCCGTGCCAGTGTGAATCAGGATTGCAAAAATCAAGTAACTATTTTATCGAGTTATTTAATTAAACTTCGAACATTCGTAAAAGAAATTAAAAAATAAAAATGGATTTGATTGTAGTAATAACAAAAGAGGTTAATGCTCTAAAAGTGGTTTGAAAGAGTTGAATGTCTTTGAAATGATTGATTCTCTATAATTATATTCCCAAAAAATTCAAGATCTTTTTTGGGATGTAATACATTATTTGTAATGAATCTTAACAAAAGCTTTTTATTTGATTTTCTGTGATACCTTCAATTAATCCCAGTTCACTAATCAAAAATTCATGTGCGTTATCTAACATTTTCTTTTCGCTTGCATTAAGTGCTTTTTCTTTCTGCATACGCAATAAATCACGTACAACTTCGGCACCTTCTTGTATTTTACCCGTTTTTATTTTATCAGTGTTCAATTTATACCTTTGTTTCCACGTAAGTAATCTATCTGATTCTCCATGTTGAAAAACATCTATTATGTGTGTTAATGCCTTTAGATCTGTAACTGGTCGTATATTTGAATTCAATATTTTCCCCATAGGAATCATTACTTCCATATTACTAGCCGACATTTTTATGACATAATACTGTTGTTTTTCTCCTGAGATTTCCTTTTCTTCTATGGCTTTAATTATACCTGCTCCGTGCATTGGATAAACGATGTTATCGCCAATTTGAAACAAATAATCCACCTCCATATATGGTAACCTTCTCAATCTTAACACACTTTTATTTTTTTAGCAAAATTTTTATAATATCACAAAATTATTTTCCATGTCAATTTATTTTCACCAAAAATTTTAAACTGCACAAAAACATTAAAAAACCCGCAATTTTGTTAACTTTTCACATCCATTTCCTCCAATTTTATATACCTTATAAAATAAAAAATACATCACTACATATAAGTAGTGATGTATTTTTTATATAATGCGCAACATGAAAGACAAAAACATTTACTTTAAAACTTCACACATACGATCCTTCGCTTATATACTAACCTGCTTACTAATCGTTTCCCTCGCTAATAAGAAGCTCATAATAACTTGCGCCGCTACTCGGCTTGTCATATCTCTAAAATCAAGAGTTGGATCAATCTCTACAATATCCATCCCTTGAACGAGCGGCTCTTTTCCAAGGAATTCAATCGCATCAAGTAAAGTCGTACTATCCATTCCTCCAGGGCCGATTGCTGGACAACCTGGCGCAAACGCTTGGTCTAATACGTCCATATCAAGAGAAATATAAATAGAAGTCACGCCTTGTTTTCTTAATACTTCAATACTTTCTGTAATAATATCTTTTATTTCTCGCTCTCTTACATCTTTCATTGTATACACAGTCACGCCATGCTCTTTTGCATATTCATGGTACGCCCGTGCATTTGAAAAATTACGAATCCCAATTTGAACGAGTTGTTTTCCTGTAATGACATCATTTTCTAGTAAACTACGGAACGGTGTACCATTTGATGGGCCGCCATCATCTAAATTACGTAAATCATGATGGGCATCAAATTGAATAATACCGACCTTTCCTTTACTATTTGCAAAACCACTTATACTTGGAAAACTAATAGAATGGTCACCACCAAGAACGATTGGTATCATTTTCGGATTCACTTTCGTTAAGTGACCAACTGTTTTCGCGATTCGATTATGACTTTCTTTTATATCTGTAACATGCATCGTAATATCACCGCAATCATACAAGACACTTTCTTTCATGTCGTGTTCTTCTGTAATTGCATATGTGCTATATGCATCTAACATTGAACGAATCGTTTTCGGTGCAAAACATGCCCCTGAATGACTAATGGATGGTTTAGAAAGAGGTGCTCCAATTAAGGCAGCACCGAATATTTCTACGCCTTCCTCCCAATCTTTAATCATTTCGCTCCATTTCGTCACTTCACGATCGATAAACTTTGCATTCTTCTTTAAATAGTGGCCGTGCTCCACGATTGTTCACCTCTTGTATATGCGATATTACCATTCTTCCATACTGTATTTACATGACTAACGCCGTAATGGTACGGTACGTAAGCATAATTATAAGCATCCCATAAAACTAAATCTGCCTTACGACCAACTCTAATTTTCCCCGCTACATCACCACGATTAATTGCGTGAGCAGAGTTAACTGTTACCGCATTCCAAACTTCTTCTGGTGTCATTTTCAGTTTCAGCATCGCAATGCTCATAATAAGCTGAATGTTTTCAGTTGGACAGCTACCTGGATTAAAATCTGTAGCTAAAGCAACCGCAACACCTTCATCGATCATTTTGCGTCCACGTGCGAAACTTTCTTTATTTAAATAAAAAGTTGTTCCTGGTAATAATGTTGCTACTGTATTAGAATTTGCAAGCATTTCAATTCCTTTATCAGAAGCGCCAACTAAATGGTCCGCTGATGCTGCACCAATTTCAGCCGCTGCTTCAGCACCACCAAGAGGGTCGATTTCATCTGCATGAATTTTCACATCAAAGCCAAGTTCTTTCGCTTTTAATAAAAATTCTTTTGATTCTTCTACAGAGAACACGCCTGTTTCACAGAAAATATCAACGAACTCAGCTAATTGCTTCTCTTTCATTTCTGGTAATAAATCTAGCATCCATTGTAAAAATTCTTTTGATTTTCCTTTGTACTCTTTCGGAACTGCATGAGCACCTAAAAATGTTGAAACTAAATCGATTGGATGCTCTTTTTGTAATTGTGCAGTTGCCTCTAATTGTTTCCATTCCGTCTCATCATCTAATCCGTAACCACTTTTCGCTTCTACAGTTGTCACACCGAAAGATAGCATACGGTCTAAATGGAATTTAGCTTTTTGAACAAGTTCTTCTTTCGATGCCTGTTTCGTTGCATTTACAGTCGCAAGAATACCTCCGCCTTGTTCTAAAATTTCTAAGTACGGAACTCCTTGTAATTTCAGCGCAATTTCATTTTCACGAGATCCACCAAATACAAGATGCGTATGCGGATCAACAAGACCAGGAGAAACCATTTTCCCGCCGCAATCAATAACCTCTTTCGCTTGTAATCCTTTTGCTTCTTCCGCTGTTCCAACGAAAGTAATTACGCCGTTTTCAATTCCAACAGCACCGTTTTCAATAACAGGAAGCGTGTTCATCGCTTCCCGTCTTAACAAGCCATCTTCTTGATCCATTGTTAGTAATTGACCGATATTTATTAGTAAAGTGTCCAGCATGTTTCTTCCCCCTTATTTCATCATTGGAATGTTAACGCCTTTTTCTTTCGCTGTTTCAACAGCTAAGTCATATCCTGCATCAACGTGACGAACAACACCCATACCAGGGTCAGAAGTTAATACGCGTTCAATACGTTTTGCTGCTGCTTCAGTTCCATCTGCAACAATAACCATTCCAGCATGAAGTGAATAACCCATACCAACGCCACCACCGTGGTGAACAGATACCCAGCTCGCACCGTTTACACTGTTAATTAATGCATTTAAAATTGGCCAGTCTGCTACTGCATCACTACCGTCTTTCATCGCTTCTGTTTCACGGTTTGGAGATGCTACAGATCCGCAATCTAAATGGTCACGACCGATAACGATCGGTGCCGATAATTCACCATTTGCCACCATTTCATTAATGATGCGGCCAAATTTTGCACGCTCTCCATAACCAAGCCAACAAATACGTGATGGAAGACCTTGGAACTCAACTTGCTGACGAGCCATACGAATCCAATTACATAAATGCTCATTATCCGCGAACTCGCGTAAAATAACTTCGTCTGTTTTATAAATATCTTCTGGGTCACCAGAAAGAGCTACCCAGCGGAATGGTCCTTTTCCTTCACAGAATAACGGACGGATAAATGCTGGAACGAATCCTGGGAAATCGAAAGCATTTTTTAATCCTTCATCGAAAGCAACTTGGCGAATGTTATTTCCATAATCAAATGTAATCGCGCCCTTCTCTTGCATTGCAAGCATTGCTTCCACATGTTTTTTCATACTTTCTTTTGATAATTGTACGTAACGTTCTGGATCTTCTTCACGAAGTTTCGCAGCCTCTTCTAATGTATAACCTACTGGAATATAACCGTTTAATGGATCATGAGCAGATGTTTGATCCGTAACTAAATCTGGCGTAATATTGCGCTTCACTAGTTCTGGTAAAATCTCTGCTGCATTTCCTAATAATCCAATTGAAATTGGTTCTTTCTTCTCTTTATACTCGTTCGCAACAGTTAATGCCTCTTCTAAAGATTCTGTATACATATCACAATATCTCTTTTCGATACGACGATCGATGCTGCGCTTATCAACATCAATAGCAATTACAACACCGCCGTTCATCGTTACAGCAAGAGGTTGTGCACCACCCATACCACCTAAACCAGCAGTAAGTGTTAATGTACCTTTTAATGAACCATCGAAATGTTGACGTGCCGCTTCACCAAATGTTTCATATGTTCCTTGTAAAATCCCTTGTGTTCCAATGTAAATCCAGCTACCCGCTGTCATTTGTCCGTACATCATAAGGCCTTTTTTCTCTAGTTCACGGAAGTGATCCCAGTTCGCCCACTTCGGTACTAAGTTTGAGTTCGCTAAAAGAACGCGAGGTGCATCTTCATGTGATTTAAAAATTGCAACCGGCTTTCCTGATTGAACAAGTAACGTTTCATCACTTTCTAACGTTTTCAATGAATCTACAATTGCATTGTAGCTTTCCCAGTTACGAGCTGCACGGCCAATTCCGCCATATACAACTAATTCTTCTGGTTTTTCAGCTACTTCAGGGTCTAAATTGTTCATTAACATTCGAAGTGCAGCTTCTTGAACCCATCCTTTCGTTTGTAACTCAGTACCTCTTTGCGCACGAATTGTTTGTTTTACTTTTTCCATTTCAATCTCTCCCTTTTCTCGTTTTATATTGCTGCGTTTACATCTAATCTTTCTTTTATTGAATAGTTCGCTTTTAACCAATGCGCGATATTTTCAATATCCGTTGAGAATATGCGGTCATTTGTAATAGAAGGCACTTGCTGACGGCCTTGATGATAGAACGCTTTCGTCACTGTACTCATGTTTTCAATACCACGATACTCTGCTGCTTGCATCGCACAAATCATCTCAATTGAAAGAACACGTCTTACATTTTGAATAATTTGATGCGCATGACGTGAAGCGATTGTTCCCATACTTACGTGATCTTCTTGGTTAGCTGACGATGGAATTGAATCTACACTCGCCGGATGTGCTAACGTTTTATTTTCAGAAACGAGCGAAGCCGCTGCATATTGCATAATCATTGCACCAGATTGAAGTCCTGGTTCTGGACTTAAAAATGGTGGTAAGTCATTTAATTGCGGATTTACTAGGCGCTCAATTCGGCGCTCTGAAATATTTGCAAGTTCCGCCATTCCTACTTTTAAGAAATCCATCGCAAATGCAATCGGTTGTCCGTGGAAGTTACCACCTGAAATTACTTTTTCCCCACCATCAAAAATAAGTGGATTATCTGTCGCTGCATTCATTTCGATTTCTAATTTTTCTTTCACATAATTTAAAACTTGCCAAGAAGCACCGTGCACTTGCGGGATACAGCGAAGTGAATATGCATCTTGTACACGAAGTTCCCCTTGTTTTGTCACAAGTTTACTATCATGAAGAACGTCACGAATTCTACTTGCTACTTCCACTTGCTCTTTATAACCACGTGCTTTATGAACATTTTCATCAAATGCATCAATAATGCCGCGTAATCCCTCAATTGTCATAGAAGCAATTAATTCAGCTTGATAAGCCGTTGCTTCTGCTTCTATATAAGAAAGAACTCCTTGCGCTGTCATCGCTTGCGTACCATTGATTAACGCAAGACCTTCTTTCGCTTCTAATTCAATAGGTTCAAGCCCCTCTTCTGTAAGAGCAATCATCGCATGAACTCGTTTTCCCTTGTAGAACACTTCACCTTCACCTAATAAAACGAGAGCAAGATGAGATAAAGGTGCTAAATCACCGCTCGCTCCTAGTGACCCTTGTTGCGGAACGACTGGATGAATTTTGCGATTTACAAACTCAAGAAGCATATTTACAACAAGTGGTCTAACGCCAGACACTCCTTTTAACATCGTATTAGCTCGTAAAATTAACATACCGCGTGATACTTCTTCTGGGAATGGATCACCTATCCCGCACGCATGTGATTGAATTAAATTGTGCTGAAGTGCCTTTACATCATCTTTTTGAATAAGCACATCACTAAACTTTCCAAATCCAGTTGTAATACCGTAAACAACTTTTCCATCTTCTACAATTTTCTCAACTACTTCGCGGCACTCCGCTACCTTTTGCATACTATTTGGGCAAGCTGTTACACCTTCACCTTCAAGTAACAACCTCTTCATTTCTTCAACTGTCAATGTGTGTCCTGTTAACGTAATCATCATTTTTCCTCCTTAAAAAAAGCAAAAGGGGACCTTACCTTTTTAAGACAGACTTCTGTCCTAAAAAGCAAGGCCCCCTTCTAACTAATAGACTATGGGCAAATCATATGTGATTAATTCCTAAACCAATCGCCTCATGCTCAGATCCTTTTACAGGCGCACCAATCGTTCCATAAAGCGCAACAGCAACCCATTCGCCTTCTTTTTTCCCGTCGTATGGTGTACCGCGCACTATTGCAAAACGAAGTCCCACTGTACGAAGAACGTCTGCTAACTGAATTTGACCTCTCGTCACTCCGTACAAAGCTTCCATTATTGCATGATAAAGTGCATGTGTTTCTCTGTAAACGTCTGTTTCAATAACTTGGTTGCTCTTAGCCGCTGTTTCCATTGCTGCTACAACTTTTTGCGAATTCATCGAACCCACTTTCCCCGTACAATATTTCCAACCTTTTGGAATAGATAATACAGGGCTTTCATTCTCATCCGCAAGTGCCAACAGCATGGCCATCCGACCAATTCGATGTGTTCCTTGAAGAAGCATGTGACTCTCTCATTTCTTTTGAATTATTTGAATATTACTTAATTTAAGAATATATGAAAACGTTTAAATCGTCAATAGTTTAAATGATGATTCAAATAATTTTTTAATTTTCTCCAATTTGTGTACACAAATTATTTACACAAATTTTTCAAGCGTGCTATAGTCGCACTAACAGATGCAAAGGAGCGAGATTTCAGTGGCGAAGCGAAAAGATATTCATTTTCGAATTGAAGAAAAATTACTTGAAAGATTTGAAGCGGCACTCCATTACGAAGGTTTAAATAAAACAGACGTATTAACACATGCGATCCAGCAATTTTGCACGAAGGTGGAATATGAAAAAATGAATGATGTAAAACGCCAATACAACGTAAGCAACCATTTACAAACACGTATCGATACGCATAAACATTTTGAAAAGAAACGAGTGAATATAGATGAAGTCGTCATTGAACATTTACAACTCCAAGGGAAAGAAAAAATATTAGAGGTCGGGTGCGCTAACGGAAAATTTCTTTCCCTTTTGCAAACGAATGGTCATACAGGACATCTAACCGGTTTTGATCAATCGGAAACTATGCTTTCCGAAGCTGCAATAAAGAATAGCATAATTGAATGGAAACTGGGTGATGCTAGTAAACTTCCTTTCGAAGCTAATTGTTATGACTGGATAGTCGCAAGGCATATGTTATATCACATGAAAGATGTCGAAAAAACAATTCAAGGATTCCATAAAGTAATTCGTCCCGGCGGCGCCCTTTTAGCTACAACAAATTCTAAAGTTTCATTACCTCGTATAGATGAAATGTGTAACAAAATGTTAGTTGCATTTGATTTACCAAAAACATCACCATCCGCAGCTCCATTTTGTTTAGAAAATGGTAAAGAGCTATTACAATCTGTTTTTTCAACTGTTGAAGAAACAATTATTCATAATGCACTTATTTTTCATCATGCCACTCCAATCGTAAACTATATTTCTAGCATGTTTCCGTCTCTGAATATACCTGATAATATATACCTTCACGCCGAAATGAAGGACTGGTTGAAAAAAGAAATAGAAAATGAATTAACTCTTCATGACGGTATATGGAACGATCCGAAAACGTTAGCGATTTATCGATGTAAAAAGGAAAAAAGCTAGCATTTGCTAGCTTTTACACATTTTCCGCTAAAAGTTTCTCCATCGTTATATTGCCATTTCCACGATAAAAATTTGTATTATGTTCATTCGCTACCCCAAAATAAGAGGCAATCGCTATTCCAAATGGTACAAATGCATGTCCTTGTGCTGTAATAATATTTGAGTGCTGTACAACTTCTGTATACACAAAATTTCCGACTGGAAAACAATCTAATTTTTGATAATCTATCGTCACTGTATAAGAGATTTCTTTAAATAAACCTGCTTTTGCTAACGCATACGGACCAGCGCAAATTGCTGCCACTAATTTTTCTTGTTCATGAAATTGACGAATAACTGAAAAGAGCAGTTCTGCATCTTTCAAATATACTTCGTCTCCTCCTGGAATAAGAATCCCCTCAAACTCTTCTACACACACTTCATTTAATTCTATATGCGGCTGTACTTGTAAGCCTGTTTCACTTATAATCATTTCTTTCGTTAAACCCGCTGTAATAATCTCATAATTATTTTTCAGTAATGCCGTTGCTACCGTAATTTCAAACTCCGCAAATGTTGGGTATACGAATAAAAGTATTTTTTTCATATTCCTTTCTCCCTTAACCATTCCATAAAATATGCTTCTAATTCGTTCACTGATAATGTATTCGTGTCCACATAAGTTACAGGAAATTTTTTATACCATTCTTTTTCGGTTTCTACTAATTTAAATTGTTCCTCAAATGTCCTTCGATTTCTTGTTATATCATTCTTTTTTCTATCATATACATTCTCTTTTGAAACATCTAAATAAAAAATTGCATCCGAACGACATTCTCTTAATTTATACAATTCATCTTTTAATTCGGTTTCTATATCCCATTCTTCTCCTATAATCGTCGAATAAAATAGTGTATAAAATTCAATGTCTTCCGGCCCACGATCAAAAATCATGACCGAACCTTTCACATTTTGAAATTCCTTTATTTTTGCTTCAATAAACATTTTTTGATTTGTAATAAACCCTTCTTTTGAGTTCATATCTAAATTCAATTCTTTTCGTTTTTCTACAATTGGATATGGATTTTCATATATAACCGAAAGGCCATATTGCTCTAACCTTTTAGCCAATGTTGTTTTTCCACTTGCCATCGGTCCTTGAAGTGAAATTACATAAGTCATACCTCTCATTCCTTTTCCCTCATAGTAAACTAATTTTATAATATATAGAATTTTGAAAACTATCAACAAAATACTTATCATCTTGTTTCCTATTCCCATCTGACTTATAATGAAAAATAGAGATGATTATGAACGCATTTATATGTAAGCTTGGATTTCCAAGCTTACATTATTTTTTGCTTCCACTTTTCTTATAAAAAGAGTATACTAGCATAGAACGTATGTTCTTAATAATTACATACAGTAAGGAGATAGAACAATGGTATACGACACAAAAGCAATTTCTTGGAATGAATCTTTAAAACAACTTCAACGCCAATATACAAACAAACAAGTTGATCGAAAAGAATTTGAAGATGTTGAACTGATGGAATTCTTCCGCGATAACGACTACATTTCTTTACCTACACATATAAGCGGCTTATCAACAACACGTTTTACTTCTTACTCTATTTTCACAACTGAAGATAAGGATCGTAAGGTTGGCACACTTATCATTGAATATGTAGAAGACGACAATGATATTTTACGTGTTGAACAACTATACTTCGTTTAAATCACAACGCTTGGTCAAAATGATCAAGCGTTCTTGCTTTCTATTAATCTGACTGCTTATAATATAAATAAAAACTACTTCTATCGTTAAAGGGGGCATACAATTGCTTGAAGGATGGTTTAGTTGGTTTATAGTCGTTTGGACTGTTGTATTATTAGGACTTATGTCTATTGGTGGATATTTCATGTTCAGAAAATTCCTAAAACGTTTACCGAAAGAAGACGGTATGTCCATTTTAGATTGGGAAGAGCACTATATTAATAAAACTAGACATTTATGGGATGACGAACAAAAACAATTATTAGAAGAACTAGTGAGTCCCGTTCCTGAACTATTTCGTGACGTTGCCAAATCAAAGATTGCTGGTAAAATTGGTGAACTTGCAATACAGGAAAACGCTCCAAAAATTACACAAGATTTAATTATAAAAGGATATATCGTTGCCACACCGAAGCGCGATCATAAATTTTTAATTAAAAAATTACAAGAGAAAAAGATTGATTATTCAAACTACAAATCTTTAATCGCAAAGTAACTTCACATTATTTTCTATAAAAAAGACAGCGCCTTTGACGCTGTCTTTTTTATTTTATACATATACAGTTTTCAAGTTAGCTTCATATCTTTTTCGTTATAAAAACCATCTTCTTTTTCCATTTCCTTCTGTAATTTCGTAAAGGAACGGTACATTGCAATTCTCCATGAAACAATCATTGCGAACGCTAGTAAGAAGAACATGCCGCTAAGTTGTCCTAAATCAAGAGATTGACTTAAATACGTTTTAAATACGATACGCACTACAAGTAATCCAATTAAAATAAATACAAATGCTTTTGAACGTTTCAAATAAATCTCTTGCCCGCGTATTTCAAACTTAGATGTTTTAATAAGAAAAATAGAGAAAAACAAACCGACACCAATTGCTTCTAACATTTCTGCCGGAGTTAATCGAAATTCAGGAAAAACATACATCAATGCTCCCGTGCTCATAAAAAACGGTGGGAGTATAATTTTTTTCAAAGTTGCAGGTTTCTTAGCTGCTTTTAAACGAATAAACATCGCACCAACGGCCATACAAACAGCAACGATACTTGATAAAACGACTATGTTCATATTTTCTCATCCTTTTTTTGTGGCTATACGCAAAATATAATTTCATTATATGCTTTTCCGTTAGTATTTCCAACATTTTCACGGAATAATACTAGAAACCGGTAAAACCACCAAATAAACTTGAGAAATATACGATAATTTTCGTCATCCAGTTAAAGTACAGGAAGACCCCCATGACAATCATAATGTATCCTCCGACTTTCATGAATGTCATGCTATTTCTTTTAATCCAAGACATTTTCGTAATAAAGAATGAAAGCAGGAAAAATGGGATAGCAAATCCAAGTATGTAGGCGATCATGTAAACCATTGCTGATTCTGGATTTGTTGCAGCTAATCCAATTACAGACACTAATATGGGCCCTGTACAAGGTGTCCATCCTGCAGCAAATGCTAATCCAATTAGAACTGAACCAAAATAACCACTCGGACGGTTTTTAAAAGTAAATTTACGGTCTTGCATTAAAAACTTCGGCTTAAACACACCGACAATAATAAGTCCGAACACGATGATAAATATACCACCTAACTGTCTAATTAAATCTTTATAGTCCGTAAAGATTCCTCCGATAAAACTTGTACCAAATCCAATTGCAATAAATATAATTGAAAATCCAAGTAAGAAAAACGCTGTATGTATCATACTTCTTTTGCGAAGCATTGCATTTTCTTCTTTCAATTCAGAAACCGACATACCTGTTATGTATGATAAAAATGCCGGATAAAGCGGTAAGCAACATGGGGAAATAAATGATAAAAACCCTGCGCCAAACGCTAAAAATATACTAATATCTTGCATTATTCCACTCCTCTCCTCCTCAATATTGTAGCAAAAACAAATAAAAATGCTATGGACAATTCATGAACTAACTTTTCCAACATGACAATGAGTAAAACTACACTTTCACACACTTTCTAATAAAACGTTTTCATTTCCTTCTATTATATAGAAAAATCTCAATCGAATTTTGAAACTCTTTCTAATTGTTACTAACATAACAAAGGTTCCATAGTTTCTCAAATCATTAGCACATTGCGATTGATTACACACATATTGACATTAAAAAATATTTTTTAAAAATGCTGTCTTTATACAATACAAAGCTGATTTTACAATACTTCCATTATTATTAATTTCAAGATTATGCATAAATATCATACTTTTATTATTATTCTATAAAATGTCACACTTTTCTTTTATTTGACCCTACATTTTTAATTTTGTATACTTCCCTCTAGTTATATATGTCCGTTACGGAATAGTTTCATATAGATGGGGAGGAATTTTTCATGCTTCGTTATTCTCTTTTAGTTTTATTAGGAGCGTGTAGTTATGGGGTTTTAGCTATTTTTGTTAAACTTGCATATGCAGAAGGATTTTCACTTGGAGAGGTAATTGGTAGCCAGTATTTGTTCGGTTGGATTATTTTACTTGCTATTACACTTCTAATTTCTAGACATCGTGTTCCACTAAAACAAATGTTAATTTTATTCGTCGCAGGAACGTCTGCAAGTTTTACTGGAATTTTTTATTACGCTTCTTTAAAAACTGTACCAGCTTCTATTGCAATTATACTTTTATTCCAGTTCGTTTGGGTTGGGATTATCATTGAGGCAGTCGCAACGAAAACATTGCCTTCAAAAGAAAAAGTAATTTCGGTTATTTTCTTACTTGCAGGTACATTTTTATCAAGCGGGTTATTAGAAAAATCAGCAGGTGATTTCGATACGACTGGAATCATGTTAGGCTTATTATCTGCTATTACATTTGCAACATACATTTTCGTAAGTGGTAAAGTTGCTGTTGAAGTACCTTCATTACCACGTGGTGTTCTTTTAATGGCTGGTGCTTTAACTTTAGTTATGATCGTATTCCCGCCAACATTTCTTTTTAACGGGGCAATTTCTCAAGGCCTTTGGAAATACGGCTTAGGATTAGGAACATTTAGTATCGTTATTCCGTCCATTGCCTTTACAATCGGCATTCCAAAAATCGGCTCTGGTCTAGCGACTATTCTTGGTGCAGCCGAACTACCTGTTACAACAATTATGTCTGTATTCGTTTTAAAAGAAGCTGTGCTTTCTTCACAATGGTTCGGTGTATCACTTATTTTAATCGGTATCGCAATCCCGCAAATTGCATATGCAATGCGTGGACGTTATAGAAAACAGCATACTCATAAAAAAGTTGCCGCATAAACGAGAGAGGATTTTCATTTGAGAATCCTCTCTTTTATTAGAGTATTATATAATGAATACAAATATTTCATTTAAGAAAGAGGGTATAATAAGTGGCATCCATTCCAAATCAATTAACAGAAAAACTTATTTCTATTCGTCGACATTTACACGAATACCCAGAACTATCGTACGAAGAATTTGAAACGACAAAAGCGATAAAAAATTGGTTAGAAGAAGCTAATATTACTATTATTGATTCCAATTTAGAAACAGGAATTATCGCTGAAATTTCTGGTAATAAAAACGGTCCAGTTGTAGCTCTTCGTGCAGATATTGATGCCCTTCCTATCCAGGAAGAAACAGACCTTCCATACACTTCAAAAATACATGGTAAAATGCATGCTTGTGGGCATGATTTTCATACAGCTGCTATGTTGGGAGCAGCTTACTTATTAAAAGAAAAAGAATCTTCCCTTAACGGAACTGTTCGCTTTATATTCCAAGCTGCTGAAGAAAGTGGAAACGGAGCATGTAAAGTTGTTGAAGCTGGACATTTAAAGAATGTACAAGCCATCTTTGGTATGCATAATAAACCTGATTTACCAGTAGGTACAATCGGTATTAAAGAAGGTCCACTGATGGCTGGAGTAGATCGATTTGAAATTGAAATCCACGGTGTTGGAACACATGCTGCTGTACCTGATGCGGGCGTGGATCCTATCGTTGCATCCTCTCAAATCGTTATGGCACTGCAAACAATTGTAAGCCGCAATATTAATTCTTCTCATAACGCCGTCGTAAGTGTAACAAACATTCATTCAGGGAATACGTGGAACGTTATTCCTGAAAAAGCTACGTTAGAAGGAACTGTTCGTACATTCCAAGCTGAAACACGCGAAAAGATTCCGGCATTAATGGAACGTATTATTAAAGGCGTTTCTGATGCACTAGGTGTAAAAACAGAATTCCGGTTTTATCCAGGCCCTCCTGCTGTTCAAAACGATAAAGTACTCACTGCTTTATCTATCCAGATTGCAGATCAAATGAATCTAAACGTTATCTCTCCTAACCCATCCATGGCAGGAGAAGATTTTTCTTTTTACCAACAAGAAACACCAGGTTCATTCGTCTTTATGGGCACAAATGGTACACATGAATGGCATCATCCTGCTTTTACAGTAGATGAAAAAGCATTGCCTATTAGTGCAGAGTATTTCGCCTTATTATCCGAAGAAGCTATTCATCAATTATCACAAACAAAAAGCCGTTAAGTTCTCCTTAACGGCTTTTTCTTATGCTGTTAAATCTCGTTTTAAAAATACAGTATAGGAAATCCCTAAAAATACAAAAAGGTATGGCAATAACATACAAGAAGCAAATGGGAATGTTACCCCATTAATAAGGCTTCCACTCTTCAAAATCCCATATAAATCTGTATTCGCTGGCAATAAATATTTCGCCCATTCATATCTCGCCGCTGGAATTAGTGCTATTCCTCCTGATAAAGCCAGAAATAAAGACATACCGATTGCTCCTCCACTTGATCTCGTTAAAACGGAAAGCATAAAGGCAAATGCCGCATACACAAGAGTTGGTAACCAAGATAAAATGTAATATTTACTTGCTTCCACGAAAATGTTTTGTTTTATAATATTTCCATCTTGAACGATAAATTCAGTCCAGGATGGTTGTTGGAATTTATAAATGAAGAAAAAGCCATGATTTCTCATGCCTTTCTCCTCGTTTCGTGTGACTTTTCACCCTTTAGCCTTTGTGTAAATCTACAACATTGCCACATTGATATTATAATGACGATTATCATAACAACTGCTGTTACCACTATCGCATACATCGTAATCGGAGCATTTGTTACTCCTTGGATTCCTACTGCTTTCATAAAAATAATAGTAAATAATTTCAAAAATAACATGCCATGAATTAATCCAAAAACAAAAGCCCCTCCATAAGTTAATAATTGCTCCTGACATAATAAACAAAACATTTCTTTTCTCGTCATATTCACTACTTCATACGATTTAAACTCCTCTCTTCTTACCTGTAAAAGAGATGCTGTCATTTTATAAGTAATGAAAATACACACAAAAACTACAAATAAAAACATCGCATAAAACCACTTCACAAATATAGGTGTATATCCTGCTTTACTTACTACAGTTTCATTGAATCGGAATGATATCATAAAAAAACAAATCATTGTATTCATAGCAATCCACATAAATTGTTTTAACCTTTTGGTAGCAAATGTTTGTATATTTTTTCTCGCCAACCGAAATAAAGACATAAATTTCTTCCCCTACCTTACTTCATAACATACGTACTCTATACTACTAGTGTATAAAAATATGACATTTTAAACATCGCACTACAATCGGAATCTTTACTAAGCCTTTAGTCCTAGAAAACGGACATGTTTACCTCTTTATAGTTGAACATAAAAAAGAAACAAAAGGTGGAAATGCACTTTAATTGCACTTCCACCTTTTGTTTAACGAGGTGAATCTTTATATAACTTAATTATCATGAATGCCCTATACTCCATCAATTACTCAACTCTCGCATCTTCCACTTCAATCCTTTTTTTCTCTCTTGCAATTTTTAAGAACTCTAACAGCTCTGGATTACTATTCATTTTTTTGTAAGCTACCGACATTTCTGCCACAAAATTAGAGTCGCATAGTTCCTTATATACCACTTCTGTTTTATACAACTTATTTGCTGATACAGGTATTACCGTAATTCCAATACCTGCTGCTACAAGACCCATGACAGTTTGATACTCCGTTGCTTCTTGTACAATTTGTGGACTAAAACCTACATCGCGGCAAAGCGATAAAATTGTATCATATAACGCCGGCCATACCGGTCTCGTAATAAATACGAACGGTTCATCTCTTAAATCTTCGATATGTATTTCATCCTTTTCAGCAAGTGGATGTGCCTTCGGTAAACATAACGTACACGAAAGTTTTTGAATTGGTTCTAACTCAAGTAATTGCGTTGGAATTGGTGGACGTAAAAATCCAATATCAATTCGATTATCATGAAGTGCATGCACCTGATCCGGTGTTGACAATTCATGCAATGCAACAGACACTCTCGGAAATTTCTTTCTATATTCTCGAACGATTGACGGTAAAATATCATATATCGCCGCACCTACAAAACCAATTGAAAGTGATCCCACTTCTCCCCTTTGTGCACTTTGTGCAACTTCTACTGCTTTTTCGATTTGTTCAAACGCTTTTTTCACTTCTTTTAAAAACATTTCTCCCGCTTCTGTTAATTCAACCTTTCTCTTCGTTCTTGAAAATAACATAACTCCCATTTCTTTTTCTAATTGCTGAATTTGTTGACTAAGTGGTGGTTGTGTCATTTGTAAACGAGCAGCTGCTCGTCCAAAGTGTAACTCTTCTGCCACTACAACAAAATATTGCAAATGCCGTAATTCCATTTCGGACACCCTTTTCACTTTCGATTAATACATCTAATATATTAATACCATATAATTTATATATTAGACAAACATTTTGAATGAACGTATAGTAGAAATTGTTAATTCTTTTTTACAATTTTCATGTAAAAAAAGAAAGAGGTGGTTACTGTATGAAATGGTGGAAGTTAAGCGGACAAATATTATTATTATTTTGTTTCGCTTGGACAGGTGAATGGATTGCAAAACAGGCACACCTCCCAGTTCCAGGAAGTATAATCGGTATTTTTTTATTATTAATCTCATTAAAATTTAACATAGTGAAAAAAGAATGGATACAAGACGGTGCAGACTTTTTACTAAAAGAACTTATTTTATTTTTCATCCCTTCTGCAGTCGCTGTCATTCGTTACAAAGATACGTTATCACAATATGGAATCGATCTCATTTTAATTATCGTGATTAGTACACTTTGCGTCACTCTCGTAACAGGACTTTTAACAGAATTGCTATTAAAGCGGAAAGGATCAACGCAATGATCGGCTTTCTTTGTTTACTATTAACACTATTCACATATTGGGTATCTAAAAAAATGTATCAACGCTGGAATTGGAGCTTACTTTCTCCTCTTCTTGTATGCCCAATCATTTTAATTGCCTTATTACTCGGATTAGATACACCTTATGAAACATATGAATCTGGCGGTCAGTGGCTAACTGAATTGTTAAAACCTGCAACGGTTGCTTTCGCATGGCCAATCTATAAATACTTTGATCTATTAAAAAAACATGGAACTGCTATTTTAATTAATGTCATTGTCGGTTCTTTTCTATCAGTTATTACTTCAGCACTACTAGCTAATTTTTTTCAAATTGATTCATCAATAGAACATAGTTTAGCACCACATATTGTAACGACACCTATTGCAATGGCTATTTCAGAAATGATTGGTGGCATGTCACAATTAACAGCAGTTTTTGTCGTATTAACTGCCTTAACTGGGGCATTACTTGGCCCTTCTCTCATACGCATATGCCGCATTAAAACAGCGCTCGCTAAAGGTATAATGCTAGGTACTAGCGCAAATGGAACCGGAACGTCAAAAGCATTTGAAATCGGTCCTGTAGAAGGTACAATTGCAAGTTTATCAATGCTTTTAACAGCCGGCGCTAGCTTAGTTATCGTTCCACTTTTTTTATCTTGGTTACACTAAAAAAGCAAGTGTTTAAACACTTGCTTTTTCATTTATGTATTTATTTAAAAGCTCTTGATCCTCTGGAAAAGATAAAGGTAATTCTTTCACTTCATCTATTCCTTTCCAATCTATTTCATGTATTAACTCATCGGGGTCTTGTATTTTCATGTTACCGCCTATTAACTTTACAATATAGTAATGCACATGAACTGGTACCCCATACGTTACCCCTTTCTTTTCGCATAGTTTTTCTATAATTTCTACTTCATACCCCGTTTCTTCCCATACTTCACGAACACAACACTCTTCAAGTGTTTCTCCCTCTTCTTGTCCCCCGCTTGGCACAGTCCATCGTTTCTCTTCATCTACTTTTCCTTGTAGTACCATTAAAAATTCATTCTTTTCATTCATACATATAGCTGCCGTACCAATCCATCTTTTCATCCCATCTCCCCCCATACTAAATTTCAATCTTTCTTTATATTTATCCTTGAAAAAAAGAGGAAAAAAGTAAAAAGATGACGAAAGATTACATCAACTTCATGAGCAGTCCCTTCTTAGAAATTCAATATGGAAGGATGAAAGTATGATTTCTAAATATGTTGTGGAGTGTGTCTTTTGTGAAGAAAATCGAAAACCTCGGCAAGCCATTGTCACAGTGCCCGCCACTTCTCAGCTACTGGCAATTCAAAAGGTAAGAGCTGAGTGCAAACGCCGCTTTGGAAAAACTTTATTATTACAAACAGAGATTAGAGAAGAATTACTTATTGAACCAAAAGAAAGCTGACCATAAATTGGCCAGCTTTCATCCGATCATATTTTCACATGAAGATTAGGGGCATCCTCTTTAAGGATCGGGATTTTTCCATTATGTGCGTTCCATAATGGTCATCGAACAATATATTTCTATACAATAAACTATTGAATAGAATAGGGCAAAACTTGTTCGCATTTTTAGAAAAGGGATAGGGATATAATTCAAGTAATACTTCGAATACTCGAACTTTACACTCATTATATTAAAGCAAATCCTTTTATATGGGAAATATGAATTACTTACATAATTCATTCGTAAAACATATTAATAGTTTTCTATATATTCTTTTTACTAGACTAACAACATACATCCAGCTAATATCGGTGTCATAATCATCGAAAACCTTAGAAGTATGCGAGGTGCATAATTTGTAAACTTAGCTCCTATATATGCTCCTAACATTGTCCCAATTAAAACTTGTACTAATAATACATAATCTAAATACCCTTCCGAACTATATCCAAATCCCCCTCCAATTGCGATTGGTAATATAACAAGCATTGTCGTCCCTACAGATTGCCGAATCGTTAAACCTAATAGAACCATTAATCCGAGTTGGATAAAGGGTGCTGAACCAATCCCAAATGAACCAGCTAACATTCCAGTAACCAGTCCGAGACATATACATTTAATCAAGTTATCATTCGAAAGTTCTTTATGCCCTTTTAAAGACGACTGCTCCCTGTTTTGAAACATAATCAAACGAATAAACATAAAAATTGCAGATAAAAATAACATCCCCGCTGTAAACCAGTGTAGAAGATTCGCTGGTATTAGCGAACCAAACTTTGAACCAATAAAGGAGCCAATTGCTCCGAATCCCCCAACAATCCCGCCTATTACAAGCACAACATTCCCTTCTCGGTAATGACTTACTACTCCGGATAATGTCGTAAATGCCATAGCAGTTAAAGATGTTGCAAGCGCAACATGAATAGGGATGTGGAATACTAGAGTAAGTATCGCGATGATAAATCCTGCTCCTCCCGCTCCAACAAATCCTAATAAAACACCCATTAATAACATCGTTGTAATAATTGCCACATAATCCCCCTCCAGTACCCCAATTATCTAATATATCCTCTCTTTCATACAAATAAAAAGCATCCTAAACGGATGCTCTTACTACTTTTCTTTATTGATAATATGTACTTAATCTTGATTAATTAAAATAACAGCTGGACCAGAGACAACTACTCCTGCCACTTCTATCTTTTCAAATTCATTCACTGTAATAGATATAACCCCTTCTCTTTCCATCAATTCCTTACTCAGGACATCAGTCGGTATCTTTTTCACCGTCTTACCTCCTTTTCATTTTATACAAAATTACAAAAGACTACTCAATGCATCTAAATATATGCATCACCTCCGCTTTCATTCCTTATTCCAGTCAAAATTCACATCCCCTTTCTATAACATATTGAAAAATAAAAAAGCACTCGCTAAAGCGAATGCCTTTCTATTATTTACTCTCTATTACTTTTAACATTCTATTAATAAATGCTGCTGATTCTCCACGTGTTGCGGAACCTTTCGGCATAAACTCATTGTTCTCATTTCCTTTTACAATTCCAAGCCCATAAACACGTTGAACAGCTTGCTTATCATACGCTAAATTTTGATCCGTGAATGGTAATTGAACTAAATTACCCTTAATATTTTTGTATTGTAACGCTCGATCAATCATAATGACAGCTTCATCACGTTTAATCGTATCATTCGGTGCAAATAGGTCATTTCCTCGTCCACTTATAATCCCAGCACTAGCTGCACGATTAATACCATCTACTAGCGATGGATGCGCTGTGTTTAAATCTTTGAAATTCGATTTCCCCTCTGGTAATTGTAATGATCTTGAAACTAAATTCGCAAATTCCCCGCGTGTTACAAGACGCTCAGGCCAATAAGAACCATTTCCATCTCCAACCATAATACCTCTTTTATTTAATTCACGAATATCCGCTTCATACCAACCGCCTGTAATATCATCTTTATGATTTGCATCATAATAAGCTTTTGTTCCCTGTAAGAATGGTTCCCATGCATTATTCTTTATCATAATAGCCGGACAATTTTTCCCGCTCCAAAATTGATGTTTTTTCACATTTTCTAAAGGAATATTTAATTCCCCCATTAAATAAGCCGCTAGTTTGCGAGCATTTTCCACAGCTTTATTATAATCACCATCTTGGTTGACAGCAATTTCAATAGCAATTGATTCTCTATTACCAGTTCCTTCTGCTCCATCTCCAGCATGCCAGCCATTTTCATTTAATGGTAGATGTTGATAAATTTCTTTATCATCTACTGTAAAATGCCAAGATGCCGAACGATCAGTCGTTCCTGTTGCTTGACTGTATAAATATTGTGCATGGTTTCTAGCATTTGCTCCAACACTATAATTATCTGTCTCATGAATTGTAATGTATTTTGGTTTCATCGCATAGCCTGGACGAATATTTTCATTTCCTGTCGGTACAATCATTTCCTTTAATGGTACACCGTAAATATCCGTTGTTTTCTCTGCTGATGGTGCTGCATACATAACCGCTTCACGTTTCTTACGAGTTGGGGTTGTGCTTTGAATAAGAGATGCTTTGGTACCCTCAAATTTTGCTGAAGGTGAATAAATCCATTTCACCTCATTATCTATTTGGACTTGGAACCACTCTCCAGCTTGTCCAATAGCGATAATTGTTTGCGGCTGTAATACTTTCTCTTCTTTATATGAATTGAATGGTGCGGAATATGTAGCTGTTTCTTCATTAATTACTAACTGTTCGTTTGATAAGTGATAAATTCCCTTAACCTCTACATTTCCTTCACTATTTTGTATCCATCCAGCTCCAGATGATGTTTCAACATAGTAAGCGTTTCCTTTTCGTTTCTCAGCTTTCACTACTTGATTTGAAATCTGAACACCTGTCGCTTTTTGTAAATCAGCAGAATCATATAAAGGTGTTGAACTTATTATATGTACAAGAAAATCTCCTTGCGCTTCATTTGTTATTCCTTTGTCCTCTCCACGCCCATCTTCATCTTTCATATGGGTTTCAATACTTTTTAAAGCTTGCTCGTCAGTTGAAATTGTTACGGTCTTTTCTACTGTGTCGGCATAGGAAGAACTTGGAATCGTTACCAAACTAAATACAATTGATGCAGCTAAAACATTATAAAATCCTTTTTTCATACTAATTATTTAACACGCTTATATCAAAATTCGTGTTAACTTCCCTCCCTAATCTAAAAATTTAATCCTATCTAGTAAACTTCTAAACTAGATAGCCATTTACAATATAACAAACTCTACCTCATTCGTATAGATAGGAATGACTACTATTTGCCTACTTTTTCTATATTGGAATATAGAAAAGAAGCTATAAAAGGTATAGCTTCTTCCTCTCACTATTTCAATCTCGTTGCACCTTATAGTCTATAACCCTACCATCTCTATCAAATTGCAACACAAGACATTCACTATCTATAGAAATGAAACCACGTTCATTCCCAAGATAATACAAAGCAGTAATTCCCTCTTCCAAACTTCTTGTTTCCGTAGGGGCCCCCAACAATTTTATAATTTCATCATTGGATTTCCCTATCAATTTATACTGCTGTAATAGATCATCTACCATATGTACCCGTTTTTCTTCATAATTTAACCACCGATTCTGATTAAAGTTTGAAGTATATTCATTTATACTTAATTGTACAGTGCACACTATTAATGGAATGAGACCCACCATCATTACTGTGAACAGTTGTTTCTTATCTTTATTATGCCTTTCCGAAACAAGTAAGATAAACTTTTGAATAATAACTAATAAAATAAACGGTATTCCTACTACCAAAACACTCATTACGCTCAATGACACATGAACCATATCAATAACGATAATAAACGCAATGTACATTAATATATACAAACAAAAATAAATGTACAATATCCCCCACAATATAGAACTTTTACCTTCCTTCACCCAGCACACCTACTTTATCCCGCTATTTACGCTCAGTATGACTCACACCTCAAAATTCGGCCGTACAGAAAAGAAATTAAGTGGAAATTAGTTTGCCCGTAAAAGCCCAATTGGTATAACTAATTGTCAGCGTAGGATGGATACCCTCACTGACTAAAGTCTCACTTTACTTTTCACTTCGTAACATAATTCATCTGGCCAATTATATCTCTAATCTTTTGTAGTTCTTGTGCTGTATATATTACTTTACCTGTTAAAATTTCATTTCTGAAAAACGTTACAATTTGCTCTTTATCTTTTAATCTCGGCAATTTTTCATTAGAAAGATCGATAACTTCTTTGCCACTCTCATTTTCAAAATATACAACCGGTTTCACTTTTTCCTTTACAATATCTACTTGTATTCCTTCCAAATAATTATATACAGTTTGAGCTAATTTTTTCGCTTTATATGCTGGATTCCCTTCATTTCTTACTTGCAAAGTTAATGAATTTCCATCCGTAATAAATTCAAATGTCTCTTCTTTTTCAATTTCATATTGATACTTGCCGATTTCATCAATCATAAATGAATATATACCCGCATTTTCTCTCGTTAAGCCATGGATTAATTTCCCTGTCCATTCTTTCGTCTCAATTAGATAAATGCCAGTTTTGCATAAGATGAGGTGATGGATTCGATTATCGTTTATTTCACGTTTATTTCTATATTTATTACTTCTCATAAAAACGTTCGGTATAATATGAAACTCATCTTCTAGTATGATTCCTTGTTCAACAAAACCTCGTTTCATATAATGTAATGTTTCATGTGTATTCACTTCAGCACTATTTTTGGCATACTCTCGTAAATCTGCAATTAAATTTTGAAACATATGTAGTTCATTACTATGCCTATCTTGCATTTCACTGCGTTCTTTACTATGTTGAACAGCTAGTTGATTTTTCATCATACGCATATTTTCAAGTTCTCTAGCTGTACTCACTTGTAAATCATTATATTTTTTCTGTTCCATATTCTTTAAAGTACTTTGTTGTTCTTTATGCTCTGTAATCGTAGCTGCAATTTCACTTTCATACGTTTCAATCGCTTGTTTCTTTTCAAATTCTACTTGCTGACTCTCTGATTCCAACTGTTTATTTTTATAAAACAGTACAAACACTGCAGCTAATAATATTAAAATTCCACCTATTAGCACATACTCCATGTTTTTTCTCCTTTATTTCATTTCCGATTATTTTTATAAATATATCGATTATATTATACTATGCTTTTAATATACACTTTATAAAAATTATATTTTTTTATAAAAAGGCACCTCAAGTAAGATACCTTTTTATAGTAAGACTGCTGGTAAAAAACAATTGGTACTGGTCAATTGTCCAATAATCAGTGTGGACAATCCTCATCAATAAAATTTCACTTTATTGCACACCATATTGAATATAACTTGAATCATAGTATACCCATTGATTTGTCCCTAAGCAAAACCATCCACCTTGCTTACTCCATACTCGATATGATTCGCCATGATGTAACTGTCTTATAACATTCCCGTTTAATGATGGAGCGTCTCGCAGATTCACATTATCGCCAGTAATAGTTGCCACATAATGTTTATACTGAATATAACTTGAATCATTATATACCCACTGATTTGTCCCTAAGCCGAGCCATCCATCTTGTTCTCCCCAAACTTCATATGATTCGCCACGATTCAATTGGCGAATTACACTAGACTGTAAAGATGGTCCACTTCGTAAATTTACATTATCTCCATTAATTACAGCAACTCCGTATACTGGAGTCGCATTATTAGGTGGAGAAACATTACCTCCACCACTTGCTCCATTAATGTACTTTTAATACCTCAAAAAAGGCCTTGTAATTACAAGGCCTTTTGTAAACTCCCTTTATTTTGTAGTAAGTACATATTGTAGTAAAGTCCTTGTTTACTAAGTAACTCTTGATGTGTTCCTCTTTCTATGATTTCCCCTTCATGCATAACAAATATTTGATCCGCATCTTGGATTGTAGACAATCTGTGTGCAATCGCTATCGTTGTTCTACCTTTTCGCATTTGCTGTAATGCCGTTTGGATAGCCTCCTCTGTTTCTGTATCAATATTTGCCGTTGCTTCATCTAATACTAATACTTTCGGATTAGTTGCTATCGTTCTAGCAAAAGCAATTAATTGCCTTTGACCACTAGAAAATGCAGCTCCTCTTTCGACTACTTCTGTATCATACTGCTCTGGTAATTTTTCAATAAACGTATTCGCTTGCACAAATCGTGCTGCTTTTTCTATCTCTTCATCCGTAATTTCTTCATTATACATACGAATATTTTGCTTTACATTTCCCGCAAATAAAAATGCATCTTGTAACACAAGACCAATTTTCTTCCGAATTTCTTGTTCTCCAAACTTCTCTAAATCCACTCCATCTATTACAATATTCCCTGATTTAATATTGTAAAACCTCATTAATAAATTCATAATTGTACTCTTACCACTACCAGTGTGTCCAACGAAAGCAACCGTTTGCCCTGGCTTTACGTGAAAAGATACATTTTTTAATACGTCACGCTTCCCATCATATGAAAAGGTAACATCTTTAAATTGAATTTCTCCTTTATCTACTCGTGGATTTTCACTCCCCATTTGAACAGGAGCTAAATCTTTATCATCCATTAAATGAAATACACGCGATGATGAAACGAGCGCTTGCTGGAAGAATGATAATTTCATCATCATCTCATTTACGGGCTGGAAGAAACGGTGAATATAGTTAACGAAAGCATATAAAACTCCTACTTCAACAGGACTCTTTAAAGCGTCGATTCCAAATAACCCAAGAACTAACGCAATTGCTACAATATGAACAAGATCTGTTGCTGGGCGTAAAAGTAATGCATCTAATTTTAATGTACGACGTCCAGCACTATAATGCTTGTTGTTCACTTCTTCAAACTCTTTTCTCATCCGCTTTTCTTGTCGGAATACTTGAACAATATTCATCCCCTGGATGGACTCATTTAACTTCGCGTTTAATATACTTAGTTGATTACGTACCTCTAAATAAAAAGCTGCACTTTTCCGACGATACAGCACCATAATCGCAAACATAATTGGAATTAATATGAGAGAAAATAGCGCTAATTTTACATCTAATAAAAACATCGCTACTAAAATCCCTACTAAAAAGACTACATTTTTCACGAATGTTGATAGTACACTAACATAAAAATCCTTAATCGCTTCCGTATCATTCGTTATGCGAGATACGAGCGTACCAATCGGCGTACGATCAAAGAAACTTAATGACAACTTTTGAACGTGTTCATACACTTCAACTCGCATATCTTGGACAATCTTAAAAGCGATATTTTGAAAGTACAATAGGTCTAAATAAGTAAATAATACTTTTAGTAAGTGAGCAATAATATACACTACAAATAGAGTAACAAGTACCGATTGTTCAAAGTTGCGTGGTACTAAGTGTTCATCAAGAAATTGTTTAATTAAAAAAGGACCCATCATTTCAGTTACAGTTGCACCAACTAGAAATATAAATGCTAGTGACAATAGCCCTTTATATGGCCTCATATAAGAAAGCAATCTCCTTAAATCGCTCCGTTTTTTCTCAGCCATCATACGCCTCCTTTCTCTACTAACGCCTCTAACTGCTGGCTTTCGTACATTTCTCTATACCAACCATTTTCTTTCATTAGTTGCTCATGTGTTCCTCGCTGCACAACCATACCTTCATCAATAACAAGAATAAGATTTGCATGCTGAATCGCACTTAAACGGTGCGCAGTAATAATCGTCGTTTTTTCTGCTCTTTCTCGTTTCAATGCAGTTAAAATCGTTTCTTCTGTTTTTGCATCTACAGCCGATAAACAATCATCTAAAATTAAAATTTCAGCATTCGTTAATAACGCACGCGCAATGGAGATTCGCTGTTTTTGGCCTCCTGATAGCGAAACCCCTCTTTCACCTACTACCGTGTCATATCCCTCTGGAAATTGAATAATATCATTATGAATACAAGCAATCTCAGCAGCACGGGTAATTTCTTTATATGTAGCATCGGCCTTTCCAAACGCAATGTTCTCCCCAATACTCGCTGAAAATAAAAAATGATCTTGCGGCACATATGAAATTGCAGAGCGTACACCGTGAAGTGTTAAATCTCGAATATCCCGCTCACCAACTTTTAATTCACCATTAAAATGGTCATACTCACGAATTAAACATTTTAACAACGTTGTCTTCCCTGCACCAGTACGTCCTACAATTCCTAACGTTTCACCTTTTCTTAAGTTAAAATAAATATCCTTTAAGTTTAATAGTTCATTTTTCTTATAAGAAAACGAATCAACAGCGAATGAAACATCACCACTTGCTATAGTATGTATAGCATTTTCCCTATTCACTACATCTGAAGTTTGTGAAAGTATTTTCTCCACACGATCATACGAAGCGCGTCCACGCTCCATAATATTAAACAACCACCCAAAGGCTAACATTGGCCATACAAGAGTCCCTAAGTATGTTGTAAATGTTACTAGTTCCCCTATAGTTAATTCGTCCCGTACTACTAATAGTGATCCGTAACAAACTGCGATTAAAAACGAAAATCCGACAATAAGTGCAATCGTTGGGTCGAATAACGAGTCAATACGTGCGACTAAGATATTTTTATGTACGACATCTTCCGATTTCTTCCGAAACGCTTGTAAATCCTCTTTCTCTTGTCCGAGCGAGCGAATTACCTTCATCCCACTCATACTCTCTTGTACTTTATCATTGATTTCAGAAAACGATTGCTGCGCTTTATGAAATCTTCTATGCAATAAAGTTCCATAATAATTTGTAGAAATCGCTACAATTGGCATCGGAATTAAACTTAATAACGTCAACTTCCAGCTAATTGTAAACCCCATCGCTACGAGTACACATCCTCCAACTGCCAATGAGTCAACAAGTGTTAAAACACCCGATCCAGCAGTTTGCTGAATCGCCTGAATATCATTCGTCGCATGTGCCATTAAATCGCCCGTACGACGTGATTGATAGAAAGTTGGGCTCATCTTTGTAAAATGTTCATATAAATTTTTTCGTAATTGACGGGCTAGTTTTAACGATGATCCAAATATCATAATTCGCCATAAGTATCGTAATATGTACATCGTAATGCCTACAACTACTAGCAGAATGACCCATTTCAACAATTTTTCAGACGTTAATGTTCCATTATTAATTTCATCTACTACAATCCCTAGTACTTTGGGTGCTACAAGTTCAAGAAGCGCGACGCCAAATAACATAATAATTCCGATTATGTATGCTCGTTTTTCTTGTTTAAAAAACCAAGATAAATTTAAAAACACTTTCATATTTATCCTCCTCCCTTAAAATGAGCGATGTTTTCAGTTTAACAAAAATACAGAATTTTTAAAAGTTTTAAACATTTTTAAAATCCAAAAGGAAAGGGCACTCAGTAAGAGTGCCCTTTAGCGCTTATTTTGTTTGTTGCTTGTTCATCGCGCTCATCATTTGATTGATTTTCTTTTGGGAAGGTTTTTGTCCCATTTGCATCATCATCATTTTTAACATTTGTTCGTTAATTGGTGGATTTTTTTGTAAGTAATTCATCATGTATTTGCGGGCAATGAAAAATCCTAACGCCACGCCTGCTACTAGTGCTACTACGCCCACTAGAACACCTAACCAAATTGACATATATTTTCCTCCTTCATGTTGTCTACCTTACAGTGTACTAAAACCATTTCAATAAGACAAGATACTATTCGACATTTTTTACACATATGTCCGTACTTGTTTGAGAGGATTTAACCAACCATACTTTTTATTCTCATAATCCATCGCTAAAAATGTTAACTCACACTTTCTAAGCACCTCAAAGAAAGTTGTTTCCATGGATACATTTCCAGAAGTATTCATTCGAATATATTGTGATTTCACCATTATTTCGCCATATTCCGCTCCCGTATAAAGCGTATGCGTATGTTGTGTTCTATCATATTTACCAAGAACCCTCAAAGCTTGTTCTAATTTATGATGAATTTTCATTACTTGTAACGGCATTGTTATATACATCATTTGCTTATATAACACCTTTTTCTCCGAAAGGGAACCAGATTCTGAAAATCGAGCAAATAAATCAAAAAACAAATATTCACGACCAAAGTAAGCTTTCGCAATATCCTCTTGAATTAAATACAATTCATACGTTTTCATTTTTTCCCTCCCGATCTGGACAACCTTTTCCCTACATTATATAAAAGAAAATTTGCAATGATTGTCTGACTATGGAGAGAGAAAAAACTTTTTCTGTCGAAAAAACTCAATTACATAGAAAAATCTCTCCATGCTGGAGAGATTTTTCTAAAATCATTAAAGCATTTCTTTTACTTTACGAACAACGTTCTCTACAGTAAATCCATACTCTTCCATAATCTTCTCACCAGGAGCAGAAGCACCGAATGTATCGATACCTAGTACATCTCCATCAAGACCTACGTAACGGTGCCATCCGATTGTAGCACCCATTTCAATTGCGAAACGTTTCGTTACTGCTTTTGGTAATACAGATTCTTTGTACTCAGCAGTTTGAGCTTCAAAGCGATCCATAGATGGCATACTAACAACAGCTGCATCAACGCCGTCTGCTGCTAGAGCTTTTTGCGCTTCGATTGCTAAGCTTACTTCAGATCCAGTTGCAATTAAGATTACATCAGCAGTTTCTTTCTTACTTGCAGAAACTACATATGCACCTTTTGCCACTTTTTCATAAGTATCGTCTTTTGCGCCTTCTAATGTTGGAAGATCTTGACGAGTTAACACTAATGCAGTTGGTGTTTTTGTAGATTCTAGAGCTAATCTCCAAGCTGCAACAGATTCGTTACCGTCAGCTGGACGAATAACAGAAACATTTGGCATTGCACGAAGTGCTGCTAATTGTTCGATTGGTTCATGTGTTGGACCATCTTCACCAACAGCAATACTGTCATGTGTGAATACATACGTTACAGGCAATTGCATTAATGCTGCAAGGCGAATTGCTGGACGTAAGTAGTCAGAGAATACGAAGAACGTACCACCGTAAGTTTTTAAACCGCCATGTAGTGCAATACCGTTCATTGCTGCACCCATCGCAAACTCACGAACACCATACCAAATGTTTTTACCGCTGTAATCAGCTCTTGTGAAGTCTTTTTCGTTATTCATGTATGTTTTGTTAGAACCAGCAAGGTCAGCAGATCCACCGAAGAATGATGGTACAGACTCTGCAATAGCATTAATTACAGCACCTGAAGAATTACGTGTTGCTGCTTTTGATCCTAATTCATAAGTTGGTAAGTTTTGCTCCCAACCTTCTGGAAGAAGACCATTCATTGCTGCTTGGAACTCGTTTGCTAATTCTGGATATGCTTGTGCATATTCCCCTAACATTGTGTTCCACTCAGCTTGTGCAGTTTCACCAACATCTTGTACTGTTTTACGGAAGTTGTCATATACTTCTTCTGATACATGGAAATCTTGTTCAGCAGTCCAAGCATATGCTTCTTTCGTTAATTTTGTTTCGTCTACACCAAGTGGAGAACCGTGTGAAGCTGATTTTCCTGATTTGTTTGGAGAACCGAAACCAATTGTCGTTCTTACTTCAATTAGCGTTGGGCGTTTTTCGTCAGCTTTCGCTTCTTCAATTGCTTTTGCGATTGCTTCAATATCGTTTCCATCCTCAACACGGATTACTTGCCAACCGTATGCTTTGTAACGATCTTCTACACTTTCAGAGAATGAACGATTTAAATCGCCATCTAAAGAAATGTCATTAGAATCGTATAACACTACAAGACGACCTAATCCTAAGTGTGCAGCTAATGAAGATGCTTCAGCAGAAACGCCTTCCATTAAATCGCCGTCACCGCAAATAGCGTACGTAAAATGATCAACTACATTGTACGCATCACGGTTATATTTTGCTGCTAAATGTCTTTCAGCCATCGCCATACCAACAGCAGTTGCAATACCTTGTCCAAGTGGACCAGTTGTTGCGTCTACACCTGCTGTGTGACCATACTCAGGATGTCCTGGAGTTTTGCTTCCCCATTGACGGAAGTTCTTTAAATCATCCATCGTTACATCGTAACCAGATAGGTGAAGTAGGCTGTATAATAACATTGAACCATGACCTGCAGATAATACGAAACGATCACGGTTAAACCACGTTGGGTTATTTGGATTGTGTTTCATAAATTGAGTCCATAATGTATAAGCCATTGGTGCTGCACCCATTGGCATTCCTGGGTGACCAGAGTTTGCTTTTTCAATCGCATCAATGGATAATGTGCGAATCGTGTTGATAGAAAGTTGTTCGATTGAATGTGACATGCTATTCTTCCCTTCGCTTATATTAGTAAACGTTTTATACATTTATATGATAGCTTCCCACGCAAGATTATACAACATGTATCGACAAATATGTTGATGTTTTTTTGATTTTTTATAAAAAAATCAATGATTCCGGCAATGTATGGGCATTCAATATGACATACTTTTTCATTATTTTTATTTTAGAAAGAAAGGGAATTATCTGTATTTTTATACAAAACACTAAATTCACAAATGTGAAATATACCCGTGTTATTAAATACTATCCAAATTACTTTTCTTATTATACAAAAAAGCACCTTGTGTGGGTGCTTCAAAAAACACTTATACGATTCTCTTTCGGATCGAACTCGAAATAAAATCAATAATAATTACCATCAAAATAATACCTAGTAAAATAATACCTACACGTGACCAATTTCGTGAGCTTAGTGCAAAAATTAAGGGTGTACCAATTCCGCCTGCTCCAATAACTCCTAAAATTGAAGCGGAGCGTACATTAATTTCAAACCTATATAACGTATATGACAAGAAATCCGGTAATACTTGTGGCAATACTGCATGCCAAAGTATTTGAAAACGATTCGCTCCTGTTGCAATCAACGCTTCCGTCGGCCCTTTATCTATATTTTCGATCCCTTCCGAATACAGTTTCCCTAACATTCCAATAGAATGCAGTCCTAAAGCTAATACACCCGCAAAAGAGCCTGGACCAACAGCCTTTATAAATAATAGTGCCATTACTAACTCCGGAAATGTACGAATAAAACTTAGTACAAATTTCCCTGTTCCAGAAGTCACTTTTCCCGTACTCATATTTGTTGCTGCCCAAAATGCAAATGGGACAGATAAAAATGCTGATATAAATGTACCTAATATTGCGATTGCTAACGTATCAATTAAACCATGCAATAAGTCTTCGCCATCCGGTAATGACACGTACGACCAATCTGGATGTAACACCCCTGTCATGATCGCTTTTGTAATTTCGCCAGCTGTATCCTTTATTCCTTCTAGCGGTACTCCGGAAAATGCCCATATATAGAGAACTGCAAGTGCAATAAAAATAATCCAACGATATAAACGCGGTTTCCTTGGTTTCGGTACCACCATCTTCGGTTCACTCATCATAATTTCTCCCGTAACAATGTACTTATATAATCAATTCCCAATACAACAACGAGTGTATAAATAATAATAGAAGCAGTTTGTTGATATTGTAAAAACCCAAGCGTTCGATCATAATATAATCCAATTCCGCCTGCTCCAACTAACCCTAAAACAGCGGCTGCACGTACATTCACCTCAAATGTATACAGAACATAAGAAACGAAGTGTGCCTTCACCTGTGGGATTACTGCATATACAATCCACTGCACCTTATTTGCTCCTACAGCAGTCATTGCTTCTAATGGACCTGGATCAATCGATTCGATTGATTCATATAATAACTTCGCTACAAGCCCAATAGAGAAAAAAGTAAGCGCCAAAATACCTGGAAGTGGTCCAATTCCAAAAATCGCTACAAAAATAGCTGCTAATAATAAATCTGGTATCGTTCGAATTAAATTTAAAACGAATCGAGCTGGACCATATAAAGCCATATTTGAAAACACATTACTCGCCGCGAATAATGCAAGTGGAATAGCTAAAATGGCACCTAAAGTCGTTCCAATAATAGCCATACGAATTGTGTCTAATATCGCCGTTGTAATTACCTGAAAATAGCCCCAATCTGGAGGTACCATCTCCTTCAGTAAATCCATCATATTCGGAAAGCCCGTTACAAGTTTCGAAAATGATGCATCTACCTGTACACTGCTACTCCACAATAATAAAATGATAATAGCAGCAGTTAACATATGCTTCAGTTTACTAGGGGGTTTCGGTATCGTTTTCGAATATATAGTCACATCATTCATTTGACTGCCACCTCTAACAATTCACTGTTCTGAATGGAGTTCCCATAAATCTCAGCAAATTTTTCATCCGTTGCCTCTACTACAGGTCCATTAAATACAATTTCACCTGCATGTAACCCGATAATGCGCGTCGCATACTCTCTAGCCAAATCAATAGAATGTAAGTTTACAATCATTGTAATTCCAAAATCTTGATTAATTTTCTTTAAATCATCCATTACCTGCTTCGTAGTAAGCGGATCTAAAGAAGCAACTGGCTCATCAGCTAAAATAATTTTCGCCTCTTGCGCAAGTGCCCTTGCAATTGATACACGTTGCTGTTGTCCTCCTGATAACTCATCAGCCCGCGCATATGCTTTCTCTAAGATATTCACTCGTCCTAAAGCTTGAAAAGCAAGCTCTACATCTTCTTTAGGAAACAGCCCGAGCGTTGTACGTAATGTAGAATGATAACCAACACGTCCAGCTAATACATTTTTTAAAACAGTAGATCTCTTCACAAGGTTGAAACTTTGAAAAATCATACCAATGTCTCGTCGCATACGTCGTAACTCTTTTCCTTTCGCAACAGTAATAGATTCTCCATCAATAATAATTTCTCCACCTGTAATTTCATGAAGTCGATTAATCGATCTGAGAAGTGTTGATTTTCCAGCCCCAGATAACCCTACCATAACGACAAACTCGCCTTTTTGAATTTCCATATTAATATTATTCAATCCTTTTGTACCGTTCGGATAAACTTTGGAAACATTTCGAAACTCAATCACGCCTTTTACCTACTTTCTACTTAATAATAAAAATCGAAAAACGGCCCACTAACTGAAAACACACACAATTCCAGTTAGTCGCCATTTTCACTGAACCTGTAAAATATCCGTATGTATTATTGCGTTTTTACTTTCTTTCCATAATCACGAACGATATCAAATTTACTATCATCAGATCTAATATATCCTTCATGCGAATATACTTCTTTAATAATTTTTTGTCCCTCTTCACTCTTTCCAATTTCGATAAATGCGTCTTGTAATTTTTTACTCCATCCAGCATCTAAGTCGGAGCGTACAGAAATGGTATCGTTAGGAATCTTTTCTGTGAAGTTCACAATTTTTGTTTGATCAAACACATTAGGATAGTCTTTTTTTACAATATTACGAGCATCTTGGAATACAACCGCAGCATCTACATCCCCATTCAATAGAGCGATAATAGATTGATCATGACCTTTTAATGTAACAGGTTTCACATCTTTTAATGGATCTATCCCTTCTTTCAGCAATACAGCTGCAGGCCACACATATCCTGCTGAAGATGTTACATCTTGATACCCGATTTTTTTACCTTTTAAATCTTTCACACTATTAATGTTAGAATCTTTCTTTACAACAAACTCAGACTTATAATAATCTACCAAGTCTTTTGTTGGAGCTCCTGTTGCATCATCTACTCCAAATCGTTGTGCTTGTAAAATTACATTTGCGGCCTTTTTTTCATGCGCTAATACATATGCCGTTGGAGGCAAGAAACCTACATCTACTTGTTTTGATGCCATCGCTTCTACAATCGTATTGTAATTCGTTGAAATACTAACTTTTACAGGGATATTCAGCTTATCACTTAACAGTTTTTCTAGTGGTTTTGCTTTTGCTTCTAACGTATCAGCATTTTGCGATGGAACAAATTGAACATTTAAAGTCTTTGGTACATAGCCTTTTTTCGTATCTTTACTTTTATTTGCACTTGATTCCTTCGCCCCACAACCACTTAATAATCCCGCCGCTAATACAACCGATGTACCCATTGCAAAAACTTTTTTCAACATGTTAAAGCCTCCATTTTCCTTGTTATAAATTCACTTTTTGTAAACACGTAGAAATATATCACATATTTTCCCATACAATTATTTATTTACAGAATCTTTACACATTCTAAACATTCCAATCAAACTTCATTTCACATATCTGATATGATTAATCGTAAGATAACAATAGAAAAGGTGGATTATGTTGGATCAAAATCGATTTGTAACTATTAACATCTTATTAACGAGCGATATACACGGTAATGTTTATCCAATTCACTATCAAAATAACTTACCAGCAGACGTGGGACTATCCAAAATTTCCACACTCATTAAAAAAGAGCGTTCTACAAATGAACATGTGATTTTAATTGATAACGGTGATTTCATCCAAGGAACTCCTTTTACTTATCATTATGCTACTTATGAAAAAGATAAAGAGAACCCAATGGCCTTATTAGCCAATTATCTAGATTATGATGCTGCAATTATCGGAAATCATGAATTTAATTACGGGATGGACATATTAAACAATGCTATTTCAACTGCCAATATCCCCTATTTATCAGCCAATATTTTAGATAAAAACAGAAAGAAACCGTATTTTGGAAAACCATATATCATAAAGCAAATTGAGCCGAATATAAAAATTGCTATTTTAGGGGCAACAACGCATTACATCCCAAATTGGGAGCAACCTCATCATATTGAAGATTTATTATTTGAAGATGCACTAGAAACAACAAAAAAGTGGGTTTCTTACATCCGTGAAAACGAAAAACCCGACTTACTCGTCGTTGCCTACCATGGAGGATTTGAACGCGATTTACAAACTGGAGAACCTACTGAAGCTTTAACAGGTGAAAATCAAGGCTATGCAATGTGTCATGAAATTGACGATATAGATATTTTACTAACAGGTCATCAACACCGAACGATTACAAACACAAAAGTGAATGGTGTTACAATTTTACAAGTCGGCTGTAATGGGCACTCATTAGGAAAAGTGAAAGTGACATTTGAAAGAAATAATAATGAATGGATTACGACAGAATGTCATTCAGAAATATTGTCTGTACAAGGGATTCAGGAAGATAAAGCTATCCTTTCTGTTGTATGTGATTACGAGGATAAAACACAAAAGTGGCTTGATCAGCCCATTGGGGTTATCAATGGAGATATGCAAATTTCTGATGCTCTGCAAACACGTCTACAAGACCACCCCTTTATTGAATTTATTAATAAAATACAGATGGATGTAGCAGAAGTTGCTATTTCTTGCACAAGTTTGTTTCACAATGAATCTCCGGGTTTTCCAAAACATGTCACAATGCGTGACATCGTTTCAAATTATATTTATCCAAATACATTAAAAGTTATTCGAGTGACTGGAGCAGATATAAAAGAAGCTCTCGAACTCTCTGCTGCCTATTTCACATTACAAGGGGGCGGAAACATCATTGTAAATCCTACATACATAGAACCGAAACCGCAGCACTATAATTACGATATGTGGGAAGGAATTTCATACGTATTAAACATTTCAAAACCAATTGGCGAAAGAGTTACTTTTTTAGAATATGATGGACTTCCAATCAACATGAAGCAAGAATACGATGTCGTTATGAATAATTATCGTGCAAGTGGGGGCGGAAACTTCCTTATGTATCAAAATAAGCCCATTATAAAAGACATACCAATAGATATGTCTGAACTTATTGCTAACTATATATTGAAGTATAAAACGATAGAAGCAACAACAAATTATAACTGGAAAGTTATTAAATAGCGAATCTGTCTATTAATATCAAAAAAAGATGGGCTACGCCCATCTTTTAATTTAATTTTGCATTATCTTGCTTTTTTAAAGCTTTTAATTTCGTCGGTGTAACATCAGTGCCTTCTTCGTTAACGACTTTGATTCCTTTTAATTCGTTTAACATATTTTGACGAAATCCTTTTAAATATTGTTCACGTAGCGATTGGCGCTCACGTTGTTCTTCTTCAGTTAAGCCTTCAGCTTTCGCTTTTTTCGCTAAGAAGTTAATGCGTTCAATGAGTTCGTGACTTAGCATCTCGAATCCCCCTTCTACTCAAAACTGATTATTATCATACAATAGTTAGTCTTCTTTATCAAGCAATTGCTTTGTATATTCTACATATCTTCGATGTACAGTTGCTTTTGAAACATCATGACCAAAACCACGAAGTGTTGCTGCAATCTCTTCGAAAGTTAATTCACTCCTACGCAAACGTACAATTTCTTCAATAGGCACTTCTTTTTTCTCACGTCCTACGCTTAAATGACGATTTTTCAAATTATTCTCTGGACGAAATCCTTTCTCCACTGCTCTTTGCATACCACGTTTAATTTTCAAATTATGGATCTTTCTTTGGTACTCTTCAACAATCCCAATTATATCTAACACCATCGAGTCAGAATCCGAAAGCTGTAATTCACCACTATGCGTGTGCGTATAAACTTTTATTTCCTCTTTATGTAAACAATGCATTAACGCAATCTTCGCATTCCCCCTACCAAGACGCGTTTCATCTTGTATAAGAAGCACATCAACTTGTGCATCTCGAATTGTATCTAGCACTTCTAATATGCCATCACGTTCAATTGTATAACCGCTAGCCTGCTCTTCAATTACCTTTATAACATTCATTTGATAGCGCTCAGCTAAATGCAATAATTCATCTTTTTGACGCATTAATGATGTTTCCTGCGCTTCTTTTGTTGTGCTCACACGTGCATAAATAATTGCATTCATTTCGAACCCCTCTTTCTCACTATATTTTCCCTCTAGTGTATCATAAATCCGCCTTTCGTTCGAACTTATGTTTGTAGAATGTTTTTTCACATGTTATACTTATTAATAAGAAAAATGAAAGAAAACGAGGTGTTAGAAAACATGGAAAAGTTAACGAAACGCCAGCAAGACATTCTCGACTTTATTAAGCTAAAAGTACAAGAAAAAGGATATCCACCTTCCGTACGTGAAATCGGTCAAGCAGTCGGCCTCGCTTCTAGTTCTACAGTGCACGGACATTTATCACGACTAGAAGAAAAAGGATATATTCGACGCGACCCAACAAAACCACGAGCAATTGAAATTTTAGGTGACAACCGAATGGAAACAGAAACACAATCTGTTATTCAAGTTCCAATCGTCGGAAAAGTTACTGCTGGTTTACCGATTACAGCAGTCGAAAGTGTAGAAGAGCACTTCCCACTTCCAGCTAGCATTGTTGCCGGAGCAGATCAAGTGTTTATGTTACGAATTTCTGGAGATAGTATGATTGAAGCTGGTATCTTTGATGGTGATTTAGTCGTTGTTCGCCAACAACAGTCTGCATACAATGGTGAAATTGTAGTTGCCTTAACCGAAGACAATGAAGCAACTGTTAAACGTTTCTATAAAGAAAAAGATCATTTCCGTCTACAACCGGAAAACTCTTCATTAGAACCTATCATTTTAAAACAAGTGTCAGTTATTGGAAAAGTAATTGGCGTATATCGCGATTTACACTAAAAATAATAAAAAGAAGATAATTACCTTATTTATATAAGTGATTATCTTCTTTTTGTATTTTGATAGATTTCCGTTCATTCTATTCCTTATTTACGAGCTTCAATTGTAACATCTCCAGCAGAAGTTTTCCCACTAATCTTTGTACTTCCATTACCAATTGTTATATTTTTATTTTCCTCATTAAAAATTGTCACGTCACCAGCAGTGCTTCGCCCGGTTATAACTGCGTCTTTCGGTTTTTCCAATAAAGTAATATCTACATCACCAGCAGTTGAGCTTGCCTCTAGATCATATTTAGAATCATGATCAATAACATCCACATCACCACTAGCCGTTTTTGCTGTTACTTTCCCTATTACTTTTTTAATATTCACGCTACCAGCTTTTGAAGATGCATCCACATTCTTAGCTGTTATATGTTTCAAATCCACTTCTCCAGCGAGTGTTCCAACACTTACGCGGTCACTTTTCACATCACTTATTTCTATTTGTCCAGCGGCTGAATTTACTTTTATCTCTTGATAAGAACGTTCAGGTATAAATATAGTCAATGTAGGCGTTTGAAAATTGAAAGTAAAAAATGAGAAATCAAATGAAACACCTTTCTCTATTTCTCCTTGAATCTTTAATGTATCACCATCCTCAGCTATACGAATCTTCTGTTTACGTAAATCTCCTGATTGCTTTACATAAAAAGAGGAATCAGGGGATTTTTGGACAACAATATCTCCTGCATCTAACTTAACTTCTACATTTTTTAGCGTTTCATTTTTAATTACGTCTTCTTTATTTCCTTTTTCTGCAGTTTGTACTGCTTTTTCATATGTTTGTGAAATCCCTATTACTCCAATAATGATACAAGCGATAGCTACTAATAATAGTTTTTTCATCATTTACTCCCCTTTTATCATTTTGAAGTTCCATATTACATATCGTACGCATAATCTTTTAAACCACTTCGTACTATAAAAAGCTACAATACATAACAACAAACCAACTCCAACAAACGTGATACTAACGAATAAATCAATCCATAAAAAAGTGCCCATAAACACTTTTAGAATAACGAAAAATAGTGTCACTACACTAGAAATCCCCGCAACCCAAAGAGAAAATATAGTAGCAATAATTGCAATTAATGGGCCTAACACAATAATAAAGTTAAACAAACTAAGTCCAATCGCCGCCATGACAGCTCTTGTCACATTTGAAGTCGATGGATCTTTTTTCATTTCATCAAAGCGATACATCGCAAGTAATTCCTTTGCAATCACTTTCGGAGAACCAAGTCCTTTTATTATTTCCGATTCAGTTTTCCCCTCTTCTACCCCAAACTGAAAGTGCTCTTCATAATCAAATAAAATGTCTTTCCTCTCTTCTTCCGGTAACTTTCTAAGCTGATTCGATAATTCCCGAAGGAACTGTTCTTTATTCATCCCAATTCACCCCTTCAATAATTTCTCGTACACCTTTCGCAAAATCACGCCACTCTGTTACTAATAAATGAAGTTGCGTTTCACCTTGCTCAGTTAGTTGATAATATTTACGAGGCGGCCCTTCCGTAGACTCTTTTAAATATGTTTGAAAATATCCCTCTTTCGTTAAACGACGCAATAACGGATATACTGATCCTTCTGATATTAAAAACTTATTAGAGATTTGTTGAACTAGTTCATAGCCATAACAATCTTTACGTTTTACAAGTGCCAATACACACAGTTCTAACACACCTTTTTTAAACTGAACGTTCAAGGACAATCCTCCTTTCTTATTTTAGTACTGTTTAATACACGGTACCCACTTTATCCATAATATACCACTTAGTACTGTTCATTGCAAGGTACTTAATTATATTTATTCCCTAAATATAAAAAACACACAAATGAAAGCCCTAATAAGATCCTGTTGTAACTGACCATTATTCGGGCTTTCATTCAATTCTAATTACATTAATACAAGACCTCATTCACTTTTTCTCCTCTAAGAACCAACTTCCATTTGTGAGCCCAATAAATTCCGAAACTCACCTTTTGGGGCAATTTCACCTTTTCCTAAAACAATAACAATAATAGTCATCGTTCCTTTCAATCTTTCTAATGCTGATTGGATTTTCACTTCATTTTCAGTATCTAACGCACTCGTAGCTTCATCTAATACTAAAATGGACGGTTGCCTTAAAATCGCTCGAGCTAGTACAAGTCGTTGGCGTTCACCACCTGAAAGCCTCACTCCACGATCTCCAATAAGAGTATCAAGCCCTTTTGGAAGCATTCGCTACAATTTACTGTAGATAAATGACGAAAAAGCCCTGATACCGTAGTATCAAGGCTTCTCTTTCTCTTAGTATAGAGACATGTATTGATCGCGTTCCCATTGGTGAACTTGCGTGCGGAAAATATCCCACTCAATTTCTTTCGCTTCGATGAAGTGCTCAAGTAAGTGATCTCCTAGTGCACCACATACTACTTCATTAGATTGTAATGTAACTAATGCTTGCGCTAATGTTGCTGGTAAATCAGCGATACCTGCTTCTTCGCGCTCTTCTTTTGTCATTACGTAGATGTTACGGTCTACTGCAGCTGGTGGAGTTAATTTATTTTTAATTCCGTCAAGACCTGCAGCTAATAATGTTGCCATTACTAAATATGGGTTTGCAGCTGGGTCAACACTACGTACTTCTACGCGTGTACTAATACCACGAGATGCAGGAATACGTACTAATGGACTACGGTTTTGTGCAGACCATGCTACGTAACATGGAGCTTCATATCCAGGTACTAAACGTTTGTAAGAGTTTACAGTTGGGTTTGCTACCGCTGTAAATGCTGGTGCATGTTTTAAAATACCTGCGATGAAGTGACGAGCATCATCACTTAATTGTAATTCACCATTTTGATCGAAGAATACGTTCTCACCATTTTTAAATAATGATAAGTTACAGTGCATACCTGAACCGTTTACACCGTATAATGGTTTCGGCATAAATGTTGCATGTAAACCATGCTTACGAGCAATTGTTTTTACAACAAGTTTGAATGTTTGAATGTCATCACATGAGCGAATTGCATTTGCATATTTAAAGTCAATTTCATGTTGCCCTGGAGCAACCTCATGGTGAGACGCTTCAATTTCAAATCCCATCTCTTCAAGTTCAAGAACGATATCACGACGACAGTTTTCCCCTAGATCCATCGGCGCAAGGTCGAAGTATCCACCGTTATCGTTTAATTCTAATGTTGGATTTCCTTTTTCATCTACTTTAAATAGGAAGAATTCTGGCTCTGGTCCAAGATTGAAATCTGAGAATCCTAAAGCTTCCATTTCTTTTAATACACGTTTTAAATTGTTACGCGGATCTCCTTCAAATGGAGTACCATCTGCATTGTAAATATCACAGATTAATCGAGCTACTTTACCTTTTTCAGCTGTCCAAGGGAAAATTACCCAAGTATCTAAGTCCGGATATAAATACATATCAGATTCTTCAATACGTACGAAACCTTCAATAGAAGATCCATCAAACATCATTTTGTTATCAAGAGCTTTTGTTAATTGGCTCACTGGAATTTCTACGTTTTTAATTACTCCTAAAAGGTCTGTAAATTGTAAGCGGATATACTTTACATTCTCTTCTTTCGCCAAACGGAAAATATCTTCTTTTGTGTACCTAGCCATTATAAATTCCTCCTTAGTCCCTCTAAACACCTTCAGAATCAGTTATCTTTAGTGAAAAAACCTTGAAATATCACCTTGTCGCAACGAAGTCCGATTAAATCTACCTGTATGTTGTAGTTCATCTCGAAGTATTTTGCGAAGCTCAGTTTTTGAAATTTCTTTCGTTTCTTCTTTTACTTTCACTGCTTCTGTTTGATTTTCTTTCATTAGTAACACTTGCTTAATACCAGCCATATTTAAGCCTTGATCTAATAAATCTTTAATCTCTAACAACTTATCTACATCGTTAAATGAAAATAATCTACGATTCCCCTTTGTACGGGTTGGAGAAACAAGATTATGCTCTTCATAGTAGCGAATTTGACGTGCAGACAATTGTGTTAAATCCATTACTATACCAATAGGAAACAGCGGGGCAGAACGTCTATCTTCTTTCATCGTTTCAGTTCCTCCTTCGCCTTAACTGCTTCTCATTTTATATCATGTTATGTTTAGTGTCAATAGATGTAAGCTTTTCTTACATGATTTTTTTATAATTTTTTTCATTCTTTTTTCTAATGGCACAAATCATTACTTTCATATGAAAAAAAGCTGTCGAAATCGACAGCTTCCCTTTAAGAAATTGTTAATAGATTCTTTTCAATTAACGCATCAATCGCAGAACAAATCGCAATCTTTACATGCGAATAAGTTAATCCACCTTGTACGTAAGCAACATAAGGCGGACGAATCGGGCCATCAGCCGACAATTCGATACTTGCACCTTGAATAAACGTCCCAGCAGCCATAATTACATCATCTTCATAACCTGGCATATAGTTTGCATATGGCGTAAAATGAGAATTAATTGGAGATGCATATTGAATCGCTTGACAGAACGCAATCATACGATCTTTATCATCAAATTGAACAGATTGAATTAAATCCGTTCTTGATGCATTCCACGCTGGTGATGTATTCATTCCTAACTTTTCTAAAAATGCAGCTGTAAAAATCGCACCTTTCAGTGCTTGACCAGCAACATGCGGCGCTAAGAAGAAACCTTGATACATTTCTTGCAGACTGTATAAAGATGCCCCTGCTTCCGCACCGATCCCCGGAGATGTTAGACGATATGCACATGCTTCAACATACTGTTCTTTACCAACAATATAACCACCAGTTTTAACAATTCCTCCACCCGGGTTTTTAATAAGAGAACCCGCCATTAAATCTGCACCAACATGACACGGCTCTTGCTCTTCAATAAACTCGCCATAACAGTTATCTACAAATACAACAACATCAGGTTTAATCTCTTTAACAAACGCAATCATCTCTTTAATTTGAGAAACGGTAAACGACGGACGAGTAGCATACCCTTTTGAACGCTGAATGCCAATCATCTTCGTATTACTATGGATTGCAGCTGCAACAGCTTCAAAGTCCACAAAGCCCTCTTCAGTTAGCGGAACTGCGTTATACCCAATATTATATTCCTTAAAAGAACCTACACCTTTTCCACGCACACCAACGATTTCTTCTAGCGTATCATATGGTTTTCCCGTTATGTATAACAACTCATCTCCCGGACGTAAAATACCAAATAAAGCTGTTGAAATTGCGTGAGTACCCGATATTATTTGTGGACGAACAAGACCAGCTTCTGCTCCAAATACATCAGCATACACTTTCTCTAACGTGTCACGACCAATATCATCATAGCCATAACCTGTCGTCGGAATAAAATGCGAATCGCTAATTTTATGTCCACGAAAACTTTCTAATACACGAAATTGGTTACTTTCAATTACTTCATCCACACGTTTATGCACTTCTGTAACTTGACTTTCTACTTCTTTTACGATTGGAGCAATTATTTCTCCATTTTTCAAACGATCAAACATTATTATTTTCTCCTTCTTCCACTAAAAATCTCTTTAATTGCCCATTAAGCGATGAATGAGCAAAGATATACCCTGTACAATCGTACACAAATTCTTCTTCTAAAAACTCCATTTTTGTTAGCAACGTTTCCGTTTTTAAAAGTGTTAACAACCTACCTTCACTAGGCGGGAGTTTCACTTGATAAACAACCATTTCTTCCTTCATTTTCGTTTCTATCGCTTCTTTAATACGTAATAAATCATTTTCTTCAAAAACACTAGTCATTAAGAAATCACTTTTTGGAAATGGAATAAAATTTTGATGCAATTTATCTTTTTTATTATATAACGTAATAATAGGAATATGATTAATTTCAAGATCTGACAAAAGTTGTTTTACCGTTTGCTCATGCCCTACATAATTAGGGTCTGCCGAATCAACAACATGTAAAATAACATCCGCTTCACCAGCTTCTTCTAACGTAGATCGAAAAGCAGCAATTAACGACGTAGGTAAATCTTGTATAAAGCCAACCGTATCAGTCAATAACACTGTATAACCAGAAGGTAACGGCATCTTCCTTGTTGTCGGATCTAACGTTGCAAACAATAAGTTTTCTTCAAACGTATCCGCTTCCGTTAATCTATTAAACAACGTAGATTTCCCTGCATTTGTATATCCAATTAATGAAACTTGAAATACTTTATTATCTTTTCTTCTCTCACGATATCTTTTTCGGTGCTCCACAACAACCGCAAGTTGTTTCTTTATTTCATCAATACGTGATCGAATATGACGACGGTCCGTTTCAAGCTTTGTCTCTCCCGGTCCCCTTGTACCAATTCCACCACCAAGACGTGATAAAGATAGACCTTGCCCCATAAGGCGCGGCATTGTATATTGCAACTGAGCTAATTCTACTTGAAGCTTACCCTCTCTCGATTTCGCACGTTGCGCAAAAATGTCTAGTATTAACTGCGTTCGGTCAATCACTCTTGCATCTAATACTGAAGATAAATTCCGAATTTGGCTCGGCGTTAACTCGTTATTAAATATAATAACAGCTGGCTCTAATTCTTCAGTTAACATCGTAAGCTCTTCTAGTTTACCTTTTCCTATATAAGTCGCCGGATGAAACTTCGGGCGTTTTTGCGTCGTGGACACTAACACTTCTGCTCGCGCAGTCTTCGCTAACGATGCAAGCTCTTTCATGGAATGCATGAATTTTTCATCATCATCTTGCGACAATTGACAGCCAACTAATATGACTTTTTCTTTTTCTTCCATCAAATATGTTCACTCATCCTTTTCGAAATTTAAACCTTCTAATATAATAGCAGAGGAAGCACATTTCATCTAGTTAGCGGGGGAGAAAATTCATGGCATGGGAGATTTTTAGCATCATAGGCACAATCGCCTTCGCACTAAGCGGAGCCATTGTTGCAATGGAAGAAGATTATGATATTTTCGGGGTGTATATTTTAGGAATGGCAACCGCATTTGGGGGAGGTGCCCTTCGTAATTTATTAATCGGTTATCCAATCGTCGCGTTTTGGCAACAAGACATGTTATTCCAAATCGCACTATTATCAATGACGATTATTTTTCTTTTTCCAAATAAATTGATTAGACATTGGAAAAAGTGGGAAAACATCACGGATGCCATCGGCTTATCAGCATTTGCCGTACAAGGAGCACTATATGCACAAAAACTAAATTTACCAATTAGCGCTACAATCGTAGCCGCTGTTTTAACCGGCATTGGCGGCGGTATTATTCGTGACCTTTTAGCCCGCAGAAAACCTCTCGTCCTTCGAGCTGAAGTATATGCATTTTGGACGATTTTAGCAGGTTTTTTAATTGGAGCTCAAATTATCGTTAGCGATTGGGCTCTATACACCTTATTCATTTTAATTGTTTGCTTCCGCATGGTTTCTATTCATTACAAATGGCATTTACCGCATAGACGCATCGATACAAACGAACGTTCAATGCATAAATAGCAATCTAACCTCTTTACATATCGTAAAGAGGTTTTTCTTTTCTAACGAGTTTTTCTTTGCATAATGTTTATACTAATTTTTAAAGCGAGGTGAATACAAATGACAAACCATGTTAATAAAGGAGCTCAAAAAAGCTCCGTAAACCAATTTGGACACGATCCAAATTCAGCACATGAAAAGAGCGATAAAATGGAACGCTTTCATAAAGCTTACCAAGAAAAAGCAAAAAAAGAGTAAACGAAGTTATGTACAAAAAAACAGACGCACAGCTTACGTACTGTGCGTCTCCTCTTCAAGCATCAAATCAATACTTGATATCCCAATTAAATCATATTTATCATACGTATCTTCTTGTAACAATCGCATAGCTTGTGTTCGAATTGATTTTTCAACAATATTCCGTACGTATCGTCCATTACTAAACGATGTAATTTGCGACGAATACTTTACTGCATGTAAATGATCTCGAAATTTCCACTCCGCCTCTTTAGATAACTGATATTCACGCTCTTCATACATTCTCTTCCCAATTTCCAACAACTGATTTACTGAGTAATCTGCGAATTCAATAATAAATGGAAAGCGAGATTGTAACCCTGGATTCAACGAAAGAAAATGATTCATCTCTCTTGAATACCCAGCCAAAATTAATACAAAACCGTGTTGCTTATCTTCCATATGCTTCACAAGTGTATCAATGGCTTCCTTTCCAAAATCTTTCTCTCCCCCACGCGCTAAAGAATACGCCTCATCAATAAACAAAATACCTCCCATAGCCTTTTTTATTAAATCTCTTGTCTTTTGCGCTGTATGACCGATATACTCCCCTACGAGGTCAGCACGTTCAGCTTCAACTAAATGCCCTTTTGATAAAATATTCATCTCAAACAACAATTTCCCTATCATTCTAGCGACAGTTGTCTTCCCAGTACCCGGATTCCCTTTAAACAACATATGAAGCACTTGCTTCTCAGATTTCAACCCCATCTCTTGTCTTTTTTTATTTACATAAATCCAAGCATAAATTTCTTTAATTATCTTTTTTATGTCATCCATCCCAACAAGCTTTCCCATCTCTTCTTCAATTCTCTGCAACATCTCATGTTTAGTAGTGGTTTCACTTGAAATTACAGTTTTATCTTCCGATGCCGGTAACGAAATTTTCTTCCGATGGTTTAACACGATATTAATTTGATTGTTATTTTTCTTACGCATTGATTGTTCCATACAATCACCTCATTTTATCCACTCATCAAATATTATTTTATTCCCGTCCCCCTTACAAATGCCTATTTTCAGAAAAGTTTGCTATAATATAAGAAATAATTAAGGTGGTGGGACTATGGAAACAACGGAATTCCATGATACAATACAAGCCTTTTCTATTTTTTTATTGAATAAAGGCCGAAAGTCTTCAACTATTAAACGCTATGTCTATGACATCGAAGATTTCGGACATTGGTTAGAAAAAAACAAAAAGCTCCCTTCCAGTAATATATGGGCTACACTTTGTACAAAAGACTATGAAGATTACTTTTCCGACTTAAAAAAGAATCGACACTACTCAGAGAAAACAATGCATCGTGTATTTATTGTATTAAATAGAATGTATCATTTTCTAAACATTCCTAATCCATTGAAGAATATGGAAATCGTTATTCAACCAAACCGTGCATTACGTAATGAAGATTTCATTTCATCCGATGAAGAAAAAAGATTAAAACATATAGTCACTTCATTAGAAGGCCTTTCAGAAAAGCAACGTCCTGTTCGCCCTTTATTAATGGATCGTAATATCGCTATTTTAAACCTACTAATCGACTACGGACTATCCTTACAAGAACTTACAGCATTAACTATGCATCAAGTTCACTTTGAAACCAATACATTGTCTATTCCAGCAACCGCAGGAGTAGCAAGAGCAATCACATTAACAAATGAAGACAAAAAACAATTGTACACATATTATAAAAGTATCCCAGAACCCGTTCGCCCCAAATACCATAGCAATGATCCATTATTTGTGGCATTCGATTTTAATCGCGGAACATATAGATGGGTATATGAAAATGACGCACCAAAGGCCTTAACAGAAATTGCCATCCAAAAAATGATTCGACTTGAAGTAGCAAGAGCAAATTTACGTAAAGGCATTTCCGGACAACATTTTCGGAACACCTTTATTCTACGCCTAATAAAAAAACAAATCCCAGAACCTGAAATCATAAAATTAGTTGGCTTCAAATCAAAAATTTCATTAAAACGATATTATCAATACGCAGAAAATAGAAAAAACGCCTTATAATAAGGCGTTTTTTTCTATTTTTTCTTGAAACAATTAATTTTACTATGACCATTTACCTATTCTCTGCATCTACTTTGATGAGTTTCGCTCACAGTCTAATTAGAAAGGAGAGATTTAATGTCTCGTTTTAACGACAATCAAAATAAATTCTCCAAACCATGCTTTCCAAATAGTGCTGGACCTCAGGGTAACACAGGTGCTACTGGACCTCAAGGCAACACGGGCGCTACTGGACCGACTGGACCAACCTTCCCAGTAGCGACAATTGTTGTACAAAATAATATTCAACAAACTGTACTCCAATTTAATAACTTCATTTTCAGCACTGCAATTAATGTAAACAATATTATTTTTAAAGGCACAGACACAGTTACCGTCGTCAATGCTGGTATTTATATAATTAGCGTCTCACTCTCTACAACTGCACCAGGATGCGCCCCATTTGGTGTTGGAATTTCAATAAATGGTACAGTCGCAACAGATAATTTCTCCTCTAATTTAATAGGTGACTCGCTTTCCTTTACAACAATTGAAACTTTAGCAGCTGGCGCAAATATTTCTCTCCAATCTACTCTTAACGAGATTACGCTCCCTTCAACCGGAGACACTAACGTTCGACTTACTGTATTTAGAATCGCTTAAATTTCACTATTTATTGTTTATGACAAATAAAAAAAAGAGCGAGAAACTCGCTCTTTTTTTGTTATGTACAATTCATTACTACTCTAATTCAATTGAAACATTTTTTTGAGGTACAAATGTAGAAATTGCATGTTTATAAATAAGCTGTTGCTTACCTTCTGTTTCCAGTAGGACTGTAAAGTTATCAAACCCTTTAATTAATCCACGAAGCTGAAAACCATTTAATAAGTACAGCGTAACGAACGTATTCTCTTTACGGAGTTGATTTAAAAACTGATCTTGAATATTGATTGATTGCTTCATGTCGAATCCTCCTCTTTTTCTCTACTTACTATTATTCGACTTTAGTTGTAGCTTTCCTTCTATGTATCGTAAAATTTCTGACGTTTTTTCACCATCAGTAACATCAAACCACGCGACATCCATTTTATTACGGAACCACGTTAATTGACGTTTTGCATAACGGCGTGAATTCGTCTTTAATTGTGATACCGCTTCTTCTAAAGAGACACGATTCTCAAAATAATCATATATCTCTTTATAACCAATCGCTTGAATAGATTGACACTCTCGCACTCCTCTTTCATGCAGACCTTTTACTTCCTCTAATAAACCTTGTTCAACCATTAGGTCAACACGTAAGTTAATGCGATCGTATAGCATTTCTCGATCCATTGTCAAGCCAATTAATGAAACATCGTACAGTAACTCATTTTCTTGTTTTTCGAGCTGGTTACTCATTTTTTCACCCGTCGTGTGAAAAATTTCTAACGCCCGAATAACACGCCTTACATTATTTGCATGAATACGCTCCGCACTTTCTGGATCTACTTCTTGCAATTTTTTATGTACATATTCCACACCGCGTTCTAACGCTAACTTTTCCATCTGCTCTCGGTATATAGCATCCCCAGCCTCATCAGTAAACTGGTAATCGAATAAAACAGATTGTATATAAAGGCCAGTTCCACCAACAATAATCGGTAATTTCCCACGCTCTGTAATCTCTCGAATGTACTTACGAACACGTTCTTGAAATTCCGCCACAGAAAATGAATCTTCCGGATTTTTTATATCAATCATATAATGCGGAATTCCGTCCATCTCATCCGTCGTTACCTTTGCAGTCCCAATATCCATCGTACGATAAATTTGCATGGAATCACCACTAATAATCTCACCATTCAATGCTTTTGCAAGATCGATACTTAATTTCGTCTTTCCGACAGCAGTTGGCCCAATGATGACAGCAACTTTTTCACGTTGCACTTCTCCCATATAACTCAACTCTCTTTATGTAATATACTCCATCTAATCATTATACCCAATCTTACCAATTTTAATGGTGTGATTGCAAGTTCTTTGAATCCAGTACATGAAATTATACATAAAAAAAGAACATAGTTTGTCCAATTTTGCATATACATGATTAAAAATAGCTCGGAGAGGGTGCAATGACTATGAAACAAACCACTATCGATTTTTCATCATTAACAAAAGACCTCATTTTAGCTACTGCTACAAAAGAACAAAATTGTTCACAAGAAGAATTATACTTCGCCTTAAATTGTTTACTACGTTCCTTTCATTCTACCCTTCAAGAAACGATGTTACATCCAGAAAATAAAAATACAGAGTACATGCAAACTCAATTTTGCAGCGCGTATAAAATCATTACAGGTAAAACGGTTTATCCCTTTCAGTGAATCTCATATAAAAAAAGCGGCTACTAAGACATTTTCAAGCAGCCGTTTTTTATTTTAATACAGATAAATTATTGTATAACTTTCACTTTAACGGATTTACGACCCCAACTATCCGCATTACTATCTGAACCAACTAGAACATCAATACGGTTTCCTTTAATCGCGCCACCAGTATCTCCAGCAATTGCTTCTCCATACCCTTCTACCCACACTTTTGATCCAAGTGGGATTACTTTCGGATCAACAGCAATAACTTTCATGTTTGGATTCGCTGTTAAATCATGACCCATCGCAGTTAACACTCGACCACCATATGTGCCATTTTCACTTGGATTAGCTGTGTACGCTGTCGCTTCTACTGTTATTTCACGACCACCAGCTGGTGCATTTGTTTCAGTAGATTTCGCCACTGATTTAGCTGTCGGCTTCGCTTGCGCTTCTGGTTTACTTGTTTCTTCACTCTTAGCAGGCGCTTTTCTGTTAACTGCCGTATCATTTTTAACCGCCGTTTTCACCTTAGTTGGCGCTTCAGCTTGAGCTGGAATTTCTTTTCTTTCAATAACAGGTGCTGTACCTGTTAAAAATGGTACGTGAACATATGCCGCTTTCCCACCATATTCGAATTGTAACCATTCGTTTTGCACTTGATTTGTCGTTTCAATCACGTCATCTTTTTTTAGCGTGCCAAGAATTTCTGAGTCAGTATTCGCTCCAGCACGAACGTTTAATACGTTTGCTGTTACATAATAAGTACTTTTCGTAAACTCAGCACTTACAAACGCTTCTTCACCGTCTAATTTAATTTTTGACCATCCGTTTTCTGTATTTATAACATCTAATTTATTTCCACTTAACATTTTACCTACAAGTTTTGATTCTACAGTTGGGTTTTCCCTAACGTTTAATACATCTGTCGTTACAATCGTTTCTGCTTTTGCAGAACCTGCAAAAATCCCAAGACCAAAAACTGCTGCCGTTGCTATACCTAATAATTTTTTCATGAATAGCCTCCATTCGCTTTGTTTTCGTGTTCTCATTATAGCAACAGTTTTTTACGAATTTCGAAAATCACAAAATTACAAAGCATTCGTAACAAACGATTAATGATTTGTAACATAAATTTCCATATTAAAGAATTGTATTTCTACCAAAATTATCAATAGTTTTCATATATTTCCCACATATTAGTATGAGAGTTTTTTTCCAGAAAAAATTACAATATTACTGTTTTGTTACAAAAAAATCGTTTTTCATTACATCTTTTACCAAAATCCATCATAATTCAATTATTAAACCACTTTTTTGTAATAAAAAAGGAACAGCTCCCGCTAGCTGTCCCTTTTTACCTTTTAATTAACTTTTTTCTTCCAAATCCCCATCATAAGAGCCGAAATAACTGCCCCTATTAATATAGAGAAAATATATAGCCAAGGTTTATTTACTAATGCGATGACAAAAAGTCCACCATGCGGTGCTGGCAATGTAATTTGAAATAACATAGATAAGGCACCTGCAATACTTGAACCAACAACACAACTTACAATTACTCGAACCGGATCTGCAGCTGCAAATGGAATCGCACCTTCTGTAATAAATGACGCTCCCATGATATAATTTGTTAAGCCAGATTTACGTTCTGCTTCTGTAAACTTCGTTTTGAAGATTGTAGTTGCTAGTGCGATTGCAAGTGGAGGTACCATACCGCCAGCCATAACTGCTGAATGTACACCAAAGTTTCCTGCCGCAATTGCAGCGATACCGAATGTAAACGCCGCTTTATTAATTGGTCCCCCCATATCAATTGCCATCATACCACCTAAAATTAAACCTAATAGTATAGCATTTGTACCACCTAAACTATTTAACCAACTCGTTAACATTTCATTTAACGCAACTACAGGTGGGTTGACTACTTTTAACATGATAACACCTGTAATTAATAACCCAAATACCGGATATAGCAAGACCGGTTTAATCCCTTCTAACTGCGCTGGCAAACCAGAAAATAGCTTTTTCAAACCGACAACAACATATCCTGCTAAGAAACCAGCAATTAATCCACCTAAAAATCCAGCATTCGCTTGTGCTGCTAAAAAGCCACCAACAACACCAGGCATAAAACCAGGACGATCAGCAATAGAGCTTGCAATAAATCCAGCTAAAATTGGAACAAGGAATAAGAAAGCTCCTTTTTCTCCACCACCAATAGCCATTAATATTTCAGCAATGGGACCTTTTGCCTTAATTCCACCGAACATAAATGCTAATGCGATTAAAATCCCGCCACCAACAACGAATGGAAGCATATTACTTACACCGCTCATTAAATGCTTATAGATTCCTAACCCTTTTCCTTTCTCAACACTTTCTGCCTTCCCATTCTCTTTAACACCTTTAAAGATTGGCGCATCCTGTTTTACAGCTCTATTAAGAAGGATTTCATTTTTTCTAATACCATCAGCTACCGGCACTTGAATGACATGCTTCCCAGCGAAACGGTTCATTTCTACTTGTTTATCTGCAGCGACAATAATTGCTGTTGCACGATCGATATCCTCTTTCGTTAAACCGTTCTTTACACCTGTTGATCCATTCGTTTCAACTTTAATCGCAATCCCTAACTCTGCCGCTTTTGCTTTCAAACTATCAGCAGCCATATATGTGTGAGCGATACCAGTCGGACAAGCTGTAACAGCTAATACATATGGTTCATTCCCTTCTGGCTTTGCTACTTCAACTTCTTCTTCTTTTTCATTCTCTTTTTCATCAAATAGACGGAGAAGTTCATCTTCATCCTTTGCTTCTACTAATTGCTTGCGAAACCCTTCATCCATCAATAACGTAGAGAGACGAGATAACGTTTCTAAATGAGTATTATTCGCCCCTTCACTTGCAGCAATCATAAAAAACAAATGTGCGGGCTGTCCATCAAGCGATTCATAGTTGATACCGCTTACACTTCTGCCAAAACAAATCGCTGGTTGCTTAACTGCCTTCGTCTTCGCATGAGGTATTGCAATACCTTCACCAATTCCGGTTGTACTTTGTGACTCACGCTTTAAAATAGCTTCTTTAAATTCAGCCTTACTATTTAAACGATTTGCTCCGTTTAATTTCTCAACTAATTCATCTATGACAGCTTCTTTATTTGAAGCTGTCAAATTCATAATGACTGTATCCCTTTTTAATAGTTCTGTAATTTTCATATGTTGTTTCCCCCTATCGCTTTGTGACAATTACTTGCGACAATAATTCTTCTACTTTTTCCTTTGTACATAAATCTGCTGAAAATGCTGTTGCACTCCCTGTTGCAACACCATTTTGAAATGCCTTTTCAATATCTTTTGTCTGTTCATATTCCCCTACAAACCCTGCAACAAGAGAATCTCCTGCTCCAACAGAGTTAATAACAATACCTTTCGGAACAGTCGCCTCATATATACCTTCTGCCGTAAATAATAAAGCTCCCTCTCCTGCCATTGATACTATAACGTGCTCTACACCTTGTTCGATTAATTTTCTTCCATACGGTAAAATGTCTTCTACTGTTGAAAGCTCCACTCCGAACAACTCACCAAGTTCATGATGATTTGGCTTTATTAAAAATGGGTTATTTTTAATTACATGCTGTAACGCACTTCCACTTGCATCTACTACTACGCGAATGCCTTTTTCTGCTCCAAACGCTGCGATTGACTCATAAAAGGTAGTTGGAATAGAAGTTGGTACACTTCCGGCTAGTACAACACAATCTCCAGGTTGCATACTTTCAATTTTTTTCATTAACTGACCAAATTGCTCATTTGTCACAATAGGACCTTGTCCATTTAACTCTGTTTCTTCTTGCCCTTTTATTTTCACATTAATTCGTGAATCTCCGTCTACTTGTACGAAGTTTGTTGTTACACCTTCATCATGTAATACATCTTTAATAAATTGTCCGGTAAATCCACCGGTAAATCCAAGCGCTACATTTTCAACACCTAAACGATGAAGAACGCGAGAAACATTAATCCCTTTTCCTCCAGGAAACTTCATATCTTTCTCTGCTCGGTTTACTGTTCCTAAATCGAAAGAATTAACTTGTACTACGTAATCAATAGATGGATTTAAAGTAACTGTATAGATCATTGTTTATCAGCCTCAATTACATTTGTTTGTCTTTTATATTTTTCTAAATCAATTTCTAAATGGTTTGTAACAATGCTTGCCTCTTCAACATTTGCAATTTTCGCAAACGCAACTTCTGAAAATTTACTTTCATCAATTAAGAAATACCCTTCGTTTGCTAATGTTAATGCCATTTGTTTCAAGAGTGCTTCTTCTGGATCTGGTGTTGTATACCCTAACTGTTCATGTACACCATTAGCTCCTAAAAAGCATTTATCAAAACGATATTTTTGCATACTTTCCTGTGCCATGGCACCAATTAAAGCTTTCGTCCTACTCTTCATCATTCCGCCTAGTAAATACGCCCGAATGTTATTTTCAACTAAAGCTTCAATATGCATAAGACCATTTGTAACGACAGTAACATCTTTATTTATTAAAAACGGAATCATTTCAAAAGTCGTACTTCCTGCATCTAAATAAATGCAATCACCCTGTTCAACAAAGGTTGCCGCAAACTTTGCAATTTGTTGCTTTATATGAATGTTTTTGGATGATTTTTCAACCATCGTTGGCTCTTGCCCTTTTCCAGTTAATATGGAGGCACCGCCATGAACTCTTTTTAATAACCTTTGTTTTTCCAATTGCGCTAAATCACGACGAATTGTCGATTCAGAGCTTTCCGTTCTTTCAACTAATTGCTGCAATTTAACAACTTTCTGTTCCTTTACAAGCTGCAGTATCATTTGATGACGTTCAGGAGTTAACATTTTATTCACCTCTCCTTTGATTACAGTATAATGAAAACGATCACAAAAATCAATCAAAATCACTCAAAAATAATCATTAACATTCAATTCCGTTAATAAACAATCAAAAAAGACCTTATTTGATACTCCGATCAAATAAGGTCTCATTTTCAAATTACTTATAAAGAAGCTTTATAAATTTCAAGAACATCATCTTTATTTAATTTTTTAAAGTTACCGAATTCACCATAAGCCATCGCTTTATCCGCCATTAAGTCAATTTCATTTTCCCCAATGCCGTAATCCGCTAATGTTACTGGCGCTTCAATTGACGTCCAAAACTGGCGTAATGCTTCAATCCCCGCTATCGCAATTTCTTTATCCGTTTTCCCATCTGATTCTATATTGAACACACGAATAGCGAACTGTTTAAAACGATTCACATTCTCATCCACAACATGCTTCATCCAGTTCGGGAATAAAATCGCGAGGCCACCTCCATGTGGTATATCATGAACTGCAGAAACTGCATGCTCAATATTATGAGTTGCCCAATCTCCTCTTACTCCCATCGCCAAAATACCGTTTAACGCCATCGTTCCACAATATAGAATTGTTTCTCTGTGCTCATAACTTTCTAGATCATTTAAAAGCTTAGGAGCTGTTTCTATTACTGTTTTTAAAATCGATTCACAATACCGATCTTGTAGTTCTGTATTTGTTCCATGGTGGAAATATTGTTCTAATACGTGCGACATAATATCGACCATACCATAAATTGTTTGATTTCTCGGCACAGACTCAGTATGAACTGGATCTAAAATTGAAAACTGAGGGAATGTGACTGGACTGCCCCAGCCATACTTTTCATTTGTTTCCCAGTTTGTAATTACAGAGCCTGCATTCATTTCAGAACCTGTTGCTGCAAGAGTTAGAACAGTACCGAATGGCAACGCTTCGCTAGCAAATGCTTTTTTCGTTACAATATCCCATACATCTCCATCATATTTACTACCAGCAGCAATCGCTTTCGTACAGTCAATTACACTTCCTCCACCAACTGCTAAAATAAATTCAACTCCATTGTCTTTACAAATTTGAATCCCTTTCTTTACAGTTGATAAACGAGGATTCGGTTCAACACCTGTCAACTCAAACACTTCCGCATTTATATCTTTTAAAATAGAAATTACATTATCATAAATACCGGTTCTTTTAATACTTCCTCCTCCATATACGAGAAGAACTTTTTTACCGAACTGTGGAATTTCAGTTTTTAACTGCTCTAATTGTCCTTTACCAAAAATAAGTTTTGTTGGATTACGAAATACAAAATTTTGCATATTCTTATTTACCACCCTTCTATATTAAAAGCAACTATACTTTTGTATACCATATTTTTAAAATTTCACAAACAAATTTGCTTAACAAAAAAATCCCAGCCTCTAGGCTGAGATTTTTTATTGATAATAAGGTGAGATCATTAAGTAAACAATAACACCAGATAAGCTTACATATAACCAAATTGGCATCGTCCAACGTACAATTTTACGGTGACGTGTTAATTGATTCGTAAAACCAAATACAAGTGCGAACAATGCAAGTGGTACGATAATCGCTGCAAGGATAATATGTGTAATTAAAATGAAGAAATACACATATTTAATGAAACCTTCTCCTCCAAAATGCGTTGCTGGTGCCAAGTAATGATACGATAAATATGACACACAAAATAATAAAGTCGTTGTAAATGCTGCAAGAATAAAACCACGGTGCATTTTTACATTCTTTTTAATAATAGAGAATAAAGCTGCTAATAAAAATACAAACGTAAAACTATTAAAAATTGCATTTAACATTGGTAAGATAGTTACATCAAAATGTAATTCTCCTTCATATCCAACAGGTCCAAAGAACAAAAATAAAATAATCGCGTTTACAATTACAGAAAGCGTTATCACAATAGGAGCATAGCTTTTCTGATTTGTTGATTGATCCACCAAATTGGTCACTCCTCTTCTTTCAAATATGTATAATTAACCTCACTATTTTAACATATTATTCACGGTGTAAATGTGACAATAGTTTGACATAGTAAGACTAAACAAAGAAAAAATCCTTCTTAACAATACTTCTTAAGAAGGATTTTATCGCTTTATTATTCAAATAGCAATGCGATTAGTTTTTGTTAAAAAACGTACTGCTATACGCTTGAAATATTTCAGACACCTGATATCCCATTAATGAAATTGCTGTTAATGAAAAGAAACCAATCATAAGAAATCGAAACCACATATAAATCTCCTCCTTGTATTTAGCTTAAAAAGCGTTGGCTATATAACAAGTTGGATGGCATTCTTCTTCGTCACTTTCCTTCTTCTTCACAATCGCCGTTATAAAACGAATCATAAAGAATATAACAAAAGGAATTTGTTCGTATTTTACATTAGCATAGTTTAGCAACGGCTCACGTTGCAAATCGAACGGGGATGAGAAGGAATAGAACATACCTTGCTCTTCCATATATACAATTACAATTTTCATGCAAAATAATATCCCAAGAAACGAAACAATATCTTGCCACTCTGTCGTATATAGCAGATTATACAGGTCTAATACGTACTCTTCCATCATCATCCCCCCTTCCTTTTTTACCATTTTGCTCTCCTTCATATAAAAAGTCAAGAAAAAAGTTCATTTCCACTATGCTAATAGTAATTACTTGTTTCTTGACTTATATATGAATCTTTTCTAGAAATGATTGGATATAACTTTCTTTGAAAACAAGAAATTAGAATCGAACAGATTCTTCATTCCTATTTTTAGGACTCAAAGCTGAACTAGTTTTATTTCTATTAAAAATAAAATAAGAAACTATAATAAGAACTGTAACAATCATCGTTAAAATCGCTTGTGAACGTAAGGATTCAATTGCAAACATTGCAACTAAAACTGCTATAATAGCGGCAATTGTAACATACGTTAAATACGGGAAAAGCCACATTTTCACTTTCAAATCTTCTTGTTCTACTTTCCCCATTTTTTTACGCATCTTTAAATGCGAAACTGCAATAACGAGATAAACTAGTAACGCAATCCCACCAGATGCATTCACCAAAAATAAAAAAACTTTATCTGGAGATATGTAGCTAAATACAACACCGATATAGGCGAAGAAAGTTCCAAATAAAACTGCCCGAACAGGAACACCACTACTGCTCAATTTTAAAAATGCCTTTGGAGCATCTCCTCTTTCTGCCATAGAAAAAAGCATTCTTGAGTTCGTATATAAACCTGAATTCAAACATGAAAGTACAGCTGTTAAAACGATAAAATTCATAATCTGTGCTGCCGCTGGTATACCTATATGTTCAAGTACCGCTACAAACGGACTTTTTAGTATGTTTGCTGAATTCCATGGAAGAAGCGTAACAACTACCGCTATAGATCCAATAAAAAATACAAGAATACGCCAAATCACGCTATTTGTTGCTGTTTTTACTGCTTTTACAGGTTCAGCAGACTCACCAGCCGCTACTGCTACGATTTCTGATCCCATAAATGAAAATATAACAACTGTAATACCAAGCAACACCGAACTTATACCATTTGGCATAAATCCACCTTGTCCAATTAAATTTGAAGTACCAGGTGCTTCCGTTCCTGGGACAAGTCCTAAAATAACAGCAAGTCCAAGAGAAAGGAACAAAACAATACTTATTACTTTAATAAAAGAAAACCAATATTCAAACTCTCCAAATGATTTCACCGAAAAAACATTCGTTAACGTTAATAATATTGTTAATATTAAGCTCAATAACCAAAGCGGGATTTGCGGAATCCAATATTGAATAATACCAGCACCTGCTGTCGCTTCTATCGCAATTACAATTACCCAGAAAAACCAATATAGCCATCCAATTGTATAACCCGCCCATGGACCAATTGCCTCTCGTGCATATGTTGCAAATGAACCACTTGTCGGGTTAATAGCTGCCATTTCCCCCAACATTCTCATGACGAAAACGACTAGAAGTCCCGCTAATGCATATGAAACGATAGAACCTGGTCCTGCAGAATGCACAACTGCACCACTTCCAACAAACAAACCAGCACCTATTACGCCGCCAATTGAAATCATTGTAATGTGGCGTATTTTAAGGTCTTTCTTAAGATTTTTATCCAACTCTTGTACATCCCCTTCCAAACTTGTTTTTGAAATTTATGTAAGAGTATTATGCAAAAAAATCTTGTCTTACACTTTTAAATATATCAAAATATTCTGAATTCAACAATTGTAATTCAACTTCCTACAGAAATTATTACATTAAGTTTAATAATTTTCTATACACAGCGGTTTAATGTCTTGGTCCATTAATTTTGATGCTATTCCCTCTCAAAAATAACAAAAGCAACAATAGGTTACTTTACATAACCTATTGTTGCTTTTTATTTATACAAATTACTTTGTCACATTCACATCTAAAGTTTTAAGAGATTCTTTTCCATCTCTTAAATAACTTTTTACAAGAGTTAAAAGTAATTTCCCGCCAACCAACATCGCACGTTCATCAAAATCAAATTGAGGATGATGATGTGGATATGTTGCACCTATTTCTTCATTACCTGCACCTGTAAAGAAAAATGCTCCTGGAACATTTTCTAAGTAGTATGCAAAATCTTCACCACCCATAATCGGTGGCACTTCGATGACTCTGTCTCTTCCAAGATCACGTTCCGCTATCGCCATAAAATAATTCGTTTCTTCTAAATGATTTATTAATATTGGATAACCCCGTTTATATTGAATATTAACTTCAGCATGAAGAGACTGGCAAATCCCCTCAACAACTCGTTTAAATTCCTTCTCCATAAATTCTCTCACTTCAGGATCTAACGTCCGAATTGTTCCTGTAAATGTAGCAGTATCCGCAATAATATTATCCGCTTGACCAGCATGGAATGTACCAACTGTTAATACAGCAGATTGTAACGGATCTACTTTTCTACTAACTAATAGTTGCAACTGATTAATAACTTGTGTCGCAACGATAATGGCATCTACAGTATGATGTGGCATTCCTCCGTGACCACCTCGCCCTTGAACCTTCACTTCAAAACTATCCGCTGCTGCCATCATCGCCCCAGCCCTCGCACCTACAATTCCTAGGGGCATTTGAGAAGATAAATGTGTACCAAAAACAACATCTACTCCTTCTAAACAACCGTCCTCAATCATAGCAATTGCCCCGCCAGGTTCTTTCTCTTCTGCATGTTGATGAATAAGTACTATTTTTCCAGAAATCTGGTCTCGGTTATCACTTAATACTTTTGCAATTCCTAAAAGTGTTGCTGTATGTCCATCATGCCCACAAGCATGCATTACGCCAGGAACCTTTGATTTATATGAGACTTGTTTTTCATCTTGAATAGGTAGTGCATCAAAATCAGCACGTAACGCTATCGTCCTCCCAGGTCTTCCACCTTCAATTACGCCAATTACGCCTCTTCCACCTACATCTGTTTTCACATCAATATGAAAACTTTTTAAGATTTCAGCTATTTTTTTCGGTGTTTCTATTTCTTGAAACGATAGCTCTGGGTATTGATGAAAATCTCTTCGCCACGAAACCATTTGGTTATATAAACTTTCCAATTCTTTATGCCATGTTTCTATCATAGAAATTCCCCTTTCTTTTTAACACTTTAAATAAAAAGTACACAATATTCTGGTTTTAATCAATAAAAAAAGAACTTTCTATTAAAAATTCTCTTTTTTTCAAACATGTTAAATGCTCTATTCTAATTACTATTTTTCTTCAATACAAAAACCGAAAGTTCCGGTACACTCAAAAACCTAACAGGCATTCTAGTCGTCCCAATACCTCGATTTACATATAAATGTAATGGCTTACTCTTTCCTTCTAATTCATACATTCCTTCAACATACTTCTCAGCTAATTTTGTGGTAATTAAAGGGCCCGCAAAGGGAATCTGAACTTGTCCTCCGTGACTATGTCCTGACATTTGAAAATCAACTGGATAACGAGCTACTTTATCTACAACATCAGGCTCATGTACTAATAGCATATTGAAATCTTGTTGTTTTAAGTTTTTAAAAGTCGAGTCTATTTGTGGTTTCCCTAATAAGAAATCATCCAAACCTGATATTGTAATATACTTGCCATTTTCCACTTTAATTTTCTGCACTTCGTTTACTAAAACAGAAAAACCAGCTCCCTCCATGTACTTTTTGTAGAATAAACTACCGCCCCCACCTCTATCATGATTCCCAAACACAGCATACTTCCCGAGAGGAGCATGAATTCCCCTCAAAATTTCTTTCGCCTCTTCTCTTTCCGCATTATAGGTCCCAAACTTATCTATTAAATCCCCTGTAAAAACTACTATATCTGGACGTAACTCATTCATCTTTCCCACAAGGTTATCTAGTTGTTTCAATGTAAACTCTGGTCCTAAATGTACATCTGAGAATTGCAATATCTTTTTATTGTTAAACTCTTTAGGAATCGTAGGAGATTCTATTTCATTCCACGTGACCGCTACTAATCTTCGTTCTATTTCTGTTGCATAGAAATACAAGCTAGCTGGAATAATTAAAATACTTAATAAACTAATAATGATAATTTTCTTTAAGATTGATTTTTTCTGTTCTTTTTTTACATGATGCGTATTCACGTTTTCACCTCTAGATGTAATTTAAAACCTTTTTGTTACATTGATGTGACAACATAAAAAATGTTAAGCTACACTCAATTTTATCCCCATCTAAATTTGACAAATTTATACACATTTCATAACATGTTTTTATAATACATAGATTTTTAAAAATGTTTCTTCTATTCGTTCCATCACTTTATTACGGAGGGGTTATTAATGTCTGTATGTACACCAGAAGAGATTACTGAACTTGCTGCTAATTCCGGAAGAAAAAAAGCTCATTTATCATTACTCCCTATGCTAATTCTCGGATTTTTTGGTGGCGCTTTTATTGCATTAGGGTATTTACTCGATATTCATGTTATTGGGACAATGCCAAAATCTTGGGGATCATTTACTAGTTTTTTAGGTGCTGCTGTTTTTCCTATCGGTCTTATACTCGTTATTCTTGCGGGCGGTGAACTAGTAACCGGTAACATGATGACAGTTTCAATGGCTTGGCTTCACAAAAGAATCACCTTATTTCACTTAATACGAAATTTAGTTATTGTTACGTTTAGCAATTTCATCGGTGCTGTATTCGTTGCTTATTTTTTCGGCCATATTGTCGGATTAACGGAGGGAGCTTTTTTAGCGAAAACAGTATCTATTGCACAAGCTAAACTACAAGATACACCACTGCAAGCATTCGTATCTGCAATTGGATGTAATTGGCTCGTTTGTTTAGCTGTTTGGCTCAGTATGGGAAGTAAAGAATTTAGCGGAAAGATTATCGGTATTTGGTTCCCAGTTATGACTTTCGTTGCGATTGGATTTCAACACGTTGTAGCCAATATGTTTGTCATCCCAGCCGCAATTTTTTCTGGTCATTTAACTTGGATTGAGTATTTTCCAAACTTCATTTTTGTTTTCTTTGGAAATTTAGTAGGAGGTATGTTATTTGTAGCATTACCGTATTTCATATCTTATAATAAGAAACTATCTTCCAACAAAGAACAAACTGAATTAAAGAAAAAACCTGTATCCGCTTAAATTGAACGACTATATAGAAGTCCTGAAAAATGATACAAATTTCAATTTTTTTGTGAATATATCTGCGTACACTTGTTCTCTGAACTTTTATACGTTATAATAACAACTTAAATAGCATTATTTACATATGAGGTGAAAACATGAATAAAACAGAATTAATCAAAAACGTAGCACAATCAGCTGAAATTTCTCAAAAAGAAGCTACTGTAGTTTTACAAACTGTAGTAGAATCAATCACTAACACTTTAGCTGCTGGTGAAAAAGTACAACTTATCGGATTCGGTACATTCGAAGTTCGTGAAAGAGCTGCTCGTACAGGCCGTAACCCACAAACGGGTGAAGAAATGCAAATCGCTGCTTCTAAAGTACCTGCTTTTAAAGCTGGTAAAGAACTAAAAGAAGCTGTGAAATAATGAAAAAATAGCCTTCTCATTTATGAGAAGGCTATTTTTTTCATTATATAATTAATAAAAATCTGACCATTATGCTGTTTTTTTTGTTCCTTTATGGAAGTATAACCTTTACTTTCAAAGAAAGGTTTTGCCGTAATACTTGCCTCTGTATATATATCCTTATATTTTAGCTGCAATGCTTCTTTTTCTAACTTCTGTAGTATGTAAGAAGCTATCCCTTTCCCTTGATAATCTTTATGTGTAAATAATCGATCTATGTAACGCTCATCATTATAATCCCCAAATCCTACTATCACACCTTTATATTCTGCAACATAACAAATATTCTTTTCTAAAGATTGTAGCCAACTTTCTCTATCTAGGCGCTCTGGTGCCCAAGCATTTAACTGTAACGTATTATAATCTTTTGCATTAACCGTATGAACCGTTTCATAGAATAATTGTAATACTTGTTCTAAATCCTCTTTCTGGAATGTTCTAATTATAATATCTTTAAACATGTATTAATCTCCTCATCAAGCTATCGCTTCTATTTCTGCTATATTATATCTTTTTTCTTTCTATACGAACAAAAAACAATACTTATTCAAAGTATTGTTTTTTGTATAAAAGCATATTCAATTACTCTATAAATTAAGACTTTTATTATTTTAATTTAACTCTTTGCAATCTTAATGCATTTAATACGACTGATACAGAGCTAAATGCCATCGCTGCACCTGCAACCCAAGGAGCTAAGAAACCGAACGCCGCAATTGGAATTCCTAGACCGTTATAGGCTAACGCCCAGAATAGATTTTGCTTAATATTTCTAATCGTCATTTTACTCATGAAGATTGCATCAGCAATACTATTTAAGTCACCACGGATTAATGTAATATCTGCTGCTTCCATTGCTACATCTGTCCCTGTTCCAATTGCCATTCCAATGTCTGCTGTAGCAAGAGCAGGAGCATCATTAATTCCATCTCCAACCATAGCCACTCTCTTACCGCTAGCTTGCAGTTTTTTCACTTCTTCTGCCTTTCCTTCTGGTAATACTTCTGCAATTACGTGATCAATACCAACTTGCTTAGCAATTGCCTGAGCAGTTTGTGTATTATCACCTGTAATCATAACGACATCTAGACCCATTTTCTTAAGTCTTGCAATTGCTACTTTTGAAGTATCCTTTACAGTATCTGCAACAGCAACAATTCCAGCATATTCCTTATCTATCGCTATAAGCATTGCTGTTTTTCCTTCTCGCTCTAGTTCTTCCATCGATTTAGAAACTTCTTCAATATCAATATTAAATTTCATCATTAATCGGCGTGTACCAATTAATAACTGTTTCCCTTCTACAACCGACTCAATACCAAATCCAGGAATTGCTTCAAACGTTTCTGAACTTGGGATATCAATTCCCTTTTCTTTAATTCCTTCTACAATCGCTTCTGCAAGTGGATGTTCAGAATTTTTTTCTGCTGCACCGACTAATTTTAATATTTCTTTCTCTTCAAATCCATCTGCTACAATTACATCTGTTAATGTCGGTTTTCCATTTGTAACTGTACCTGTTTTGTCTAAAATAATCGTATCTAATCGATGCGTCGCTTCTAGATGCTCTCCACCTTTAAATAAAATTCCGTATTCAGCTGATCTTCCTGATCCCGCCATAATAGATGTTGGTGTTGCAAGACCTAAAGCACATGGGCATGCGATAACAAGTACTGCTATCATTTTCTCAAGCGCTCCTCCAAAATCACCAGGTGTAACAAATACCATCCATACTACAAAAGTGATAATAGCAATCCCAACTACAACAGGTACGAAAATACCTGAAATTTGATCCGCTACCCTTTGAATAGGAGCTTTCGAACCTTGAGCCTCTTCTACTACTTTAATAATTTGTGCTAATGCAGTGTCTCTTCCTACTTTAGTTGCCTTAACTTTTAAAAATCCATTTTTATTCATTGTAGAACCAATTACTACATCCCCGATTGTTTTATCAACTGGAATACTCTCACCTGTTAACATCGATTCATCTATCGCTGATTTTCCTTCTACAATTTCCCCATCTACTGGGATTTTTTCACCAGGTTTTACATAGACAATATCACCTGCTACCACTTCTTCGATTAAAATTTTCATTTCTGTTCCATCTCGTACAACTGTAGCAGTTTTCGCCTGTAATCCCATCAATTTTTTAATAGCTTCTGATGAACGCCCTTTTGCTTTTGCCTCGAATAATTTACCTAAAATAATTAATGTAATAAGTACCGCGCTCGTTTCAAAATATAAATCTGTCATATGTTCCGAGGAACCAATTGATTGAATACTTAAATAAACACTATAGAAATAAGCTGCGGACGTTCCAAGTGCCACAAGAACATCCATGTTTGCACTTTTATTGCGCAATGCTTTATAAGCACCTATATAAAACTGGCCTCCAATTATAAACTGCACTGGAGTTGCAAGAGCTAGCTGCACCCACGGATTCATAAGCATATCAGGTAAATAAATAAACGATGTAAATGAGAAGTGACTTACCATTGCCCACAATAACGGAAATGATAAAACAAACGAAATAATAAACTTTTTCTTTTGTCGCTCAATTTCTTGTAATCGATGATCTGTTGATGAATTTTGCTCATCTGACTTTACTTCTAATTTATATCCTAACTTTGTAATCGTGCTCTTCATTTCATTAACACTAATTTCATCAGGATTAAATTCTACAGTAGCTGATTCTAAAGCGAAATTTACTGTCGCCTTACTCACACCATCTAGCTTATTTAAACGTTTTTCCACCCTATTCGCACATGCAGCGCACGTCATTCCCGATACCATAAACTCTGCCTTATCACTTACAATACCATATCCTAACGATTCAACTTTTTCTTTAAACTTTTGAGGATTTGTTTGAGCTGGATCGTACAAAATTTTTGTTTTTTCAAGCGCAAAATTTACATTTGCCTCTTGAACACCTTCTACTTTTTTAAGACCTTTTTCAATTCTATTCGCACATGCGGCACATGTCATTCCTGATATTTGAAAATTGGCTTCTTTTTGTTCATTCATTTCATTCACCTCTACCACATACCCTCAAGAGGTATATTTGTTAGCAAAATAAATCGCACTTTATTTAAAGTACGATTTATTCCCCTATTTAAAAATTATTATATAACATCGTATCCTTGATCTTCGATTACACTAACAATATCTTTTAAAGTAATGATTGATGAGTCAATGGTAACTTCAACAATTCCTTCTGCTAATTGCACTTTTACTTGTTCAACACCATTTAGTTCTTTCACATTACTTTCAATAGAATTTACACAATGTCCACAAGACATACCCTCAACCTTTAATGTTAACTGTTCCATTTAAAATCCTCCTCTTGTTCATTCATTGTTTGTTAATCACAACTTTATTTTACCATACCCCCCTAAGGTAATCAATGGTTTTGTATAATGATTTTTATAATTTTTTATAAGTTCCTTGTTTTCTCTTATCCCACACAGCCTTCTTTGAAATAAATCCATTCATTCCACGACAAAACATACAGGTACCCCTTATGGGCATATAGCATGAACTTAATCAATCGAACTATTAAGTACACGCTGAAACTCCCTATGCTAAGCTTTGAGGTAAAGGTCTTAAATAAACAAAAAAACAAGCTAGTCAAATACTAACTTGTTTCTTAAGCCTTTGAAAATCGTTCAAATACGGTCATTAATTCTTCAATTGCTTCGTCACCATTACCATCCTTAATAGCACCAGAAACACAATGACTTGTATGATTTTTGAGAACACCCATTCCTACTTTTTTCATCGCTGCATTAATCGCTGAAATTTGCACTAAAATATCTACACAATAGCGATCATTTTCTATCATATTTTGAATACCACGGACTTGTCCTTCAATTCGCTTTAATCTATTTATAATTTGCTCTTTTTCTTTTTCTGATCTATGTGTTACTGCTTCATGTTCTTTATGATCCATATTATCACCTTCTTAAAGTTTCTCTTCATCTGATAAAAATAAATGTCTTTTTGAGTATATCAATTATAGCATTAAATATCTATGTATTGATACCCCATATGAGTATCTAATGTTTATATGATTATTCTTAACAAATTATTAGCTTCTCAATCTCAATTGTCATTATACCCTGTCCCTTTTCAAAAAAGCATAAAGTCCGCTACAAAACTCAATAAAGTGAAACTTTAATCAGCGAGGGTTTTGTTCATCTCTCATTCATTATTAACCCGCAAATAGCTGGATAAATAAAAGCCTCAATCTTCACATATTTGAATTGAGGCTTTTTTCTTCCTATTATATATAAAATTATTGTTGATCACATACTTTTGTGTCATTCACTACTGAAGTTCCTTCAACAGTTACCGTATGAAAACAGTCATTTACTCGAACAGTAACAACATTATCTTGCCGATCAATGATATGATATTCATTAAAATTTTTATTTAGAGCACTGCGAATTTGCTCTCCTTCATAAATTGGAATGCCATGTGATAAAACCCAAATAAGCCCAGCGATAGCAAGAATAGTTTTCATACGATCTACCTCCTTGAGAATAAAGTGAACTTTTAATCGGTGTTTATTTCAGCCCTACTAATCATTAGTTGAATCAGTCGAGCTTTTATGGGGATAAGTTCATTTCGTCTATTTTATGTTTATGCTAATTGTGACGGAATTGTGACAACTTTTTGTCTCTTTAGACGAAAAGTTGAAACAAAACTTTCAAAAAGGACAATTCTACTTACAGAAATGAAAAGGCTATGGAGGAAATTCTCCATAGCCTTTTCGTAGATTTTTATTAAACGACCATTTCACTATGCTTATTAAGTGTTTCAATTTGAATTGTACTATGTTCAATATGAAAATCGTGTTTTAGCATAGTAATAATATTTTGAAGCACTTCTTGATCATCCTGATTTTTATCAATCATTACATGGCAGCTTAAAGCATCTAATCCTGATGTAATTGTCCAAATATGGAGATCGTGTATATCACGTACACCCTCTACAAATGACCAATAAATCTTAATCCTTTACTTAAAGAAGTCGGTACAACTGATGCATGATTCTCCCCTTCAGCCTCATAAAACTTAAATCTAAACTTCTCATGTTTGAATTGAAGAAGACGTTCTGATAATGCATTTGCATCTACAACCATATGCTCTCGCTCCAATGATCCAACTGTAAGGAATACTCTCGTTTCAACCTTCGCTTCATTTAATTCATTTATAAGATTCTCTTCTTTTTCAAGTACGGATTGATTGTTCCACCAAATAGACGGGCTACTAATAAAATAATTTTGAAAAGTATTTACATTTGTAAATACTATATGTAATGCAAATAATCCGCCTAGAGAATGACCAAATAATGATTGTTTCTCTTTATCAATTTCAAAATTATTTTCAATTTGTGGTTTCAATTCTTCTTCAATAAACGTAAAGAAGTTATGTGCTCCTCCTGTTTTAGGCCACGGTTTACCATCCGGTTTTAAAGGAGCATCTTTTGAAATTATAGAAGGTGTAAAATCATAGCATCTTTCTTCGCCTGAAAATGCCCCTTCAATTGGATAACCAATACCAACTATAATGGCTGGTGAAACACCTGTTTTTTCCGCTCTAACCGATTGTATTTTAACCGCTTCATGGAACGTTTGAAAAAAAGCATTGCCATCTAATACATATATGACCGGATACCCTGAATCTGGTGCTGGTTGCTTCGGCTTTGAAATATGAATTTGATATTCTCTGCTTTCTAATTTGGAATACATTTTCCACTGTTCAGTGTTCCATATACTAATTTGCTGTTTTTCAATAGTTATATTCATCTTATATTCCCCCCTTTAACTTGTTACATATAGTTCTCTTTTTTCTTCTTCATAGATGCTGTCATAACCGAAACAAACAGGAGCCCCGTTATACGGATCTACCATGACACGTGCATCAATATGAAATACCTCTTTTAACACTTCATTTGTAATAATTTCTGAAGGACTACCAGTTGTAATAATGCGTCCTTCTTTCATTGCAATAATCTCATCTGAAAATCTAGCTGCATGGTTAATATCATGTAATACCATTACAACCGTACAATTATGTTCTTTATTTAATTTTTCCACGATTTGCAGTACATCTAATTGATGAGACATATCAAGATATGTAGTTGGCTCATCTAGCAATAAGACCTCTGTCTGTTGTGCTAACGCCATTGCTAGCCAAACTTTTTGTCTTTGTCCGCCTGATAAATTTGCAATTTGTCTCGTACGAAATGCTGACGTTTTAGTTATGTCTAATGCCCAATCAATCATTTCTTTATCTTTTGCGGTTAACTTATTTACGTTATTGCGGTGTGGATAGCGCCCATAAGAAATCAATTCTTCTACTTTAAGCTCTCCTGGAGCAATTGGATTTTGCGGGAGTAACGCTAATTGCTTTGCAATTTCTTTCGTTGGAATCTTATTTAAATCTTGCCCTTGCAAATACACTTTACCGCTTTTTTGCTTTAAAATTCTTCCCATTGTTTTTAATAATGTCGATTTCCCACAACCATTTGGACCTATAATTGTCGTTACTTTTCCTTCTTGTATTTCCACATTTAAATCGCGAAACACGGTAAGCTTTTCATAACTTGTTTCTAAACTTTTTGCACTTAAAATACTCACTTCTCTTCCCCCCTCTTACGCTTTCGCCTTATAAAGTAAATATAAGAAATACGGTACACCGACAATAGAAATAACAATTCCAACTGGTAACTCTACAGGTGTGAAAACTGTTTTTGCAATAAAATCTGAAGCTATTACAAGAAACATTCCTATTACTCCACATGTAGGGATTACATGCTTATGCTGAATACCGACAAGCCTTTTCGCTATATGCGGTGCCATTAAGCCAATAAAACCAATACTTCCTGAAACAGCAACACATGCGCTTACAAGTCCGATACTACTTAATAGTAAAATAGATTTCTCTCTTTCTACTGAAACACCTAGACTTGTAATACTCGTTTCTTCCAATTGAAATAGATCTAATAAATAAGCTTTCTTTTGTATAAGAGGAATTAGTATAATAAGCCACGGCAACGTGGCAATAATATACTTCCAGTTTGCACTATATATGCTTCCAGACACCCAAACTGCAGCCATTTCGAAATCAGTTGACTTCATTTTGAGTGATAAATACATAGAAAAGGCTCCAAATCCTGATCCAATTGCAATCCCTGTTAATAAAAGGCGCTGTGAATCTAACTTACCGTTTTTCCAAGAAAACATATAAATGATTATAGCTGCACCTAATCCACCAACTAAGCCAAACATCGGCATCATCATAATAGAAACCCAGTCTGTGCTCTTTAATTGTCCTTGAAAGAAAAACATAAAAATTACGATTGCTGTTCCTGCCCCAGCATTTACTCCTAAAATACCTGGATCCGCCAAGCCATTTCTCGTAATTCCTTGAATAACTGCACCTGCTACACCTAAACCTAATCCTACTAATCCAGCAATTACAATTCGTGGAAGACGAAAATCAAAAATAACTAAATCATGTTCTGGCACTGGATCAATTCTAAAAATTGTTTTAAATACATCCGTAATCGTAATATCAAACGTACCATTTGTTAAACTAATATAAATAGCACATAAAATTAAAAATATTATAGTCCCCATTGTCATTACAAAACGCTGATTTGAATTTTTAAGCATGTCTCTCTCCCCCTCTTGTACGAATTAAATAAAGGAAGAAAGGAATTCCAATTAAAGATGTAACAACTCCAATTGGAGTTTCAAATGGATAATTAACAAATCTACTTAAAACATCACATAATGCTAAGAAAACTCCACCAATAGCGCCCGCACATGGCACAATCCACTTATAATCTACCCCAATTAAAAATCGAGTAATGTGTGGAATAATTAAACCTACAAAACCAATTTTCCCAACTAAAGCAACTGCCGTTCCTGTTAAAAAAATAACTGATAAAATTGCCATCGCTTTAACTAGCTTTGTACGCTGCCCTAGATTAATGGAAATCTCTTCTCCTAAAGAAAGAATTGTAATAGATTTTGATATTAATAGCGCTAAAACTATCCCAATTATCCCAAAAGGTACCGTGATTTTAATTACATTAGGATCCACTTGATCTAACTTAGCATTAAACCAAAAACTAACATTTTGAGAAATTTGGAAGTACGAAGCCATCGCGGCCGATACACTGCTTAAAAATGTCCCAATAACTGTTCCTATAATCGCTAACCTAACTGGTGATAAGCCATTTTGAAGGAGCGAACCAAAACCAAACACTATACCGGCTCCTAATGCAGAACCAATCATTGAACATAAAACCATACCGATTGATGACATTCCTGGAAGAAAAATCATACAAAGTGTAATAACAAAAGCTGCACCATCCGTCACACCCATAATAGAAGGGGATGCAAGATAGTTTCTTGTCATCCCCTGCATAAGTGCTCCTGATATGGCTAGAAATGCTCCGACTAAAAGAGCTGCAACTACCCTTGGTAAACGTGAAGTAATAATAATATTATGATTTACATCGCTTGAATCAAAATGAAATAATGCATTCCACACTGTTTCAACATCAATGTTTTTCGCCCCATATAAAATTGATAGTATGACTGTAAATAAGATTAGTATGGGTGCTAAACATAAAATGGTTACTGGTACCGCATTTGTTTTCTGCATATCATTCAACGCACCTTACTTATTGTATTATTTAGATAATTTTTTCACTGCTTCTTTTAAGAACGCTGTTTTACTCCAAGCTGTACCACCTTGTGCCATTGGGTCTACAACGTTTACAAATACTTTCTTTTCTTTCACAGCATCCATACTTTGCCAAATTGGATTATTTTCAATTTCTTCTAGCACTTTCGGTTTATTATTTTCGCTTGCTTCATATTGTAAGAAAACATAATCTGGATTTATTTCAGCTAGTTTTTCTAAAGAAATCTTTTCTTGTGCTTTTACAGTTTTAAGTTGTTCTGGAGCAGTTAGTCCAAGATCTTTATAAATTACAGGATTGAAGTATACTCCTTCTGGATATAGGAATAGGTCGTTTGCTCTTAGTCTAATTACAAGTACTTTTTTATCTTTTAACTTATCTCCCAATTTCGCTTTTGCTTTTTCAGCATCCGCATTGTAATCTTTAATAATTTTTTCTGCCTTATCTTTTTTACCAGTTAATTCTCCCATTAACTTTAAATTATCTTCCCAGTTTGTTGAAACGTGTGATATTGGGAACGTCGGAGCTACTTTCGTAAATTTTTCAGCTGTTTCTGCTGGAAATTTCGTACTTGATGTAATAACATCTGGTTTTAATTGAAGTAATGTTTCAAAATTCGGCTCCATTTTCTCACCAACAGATTTCGCACCCTCTAAATCTTTTTCAAGATACTTTGGTAATTTACCACCTATAGTAATCGCTCCAACTGGTTTAATTCCAAGTACTGCTGCATCTTCCATTGATTCTAAACTAGCCGTCGCAATTTTATCTACCTTCGCAGGCACTGTATATTCTTTACCTAAATATGTAATTTTTCGTTTTTCATCTTTTTTCGTTTCAGTAGCTTTTGTCTGTTGTTTTTGTTCCCCAGAAGTTTTGTCTGCACTATTACATGCTGCTAAACCTACACTTAAAACTGTAACCATCCCTAGTGTAAATAATTTCTTGTTCATCTTTGTATATCTCCTCTCGAAACCTTTAAAATATGTTATTCCAACAATGAAATTTAATTATATGAAACATAATCCCCATCTATATTTCACATCATTAACAAATCTACGTAAAATGAAGATTCATCCTCGTTCACTTCCCCTAGTATTAAATTCTTTACCACCCTCATTCTGATAATCGTTATCACTGATAATGATTATCGTTATTAAGTATATATTTAATATTTAATTATTTCAAGAATGATTTGAAAAATTTTAACAAACTGAACAAAAAAGAAGTATCTCCTTTTTTCAGGAAGATACTTCTTTTTTTAGAAACCTATACGTAACTCAACTGGACAATGATCTGATCCCATCACTTCACTATTAATTTTCGCATCGGTAATTTTATGTTTTAACCTTTCAGAAATCACAAAGTAGTCTAAACGCCATCCGATATTTTTCGCTCTTGCACCCATACGATATGACCACCATGAGTATGCGCCTTCTTGTTCAGGATATAGGTATCGATAAGTATCAATAAATCCTTCCTCTAAAACACATGTAAATTTCTCTCTTTCTTCATCCGAAAAACCAGGATTTTTCCGATTGCTTTTCGGGTTTTTCAAATCGATTTCTTTATGGGCAACATTTAAATCTCCACAAAAAATAACCGGTTTCTTTTCATCTAATCGCTTAATATACGCTCGGAAATCATCTTCCCATTCCATTCTGTAATCTAAACGTTCTAATCCTCGTTTCGAGTTTGGTGTATACAGCGTTATCATATAAAAATCATCAAATTCTAATGTAATAACTCGTCCTTCTTGATCATGCTCTTCAATTCCTAAACCATACATTACAGAAATCGGTTCTTTTTTCGTAAAAATAGCAGTTCCTGAATACCCTTTTTTCACAGCATAATTCCAGTATGTATAGTATCCCTCTAGATTTAAATCAATTTGTCCACTCTGTAATTTAATTTCTTGTAAACAAAATATATCTGCATTAGATTCTTCTAGATATTCTAAAAATCCACCTTTCGCAATAACTGCCCGCAAACCATTTACATTCCACGAAATAAACTTCATATATGTTCCTCCTCTTGATGTGCATTTTCTGTTTTCATGCTAACACAAAATAGATAACCTATCATAGTTTCATCTTTGTAATCTTGCTCTTACATCAGTAATTGCGGACATATGTATTTTATTCAGGTTATACTAATCTCGGAGGTGACGTTCTGTGTACAACGAAAAATTGCAAAGATGCGAATTAACAGATGAGTATTGGCAAGCAATTATTCATAATGACTCTTCATTTGATGACAAATTCTTTTATGCTGTAAAATCGACTCGTATTTTTTGTCGTCCATCATGCAGATCGAGAATACCGAATAAAAACAATGTACGAATTTTTCTTAATGTGGAGCAAGCGTTATATGAAAAATTCCGTCCGTGCAAACGTTGCAAACCAAATGGCCTTACTTTACCTAATGAAGAGTGGATAAATCAAATTAAAGAATATATTCAAAAACATTATTGTGACGCATTAACTCTCGACTTGCTCGCAGAAATGTGCCATGGTAGCCCTTATCATTTACAACGCACTTTCAAGAAAATTGTAGGGATTAGTCCAATAGAATATATACAGCAATTCAGAATTACAAAAGCGACAGAATACCTTTCACATACAAATCAATCCATTATGGAAATTAGCACTGCTGTTGGGATAGAAAACCCAGAGTATTTCGCGACTTTATTTAAAAAGAAAACAGGATTTACCCCTACTGAATATCGAAAAAAGAACGGAACAAAAGAGGAATGAAATAATGAAACCATATGAAAATAAAACTATATATTGGACATTGCTTATTCATAAACATTGGCGTATGCATATTGCAGCCACTTCAAACGGATTATGCTTCATCGGATCACAAAATAAAACTTTTGAAGAACTAAATACGTGGGCTAGAAGAAAACTTCCACAGCATACATTCATCCAAAATCCAGATTATCTGCAAACATATACGAAAGAACTTATCGAGTATTTGGAAAACAAGCTAGAAACCTTTACATTTCCTATCGGTGCTTACGGAACTGAATTTCAATTATCTATTTGGAATACGGTACGTGAAATTCCTCACGGAAAGACATATTCTTATTCAGAAGTTGCGGAAAGAATTCAAAAACCTAAAGCTGTACGTGCTGTTGGAGCTGCTATTGGAGCTAATCCCCTTCTGATTACAATTCCTTGTCACCGTGTTATAGGAAAAGATGGAAAGCTTACTGGTTTTAGGGGTGGTTTAGACATGAAAAATGAATTGCTCAAGTTAGAAGCGTTTCAGGAGGAGTAAATATGATAGAAGATTGTAATGAAACATTAACTTTAGTCGTTCCAAAAGAATTTAGTTTTCAAGAAAACTTACACTATTTATCGCGTTCTACAAATGAATGTATGTTTCATGTTGAAAACAATAAAATCTATAAAGTCATTCCCATCCAAGGAATAAATCCTTTAGTTGAAATTAGTATGAATACTGATGGAAATATTCAAATACGTTTTTTAGGAGAGTCATATATCTCTAAAAAATGGATCCGCGATGCTGTAGCTACATATGTAAAAGAGTGGTTTGATTTAGATACTAATCTAGCTCCCTTCTACAAATTAGCTAAGCATGATCCACTCCTTCAAAAACCCATTAAAGAGTATTATGGACTTCGTACTTTAGGTATTCCTAGTTTATTTGAAGCACTTTGCTGGGGGATTATCGGCCAACAAATTAACCTTACATACGCCTATACTCTAAAAAGAAGATTAGTCGAACAATTTGGTGATTATATAGAATGGAACGACCAAAAACATTGGATATTCCCATCACCTGAAGTAATAGCAAATCTAGATGTAGAAGATCTCGCAACATTAAAAATGACTACAAGAAAGTGCGAATACTTAATTGACATCGCGCTGCTCATTACAGAAGGTAAATTATCAAAAGAATCTCTATTACAAATACAAGATGTGAAGCAAGCTGAAAAACAATTAACTAGCATTCGCGGTATAGGGCCATGGACGGCCCACTATGTTTTAATGCGCTGCTTGCGATTTCCTTCAGCCTTTCCAATTGACGATGTTGGCCTGCATAATGCTATCAAATTTATAACAAGCTCCGAAAAGAAACCAACTAAAAACGAAATAAAAGAATTTGCAGCAAATTGGATACATTGGGAGTCTTACGCGACATTTTATTTATGGCGAGTTCTATATTAATATTTTCTAATGAAAAATAGATAGGTAAACCTATCTATTTTTTCACATGTAAAAACTTCACACATACTGGTTCTGGAACATTGATTCCTTTCAAAAAGCATGAATTTACAAATATTTTGTAAACAGTATATCACTTTACCTTGTATTTTTTAGTATAGAAAAGAACCAAGTAGCACTTCATTACTACTTGGTTCTCTTTTTAAGCTTGCTCTTCAAATCGTCTTGCGATTTCTACAATAACTTGGACAGCTTTTTCCATAATATCTACCGAAACATACTCAAATTTACCGTGATAGTTTTCACCACCAGTGAAAATATTTGGCGTTGGTAATCCCATATACGATAATTGTGACCCATCTGTTCCACCACGAATCGGATGAACATTTGGCTCAATATTTAAACTTTTCATTGCCTCATAAGCAATATCAACAATTTCTCTCACCGGTTCAATTTTTTCAAGCATATTATAGTACTGATCATTCATCTCTAAAACAATTGCATCTTCACCGTACTTCTCTTGCATGTTTTTCACAATATCTTTAATATTATTTTTACGTGCTTCAAAATGATTACGATCAAAATCTCGAATGATATAATAAGCTTTACTTTGCTCAACATCACCATTTAAAGAAAGTAAATGATAGAATCCTTCATAACCTTCTGTATATTCTGGTGCATCTTCTACTGGTAAATGTCCATTAAACTCCATAGCAAGTTTAGTTGCGTTACGCATTTTGTTTTTCGCTGTTCCAGGATGTGTATTCGTTCCGTTAAACGTTAACTTAGCACTTGCAGCGTTAAAGCTTTCATATTCTAAACCACCTAATGGACCTCCGTCCATCGTATAAGCAAATGATGCACCAAACGCTTCTACATCAAAATGCGATGGTCCACGGCCAATCTCTTCATCTGGTGTGAATGCTACTCTTATTTTTCCGTGCTTAATTTGCGGATTATGTATTAAATAATTCATTGCGACCATGATTTCTGTAAGACCAGCTTTATCATCTGCTCCAAGAAGTGTTGTACCATCAGTTGTAATAATTGTATGTCCTTTATATGATGGTAATTCTGGGAACTGTTCAGGTGTTAACACAACATTTAATTCTTCATTTAACGTAATCGCATTACCATCAAAATTTTCATGAATTTGTGGTTTTACGTTTTTCCCTGTAAAATCTGTTGCTGTGTCTAAATGAGCTAAAAACCCTATTACAGGAACATCCTTATCTGTATTAGCAGGAAGTGTTGCCATTACATAACCATTATCATCCATCGTCACTTCTGATAACCCAATCTCTTTTAGCTCTTTCACTAATAACTTACCAAACTCAATTTGCCCTGGTGTTGTTGGCACTGTATGACTTTCTTCATTTGATTGTGTATCAATCTTTACATATCTCGTAAATCTTTCAATAAGTTCTTGTTTCAAATTCGTTCACTCCTTTTATATTTCTCTCTCTATTATAATCCTTAAAACGAAATATTTTAACTTTTTTGACTGTGAAGATATATATTCCATTTACATTTTTAACAAATCATCAAAAGACATAATATTTGCACATTAAAATCCAAACATGTAATATACATCATTATATATTGGGAGGTTTTAAAGATGAGGCTAACTCTCTTTCGCTATTTTCTTTTTTTCTTAGGATTAATTTTCTTTGGACTTGGAAATGCTCTCGCAGTCAAAGTTAAATTCCTCGGTTTACATCCTTGGGAAGTTTTAAATATGGCTCTATACCAACGATTTGGGTGGACAATTGGTACTTGGAGTGTCATATGTGGATTATGTCTCGTTCTTATCTCTTTACTAGTAGATCCAAAATATATAAACGTAGGTACATTTTTAAATGCACTACTTATCGGTCCTATTATGGACTTTTTCTTACAATCAAATATCCTTCCGCATGCTACTCAGTACCTATGGATAAACTTACTGATTTTATTTTCTGGCATTGTAATCACAGGCATCGGGGGCGGTATGTACGTTGCGGCTGGGATTGGTGCTGGACCTCGCGATGGATTCATGCTTACCATTTCTGACAAAACAGGGCTGTCTATTAGCCGGGCTCGAATCATTGTAGAATGTTTTGTACTAGTCATTGGATACATGCTAGGTGGTCCTGTTTTTATCGTAACTTTTCTATACACTTTTATTCAAAGTCCGATATTTCAGTACTCATTTAAGATATTTCAAAAACTCTTACATACTTTATATAACAAAAATAAAGAGCAAATCAGTGAAAATATATAAAACTCAACTTAATACAAAAGAGTGTGTTTTAAAAGTAACTTTTAAAACACACTCCATATACCCCATTTTATTCTTCTCTCCATAATCTCTCTACATTTATTAATTGCTCTTCTTTAAATTCTAGCTTATACACATCTGGTTTTGATGTATTCATTAAAAATTCAAACCCATATTGATTATCAAAATAGTTCATCATTTGTGTCATTACAAGCCCATGTGTACCAATTACAATTTTATTCCCCTGAAAATCCATCAATATTTCTTTTAATACTCTCACTACTCTTCTCTGGCAATCTACATATGATTCTCCCTCAGTTAGTGAAAACTCTGGCTTTAAGAACATCTTCTTTACAAGTGGATACACCTCTTTATCTGATATAATCTTATCCTCACTTGAAAACCTACACTCTTTGAGATTTTCATATATTAATATTTCTTTTTCATAGAAATCGGCTGACTTTTCTATCGTTAGCATTGCCCTCTTATACGGACTTGAAATGAAAGTGTCAATTCCCTCTGTTTTTAATATCTCAGTTACTCTATGAGTATCTAAAATTCCCTTCTCAGTTAATCCGCGTGTTCTTTCATCTCCTTCTAATTTTGGTGATTCACCATGCCTAACCATATAGATATATGTATTCATAATTCCTCCTTGTAAATATTTATAAGTTAATTACTTACTTTAATCGCTGCCGTATCAAAACTTAAGTACAATCAAAATATTAATTCATTCTTCTTTTATGAACTTAGCTGGGCTGTTCGTCTAACCCACTCCCAAACTAAACTTTCAAATTCATAAGAATATACGTTCTCATTTTACATCTTTTCAGAACCTAATTTCAAATCTTAATTTTCAGAATATAAATACAAAAAAAGATTCCCTATGAGTTTATCTCCTCCAAGGAAGCTTTTTTATATTTTTTTATCCTATCAAAATTCGAAACTTCGCTCTCCTCTAACTTCATTACACCCTATTCTTCTATTTGCATCAACACAATTCTCCAACCATCAGGATCCGCTATAGTAATACCCTTTTCTTTCCAATATGGATTCTCAGGTTCTACTTCATCGTATCCCATTGCATACAGCCTCATACTCACTTTTTCTATTTCATTATATTCTCGCATATAAAATACAAGTAAATTATCTTTTGTTGGAGCTGGACACGGGCTTCCATCTATATGTTTTGTAAATTCTAGATGATATTCTTCATCCGGTAGACCGAACATGACTCCATCGTAACCATCATGATTATTAAACTCACCTATCCGCTTTAAACCCAGTCCCTTTTCATAAAATGTTATTACTTCTTCAAACTTATCTGTTGGACGTGCTATTCTAAACTTCACCCATTTTACCATAATTCCCCCTCCATATTAAAAACTAATTACTGTATTACATATTATTGTATATAATTAACTCTTTTCTTTAATCCCTCATTAGTATGAGAATAGCTACATACAAAGGTCTTACTTAATACTCTATAATAACGAAAAACTCCCCTCATCTAGAGAGAAGTTCCCATCATTTTATATACAATTTTGTATCTCCGCTTGCAAATTACTAAAAAATCTTTAAAATTTACAGGATGACTAAATATACAAATGATATCTACATTCCTTATAAACTAAAAATTATTAACTACAACACTTTTTAACTTTAAGAATTATCTCACTATTCAATCCTTTCCTTATAAGCATGCTTTTTATAAGGAAATCTGATACAATCCTTAAGTAATATTATTATGTATAAATATTAAGAATTATATACTTAAAGAAGGTGATCCAATTGAAATTAAATAAAAATTTACAACTATGTATATTAATCGCTACATTGATATGCTATTCAATCTATTTTATGTTTTTCTTTCTGTTCCCTACTCATTTTTCAAATTTCAATGTACGCTTCGCTTCACTCATCGTTGAAGCCATTACATTTATATCACTAATTTACTCTATATATTCTAAAAAAGTTAGTTCAAACCCTTTTTGGATATGTATCACAATAGCAATTGGTAGTTTTTTATTAGGAAAAATAGTATATACGTATCAAGATACCTTTTTCGAAATTCCAATACATCATTTTACTATTTCTGATGTATTTTACATGTTTTTTCTATTCTTCTGCCTTATCGCTTTCTGCTATAAAATCTTAAAAGAATGCAATAAATGGGAAAAAGCTTTCTTTATTTGTGATATATGTATAGTACTTACTTCCATATTCACATTAGAATGGTACTTATTTAATCAGCCAGATTTAAATGTATTCTCTCTTTCACTTGGAGATGTTTTCCTTTCATTTCTATATCCAATTGCAGATCTATTATTTCTTCTATTAGGTCTTAGTCTCTTTTTCCGCCCAACAATTTTTAATTCCCAAAGGAAAATTTATATCTTTATTTTTGTATTAATAAGTTCTGCAACTTTTAACTATATTTATTTCTACTTAAATAGCCATTTATCAAATGATACTATAACGTTATTACGTCTTTTATATAGAATACCTATATTACTTATCGCGATAGCTGGTTCTATTTCAGAAGATTATAATAGCCATAAAAATTATTTCATTGTAAATCCTATACTAGGAAAGAAAGTTTTAGTCGTATTCCCCTATCTTGCTGTTGCAATACTAATCGGGTTTACACTAAAAGAACAAACATCATCTTCAACTCTCATTACAGGAAATTGTATCGCTTTTGTTTTCGTACTTATCCGCCATTCTATTGTGCGTATGCAAAACGACAGCCTAACAAAACGTTTACAAGCATTTAATACTCAACTAGAAGAAAAAGTTACTTTACGGACTTCTGATTTAGTTCATCAATCAGAGGCTCTGTCTCAGAAACAACAAAAATTCAAATCATTATATGAGTATCACCCTGATCCTATTTTCACTATTGATTTAAATGGAATATTCTTAAATGTAAATAAAGCAGGAAGTATACTACTCGGAGCACCAACGAACGAGCTACTTGGTGAGACATGTTTTTCGATCATTTTAGATGAGGATAAACATAAACTGGTAGCTGCATTAGAAAAGGTTAAACAGCAAGAATCAGCATCCTTACAACTTAGTTCCCAATATAAAGATGGCTTTACATATTTTTTATACGTTACCATCGTTCCTATTATGATAGATGGACAAATTTCAGGAAGCTATATTATGGTAAAGGATATTACTGCACTAAAAAAACAACAAGAAGAAATAAAATATTTGGCATTCCACGATACTGTAACGAAAATTGGGAACCGAGCCTTTTTCCATAAGAAATTAAGAAAAGTTATAAAAAATGCTGAAACAACAAAAGGTGAATTTGCATTATTATATTTAGATTTAGATCGTTTTAAAGCTATTAACGATACACTTGGACATTCGGCAGGTGATTCCATATTGGAGGAAGTAGCAAAGCGACTCCAATCATGTCTTTCATCAGGTACTCATGTATCAAGAATCGGTGGCGATGAATTTACAATTTTAATTGAAAACTATACTGATCGTGATTCCTTATTCCAGTTATGCAACCAATTATTTGAAGACATGAAAAAACCGTTTGTCATACATGAGCATAAATTAACTTTATCACTTAGTATCGGCATCGCTATATATCCATCTGCTGGAATCGATACCGCTACACTCTTAAAAAACGCTAATGTTGCAATGTATGATGCTAAGGAAAAAGAGCTTAACTCCGTCTCTATTTATGACGATGTAATTGCTAAAAAAATCGAAAGACGATTACGATTAGAAAAAGATTTACCAAGCGCAATTCAAAATGAAGAATTGTTCCTTTTATATCAACCTCAAGTTGATAGCGAATCTAATAAAATTATCGGTGCTGAAGCTTTAATCAGGTGGAACCATCCAGAATTAGGTGTTATTTCTCCATATGAATTTATTCCAATTGCTGAAGAAACACTGCAAATTATTCCAATTGGGAAATGGACATTGCAACAAGCTTGTCAGCAAATGAAATGTTGGCATACATCTGGCTATTCTCATTTAAAAATAGGAGTAAATTTATCTGCTAAAGAATTTGAGCAAGAAGACTTTGTAAATTCTATTTCTTCTACTTTAGCAATTACAGGCTTACCAGCAAGTTCCCTTGATCTAGAATTAACAGAACGAATTGCAATGATGGATGAGAAAGAAACATTACTAAAACTACGTACACTAAAGAATTTAGGGATTCACATATCAATTGATGACTTTGGTACAGGCTATTCTTCATTAGCATACTTACCTTTATATCCAATCGATACTTTGAAAATCCCGAGAGAGTTCATTACAATGTCTGAAACGTGTGAGGATGGAAAAGAAATCATTAAAACGATTATCACATTAGCACATACATTAGAAATGTCAGTTATTGCTGAAGGTGTAGAAACGAAAGAACACGTGAATTTCCTCCAAAAAAATAAATGTCAGTTTATTCAAGGTTACTATTACAGTGAGCCTATTCACGCAGGGGAATTTTGTAACCTACTAGAAAACGGGATATATACTATATAACTCGCAAAAATCACGTATTGACTTCCTTCGCTGCTATAGTCTCCTCATGCATCAGTGAAGAACACATCTGGAGAAAATTTAAAATGAATACAATAAAAAGGAAAGAAGAGTCCATCTCCTCTTTCCTTTTTATATACTTTGCAATTTTTCATTTCCTCCACATATCATTTATTTAAGTCGTTATTAATACATTGATGATAACAGACTTATACGAAATGATATGAATGGGAGGGAACTATGTGCACTACAATAATTCAAATGATAAACTTTATAAAATTACTCCACTATCCCTCTTCAATGTAAAAAATGAACTAAAACAAAAAAGCACCCACACTACTAATATCATATACAGACTTACGAAAGAAGAAGAAATATTAATCCATACGATTAAAGAGCGAACCAAATTACTGAATCGAAATAACGTCACAAGAACGAAGGCCTATTTTCAATTTTATATAAAATACCCTGAAATACATTGGGCACTGCTTGGACATATGGTATCACGTAATGGTGGTTGGAACATGACAGATTTAAAAGGGGACCTATATACGAAGTTATTATCTGAGAAAGATCAATTTATTTTCTTTTCTTTTTTAGAACGAGGAAATTGGCTTATCTTTCAAGATGTATACCCACAATTTTTACTATACGAGTATAGTGTAAAGGAATCAAAAAACCTTTTTCACCTTCTCTCCCACCTCAATGTTTCAACATTTATGGAAACGATGTGGAACTTTTTTTGGAAAACTGGAAATAAAAAAACATTAGCAATCGCAACTATTATTAACGAGCAAAACTACTTAGAAAGAAGAGTCATTCAAAATGAATACTTCAAAAAAAATGTACTAAATAGTATTGGATTCAAACTGTTTGATTTCTTTCAGTTCAATCATATCCTTTTTCCCTTTTACGAAAGTAAAATGAATCCTAAAACATTACTTATTGGTGACACAATGAAACACTTCACTTCACTACATGAACGAATATTACTTGGAAAAAGGTTATACGCATTATTATTTCATGATGACCGTACTTTATCTCAAGTTACACATTGGGCAGGTACTCACCCTCATACAGGCTCACGAAAAGATTATTGGCCACATTTATTTTCAAGTGTAAATGAATCCTTTTCACGAGAGTTTTATAAACGAAGAATAAAGCGATGCCAATTAAAGAAGGATTCATATCGTATATATAGTCCTGCACTTATTTACGCATGGAAAAATATAGAACACGAAGAAACAGAACATGAAGATTGGTTTAACGACTGGCAAATAATTCACTATTTAACCGATAAGGAGGAAAATATAAATGGACAAATTACAGAAGACTACTGCAAAACACTCGAAAAAATTGAACTCGCAATTCTCGCAAAGAAAAATGTCCTCCTTCGAGAAGAAGAATGATTTTCTAGCATTAGTAGTTACAATCTTTCTCTCTTCTATTATTGGAACTTGTTTAGATGCTTTCTTTGTTAATAAACAATTATATTCATTTCCAGTTAGGCCCTTCTCATCCACATTTTCAGTCAACATTGCTTTTACGTTGTTCGTACTGCCAATTTTAACAGCCTCGTTTATACAAATGTCAAAAAAATTTTCTACAGTTTCTAGAACTCTATTTATTATTTCAATAGGCGTTTGCGCTAGCATTTTTGAGCAAGTTGCTGAGAGATTAGGTTTATTTATACATAGTACGGATTGGCAGCATATTTATTCTTTCTTTGGATATATCATTTTCTTTTCTCTTATTTGGAAATTTTATAATTGGATGCGAAAAATAAAGAGACCGTCTTTATAACGGTCTCTCCTTATGCATAATCTTCAGTTACTCCAACTGAGCGACTTTGAAGACTTTTAGATCGTAAACGATATGCAACTACTTTCTTCTTATATTGCTTTATTACATCAACGTGTTCCTCATAGCTATATATAGAAAATCTAATCATTTTCTTTCCTTTCTTCGTATCAATAACTAATGGTGTTCCTTCTCCTTGCGGCGGAAAATAATGTTTATCTAAAAATAAAGCCTCGTTAAATTCGTGAATAACTTGAAGTTTCATTTCTCCTTCTATGTTTTTCCCATCTATCGTTACAGTAGTGTTTTCTTCATCAAGTTTTTGATGTAACTCAAATCTACTAATAATTGATTCTACAACAGAAGTTGGCATACTAGAAACTAGTACTTTAAGAGCACCAAAAATAAATAACGTAACTATAAACCATGTTGTCACTTTAATCATCCCCATTACTTTCTAAAATGAGTAGTGTTATACTACTTATTACGATTCATTGATTTTTAAAATAAAAATTTCATTCCATAAGGCACTAATATACTAATTAGTACCCCCGTTACAATCATCGTTACCGAACCGATAGTTGCTTCTTTCTCTCCTTCTTTCACTAGACGACTCACACCAATGATATGTGATGCACAGCCCATCCCAACTCCTTTTCCAATCGTACTTGTTATACGGAAAAGCTTAAGTACTGTCGGTCCTATAATAGCACCTGTTATTCCTGCAACAACTACAAAACTAGCTGTCATAGATGGGATACCACCAATTTGATTGGCTAGCGAAATTGCAATAGGCATCGTCGCTAATTGCGGTATAGTTGTTAATATAAGTTCCTTATCTATATTCAACATTTCCCCAATCACTACATTCAAACTTATTAAAGCCACTATACCGATTACTACCCCTACAAGTATTGAAAAGAAGTTTTTCATAAGTATCTTTCGTTCCTTAAATAGCGGTATTGCTAAAGCTACAATCGCAGGACTCAAGAAGCTAGAAAGAATATCTCCCCCATTCTCCTTATAATCTTGATGAGAAATCCCGAAAGCAAGGAATATGCAAATCATAATTGCCGTAGCTGTTAAAACCGGTAAAGTAAATGGAAACGTAAATTTTTTATATAACTTTGTCGCCAATAAATAAATCACTACAGTAATAAAAATTAAGACCATTTGAATAGTGCACCTTGTCGTTTTTATTTTTTAGATGTTATTAATAATTGACTTACATAGCCTGAAACAATCAATGTTACTAAAGTACTTACAACAACTAGGAAGAACATACTACTACCCTTACTTAAAAGAAATGAGCCATATTCCATTAAACCAGTCGTCGAAGGAATTAAAAATAATGGTAAAAATACTATTAGTTTTTCTGCACCTATCTCAAACCATTTTAATGGCAAAATACGAGTGGAAAGAAGAAGAAAAAGGATTAACATTCCTATTAAACTTCCTGGCATAGATAGATGAAATACTTCCTGAATCCATACACCAGCCAAACTAAACAAATATAGCACTCCTACTTGAAGTAAAAGCGTCAAGAACTTCAACTGCTTGCCCTCATTTCAATACTAGATTTCCCACACCTATAACATCTTTATCATCAAATCTCTTTTAAAGTCTCCGCGAGTCTTGTAATCCCAACCTGAATTTGTTCTACATTCGCTCTCCCAAAAGTAAATCGTATATATTCACTTTTCGAGCCTAGTACACTTCCTGGGACAAATGCTACTCCATTTTGAATAGATTTGCCTAATAAATGATATTCGTCAAATGAACCTTGAACTTTACACCATAAATGTATTCCGCCCTCTGGAACGAAAAACTCAACTCGGTCCCCTAATATTTCTTCAAGACTTGCAATTAACTCATCTCTTCTTTTTTTCAATTGTCCACGAAGCATTGTAATATGCGCATGAAAATCCTCTGATTCTAAAAATTGATTTGCTACCCACTGTGTAAATACACTATGACCGAAATCAACTTGCTGCTTCGCATCTGCTAAACGTTCTATTACGCGCGTAGGGCCAATTATCCAGCCAATACGTAATCCTGATGCAACAATTTTTGATAATGAACTTATATACAGAACATTTCCATTTTGATCCATTGATTTCAATGTTGGATTCACTTCTCCATTAAAAGAAGTTAAACTATATGGATCATCTTCTACAATCGGTATACCAAATTCAGAAGATAGTTCTAGTATCTTTTTACGTCTCGCCAATGAAAGCACCGTTCCAGTTGGATTTTGATAATCCGGATTTAAAAAAATCATACGAATGCGGTGCTTTTTGTGCAGATCAATTAAGTCATCTGGATTCATACCGTGCTGATCTACAGGTAAATGGAATATTTTTACCCCTGCTGATTTAAACATCGGCAACGAAAAACAATAGGATGGATCCTCAATTGCAATCGCATCTCCAGGCTTTAACAAACATTGAACGATAAGATTAAGTGCCTGCTGAGCCCCAGATGTAATAAGAATAGAACGTGAATCAGCTTCTATTTGTTTATATTGCTGAACATGTATTACGATTGTTTTTCTTAGCATTTCATTCCCTAGTGGGTGATCATAACCGAGGTTTTCCATAAATGTTTGTTCTGATAAAATTGTTCGAAATTGACCAGTCGGAAATAACTCTGGTGATAATTCGCCACTCGCTAAATTGATTAAATCATCTTTTTGTGTTTCCGTTCGAATTTGCTGAACAAGTGGTAAATTAGGTAAAAACGATCCATCCTCTACGTATCTCCCCCAATTTGGTATACGTTTATGTGACACACCCCATATGTCTGTATTTACCCGCGTTCCGCTTCCTTTTTGCCGTTCTACTACCCCAAGTGATTTCAATTCTTCATACGCAGCTACTATCGTACTCCGGTTTACTTGTAATTCCTTTGCTAACTTACGTTCAGAAGGTAACTTACTATTAGAAAGAAATTCACCTGAAGAAATGCCTCTTTCAATATAATCAGCGATTTGTTTATAAACAGGAGTCTTATCTGCACGATTCGGTTTCCATTCCATCTAGTTCCCCCCTTTCAAAACTACCGTCCCTCATTCACTAATAACAGTATTCACTGTAATAATAGTATTAATCACTTTCATCATATACAAACTCTATAAAATAACGACCGCATACCACGTAACTCCTACAAGTAACCCTAAAAGAAGGATGACATAGATAGCAGATAAATTTTTCACATTCCTCTTTGTAGACTTACCATAATTCTCTTCCACATTTCGTGCGACTAGTACGGTCCCAAACAGTGATACAACTACAATAATAACAACTAGTGAAATTGCAAAACTCATTGTCTTTTCACCTCTCTAAGGCCAGTCTATTTAAACAAAGGAGATATATAAAAAGCGTCCTCCTTAAAGCATCAATACAGTACTACCTTTCTTCTCTTATCATAATAGAAGTTTGCAAAAAACGGACCAACCACTTTCAGGTTTTTTTGCTCATCCACTTTAATAATAAAAAGCAACTGATCTTTCTTATCAGTTGCTTTTTTCACAGAGTTATTTATATTCATTTTCACTTAAAATTAATCCGATTTAAAAGTTTGGTCTTTTCATAATGAAACATCGATTGAGATAACTCAAAAATGGTTCCATTTACAAGATGAACTGTATTTTCAATAAGAAGTGCCGGATCACCTTCATTTATTTCTAAAAGCTGTGCATTTTCTTTATTTACTTTTTCACAACTAATAACTTTATCGGCAAAGCCAATATTTAATCGTAAATCTTCAATGAAATAACTGTATACAGAACTTAATGCTATTTCTTCATTCAAATAAGGAATGATATCTTTTTTGAAATAACTTACTTCAATAGAGAATGGTTTCCCATCTACAATTCTTAAGCGCTTCAAGAAATATAACCTAGTCCCCATTTCACATTGCATCCGCTTTGCTATCTCTTCGTCTGCATCTATTACTTCAAGCTCTAACACTTTCGTTTCAATATTTTGTGAAACGAGATTTTTCGTTAATCCACGCAAACTGCCTAAATTAATGTAATCTGTTACAGAAGTCTCGCGTAAAAACATCCCACTACCTTGTACTTGAAAAATATAGCCTCTATTCACAAGCTGGCTAATTACTTTACGTATCGTATTGCGGCTTACTTCAAATCGATTCATCAATGCCTCTTCTGTAGGTAGTTTTTTCGTTTCATTAAAAAGCCCATCTCGAATATCTTGCTCTAACACATCTGCAATTTGTTTATACTTTGCACTCATACACTTTCTCCTAAAATACTCTTTTATCTGTTATAACTCTTCTCCTCTCGTTTCGATCACATGCTTATACCAATGAAACGAAAGTTTCTTCTTACGTTTTAAGTTATCATTATGATCGACAAAAATAAAGCCATATTGCTTTTTATATCCATTTAGCCAACTTAACAAATCAATAACTGACCATGCATAATACCCTTTTAAATTAATCCCTTCTTGAATTGCACGCTTCATTACTTTTAAATGCTCTTCAATGAATTTAATTCTCGGAACATCTACAATTTCTCCGTCAATGATTGGATCTTCATCACCAAGTCCATTTTCCGTTACATACATCTTTATGTCACCGTAGCGTGCTTTCAACATATGCAATCCATCTAAGAAACCTTCGGGAGATATTTCCCATCCCCATTTTGTATATGTTTTATCATCCATTTTAACAGTTCGATAAAAACCATCAAAAGAAGGATTACCCGGAGCAAGTGTTGAGTTTTCTCGAGAATGTTCCTCATTCTTTATATCCATATCATATCTTTCCACTCGTATCGGTTGATAATAATTCAAGCCAATAAAATCATTTTTTTCGGCATTTTGTTTAATAATTTCAAATTCTTCAACCGTCCAATTAGGAGTCCATCCTTTTTCCTTTAATTCCTGCACAACATAAGACGGATACTCACCTTTTAAAACTGGATCATAGTACCAATACATTTCATATTCATTCGCATGATTTGCTGCTAGTATATTTTCTTTTTGATCATCCACACTATAAGCAGGTAAGAATACATGCGTAATGCCAATCTCTCCATATTGTTTCAACTGCTTGTACACAGCAACTGTTTTTGCATGTGCATAAAATACATAATGAGTCGCTTGAAAATACTTTGGAACATCATTTTGTATTCCAGGTGGATGTGCACCTTTTAAGTACCCTAATCCACAAAACATCACTGTCTCATTAAAAGTAATCCAATGTTTCACTCTATCACCAAACGCCTTAAAACAAATCTCTGCGTATTTTACGAAAGCTTCTGCTGTACGTTTATTCGTCCACCCACCATCTTTTTCTAAAGTTAATGGTAAATCCCAATGATATAAAGTTACAAACGGTACAATCCCGTATTTTAAACATTCATCAATTAGGTTGTTATAAAATTCAATTCCTTTTTCATTTACCTCTCCATCTCCAGTCGGCAATATTCTCGCCCAAGAAATAGAAAAGCGATACGATTCTAATCCCATCTCAGCCATTAAGCGAACATCTTCCTTATATCGATGATAATGATCAACAGCTACATCACCATTTGTTCCATTGTATGTTTTGCCAGGAATTTTTGAAAACTCATCCCAATTCGTAACACCTTTCCCATCTTCATTCCATGCACCTTCTACTTGATAAGAAGCTGAAGCAGCCCCGAATAAAAAATCATGTGGAAACTTCATAGTATATACCTCCGTTTCATTACAATAAATTAAATTTATCACTACATATAAAATTTATAGGTACAAATTTTATATGTGTAATTATATCGCAAGTTTCGATTTTTTCCTATCATGAAAGTACGATATGTAAAACTATACCTAATGTTAATTTTTAGAAAACAAAAAAGAAGCGATTTATTTTATCGCTTCTTTCTATTACAATCTTCATTCTTTTATAAGTGACTTATTCGCTCTTATAACTTCTTGATAAAGTATTGGTGACCATTTTTCATTTATATAATCTTGAATTATCCAGCCTACTCTTGTAGGATTCTTTTGTTTCATATAGTTTGCAATTTCAGGATTTATGTAGGACGCATAATAATATGGACTATTCCATGCTGTACCGCCAGAAGACAAGCTTGTAAAATTAATATACAGATGATTGAAATCTTCACTATTGTTAATCGTTTCATTTATCGTATCTTTAATAGATTTTACTTTCTCATCATAACTCACTTTATATTTATCTTGTACCGTTACATTTACATTTTGATTTACAGTTGTCGTAAACGTCTCATTATCTGGCCAATAAAAATTATTATATCCCCCAGATTCATTACTACCACTATATCTTTTTAGTAGTACAATTTTCCCTCGAGCATCTCCCAGTTTTATATTCCCTTCTGTTTTTAAAAAGATAGGATCAAGAAAATATTTTTTTTCAAACGTACTACTAAATGAATCTTCTGCCCCTTTCATATCCTCATACTCTTTTTTTAAAGACATAATAATCGTTTCACTTGGATTATCTTTTAAAAATTGTTTCACTTCATTTATAAATTCGTGCAATGTTACATAAAGATATAATGGCCCATGATGAAGAACTATCGTATTATCATCTGTTAAACGCCCTCTAATATCAAAAATTCTAGCTCCGTGATTCATTTGGTAACGAAAATCATATTCTTGCGTCATTCCCCATACTTGCTTTATCGGATTTTGCAACTTGAACGTTCCACTATCATGTGTTCCTGGAATTGAAATTCGTGTTAATGGTATGTCATCAGGTATAGGTTGCATCCATTTTGACCAATTTTCAAGCCCATTACCTGAGCTAGCAGCAACTGCTTGCTTATCATTGAAAGCAAATACAAATGTGCTAAATATAGTACTACATATAAATAATTTCAAAATAAACTTCTTATTGCTCATTATTATTCCTCTCTTTTTCTGTTTTTACATCAAACTTATTGAATATAATATAAGCTACTTAATAAATAATATTTCATAAATATGAAATATTACATAGAAGTAATATTTAAAAATCATTCACATATTCTCAATGCATTAGGAAAATTTAAAGTCCCTTTCTACTAGATAAATTATAGTAATCAACAACATGAACTTCAATGTGTTTTTATATGCAATATTTCATATTTGGTTCCTACATGATATAAATAAAAAACTTATGATGATTATTTATTTCATACGTGCTAATATACTTATATTAAAATATAAATACATACCTTTTATACTCTGAACTACATTACTCAACAGTTAAAACTTAATTTTTTATTGGGAGGATTTACAATGAAATTATTAAAAATAAAACATATAATTCCTTTATCTGCAGCAGCAATTACATTCGTATGTAATCAAGGTGTAGCTGAGGCTTCCACCATTCATACAGTAAAAAAGAATGATACACTTTGGGGTATCAGTAAACAATATGGCGTTTCAATACAATCTATTAAACAAGCAAATAATAAAGGAAACGATCAGACTTTTATTGGTGAACAGTTAAATATTCCAGGATCCATGAAATCAAATGAGGTCACTGTTCATCAAAACGACAAACCTAAGAACATCTCTGGACAAATTATTTATCAAGTACAGCCGGGAGATTCATTAGAAACTATAGCAAAGCGTTACAATGTTACCGGTCAATCTATAAAACAAATTAACAATACAGTCGGAAACAAGCTTTATACAGGACAACATGTGAAAATTAATTCAAGTATTTCAGAAAAAGAAAAAGACTTAATGGCACGCTTAGTTACTGCTGAAGCAGGTGGCGAATCATATAAAGGAAAAGTAGCAGTAGCGAAAGTGATCTTGAATCGTGTAAATGCAAAAGGATTTCCGAATACAATTACAGAGGTTATTTATGAACCTATTAAACACGGATATGCATTTACTCCTGTTACAGATGGAAGAATTAATCAGCCTGCAAGTGCAGAAGCAAAAATGGCAGTAGAAGAGGCTATCTCCACAAACGGAATACATTCTGATTGGCTTTATTTTTACAATCCAAAAACTTCAACAAGCAAATGGATTACGACACGTCAAACAGTAGCAGTAATCGGTAACCATGTCTTTGCTAAATAAAGATACGTAATAAAACTATAATTAATTTCAAATTATTAGCAGACCTCTTTATTTAAAAGGTCTGTTCTTTTTATATGTAAACTTTTTATTAACCATATGATAAAATGATTGTTTAAAAATATCTCTCTTTTCAAATAAAAAACTGTTGTATCTCATTCACCATTTGGAGTAATTAAGAGAGCATCAAATCCACAACTATGACTTTATTAGTACAAGCTATTTCTTAACTTTGTAAAATTGTTATACACTAGGAAAATAGCAAACAAACTATTCGGTAGCAGGTGAAAAAATATGTATGATATTACAATTATCGGTGCTGGGGTGAGTAGCATTTTTATGGCTTATACATTAGCCAAAAGCAACAAAAAGGTTTTAATTCTTGATAAAGGCAAACCGTTAGAACATCGAAATTGCTCTTTAGAACAAGGGGAAATATGTAACTGTACTGCATGTGATAAATATTTCGGTTTTGGTGGTTTAGGAAAATCTGAAGGGAAATTTAATTACACAAACGGGTTTGGAGGCGAACTTGAGGAAAAGGTAGGTAAAGAAGGATTTTTACAACTCATGGATGAAGTAGATGAAATTCTATGTCAGTTTGGCGGAAGTTCAGTTTCAAAATATTCTACAGAAAATCCAACTCTCACTAAGAGAGCTGAAGCGTGTGGTTTACAAATGCTAACAACCGAAGTAAGACATCTTGGTACTACACTTTCCAGTAACATTTTTCAGCAGCTCTATGAATTTTTACTTACCAAAATAGAGATTCAATTTCATATAGATGTGCAAAATATCGTTAAGCAGAAAGATCATTTCAAAATATATACAAATCAAGAAACTGTCCATTCTAAGCAATTAGTATTTGCAACCGGTCGTTCCGGTGCAGATTGGTTAAAAGAAATGTGCACTTCTCTTAATATTTCTCAGGAGCAAACTCGTGTAGATTTAGGTATTAGAGTAGAGATGAAAGAAAACCAATTACGCTCTATATTAAAAGATACATTTGAGACAAAACTTTCTTATGAGCATGAACATTACACAGCTACTACTTACTGTATGAATCCAAAAGGACGCATTATTCGAAAGTACGAAGAAGGTTTAGTTATGCCTGACGGTCAAAATTTTCGAGAGCAAGGAACTGGCACTCCTAATTTAAATTTCACTTTATTTATTCCGCGCTATTTTCCAACTCTCAAAGAAGCGAATGTATATGCAAATTCAATTATTAAAGGCATTAACCAAGGACGAGATCGGATTGTTATACAACGGTTAGAGGACTTAATAAAGAAACGACCTACTGCGGAAAAAGATATGAAACATAATCGTATACACCCTACACTACACGGAGATTATGGAGATTTGAATAAAGAAATTCCTCCATTATATATTGACGGACTCAAAGAATTTTTATTACGCTTAGAACACTTTACCCAAGAACCTATCGATCAAGATACTTTACTATATGGAATTGATGGAAAATTCTATGCTCCTACAATAAAAATCAATAACCATTTTGAAACAAGTATGAATGGGTTATTTTTAATTGGAGATTGTTCAGGCGTCACTCATTCATTATCTCAAGCAGCTGCAAGTGGTCTGTATGTTGGAAAATATTTATCAGGTATTTAGACTCTTTAATTAAGATGCCAGTCAAATGTTTTAAGTTTCACCAACACTTTACTTATCTAATAATAGCTTTAACGAAATTATTATCCCTCCCCCGCTAATGATTATCCCACAAAGAATCAGGATTTTACGGGATATATTAAAAACACATGAAAAACTACATTCTATGTAGAATGTAGTTTTCTACTAATTAATATAATCGTTTACTCTTAAAAAACTTTTTTAAAATTCTAACTAATTGAATGTCAATAGTTTAAAAAGCATCTATTCATTTTCACTTTCATTTGTTCGATATTTTGTAACATCATCATAGTGTTTAATATGTTAGGATGTCTATAAGTCACTTTCACTACAACTATGACTTTTTCTGCTCCGTTTCTAAAAAAATTAGATTTATGTTACTTCGCTTTAAAATTCCCCACTGTATGTATATGAATACTTCAAATTATTACCTTTAGAAAAACATAATCTAAATGGTTCATTACACTCTAATAGTTATAAAAATATAATATATAACTTTAGTTAAATAAATCATATAAAGAAGGTGTAAAAATGAAGAATAAAATAAATTTACAAATGCAAAATATAAGCTTTGTTATAATAATTGCTTTAGCAGTATGGTTAAAAACATATCTTATTACGCGATTCAGTTTTGATTTAAAAATTGAGTCTTCTAGACAAGAGCTTATTTTGTTTATTAGCCCTCTAGCTGCATCCTTAGCTTTTGTCGGATTAGCATTATTTGCAACCGGTGAAAAGCGAAATTATATAGCGCTATGTATTAATTTCTTATTAACTATAGTTCTCGTTGGAAATGTAATGTTCTATGATTTTTATAGTGATTTTGTTACATTACCAGTACTTGGGCAAACATCTAATTTTACACAGTTAGGCGGCAGTATTAAAGAAATATTAAACTACAAAATTATACTCGCATTCGTAGACATTATTTTCTTCTTTATTTTGTTAAAGAAGAAATCAATAGTCTTTAAAACAGGACGTGTAGCTCATTCTGCACGCCTCATATATTTCCTATTAACGATGGCTGTATTTTTTGCGAATCTACATCTTGCAGAAAAAGAGCGCCCTGAATTATTAACGAGATCCTTCGACCGAGTAATGCTTGTTAAAAATTTAGGACTGTATACTCATCAAGTATATGATTTAACTTTACAAATAAAAGCAGGATCACAAAAAGCACTTGCTGATAGTAGTAAACTACAAGAAGCTGAAAACTACGTAAAGGCAAACCAAAGTGAACCAAATCCACATATGTTTGGTTCTGCAAAAGGAAAAAACGTAATTGTCGTCACTCTTGAATCCTTGCAAACCTTTTTAATAGGCGCATCCGTCAATGGTCAAGAAGTTACACCGTTCTTGAATGAATTCATAAATGAAAGCTATTACTTTAATCACTTTTTCCACCAAACTGGTCAAGGAAAAACATCAGATTCTGAATTTCTAATAGATACATCGTTGTATCCATTAAATCGAGGTGCTGTATTCTTCACACACGGTAACAATGATTATACTGCGACTCCAGAAATTTTACGTCAACAAGGTTATTTCACTACTGTATTTCATGCGAATAACGCAACATTTTGGAATCGTAATATCATGTACTCTGCTCTAGGTTATGATCGTTACTATAATGAACTTGATTACAAAATTACGCCAGAAACAAATTTAAATTGGGGATTAAAAGATATCGAATACTTTGATCAATCAGTAGACATATTAAAAACGATTGATCAACCATTTTATGCCCGTTTCCTTACTTTAACAAACCATTATCCATTTACGTATGATGAAGATACAAAATTCATTGAACCATATAACTCTGGTAATGGCGTATTTGATCGTTACATCGTAACAGCTCGTTACTTAGACGAATCAATTAAAAACTTTATTGAGCGTTTAAAAGCTGAGGGGCTTTATGATGATTCTATTATTGTGTTATACGGTGATCATTATGGCATTTCTGAAAAACATAATCGCGCAATGGCGCAGTTTTTAGAAAAAGATCAAATAACAGAATTTGATACTTTAAATTTACAACGTACACCTTTATATATTCATGTCCCTGGACAAAAAGAAGGTCAAACCATTTCAAAGCCTACAGGACAAATCGATATGAAACCTACTATTCTAAATTTATTAGGGGTTGATACTACTAACGATATCCGTTTTGGCCATGATATGTTTTCAGATGAATATACCGGATTTGTTGTTTTCCGTGATGGTAGCTTCGTTACTGACAAGTATGCATATACAAATCATACTTTTTATAATCGAGAAACAGGTGAGATTGTAGATTTACCAAAAAAAGAAGCTCAAGAAATGATTAACCGTGCACAAAATGAATTACGAATGTCTGACAAAATTATTGAAGGCGATTTATTACGTTTCTCAGAAAGTAATAAAATTAAAACTGGAGAAGTAAAAACTAAAATTAAAGAAACTGAAAAATAATCTATATATGCGAAGGGAGCAACTAACTACAGTTGCTCCCTTTTTGCTCTCTTATAACACATGATGCAATTTAATATTAAAAAAGACCTGACATATTATACGTTTATTCTATACTTGTTTCTAAAGTTACATCTGTATAGGGATTATCCTCACCTATATTTAAGATTACTTCACATTGACGTAATCTCAATTCAAAGAGCGTTATAGAATCATGATAGACTTCAGGATTTGATTTCATTTTATGTAATATCTCTTGTTTTTCTTGTATTTCTAAATGAGTATTTTCTACAGCTTGTTTTAAGGAGTTAAATGGATTTCTAAAGAACATATTAATATCCCGCTCTTGTGTGTTTTCAAATAGCTCAAATTGCAAGAAAAATTTCTTCATAATAGAAGCCGTTACTTCTGTATAATCTTCATTTTCTATATACTGTTTATATTTGTTATATAGCATAGATCTATTCTTTGGAAGAACCCCAAATAATTTACCGGCACTTTTCAGTAAAAATTGTGCTGGCGTAAATCGGCGTAAAATATTTACTTCTTCCATTTGTATTCTAGTCGTCATTCTATCAGTATCTCTGCGCCAGTCATCAAGCACTTTAAAGTCACATTCTAACTGGATTCGATTTTCTCCAAATAAAGAATTAAGTCCTTCACTGAGTTCTTCTAAGTGCGATTGACTTTGAAGTAACTCATTATTAGAAGTTTTAATCCAATTTTGCATAGAACGAGCAAAATTAGGTAATACAGTTTCTTCTAAATATTTGTGTACTCTTTCGTTCATCGCTGTATTTAGTTCCATTTCAATGCGTCCAAAATCGCTTTCTTCACTGATTAAATCAGAACAGCTCTGCAATAATTTCGGAATATGTTCAGTAAGATCATTCGTAATTTCAGTTTTCATTGTACGATACGATTCTGTAATGATATGAATTTTTTCCCTCTCAAAAGCAGTAAGGTTATTAATACTACCATTTAGTTTAACTAACATATCTTCATTCCAATTCATAACATCCACTAGATTGTTTTCCTTCTCAACGCGTTTATCTAAAAGGTATGTAATTGTTTTTCGAATGAAAAACAATAGCTTTTCAGTACGATCTGCATCGATATTTTTATAGTTAAAGTTAAAACGAATAAACTCAGTTAAATCATTTAGTTGTTGACTACTTGTATATAACGAAGAGTAAGGGAAAAGTCTCGCTTGCGGGAAATACGCGTTTATTCTCGCTTGCGTATCATGTAAAACTCTTTTTACTTCTGCCTCACTGTAAATGTTATCGATTTTATTTAATAAGAAATGAATTTGTAGATTTGGTGTATGTTCTTGAATACTTAATAGAATGTCACGTTCTTTGTCAGTAAAAGGTGAATCCGCATTCAATACGAACAATAATTCGTCTACAGAATTCAGATATTCAAATATCTCATCTCTAGTATCGTTATTTCTATTAAAGCCAGGTGTAACTACAAATGTAAGTTTATTTTTACTTAAAAATTTGCATGGTAGTTTAAATTCAACACACGCTCTATCTCTATACGTTTGATGGTGCACTGCCATCATATTATGGTAATCAGAGAAATTCTCAGTTGTTGTAATTGCTGAGTCTGTTATAGCGTTAATTTCAGTATGAGCATCATTTTTTAAAACCACTACATTTGAAATTGAGTTTTCTAATATATTTTCTCCTAATATAGAGTTAATAAATGCAGTTTTTCCATTTCCTGAAGTGCCCGTTACTAAAATACGATTTGTTCTTAAATCTGCAAGTTCGCTAACTAACCATCTAAATCGGTGACCCATTTCTATATCATGCTTTTGTGCCCACTGTGTAATAGATTCAAAAAGATGTAAACTATACTCTAAGCCATCCACATGATTAATAGAATATAACAGTAGGTTTTCTGCATTTTCTATATTTGCTGAATCTATTTTGGAAGGGAAAATCTCATCCCATGCCAATACAGCTGCTGATGGAAATACAGCATGAGACGGATTGACTACCTTTAACCAATTTGTTAACAGGTTTGGAATGATATCATGTAATTGTCTAAGCATATATTGACCTTGAATTAATTCAAAATACGTTTCTTCGTAAAGAGAAGAAATTTTGTCCCATATATCGGACGAATGTATTTCGATATGTAAGAAAAACTCATTTATTGTGTTAAGCCATAATAAGTAATTTTGTTCATTTTTATAACTGTTCCAAAGTGATGATACAATTTGTGTAAATTGTACTTGATCTACATTATTTAATGTAACTAATACTTCATAAAAATAATCTGGTGCAATATTTTTAGTAAATCCTTTATCGATATATCCTTTTAGAACCTCAAACCACGGATAAGATTCTATTCGAATTAACTCATTCACAGCAAGTTCTACTGCACTATCAAAATCTTGCTGTTCCTCATAAAAGGAACGGGCAATTATTGTGACGTTTGGATAATCGGGATTTAAAGAAACTGCTTCTTTAATAACAGTGAAAGCTGAATCAAAGTTATTTTGCTCGATGTAAAGAGAAAGTAATTGCAATCCAATTTCGGTCATCAATATTTTGTTATCAGTAGTAATGGAAGTATAAACATTTTCAGCAGCTGATAATCTATTAAGTTCGAAGTAAGCATCCGCAATATTTTTTTGTGCCCATGGTGCTAGTTCATTACTAACTTTCTCCCATTTAAAAATAGCTGCTTCAAAATCTTGATGGTGATAATAAAATTCACCTTGTGCAAAACGAATATAAGACCCATCGGAAATCTCATGTTTTTCTTCGTTTACATAAACTTCCCCAAGTACGTCAAGAGGTGGTTTTGTTTCATTCTCCATTAGGAATGTTTCATAATACATCTTTTTTATTAATTGTTTTTCTATTCTCATCTTTTCCCCCACTATATCTTGAAAACACACTTTTAAGATATGTCAATACTTTTTTTATGTATGCTTTTTATCTTAACAAAGAATTTCTTTTGGAAAATTTCATTTTCCTTTCATTTTTCAAGTAAGATTGAATTTTTATGAGAAAAGTTTCAGTTCTTTTTCAATTCGCTTTCAGTTGTGAAACAACATTAAGTGTTCCTAATAACCTAATAATACTATAATATTCCACATTATATTATCAGGAAAACTCTATATACATTACATTATAAAAACAATCTATAACGAATATATATGCATTGTTTACTTCGCTGACAAACAAAAAAAACCTCACATGATAGTTGTTAAATGAACCTGTATGCCATTTCAGATACATCACAATAACTTAAAAAACAACAATATTAGTCAACGGCTTTTCATATAATATCTTTCTCGAATTGTTTTCCTATAAAATATTTCAGTAGTTATGTAATTAAATTCCATTAACCTATATAAATAACTAGTCCCAAAAAAATCTATATGCATATCATGTTATAGTAAAGAATTTAGGAAATCCTAAAAAGGAGGCATTTTCATGTTTGAAGATAAATCTAAAATAAATTACCCATATGAATTTACGGAAACTACAACAATCCCTCTTAAAAACCCCATTGATAAAAAATTCAAAAACGGCACAGGTACACATAACTTCCCAATTAAAAAGCATTATAAGGAGCAAGTTTTATATACTGAAAAAATTAATAATAATAAAAATAAATAATCGTATAGTCCCTTATAACAATTAGTAGAATAAGAATCTATACTTTGCCATGCATAGTTATGTTTTTGGCGATGTATAAGCCTCTATTATACAGCTTACGTACCTTTTAAAAAGTGCTGATATACAGCGCTTTTTTATACATAAATAAATTAAGGCTGCCCTAAACTAGAAATAAATTATTTATAACATTAAGTATGACCTGCTCAAATTTAAATAAACTGCAAAATTACTCCATCCGATTCTCATTTAACAATTAACTCTACATATTTAAAGGGAGCAACATTTACCGTTGCTCCCCTTTGAAACCAAATTTTATTAACCTACATAACCCTCTTAAACATCTTCTCCAACTCATAAGTAGAATGATGCACAAGAATCGGTCTCCCGTGCGGGCATGTGTATGGATTAGTTGTTGTGCGCAGCTCTTCAAGTAAAGCGAATATTTGATCGTTCGTTAAATATTGATTTGCTTTAATCGATGCTTTACAGCTCATCATGATGGCAGCTTCTTCTCGTAGTTTTTTAATATCTACTTTTTTTAGTTTAACAACTTGCTCCATCATTTCGTCGATAATTTCTGTTTCTTGTCCTTTCGGGAACCACGTTGGGTGCGAGCGGACTATAAAGGATTGATGGCCGAATTGCTCTAGAAATAGTCCGACTTTTTTTAGTTCTTCTAACTGTTCTTCAACACGTAAAAATTCGGTAAGAGATAAATCGATGCGATACGGTACAAGTAATTCTTGCACTTCTTGCGTAACTCGTCCCACTTTATCACGGAAATATTCATAATTAATGCGCTCTTGTGCTGCATGCTGATCAATCATATATAACCCTTTATCGTTTTGAGCGAATATATAGGTTCCGTGCATTTGTCCAATTGGATAAAGTGGCGGTAGATCATTACCGTTCATTTCAATCTCTTCTATTTCTCGAACTTCTTCTTCCAATTCCTCTAATTCAAAGTCCTCTTCATTGCTAGTCCATTCTTTTTCCTCTTGAACCGTTTCTTCTACTACTGGTTTAGAGGATAGTTGCCAACTTTCTTCTTCTCTTACAAGCGACTGTGGTGGTTGCCATTCTTGTTTCGGCGGTTGCCAAAGTTGTGCTGGTTGTTTCATAGTCGTTGTTTCTTCTTGTTTTTCATCCATTCCAGTTGGTAAAACAATGTTTGGCATTGTTGGTTCTTTCGGCTTTGTATGCTCAAACTGGAACTGCCCTTGTACACTTTCATCTTTTTCTTTTTTCTTCGTTGTTACACCTGCATCTGGAATGAGCTGTATTTTTTTGAATGCAGCTTGCAGTGTTTCTTCGATAAGCTTTAGCAATTCTTGTTCTTTACTAAAACGAACTTCTAATTTCGCTGGATGTACGTTAACATCAACTAGCATTGGATCCATTTCAATCGATAAGAAACCGATTGGATATCGTCCAACTGGCAGTAATGTATGGTACCCTTGCTGAATGGCTTTCATTAATACGAAATTTCGAACGTAACGGCCATTTACAATCGTTGACATATAGTTACGAGACGCTCGCGTTACTTCTGGCAATGTTACGTACCCTTTAATTGTGAAATCTAAAGATTCAGCTTCAATTGGAATAAGCTTCTTCGCAACTTGAATGCTATAAATCGCTGCAAGTACTTGTCTTACATCACCGTTCCCTGATGTATGAAGCAATTTCTTTTCATTATGAAACAGCTTTAACGATACTTCAGGATGCGACATCGCAATACGATACACAATATCTGTAATATTCCCAAGCTCTGTATGAATAGTTTTCATATATTTAAGACGCGCTGGTGTATTAAAGAATAAATTTTGTACTGTAATATCAGTTCCTTTTCGGCTTGCTGTTTTCTCTTGTTTTATAATGTCTCCACCTTTAATAATAAGGTGTGTACCAGGCGCATCACCTGTGCTTGTGATTAATTCTAATTCACTTACAGAGGCAATACTCGGCAGGGCCTCCCCGCGGAAACCGAGCGTTCTTATACGAAATAGATCATTTTCATCTTTAATTTTGCTCGTTGCGTGGCGTTCAAATGCAACGATACAATCTTCTTCTGCAATGCCATCTCCATTATCAATGATGCGAATTTTCGATAACCCAGCTTCTTCTAAGTGGATTTCAATAGATGTACTATTCGCATCGATGGAATTTTCCACGAGTTCTTTTACAACTGAGGCAGGGCGCTCTACTACTTCCCCTGCCGCAATTAAGTTAGAGAGTTGATCATCGAGTTTGCGAATTTTCCCCATCTACTTACTCATCCTTTCTTTAACTTTTTTTGTAAACGATACAGTTCATTCATCGCTTCTAAAGGTGTCATATCGAGTAAATCAATCTTTTTAATTTGCGCAAGTACTGCCGTTTCTTTTTGATCGAGCACAGGCTTGTCTTGTTTTTTCGAAGACTGTTCTCCTCCAAAGAAAGATAGTTGTGACTCTTCTTCCGTCTCTTCTTTCTTCTCTTGTATTTCTGCTGGCTCTTCTTTTACAACTACTGGTTCTGGGGCAACTTCTTGTACCTTCACTTCTACTCGTTTCGGAATAATAATTTCTTCCTGTCCTTCTAGCTGTGCTAACACTTCTTTCGCACGAGCAATTAAGCTATCTGGAAGCTCAGCAAGTTGAGCAACGTGAATTCCGTAACTTTTATCAGCCGCTCCATCTTGAATTTTATGAAGGAAAACTACTTTTCCATTCTCTTCAATAGCTGAAACGTGTACATTTTTTAGTTGGTCTAAACTTTCTTCTAACACTGTTAATTCATGATAATGTGTAGAGAATAATGTTTTCGCACCAATTTGGTCATGAATATGTTCAATAATTGCTTGTGCAAGTGCCATACCATCATACGTAGATGTACCGCGTCCAATTTCATCGAATAAAATTAAACTTCTTTCTGATGCGTTTGCAATTGCATTTTTCGCTTCTAACATTTCGACCATAAATGTACTTTGACCCGAGATTAAATCATCCGCTGCACCAATTCTCGTAAAGATTTGATCGAAGACAGGTAATACTGCTTCTGTCGCTGGTACGAAACAACCGATTTGCGACATAACAGTTACTAGTGCTAATTGTCTCATATACGTACTTTTACCAGACATGTTCGGTCCTGTAATTAAAAAGACATCCATATTCTCTGGCATAATACAATCATTTGGTACATACAATTTCCCGTTCAATACTTTTTCAACAACAGGATGACGACCATCTTTAATAAAGATTTCGCGCTTAGTTGTTAACACAGGTTTTACAAACTGCTCCTCTTCACTAACTGTCGCAAAACTTTGTAGTACGTCTAATTCACTAATGACTTTCGCTAAATGTTGTAATTTCGGAATGAATACTTTTACTTCTTCACGAAGTGCTGTAAATAAATCGTATTCTAATTGTACAATTTTTTCTTCTGCTTCTAAAATTAACGTTTCTTTTTCTTTCAGTTCATCTGTAATGAAACGCTCTGCATTTGCAAGTGTTTGTTTACGCTCATAGCGTCCTTCTGGAAGTGCTGCAAGATTCGCTTTCGTCACTTCAATGTAGTAGCCGAAAATACGGTTGTACCCGATTTTCAACGATTTAATCCCTGTAATATCACGCTCTCGTTTTTCAAGCTCAGCAATCCACGTTTTTCCGTTTTTACTAACGTAGCGATATTGATCAAGCTTGTCATTATAACCATCTTTAATAATATCTCCATCTTTAATAGAAAGCGGTGGGTTTTCTTGAATACTTCTTCCTAGTAATTCAGTTAAGCTCTCACATGGATCCGCGCCTTGAATTAATCTTGATGCATAAGCATTATCTAACAGACTAATCGCTTCTAAAATAGCTGGTACTTGAAGTAAAGAGCGTCTTAACTGTAATAAGTCCCGTGCATTTACATTACCAAATGCAACTTTCCCCGCTAAACGTTCTAAATCATATACTTCTTTTAATTTTTCTTTTAAATCTTCACGTAAGAAGTAATCATTTACGAATGTTTCAACCATTTCTAAACGCTCTTCCACTTTTTCTTTTTGGATAAGTGGACGTTCCATCCACTGTTTTAACATACGTCCACCCATAGCCGTTTTTGTTTTATCTAATAGCCATAATAATGAGCCTGTCTTTTCCTTCGTACGAAGAGTCTCTGTTAGCTCTAAATTGCGTTTTGAATGCACGTCAATTTTCATAAATTGGTTCGTGTAATAAATTTCTACTGGCTGCAAATGATCTAGTGAGCGTTTTTGAGTTCTGATTACATAGTTAAATAAGCGTCCAATTGCTTTAATTAACTTTGCTTGTGAAACATTTTTCACAAGGTGTTCTAACCCTTCAGGAATAGTTGTTGCATCTTCATACGAAATCGTCATTTTTAATGTTTCAGTTAATTTATTTAATTCCTCTTTTGAAAATGTAGAATCTACAACAATTTCTTTTGAACCAGTTGCATACACTTCTAATAAAATATCTTCTACTGAACCTGTTAATAACGTCACTGTATTTTGTCCAGTCGTTAAATCATTACAAGCTAGCGCATAAGATCCATCTTCAAAATGTGTTAATGCTGCTAAGAAGTTATTCTCTTTCTCGTCTATTGTACGCCCTTCCATCATCGTTCCTGGCGTAATTAATTGTACTACTTCACGACGTACTACACCTTTAGCTGTTTTTGGATCTTCCACTTGCTCACAAACGGCTACTTTATATCCTTTTTCAACAAGTTGTTCAATATAATTTTTAGCTGCATGATACGGTACACCGCACATCGGTATACGTTCACTACTACCACCATCTCGGCTCGTTAATGTAATTTCAAGTTCATGAGCTGCTTTAACCGCATCCTCAAAAAACATTTCATAAAAATCACCTAAGCGGAAAAATAAAAAGGCATCTTGATAGTCTGCCTTGACCTTTAAGTATTGCTGTATCATAGGGGTATATTGCGTCATGTCTTTCCTCCATAATTCTTACATAATAATCTATATTCATATATGTCACACTTCACGGACACCCATATCTCCTATTTCAGGAGTCTTTCCTCATTATAGCACATTTCATAAGGAATCATGTTCATTCAGCACCACTTATGTAATGTAAAAAGCTAGGAAGAATTTCTCCCTAGCTTTCTATTACTCTTCTTCTGCATCAACAATAAAGTTCGGATCTAATTCTTCAAACTCATCGTCATCAACTTGGAAATCCTCATCTGATTCTACGCAACCTTCAGGATTTACACTTACACAAATTTTCGTTTCCCCAACTACTTCTGTTACAAATTCACGTTCTACCGTCACAACAATTTTATTACCATTTGGTGATACAAGAGCTTCTAAACAATTTGGCGGCTGAATTACACGAGCGATAATTTCTAAATCGTCACCAGAGAAGTTTTTATCACGATACCCAATGCTTACTTCATCAGTGTAGTTAACACGTTCTGTTACAACTTCAGTCTTTGTGTTTCCATCAAATGAATACCAAGTGTTTACATCATAGAAACCTTCAATTTCCACATGTTTTCCATTCTTTCTCGCTTCGTACGAATGGTTAATTACCCAGCACCCTAAAATACTTGTTGGCTCATTATTCGATTCACATGTATGCGTTGACTTTGTATACTTACGTCCTTTTCCAACCACTGCTTTTGTAATAATCTCTCTAAATTCGGACATTCGTAACCCTCCTCAATCACTATTCACTTAATCATATGCGTGACAATAGCGGAATGTGTCATTCTTTTTTTGAGAAGAATTTCCGTTATAACCCACTAAAAAAAGAGATGTCAATAAGACACCTCTTTAACAACCACAATTTCCTTTTTTACTTTCAACTGCTGCACCAGTTTCACCCTTCAACACATCGCCGCCAGTTGAAACTAATATTTCATCTGTTACATTGTTAGAAATGGTACTAGCAACAAGCTGTAGTAAGTCATTTACATATGTTTGTGAAGATTTAAATTCCTGCACAACCGGGATATTATCTAACTTGTCTTGAAGCGCATCAATTTCAGCTTCTACTTTTTTCAAAGCTTCCCATTTCCCATAATGTTGCAAGTTTACTGCTTGTTTTTGCAAAGCTTTAATTTCATCAATTGCTCGCTTTACATTTTCATTTTTATGAATTTGTGCTTCTGCTCGCTTAAAAAAATCGACTTCTTCTGTTTCAGAGATCATTTTCGCTAATTCTTTCGCTTGCTCAACAATTTCATCTTTCGTATATACTTTCATCTATTATTTCACCTCAATCGGCTCCTTAACCAATTCCCCGTTAAGAGACCAAGTTTTTGCTTCCGTTACTTTTACTTTCACAAGCTGACCAATTAAAGATTTTGAAGCGACAAAGTTTACAAGTTTATTCGTACGTGTATATCCTGCAAGTACTTCAGGGTTATTTTTACTTTCTCCATCAACTAATACTTCTACAATTTGCCCTATATAATGCTTATTCTTATTAATTGCATATTCATTTACTAATGTATTTAAGCGTTGCAATCGTTCTTTCTTCACTTCCATCGGCACATTATCTTGCATTTTTGCAGCCGGTGTACCTTCACGCGGGGAATAAATAAATGTAAATGCCGTATCAAATCCTACTTCACGATATAGCGACATTGTTTCTTCAAATTGCTCATCCGTTTCATTTGGGAAACCAACAATAATATCAGTCGTTAGTACTGCATTCGGAATCGTTTCTTTAATTTTTCGTACAAGCTCTAAATAGTGCTCTCGTGAATATTTACGCGCCATAATTTTAAGCATATCTGTACTACCAGATTGAACTGGTAAGTGAATATGTTCTACTAGGTTACCACCTTTTCCAAGAACATCAATTAAATGATCATCAAAATCGCGTGGATGGCTTGTTGTAAAACGAATACGTGCGATATCGACTTTACGAAGTTCATCCATTAAATCACCAAGACCATATTGTATATCTTCAAAGTCTTTACCGTATGCATTTACGTTTTGTCCAAGTAATGTAATTTCTTTATAACCGTTCGCAGCTAAATGGCGAATTTCTTGAATAATATCTTCCGGACGTCTACTGCGCTCTTTTCCGCGTGTATAAGGTACAATACAATATGTACAGAACTTATCACAGCCATACATAATATTTACCCAAGCTTTAATATCACCACGACGTACTTTCGGAAGGTTTTCAATTACATCCCCTTCTTTTGACCAGACTTCAACTACCGTCTCTTTTGAGAACATTGCGTCCTTTAAGATATACGGCAATCTATGAATATTATGTGTACCAAACACCATATCTACATGCTGATTTTTTTGCATAATTTTATTTACAACAGATTCCTCTTGAGACATACAACCACATACACCAATTAAAAGATCCGGATTTCTTCGCTTTAATGATTTTAAATGACCAAGTTCACCGAACACTTTATTTTCAGCATTTTCACGAATTGCACAAGTATTTAATAAAATCACATCTGCCTCTTCCGTTGAGAAGGTTGGTTCATATCCAAGTGTTGTAAAAATCCCAGCCATTACTTCTGTATCATGCTCATTCATTTGACAGCCATATGTACGAATGTAAAACTTTCTTCCTGCGCCAAAATTACGGAACTCTTCAGGTAAGCCAAAATCTCGTTCAATTTTAACTTCTTCTTTCCCACGCTTTTTCGCATCTTTCAAGGAAGGTGGTTGGTATACACTTTCAAAGTATTTACTATAATCTTTCTCTTCTTTTTTCGTAGAGGAATTTGCTTGTTGACTTGCTAATCGTTGTTGCTCGTTCATCGGTAATCTCCTTTCAACCTTAACTATACACACTCTGTAGTCCATTTTAATGCGCTTAGACTCATCTCAATAATGTTAGATAGCCTGAGAGATAACTTGTCCTTTGAAACTTGAGTAATCGATCTAATCATCCGTAAGAATGAAGTCTTCCCCACACCAATAGACATTCCCTTTTATTATTTCATCTTGTCCTATTGAAAAGCATATTGCTTTATCCCTATACACATTATCATAGTATAGAGCCTTTAGCCAACTTTAACAAAGAAGAAGGCTTATCCTATATTACATTTCACAGTTAATGAACATACTATTTTTATACAACGATTTATATATTATTTTATCATTCTGAATTTTCTAAGTAAATAAATCTGTTAATTATTTTTATCTCACTCAAAAAAGGTTGCCAAACGGCAACCTCCTCTTCTATCATTACATAAATTCAGCAACAAGCTCATCAAACATTTTCTGATCCATATTTAAATCAGCTTGCACTAAAGGCTTTTCACTATAGTCTTTTACAAGTTCTTGGTACGAAGGCTGCTCTGTATTTTGATAAATTAAACCTGTTACTAACCCGTTATTCTCCATTAATGTTTGCATAGCCATCATGCGATTAGATGGATCATATCCTTCTACTGTACTTAGCTTCGTTAAATTCTCTTTAAACCAATCATAAGTATTTACTTTATTGTAAGTAACACATGGACTAAATACGTTAATTAATGAAAATCCTTTATGATTAATACCAGCTTCAATAATTTGTGTTAATTCTTTTAAATCACTTGAAAAGCTTTGCGCCACAAATGTCGCACCAGCTGTTAAAGCCATTTCCATAACATTTAGTGATGGTTCAATTGAACCTTGTGGTGTACTTTTCGTTTTAAATCCAGCTTCACTACGTGGTGAAGTTTGACCTTTTGTTAATCCATAAATTTGGTTATCCATTACGATGTACGTAATGTCAATGTTACGACGAATAGAATGGATTGTATGTCCCATACCAATCGCAAAACCATCACCGTCACCGCCTGATGCGATAACTGTTAAATCACGATTTGCCATTTTCACACCTTGTGCGATTGGAAGAGCACGTCCGTGAATACTATGCAAACCATATGAATTAATATAACCTGAAATACGACCTGAACAGCCGATACCAGAAATAACAGCTAGCTCATCTGGATTTAAACCAACGTTAGCTGCCGCACGTTGAATTGCAGCTTGCACTGAGAAGTCTCCGCAACCTGGGCACCAGTTTGGTTTTACACTGTTACGAAAGTCCTTAAATGTTGCCATTTAATACAACCCCTTTTTTGCATTCGTTGTAAATCTCTTTTGGCAAGAATGGGTTTCCATCATATTTTAAAAGACTAGAAATTTTCTCACCATTACCAAGATTCATTTTCATAATGTTAGCAAGCTGACCAGTTGCATTGTTTTCTACGACTACAACACGCTTCGCCTTTTTCACAAGTGGATCGATTTCAGCCGTTGGGAATGGATGAATTAAACGTATTTGTGCGTGGTTTACTTTCATTCCTTCTTGCTCTAAACGCGCCATCGCCTCTTCGATCGCACCACGAGTTGAGTTAAATCCAACAAGCAATACGTCTGCGTCATCATGCTTAGCATTTTTATAAACAGGGGTATTAAACTGCAAGTTCGCCATTTTACGGAAACGTTTGTCCATTTGATCTTTACGATTTAACGCTGATTCAGATGGTTTACCCGTTTCATCGTGTTCTACACCTGTAACATGGTGAATACCATTTTTCATACCAGGTAAAACACGTGGTGAAACTCCATCTTCTGTTACTTCATAACGCTTGAAGTATGCTTTATTTTCACGTTCTGGTAATTCCACTTCTAAGTCAAGCTTACCGCGACGAATTTCAACTTTATCTAACTTAAGTGGTTCTACTGTTTGCTTTCCTAAAGAAAGCTGTAGATCTGTTAAGAAGATAACAGGCACTTGATATTCTTCCGCTAAGTTGAATGCTTCTACAATATCATAGAAAGCTTCTTCAACTGTACTTGGCGCCATTACGATCTTGGGAATTTCACCATGCGTTCCGTAAATCATCGCCATTAAGTCTGACTGCTCTTGTTTTGTTGGTAAGCCCGTACTTGGACCACCACGTTGTGTATCAACAATAACTAGCGGTGTTTCAGTAATACCTGCTAAGCCAATTGCTTCCATCATTAAAGAAAGTCCAGGACCAGCAGATGCAGTTAATGTACGAACACCAGCATAGTTTGCACCGATTGCCATTGTACAAGCTGCGATTTCATCCTCAGTTTGGATTACTGTTCCGCCAACTTTCGGTAACTTTTTAATTAAATATTCCATGATTTCAGATGCAGGTGTGATTGGATATGCAGACATAAAACGAGCACCACCAGCTACCGCACCAAATGCGATTGCGTCGTTTCCAATCATAAACATGCGTTTCTGACCGTCAGCTTTTTCAAGCTGCATCATGTTTACTTTCTCACCAAGCAATTCTTTCATATATTGAGAGCCGCGTTTAATTGCTTCCATATTCTTTTTAACGACTTGCTCTCCTTTACGGCCAAAGATTTCTTCAACAACCTCTAAATAAGCTGTTTCGTCTAACCCTAATACCGCACTAGATGCCCCAACAGCAACCATGTTTTTCATTAAAGATGTACCTAATTCTGAAGCGATATCTGTAAACGGTATCACATATAGATTTACATCTGTATTATCAGGTATTGTCGGATTAAATTTCGCATCCGCAACTACAATTCCACCTGGACGTAGTTCGTGGAAGTTAAAATCAATTGTTTCTTGATCAAAAGCAATTAAAATATCTAAATCATCTGAGATCGCGCGTACTTCTGTTGTACTTACACGAATTTTATTATTTGTATGGCCGCCTTTAATACGTGATGAGAAGTGGCGGTAACCGTATAGGTAATATCCTAATCGGTTTAATGCAATACAGAAGATCTCTCCTGTACTTTCAATTCCTTCACCTTGTTGGCCTCCAACTTTCCATGAAAGTTGACTAATCATCTCCTACACCCCTTTTGGCTGCATTCATTGTAGTGTATTTTTTTACAGTAATAGTTTAGCATTTTTTATACAAATAAACTACAATGGACGCAAATTATGCCTCTTCTGATTTCCCTGAATCTTTAGTATAATGCTATTTCGTTTACCATTCTAGTATTAGGTCTTAAAAAAATCAATAAATTCAAGTGGATTTATTTTAATTTTTCTGAATTTTTAAAAACGAACACTTAGAAAGTAATACGGTCAATAAAATTTTTATACAAAAATCGCTCTACAATTGATTCACTATACTTTTTACACAATTGATTAATTATATTTTCATAATCCCTATACGCTTCTACACTTACAACTGTTTCTATAATCCCATCAAAATCAGAACCAAATCCTATATGTTTTTCTCCACCCAATGAACAAATATATTCCACATGCCTTAATATATCTGTTATATTCGCTTGTCTTTCATCCGTTAAAAATTGTGGTACGAAAGTGACACCAATAATGCTATTTTTCTTTATGAGAGCTCTTATTTGTTCATCGTTTAAATTGCGTGGATGTTGACAAAGTTGATGACAGTTTGAGTGGGACACAATTGGATTTTTAGCAATTTCTATAACATCCCAAAAGCTTCTTTCATTCAGATGCGACAGATCGGTCCATACATGTAACGTATTAAGCTCTTGTACAACTTGTCTACCAAAGCTAGTTAAGCCTGCACCACGTGTCTCTAGTGCCCCATCAGCTAATAAATTGGCATAGTTCCATGTTAATCCAAAAGAACGTACACCTAAGCGATAAAACAGACGTAATTTCATCGCATCTTTTCCAATTGCTTCGCATCCTTCTAATGTTAATAGCGCTCCAATCTCGTCCTGTTTTAGCATGTTAATATCATCTTTTGTCTGAATAAACTTCATTCCTGGTAGCGATAGAATTTCACTATGAAAAATATCTATCATTTGTAGCGCAACTTCAAAGCGATTTTCATACGCTACTGTTTCTGGTACATATATAGCAAAACATTGTATACTTCCTTTTCTTTGTTTTAATTGTTCAAATGTAATATGTAATTGTGAATCATTCTGAAAATCTTTCTTTCCCTTTGCACTCCATAACTGAAAGAGCACATCACAATGAGCATCAAAAATTTTCATTTTCATTCCTCCATTATAAAAACAACCTGTTTGCATACATGCAAACAGGTTGTTTAAACTTAACGAGGCTCTACAATTAATTTTATCGCTGTACGCTCTTCACCATCAATCATAATATCTGTAAACGCTGGGATACAAATCAAGTCCAAACCGCTAGGCGCTACAAATCCTCTTGCAATTGCTACTGCCTTTACCGCTTGGTTCAATGCACCTGCACCAATAGCTTGAATTTCTGCTGTTCCGCGTTCGCGAATAACACCTGCAAGTGCACCAGCTACAGAATTAGGGACCGACGTTGCTTTAACTTTTAATATTTCCATTCCGCGTTTCCTCCTCGTTTCTATAAAAAGTAATAGCAATTATTTCACTTTAACTTATATTCACGAGGAATGGCACGTATTCCTGCTAAATTTCCGTAATTTTTCTAAAAAATTAAAATATAATGACTTATCTAACTTTTCGTTAAAAATCACTCAAAAAACGGCTGGTCATCATTAATTAAAATGCGCTCAATTTTCTTCGCTTTCCCTGTATTAGGATCCACATCAATTAACACTGCACTTAATTGCGTTCTACCATTCGTTACTTCAAAACGTACTGGTAAGTTCGTTAAAAACTTCTTCAATACCGCTTCGCGATCCATACCTAAAATCCCATCATATGGGCCTGTCATACCAACATCTGTAATATAAGCTGTTCCGCTTGGTAAAATACGATTATCAGCTGTAGGAACGTGTGTATGTGTACCTACTACCGCTGTAGCGCGACCGTCTACGTACCAACCTAACGCCTGCTTCTCACTTGTCGTTTCAGCATGAAAATCAATAAAAATAATGTTTGTACGTTTTTTTGCAATGTTGATTAGCTCATCCACTTTACGGAATGGACAATCAATTGGAGGAAGGAAAGTACGTCCTTGTAAGTTAATAACTGCAACTTCTGTTCCGTTACAATTTACAAAGATAAGCCCTTTTCCTGGCGTCCCCTCTGGGAAGTTAGCTGGTCTTGCAAGATATTTTGCATCATCAATAAATTCAAATACTTCACGGTTATCCCAAGCATGGTTTCCAAGTGTAACCGCTTGTGCCCCGCACTCTAAAAAGTTTCGATATATTTTTTCCGTAATTCCACGTCCACCCGCAGCATTTTCTCCATTAATGATTGTTACTGTAGGTGTATATTTTTTCTTTAATGCCGGTACGTACTGTTGAATCATGTCTCTACCAGGAGATCCTACTACATCCCCAACGAATAATATTCTCATATGTCTTACCCTTTCTATGTACTACATTTTTTACTACCATGCTATAACTTGAAGCGATTCCCCTTACAATAGTAACAATTTATCTATTATAAGTTTCTTTCACTTGCATGCAACTCATAATTAATTTCCTTTATTTTACCCAATTCCAACACAAAAAAATAAAGTGGTGTTTCACCACTTTATTTTGCGTATTCCACTGCACGCGTTTCACGAATAACAGTTACTTTAATATGTCCTGGATAATCCAGTTCATTTTCAATACGTTTTCGAATATCACGAGCTAAACGATGAGCTTCTAAATCATCAATTGTATCTGGTTTTACCAGAATACGAACTTCACGTCCTGCTTGAATTGCGAAAGATTTTTCTACGCCTTCATAAGACTCTGAAATCTCTTCTAACTTTTCAAGACGACGAATGTAGTTTTCAAGCGTTTCACTACGAGCTCCTGGTCTTGCAGCTGATAATGCATCCGCTGCAGCAACTAGAACTGCAATGATAGAAGTTGGTTCCGTGTCACCATGGTGAGATGCGATACTGTTTATAACAACAGGATGCTCTTTATATTTCGTTGCAAGTTCAACACCAATTTCAACGTGGCTACCTTCTACTTCATGATCAATCGCTTTTCCGATATCATGTAATAGACCCGCACGTCTTGCTAGTTTTTCATCCTCGCCAAGTTCCGCTGCCATAAGTCCAGTTAAATACGCTACTTCCATAGAATGTTTTAAGACGTTTTGCCCATAGCTTGTACGGTATTTCAAACGACCTAAAATCTTAATTAAATCTGGGTGTAAACCATGAACACCCACTTCAAACGTTGTTTGCTCTCCGACTTCGCGAATATACTCGTCCACTTCACGTCTTGATTTTTCAACCATTTCTTCAATACGCGCTGGATGAATACGTCCGTCCTGTACTAGTTTATCAAGAGCGATACGAGCTGTTTCACGACGAATTGGATCGAATCCTGATAGGATTACCGCTTCTGGTGTATCATCGATAATAAGGTCAATACCTGTTAACGTTTCTAGCGTACGAATATTACGACCCTCACGTCCGATAATACGCCCCTTCATTTCGTCGTTTGGAAGATTTACAACCGAAACGGTTGTTTCAGCAACATGATCAGCTGCACATCTTTGCATCGCAAGAGATAAAATCTCTTTTGCCTTCTTATCCGCTTCTTCTTTCGCGCGAACTTCACTTTCTTTTACCATAACGGCAATTTCATGAGAAACTTCACTTTCCACTTTACCAAGAATAATTGCTTTCGCTTGTTCGCGTGTCAGATTGGAAATGCGCTCTAATTCCGTTTGTTGCTTTTGAACTAACTCTCCCACTTTGCTTTCCAACTCTTCAATCTGTTGTTGTTTCGCTACAAGAGATTCCTCTTTCTTTTCTAACTGTTGCTCGCGCTTATCGAGCGTTTCGTCTTTACGATCAAGGTTCTCTTCTTTTTGCATTAAACGATTTTCTTGTTTTTGTAATTCGCTTCTACGGTCACGAATTTCTAATTCAGCTTCTGTACGAAGTGTATGAATTTCATCCTTTGCTTCTAAAAGCGCTTCTTTCTTAAGTGCTTCAGCATCGCGATTCGCTTCGTCTAGAATACGTTTCGCTTCATTAGCTGCACCGTTAATCTTCGCTTCAGCAATAGACTTTCGAACAAAAAAGCCAACAACTGCACCGACTGTTGCAAGCAAAATGGAGATGAGTATCCAAACTGTACTACTCGTCATGATTTCACCTCCCCTTGCTATGAATGAAAAAAGACTGTCGACATGTACATTGAATTACAACGTACAGCAAAGACCGTCGTCCCGCTTTTTTAAGGGACTTTCTTCATTTCACAATTAAAATGTCATATTATTATTTCGGCAAGATTTAAGTCTTACTCCGAATATTACTTCTCTTCTTGAGAAGAGTGTATCGTATATAAGAAAAAATATACATTCTCATTGTATCTATCGCAATTTTCATTGTCAAGCGTTGTCTACTTTTACTTTCTTTACCTTCAGCCCTGAATCTTATCTGAATTCGAAAAGTAAATAGCATATTATCCTGGAAAACCTTAGTGAATCCCAATTCATTTACTTAAAATATATAAATATTCCCCTTTACACATGGCCTTTTGGATAGAATAAATATTTTATCTCCAGCTATATACAACGCTTTCATAGCGAATTAAAAATAAAAGACACGGTCCCGTGTCTTTTATTTTTAATCTTGAAGGATTGAATCTTCCGTGTCTTCAACACCAGAGTCTTCACCAATTCCGTGATGTTCACGAACAAAGAAGGCAATTTCCTCTCTTAAATCCGTATTCTCTTTTAAGAATTGCTTCGAATTTTCACGACCTTGTCCTAAGCGTTCTTCATTATAAGAGTACCAAGCACCACTCTTTTGAACGATATCAAGTTCAGAAGCCATATCTAAGATTTCACCTTCTCTTGAAATACCTTCTCCGTACATAATATCAACTTCAGCAACACGGAATGGTGGTGCTACTTTATTTTTAACTACTTTTACTTTCGTTTTATTACCAACGATATCGTTACCTTGCTTTAATTGCTCAGCACGACGTACTTCAAGACGAACAGTTGAATAGAATTTCAACGCACGACCACCTGGAGTTGTTTCTGGGTTTCCGAACATAACCCCAACTTTTTCACGAATTTGGTTGATAAAGATTGCGATTGTTTTTGATTTATTAATTGCACCTGAAAGTTTACGAAGTGCTTGTGACATTAAACGTGCTTGTAAACCAACGTGTGAGTCACCCATATCCCCTTCGATCTCAGCTTTCGGTACAAGAGCTGCTACCGAGTCAATTACGATAATGTCAACCGCGCCACTTCGTACAAGTGCTTCTGCGATTTCTAGTCCTTGCTCCCCTGTATCAGGCTGCGATAATAGTAATTCATCGATGTTAACACCTAATTTTTGTGCATATACAGGATCCATCGCATGCTCCGCATCAATGAACGCTGCTTGTCCACCTTGACGCTGTACTTCCGCGATTGCGTGTAATGAAACTGTTGTTTTACCTGAACTTTCAGGTCCATAAATTTCAATAATACGGCCACGTGGGTATCCGCCTACCCCTAGTGCCACATCAAGTGCTAAAGAACCACTTGAAATTGTAGAAATTCTACGTTCCGCTTGTTCTCCCAATTTCATAATTGAACCTTTACCAAATTGCTTCTCTATTTGTTTTAACGCCATATCTAATGCCGCTTGACGATCACTCATTCAAAATTCCTCCTTAGCTGAATTGCTAATCTTATTATACCTATTTTCAATTCAATTTGCCAACAAAAATCGAACATTTATTCGATTTTTTTATTTTCCATCAAATAAAACTCGATTTACCCACAAAAAAAACTAGAAGAAATTTATATCTCTTCTAGCTTTTTATATAAATGATAAAATCCATATTTTGCAGAGCGTTCTCTAATTTGCTGACGACTTCCACTCAAATTAAGTGGGAAGACTACAGCTGGTTCATCTTTAATCGCCAATCCAACAAATACTGTTCCTGGTTCTTTATGTTCTGAAGCATCCGGTCCTGCCACCCCAGTAAAACTAATTCCGATATCCGCTTTTAACAATTTCTTTACATTTTCAGCAAGATAACGAGCACACTGTTTACTAACCGCACCATCAGTACGCAACACTTCTTCAGGTACATGTAAAACTTGTTGCTTCACATCATTTTGATAACAAATAACACCGCCTTTAAATACAGACGATACACCAGCATTTTCTGTTATTTGATTTCCAAAGAGACCACCCGTTAAACTTTCTGCACATGCTAAAGTTAACCCTTTTTTCTTCAATAACTCTACTGCCTTGTAATGAAGGAAATCTTGGTCATATCCGTAGAAAAATTCTCCTACTCTTTCTAAAATCAAATCTTCCACATGTTGAATTAGTTTCTCCGCCTCATCTGCATCATGATGTTTGGCAGTCAAACGTAATGTCACTTCTCCATCATTTGCAAGTGGTGCAATTGTTGGATTCGTTTGTCCATCAATTAAATCTTGAACTTTCACCTCTAATTGAGATTCACCAATACCAAAAAAGCGAAGAACACGAGAATAAATATTTTCACCCGTTGTAAAGTTACGTAAAAAAGGCTCTACGTAACTTACATACATCGGCTTCATTTCTTTCGGCGGTCCCGGTAATAAAATATAAACTTTTCCGTTCTTATTTAACCCCATACCTGGCGCCATACCGTGATCATTCGCAAATACTGTCGATCCATTTAAAACGAGCGCCTGCTTTTTATTATTCTCCGTAAATTCGCGGCCTGTACGCTTAAAATAATCGCTTATCGATGTTAATGCCTTTTCATCATACACAAGCTCTTCATTTAAACTAGACGCTATTGTTTCTTTCGTTAAATCATCTTTTGTCGGTCCTAATCCACCTGTAAAAATGAGCATATCAGCGCGTTCTTCAGCAACTTCAATTGCCTTCTGTAATCGCTTGTTATTATCCCCAACCACAGTATGGTAGTACACGTTAATTCCGATTGAAGCTAACTTTTCAGATAAAAACTGGGCATTTGTATTTGCAATTTGTCCAAGTAATAATTCAGTTCCAACCGCAATAATCTCAGCATTCATCCCGATTCCCCCATAAACTTCTATTTTGAGTTTACAAAAGCAGCTCTATTTTTCCAGAAATAATCCCATCCTGAAATAACGGTAAAGATTAATGCAATCCATATGAAAATATCTGCAACTGGGATATGGATTAAATTTAACGGTACATCGTGTAATAAATATGCTGCAATCGCAATAATTTGAGTCCACGTCTTAATTTTCCCCAACTGATTTGCTGCAACTACTTCCCCTGTTCCAGCAAGTACAAGGCGTAAACCTGTTACTGCAAACTCACGGCTTATAATTACAATAACGATCCAAGCAGGTACATATTGCATTTCTACTAATGTGATAAGTGCTGCCGAAACAAGTAATTTATCTGCTAACGGATCAAGGAATTTCCCTAAATTCGTTACAAGATTATACTTTCTTGCATAATGTCCATCAATCCAATCTGTAGCTGAAGCAATAATAAAGATAAGTGCCCCTACTAAATGTTGAATTGGTAACTCTACATCACCAATTGTAATTGAGCCCCAATCAAAGGGCGCTAGCATAATTACCATAAAAATTGGAATTAAGCAGATTCTAGATATTGTAATTTTATTTGGTAAATTCACAGCTATTCCTCCATCATGTCAAAAACATTTGTTCATTGAAAAAAGTCATCGAAGCGATGACTGTTATTGTGCAGGTTGCCCTATCCCTTGGTTTTTTATCACCAATCTTTGGTGATATTCTTTTTCTGGATCTAATGGGAAAGTAACCACTTGGCCATTCAGTTTAATTTCAACATTCGGTGCACTTCCAATATTAAGTCGCACTTCTTTTGCTGTTGATAAATCACGTTTTTCTGTTTGACCACTTTGTACTGTAGTGTTTAGAATTTCGTTACCCGCATCATCTTTAACATCTACATAACTTGCACCCTTTGCTGAGATTTCCAGTTCTAATGTTTTATTATTATGAATTTCCAAAGTAGATACCTTACCAGTTGTTCCAACTACTTTCACTTCTTGTTGTCCAGTTGGTTGCGCTGGTTGCTCCTCTTTCTTTGGTTCTTCTTTTTTAGGTTCTTCTTTTTTTGGCTCTTCCGCTTTCACTTCATCTTTCTTCGTATCTAGCGGAGAATCTTTTGCTTTTTGAACTTCAATTTTCTCACTTTGAGCATTTGGAACTTGTCCGTCATCTTTTCCAGTTAACATTTGAATCACAAACCAAACTACTACTCCAAATACGATTACTAATAACGCAATTAAAATCTTTGGCATATGATCTGCAATTGGCCATGATGAAGATTTCTGCATTGTTTCTTGTGTTTTTTGTCCAGTTGATACTTGTGGAACTTCACGATTTTCAGATTGTGGTATTGTGCTCTGATATTCTACAAGCAGTTCCTCTCCATTTAATCCAACAGCATCTGCATATTGTTTAATGAATGCACGCGCATAAAAAGCTCCTGGCAACACATCGTAATTGCCTTCTTCAATCGCTACTAAATGGCGTTTTTGAATTTTTGTAATCTCATGCAGCTGATCCATAGACAAGCCTTTTGCTTCTCTTGCTTCTTTCAGCTTTTGTCCTAATTCCGTCACTACTAACACCTCAATATTTCTTTAAAAGTCGAACATAGAGAAATTATTTTGCGCACCTTGCTCAATTTCATCTACTAAATTATATTGAATTTCTTCATCATAATCGTTACGCAATTCGATAATATAATCAAAATCATCCAACGTGTACTCTGACTGACTCACAAATACATCCGGATGTTCCACAACTTTCGTTGCAGGCAATCTCATTATTTCACGAACGAGCTGCCAATGCCTTTCATTTGCACGCTTTGTTGACACGATTCCATCTAGTATGAAAATATTATCATCGCTATACTCATCTTCAATCAATTGACTACGAACAGTTTGCTTAATAAGAGTAGATGATACGAATAACCACCTCTTATTTGCACAAACACTTGCGGCAACAATGGATTCTGTTTTTCCAACACGAGGCATTCCTCGTATTCCAATTAGTTTATGACCTTCTTTTTTCATTATCTCCGCCATAAAGTCTACAAGTAATCCTAATTCATCACGCACAAATCGAAATGTCTTCTTATCATCTGCATCTCGTTGTATGTACCTACCATGTCTAACCGCTAGCTTATCTCTAAGCTTTGGCGGACGATATTTCGTTACCGTTATATTATCCATAGTATTTAAAATTGATTCAAGTCTAGAGATTTGCTCTTGATTATCACACATAAGCAAAAGCCCACGTCGTGCATTATCTACACCATTAATTGTGACAATATTGATGCCAAGCATACCGATTAACGAAGAAACGTCACCAAGCAAGCCAGGTCGGTTCTTATGTATTTCATATTCAAAATACCATTCAATCATCCAAGATCACTCCCCCACGCTTACTTTACACCTACGTACTATATTATATGATTTCACCTTAATAGGGAAGCTAAATGTATAATCTATTCCGTGTAATTATTATACAAAAAAAGTAGAGAGGAGCTTCTCCTCTCTACTTTTACTTATGTTGTACAAATTTCACCATTAAATTTGCAATCGTATGTTGCTCTTGTTCATCAGCAACTTTCCAAAGTTCAGCTAACAATTTTTCTTGGTCATTACGCGCTTCCACTTCATTAGCTAGATAATCTCCAACGCGAAATGCCATATCTGATACTGCGCCACCATCAATTCCTTTTCCTTGCGCTTGTTCTAAACGTTCTCCTAAAAAGCTCTTCCACTGATCAAAGTTTTCTAACACTGTCATGTTTAAGCACCTCACTATTAAGTAATAGAATCATGCTTAATTTGTACAATTTCTTGTTTTTTATGTAAGAATTTTTAGCAATGCCAACCTCCATTGACTCCGATAATTTGTCCCGTAATATAAGAAGCTCCTGGTGAAACGAGGAAGGAGACTGTTTTTGCTACCTCATCCGGTAGTCCTATTCTACCTAATGGAATATCTTCAGCAATTTCATTTTTATCCTCTTCTGAAAATACACTTAACATTTCTGTCTCAATTGCTCCTGGCGCTACCGCATTAACACGCAATCCACTTAAAGAAACTTCTTTTGCTAAAGCTTTTACATATGAATTTTGTGCACCTTTTACCATTGAGTACAGTACCTCACAAGATGCTCCTATTTGCCCCCAAATGGATGAAATAATGACAACATTACCACTTCTTCGCCCTATCATCGGTGGAAGCGCCCTCTTTAGAAGTTTATATACACTCTTCACTTGAAGCTCCACCATATAATCTAATTCTTCATTCGTAACATCTGTTACTAATCCAAAGATACTCTTTCCAGCTGCGTATACGATAACATCAATCGGATGTTCGATTTGTCCCCATAATTCCTCAGCGCCCTCTTTAGAAGCTAAATTCGCTTGAACAGGAATTACTTCACCAAATTTCTTCTGTAACTCCCTTACCTTCTCTTCGCTTTTATTGTAATGAATATAAACTGTATAACCATCTTCGATTAACTGCTTCGAAATAGCAGAGCCAATCCCTCCGCTCCCGCCAGTTACTAATGCATACTTTTTCATAAATTCCCTCTCTTATCTTTTACGTATAAATAAATAATACCCTCATCTTACCATTTGGCAATAACCAAACGTTAGATGAGGGATTTAGATACTGCGTTTTTTATTCAAATATCACTTTATTTTTTTGGCAACACTTGGCAAACACTCATTTTCTCTTCAATTAATAATGTTTTCGCTGCCTGTTGTAAGTCTTGAACAGTTAATCCTTCCAACACTGTAAGAGCATCGAATAAACTAGATTCATTAAACGCATACCGTGTAAACTGATTTGCAATATACTCAGGTGAATTCAATGAGCGTAAGAATCCACCAATTTTCTTTTTCTTCACACGTTCCAATGCCGCCTCATCTAGCTGATCATAATTTGTTTGTAGTAAAATCCCTTTTAACCGATCTGCCAATTCGTCAGGCTGCTTCGTATCGCCGCCAACCATTGCAAAACCGAAGTTATTTTCTTCTGTATAGTCATACGAGAACGAATCATCAATAAGACCTTCGTTATATAGAGTTTCGTAATGAACTGACCCTTTCCCAAATAAATAATCTAAAAGTAATGTAAGCGCAATTTCTTGTTTTAAAAGGGCTTTCCCTTTTTCTTTTAAATTTGTCGCCTTAATACCAACTAGACATTTCGGAGTTTGAACAGGCATTGAAATAATCTTTTTCTTTTCATTCACTTCTTCTGGTTCCTCTTCAAAAGAGCGCACAATTTCCGGTTGGTTTTCATAATCTTTTTTCGCTTGGTTTTCTCGTACTAAATCCATTGTTTTTTCAGGGTCAATTGCTCCAACAACAAACATTAACATATTGCTCGGATGATAAAATGTTTCATAACATTCATACAAAAGGTCTTTTGTAATTTTACTAATCGACTCAATTGTCCCTGCAATATCAATTTTAATTGGATGTTTAACAAACAAACTATCGATTAATCCAAAATATAAACGCCAGTCTGGATTGTCTTGGTACATTTGAATTTCTTGGCCGATAATACCTTTTTCTTTTTCAACCGTTTTTTCAGAGAAATACGGTTCTTGGACAAAATTTAACAACGTATTTAAATTTCGCTCTACATTTGATGTACAGGAAAAGAGGTAAGCAGTTCTCGTAAAGGATGTAAAAGCATTTGCCGATGCTCCTTGTTTACTAAATAATTGGAACGCGTCATGGTCCTCTTTTTCAAACAGTTTATGTTCAAGGAAATGAGCAATTCCATCTGGTACACGAGTCATTTCTTCTTTTCCAAGCGGAACAAATGTATTATCAACGGAACCGTACTTCGTCGTAAATGTTGCAAATGTTTTGTTGAAGCCTTGTTTCGGTAAAATATACACGTCTAATCCATTCGGAAGTTTTTCATAATATAGCGTCTCTTTTAATTGCTCATACACAATCTTCTCCATTTATTCTCCCTCCGTTCCATGTAAAAAGTAAATTGTATCTAGTTCAATATTATTAGCAACTTTCACAATCTCTTCTTTCGTCACGCTTTCTATGCCTGTTATCCATTCTTCAACTGGACGTGTACGCTCTGAAATAACGCCGTGATAAAGCATTTCCACAAAACCACGTGGTGTATCAATTGCCTCTAATATTTGATTTTGAATTACACTTTTCGTTTGTTGAATCTCTTCCTCTGAAAAATCACCGTTTTGCATTGCTTTCATCTGTTCTTTAATAATTTCAACTGCTTTTTCAAAGTTTTTCGCTTCAATTCCAGACATAACGAAGAGCAACCCTTTATGACTTTCAAATCTCGATGCTGCATAGTACGCTAAACTATTTTTTTCACGGACATTTACGAACAACTTCGAATGAGAAAACCCTCCAAATAATCCATTAAACAATTGTAATGCAAAATAATCTTCATCTTTATACGTAACGAATGTGCGATAGCCGATATTTAATTTACTTTGCTTTAATTCTTGTTTTTCAACAATTTCTTTTTCTTCATTATTTCGTTTATGAAGAAGTACATTTTTTTCTTTCATAACACGAGGTGAAATCGAAAAATACTTATTTACAAGCTCCACAGCATCTTCTGAAATATCACCAATGATGTATAAATCCAGTTCATCTTCAGCTAACACTTTTTGATAATATTGATACAAACTTTCATTTGTAATAGAAGCTACACTCTCTTTTTTCCCATTTGCACTTAAGCGATATGGTTCTACTTTGCACATTTCTTCAATTAAACGCTCGTTTGCATAACGCATTTTATCATCATAAGTAGCTTCAATTCGTTGTAAGAGTGCACGTTTCTCACTTTCTACAATAGAAGATAGAAAGCCGTCCCCTTCTGTTGCCGGATGTAAAACAATATCAGATAACATAGAAAGCGCTTTTTCAAATAACGGTGGTGCATCGCGTAAATATGTTTCATTTGCGATGTCTACATAAATAGAAATGATATGGTCTTCCCCTTTTTTACTTACATCTACCGCTAAAGAAGATCCATATAATTCTTCTAAATATTGACGAAGTCGAATTACAGAAGGCAGTTTTTCTGTCGCACTTTGCAATACGTATGGCAATAGGGCACGCTCTGTCACCGTCTCCTCATTTAAAGATGCTTTGAAACGAAATACAAAGGTATTTGTTTTATATTTATCAGTCGGAATAATATGTACTCGCAAGCCACCTAACTCATGCATTTGCTGTTCCATTAGTTTCATTTATAGCCCTCCTTTACGTATATAGGAATATTCCTCTTCAATATACAGTTTTTAGAAATGAAAAATCAACTTTTCTTCCTTATTATGTTTACATATGACTCATTCTAAAAACTTTAATATGTAAGGAACATATTAAAATCCCGTATTAAATATATTCTATGTAAAAAAGCCCGCACTAATGTGCGAGCTTTTCTTATACTTTCTAAATACTCATCGTTTTCCTTTTTCATAAGGCGTTCCTAATGCTTTCGGAGCTTCAGATCGACCTACAAAACCAACAAGTGCTAATATTGTGAATACATACGGTAATATCGTTAAGAATACACTTGGAATTTCTTTCAATACAGGAATTGTACCACCTGTTATCCCAAGTGATTGAGCAAATCCGAAGAACAGAGCTGCTCCAAGGGCACCTAGTGGATTCCATTTACCAAAGATCATAGCTGCTAACGCTAAGAAACCTTGTCCTGTAATTGTAGCACCTGAGAAGTTACCGGAAATTGACATCGCAAATACCGCGCCACCAACCCCTGCAAACATTCCAGATATACAAACTGCAATATAACGCATTTTATATACATTAATCCCCATCGTATCCGCTGCCATTGGATGTTCACCAACAGCACGAAGACGAAGACCGAACGGCGTTTTATAAATAATATACCAAACAACAAAAGCTAAAATAATAGCAATATACGATGTTAACGGTACATTTGAGAAAAAGATTTTCCCGATTACCGGAATATCCGAAAGTCCTGGAACATCGATTTTTTCAATACGGTATTGAATAAAATCAGTTTGTCCTTTACCAAAGATTTTCTTAATCGCAAATACTGTTAAACCGAGAGCCAAAAAGTTAATCGCTACCCCACTTACTACTTGATCCGCGCGGAATGTAATGGATGCTACTGCGTGAAGAAGTGCAAATAACCCACTACCAATAGCTGCAAATAATAGTGCAATCCAAGGAGTCATCGATCCCCACGTATCCCCCATTAATAACGTTGTAACGATACCGATAAATGCACCAAATAACATTAAACCTTCTAATGCTATATTTACAACCCCAGAACGTTCACTGAACACTCCACCTAACGCCGTAAAAATAAGTGGCGCTGCCGTATATAACGTACCAGTCACAAGAATGGCTAAAATATCTAAAAAGCTCATTTATTTCCCCTCCTTGCTCATACGTGTAAGTGCCCAGCGTAAAACATAACTGCAAGCAACAAAGAAGATAATACATGCTATAATGACATTAATTAACTCCGATGGCACGTCAGCTTCAAAGTTCATTTGCGGCGCTGCACTTTTCAAACCACCGAACAGTAACGCAGATAGTAGTATACCAAACGGATTATTCCCTCCAAGAAGAGCTACCGCAATCCCATCAAATCCAATACCAGTAAACGATGTCATTGCCGTCATACTTTGGAATGTTCCTAGACCTTCCATAGCCCCACCAATCCCAGCAAAAGCGCCAGCAATTGTCATTGATAATACAACATTACGCGAAACTTTCATTCCTGCATAATGAGATGCATTTTGGTTAAAACCAACCGATTTCAATTCATACCCTAATGTTGTTCTATCTAATAAAAACCACATTACAATAGCAATTATAATAGCTACAACAATTCCCCAGTGCAAACGAGACCCATCTGTCAATGAAGATAGCCAATCAGAGGCTAACGAAGCGCTCGCTTGTACATCATAAGACTTCTCATTACCTTCATGTATAAAGCGTTTAATAAGGTCATACGTAACATAAAGCGCAATGTAGTTCATCATAATTGTGACAATTACTTCATTTACTTTAAACTTTCCTTTTAGATACCCAGGTATAAATCCCCATAAACCACCAACAATTGCCGCTACTAAAATAGATAACGGTATATGCAAAAATGCTGGTAAAGATACTGCATACCCAAACCACACAGCGGCAAGCCATCCAACTAATAATTGCCCCTCTACCCCAATGTTAAAAAGGCCGGTACGGAATGCAAATGCCACAGAAAGTCCTGCTAACACAAGTGGAATCATCGTACGTAATGTTTCACCAATTGCCTGTGGATTTCCAACCATCCCTTCCCATAACGCTGCATATCCAACAACTGGATCGTATCCACTAACTAACATTACAATGGCACCAACAAGTAAACCAAAAATAACGGATAATACTGGAACTAAAATATTAATTGTTCGCTCCGTTAAAAATTTTTTAGCCATTTGTATTCACCTTCTCTTTCTCCGTTCCGCCAGCCATTAACAAACCAAGCTGTTGTTCATTTGTTTCTTTCGCATCAACAATTGCTACAATTTCCCCTTCATATATAACAGCAACTCGATCACTTACATTTAAAATTTCATCCAGCTCTAAAGATAGGAGCAATACTGCCTTACCATTATCTCTCTGCTCAATTAATTTTTTATGAATAAATTCAATCGCACCTACATCTAAACCACGTGTTGGTTGTGCTGCAATTAATAAATCCGGATTACGATCTACTTCACGTGCAATGATAGCTTTCTGCTGATTTCCACCTGATAGAGCACGCGCTAATGTTTGTTCGCTAGGTGTACGTACATCGAACTGTTCAATAAGCGCCTTTGCCTTCTCTGTAATTTTGCTGAAATTTAAAATCCCCTTCTTTGAAAATGGATTTTTATAGTACGTTTGCAAAACTATATTATCTCTAACAGAAAAATCAAGAACTAGCCCGTGCTTATGACGGTCTTCTGGAATATGACCAATTCCCTCTTCTGTAATTCTTCGAACAGGCCAATTCGTTATTTCTTTGCCTTTAATTGCAATAGAACCTGACTCAACTTTTCGTAAACCAGTAATTGCTTCTATTAATTCGCTTTGTCCATTTCCATCGATCCCTGCAATACCAACAATTTCCCCCGCACGAACAGTTAAGTCAAGGCCTTTTACAGCAGGTAATTGGCGTGCATCTTGAACAACAAGATTTGCAATAGAAAGTACTTCTTCTTTTGGCGTAGCGTCTATTTTTTCTGTTTTAAAATTCACTTGACGTCCGACCATTAATTCCGCAAGTTTATGTTCATCCGTATTTGCAACGTCAACAGTTCCAATCCCTTTTCCTTTACGAATAATCGTACAACGATCGCAAACTTCCATAATTTCTTTCAATTTATGAGTAATAAGAATGATAGATTTTCCTTCTTGCACAAGCTTTTTCATAATTTGAATAAGTTCATGAATTTCTTGGGGAGTTAACACCGCAGTCGGCTCATCAAATATTAAAATTTCTGCACCGCGATAAAGTGTTTTTAATATTTCAACCCTTTGCTGCATCCCAACCGAAATATCTTCAATCTTCGCATTTGGATCAACAGCTAAACCGTACTGTTCAGATAATTGTTTAATTTCTTTCGCAGCCTCTTCAACAGCGATTTTCCCTTTTTTCCTCGGCTCATTTCCAAGAATGATATTCTCTGTAACTGTAAAATTATGAACAAGCATAAAATGCTGATGGACCATCCCAATGCCAAGGTCATTTGCTATATTCGGATTTGTAATTTTTACAGGTTTTCCTTTAATTTTAATCTCACCCTGTTCTGGTTGATACAAACCGAATAGTACATTCATCAGCGTTGATTTCCCTGCACCATTTTCTCCAAGTAAAGCATGTATTTCTCCCTGTTTTACTTGCAGCGTAATATCATCATTCGCTACAATGCCTGGGAATACTTTCGTAATATTGTTCATCTCAATTACGTATTCCATTTTGTTCCTCCTTCTAGCAGGGAACACTCCCCAATTACACTCTATTAAAAGTAATTTTATATATACAAAGGTTAGTTCTAAGAACTAACCTTTGCTATTTCTCTATTATTATTTCTTTAGAGAAGCTTCGTATGTTTTATATTCATCATCAGTCGCAGGTACTTTAATTTCGCCAGCAGTAATTTTCTTCTCAAACTCTTCTACTTTTGTTAAAATTTCTGGGTTTACTTTTTTCACATTGTCAGTTGTTTTCGCAATACCGACACCCTCATCTTTTAAGCCAAACTCTTCTATTTTACCGCCTTTTAACTTACCATCTTTCGCTTCTTGTGCCACTTTTGCAACCGCAATATCAACACGTTTTACCATTGAAGTTAAAGTTACGTTTTCAGGCATACCTTCTTGATTTTGGTCACGGTCAACACCGATTACCCAAACGTTTTCACCTTTTTTCTTACGATTTTTTGCTTCTGTAAATACACCGTTACCAGTTGCACCTGAAGCATGGTAAATTACGTCAACCCCTTGACCGTACATTGCTGATGCTAATACAGATCCTTTTTCTGGTTTATCAAATGCATCTGCATATTGCGCTACAATCTCGATGTTTGGATTTACTGCTTTCGCTCCAGCTTTAAAACCTGATTCGAACTTTGTGATTAACGGGCTCTTTACACCACCAACAAAACCAACTTTATTTGATTTCGTTGTCATTGCTGCTACAACCCCAACTAGGAATGAACCTTCATGATCTTTAAATGTAATACTTGTTACATTTGGCTTATCCACAACTGTATCTACAATTGCAAATTGTTCTTTCGGATACTGTTCAGCTACCTTTATTACAGATTTTTCCATTAGGTATCCGATACCAAATGTTGTGCTATAATTGTCTTTCGCAAATTTCGTTAAATTCGGGATATAGTCTGCATCTTTACTTGATTGAAGATAACGGTACCCTTCATTTTTCTTTAAATTATTGTCTTTACCAAATTTCGTTAAACCTTCCCAAGCTGATTGGTTGAATGATTTATCATCAACGCCCCCAACATCTGTAACCATACCAACTTTGAACTCTTTATCACCTTTTTTGTCGCTACCTGCTTTATCTGCTTTATCCGAATTACCACATGCACCTAACACTGTACTTGCTGCTAACGTTAACGATAATAAAAGACCTGCTTTTTTCTTCATACTAGAAACCCCTCCTGAAATGATATGTCTATTTTTTATACGCTGCTGTCCCTAACTTCTTGCTGTCACCTCCCTAAAAAGGAACTTACCTACATACGTTTTCTTAATACGTGGAAGCTAAACTTGTCAGCTCTAAAGTAATTAATAGAATATAAGATTGGCTCATCATTTTGATCATAGTGCATTTGCTTTAAAACTAGCAGTGCCGTTTCAGGCTCACATTCTAAAATCGGTGAAATTTTCGGATGATAACCTATTGGCTCAATGTGAGCAACTGCATATGTGATACGCTTGTGCGTGTTATTATGTATAACTGTAAGCAATGATTCCTCATTGTATCCCGATAAATCTGGTAATATCTCTTTCGCTAACTTATCGATACAGTACACAACAGGTTCCCCATCTGCTGTACGAACACGCTCAATCATCACTGCACTAAATCCATCTTCACTATTAAACTTCTCTTTTTCTTCTTCTGTTAAAGTTGTTGTAGATGATGATAAGAAGATTGTTCCTGGTGTTTTCCCCACACTAGAAATCATATCTGTAATACTAGAAAGTTGCTCTATGCCAGAAGAGAATAGCGGCTTCGCATTTACAAATGTCCCTACACCATGTCTACGAATAACAACATTTTCTTCTTCTAAAATACGCAATGCTTCCCTTAAAGTTGCCCTACTTACACCAAGTTCTTTCGCTAGATCAAACTCTGAAGGTAGCTTTTGTTTTTCTTTGTAAGCACCATCTTTAATTTTTTCTTTGATGTGATCAATCACCCGTAAATATAGGTGACGACTATCCGATTTTACTGACATAAGACTCCCCCGCATTTCAATTATTCGACCTCTGATGTAAGACTTCTTTTCTCTTTTTTCAACTTACAACATAGTATAAATTACTACATACTAAAAATAAGCATAATTGTCGAATAAATATTAATAATTTTTCAAGATGAAATTTTCACTCTTTATCCCATAAAAAAAACTTTGCACCATAAACATTCCTCATTTCGAGAAAAAGTTCGGCACAAAGATCCCTTACATCCTTTGTTACACACTTTTCCCCTCATAGTCTAGCAATTCATGGTTGCCAGGTAGAAACTTATGGACCTTATCTCCAAGATTATATGAGGCAGTGATTCTTTTCGAAGTAATCGTACCACTTGCTCCCATATGTGTCAACATAATTCAACACTTTTCTACATTGAATATCGAACATTTAAAAAAACTTAATAAAAAGCATTCGTATTCTAAAGGACACTCTCAAATGTAAGCCCTTTCTTAATTGCTAACTATAGTATATAACAGAAACAGCATATAAAAAAGCCTAATTGTAAAAACAATTAGGCTTTTTTTAAGAACTTTTTTCTTGTACATCTTTAATGAGTACTTCTCTCGGTTTACTACCTTCATAAGGACCTACTACACCATTCATTTCCATGGCATCAATTAAACGAGCCGCTCGCGTATATCCTACTCTAAATCTACGTTGTAACATAGAAACAGATGCTGTTTGCATTTCTACTACAAGCTGAACTGCTTCATCATACAATTCATCTTCTACTTCCTGTCTTGTTTCAGGAACATCTTGTGGAATCATATCCTCTTGATATTGCGCTTTTTGTTGTGCAACAACATATTCTACGACTCTCTCAACTTCATCATCAGATAAAAATGCCCCTTGTACACGAACAGGTTTCGATGCACCAATTGGTATGAACAACATATCTCCACGACCTAGCAATTTCTCAGCACCACCACCATCAAGAATCGTTCGAGAATCTGTTTGGGAAGATACAGCAAATGCAATACGTGATGGAATATTCGCCTTAATAACACCCGTAATAACGTCAACTGACGGACGTTGTGTCGCAATAATTAAATGAATACCAGCAGCACGTGCCATTTGTGCTAAACGCATAATTGCATCTTCTACATCAGAAGAAGCAACCATCATTAAATCAGCTAACTCGTCCACAATTACTACAATATATGGCAATTCAGGTTGTTTCGCTTCTGATTGGCTATTATGTTCTTTAATATGATCGTTATATCCTTCAATATTACGCGTTCCACTATGCGCGAACAATTCATAGCGACGCTCCATTTCACTCACAACTTTTTTCAACGCCTGTGACGCTTTTTTCGGATCAGTTACAACTGGTGTTAATAAGTGCGGAACCCCGTTATATACATTTAACTCTACCATTTTCGGGTCAATCATCATTAATTTTACTTCATGCGGTTTCGCACGCATTAAAATACTAACGATAATTCCATTAATACATACACTCTTTCCGCTACCAGTTGCACCAGCCACTAGTAAATGAGGCATTTTATTCAAACGTGCCAACACAGCTTCACCGGTAATATCACGTCCAAGACCGATTAATAACTTCTCTTCTGGATGGTTATTCGCCTTTGAATCTAGAACCTCTCTAAGCGTTACCATAGAAACTTCTGAATTCGGAACCTCAATCCCTACAGCCGATTTCCCGGGAATAGGTGCTTCAATACGAATATCTTTCGCAGCTAAAGCAAGTGCTAAATCATCACTTAAACTAACAATTTTACTTACCTTTACTCCCATATCAGGGTACACTTCATACTTCGTAACTGCAGGACCTCTATGTACTTTTGTTACTTTCGCTTTCACACCAAAACTTTGGAATGTACGTTCCAATTTACGAGCATTCTCATAAATTTCCGCATTTTCATTTGTAAGTTGTTTATTCTTTGGAAATTTCAATATATCAAGAGCAGGAAGCTTATAATCTTTATTTTCCACATTAGAAAATTGCATAGGTGGCGCTTTCGTTTCACTTTCTAGCGATTCAACGATTTTTTCTCCTCGTTTCTTTTGCGGTTGCTCTACTGGCGTAGGCGGAACTGCTTCTTCAATAAACGGAGATGTAATTGAATCATTTTCGTTCTCTTCTTCAATACGCTTTTCCGTCTCTTCACTCATTGGATAATTCTCAGTAAAATTCGAAATAATTGGTGGACCAATTTCTATTTCTTCTACCGGCTCAATAGCTTCTTCTTGTTCGGCAACACGTTCACGGCGCGTGCTTCTTGTTGTTTTTTTCTTTTCAGTTTGCTCGGCGACCCTTTTAGATCTCCAATCTTTATAATCCCCTTGCATCACTTGAAATTGACTTCTAAGTATTCTCCCTACTGGAGCAAGCACTTCTCCAATATGCTTATTTGTTATACAAAGTATTCCGAGGATAACTAAAATAATTCCAATGATATATGCTCCTACTTCATCAAATAAGAAGTAGCATGTTGCAAACATAAGCGCACCAAACATACCACCGCCTAAATGAACGCTATCTGGACCCTTTTTCATTTCAAGAAAGAAGTTATCTTTTGTACTAACAATAACAGATGTATTTTGCACCGCTCCATCTTTTGTAAGAAGATTAAATAATGTAATATGACTAAACATTAATATCGCTAATACAATTAAATAAACACCAATTAGCCGTTTATTTAAAAGGTTCGGCCACCCACGCTTTATGACGAACGCAACTGATAAAGCTATTACACCTAACACACCAATTATGTACCACTCACCAAAGAAGAAGCGAAAAAACAACACAAACGATTTCCCTACAACACCTAGCTGTAAAATCGTAATAATCGAAAGTGCAAAAAGAGTCAAACCGACGATTTCATAATACAAAGTTGGCTTTATCGTACGTCTTGCCTTTGCCTTCGTCCCTCTTTGCTTTTGTTTTGCCATTTCTTCACCTCATGTTCTAAAATTAAGTACAACTTCCTTATAAAAAAGCTCTACTTATATGTCTTTCTCTCTATTTTTCAGGTCTTTATATCTTCTATTTTTACACTTCTTGTAAAATGTTAAATAAACAGAAGAAAGCAGCCTACTCATGGCTGCTCAACCGTCTTGTTTTTTATATTATACCATAGCTTCTAAACAAAATCCTTCTTTTTACTAAAAGGTTATTTTCTGCCCAGGCTCAAATTCTAAGTAGTGAGATGGATTCGTACTTAACACCCGTACAATAGAATAACATTGATGATCCTCTTCAGAGACCATTAATTCTACACCGTTTATATTTACAACTTTTTGGCTTTCGCACTGTGAATAATCGGCCGGATATACAAGTTGTTCTGGCATAATTGTATATAAGATCATTGTAGCATTGTCCCTTCTGTATGATCGTCCATGCGCGCATCAATTAATTCGTTTAATTTTCGAAGTGCACTCCCAATACCACCGACATCATCTATAAGACCATACTTCACTGCATCTCCACCAATTACATTTGTCCCAATATCTCGTGTCAAATTCCCTTTCGCAAACATAAGTTCTTTAAAGCGATCTTCTGTTACTTTCGAATGCTTTGTCACAAATCGAATGACTCTTTCTTGCATTTTATCCAAATACTCAAATGTTTGCGGCACACCTATAACAAGACCTGTTAAACGAATTGGATGAATTGTCATCGTAGCTGTTTCGGCAATAAATGAATAGTCAGTCGAGACAGCAATCGGTACACCAATTGAATGCCCTCCTCCTAAAACAAGAGATACAGTTGGTTTCGAAAGTGACGCCACCATTTCAGAAATTGCTAGCCCAGCTTCAACGTCACCTCCAACTGTATTTAATATTAAGAGCAAGCCTTCAATTTTCGGATTTTGTTCAATCGCGACAATTTGCGGAATGATGTGCTCATATTTTGTTGTTTTATTTTGCGGCGGCAACTGAACATGACCTTCCACCTGTCCAACGATTGTTAAACAATGAATACGTGCTTCATTCATTTGCGGTACATTCGTTTGTCCAAGCTGTTGAATTTTCTCCACTATAGAAGCTTCTTTCGGCTCAGCTTCCTTTTCTTCATTTGTATAACGATCACGTTCTGTCATATCGCATCCCCTTTCACTCGTATATAACTATTATTTCTTAAGTTATAAATTTCATTCGATAGGGTTGAAAAAGAAAAAGATCACCTGTAAAGGTGACCTTCTTTATACTTCCATAATAATCGGTAAAATCATTGGCTTTCTCTTCGTTTCTTCGTACAAGAACTGCCCTAATAATTCACGAATATTTTGTTTCAACATAGACCATTCAATTGTATACTCTTTAATTGATTGTTCAACAATCATACGTACAATATCTGTAGATCGTTCGATTAATGCTTCTGATTCACGAACGTATACGAAACCACGTGAAATAATTTCTGGACCAGAGATGATTTTCTTTTCATCTTTACCAAGTGTCACAACGACAACTAAAATTCCATCTTGAGATAACATCTTTCTATCTCGAAGAACAATGTTACCAACGTCGCCCACACCTAATCCATCAATTAAAACATTGCCAGCTTGCACTTTACCGACTAAGTTTGCTTCATCGTCGCCAAAAGCAATTACATCACCTTTTTCTACGATAAAGATATTCTCTCTCGCAATACCTACATCTTCCGCTAAATATGCATGTGCTTTTTGCATACGGAACTCACCATGTACGGGTACAAAATACTTCGGCTTCATTAAGTTTAACATCAGTTTTAATTCTTCTTGGCTACCGTGACCTGAAACGTGAACTTTTCTTTCACCGTAGTAAACAACTTCAGCTCCAGCTCTAAATAACAAATCAATGATTTTCGATACAGATATTTCATTTCCTGGAATTGGAGAAGCTGCAATAATAACCGTATCACCTTTACGAATTGAAATTTGTTTATGAGCTTGCTTTGCCATTCTAGAAAGGGCTGCCATCGGCTCACCTTGACTACCTGTCGTTAAAATAGCTACCTTTTTCTCCGGGAAATTGTCTACTTCTTGTAATGAAATAATCATACCTTCTGGAACATCTAAATAACCAAGACGTCTTGCAATGTCTACCACTTTTACCATGCTACGTCCTACTACCGCTACTTTTCGTCCTGTTTCGGCAGCTGCATCAAATACTTGTTGGATGCGATGTACATTCGATGCAAATGAAGCAACAATAAGGCGACCTTCTGCACTATAGAACACTTTTGAAATCTCTATACCAACTTCTTTTTCCGAACCAGTATAGCCAGGACGTTCAGCATTTGTACTATCAGATAATAAGCACAGTACGCCTTCATTTCCGATTTGAGCCATTTTCCCAAGATCCGCTCCACTATTTCCGATTGGAGTTTGATCAAATTTAAAATCTCCTGTATACACTACAGCACCTTTTGATGTATGGAAACAAACACCAACAGAATCCGGAATACTATGTGTCGTTCCAAAGAATGACACAGTTGTTGAATTAAACTCAACAGTTGAATTCGAGTCAATTGTTTTTAAGTCTACACGGCCTAACATTCCTGCTTCGCCAAGCTTTTCTTGTATAAGTCCTACCGTTAATTTCGTCGCATATACTGGAATAGATAATTTACGAAGTACATAAACAATTCCACCGATATGATCTTCATGACCGTGAGTTATAAATAGTCCTTTTACTCGCTCTTGATTTTCTACTAAATATGTAATATCAGGAATAACAATATCAATCCCAAACATTTCATCTCCCGGGAACATCAATCCTGCATCTACAATAAAGATTTCAGAATCAATTTCAACACAGTACATGTTTTTTCCGATTTCACCTACTCCGCCAAGAGCAAATACTTTAACAGACTCATTCTCTTTTCTCTTCATGTTGTTGCCTGGTTTAAAAATCTTGCAAACACTGATTTCACTAAAATTGCAGAGACACCAGGGGAAACTCTACAACCACCATATATTCACCGTCCAAGACGAATGTCCTTACCGTTATGCGATATCATGTCCTTGTTTATTTTTTAAACCAGGTTTCACCTCTCTTTCATTATATAAATCAAATATCTTATTCGATATGATATGAAAATTTCATTAAATCATAATTTTTTCCAATTTTGCTAAGCATACCCGTACTAAGCTACTTAGCCATATTATACCTGATACAAGAAATAGAACACAAGTTAAATTATGCGAAAGACTAGAGAAGAAGCTAAAGTGAGGTTGTAATTTACGAGGAAATTTTTCATATCGTACCCACTATTTTTCCTACTTAGATAGGAGTTTAATGGAAAAATATACATGTAAGTTCTTTACATAAACATGAAGCGATTTTTACTAAAACATCTTATCTCTGTAAGCAGTTTCTAACCAATATTATGCCATCCCCTGCTGATTTTTACCACTCACATATATTTAATCAAAATAAAAATGACCTAGTTTTTCACTAGGCCATTTTTATTAACGAGGAATAGATTGCATTACAGATTGTAACGTTACTCTTTCTTCTTCTGTTAATGGAAGAAGCGGCAAACGTACCGAACCTACATCTAATCCAACCATTTGTAATGCTGTTTTTACTGGTGTTGGGCTTGGCGCCATAAATAGTGCATCCGTTACTTTTACTAGTAATTGATGTAATTTCTGCGCTTTTTTGAACTCTCCAGCTTGGAATGCAGCAATCATTTCTTGCATTTCATTCCCGATAACATGAGATGCTACAGAAACAATACCTTTTGCTCCAATTGCCATAGCTGGTAACGTTAAACCATCATCACCGCTGTATACCGCAAAGTCGTCCGCTGTTTTTTCAATGATTTCTGTCATTGTTAACACATCGCCGCCTGCATCTTTAATTGCAACAATGTTTTCTATTTCTGATAAACGAACAACTGTATCAACGGAGATTTGTACAATAGATCGTCCCGGAACATTATATAGCATAACCGGAAGCGGAGTGCTTTCAGCGATTATTTTAAAATGCTGATACATCCCTTCTTGACTCGGTTTGTTATAATACGGCGCCACTAGCATAACTGCATCGACACCAACTTCTGTTGCCTTTTTAGTTAAATCAACCGAAGCATGTGTATTATTGCTACCTGTTCCAGCGATTACGGGCACCCTTTTATCGACAACAGATACGACATGGCGATATAACGCTACTTTTTCTTCTGAAGTTAATGTAGGAGATTCACCTGTCGTTCCTCCTACCACGATTGCTGTTGTACCGTTATCAATTAAATAATTTACCAATTTCGTTGTCTTTGCAAAATCGATATTGCCGTTTATATCAAACGGTGTTACCATCGCGGTTGCAATTGTCCCAAAATCTATCATGGTCTCACTCCTTATTGTTCCAGTTGCTTTTCTTTTGAAAGCTCAAACGCACTATGTAATGCATTTACAGCCTCCACTAAATCGATTTCTTTTACAAGAACCCAAATCGTTGTATGACTATCTGCCGATTGCAAAATTTGAATACCTTTTTCCGCTAAAGCTGTAACAATTTTCGCAGTAACCCCTGGGTATCCTGCCATTCCAGCTCCAACAATAGATACTTTCGCACAATGTTCTGTCACAATTGGCTCATATCCAAGTTGTTTTAAGACTTCAACAGCACGAGCTGATACACTATCATTTACTGTATAAGCTACGCCAGTAGGAGAAATGTTAATTAAGTCAACACTAATGCCTTCGTTTGCCATCTCTTTAAACACTTGTTGTTGCAAATCATATGCAGTTTCTTTTGCAAGTACTTTAATTTGCGTTACGCTTGATACGTGAGCAATACCTGTAACAGGACGTTCTTCTACATCTTGCCCTTTTGTAGCACCATCGTATGCCGCAATAAGAGTACCTTCACTATCAGAATACGTAGAGCGTACACGAAGTGGTACTTTTGCATGCATCGCAATTTCAACCGCACGCGGATGAACAACTTTCGCACCTTGGTAAGCCATGTTACAAATCTCGTTATACGTTACAGTTTGAAGATGACGTGCATCTTTAACGATACGAGGATCCGCAGTCATAACACCTTCTACATCTGTGAAGATATCAATATATTCAGCATGAAGCGCAACACCTAATGCTGAAGCTGAAGTATCACTACCTCCGCGTCCAAGTGTTGTCGTATCTCCATTTTTCGTTTGACCTTGGAATCCAGTAACGACAATAACATCTACATTTTGTAACTCTTCATGTATACGATCGCAATTCATTTCAACTATTTTCGCATTAGTAAAATCCGCATTCGTTACAAAACCAGCTTGTGCACCATTTAGCGCTGCTGCTTTTATACCATTCTCATTTAACATATTAGAGAAAACAATTGCTGAGATTAATTCTCCACATGATAATAATAAATCTTGCTCACGTTTAGAAATATTAGATTCCTCTTGATTTACAAGACTTAATAACGTATCAGTTGCATACGGTTCACCTTTACGGCCCATTGCTGATACGACAGTAACTACTTTATAACCAGCAGCTAACGATTTTTTTATATGGTGAAGCGCATGCTTACGCCCATTGTCATCACGTACTGATGTACCACCAAATTTTTGAACAATAATTTTCATATTTTGCACCTTCTCTTAGCCGTTTACACTAATTGTAATTTTACTAAGCGCTCTGCGATTTGAACAGAATTCCATGCAGCGCCTTTTAATAAGTTATCAGATACGACCCAAAGATGGAACCCTTTATCATTATTTAAATCTTTACGGATTCTTCCAACGAATACTTCGTTTTTACCTACTGCAGTAGCAGGCATTGGATATAACTGCTCTGCTGGATTATCTTGCAGTACAATACCTTCTGCATTTGCAAGTAAGTTTTTCATTTCTTCTACTGTTACGCCTTCTTTATCCACTTCAATGTACACAGACTCAGAATGACCTGATACAACTGGTAAACGTACACATGTCGCAGCTACTTCTAATTCAGGCATATGCATAATTTTTTTCGTTTCATTAATCATTTTCATTTCTTCAAATGTAAATCCATTATCTTGGAATTTATCAATCTGTGGAATAGCGTTAAAAGCGATTTGGAAATGCTTTTCGTCACCTGATACAGGTAAAACATTCGCCTTTACTTCTTCTCCATTTAAGATTGCTTGTGATTGTTCATGAAGTTCTTCAATAGCTGCCGCACCAGCACCCGATACAGCTTGGTATGTGGAAACGATTACTCGTGTTAAACCATATTGCTGACGAACTGGCTCAAGAGCTACTACCATTTGAATTGTAGAACAGTTTGGATTTGCAATAATACCATTATGTTCTTTTAAATCATTTTCATTTACTTCAGGTACAACAAGTGGCACGTTTTCTGTCATACGGAATGCACTTGTATTATCAACAACAATTGCACCGCGCTTTGCTGCTTCAGGCGCTAATTGTTTCGATACAGATCCTCCAGCACTAAATAGTGCAATATCTACTCCTTCAAAACTTTCAGGAGTTGCCTCTTGAACTGTAAATTCTTCGCCTTTAAATACAAGTTTCTTACCTGCAGATCGTTTAGATGAAAGTAACGTTAACTTCCCAATTGGAAATTCTCGTTTCTCTAAAGTATTTAACATTTGTTCACCAACTGCGCCGGTTGCTCCAACTACAGCGACATGAAAAGTTTTTTGCTTTTCCATCACTATGCCCCTTTCTAGATACCAATCCTTCTATAACTTAGAATTAGAAGGAGCTACGATGCCCCTTCTAATCTTAATAACGTTAATTTTATCATATTCTACAGTAAGAATGATGGTTTCATCAAAAATTGTCCGTTTTTTTTCGTTTTTTAATTCATATATCTGAATTTTTCTACAACAACAGGTTGCAATTGCTTTCCTTGTAACGCCTCTAATACTGTATCTTCAAGTAACTCCATACGAGCTACCATTGAGTTCGGTTTTTTCTCTGGTGCATCTTGGCCGAACGGGACGAAGTATATGTTTTTTGTGGCCATTAAGCGCATAAGATTTACCCCATTAAGACCTAAAGCATCATTCGTCGATACAGCCAACACAACAGGCTTGCCATTTCTAAGCGTCGCCTTCGCCGCCATTAATACTGGAGAATCTGTCATCGCGTTAGCAAATTTACTCATCGAATTTCCAGTTAAAGGAGCAATTACCATACAATCTAGCGGGATTTTCGGTCCTAATGGTTCTGCTCCGACAATTGAATTTATTGCTTTAAATCCCGTTATTTCTTCAATTTTTTTAATCCATTCTGCCCCTTCGCCAAATCTAGTATTTGTTGATTCGACAGTATAAGAGACAACTGGACGCACTTCCGCACCTTCTGCAATTAACTTTTCTAGATGCGGCATAACTTCCTCATACGTACAATGTGAACCTGTAAATCCGAAACCAATTCGTTTCCCCTTCAAACTCATTTCTCATCCTCCTCCTTTGCACTTGCATCTGCTATTAATAACTGAGAAAGAACATTCGCTAAAATTTGCCCAGCTGTTTTCGGTGCAACAATTCCAGGAAGACCAGGTGCTAATAGTGCCTTCACGCCTCGCTTTTCCGCATAACGAAAGTCCGTTCCACCTGGCTTAGAAGCCAAATCTATAACTAACGTGTGAGCAGGCATCCGTGAAAGTACACTTGCCGTTACCACGAGATGCGGAATTGTATTAATAACAATATCGATATTGCTTACTTCTTTCTCAATGTCTTGCATATGAAAAGGAGAAAACATCATTTCTGTAATACGAGCAATATGTTCCGAACGTCTCGCTCCAACTTTGACATGTGCTCCTAATGATTGAAAGGCTCTTGCTACACTCATACCAGTTCTACCAAATCCTAAAACCATTACATTCGACCCATGAATTGTGTAATCAGTATGTTGAATAACCATCATTAATGTACCTTCTACAGTCGGAATAGAGTTATAGATTGCAACATCATCACGATCAAATAATTTTACCAGTTTGCGATTTGTAGTAGACACGAGATTTTCCAAGTAAGGTGTACCAATACCTGAATATATAGTAAAGTTTTCTGGCGTCTTTTCAATTTGTTCTTTCGTTATGGAAACTTTTTCATTTGAAAAAATAGTATCTACTTCTCCTTTGGCATTCGTCCCTGCAACCGGCAAAATAATCGCATCTAAAGAAGTGAAATCTAAATCTTGTATACTTTCTTTTGCTGCCCCTGTGAAGCCATGATCTAACTGTTCAAACCCTATTAATGAAAGTTTCGCGTCCAGTTCGACTAGCTTGCGAATTACTTCTAGCTGCCGTGCATCTCCTCCTATGACAGCAATATGCATCTCAGTCAACATTCCCTAATTCACCTTCTTTTTCTTTCATTTATAAGAAAAATGCCTACTTTTTCTTTTTCCTCCACATCATATGTAATGTACGAGTTTGAGGTGATTGAAAAACAAAAAGCACACGTGATTTATCTTCTTTATCCCGATTGGTGTGGGCTAATAATCAGTGGGGGACGGACAAAACCCCCACTGATTAAAGTTTCACTTTATATAAAAATAAAAAAAGACAACCAAAATGGTCATCTTTCACTCCGATTTTGAATGGTTCGTAAGATCACAAAGTATCATATCATGTCCCACCTTCTTTATTTTGCTCCATTCTACTCTCATTTCTTGCTGTTCTCTTTTAAAACCTCCCCATTTCCCAACAGGTATAATAAGCGCTTGTATTTGTCCATCTCTCTCATCAATTTCTAAATCTGTATGACCTAAAACTCCCATTTTTTCTGCTCTTTCTAAATCCACAATCTCTTTGCCACTTAATTCACTTAAACGCATTAAATCTCCCCCTATCCTACTTTTCATGAAGGTTATCCTATAATAAGTACCTATTCTGCATATCTAAAAAAAATAACCGTATCTCATATAAAAGAGATACGGTTATTTTCAAAAGCGAATGAATTACAAAACCGATTAAAGTTTCATTCCTTTTGGCAGTTTTCCATCTGGACTAATAAGTGCTGCAGAGAATTCATCGGTAAACATGTTGCGAATTAATTCGTCTACATTTTGTTTTGTTACAGTATTTACACTTTCAATAATCTCATCAAGAGAACGATGTTTACGAAGAAGCAGTTCGTTTTTACCGTTACGACTCATACGACTATTGGTACTTTCTAAACTTAACATTAAGTTTCCTTTTAATTGTTCTTTACTATTAACAAGCTCTTTTTCTGTAATACCTGTATTTTTTAACGTATCTAACGTTTCTTGCATTGTTTCATACAGTGTATCTAATTGTTGACTGCCTGTTCCACCGTAAAGCGTTAACATACCTGTATCTTCATAAGAAGAATGGTAAGAGAATACTGAGTATGCCAATCCACGTTGTTCACGTACTTCTTGGAATAAACGGCTACTCATGCTACCACCTAAAATATTATTCAATACAATTAAGTTATAAATATCTTCGTGTCCCATTTGCAAGCCTTTATATCCTAAACATAAATGAGCTTGTTCTGTTTCCTTTTTACGTGATACTTTATTAAAGTGGAAAATTGGGCTATGTACTTGTTCACGATTTGTTGTTCCTTCGTAATTACCGAAATATTGTTCCACAGTTTGAACAAATGCTTCATCAATATTTCCAGCAATTGATACAACTACGTTTTCAGGTGTATAGTGGTCTTTAATATATTGACGTAACGTATCACCTGTAAATGTTTCAAGCGTTTCCTCTGTTCCTAAAATAGGATATCCAAGCGGATGCGTTTCATATGTTGCTTTCGTTAACATATCATGCACAATATCATCTGGAGCATCTTCGTACATTTTAATTTCTTCACATACGACATTCTTCTCTTTTTTCAGTTCTTCCTCATCAAATGTTGAGTTAAAGAACATATCCGCTAATACATCTAAAGCATATTTAGCATGCTCATCTAGCACTTTCGCATAGTAACATGTATATTCTTTTGAAGTAAAAGCATTTACTTGTCCGCCAATGCTATCAAATGATTCTGCAATCTCTCTTGCACTTCGCGTTTCTGTCCCTTTAAAGAACATATGCTCTAAAAAGTGCGAAACTCCATTATTTTTTTCATTTTCATTTCTTGAACCTGCATGAATCCATATCCCAATCGCAACCGAGCGTACAGTTGGTATATTCTCCATAACAATTCTTACACCATTTTTACAAGTATATTTTTTAATCAAAAACTTTCCTCCTACTGCCAGTTTCTCTAAATAATTGCTATTGTTTAATGATAACAAGTTTACAGATGAATGTCATGCAAATGTATTTAATCCACACGTTTTTCATCTAGTAATTCTGTAATATTCCCCACTTTATATCCTTGTTCCTTCAAATTTTTAATCATAGTATCTAACGCTTCTGTTGTAGATGAAGTAGGGTGCATTAGCACAATAGCACCTGGATGGATTTTTCGCATTACTCTCTGCAATAGTACATCCGGTTCTGGACGCTTCCAATCAATTGTATCTACAGTCCACATAATCGTCCCCATTTGGAAATCATTCGCTATTTTTACTACCTCATCCCGAAAGCTTCCGCTTGGCGGGGCAAACCATCTCACTTTTTGATTCGTAGCTGCTTCTATCATTCGATTCGTTTTTTGTAATTGATCTCGTATTTCATCCGCAGATAGCGTTTTCATATTAGGATGTGTGTAAGAATGATTTCCTACTTCTTGATTTGCATCCACAATCATTTTTGCAAATCGTAAATTTTCTTTCACCCAACGCCCTTCTAAAAAGAAAGTCGCCTTCACATCATGTTTTTTCAATATCTCTAATATACGTGGCAAATACTCATTACCCCAGGCCACATTAATTGTTAATCCCACCATTTTTTTATTTGGATGTCCTCGATAAATGGGAGCTGGTGATAAATCTGCTAAGTGGACACTTGGTGATACTTCCTTAAATTCAAGTTGTTTGTGATCAAACTTCTTGAGCTTCTTCATATTATTATAGGACGCTTCTATATCCACTTGTCTTCCATTATACCCAGGCGTCGCTTTCCAAATCTTATCAATCATCGCATTTTGCGGCATGATCTCGTACTGTTTTGCATGCTTTCGAATCTCTTCATGCAAGTTATCCTGTGCAAAGACTGAATAAGAGCCAAAACCCACATATAAAGAAAATATAAATATGTATGCCAATATACGAACTTTCATAAAAAACCCTCCCATTAACTATAAAAAAAGAAACCATTTTCTTCTTATCTTTGTTAATTTGAGCGTTATGATGAAAACTATACCTATACTCACATAAAAATCTATATGAATCACATTTTTTACATAACAAAAAAAGCCAGCTAAACTGGCTTTCACTTATTGTTGTTCTTGTGCGTTTTCTTCTTTAGCATTTTCTTCTTTAGCAGCTTCTTTTTCTTGCTCTTCTTTTAGCAATACTTTTCTAGATAAGTTTACACGACCTTGTTTGTCAATCTCGATAACTTTAACTGAAATCTCATCACCGATTTTCACAACATCTTCTACCTTACCTACGCGCTCAAGTGCAAGTTCAGAGATGTGAACAAGTCCATCTTTACCGCTAAATAATTCAACGAAAGCACCGAATTTTTCAACACGTTTAACTTTTCCTAAGTAGATTTCGCCTACTTGTACTTCGCGAACGATATCTTCGATAATTTTCTTCGCTTTTTCATTCATCTCTTGATTAATTGATGAAATGAATACTGTACCATCTTGCTCGATGTCAATTTTAACGCCAGTTTCTTCAATGATTTTATTAATTTGTTTACCACTTGGTCCAATAACATCACGAATTTTATCTGGGTTAATTGTCATTGTAATAATCTTCGGAGCATACGCAGATAACTCTGTACGAGGTTCAGCGATAACAGATAACATGTGATCTAGAATGTGCATACGACCAACTTTCGCCTGTTGTAATGCTTCTTCTAAAATCTCACGAGATAAACCATCGATTTTAATGTCCATTTGTAGTGCAGTTACACCTTTTGCAGTACCTGCTACTTTAAAGTCCATATCACCTAAATGGTCTTCCATTCCTTGAATATCTGTTAAAATTGTGTAATGCTCACCAGATTTCACTAGACCCATTGCAATACCAGCAACTGGCGCTTTAAGTGGTACACCCGCATCCATCATCGCTAATGTACTACCGCAAATACTCGCTTGTGAAGTAGAACCATTTGATTCTAATACTTCAGATACAAGACGAACTGTATATGGGAAATCCTTTTCAGATGGAATTACAGGCTCAAGAGCACGTTCTCCTAGTGCACCGTGACCAATTTCACGACGACCTGGTCCACGCATTGGTCTTGTTTCACCGACACTAAATGAAGGGAAATTATAATGGTGCATAAAGCGTTTTGACTCTTCTACACCTAGACCATCTAAAATTTGCACATCACCTAATGCACCTAATGTACAAATACTTAATGCTTGCGTTTGTCCACGTGTGAATAGACCAGAACCATGTGTACGAGATAAAATGCCAACCTCTGATGCTAAAGGACGAATTTCGTCACCTTTACGACCATCTGGGCGGATTTTTTCAACTGTAATAAGACGACGTACTTCTTCTTTTACAATTTTATATAAAATCTCATTTACTTGTCCTAATGTGTCAGCATCAGCTTCTTCTGCTTCGTAATGCTCAATTACACGCTTTTTCACTTCATTAATTGCATCTTCACGTGCATGTTTTTCGTGCACTTGAATTGCAGAATGCATATCTGTCTCAGCCATTTCACGTATAGCTTGGTTCAAATCAGCATCCACTTCATAAAGCTTCACTGCTATTTTTTCTTTACCAACAGCTTGTACAATCTCTTCTTGGAATGCAATTAGACGTTTAATTTCATCGTGTCCAAACATAATTGCTTCTAACATTGTTTCTTCAGGTACTTGATCAGCTCCTGCTTCAACCATGTTAATTGCATCTTTCGTACCAGCTACAACAAGGTGCATATCACTTTGTTCTTGCTGTTCTACTGTTGGATTAATAACGAACTCGCCATTAATACGACCAACTGTCGCACCTGCGATTGGACCTTCAAATGGAATATCTGAAATCGATAATGCTAATGAAGAACCAAGCATAGCTGCCATCTCAGAAGAACAGTCTTGATCAACACTCATTACGATGCTGACAACTTGTACTTCATTACGGAAACCATCTGCGAAAAGTGGACGGATTGGACGGTCAATTAAACGACTTGCTAAAATTGCTTTTTCACTCGGACGGCCTTCGCGCTTAATAAAACCGCCTGGGATTTTTCCGACTGCATATAAACGTTCTTCATAGTTTACTGTAAGCGGGAAGAAATCCACATTTTTTGGCTCTTTTGATGCAGTTGCTGTAGATAGAACTGCTGTGTCGCCATATCTTACTAATACTGCTCCGTTTGCTTGTTTTGCAAGCTGACTTGTTTCAATTGTTAGCTGACGACCAGCTAAATCTATCGAGAAGACTTGCTTTTCCTGACTCATTTAAGTACCCCTCTCAATTTAAAATATTCAATTCTTCTATGTAAATGGATAGTATATCACAATATTCTTCCTCTAGTATTGCCGAAAATTAAGTAAGCTATAAAGAGTAGAAGATATATTTTTACCTAACAAAAAAGCGGGAATATTCCCGCTTCTTTGACTATCGACGTAAGCCAAGCTTTGTGATTAATTCACGGTAACGTGTGATATCGCTATTACGAAGGTAAGTAAGTAAGTTACGACGTTTACCAACCATCTTTAATAGACCACGACGTGAATGATGATCTTTCTTGTGAGTACGTAAGTGCTCGTTTAGAGTGTTAATTTGCTCCGTTAGGACAGCAATTTGAACCTCTGGAGAACCAGTATCAGTCTCATGAGTTCTAAATTGTGCAATGATTTCATTTTTACGCTCTTGTGTTAAAGCCATCCTATTTCACCTCCTATTAATTAAACCCCCAATTACCTAGCAAGCGTCGGTGAGTCGCAATGCCAAGCAATGGTTGTCATAAAGTACATAACATAGAATACTACTTTTCATTTGAAAAAGCAAGTGTATTCTTTACGCTCGCAAAATATTCTTGGGCAACTTTTTTATCCCGAGCGATTTGTGCAACTAACTCATCAATACCATTGAACTTTTTTTCTTCTCTTATACGCATGTGCCACTCTACTGTAACACTTTGTTCATATATGTCTTTATTAAATTCAAATAGGTGTACTTCAATCGATAATTGATGCTCATTCTCTTTGAAAGTTGGTTTATATCCGATATTACATACGCCATCATGCCACTCATCATGGACTTTCAGCCTTACTGCGTATACACCTACAGGTGGCAACAAATATTCATCACTTAAACCTACATTTGCAGTCGGAAAACCAATTTGGCGTCCACGCTTATCACCGTGCACAACTGTTCCTTCTACCGTGTATGCTCTCCCTAAAATAGATGGAATTTGTTCCATTTCGCCATTTCGAATTAACTTTCGTAATGAAGTAGAACTTACTTTTTCTTCTTGATATTCAACTTTTTCGATCACGGTCTGTGTAAACTCCCCTCTTGCATGAAATGGTAAAGTCTCCATCTTCCCTTTTCCTAAACGTCCATATGAATAATCAAAGCCTGCTACTACATGCTTTACATTTAAACCAATAATATAATCATCGACAAATTGTTGTGGCAATAATCCAGCAAATGGTTCATCGAATTTCACCACATATAATATATCAATTCCTAAACTTGCGATGATTTCTTCTTTAAGGCGCATCGGTGTAATGTACTCCACATGCGCTTCTTTTTTTCCTAATACAACAGATGGGTGTGGATGAAACGTCATGACAGCACTTTTACATCCTCTTTCATCCGCTATTTTTTTCGCTGTTCGAATTACACGTTGATGTCCTAAATGAATGCCATCAAAATATCCTAATGCCATTACAGTAGGTGGTAATTCTATTTTATTTTGTTCATGTGGATGAGTTAAATGAATAAGTTTCACGCTTGAATTCACCTTTTTCTGTAATAATCCTTCCAATAATTCATTATAGCTTTAGTTCTTGATTATTCACAAGTACTTTCATTGGCTTTAGCATACCAGGGTGTTTTGGATGGTGCTCATAAATTGCTAAGCAACGATCATTTTTATCAAATACTGTAATAAATGGTGCTGTTGTTTCTAATTCATTCTTTAAGAACATACCATTTTTTATTTTCTCTGCTTGCTTTTCATCTACAACCATTTTTGGAAACTTACTTAGCGCCTCATCAATTGAGATGAAAATAGACTCTACTGTTCCATTTTGCACGTTTTCTTCAATTTCTTCAAATGATATGCAATCTTCTAGTAAAAATTCACCAGATGCTGTTCTTACAAGGTGAGACATATGTGATGGAAAACCAAGTTTTTCACCAATCATTACTGCTAGCGTTCTTACATATGTTCCTTTACTACACGTTACACGAAAACGGAATGAAACGTTTTCCCCTTCAAAAACGTCACGCTCATCAAGTAATACAAATTCATGAATTGTAATTGTACGAACTGGACGTTCAACTTCTTGTCCTGCCCTTGCGTATTCGTATAGTTTTTTCCCGTTAACTTTTACAGCTGAGAACATCGGTGGCATTTGTTCAATTGTCCCTGTTAGTTCCGCTAGTACTTCTTCTACTTCTTTACGTGTAATGACACGAGTTACATCTTGTTTCTCCACAACTTCACCAGAAGCATCTTCTGTTGTTGTTGAAAATCCTAATGTCACTTCACCTTCGTATGTTTTTGTTTCACTTGTTAAAAATTGTGCAATTTTCGTTGCTCGCCCAACGCAAATAGGTAATACTCCTGTTACATCTGGATCCAGTGTCCCTGTATGACCAATTCGTTTCTCACGCAATATCTTTCTTAATTTAAACACACAATCATGTGATGTCATGCCCTTTGGCTTATGTAATAATACTACACCTTCCATATATTCACCTCATCGTTATTCTTTAGTAATAATCGTAATTATGCAAAACTTATTTTACATTGAAAAAATGGATAGACAAATGTCTATCCATTATTCTTCACGTTTACCGTCTTTATTAATTTCATGTAAAAGTGTATCAATTCGATGACCATATCCGATAGACTCATCAAACTCAAAGGAAATTTCCGGTGTTTTACGAAGACGAATACGTTGGCCAATTTCTGAACGAATAAAGCCTTTTGCCTTCGCTAAACCTTTTAATGTATTTTCTTTCTGTTCTTCGTCACCTAAAACAGAAATATATACTTTAGCAATTTGCAAATCTCCACTCACTTGTACATCTGTTACTGTAACAAATCCAACACGTGGGTCTTTAATTTTACGACTGATAATGTCGCCTAATTCTTTTTTCATTTGCTCGCCCACACGGTTCGCACGTAATTTCATAACTCTTCACCTCATTCAATACCATTCCAATTGTGTTATCGTACGTTCAATTTCAGGAAATGAATCGATATACTCAAGTACACGATTCATTTCTTTTTCACAGACAACACGATTTGAGGATACGGAAACAATTGCAATTTCTGTACGTTGCCATACATCTTGATGCCCAACTTCAGAAACAGCTACATTATAGCGCTGTTTCACACGAGTTAACACACGTTGCAAAATTGCTCGTTTCTCTTTTAAAGAATGTACATCGTAAATCATACACTCGAATGAGAGTGAAGCGATAATCATCGCTTCACTTCTTCCATAATGTACGCTTCAATGATGTCCCCTTCTTTAAGATCATTATATCTCTCAATTGTAATACCACACTCATAGTTTTGTGCAACTTCTTTTACGTCGTCTTTGAAACGTTTTAACGTATCAAGTTGTCCTTCGAAAATTACTACGCCATCACGGATAATACGAACGCCACTATCACGTGTAATTTTACCGTCTATTACGTAACAACCTGCGATTGTTCCAACTTTTGTTACTTTGAACGTTTGACGAACTTCCGCTTGACCGATTACTTTTTCTTCGAATTCTGGATCCAGCATACCTTGCATTGCTGATTCGATTTCTTCGATTACTTTATAGATAATACGGTGTAAACGAACATCAACGTTCTCTAATTCAGCTGTACGCTTCGCATTTACATCAGGGCGTACGTTGAATCCAATTATAATTGCATTAGATGCAGAAGCTAAAATAACATCTGATTCTGTAATCGCACCTACGCCTGTATGGATAATTTTCACTTTTACGCCTTCAACATCAATTTTACGAAGTGATGCTGCCATTGCTTCTACAGAACCTTGTACGTCTGCTTTCACAATTAAGTTAATTTCTTTTACATCGCCCTCTTGGATTTGTTGGAATAAATCTTCAAGGCTTAATTTAGATTTCTCACCACGTTGTGCAACTAATGCTTCTTGTGCACGTGATTCACCGATTTGACGAGCTTTCTTCTCATCAGCGAATGCCATGAAACGATCGCCCGCTTGTGGTACTTCATTTAAACCTGTAATTTCAACAGGAGTTGATGGACCGGCAACTTTTACACGACGACCAATATCACTTACCATTGCACGAACACGACCGAATGATGTCCCAACAACGATTGGATCTCCAACTCGAAGTGTACCGTTTTGAACAAGTAATGTCGCGATAGTTCCTTTACCTTTATCAAGCTGCGCTTCAATTACAGTACCAGTTGCATAGCGATTTGGATTTGCTTTATATTCTTCTACTTCACTTACAAGAAGAATCATTTCTAGCAAGTTGTCAATTCCCTCGCCTTGAATTGCAGAAATTGGTACAAAAATCGTGTCTCCGCCCCAAGCTTCTGGAACTAATTCATATTCTGTTAATTCTTGCATTACACGATCAGGATTTGCCGCTGGTTTATCCATTTTATTCACAGCCACAATAATTGGTACTCCAGCTGCTTTCGCATGGCTAATCGCTTCTACTGTTTGTGGCATAACACCGTCATCAGCTGCAACAACCAGAATTGTAATATCCGTTACTTGCGCACCACGAGCACGCATCGTTGTAAATGCCGCGTGACCAGGCGTATCTAAGAATGTAATTTTCTTATCGTTTACTTCAACTTGGTATGCACCAATATGTTGAGTGATCCCGCCAGCTTCGCCAGCAGTTACTTTTGAATTACGGATAGAGTCAAGTAAAGTTGTTTTACCATGGTCAACGTGTCCCATAATTGTAACAACAGCTGGACGTTCTTTTAAGTTTTCTTCATCATCTTGCTCATCGATGAATGTTTCAAATTCAGTTTCACTTACAACTACTTCTTCTTCTACTTCAATACCGTAATCAGTAGCAATTAACTCAATTGTATCTTTATCTAGATCTTGGTTAATTGTTGCCATAATTCCTAGCATGAAGAGCTTTTTAATAATTTCAGATGGCTCTTTGCTTAACTTTTTAGCAAGGTCACCTACTGTAAGGCTTCCAGAGAAAGTAATTTTATCTGGTGTTTCTACTATTTGCGTTTGTTGTCTTCCAGCAAAGTTATCTTGACGTTTGTCTTCATTTCCTTTGCCTTTTTTCTTCTTCTTATTGCTGTTCTTTTTACTGCGAACAACTTTCTCTTCTACTTCAAACTCATCTGCAACAGAAGGTTTTTCCGCTCCAGTGTTATATTGATTATCTAATTTGTTTACTACTTCATCTTCTAACATTGTCATATGATTCGAAACCTCGATATTCATCTCTTTTAGTTTTGTCATAAGATCTTTACTTGAGATATTATTTTTTTTTGCATATTCATGTACTCGAATTTTACTCATACCTTCACCCCCGGTAATTTGTATCGAGCATGCTACGTAGCTTTTTCGCAAAGCCTTCATCTAACACAGCTACAACGACTCGCTCGTCTCTCCCAATCGCATGCCCTAATTGTTGTCGATTTTCGACTTTTCTCATTGGTATGTTGTAGTACGTGGTTTTATCAATGATACGTTTTGTAGTGTTCGCTGACGCATCTTCAGAAAGCAATACAAGCTTTGCTTTGCCACTTCGTACTTCTTTTAAAACGAGTTCTTCACCCGAAATAATTTTTCGAGCGCGGTTTGCTAGTCCTAAAAACGATTTCCAATCGGACACTTATTTCGACTCCTTCTCAACAAGCTCAAGAAGCTCTTCGTACAGAGAACTGTCGATTTTCGCTTTTAGATGATGTTCCAAAATATTTTTCTTTTGGGCTTGAATAATGCATTCTTTATCTTTTGACAAATATGCACCTCGTCCTGATTTTTTTCCTGATAAATCAATAGACACTTCGCCCTCTTTGGAACGAACAATGCGAACGAGCTCTCGTTTTGATTTCATCTCTTGCGTCGCAATACATTTTCGTAACGGAACTTTTCGATTGCTCATACTCATCACCTCTACTCGATTTCGTCTTCAACTGAATCGAATCCGAATGCGATTACGCTATCTTCTTCTGTCACAATACCAAGTTGTTTCGCATCAGACTCACTTTTAATATCAATTTTCCAGCCTGTTAATTTAGCTGCAAGGCGCGCATTTTGTCCACGCTTACCAATTGCTAATGAAAGTTGGTGGTCTGGAACAACAACAGTTGTTGCTTTTTCTTCTTCATCTACAAGTACTTTAACGACTTGTGATGGACTTAAAGCATTCGCAACATATTCAACTGGATCATTTGACCAGCGAACGATGTCAATCTTTTCACCTTTTAGTTCATCCACAACGCGTTGTACACGTTGTCCTTTCGGTCCTACACAAGAACCTACTGGATCAACATCGATATTCTCTGCATATACAGAAATTTTAGAACGGTCGCCTGCTTCACGTGCTACAGAGCGAATTTCTACAGTTCCATCATAAATTTCTGGAACTTCCATTTCGAATAAACGTTTTAAAAGACCAGGATGTGTACGTGATACGTAAATTTGTGGTCCTTTCGTTGTCTTTTCTACTTTTGTAATAAATACGCGAATACGATCATGTGGTTTATATTGCTCATTTGGCATCTGCTCACTTACAGGTAATAAAGCTTCTACTTTCCCTAAACTTACATAGATGAAACGAGCATCTTGACGCTGTACAATACCAACCATAATGTCTTCTTCACGATCACTAAATTCTGAATAAATAACACCACGTTCCGCCTCACGAACTCGTTGTGTTACAACTTGTTTTGCAGTTTGCGCTGCAATACGACCAAAATCTTTTGGCGTTACTTCAATTTCTAGTACGTCGCCATCTTGGTAGTTTGGATTAATTTGTCTCGCCTCTTCTACAGAGATTTCAAGACGTGGATCAAACACATTATCAACAACGTCCTTACGTGCTAAAACTTGAATTGTTCCCACTTCTGGGTTAAAGCTCACACGAACGTTTTGTGCTTGGTTAAAATTGCGTTTATAAGCAGAGATTAATGCTGCTTCAATTGCATCAATAATAATATCTTTACTAATACCTTTTTCTGACTCTAATACGAGCAAAGCATCTAACAACTCAGTGCTCATGAAGATCCCCCTTCTTACTAAAACGTAACAGCAAGTCGCGCATTTGCAACTTTATCCATTGGAATTTGGATTTCTTTTTTACGTGTTTTAATTGTTAATAGTAGTGTAATTGTAGTACCGTCGTAGGAAAGTAGCTTTCCTTCAAACATCTTTTCACCATCAATCGGCTCATATGTTTTAATTGCCACTTGTTTTCCTACCGCTTGCTGGAAGTCTTTCTCTTTCTTTAATGGGCGTTCCGCTCCAGGAGATGATACATCCAAAAAGTAAAGATGAGGAATTGGATCCTCTTTATCTAAAGCTTCGCTTAAACGTTCACTTACCGCACCGCATTCTTCAATGTCGACTCCCTTTTCAGAATCGATGAATACGCGTAAGAACCAGTCTTGTCCTTCTTTCACATACTCTACATCTACAAGTTCAAGATTTAACTCTTCAACGATTGGCTGCGCAAATGCTTCTACAACTTCTGTGACTTTCTTATCCATAAACAGCCTCCTTCCTGCCGCCATGTACCATTTACAAGAAAAGATTCCGTTCATAAAGACGGTATATCTTATTCTTTCTCGTTAGCTAACAAAAGCCCCTGCCGTTAAGCAGGGAATATCTGTCTTAGTATTACCAAATTTAAGAAGTAAAACTTGTAACAAAATATGTATATACGACAGAAATATCTTTACTATCTACAGAAATAAAATGTAGATAGTAACACGAAAGAGTGGGTTTCCCCACTCTCTTTTTCACAAAATATACATGACATGGTTATCTCGGTTTATAGTATACCATAGCAAATGTTGATTTGCAAAGACTTTTCCTACCTATTAGAACAGTGACAATTGGTTTTGATCCGGTAAATCTCCTAGACAACCTTGACTATCTAAATACTCAATAATCGTTTTAGAAACCTTACTACGTTGCTGTAAGTCTTCTTTTGATAAGAAATCACCATTTTTACGAGCTTCAACGATACTGAAAGCTGCGTTTGTACCAAGACCAGGCACTGCATTAAATGGAGGAATTAAAGTATCCCCATCAATAATAAATTCGGTTGCATGCGAGCGATATAAATCAACCTTTTGGAATGAGTAGCCACGCTCACACATTTCAAGCGTCATTTCTAGTACCGTTAATAAACTTTTCTCTTTCGGTGCTGCATCCAACCCTTTTTGTGCAATTTCATCAATTCTTACACGTATGGATGCTGAACCTTTCGCCATCGCCTCTACATCAAAGTCATCTGCACGAACTGTAAAGTATGCCGCATAGAATAAAAGTGCGAAATGTACTTTAAAGTATGCGATACGTACAGCCATAAGTACGTAGGCAGCGGCATGGGCCTTAGGGAACATATATTTAATCTTCTTACATGAATCAATATACCAACCTGGTACATTGTTATTTCTCATGTCCTCTTCCCATTCTTCTGGTACACCTTTACCTTTACGCACCGACTCCATGATTTTGAAGGCTAATGATGGATCCAAACCTTGATAAATTAAATATACCATGATGTCATCACGACAACCGATAACTTCACTCAGTGTACACGTACCGTTATAAATTAATTCATTCGCATTACCTAACCATACATCTGTACCATGAGACAGTCCAGAAATTTGGACAAGCTCTGAAAACGTCGTTGGTTTCGTTTCCTCTAACATTTGTCTTACGAATTTTGTACCAAACTCTGGTATACCAAGCGTACCTGTTTTACAGTTAATTTGTTCTTCCGTTACCCCTAAAGATTCTGGACCAGAGAAAATCTTCATTACTTCCGGATCATCCGTTGGGATTGTTTTCGGATCAATACCACTTAAATCTTGAAGCATACGAATAACGGTCGGATCATCGTGTCCTAATATATCAAGCTTTAATAAATTATCATGAATGGAATGGAAGTCAAAGTGTGTAGTTCTCCACTCAGCCCCTATTGAATCAGCAGGAAACTGAATTGGTGAAAAGTCAAAAATATCCATGTAATCTGGCACAACGATAATACCACCTGGATGCTGCCCAGTTGTACGCTTTACTCCTGTACATCCCGCAACTAAGCGATCAATCTCTGCATTTCGAATTGTTAAGTTATGATCATTAGCATAACCTTTTACATACCCATAAGCGGTTTTTTCTGCAACCGTACCAATTGTTCCAGCACGGTATACATAATCCTCACCGAACAGTACTTTCGTATAGTTATGAGCACGCGGTTGGTATTCTCCGGAGAAGTTCAAATCGATATCGGGCACCTTATCTCCTTTAAATCCAAGGAATGTTTCGAACGGAATATCATGTCCATCTTTCACGTATGAAACATTACATGTTGGACATTCTTTATCTGGCAAGTCAAAACCAGAACCTACAGAACCGTCATTAAAGAACTCTGATTGTTTACACTTTGGACATACATAGTGCGGTGGTAATGGGTTTACTTCTGTAATTTCCATCATTGTTGCAACAAATGATGATCCTACTGATCCACGCGAACCTACTAGATAGCCGTCTACTAACGATTTTTTCACAAGCTTATGCGAAATTAAATAAATAACGGCGAATCCATGCCCAATAATACTTTTCAATTCTTTTTCCAGACGGGCCTCTACAATTTCCGGTAATTCTTCACCATAAATACTACGCGCCATTTTATAACTCATATCACGTGTTTCATCATCAGCACCTTCAATTTTCGGTGTGTATAAATCATCTTTTACTGGATGAACATCACCAATTAATGATGCAATCTTTTGTGTATTTGTTACAACAATTTCTTTCGCTGTATCTTCACCTAAGAATGAAAAACAATCTAGCATTTCATCTGTTGTACGGAAATGTACAGGCGGTAATGAATGGCGATTTAACGGATTTGCTCCGCCCTGTGAACTTACTAAAATTTTACGATACATCGCATCTTCTGGATCTAAATAATGCACATTCCCCGTAGCAACAACTGGTTTATCTAACGTCTCACCTAGTTTTACTAAGTTAGAAATAATTGTTTTTAATTGTCCTTCATCTCGGACAAGCTCACGTTCTACTAAATGACGTAACACCTCTGGAGGCATAACCTCAATATAGTCATAGAACTGTGCAATTTCTTCTACCTCTTCAGGTGCTTTTTGCATCATCGCTTCAAACACTTCACCTTTATCACAAGCCGTGCCTACTAATATACCTTCGCGATATTTTTTTAATAATGATCGTGGTACACGTGGTACACGGTAAAAGTAATTCAGATGAGAATAGGAAACAAGTTTATATAAATTTTTCAATCCAACGTCTGATGTGGCAAGTAATGTCATATGACTTGGACGCCCACGTTTATATGCATCCCCTTGCCCCATACTATCGTTTAGTTGATCGTGATATTCGAATCCCTTTTCAATCACATCTTTCAACATTTTCACAAGTAAATATCCCGTTGCTTCTGTATCATAAATCGCACGGTGATGTTGCGTTAATTCGATATCAAGCTTTTTACACATCGTATTTAACCGATGATTTTTCATTTCCGGGAATAAGAACCGTGCAAGTTCTAACGTATCAATAACTGGATTTTTCGTTTTTTCTAGCCCGGCCTTTTTAAAGCCGACATTAATGAATCCCATATCGAAGCTTGCGTTATGAGCAACAAGTGTATGGTCACCCATCCATTCCTCAAACTTCTTAAACACTTCGTCCACTTCTGGTGCATCAGTTAACATATCATCAGTAATACCTGTTAATTCAATAATCGTCGCCGATAATGGTTGATGGGGATTTGCGAAAGATTCAAAGCGATCAATAATTTCGCCACCTTTTACCTTTACAGCAGCTAACTCAATGACTGTGTCATATACAGCAGATAATCCTGTTGTCTCAACATCAAAGACAACATATGTTTCTTCTGCCAGTAGACGATGTGCTTCGTTATAAGCGATCGGTACACCATCATTAACTAAATTTGCTTCTACACCGTATAGAACTTTAACTCCAGCCTTTTTACCAGCAGAATATGCTTCTGGGAATGACTGCGCAACAGCATGGTCTGTAACTGCAATAGCCTCATGCCCCCATTTACCTGCTTGAGCAACAAGCCTAGAAACAGGAGTAACAGCATCCATTTGGCTCATTGGAGTATGAAGGTGAAGCTCTACACGTTTTTCGCCTTCTGGCGCTTTATCTTTACGAGACGGCCCTGTTATTTCATTAATATCATTTGCAATCATTACTAAATCTCGAACGAATGTATCATTTTGAACAGAACCACGTGCTTTCACCCACATTCCTTTTTTCAAGGATTGTAGCATTGGAATATCTTCTTTATCACGAGAGAACATTTTGATCATAATAGAATCCGTATAATCTGTTATTTTTAAGGTTAATAACGTACGACCACTACGAAGCTCTTTTGTTTCTACATGGAAGACATACCCTTGAACCGTTTTTCTTCTTTCTTCATCTTGAATTTCTCGCATCGGTGTAATCTCTTCATCTGGCTTAATAAGATACCCGAGTACAATCGGTCCTTCATGCACAACACTGCTTTCTTCAGCCTGCTTCTTCGCCATTTCTTCCATAGCTTGTATAACACGCTGACGGTCTTCTTGCTGAGTTTGCTCACGAAACTTTTGCATCTCTTCTGCATTTTGCTTTATATGTGTGTCTAACTGAAAACGTGGGAATCCAAAAGCTTCGTATTGATCACCTACTGGTTTCGCAACGTTTTTCTTTAAGGCTGTAGATTCCAGTTCATTATTCACATTTAATAGTAACTTCACGCCATTGACCTGCGGAAGTTGCTTCTTTAAGTATGCGAACATAGGTGAAAATGTAATTCGTTCCGTACAAAGCGGCCAATACGCTTTAACTTCTTCTTCTGTAAATTGTTTATTCTCTGTTTCTAATGCAAATGTTGTTCTTGCAATATGAGAAAATGATTGCTTAAGCTTTGTTTCTAGCAATTCATATAATTCTGTCGGCAAAATACGTGGCACTTGTAAGTCAAAATGCCAACTTTTATTCGCTTTATCAATAACTAGCTTTTCAATACCACCGCCATGTAAATATTGATTTATAAGGTCTTCTGGTATTTGCAACTGCTGGAGCAAAATTTGAAATCGCTCTTGTTGTTCATTTGTTAATGACATAAGCACTCTCCTTCCATTTGCTATTATAAATTGAAACGTACTACAAAGAAAGATTTCTACCTTCTTCTTTTACAAAATACGTTTACAAAGAAAGAGAAGGTACCTCATTATGAGGTACCTCTTCTTATTTTAAAATATTTGCAATATATGTTTGAAGTTCTTCTACTTGCACTTCTTCAGACTCGCCTGTAGCACGTACTTTCACTTCTACAATACCTTCATCTGCTTTTTTACCAACTGTAACGCGAACTGGAAGGCCGAATAAATCTGCATCTGCAAATTTAACACCTGCACGTTCTGCACGATCATCTAGTAATACTTCGTATCCTTGCTCTTGTAATGAGTTGTAGATGTTTTCACCCATTTCACGTTGTGCATCAGATTTCATATTTACTGGAATTACATGCACATGGAACGGTGCAACAGCTTTTGGCCAAACTAGACCGTTCTCATCATTAAACTGCTCTGCAATTGCTGCCACTGTACGAGATACACCAATACCGTAACAACCCATAATAAGTGGTCTTGTTTTTCCGTTTTCATCTAGGAATGTTGCGTTCATTGCTTCACTATAACGAGTTCCTAATTTAAATACATGACCAACTTCAATGCCACGCGCGAAAAGAATTGTTCCGTTTCCATCTGGAGATTGATCTCCTTCTTGGATGAAACGTAAATCTATATATTGACTTACTTTAAAGTCACGTTCTGGATTTACATTTACATAATGGAACCCTTCTTCGTTCGCTCCTGAACATCCGTTTACAATTGATGCTACAGCATGGTCAGCAATAATTTCTACATCGCCTGTCACACCAATCGGTCCTAATGAACCAACTTCACAATTTAATAATTCTTTTACTTCTTCATGAGAAGCAAGTTCAACAACTGAAGCGCCGTATACATTTTTCACTTTTACATCGTTTACTTCATGATCACCACGAACAAGTACAACTACTAATTTCTCGTCTACTTTAAATACCATAGACTTAATGCACTTTTCCGCTTCAATGTTTAAGAATGCAGATACTTCTTCAATTGCTTTTTGATCTGGTGTTGCTACTTTTTCAAGTGCCTTTTCTGCTTCGTCACTCTTCGTATACGTAGCTACAACAGGAGCCATTTCAATGTTCGCTGCATAATTAGATGTATCAGAGTATGCAATTGTATCTTCACCAACATCTGATAATACCATAAATTCATGTGTATCTTTTCCGCCCATTGCTCCAGAATCAGCAATAACCGCACGGAAATTCAAACCACAACGAGCAAAGATATTAGAATACGCTTCGTATAAACGGCTATATACTTCATCTAAACTTTCTTGTGTTGCATGGAAAGAATATGCATCTTTCATTAAAAATTCTCTTCCGCGTAATAAACCGAAACGTGGTCTTTGCTCATCACGGAACTTTGTTTGAATTTGATATAGTGTTAACGGTAATTTTTTATATGATTTTACTTCATCACGTACAAGATCAGTAATTACTTCTTCATGTGTCGCCCCTAATGCAAATTCACGAGCGTTACGATCTTTCATACGCATTAATTCAGATCCGTAAGAATACCAACGGCCTGATTCTTGCCATAATTCTGCAGCTTGCATAGCTGGCATTAATAATTCTACAGCTCCTGCGCGCTCCATTTCTTCACGAACAATACGTTCTACTTTGTGTAATACTTTTAGACCAAATGGTAGAAAACTATAAATACCTGAAGCATTTTGACGCATAAACCCTGCGCGAAGTAATAATTGATGACTCTTAATTTCAGCATCGGCTGGAACTTCACGTAATGTAGGACTGAATACCATACTTTGTTTCATTGATTCGCACCTCTTCATTTTACTCTTACACGCAGTAAAACCCCTCACCTCGAGTTAGGTGAGGGATTTTATTCTACGAGCTTTATTTCATTATAAACTTCATCTTATTTTACAAGAAAAACTTACGGATGTCATTCCATGTTACAACTAACATAAGCAACATTAATAATGCAAAACCAATAAAGTGAACCATTCCTTCTTTTTGACGATCAATCGGTTTGCCTCTTAACGCTTCAATTAAGAAGAAGAACAAACGTCCACCGTCTAAAGCTGGGACTGGTAATAAATTAAATAAACCAAGGTTAATACTTAAAACTGCTGCTAAACTTAGTACACGCGTAAATCCATACTCTACAACTTGATCTGTTAGATTATAAATTCCTACTGGACCTGACAACTCATTAATAGAAAATTGACCCGTTACTAATTTCACAAGAGAATCAAAAATTAGTTTCGTCCATTGGTACGTTTGTTCAAATCCTGATTTAATAGAACCCATCACTGTTTTCTCTACAGGAGAGTAAACACCAATTCTACCAACTTCTTCTTTTCCTTCTTTATCAACCGTTGGTGTTACTTTTACATTAAATTGCTCACTATCACGCTTTACTTGTAACGTAATTTCTTTATTTGGGTTTTCACGAACAATTGATACAACATCTTTCCATGTACTAGTGTTCTTCCCATTAATCGCTTGAATTGTATCATTTTCTTTTAATCCAGCTTGTTCTGCAGCACTATTCTCCATTACTTTTCCGACCATCGGTTTGTCAACAGGAACTCCTTGTACAAATCCAAGAATCACAAAAATAACAAATGCTAGAATAAAGTTCATTGCAGGACCTGCAAAAATTGTTAGAGCACGTTGGCCCAACTTTTTAGAGCCAAATTGTCTATTATACGGAGCGATTTGGATTTCTTCTCCCGCAGAAATGATACGAGCTTTTTCATTCACTCGGAATGTTTGCTGCTCTTCCTCGTACTCTTCATATCCCGAAATTGTAAGATTGTGTTCTAAATCAGCTTGTTCGACTTCAATGACACGAACATTTGGATATTTTTCATGTCCGTCAAAAACTAATTTCACAACTTCGTCTTTTTCATTTAATACAAGGCCAACCTTTTTCCCGGGCTTTAACTCAACTGTATCCGCATCCTCGCCAGCCATTCTTACATAGCCACCAAGGGGCAGTAATCGAATCGTATACACCGTTTCATTCTTCTCAAATGAGAATATTTTCGGACCAAAACCAATCGCAAACTCGCGGCACAAAATACCTGCTCTTTTTGCGAAATATAGATGCCCTAGCTCATGGAAAAATACGAGTGCACCGAAAATTAATATAAAGGCAATCGCTGTATTCAATTCCATAACCACCTTTGCTAAATTTGTTCCATCACAAACCGTCTTGTGGCTGCATCAATTTCCTGAATTTCCTCTAAGCTCGGACGCGCAATGACATTGTGATGGTGCATTGCTTTTTCAATGAGGTCTTCAACCGTTAAGAAACCAATTCTCTTTTGTAAAAAAGCTTCAACAGCTACTTCATTTGCCGCATTCATTACAGCTGGCATACTTCCACCTGTTTTTCCAGCTTCATACGCGAAACGTAGACAACGGAAACGTTCTTGATTCATTTTCTCAAAATGCAATGTTCCCATTTCCCATAAATTTAACTGTTTCGTGTCTGAAAGAGGTAATCTATCAGGATATGTAAGCGCGTATTGAATTGGTACTCGCATATCAGGTGAGCCAAGCTGCGCCATTACACTACGATCTTCAAATTCAACCATAGAATGAATAATACTTTCTTTATGTAGAACAACATCGATTTGCTCATAAGGGATACCAAAAAGCCAGTGTGCTTCAATTACTTCTAGCCCCTTATTCATCATTGTAGCAGAATCAATTGTAATTTTCGAACCCATTGACCAGTTTGGATGACGAAGCGCATCTTCTACGGTCACATGATGCAATTCATCTCTCGTTTTATCACGAAAACTTCCGCCTGAAGCAGTGATAATTAGTCGAGAGATCCTTTTTTCATTTTCACCATTCAAGCATTGAAAAATAGCTGAATGTTCACTATCTACCGGAAGTAACGACACGTTATGTTTTCGTGCTGCTTCCATTACAAGATGCCCTGCAGTTACTAAAGTTTCTTTGTTTGCAATTCCAATTGTTTTTTTTGCCTCAATTGCGCGGAGCGTCGGTAACAACCCTACGCTACCTACTACAGCATTCACTACAATTTCTGTATCTGGGTGTAACGCTACTTCTAATAGGCCTTCGCTACCATATACGACTTTTGTATTACCAGAAACAGCTTGTAATTTTAAAACATCTTCCTCTCTTTGCACAGAGACAATTTGCGGAGAAAATTCTTGAATTACCTTTACTGCGTAGTCAACATTTTTCCCTACAGAAAAAGCAACGAGACGGAATTGGTCTGGGTGCGAGCGTAACACATCTAATGTTTGTGTACCGATTGATCCGCTTGCACCTAATAAACTAATGTTTTTCATGACTCCAACCCCTCGTTCATTTATTAATTATATTGTAATAAGAAGTATAGAATTGGTAACACAAATAACCAACTATCTGTTCGATCTAATATACCACCATGCCCAGGTAAAATTGTACCTGAATCCTTTACACCATAATGGCGTTTAAATGCAGATTGCACTAAATCACCAATTTGTCCAAAAATAGAAATGATAATCGTCAGAACGATTAAAACTCCTATATTCGCTTCAACTGGGAAGAACATGTTGTAAACAAGTGCAACAACAATTCCACAAACAATACCGCCTAATGAACCTTCAATCGTTTTATTCGGACTAATTTCTGGCCACAATTTTCTTTTTCCAAATGCTTTTCCTATGAAATATGCACCTGAATCAGTTGCCCAAATGACAAATAGTGCACAGAACACATATTTGATTCCCAATATTCTCGTTTCATTTAAATATAAGAATCCCATTCCAACATATGTCGTTGCCATAAGTAAAAATGAAGCATTGTCAAAAGTAAATGTATTCTTAGAAAGGACTGTATATGATAAAAGTAATAAAACAATCACAAATGTGATTTCTAATTTACCTAATCCAATCCATGTAAACAGCTCTGATGCACTACTTGGAATTAAAATAACCCACAATAATACTGCAGCTAAAACTGTCGGTACCGAAATAAGCGTAAGCTTGTTCATACGAATTAATTCATATAAACCTATAGAAGCAAGTGCATACACTAAAACTGTAAAAGGCACACCACCGTAAATTACGATGGGAATGAATAGCGCGGCAGCAATCACTCCAGTAATAATTCTCTGTTTCACTACCAAACCCTCTCTTTCTACACGCCTCCGAATCTGCGCCCTCTATGCTGAAAGTCTGTAATCGCATTTAGCAAATGTTCCTCGGTAAAATCTGGCCAATACACATCTGTAAACCAAAATTCTGAATAAGCAATTTGCCATAACATGAAATTACTAATACGTAGTTCTCCGCTTGTACGGATTAACAACTCTGGATCAGGTAAAGAACTCGTCATTAAGTAAGAAGAAATTATTTCTTCATTTATTTCTTCAGTACGAATTTTTCCTTCCTCACTATCTTTCATCATATGTTGCACAGCAGAAACGATTTCATCTCGACTTCCATAGTTTAACGCGAAATTAAGAATTAATCCCGTATTCTCTTTCGTATCTTCCATGGCTTTTTCCATCGCTCTGCGCGTATGCGTAGGGAGACGATCTTTTTGCCCTATTACTCGGACTTGTACGTTTTCTTCAATCAATTCTGGTAAAAATGCACCTAGAAATTCTTCTGGAAGTTTCATCAAATAATCAACTTCCTTTTTCGGTCTTTTCCAGTTCTCAGTCGAAAAAGCATAAAGAGTTAATACTTTCACACCAAGTTTACTTGCAAATTTTGTAATTTTCTTCACAACTTGCATGCCTTCATGATGTCCAGCAATGCGAGGCATCGCTCTTCTCTTCGCCCATCTTCCATTACCATCCATAATAATAGCAATATGTTCTGGGATATATCCTTTTTTCACTTCTTCAATGAGATGATCAAACGATGTGACCTTTTTAGCTTTAAAAAAAGGAAACTTTTTAAACATCATTCATACCCTCCAACAAGCAGACGTATGCCTAAAAGTGTAAAAAGACCCCCTTAAGAAGAGGGTCATATTTGCGAAGTTATCGCTATTACACTTCCATGATTTCTTTTTCTTTGTTTTTTGCGATTTCGTCAACTTTTGCAATATATTTATCTGTTTCTTTTTGGATATCTTCAGTATATCCTCTTAAATCGTCTTCTGTAATTTCGCCAGCTTTTTCAAGCTTCTTAAGATCGTCATTACCATCACGACGTACGTTACGAACAGCAACTTTTGCTTCTTCAGCATATTTTTTCACAACTTTTACAAGATCACGACGACGCTCTTCTGTTAATGCAGGGAATGCAATACGAATTACAGTTCCATCATTAGAAGGGTTTAAGCCTAAATCTGCTTTTAAAATTGCTTTTTCAATATCACCGATAGAAGTTTTATCATAAGGTTGAATTACAAGTAAACGCGCTTCCGGAACTGTAATGTTCGCTAATTGCACAACTGGTGTTGGTGCACCATAGTAATCAACTTGTACCTTATCTAATACAGACGAACTTGCACGACCAGCGCGAACTGTCGCTAATTCACGAGAATAAGCAGCAACTGCTTTTTCCATTTTTTCATTTGAAGACTTCAATACTTGTTGTCCCATATTTATTTCCCCCTTACAACTGTTCCAATATTTTCGCCTAAAACGGCACGTTTAATATTACCTTTTTCCATAACCGAGAATACAATTAATGGAATATCATTATCCATACATAAAGAAGAAGCTGTAGAATCCATTACACCTAAACCTTCTTTTAATACATCTAAGTAAGTAAGTGTTTCGTATTTCGTAGCTGTTGGGTCAATAGATGGATCTGCGCTATATACGCCATCCACATTATTTTTCGCCATCAAAATAACGTCCGCTTCGATTTCCGCTGCACGTAATGCTGCTGTTGTATCTGTAGAGAAGTATGGGTTACCAGTACCTGCTGCAAAGATAACAACACGTTTTTTCTCTAAGTGACGGATTGCTTTACGACGAATGTAAGGCTCTGCCACTTGACGCATCTCAATTGAAGTTTGTACGCGAGTTTGAATTCCAATGTTCTCCAAGCTATCTTGAAGAGCTAATGAATTCATAACTGTTGCTAACATGCCCATGTAATCTGCTCCTGCACGATCCATGCCCATTTCACTTCCAATTTTCCCACGCCAAATGTTACCGCCACCAACAACAACAGCAACCTCTACATCAAGTTCTGCAATTTCTTTCACTTGTTCCGCAACTGACTTAATAACAGCCGGGTTAATTCCAAATCCTTGCTCGCCAGCTAAAGCTTCTCCGCTCAGCTTTAAAACGACACGATTATATTTCGGTGTACTCATAATGAACCTCCAATTGCTTACATCTGTATTTTAAAAAAGGGAACACAATGTGTTCCCTAATCTGTATTAGTTGTTACCTTTTACTTGGTTCATTACTTCTTCAGCAAAGTTGTCTTCGCGTTTTTCGATACCTTCACCAACAGCGTAGCGAACGAATCCTTTTAATGTTCCGCCTTTAGACTCAACGAATTGACGAACTTTCATATCAGGGTTTTTAACGAATGCTTGGTCAAGTAAGCAAATCTCTTCAAAGAATTTGCCAAGACGGCCTTCTACCATTTTTGCAACGATTTTTTCAGGCTTGCCTTCGTTTAAAGCTTGTTGTGTTAATACTTGACGCTCATGCTCAACTTCTTCAGCTGTTACAGCATCGCGGTCGATGTATTTAGGGTTAACTGCTGCAATGTGCATTGCTACATCTTTAGCAGCTGCCTCGTCAGTAGAACCTTCAAGAACTGTTAATACACCAATGCGTCCACCCATGTGTAGGTAAGCACCGAATGCATCTGCATCAGTTTTTGATACGATTTCGAAACGACGAAGTGTAAGTTTTTCACCAATTTTAGCGATTGCTTCATTGATGTGCTCTTCTACTGTTTTGCCGCCTTCAATTGTTTGAGCCATAGCTTCTTCAACGTTAGCTGGTTTGTTAGCTAATAAGTGAGCAGCTAATTCTTTAATTAAAGCTTGGAAACCTTCGTTTTTCGCAACGAAATCAGTTTCAGAGTTTAATTCTAAGATTAAACCGTCGTTACCGTTTGTTTCGATGAAAGTTAAACCTTCAGCAGCGATGCGGTCTGCTTTTTTAGCAGCTTTCGCAATACCTTTTTCACGTAAGAAGTCAATTGCTTTCTCCATGTCGCCGTTAGTTTCTGTTAAAGCTTTTTTGCAGTCCATCATACCTGCGCCAGTTTTTTCACGAAGTTCTTTTACCATTTGTGCAGTGATTGCCATATTTTTCATCCTCCTAAAATATGTATTTATACCTTTTGTAAAGGTGTTTATACCTTAAAAAAGGTGATAAAAGGCCGAACCCCTTATCACCTTTCCAAATTTGTTACGCAGTAACAGTTTCTTCACCTTGTTTTGCTTCAAGGATCGCGTCTGCCATTTTAGATGTAAGAAGTTTTACAGCACGAATTGCATCATCGTTTGCTGGGATAACGTGATCGATTTCGTCTGGATCACAGTTTGTATCAACGATACCGATGATTGGAATGTGTAATTTGCGTGCTTCAGCAACTGCAATACGCTCTTTACGAGGGTCTACTACGAATAATGCACTTGGAAGACCTTTCATATCTTTAATACCGCCTAAGAATTTCTCAAGACGCTCTAACTCTTTTTTAAGTTGAACAACTTCTTTCTTAGGAAGTACTTCGAAAGTGCCATCTTCTTGCATTCTTTCGATGTCTTTAAGACGCTTGATACGCTTTTGGATTGTTTGGAAGTTTGTTAAAGTTCCACCTAACCAACGTTGGTTAACGAAGTACATACCAGCACGAGTTGCTTCTTCTTTAATAGCTTCTTGTGCTTGTTTTTTAGTACCTACGAATAAAATGTCTCCACCTTCAGCAGCGATGTCACGCATCGTTCTGTAAGCTTCCTCAACTTTTTTCACAGTTTTTTGTAAGTCGATGATGTAGATACCGTTACGCTCTGTGAAAATGTAACGCTTCATTTTTGGGTTCCAACGACGAGTTTGATGTCCGAAATGAACACCAGCTTCAAGCAATTGCTTCATAGAAATTACTGACATAATTTAGTTCCTCCTAAATGGTTTTTGATATCCTCCGTTTACTTCATCTCTAAGCGAAACTACGAACGTAGCACCAACACTTAAATCAGTAAACGTGTGTACTTTGTACTGACACCACTGCTTACTATATCATACTGAAATATTACAATCAAGTCGAAAATGCGAACAATGTAAAACTTTCTTTTTTTCACGCTCAAATTCTAGTATTACCAACCTTCAATTCCTTTAAGCAAGGAATTGAAGGTTAATTAATAGTTTTCTAATGAACGTTGTCATGACGCCTTACGTAAGCAAAATCATTCTCTTAAAAAACAAAAAACTCTCCTCAACCGAGGAGAGTTTTTTTATAAATTAGTTTGTTTTTAATTTAGCAAGTTCCTGTAGAAACTTGTCGTTTAGCACTTTAATGTATGTTCCTTTCATACCTAAAGAGCGAGACTCAATAACACCAGCACTTTCTAATTTACGTAGTGCATTTACGATTACAGAACGAGTAATTCCTACGCGATCAGCAATTTTACTTGCAACAAGTAAACCTTCTGTTCCATTTAATTCTTCGAAGATATGCTCGATTGCTTCTAACTCACTGTAAGATAATGAGCTAATCGCCATTTGAACAACAGCTTTACTACGTGCTTCCTCTTCGATTTCTTCTGCTTTTTCACGTAAGATTTCCATACCTACAACAGTTGAGCTGTATTCAGCAAGAATCAAATCATCGTCTAAGAACTCTTGACCCAGACGAGCTAAGACTAGTGTACCTAGGCGCTCACCGCCACCAACGATTGGTACGATTGTAGTTAAACCTTGACCGAATAATTCTCTATTTTCTACTGGGAATGCTGTGTAAGCACTGTTCACATCTAAGTTAGAAGATGTTTCTGTAATGTTGAATAAGCTTTGTGTGTACTCTTCTGGGAATTGACGCTCTGCAAGCATTTGCTTCATGCGTTCGTTCTCGATTTGTTGGTGAATCGCATATCCTAATAATTTACCGCGACGACTTACAACGAACACGTTCGCTTCAATTACTTCACACATTGTGTCAGACATCTCTCTAAAGTTTACAGGCTTTCCTGCTGCGCTCTGTAATAACGCATTTAATTTTCTCGTTTTTGCTAATAATTCCATTTCAAAAGTTCCTCCTACATGTTACTTACATATTTTTTCATCACTTGGAAACTAGGGCGAGTCACCTGATGACACTATTACAAAATAAACTGGCTCACATCTTTATTTTTAGCAATTGTCGCTAATTTTTCCTCAACATATTGAGGTGTTATCGTTATTTTCTCTAACGTAATTTCAGATGCTTCAAACGATAAATCTTCAAGGAGCTTCTCCATAATAGTATGGAGTCTTCTCGCTCCAATATTATCTGTATCCTGATTAACTTGATAAGCAATCTCAGCAATCTTACGAATAGCTTCGTCTGAAAATTCAATTTCTATACCTTCAGTCGCTAATAATGCCATATATTGTTTAATTAACGCATTGTCAGGTTCGATTAATATTTTAACAAAATCATCTACTGATAATTTTGTTAACTCTACTCGAATCGGAAATCTCCCTTGCAATTCCGGAATTAAATCCGACGGTTTAGACATATGGAACGCTCCAGCTGCAACAAATAAAATATAATCCGTTTTTACTGATCCGTATTTTGTTGCAACATTCGATCCTTCTACAATCGGTAAAATGTCACGTTGCACACCTTCACGCGATACATCTACGCTATTCGACTGCTTACCAGCAATTTTGTCAATTTCATCGATAAAAATAATCCCGAGCTGTTCAGCACGATAAACAGCCTCTTGTGTAACTTCATCCATATCAATTAAGCGCTGTGCCTCTTCATTTGTCAAGAGTTTTCTTGCTTCTTTTACAGAAAGTTTACGTTTTTTCGTTTTTTTCGGCATGATACTTCCTAGTGCATCTTGGAAATTCATTCCCATTTGCTCCATACCAGTTCCTTGCAACATATCAAACATAGAAGACTGTTGTTCCGTCACTTCGATCGATACCACTTCATCTTCAAGAAGGCCTGCCGCAAGCTTTCTTTCCACATCTTGACGTTTCTTTTCGATTTCAACATCTTCCTGTGCATCAGATGTTTGGTTTGAATTTTGAGTACCACCAAAAAGCATTTCTAATGGATTTTTAAATCCAGATTGTTTCTCCGGACTCGGCACTAAAATTTCAACAAGACGTTGATTCGCTTGCTCTTCCGCTTTATCTTGAACTTTAACTACCATTTCCTCTTTCACGATACGAACGGATGTTTCAACAAGATCGCGGACCATCGACTCTACATCTCGACCCACATATCCAACTTCTGTAAATTTCGTCGCTTCAACCTTAATAAAAGGTGCTCCAACGAGTTTCGCCATTCGCCGTGCTACCTCTGTTTTACCAACACCTGTCGGTCCAATCATTAAAATGTTTTTAGGTGCAATTTCATCACGTAAATTTTCAGCTAATTTACTGCGACGGTATCGATTTCGTAGAGCTACAGCAACCGCTTTCTTTGCATCTTTTTGACCGATGATGTATTGATCTAATTTTTCCACAATTTGACGCGGAGTAAAATGTAAATGCATATAAAATGCCTCCCTTACGATTCTACAATTCTTCAACAATTATGTTGTGGTTCGTATAAACACAAATATCGCCTGCAATTTCTAAACTGGCCTTCGCAATTTGTTTCGCTGTTAAATGTTCACTTGCATGTTGCTTTAAAGCACGACCAGCAGCAAGTGCATAATGTCCACCTGAACCAATTGCTAAAATACCATCATCTGGTTCAATTACTTCTCCTGTACCTGAAACAAGGAGCATCGTTGTTTTATCCATTACAATGAGCATTGCTTCTAGCTGACGTAACATTTTATCACCACGCCATTGTTTCGCCATCTCAACTGCAGCGCGCTGCAAGTTGCCATTATACTCTTCTAATTTTCCTTCAAACATTTCAAAAAGAGTAAATGCATCAGCAACTGAGCCTGCAAAACCAGCTAAAACTTTCCCTTGGAAAAGTTTGCGAACTTTGCGAGCTGTATGTTTCATTACAACAGCATTCCCCATCGTTACCTGACCATCTCCAGCCATTGCACATTCTCCATTATGATGAACTGCAAATATCGTTGTAGCGTGGAAATTTCCCATAGAAAAAACTCCTTTATATGTTTTTATAGCTTTAAAAGCAATTTATGCCCGCGGGTGATGCTTCATGTACACAGAACGCAATCTTTCTTTAGAGACATGCGTATAAATTTGTGTCGTCGACAAATTCTCATGACCTAATAGCTCCTGCACAGTACGTAAATCCGCTCCTTCATCCAACATATGTGTAGCAAATGTATGCCTTAACATATGGGGATTTATCCGCATTGTAAGTGAAGCCTTTTTAATGAGTTCGTTCAAAACATAACGTACACCCTGATCTGTTAACGGCTTACCTTTCGCATTTAAAAATACCATATGAGATTGTTCTTCAGTCTTTTGAGCTAACTGTTTTCTCCCGTTCTCTATATAAGTAATTAAAGCATCTTGTGCATAGCTTCCGAACGGAATATATCTTTGTTTTTTCCCTTTTCCCATCACTAAAATTGTTCCCACTGCAAAGTCAATGTCGGTAAGTTGCAAATTAACGCATTCGCTTACACGAATCCCAGTTGCATACATCAACTCTAATAAAGCTTGATTCCTTTGACCTAATGGCGTCTCTGTATCAGAAACTTCAAACAATTCCTCTAACTCTTCAGCATATAAAAACTTTGGGATTGACAATTCTTTCTTGGGGAGTGACGCAAGTGCAAACGGATTATCTTTTTGATAACCTTCACGCATCAAAAAACGATATAAACTTCGTAAGCTTGATACTTTCCTTGCGACAGATTTACGGGCTAACTTTTCATCGTGCAACGTCGTCAAGTATAAACGAACATCCGCGTATGTAACATCTAAAAAAGAGGATATGCCTTCTCGCTCCATAAATTGCACAAAATGTTCTAAATCATTTTGATAACTTGCAATTGTATATTTTGAATAATTTCTTTCAATTTGTAAATATCCAACGAATAATTGTAACAATTTCTTCACATTCACATCCATATAACTCACCTCAATAAAGGCTACTAAATCGTATCACAACTTAGTAGCCTTTGCAAGAAATTTAATTAAATATTTACAAAATTTTGAATTGTTTCTAAAGCGCGTGTAGCATATGCTTCATTTCGCTCTTGTTTCTTTTTAATTTTCTTCTCTAACGGTGCAAATAATCCGAAGTTTGCATTCATTGGCTGGAAGTTTTTCGCATTTGTCGCAGTAATATAATTTGCCATACTTCCCATTGCAGTTACAGGTGGTAATACAACTGGCTCTTCACCTTGTACAAGTCGAGCAGCGTTAATACCCGCTAATAATCCTGATGCTGCTGATTCAACATAACCCTCTACCCCAGTCATTTGACCAGCGAAGAATAAATCATCACGTTGTTTATATTGATATGTTGGACGAAGCAAATTAGGCGAATTAATAAACGTATTACGATGCATTACACCATAACGTACAATCTCTGCGTTTTCTAGTCCTGGAATTAGCTGTAACACTTCTTTTTGTGGCCCCCACTTTAAATGTGTTTGGAAGCCTACAATATTGTATAATGTTCCTGCTGCATCATCTTGACGTAACTGAACAACCGCATACGGTGTTTTCCCTGTTTTCGGATCTTCTAACCCAACAGGCTTCATCGGTCCAAATACTAACGTCTGTCTTCCTCTACTTGCCATAACTTCTACTGGCATACAACCTTCAAAGAAAATTTCTTTTTCAAATTCTTTTAAAGGCACTGTCTCAGCAGCAATTAAAGCTTCATAAAAGCGATCAAACTCTTCTTCTGTCATTGGACAGTTTAAATATGCCGCTTCACCTTTATCATAACGAGATTTTAAATATACTTTATTCATGTCAATGCTGTCTTTCTCAACGATTGGCGCTGCAGCATCATAGAAATAAAAATAATCTTCACCTGTTAGTTTTTTTAATTGTGCAGAAAGATCCGGAGACGTAAGTGGACCTGTCGCAATAACAGTTGGTCCCTCTGGAATTTCAGTGATTTCCTCATTCATTACAGTTACGTTCGGATGATTTTTCACATATTCAGTCACTTTCGCCGCGAATTCATGACGGTCTACAGCTAAAGCACCTCCTGCTGGTACAGAGCACTCATCAGCTGCACGAATAATGACAGAATCCATTAGGCGCATTTCTTCTTTAATAACACCAACAGCATTTGTTAATGTGTTTGCGCGAAGTGAATTACTACATACTAATTCAGCAAATTTATCTGTGTGATGAGCTGGTGTTTGTCGTACCGGCCTCATTTCATATAATCTTACTTGGACACCACGTTTTGCAATTTGGTAAGCTGCTTCACTTCCTGCAAGACCTGCGCCAATGACGTTTACTACTTGTGTTGTCATATATATCACCTTTCCTTTTCTTCCCGAAAAAAATGTGAGCAGTTACGCTCACATTTGTTGTTCTTCTTCATAATCACACGAAATACATTGTACTTGCACGCCTTTTTTCAACTTCTTCTCTACAAGCATACCTTCACACTTCGGACATTTACGACCAATTGGCTTATCCCAAGATACAAAGTCACATTCTGGATACGTACCGCATCCGTAGAAAAGACGTTTCTTTTTATTACTACGACGTTCAATAATTTGTCCTTCTTCACACTTCGGACAAGTAACACCGATTTCTTTCACAATCGGTTTTGTATTACGACAATCAGGGAAATTCGAACAAGCCATAAACTTCCCGTATTTACCCATTTTAAAGACCATTGGATGACCACATAATTCACAGTCTTCCCCAGCTGGTTCATCTTTAATTTCCACTTCACGCATTTCTTTTTCCGCTTTTTCTAAGCGCGGTTCAAATCCTACGTAAAAATCATCAACAATTTTCACCCAATTCGCATTTCCTTCTTCTACTTCATCAAGGCTCTGCTCCATATTGGCAGTAAATTCAATGTTAATAATTTCCGGGAAAAACTCTAAAATAAGTTCGATTACTATTCCACCAAGTTCAGTCGGTACGAAGCGTTTATTATCTAAAGCAACGTATCCACGTTTTTGGATTGTTTCAAGTGTCGGTACATAAGTAGATGGTCTTCCAATTCCAAGCTCTTCAAGTGTTCTTACTAGACGAGCCTCTGTGTAACGCGGCGGAGGCTGTGTGTAATGTTGCTTCGGTTCTATATCTTTTGAAAATACAGTTTCACCTACTTCTAACGGCGGCAACATCTTATCCTTTTCTTCCGCACCATCATCTTTCGATTCTACGTACACTTTCATAAATCCTGGGAACTTTACAACTGATCCACTTGCACGGAACTGAACATTGTTATTAATGAGTCTCGCTGTAACAGTATCCATTATAGCAGATGCCATTTGACTTGCAACAAATCGCTCCCAAATCAGTTTATACAAACGAAGTTGATCACGACTTAAGAAACTTTTTAGTTCCTCTGGCTTTCTCATTACCGAAGTAGGACGAATCGCCTCATGCGCATCTTGTGCTTTCGACTTTTTCGTTTCTTTCTTCTTCTCTGTTCCTATGTATTCCGCACCAAACGCCTCAGTAATGTAATTACGAGCCTCTGTTTGAGCTGTTTCTGAGATACGTGTTGAATCAGTTCTCATATACGTAATAAGACCTACAGTCCCTTGTTTTCCAAGATCTATCCCTTCATACAGTTGCTGTGCAAGCATCATTGTTTTCTTTGCTCGCATATTTAATTTACGCGCTGCTTCCTGTTGTAGAGAAGATGTTGTAAATGGTAATGCAGGATTACGCTTTCGCTCTTTTCGAGTTACATTTTCAACCGAAAACGCATTGTCTTTCATCTTTTCGATTATTTCGTTCACTTGTTCTTCGTTCGTTAATTGAACTTTTTCACCATCTACACCGTAAAAGCTTGCTTCAAATGTGTCTTTCCCTTTCACAAATTCTGTTTTAATTGTCCAGAATTCTTCAGGTTCAAAGTTTTGAATTTCTTTTTCACGTTCGATAATTAAACGAACTGCTACAGATTGTACGCGTCCTGCACTTAATCCTTTTTTTACTTTCTTCCATAATAAAGGACTAATATTGTAGCCAACAAGACGATCAAGTATACGTCTTGCCTGTTGTGCATCTACTAAATCCATATTAATTGCACGAGGATATTTAAATGATTCTTTTATTGCATCTTTTGTAATCTCATTAAATACAACTCGGCAATCTGATTCAACGTCCACATTTAACGTATTCGCTAAATGCCAAGCAATTGCTTCTCCTTCACGATCCGGATCGGCCGCGAGATAGACTTTCTTTGCTTTTTTTGCCGCTGATTTTAAATCTTTTAAAACGGGACCCTTACCACGAATGGTAATATACTTCGGGGTGAAGTTATTCTTTACTTCTATCCCCATTTGGCTTTTAGGTAAATCGCGGACATGTCCCATGGACGCGACGACTTTGTATTTTTTCCCTAAATATTTCTCAATGGTCTTCGCCTTAGAAGGCGACTCCACGATTACGAGGTAATCTGACATGCTAGTGCCTCCTTAAGAGGTGGATTCAAGTCTTCATTAATCTTATTGATTTCTCTTGTTTTTGTCAATCAAGAATGAATATACCATACAGTGCCAATCTACCATTTGTCAATAATTGTTTAATAAAAACATAAAAATATAAAGTTAATTTATAAATTCTTCAAGGATATCCTCTGCATTTCGCACTAGTTTTGCACCTTGTTGAATAAGATGATTTGTTCCCGACGCACTATCTATAAATATAGGTCCAGGAAGCGCAAATACCTCTCTATTTTGCTCTAACGCTAGGTCTGCAGTAATAAGTGATCCACTTCTTGATTTTGCTTCTACAACTAAAACACCTTTACTTATACCACTAATAATTCGATTTCTTTTTGGAAAATACCATTTTTTCGGTGCATAATGTGGGGGATACTCTGTCAATAACAATATATAGTCTTTCCACGTGTCATATAAACTTCTATTCTCTTTCGGATACATATAAGATAATCCATGTCCTAATATGGCGATTGTCGGGCAATGCTGCCTTACTGTAACTTCGTGAGCAATTATATCTATCCCTCTTGCAAACCCACTAACAATAAGCCATTCCTTTTCAAGTAAAGGGTGTAAAATAAACCTCATACTCTCCTTTCCATATAAAGACGGCTCTCTCGTCCCAACAATCGCTAATTTATTTACTTTACTAAGAAAATCCCTCCCCCCTTTTCCATATAAAACAAAAGGGGGATCTTGTATTTCTCGCAATAATTGTGGATAATCCTTATCCCAAATAGTCGTATAAAATATTCGATTTTCTTCTAAATAGGAGATATATTGCAGGAGATTTGAAGTCTGAAGAAAATTTACTAGTTCTGAAGATTTTTCCGAGGATATTCCAGCGTAATATTCAAATTGTTTCGTACTAAAAGTGTATATTCCATTCAATTCCGGATCAATATATAGTAGCCTCTCCATCGCCTTCCAATGATCCGCCAACATGTAATGAAGGTGCAATAATCGTTCTCTTTTCATCTCAATTCTCCTTACCCATAATTTTTATTATGTAAACAGGAAAAGTGCAAAAAGACACCTTCAAACAAGAAGGTGCCTTTCAAAAAGATTAGTAGTTTTTACAAGTTTCAAATAATCCCTTTTCTTTTAAAACAGAGATTAATGTTTCACCCATAACAGCTGGTGTTTCAGCTACTTTAATACCACAAGCTTCCATTGTTTTAATCTTTTCAGCAGCAGTTCCTTTACCGCCAGAAATGATTGCCCCAGCATGACCCATACGTTTGCCAGCAGGCGCTGTTTGACCACCAATGAAGCCTACAACTGGTTTTGTCATATTAGCTTTTACCCATTCAGCTGCCTCTTCTTCTGCCGTACCGCCGATTTCACCAATCATAATTACAGCATGTGTTTCTTCATCATCATTAAATGCTTTTAACGCATCAATAAAGTCTGTACCGTTAACAGGGTCCCCACCGATACCTACAGCAGTAGATTGGCCAATACCTTCTTGTGTTAACTGATGTACAGCTTCATACGTTAATGTACCCGAGCGAGATACGATACCAACATGACCTTTTTTATGAATGTATCCTGGCATAATACCAATTTTACATTCATCAGGTGTAATGACACCAGGACAGTTTGGTCCAAGTAAACGTGTATGTTTACCCGCCATATACCTCTTTACGTTTACCATATCTAATACAGGGATCCCTTCAGTAATACATACTACTAAATCGATCTTTGCATCAACTGCTTCCATAATTGCATCAGCCGCAAAAGCGGGTGGAACGTATACAACTGAAGCGTTTGCGCCTGTTGCTTTCACAGCATCTTCTACTGTATCAAATACTGGTACACCTTCAATATCAGTGCCACCTTTACCTGGTGTTACACCACCGACAATTTTCGTACCGTATTCAATCATTTGTTTTGTATGGAATAATCCTTGAGAACCTGTAATACCTTGAACAATAACTTTTGTATCTTTATTAACTAATACGCTCATTTTTCTCCCCCGCTTTCTATTAGCCCACTAGTGAAACAATTTTTTGTGCACCGTCTGCCATAGATTCTGCTGCAACAATATTTAAACCAGACTCATTTAAAATTTTCTTACCTAACTCTACGTTTGTACCTTCAAGACGTACAACTAAAGGCAACTCAAGACCTACTTGCTTCGTTGCTTCAATAACACCTTCTGCGATAACATCACACTTCATAATGCCACCAAAAATGTTAACGAAGATACCTTTTACATTTTTATCAGAAAGGATAATTTTGAATGCTTCTGTAACTTTTTCAGCTGTCGCGCCGCCACCAACATCTAAGAAGTTAGCTGGGTCACCATGGTAATGTTTAATGATATCCATTGTAGCCATTGCTAAACCTGCACCATTAACCATACAACCGATATTTCCATCTAAAGGAATGTAGTTTAAGTCATATTTAGAAGCTTCAATTTCTTTTGAATCTTCTTCATCAAGATCACGAAGTTCTAAAATGTCTTTATGGCGATATAACGCATTAGAATCAAAGTTTAATTTTGCATCCAATGCCATTACTTTACCGTCACCTGTTGTAACAAGTGGATTAATCTCAGCGATAGAGCAATCTTTTTCGATAAACGCACTATATAAGCCCATCATAAACTTCACAGCTTGTCCTACAAGCTCTTTTGGAATATTGATATTAAACGCGATTCGACGCGCTTGGAAACCTTGTAAACCTACTGCTGGATCAATATATTCTTTAAAGATTTTTTCAGGTGTTTTTTCTGCTACTTCTTCAATTTCTGTTCCACCTTCTTCAGATGCCATTAAAACAACTTGAGAAGTTGCACGATCTAATACAAGACCTACATAATATTCTTTTTTAATATCGCAACCTTCTTCGATAAGTAAGCGTTTTACTTCCTTACCTTCAGGACCTGTTTGATGTGTCACAAGTGTAGTTCCTAAAATGCTTTCCGCATATGTACGAACTTCTTCTAAATTTTTCGCAACTTTTACTCCGCCAGCTTTGCCGCGTCCACCAGCGTGAATTTGTGCTTTAACTACACATACATCCGTTCCTAATTCTTTCGCTGCTTCTACAGCTTCTTCTACTGTAAATGCAACCTTCCCGTTCGGAACGCTAACCCCATAGCTTCTAAGGACTGCCTTACCTTGGTACTCATGGATATTCATGGTCCCATCCTCCCCTGTTTTCCTGTTTTACTCGAAAAGTTTTTTAATGTTTAAAAAACATTACATTGCCATTGTATAAGATGATTGGCACGCTGTCTACAATAAAGTGTCAGAAAACTGAAATCGCTTTATTCTTTTTTGAAAATAATAATGTTCATATACCAAAATAAAAAAATAAGCTGTATATTCACAGCTTATTTTTGAATCATATCTTTAATTGGTGCGAATGATTTCCGATGTTCCTCTAGTACCCCATGCACTTCAATCGCTTCTAAATGCTGTTTCGTCCCATATCCCATATGTTGTTCAAATCCATATGCAGGATACTTTTCACCTAATTCTTTCATCATACGATCTCTCGTCACTTTCGCAATAATAGATGCAGCCGAAATAGAGACACTTTTCGCATCACCTTTAATAATTGATGTTTGCGGAATTGATGTAGGAAGCTTCATCGCATCGATTAATAAATATTCTGGTGTACATGATAAATTAGCAACAGCATCTAACATCGCTTGCTTCGTTGCTTGATAAATATTTATTTCATCAATAACTTGTGGTGATACAATGCCAACTCCAATCGCAATCGCATGGTCTTTAATTTCATCATAAAAACGCTCACGCTTCGCTTCACTTAATTTTTTTGAGTCATTTAATCCTGGAATATAAAAATCTTCTGGAAGGATGACAGCCGCCGTCACAACCGGTCCAGCTAACGGTCCTCGGCCCACTTCATCAATGCCAGCAATGTATGTGAGACCTTTTTCACGTAACGCGTTTTCATACTTTGACATTTCTAAAAATTTTTCTCTTTCTTTTTGTGCTAATTCTTTTTGTTTATACCACTTCAAAATTAGTTTTTGAACACCTTTTCGCTCATCTTTCAATAACAGTTGAAAATGTTCATCCTCTTCACTCATAATTTCTTGCAATAAACATTCAGCTTCTTGAATAGTCATTTTTTGCATATATGTACACTCCCTTTTAAACGTAACCAAAAAGAAAAGACGCACAAACGCACGTCTTATACTTCTTCTACTTTTTCCACTTCTTCTACCTGCTCTGCAAACTCTTCTGGTATCTCAAACGTCATTCTTCCAAGTTTACCACCACGAAGTTCACGAAGTATAAGCTCAGATGTTTTATCATAATCAATCATTCCGCCGCCCATTAAGCAACCTCTGTTTTTTCCGATTGCATCAAATAACTCCACGATATCTTCTGGAATCTCATTTAAATTATATCGCTCTTTCAAACGTTCTGGATAATGTTTCTCCATAAAACGTAATGCGTAAACAGCTACATCTTGTAAATTTAAAATTGAATCTTTAATTGCACCCGTTGTCGCTAAACGAAGACCCACTAATTGATCTTCAAATTTAGGCCATAAAATACCCGGTGTATCTAACAGTTCCATTTCTTTCCCAACTTTAATCCATTGTTGGGCTGTTGTCACACCTGGGCGATCTCCTGTTTTAGCAATATTTTTCTTCGCCAACTTATTAATTAACGTAGATTTACCAACATTCGGTATACCTACAATTAATGCACGAATTGCTCTCGGTCTAATACCTTTAGCAACCATTTTGTCAAATTTTTCTTTAACCAACACTTTACAAGCCGCTGTAATTTCCTTCATCCCTTGTCCAGCTTGTGCGTTAATTGAAATTGCCATATGACCTTTTTCTTTAAAGTATGCAATCCACTGCTTCGTTAGACGGTCATCCGCCATATCCGCTTTATTTAAAACAACAAGTCTTGGTTTATGTGTAATAATTTCATCAATCATTGGGTTTCGAGATGATAAAGGTAATCGAGCATCTACAAGCTCAATTACAACATCAATTAACTTTAATTTTTCGGTTACTTGGCGTCTAGCCTTTGCCATATGTCCCGGGAACCATTGAATTACCATGTTGCCACCTTCTTTTTCTTTTATTTCACAATACGTGCATCTTTTAACGGCCAATATAACATATTTGCTTTACCAATCACTTGGTCCATTGAAATTGTACCAATTGAGCGGCTATCTTTACTAAAACGACGATTATCGCCTAAAACAAATAATTGACCTTCTGGAACAGTTTTCTTTCCTGTCATTTCTTCAAGAGTAAAATCATATGTAAGCGGTCCGTCAGCAAGTTGTTTTTTCTGCTTATCTAAATACGGCTCCTCATAAGGTTTCCCGTTAACATATAGTTTATCATTACGGTATTCGATTTCATCGCCTGGTAGGCCAATAATACGCTTAATATAATCTTTTTCTTCCGTCGCTCGGAATACAATAATATCAAAGCGCTTCGGATCACCTATGTGATAGCCAATTTTATTAACAATCATTCGATCACGGTCATGTAAAGTCGGCGACATCGATACACCATCTACGAGAATTGGGGCAAAGAAAAACTGTCTAATTACACCCGCTAATACAATGGCAATCAAAATTGCTTTAATCCATTCCCAAAGTGAACTCTTCTCTTTCTTCATGCTTTTCCCCTCCACAGTTATGTAAGCTGTTCGTATTATATCAAAATTTCATATAGATTGGAAAAAGGGAGCTTGCGTATTTACAAGCTCCCATACATGTCTTATCGAATTTCTTTAATACGTGCTTTTTTACCGCGAAGGTTACGTAAGTAGTATAACTTAGCACGACGTACTTTACCACGGCGAAGTACTTCGATTTTCGCGATTCTTGGCGTGTGAACTGGGAATGTACGCTCAACACCTACGCCGTAAGAAATCTTACGAACTGTGAATGTTTCACTGATTCCGCCACCACGACGTTTGATTACAACACCTTCGAAAAGCTGAATTCTTTCACGAGTTCCCTCAACTACTTTTACGTGTACACGTAAAGTGTCTCCAGGACGGAATGAAGGAAGGTCAGTTTTTAATTGGCCTTTTGTAATTTCTGCGATTAATTGTTGCATATTAAATTCTCTCCTTTAAACAGATGCTCTTATAAAGTCTTATTAAATTACAGCGGAACATCGTTAATATGGCCACTGATTTCAGTAGCACAAATGTTATAATAGCATATTGCTAGGACTGTTGCAATAGAAAATATATCAAGCCCTTATTGGTCTTCTTTTATCTGTTCTAGCCATTTCTCTTCTTGCTTAGATAATTCTCGTTCTTCCAATAAATCCGGTCTACGTGTGTACGTACGACGCAAGGATTCTTTATGGCGCCATTCATCAATATTTTTATGATTTCCTGACATTAGTACATCCGGTACCTTCATACCACGAAAATCAGCAGGACGTGTATAATGTGGGTGTTCTAACAAACCTGTGCTAAAAGAGTCTTCCACTTGTGACGTTTGATTCCCAAGTACTCCTGGTAAAAGACGTACAACACTATCAGTAACTACCATAGAGGCTAATTCTCCACCCGTTAATACGTAATCACCAATAGAAATCTCATCTGTTACAAGATGTTCACGAATTCTTTCATCGTATCCTTCATAATGGCCACATACAAAAATAACATGCTCTTCTCCAGCAAGCTCTTCTGCCTTCTTCTGCGTGAAACGCTCTCCTTGTGGACACATTAAGACGATTCTCGGTTTACGGTCTGTTTCCTTCGTTAGCTCTTCCACCGCATCAAAGATAGGTTGTGGGGTTAATACCATTCCAGCGCCCCCACCATACGGATAATCATCTACACTATTATGCTTACTAGTTGTATAATCACGGAAATTGACAACACGAAGCTCTACCGCTTCTTTTTCTTGAGCCTTCTTTAAAATTGAAGACCCAAACACACCTGTAAACATATCTGGAAACAATGTTAAAATGTCAATTTTCATTATAGCAATCCTTCCATTACATGAATGGTTACTAATTTATTTTCAATATTAACTTGAAGCACAACGTCATCAATGTAAGGAATTAAAAGATCTTGGCCCTTTGGACGTTTAATCACCCAAACATCATTTGCACCAGGGGATAGAATCTCTTTGATTGTCCCTAACGCTTCTCCTTCTTCCGTTACAACGTTGCAACCAATAATTTCATGATAGTAGTATTCACCTTCAGCTAGCTCGCCTAACTGCTCTTCTGGTACTTTTATTAAAGAACCTTTAAACTTCTCTACTTCATCTACATTGTTGTATCCTTCAAATGTTAATAAATCAAATGTCTTATGTTGACGATGAGAAGTTACCTTCACTGGAAGATAGTCTGTACCTTTCTCATTCGATATGTATAACGTGTTTCCTACCTTATATCGCTCTTCCGGAAAATCAGTACGAGAAATAACACGAATTTCTCCTCTTACGCCATGAGTATTTACAATTTTCCCTACGTTAAACCATTTTGTCATAAATAGTATGTCACCCCTGGTTTCTATATAAATTAAGCATCTCCATTTCATATACGGAACATGCAGTTTCTCTTTAAATGTTAAAAAAGGGAGAGGAAATAACTCCTCGCCCTTTTTACGTTTATTGAATTTCCAGTGTTACTTTTTCATCATTATGATGTCCCACTGAATACAAGAGCATTCGAATTGCTTTCGCAACTTTCCCTTGCTTTCCAATGACTTTTCCAACATCCTCAGGATGTACAGTTAATCGATACTTTATCTCTCCGTTGTAAAGTTCCTGTGTAACTTTTACATCTTCAGGATGATCGACAAGAGGCTTGACAATCGTCTCGACTAACTTCTTCATAGTCATTGCCTCAATTACTTACCTTGTTTAGATAAGTGGAATTTCTCCATGATACCTTGGTTAGAGAATAGGTTACGAACTGTATCAGATGGTTTAGCACCGTTTCCTAACCATTTTAATGCTGCTTCTTCGTTGATCTTAACTTCAGCTGGTTGAGCAACCGGATTGTAAGTACCGATTTCCTCAATGAAACGTCCGTCACGAGGAGAACGAGAATCTGCAACAACTACACGATAGAAAGGAGTTTTTTTAGCTCCCATACGTTTTAAACGAATTTTAACTGCCATTTATAAAGCACCTCCGAATTTATTTCACACAGATAATTATATTAGCAAAAAGACTATTGCTTTGTAAAGTATTTTTTCTTAACAGAGCCATCTTTTTTTCCTTACATGAATGGAAACTTCAATCCACCTAGTCCTTTTTTCTTACCTTTTTGCATTCCCGTCATCGTCTTCATCATTTTTTTCATATCATCAAACTGCTTGATTAGACGATTGATTTCTTGTACTGTTGTACCGCTACCTTTGGCAATGCGCTTTTTACGACTAGCATTGATTATTTCCGGTTGTTCTCGTTCTAATTTAGTCATAGAACGAATAATTGCCTCAATATGCCCAATTTGTTTTTCATCAACTTGCGCATTTTTCAGCCCTTTAATTTTATTTGCACCAGGAAGCATTCCTAACAATTCATCAAGTGGTCCAAGTTGACGCACTTGTCCAAGTTGTTCTAGGAAATCGTCAAGCGTAAACGAAAGCGTACGCATTTTTTGCTCAAGTTCTTTTGCTTTCTCTTCATCAACTGTAGCTTGCGCTTTTTCAATTAATGTTAAGACATCACCCATCCCTAAAATACGGGATGCCATACGTTCTGGATGGAACTCTTCAATCGCATCTAGTTTTTCACCCATACCAGCAAATTTAATTGGTGTGTTTGTTACAGCCTTAATAGATAATGCCGCACCACCGCGCGTGTCACCATCTAATTTCGTTAATACAACACCTGTTAACCCTAACTGCTCATGGAAACTTTGTGCAACATTTACCGCGTCTTGTCCCGTCATCGCATCGACAACAAGGAAAATTTCATCCGGTTTCGCAACTTCTTTAACTTTCGCTAATTCATCCATTAGTTCTTCATCAATATGCAGGCGACCCGCCGTATCGATTAAAACATAATCGTGATGATCTTCTTTTGCTTTTGCAATCGCTTGTTTCGCAATTTCAACAGGACTTACTTGATCTCCTAAAGAGAAAACAGGCATGTCCAATTGCTTCCCTAATGTTTCAAGCTGTTTAATCGCTGCTGGACGGTAAATATCCGCTGCAACAAGCATCGGTTTACGATTATGCTTTTTACGAAGCAAATTCGCAAGCTTACCTGTCGTCGTTGTTTTACCCGCACCTTGCAGACCAACCATCATAATAACAGTCGGTGGCTTATTAGCAACAGCAATTTTGCTTTGCTCTCCGCCCATAAGTCCTGTAAGTTCTTCCTGTACGACTTTAATTACTTGTTGTCCAGGTGTCAAACTTTTCATTACATCTTGTCCGACAGCACGCTCAGACACACGCTTTACAAAATCTTTTACTACTTTAAAGTTAACATCCGCTTCTAAAAGAGCTAGACGAACTTCTCTCATCATTTCTTTCACATCGGCTTCAGAAACTTTTCCTTTGCCGCGGATTTTTTGCATTGTCTGTTGAAGTCGGTCGGCTAATCCTTCAAATGCCATATTGCCGCCCTCCTAATCTAATTTTTCGATAGCTTCAACAACTTGTTTCATTTCTTCATTCACATGCTCTTCTTCGCTGATTAGCTGTTTTAGCTTTGCAACAAGTCGCTGTCGCTCTTGAAACTTTTGAAGTAATACTAATTTATCTTCATATTCTTCAAGCATCGCTTCAGTCCGTTTAATGTTATCATACACGGCTTGGCGACTTACATCAAATTCTTCCGCAATTTCACCAAGAGATAAATCATCTAGATAATAAAGCGACATATAACTTCTTTGTTTTTGCGTTAACAACGATTGATAAAAATCAAATAAATAGTTCATTCTCGTTGTTTTTTCGAGCATGTTGGATCATCCTTTGTTAAGTGATTTCCCTTTACATGAATTAGTTTACATGGAGTATAAAAGAGTGTCAAGTTTTTTTCTTAACATCACATATTTTTTTATACAAAAAGAAGCGGGAATACCGCTTCTTTCACTTACACTTCTTCTGTTTCTACCAAGTTCGCAAATAAACCATAAACATATTGTTCTGGATCAAACTGCTGCAGATCATCCATTTGCTCTCCTAATCCAACAAATTTCACCGGTACATCCATTTCGTTACGAATTGCTAATACGATACCACCTTTAGCAGTTCCATCTAACTTCGTTAAAACAATACCAGTAACATTCGTTGCTTCACGGAATGTTTTCGCTTGGCTTAAACCATTTTGTCCTGTTGTTGCATCAATAACAAGTAATACTTCATGAGGAGCTCCTGGTACTTCACGCTCAATTACACGCTTCACTTTCTCTAACTCTTTCATTAAGTTTACTTTGTTTTGTAAGCGTCCTGCTGTATCACATAGCAATACATCCACTTTACGAGCCTTTGCCGCTTGTACAGCATCGTACATAACCGCCGCTGGGTCAGATCCTGATCCTTGTTTAATTACTTCTACACCAACGCGATCGCCCCATACTTCTAATTGTTCAATCGCCCCAGCACGGAATGTATCTCCTGCCGCTAATAGGACAGACTTACCTTCCGATTTAAATTTATGTGCAAGCTTACCAATTGTCGTCGTTTTCCCAACACCATTAACACCAACAAATAAAACAACTGTTAATTGATTCTCTTGTATATTAACTTCATTACTAAAATCGCTGTCACCTTTGTAAATTCCCACTAACTTCTCAGAAATAACAGCCTGTACTTCTTTCGGATCTTGAATGTTACGACGTTGCACTTCTTCTTTCAGCTGATCAATTAATTCCATCACCGTCGAAACTCCGACATCTGCACTAATTAAAATTTCTTCTAATTCCTCAAAGAAATCTTCGTCTATTTTACGGTAACGATACACTAAGTCATTTACTTTATCAGCAAATGAATTTCTCGTTTTTTCTAATCCTTGTTTAAACTTCTCTGTTACCGTATCTGTTTGTTTTGAAATTTTTTCTTTTAATTTTTTAAAAAAGCTCATACTTCCCATCCTTCCTATTTACTTGCCACAAGTTCTTCGCCATCGTCTAAACGAACAGAAACAAGCTTAGACACCCCTGATTCTTGCATTGTTACACCGTACAATACATCAGACTCTTCCATTGTACCTTTCCGGTGTGTAATTACAATAAACTGCGTTTCATCACTAAATTTCTTTAAATACTGTGCAAAACGAGCAACGTTTGCCTCATCAAGAGCCGCTTCCACTTCATCTAGCACACAGAATGGAACTGGGCGTACTTTTAAAATACCAAATAAGAGCGCAATTGCAGTTAAGGCACGCTCTCCACCTGAAAGTAAACCTAAGTTTTGTAGTTTCTTCCCTGGCGGTTGCGCTACAATATCAATACCAGTATTTAATAAATCTTCTGGATTTGTCATTACTAAATCCGCTCTTCCGCCTCCGAATAATTCAGAGAATACAGATTGAAACTCCGTTCGAATGCCTTCAAACGTAGTAGAAAAGCGTTTTTTCATCTCTTCATCCATTTCTGTAATAAGTTGATGCAATGTCGATTTCGCTTCTTCTAGGTCATCTCTTTGCTCTAGCAAGAATGTGTGACGCTCTGCTACACGCTCATATTCATCAATTGCCCCTAAGTTTACTGTGCCTAACTCTTCGATGGATAGTTTAATTAGTTTCACCTTTTTACGTGCATCTTCTGCAGGCATCGTCATTGTATACTTCAGTTTTGCTGCTTCAAATGAAATAGTATATGTTTCACGCAAATGTTGCAATCTATTTTCCAACTCTACATCAAGTCGGTTAATCTTCACTTCTTGATCTTTCAACATCTCAAGAATATATTTATGTTTACCTATTGTTTCTTTCACATTGCGTTCTAAATGCTCTACTCTCTCTTGTAATGTTACGCGTTGTTCACGGCGAGAACGAATTAGCTCCGAAGTTTGATTACGATCATACGCTTTCTTCTCAATCATATTCGTAATTTGTTCTTCACCACTTGAATTAGATGTCATCTCTTGTTTTAAGAATGCTAAATCTTCTTTCGTTTTTACAAGCGTCGCATCTGTCTCTTCTTTTTCCTTCGTCAATCGTTCAACTTTTTCTTTTTGATTAGACAAACGCTGTTGTTGTTCAGCCGCTTGTACTTTTAGCTCAGTCATTTCCTTCTGAACTTTTTCTTTCGAAGAATGTTGTTCACTCTTTTGTTTCGTTAAAGCGACGATTTTGCTATCTAATTCCGTAATCTCCGCTTGAAGAGTCGCTAAAATCTTTTCTAACTCTTCTCTACGCCCTTGCATTTTTACTTGATCTTGTAAAAATCCTTCAATCTCTAAATCGTAAATAGATAAACGATCATTAATACGATGTTCTTCTAATTCTAAACGACTAATTTCTTCTCTTAATTTCTGTTCATCTACACGCTCTGTTTCTACACCTTGTCGTAGTTTGCGTATTTGTACTTCTTTTTCTTGAATCTCTTGCTTTACTGCTTTAACAAAGTTTTCTAGCTTCGTTGTTTTTTCTTCCATATCAGCTAGCTTATTAGTCCACTCTTCCAGTTCACGTTGACGCCCCAATATAGAGGATTTCGCTTGTTTTACAGCTCCACCAGTCATAGAACCGCCTGGATTCACTACGTCACCTTCGAGCGTTACAATACGATAGCGGTATTGCAGTTGTTTCGCTAATTCATTTACTCCGCGTAAATCTTTCGCAACAACAACAGTACCTAATAAATTTGAAACTACATTCTCATATTTATTATTGTACTGCACAAGTTCTGCCGCCACACCAACAAACGATGGATGCTGATTCACAATGCGTAATTGATCAAATGATAACGATCTACTTTTAATAACAGCTTGAGGTAAAAACGTTGCACGGCCATGCTTATTTTGCTTTAAAAATGCAATTGCATTACGAGCATGTTCTTCTGTTTGTACTACGATATGTTGCATCGCTGCCCCAAGGGCGATTTCCATTGCGATTTCATATTCTTTCGGCACAGTCAGAAGTTCTGCAACCGCTCCTTCAATGCCTTGTAACCTATTTTCTCTAGCCTTTAATACTTCACGTACTCCTTGATAGAAACCAGAATAGTCCTCTTGCATCTCTTCTAGCATTTCTTTTCGTGAGCGCGCCTGTTGCACAAATTGATACGCTTGATACAGTTTCGTTTCATTTTCACTATACTGCGACTTACATTTCCCAAGCGCAGCTTCTGTCTTCTGTATGTCGGAAATAATGCCAGCTACTTTCTCTTTCACTTGCTCATAACTTTCTACAAGTTTCGCCTTTTTCGCTGTAATTTCCATACGCATCTGTACATATTTTTCATTTTCTTCATCAAGTCGTTCATTTTTAGAGTTTTGCTGTTTAGATTGTTCTTCAATCATAGATAATTCATTTCGATGACTTGCTTGTTGATTTAAAAGTTCAATATAATCACCTTTTAAATTCTCAATCTGTTCCTCTAAATTCTCAGCAAAAGTTGCAAGTAGTTGCTCGTTATCATGCAATTTTGTCTCCAACTCTTTTACTTGATTCACAAATTGCATTAACGCTTCTGTACTTGTTTCAATTTCACCATCATAGCTTTTAGCTTTCTCTGCCAACTCAACAATTAGTTTTTCAAGTTGCTCACAATGCGTCGTTGCATTTTGCTTTCTTTCCTTTAACAACTCACGCTGTCCTTCTAGCTTTTCTAGCTCTTTACTAGAAAGAAGGAGAACTTCTTGTAAGGAGTCTACAGATTCATCAACCGCTTGTAATTGCCCACGTAATTCCTCAAGTTCTTCTTCACTTTTTTGTAAGTTCGTCGACATTTTGGCTTCTTCATCTTTATTATGCCCAAATTGATTTCGAAGCGCTTCCCACTTCTCATGTAATTCTTCAATTTCATGCACAATAAGCGCAGCTTCTACTTTCTCTAATTCTTCTTTTTTCTCAAGATAATCTTTCGCAATAGAAGCTTGTCTTTCTAACGGTTCTACTTGACTACTTAATTCGTGAATAATATCTTGTACACGATTTAAGTTTTCTTGTGTTTCCGCCAATTTCCCTTCAGCTTTCTTTTTACGAAGTTTGTATTTCAGCACACCCGCAGCTTCTTCAAATACACCACGACGTTCTTCTGATTTACTACTTAAAATCTCTTCGACTTTCCCCTGGCTAATAATTGAAAAAGCTTCCCTTCCCATACCAGAGTCCATAAATAAATCAATAATATCTTTCAATCTACAAGATTGTTTATTAATATAAAAATCACTATCACCTGAACGAGATACACGACGCGTTACACACACCTCGTTATACTCAATCGGTAATCGTTGGTCTTCATTATTTAAAGTTAATGTTACTTCAGCAACATTAACCGCTCTTCTCGTATCACTGCCAGCAAAAATAATATCCTCCATCTTTGCACCACGTAATGACTTTGCAGATTGTTCACCCAGTACCCAGCGAATTGCATCAGTAATATTACTTTTCCCGCTCCCATTAGGTCCTACTACAGACGTTACACCTGGAACAAAATCGACAGATACACGCTCAGCAAAAGATTTAAATCCTGCTATTTCTAATCTTTTTAAAAACACGAAAGGCCTTCCTCCTATTCTCCGTTGTTATAAACGTTGTCTGTACGAAAACAAGCTACTATACGGATTTCCCCCTCCTTTTACTTACAAATAAAAGGAAAGTTTCATTCTATGCATAAGGAATCCCCCTCATTCAAAGGGGGATTCCTTATGATTGTTCTTTTAACTTTTTCAATGCTTCTGCAGCAGCTTGTTGCTCTGCTTCTTTTTTTGACTTACCACTACCAAGACCTAACGCCACGTTATTTAACGTAACACGTGACACAAATTCTCGGTTATGGGCCGGTCCTTTTTCTTGCAAAATTTGATACTCAATATTGCCACTGCCATCACGCTGAATCAATTCTTGCAATTGGCTCTTATAATCCATCACATGAGAAAAAGCACCTTCATTAATTTTTGGATATACAACTTCTTTTAAGAATCCCCAAACTATTTCTAGCCCCTGATCAAGATAAAGGGCACCAATAAACGCTTCAAAGACATCCGCTAATAAAGCTGGTCGTTCACGTCCACCCGTCATTTCCTCACCTTTTCCTAATAACACCAGGCTACCAAATGACAATTCGTTTGCAAAACGAACAAGAGATGGCTCACATACAATAGCTGCACGTAGTTTTGTTAACTCACCTTCGCTCATTGTCGGATATTTTTGAAACAGATACTGTGATACAGTGAGTTCCAATACAGCATCTCCAAGAAATTCAAGACGCTCATTGTCCTCATGCGGTTTTTTTCGATGCTCATTCACATAGGATGAATGCGTAAATGCTTGAATCAATAATTTTTCATCTGTAAACGTAATACCTATCTTTTCTTGAAACACTTTAAAAGCTTCGCGATATTTTGTTTCGTATTTTTTTTCTCTATATTTTCGGTACGGCATAGGTCCCTCCAGATATAAGCCGAGAAAGCCCCGCTAAAAAACGGGACTTCACTCAAACATTATAGATGACTCTCTATGTAAGTCACAGCATCGCCAACAGTAGCAATCTTTTCAGCATCTTCATCAGAAATTTCCATTTCGAATTCATCTTCTAATTGCATTACAAGTTCTACTACATCTAGGGAGTCTGCGCCTAAATCTTCTTTGAAGCTTGCAGCTGGTACTACTTCAGTCTCTTCTACACCTAAACGATCAACGATGATTTTTGTTACACGCTCTAATACATCTGCCATTCCATTCACCTCCCCTCAAATATTATATTAAATATTGTCCAAAAAAACTAGGTGAAATCCATTCTTTTATTACATTACCATACCGCCATCAACATTTAACGTTTGGCCTGTAACATATTTGCTTTGATCAGAAGCAAAAAACGTTACAGCATTTGCGATATCTTGCGCTTCACCAAACTGAGCAGCAGGAATTACTTTTAACATTTCTTCTTTTATTTTTTCATCCAAAACATCCGTCATATCAGTCGCAATAAACCCTGGAGCAATTGCATTTACAGTAATACTTCGGCTCGCTAACTCTTTTGCCGATGTTTTTGTTAATCCAATCACACCAGCTTTAGCAGCAACATAGTTTGCTTGCCCTGGGTTTCCGATAACCCCAACAACCGAAGCAATATTTATAATTCGACCGTGACGTTGACGCATCATATAACGAGATACTGCTTTCGTACATAAGAAAACACCTTTTAAGTTTGTATTAATAACTGTATCCCATTCCTCTTCTTTCATACGCATTAATAAATTATCTTTCGTTACACCTGCGTTATTTACAAGAATATCAACTTGGCCAAACGTATCTACAGTTTGTTTTACCATATTTGTAACATCATCAGCATTTGCAACATCTGCTCTTACTGCAATTGCATCCGAACCTAATTTCTTTATTTCATCAACGACTTCATTCGCCTTTTGCTCATTACCAGCATAATTTACTACAACATTTGCCCCTTGTTTCGCTAAATCAATCGCAATTGCACGACCAATTCCACGTGATGCACCAGTTACTAATGCTACTTTCCCTTTTAACATCAGCTTTCTCCTCTCAAATTTGAAATGGTATCTTTTAATGTCTCTTCATCATATATCGCATATGCTTTCACTGAAGAATCAATCGACTTCATAAGACCAGCAAGTACTTTTCCAGGTCCGATTTCAATAAATGTATCTACCCCTTGATTCACCATGTTCTCAATAGATGGGTACCATAATACAGGCGAATAGAGCTGTTCAATTAGCTTTTCTTGAATATCTGTACCACGTGTAATAACGTCTGCCGTAACGTTTGCAATAACAGGAATATCCGTGTCTTGAATTGTAATTTCATTTAAAACACTTTGGAACCTATCAGCAGCTGGCTTCATAAGCGAGGAATGAAACGGTCCACTTACTTTTAGCGGAATTGCTCTTTTAGCACCATTTTCTTTCGCTCTCTGAGAAGCAAGTTCTACTCCTTGCTTTGTTCCAGAAATAACAATTTGCTTCGTGCTATTCATATTAGCAATTTGTACTGCATATCCTTCACTTGTTACTTCTTCTGTAACTCGTTTCAGCATATCCGGATCTGCACCTAAAATAGCTGCCATTGCACCTTCCCCGCCTGGAACTGCTTCTTCCATATATTCGCCACGTTTCCTTACAGCATATACAGCGTCTTCGAAAGTTAATGCACCCGCCGCTACAAGAGCGCTATATTCACCTAAACTATGTCCTGCGACAAAGTCAGGTATAATATCATACTCCTTCAAAGCTGTTAAAATTGCAAAACTCGTTGTTAATAATGCAGGTTGCGCATTTGTCGTTAATGTTAACTTTTCTTGTGGTCCTTCAAAAATCACTTCTGAAAGAGAATCATGCAAAACTTCATCCGCTTTTGCAAATACTTTTGCAACCTCTTTATTATTCTCCGCTAACTGTCTACCCATTCCAACTGCCTGTGAACCTTGGCCCGGAAAAAGAAATGCTATTTTTCCCATTTCAAATCCTCCTCTTATTGAAGCGGCTCCTTCTCCATTACACTTGAAATTGTAGGAATTACTTCTTTCGCTACCATTTCTCTCGTTTGACGAATCGCACTAAATATCGATTGGTCATTAGAAGAACCGTGAGCCTTAATGACAGGAGCTTTCAATCCAAATAACGCCGCTCCTCCATACTCCGAATAATCCATTTTATCTTTTAATACCATAAGTTTTGGTTTTAATACTGCTGCTGCTAATTTGCTCGTAAATGAACTCATTAGTTGCTCTTTTAACATAGAGAATAACGCAAGTGCTGTTCCTTCTAATGATTTCAACGCTACATTACCCGTAAAACCATCACATACAACAACGTCTGCTACACCTTGCAATAAGTCTCTTGATTCAACGTTTCCAACGAAATTAATTGGCGCATCCTTGAGCATAGCAAATACTTGTTTTGAAAGCTCGTTTCCTTTACCATCCTCTGTTCCAACGTTCAAAAGTCCAACGCGAGGGTTTTTAATCCCTCTTACCTTCTCTGCGTAAACAGATCCCATTACTGCATATTGATATAAATGAATTGGTTTTGCATCAACGTTTGCTCCAACATCTAACATAACAAAACCTTCTCCATCAACAGTTGGCATTGTAGGTGATAAAGCTGGCCTTTCAATCCCTTCCATACGACCGACAACAAACAATCCAGCCGCCATTAAAGCTCCTGTACTCCCTGCTGATATACAAGCATCCGCAACACCATCTTTTACTTGCTGCGCTGCAAGTACCATTGAAGCTTGTTTCTTTCGACGAACCGCTCTTACTGGTTCATCTGTCGCTTCGATTTTTTCATCTGTATGAAGTATAGTAATTCGCTCTTCACTCGTTAAGTATTGACGAATTTCCTCTTCTTTCCCTACTAACGTAATATGTATATCTGAATATTCCTTAATAGCTTTCATTGCTCCTAATACTACAGCCTTTGGAGCATGATCGCCTCCCATTGCATCTATTGCGATTTTCATAAGTTGTTACCTTCCTCACTATAATTACTAGATCGATACATTTCAAAAGTGCCTGTAAAAACAAGTTCTTCTCCAACAAAACTTCGCACTTTGACAACCGTCCGTCCTTTATCATTCTCTACATCCTCAACACGCGCTTTTGCAACAACGCGCTCTCCTAATTTTACAGGACGAATATATCGAATGGTAGACTTTGCAGTTAAAGCTAATTCTTCATCAATAACCGCAACAGCTAGTGAGTTTGCTTGTGCAAACAAATGATGCCCACGAGCAATTTGATTTCTTTTAAATACATGTTCTACCTTTACTTCAAAGATAGAAATAGCATGTCTATCTAATTCTATATCGATAATTTCTCCGACAACCTCTTCTAACGGTAAAGATTTCACATCTTCTTCATGTTGCTTTGTAGCTACATGCTTAATTCGCTCTCTTAATTCAGGAATAGATAATTCCATACGATCAAGACGAACAGTTTGTATGCTCACCTGAAATTTTTCAGCTAAATCTTCATCCGTAATAAAAGGATTCGTTTCTATTGTTTGTTGTAATAATTCTTGTCTTTCTTTTTTACTTCTTCTTTTTTTCATACCGCACCATCCATTTTTATGACTAGGTACTAACAGTAGTATATAATCATTAAAAGTAGAATGCAACAAAAACTTTTGTTGACTCCCTTTAATCGAGCTTCTCTCCTTGGAACACACCTGTTCCATCAAGATAAGTACGCAGCGAAGCATACTGATCATTGTGCCAAAATGCTTCTGATTCTACCAATATTGCCGCATCTTGTCTAGCAGTTTCTAACGCCCGATAATCATGTACCATATCAGCAACCTTAAATTCTGGCAGACCACTTTGCTTACTTCCAAAGAAATCCCCAGGACCTCGTAACTCTAAATCTTTTTCTGACAATACAAATCCATCATTCGTTTCAGTCATAATACGCATTCGCTCTTTTCCCGTTTCCGATTTCGGATCCGCGATTAATAAACAATATGATTGTTCACTACCACGTCCAACACGCCCCCTCAGCTGATGGAGCTGTGATAAACCGAAACGCTCTGCGTCATAAATAACCATAACAGTCGCATTTGGTACGTTCACACCTACTTCAACAACTGTTGTCGATACAAGAATTTGCACTTTATTTTCACTAAACTGTCCCATTATCTCTTCTTTTTCCTGAGATGATAGCCTTCCATGCATTAATCCAACTTGGCATTTCCCTTCGTAATGATGAGTCAGCATACTATGTAAATCGATAGCATTTTGCACATCAAGCTTCTCAGACTCTTCAATAAGAGGACAAATAACATATGCTTGTCTTCCTTTTTTTATCTCTTTCTCCACAAAACCGAGAACACGATCTAACATATCATGTTTTGCCCAATACGTTTCAATTACCTTTCTACCAGCTGGCATTTCGTCGATAATAGAAACGTCCATCTCTCCAAATGCAGTGATTGCTAACGTACGCGGAATTGGGGTCGCCGTCATAAATAACACATCTGGACTTTCACCTTTCTCCCGTAAAACCCGGCGCTGCGCTACACCAAATCGATGTTGTTCATCGGTAATAACGAGACCTAACCTATGAAATATAACTTCATCCTGAATTAAAGCATGCGTCCCAACGAGGATATCTATTTCTCCTTGTTCTAATTTCGCCAAAATTTCTCGACGTCTCGCACCCTTAACAGAACTTGTTAGTAATTCAACCTTCATACCGAAATACGAAAATGTCTCAGCGAGCGACTGATAATGTTGTTCAGCTAAAATTTCTGTAGGAACCATCAACGCGCCTTGGTAATGAGCCAATTTCGCCGCATAAAGAGCAATCGCAGCGACAACTGTTTTCCCAGACCCTACATCACCTTGTAATAATCGATTCATTCGATAAGGAGATGTCATATCTTTCATAATTTCATCTACAACTCGGCGTTGTGCGCCAGTTAACGGAAATGGAAGTGCATCGGTAAACTCTTGTAATTCTACTGACGAAATTTCTTTCTTCATCCCTTTCGAATTTTCCCTTTCCATCTTCCGAAGTGTTTGCATTTTCAACTGAAACAAGAAAAACTCCTCATATACAAAACGGCGACGCGCTTGCTTTAAGTCTTCCTGTCCCACTGGAAAATGTAACGCTCGCAGCGCTTCATAGCGTGGTAATAATTTATACCGACTTAACAAACCGTCTGGTAATACTTCGACTATGGAATCTCCATACTCCTTAAATGCTTGCGTAACAAAACGGCGCATCTGTTTTACTGTCAGTTTTCCTTTCACTGAATATACAGGCTCTACTTCTTGTTGACGTAAAACTGGTCCAAAATGAAGTTCTGATACAGCAATTGTTTGGCGATGCTGATCCCATTTACCAGTAATTGTTACCGTTTCCTCTAACTTTAACTTCTGTTTATAGTATGGTCTATTAAAACATACAGCTGTAATTAAATAACGACCAACGAGGACACGAACTGTTAGACGCGACTTCTTCTTCCCATAATATTGCAGTAAAGGAGCACTATGAACTTTCCCCTCAACTGTCACACGCTCATCATGCTTTACTTCAGCAAGATCTTTCATCGCATAGTCTTCATAACGGTACGGAAAATGTTCTAATAGATGAGAAACTGTATAAATTCCCATCTCGTGTAATAACTCAGATGTTTCTCCTCCGATTCCCTTTACATCCGTAACAGGAACTTGTACAACTTCATTCAAGATTCTCACGCTCCGTCACATTATTTTCTTTGTTTCACTCTATTGATTAACCATTAACATCATTAACATCTGTAATCGCTCTCTTTCACCCTATATATTCTATCATAGGCATTCTAAGAGAAACTACTCTAATCCCTCTATATAAAACAAAGTTATACAACACGTAAGAAAAGAGCCTCACTTTTAGCAGCAAGGCTCTTTTCTATCATCAATATGCTAGCCTTTTGAATAAAAACTAGTAATAAATTTCATATCACTACTTCTTATCCATTAGCAAGTAAGTAATCCATTTATTTTCAAAACGAATCTTTTCTTATTCTACAGAGAAGATGAAAGAATACACCGGTTGGTTCCCTGCATGTACTTCTACTTCTGCATCTTCAAAGCTCTCTTCTACAAACGTAACTAATTCAGCCACTTCTTCATCTGTTGCATCTTCACCTTGTAGAATCGTTACGATTTCAGAATCCTCATCAATTAGCGCTTCTAGTAATTGCTTCGCAGCTCCTACTTTTTCAGCATTTGTAGATACAATTTTCCCATCTGCAATACACATGAAATCATCTTTTTGAATTGCTACACCATCAATTTCCGTATCACGAACAGCATACGTAATTTGACCTGTTTTCACATGGGATAAAGCTTCTTTCATGTGTTCTTCATTCTCTTCTAACGTTCCAACTGGATTAAATGCTAACATAGCAGCCATACCTTGAGGAACTGTTTTTGAACGAACAACAATAACTTCTTGATCTACCACTGATGCTGCTTGTTCTGCTGCCATCACGATATTTCCGTTATTTGGTAAAATGATAATTTTTTCAGCATTCGCCTCTTCAATCGCCTTCACGATATCCTCCGTACTTGGATTCATCGTTTGGCCACCTTCGATAACTTTTGTTGCGCCAATGCTCTCAAATAAAGTTTTAATACCAGATCCCATAGCTACAGTTACAATACCATACGGTTGTTTCTCTTTTGGCTGATTCGTTTGTTCAGGCATCGGAGTAGGTTCATCTAATAAAGCAGTATGCTGTTCACGCATATTTTCTACTTTGATCTTAATTAGACTACCGTAACGCTGTCCGTAGTTCATAGGATCTCCAGGATGTTCCGCATGAATATGAACCTTTACAACCTCATCATCCGATACAACAAGTAGTGAATCTCCGTATACACTAATATCTTCACGGAATTTTTGTTCAGAGAAATTATGTTCCTTCATTTTTTCAGGCTCTAATTTCACCATGAATTCCGTACAATATCCATACTTAATATCTTCTGTACTCAATTGGCTTTGTACACTACGGTGATGTTCTGCGCGTACCATTTCATTCATAGATGGTTGTGCAGGCGCATCAGAAGAAATCGTTTCTCCTTTTAAGTCAGCTAAAAATCCTTCGTATACAACAACAAGACCTTTACCACCGCTATCTACAACGCCAACTTGTTTTAATACAGGTAATAAATCTGGCGTACGATTTAACGATGCATTTGCTTCTTTCACAACGTCTTCCATAAACAAAACAAAGTCGCGCTGTTTTTTCGCAACTGTCACTGCATATTTACCCGTTTCTCTTGCAACCGTTAAAATCGTTCCTTCGATCGGTTTCATAACCGCTTTGTAAGCCGCCTCTACTCCAGCTTCTAAAGCTGCAGCAAAATCAACTGTTGTTAATTCTTCTTTTTGTTCAATGGATTTAGAGAAACCACGGAACAATTGAGATAAAATAACACCAGAGTTACCACGTGCTCCCATTAATAATCCTTTGGCTAAACTTACGCCGACTTTACCAGCATGCTGTGAAGGATTTGCTTTCACTTCACGTGCGCCTGATGTCATTGATAAGTTCATGTTTGTACCGGTATCGCCATCTGGAACTGGAAATACGTTTAATGCATCAACAAGCTGAACATTATTTGTTAAATTATTCGCTCCTTGAATGATCATTTGTGATAAACGTTTCCCATCAATTTTTTGAATTGACACAGATTTTCCTCCTTAATGCACATTACAAGTTTATTACTTTAACTCCTTGTACGTAGATGTTTACAGAATCTACTGCTAGTCCTACAGTTTGATCTAATGTATATTTCACTTTCGTCTGCACGTTATGTGCTACTTCTGAAATTTTCGTACCATAGCTCACAATAATATACATATCAATATGTACTTCATCTTCATTTTTACGAACAATTACGCCTCTAGTGAAGTTTTCTTTTCGTAAAATGTCTGTTAATCCATCTTTTAATTGATTTTTTGATGCCATACCTACGATACCGTAGCAATCTACTGCGGCACCTCCAGCAATTGTTGCAATTACATCTGTACTAATATCAATTTGACCGTACTTCGTTTTAATTTCAATTGACATCTCGTTTCCCCCTTCATAAATGGTGAAAGTGAGCTAGACTACTTTAGTTACTATCATATAATCTTTTTAAAGAAAATTCCATCGTTCTTTCTTTTTCACTCTCATATTTTATGTTTTAAATTACATTTTTTTATGATGAGCAAAATAGTCCATTGTTATTATACAACATGTACCACTATAATATGTCAAGCAATTTTTCTTGATTTCAACTTTTCTTCCTTGATATATAGTGTCAAGTAATTTTTCTTGATTTCTTTTTCCTACGGTGTTGCATTCTCTTTTTAGTTGTGTTAAATTATAGTAGTGTTTTTAGCATCGCATAAAAGACTAACATTGAAAAATTACGTATGGTAAGGTATCAAGGGAGGGAAATATAAATGGCTCGTGTTTGTGCTATCACTGGAAGAAAAGCTCGTTCTGGTAACTCTCGTTCTCACGCAATGAACGCTACAAAACGTAAATGGGGCGCTAACCTTCAAAAAGTTCGCGTACGCATCGACGGTAAAGTTCAACGTGTTTACGTTTCTGCTAGAGCATTAAAATCTGGCAAAATCGAACGTGTTTAATAATAAAAAAAAGAGCCGCTAGGCTCTTTTTTTACTATACCAATGGAAAAAGCACCGGTAATAGGTGCTTTTTTTAGTCTTTTTTAAAGGTATTTAACATCGCACGAACAATTCCACCAAGAAATTTAGGTAACTTAATTGTATAAAATCTCATGGTTTCCCTCCTAATCCCCATTACTCCACTTGTTCACTATATGATGCAAGGAGCAAAATTGTTTCTTCAATCAGTGCTTCTTATCATCATTAATATGCCAGAAGTAAATGAAAAAGTACCTTTTTCATTAATGAGTTCATTACTAATACAAAGTGTCGATCCCCACTCTATTGTTTTATTAGTAAGAGGGTACTTAAAACCGTGAAGTGTAATGCCTTCCACCCTTTCAGTAACTGGTACAAATGATACGTATGGAAAATCTTCATTTCCTTCAATTATATACGTACCAAGCTTTTTCACCATTATTTCATTTTTATTGTCCACAATACACATTTCTATATTTACTTCTAATCCCTTTAAAAGCATCTGAATATTTGCTAAACCGTGATCAAGCCTTCCACCAGTAGCACCAAAAATACGAATTAATTTTGGTTTCTGTTCTAAAGCCCAGCTAATTGCAATTTCTAAATCTGTTTGATCTTTTTCTCGTGGGACAATATGTAATTCATTTGTCTGCTGTCCCATCCATGCTAATTCATCATCAGTAACTGAATCATAATCTCCAAACGCAACAGCCGGAGTGATTCCTCTTTTCAACAAACGGTACACTCCTCTATCAACGGCCGCCCACACTACTTCTTCATTTTCATATCGAGAGAAATCTGCGCAGTATTCTGCAGGTCCTCCCGCTAAAATATGAATAATCATTTTTCCTTCCCCTTCTATTGTAAAAAGGCAATCTGCCATTCGGTAGATTGCCTTTCTTCTTATTTTCTGCTCTAACATGTATAAATAGTGAAGTCTTAATGAACTAGAGGCTTCACTATGATAAAAGTTCGTTCATTCTTTATCCACGAATTACACGAATTGCTTCACCGCGGTCTTTTTGATTGTATACTGCTGATCCCGCTACAAGAACATTCGCTCCTGCTTCAATACAAAGTCTTGCCGTTTCAGCGTTGACACCACCATCAACTTCGATTTCCACTTGTAGATTTCGCTTTTTAACCATTTCTGCAACTTGTTTAATTTTCGGTAATACAGAATGAATAAACTTCTGTCCGCCAAATCCAGGATTTACTGTCATAAGTAATACCATGTCTATATCTTCTAATACATGCTCAATCGTTGAAACTGGAGTATGTGGATTTAATACAACCCCTGCTTTAATGTCATGAGATTTAATTAACTGAATTGTACGATGTAGATGAGGACAAGTTTCTACATGGACAGTAATAATATCCGCTCCCGCTTTTGCGAAAGTGGGGATATAGTTATCAGGATTTTCAATCATTAAATGTACATCTAACGGTAATGATGTAATCGGACGGATTGCTTCTACAATTAATGGTCCGATCGTAATATTTGGTACGAAATGTCCATCCATTACATCGACGTGAATGTAATCAGCTCCGCCTTTTTCTACATCTTTAATCTCTTCCCCTAATTTTGAAAAATCTGCTGATAAAATCGATGGTGCAATTTTAATCATGACTAATACCTCGGCTTTCTCTCTCTAATTTCTTCTACGAATTGTTTGTAATTCTTATAACGATATTCAGTAATCTTTCCTTCTTCAACCGCAACTTTCACCGCACATTTCGGTTCAGAAAGATGTGTACACCCTCTAAATTTACAGTATTGGCTCGCTTCTTTCAACTCTGGAAAACAATATGTAAGATCTTCTACTTCTATATCTATGAAATCCAGTGAACTAAAACCAGGTGTATCCGCAACTAGTCCGCTTCCAACTGTAATTAATTCCACGTGTCTTGTCGTATGCTTCCCGCGTCCTAAATGTGAAGAAATATCATTTGTTTTCAATTCTAAATCTGGACGTAATACGTTTAGCATTGAAGATTTCCCAACACCAGATTGGCCTGCAACGACAGAAATACAGCCTTCTAAGAATGGTTTCAAAATGTCGATACTTTCCGATGTATTTATAGAAGTAAACAAGACATCATAACCCATTTCACGATAATCATTTGCATAAGATTCAACAGTTTCTCTCATTTTTTCATCTACTAAATCCATCTTACTAATACAAATAATCGGCTTAATGTTATGATATTCAATCAATACTAAAAATCGATCTAACAGTCCTGGATTAAAATCTGGTTCTACTGCAGAGAAAACAAGAATTGCTTGATCAACATTAGCAATAGGAGGTCTAACAAGCTCATTTTTTCGATCAAACACTTCTAACACATAACCTTCATTCGGATTATCTGCTTGAAATACAACTTGGTCTCCTACAAGTGGCGTAATTTTATTCTTTCTAAATACACCACGCCCGCGACATTGTGTAATCCCTTCTTCATGCTGCACATAATAAAACCCACTTAAAGCTTTTACAATTTTTCCTTCTGGCATATAATTCTCCTTTATTTTGTATAAAGTGAAACTGTAATTAGAAATGAATGGACTAAAGCTCTTTAAACAATTATTTCAAAACCCACCAAATATATACCCAGGTTAATATATTTAATCTACCATCAAATTCAAAATACTATTTACAGCAATATCACTTTTATAGCTTTTTGAATCATATATTTTTGCCTGTTATACCGTCCACTATGTAGACAGCATAACAGGCAAGAGTAATAAAGTGAAATTTTAATCAGTGAGGGCTTTGGCTATCCCCCATAACAAGACAATGGAATTCACTATTATTGAGATGGATACGGCACTTCTTTGTCGATAATCGTTACTCCATCCCGAACAATTTTATAGTGTCCCTTTGCACCTTCTTGAATTACAAATTCTAAAGAAATAGTGGCCGACTCAGTAATTGTTCTCGTTTCAACTGGTCTATCCATTTTTTGCTGCATATCTTCTTTATAAATTTCTATTGTTTGTGGCTTTTTCTCACCTGTTGCAGGAGGCTCATATGGGATAGAAATGTTATCCACTTTTACCGTTTTCGTCACTTTAGGCTTCGGACCATCAGAGATAATAATCGTTACTTTATCTCCTTCTTTTAAAGCTGTCCCAGGCTTCGGAAATTGTGAAATAACAAGACCTTTATCAACCGTATCTGAATATTCCCTTTTTATATCAGAAACAAGTTTTCTTTCATTTAAATAACTTTTCACGCTATTTTCAGTCCAGCTTGAAAAATCCCCTGGTCTAATCTGATAAGGCCCTTTACTTATCCAAATCTTTACTTCTTGTTCTCCTTCTACAACCATTTGGTCAGGTGTTGGTATTTGTTCTACAATTTCACCTTTAGGTTTATCATTTTCAATATAATTTGGTGTAACTTGTTTATATTTCTCTTCTAGCTCAGCTCTTATACTCTCAAAATCTTTTCCTGTCAAATCGCGCATCTTACTTTTCTTTTTCCCACCTGATTGATAGATAGTAATTTTAGAGTTTTCTTTCACTACTCTTCCTGCTATAGGATCTGTTTTTATCACTTTTCCGACTTCAACATTATCTGTATATACAATATTAGGTTCAGTAACTTCAAACCCCTTTTCAACTAATGCATTTACAGCTGTCGTATACTTCATACCAGCCACGTCAGGAACCTTCACATCTTTCGGAATAAAGAAGCCTGGAATAACAGTAAGCGCTAATGTTATCCCTATCGCTAAAAGTAAAAATGTTGTAATTAAAACCTTCAGCCATTTGTTACTTCGTTTTTTCTTCTTACCGGATTCTGTCGCTTCTTTTCTTACTTGTTCATCCACTTTACTTCCTTTTAATACAATCGTTTCATCACTTACATTTTGAAATAATTGTTCTTGTTGAATAATTGGAATCGCTTTCGTCGCTTCCATATCTTCTGGTATGTAAAATGGTTGTTCATTTATTCGTTCTGGGTATAGCGCTGTTTCAATATCTCGTTTCATCGCATTAGCAGATTGATATCGATGAAACGGATCTTTCGCAGTTGCCTTTAATATAATATTTTCAACACTTTGTGGAATATTTTCATTCCATCTTTTCGGAGATGGTATTTCATTTTGTAAATGTTTTAAAGCAATTGCAACAGCAGATTCACCAGAAAATGGTTGTCTTCCTGTTAACAATTCAAACATAACAATCCCAAGTGAATAAATATCTGATTGTTTATTCGCTATACCGCCGCGCGCTTGTTCTGGTGATAAATAATGCACCGAACCGAGCACCGAATTTGTATGTGTAATCGTTGTTGCACTTGTAGCTGTCGCAATTCCAAAGTCTGTGACTTTTATCACTCCATCATCTCGAATCAAAATATTGTGCGGTTTAATATCACGATGTACAATCTCAAAATGATGGGCATGTGCCATGGCGGACGTTAACTGCTCCATAATATCAAGAGCTTCTCCTATCGGTAACATTCCTCGATCAATTATGTATTGCTTCAATGTTCGTCCAGGTACATATTCCATTACAAGATAATATATACCATCCTCTTCCCCAACATCATACATATTCACAATATTTGGATGCGACAACGTTGTAACAGATTGCGCTTCTCGATGGAAACGTTTAATAAACTCTTCGTTATTTGAATAGTCGAGTCTTAATATTTTTACCGCTACATCTCGGCCGAGTATATCATCATGAGCTAAATATACATTGGCCATTCCTCCACCGCCAATCATTTTTAGCAGTTTATAACGGTCATTTAAGCGTTTTCCAATCAGCACGTTGCACTTCACCTACTTTCGTTTGTCGAATCCGCATAATCAATAAGAACGAGGGTGATATTATCTTCTCCACCACGATCATTTGCTAATTGAATGAGATGCTCTCCTTTCGCCTCGAGCTGTTCATTTAATTGTAAAATTTGTTGCATATCAGTCATAGGTACTTTGTTAGACAATCCATCAGAGCAAAGAAGTAATTGATCGTCTTCTTCGAGCACCAATGTTTTTACATCTAGTTCGACCTTTTCTTCTGTTCCTAACGCTCTTAACAGAACATTCTTTTTCGGGTGATATTCTGCATCTTCTTTTGAAATTTCACCGTGCCTAACAAGTTCATTTACAAGTGAGTGATCTTCCGTTACAAGCGCTATCTCTCCCTCTGATACCATATAACAACGACTATCTCCTATATGACCAATTGTTACAAAACTAGGTGTACAAATCGCTACGATAACCGTTGTTCCCATGCCATTACATTCTACATGTTGCTTAGAGTACGCATATATGCGCTCATTAATAATTCCAACATTAGTATGTAACCACTTTTCTATCTTTTTAGGCTCATTCATATTATGCGTTTGCTTCCAATAATCATGGAATAATTGAATGGCCATCGAGCTGGCTACATCGCCAGCTCGATGACCTCCCATTCCATCTGCTACTACCGCTAAAATATTTCCATCTAAATTGTGAAAAACTCCTGCACTATCTTCATTATGTTGACGAACTTTCCCTTTATCCGATAGAAACACGGCTTTCATCTCGTCACCTCGTCTCTTCTTTGCGCTCCTTCGCACGCAACTGACCGCAGGCTGCATCAATATCATGACCTTGTTCACGGCGAATCGTTACATTCACTCCACGATCTTTTAGCGTCTTTTCAAATAAGAAAATTTGCTCACGTGGCGTACGTACGTAATCACGTTCTGGCACGTAGTTTACCGGAATTAAGTTTACATGACATTTTACACCTTTTAAGAGCGCAGCAAGTTCTTCAGCGTGCTCAACTTGGTCGTTTTCTCCTCCAAATAAGCCATATTCAAATGTAATACGACGCCCTGTTCTATTTACATAGTATTTAATAGCTTCCATTAAATCAGGTAGCTTATAAGCACGGTTAATCGGCATTAATTTTGAACGTAACTCTGTATTTGCAGCATGCAATGAAATCGCAAAATTGATTTGCATATCTTCTTCAGCGAACTTATAAATTTTCGGAACAATTCCACTTGTTGAAACTGTCATATGCCTTGCACCAATATGAATTCCTTTTTCATGATTTACAATGCGTAAGAATGACATTAAGTTGTCATAATTATCAAACGGTTCTCCAATTCCCATAACAACAAGAGAACTTACACGTTCTTCTGTTTCATCAAGCGCACGCTGAACTTCTACTACTTGCGCTACAATTTCTCCAGCTTCTAGGTTTCGTTTTAACCCACCAAGTGTAGATGCACAGAACGTACATCCAATACGGCAACCAACCTGTGTTGTTACACAAATGGAATTTCCATATTCATGTCGCATTAATACCGTTTCAATAGAGTACCCATCGTATAACTGGAATAAGAATTTAATTGTTCCATCCGAAGACGTTTGTTTTACTAACGTATTTAAAGTAGTAATATCAAAGGAATTCGACAATTTATCGCGCAATCCTTTAGAAAGGTTTGACATATCCTCATAATTTTTTACACGTTTTTTATATAGCCAATCAAAAATTTGTCCTGCACGGAATTTAGGTTCCCCTTGTTCCTTTAACCAATCTTGCATTTCATGAAGTTGTAAAGAGTAAATTGATGGTTTCTTTGTTTCTAGATTTTTCTTTTGTTTTTTTACAGTCGTTTCCATGATGCTACACCTTCTTTCTTAAACAAGCAATATAAAAGCCATCTGTTGCAAAATAATGCGGTAAAATTTGTATTTGACCTTCATTAATATACGGACTTAATTTTTCTGGCATACGCTCTTTAATCGTAGTATCCCACTCAAATTCAGGATGCTCTTGTAAAAATTGCTCTATTACTTGTTCATTTTCTATTTTTTCAATTGTGCACGTACTATAAACAAGGCGACCACCTTGTTTTAACAATGGTGCTATTTTTTCTAATATCGCAAGTTGAATCGTTGATAATCGTTCACTATCGCCCTTATCTTTGCCTAACTTAATATCAGGTTTACGTCTTATAACACCAAACCCAGAACATGGTGCATCTACTAATATTTTATCAAAAGTTTCATTTTCGAAATGCTCTTGAACTTTTCTAGCATCTAATGCCTTTGTTTCTACATTTTCTAGACCAAGTCGATCTGCTTGTTGTCTAATTAAACGTACTTTATGCGCGTGTAAATCAAGTGACATTACTTTACCCGTTCCCTTTAAACGCTCAGCTATATGCGTTGTTTTACCACCAGGAGCGGCACAGCTATCAAGAACTGTATCTCCCTCATTCGGTTCTAAAGCACGTGCAACAAGCATAGAGCTTTCATCTTGAATAGAAAGAAATCCTTTTTTGAACGCTTCTGTATGCGCTACATTCCCTCTTTCAATTTGAATTGCATCATCTGACAAATCGCCACGTTTCGCTTCTATACCCTCATTTGCTAATAGTCCAATCGCTTCTTCTACCGTAACTTTATCAACATTCACACGTGCTGTCGGTACAGGTGGTATCATATTTACTTCACACATTTTCTCTGCTGTCTCTAAACCATATTCAGATGCCCAGTCTTGTACAAGCCACATTGGATGACTTGTTGCAATCGCAAGACGTTCTACCGGATTATTGATTTCTTCTAAAGAAGGTACACCTTCTCGCTGAATCGAACGCAATACTCCGTTCACCATGCCTGAAATCCCCTTATGCCCACGACGCTTCGCAATCTCAACAGCTTCATGAATAGCAGCTCTTTCTGGAACTCGGTCTAAATATAGCATTTGATATAAAGATAAGCGAAGCAACACTCTTACCCACGCCTCAACCTTTTTTCTTAAAAATGGTTGTAAATAATAATCTAGTGTGTCACGACGTTGAATCGTTCCATATACAATTTCAGTTAATAAACCAATATCTTTTCTGTCAATTGTACTTTTTTCAATCAAATTATTTAAAAGTAAGTTACTATATGCACCACTTTTTTCTACTTGAATTAAACCATCAAGAGCTAACTCACGAACATTTTGTCTCATGCATTTTCTCCTAACTTCGTACCAATTTCAGGTTTTGTTCCACGTAAAAATTGTGAACAACTCATACGTTTTTTACCAGACGGTTGCAATTCAGTAATTTTAATACCTGTCTCATTCCCTGTTGCAACAACAAATCCATCTTCTTCATGAGCTACTACTGTACCTGGTTCAGCTTGCTCTGCCATAGAGACCTTCTCTCCCCACCATACTTTAACAACTTGTCCTGCTAAAGTCGTATAAGCAACTGGCCATGGATTCAATCCGCGAATGTGATTGTATACTTCTTCACCTGTTTTTGTCCAATCAATTTTCTCTTGCTCACGTTTTATATTATATGCGAACGTCACTTCATCTTCATTTTGTTTAATTGGTTCTAGTTTACCCTGAATTAGTAAAGGAACCGTTTTAGATAAAAGGTGCGCTCCCGCTTCGCTTAACTTATCAAATAATGAACCTGTTGTTTCACGCTCTTCAATTTCTACTTCTACTTGCGTTAAAATATCACCAGCATCTAATTTTTCTACCATATACATAATTGTAATACCTGTTTTCTCTTTACCTTCCATGATTGCATAGTGAATCGGTGCACCACCGCGAAGTTCTGGAAGTAATGAAGCATGGACATTAATACATCCGTACTTTGGCGCTTCTAAAATTTCATTCGGTACAATCTGACCGAACGCAGCTGTTACGATTAAATCCGGCTCTAACGCTAATACTTTTTCATATTCGTCTTTTTCACGAATTTTCAGTGGCTGTAACACCGGAATACCATGCTTCTCCGCTTCTACTTTAACAGGCGTAGGTGTTAAAACCTTTTTTCTACCTACTGGACGATCTGGTTGCGTTACAACACCCACTACGTCATATCCATCCTCGATAAGACGACGAAGCACCGGCACAGAAAAGTCCGGTGTTCCCATAAATACTACTTTTATCATTCAAAAACCGCTCCTTTTAACACCTATTCTAATTCGTTTTCTTCATAATATCTCGTCACTTTAGATGTGAATAAAACACCATGTAAATGATCGATTTCATGCTGAATTGCACGCGCCAAGAAGTCTTTCGCTTCTAATAAGAATATTTTCCCGCGGCGATTTTGCGCACGCACTTTAATATAATCTGCACGCTCCACTTCACCATAAAGTCCCGGAAAGCTTAAGCAGCCTTCGGGACCTACTTGTTCACCACGTTTTTCTAAAATAACCGGATTAATTAATTCGATTTTCCCCGTATCATCACCGATATCAACAACAGCTACTTGTAAGCTTACACCTACTTGTGGCGCAGCTAAACCAACGCCGTCTGCAATTAACATTGTTTCATGCATATCTTTTAACAATTTCACTAACTTTTTATCAAAGTTAATTACTCTTTCGCATGGTGTTTCTAACACTTCATTTGGATGCTTTACAATTTCTAAAACTGCCATATTTCCCTCCGCTACATTAACATTGTTGGATTAAAATCAATTGAGATTTGTAGCTCTTTTTGCATTTCTGCTTGATAATGTTCATTTACCATTTTGAGCACGTTCTTTAAGTTTGGTTCCCGTTTGTATTTTATCATGCATTGGTAACGATATCTATCTTTTATCCTTGGAATTGCTGAAGCAACTGGCCCTAATACCATCGTTTGCTGTGAACAATGCATTCGTAAATGACCGACAATTTTTTCCGTCACTTGGACTGCCTTTAATAATTCTGGATGAGATACAGTGACAAGTACAACATAGTAATATGGCGGATATTGCCTCATTCGCCTCATTTGCATTTCTTGTTCAAAAAATACATCATAGTGTTGATTCTTTGCTAATTCTACACTGTAATGTTCCGGCGTATACGTTTGAATTACAACTTCCCCTGGCAATTCATGTCTTCCTGCACGTCCACTCACTTGCGTCAATAGCTGATAGGTCTTTTCACTCGCCCGAAAATCAGGTAGGTGAAGCATCGTATCCGCCGTTAAAACACCAACAAGCGTCACCTTCGGAAAATCAAGTCCTTTTGCAATCATTTGTGTTCCAAGTAATATATCTGCTTTCTCTTCACCAAATGCCTTTAATAATTTTTCATGCATTCCTTTGCGGCTTGTTGTATCCACATCCATTCGAATGACTCGCGCTTCTGGAAATAGTTTTGTGATTTCTTCTTCAACCTTTTGCGTCCCTGTACCAAAGAAACGAATATAAGTACTATTACAAGCAGGACACTCTGTTGGCATATTTTCTTCATAACTACAATAATGACATTTTAAACGATGGTTCATTTTGTGATATGTCAGCGAAATATCACAATGCGGACATTGTACGACATACCCACAATCACGGCACATCACAAACGTAGAATGACCCCTTCTATTTAAAAAGAGAACCATTTGTTCTTTCTTTTCTAATCGATCTGCTATTTTTTCATGCAGTGCCTTTGAAAACATTGAGCGATTTCCATCACGAAGCTCTTCCCGCATATCAACAATTTCTACCGTCGGCAAGGCTTGTTCATTCATACGTTTTTCCATCGTCAGTAGCTCATAGACACCTTTTTTTGCTCTAGCAAACGATTCAAGTGTCGGCGTTGCACTTCCTAGAACGATTGGACACTTATGATATTGCCCTCTCCACACTGCTACATCTCTTGCATGATACTTCGGATTATCTTCTTGCTTATAACTCGATTCGTGCTCTTCATCAATAATAATGATCCCTAAATTTTCAAATGGAGCAAAAATAGCTGAACGCGCACCAACTACAACTTTCACTTCTTTTCTTAAAATCTTTCGCCATTCATCATATTTTTCTCCGACAGAAAGCGCACTATGAAGAACCGCAACTTGCGAACCGAACCTACCTTTGAAGCGATCTACCATCTGGGGCGTTAACGCGATTTCAGGAACAAGCACAATAGCTTCTTTTCCCTTTTTCAACACCGCTGCTATAGATTGTAAATACACTTCTGTCTTACCACTTCCTGTAACACCATATAGTAAAAATGGATTGTAAGTTTCATTTATAATCGATGACAGAATCGGTGTAATTACTTGTTTTTGTTCCTCAGTAAGCGGGAATGGTTTCGTTTGTTCAAAATCATCATCGTCATACGGATTCCGGTATACTTCTACATACTCTTCTGAGATTAGCCCTTTCTTAACAAGTGCTTTTATTGGTGCATCTGTTATTTGTAATTCTTCTGTTAAAATTTTCAACGGTACACTTTTATAATTTTCTACAAAATAATAAAGTACATCTTGTTGTTTTTTACTTTTCAGTTCAAACGCCGCTAATTCTAGTTTATCTTCCGGCAATTCTGGTTGAACTACTCTTTGTTTCTTCTTTTGTACTTTATCCTTTACTTGATAAACTACTTCAATCGTACCATTTTTAATTTCTTGTTGAATAGTGCGATATAGGTGTGGCTGCGCCTCGATAGCTTCCCAATCTATCGTTTCCTTCCCCTGAAATAAACAAAGAATTTCTGGCGTAACTTCTTCTTGTTTACGAAGCTGCAGACGCTTTTTATACGTTGCTTTTATCGCTGTCGGCAGCATCACTTGAAAAGCTGAAATCATATAACATAACGTTTCACTTGTAAGCCAATACCCAAGCTTTAATAACTCCTCATTTAAAACTGGAGTGACATCTAGTATTTCATAGAGTACCTTTAATTTTTTACTTTCTACGTCAACCGAATCCTTTATGCCAATAATAAAGCCTTGCAATTTCCTCGGGCCGAATGGGACTACTACACGCATTCCTGTTTGCACAATATCTTCCCATTTTTTAGGGATAATATAATCAAACGGTCGATCTGTTTGACGTGCAGGTACATCAACAATTACACTCGCAAACTTCATAAACGATCATCTTCTAACATCATTTCAATTTGCTTTAATATTTCACGAGCTACTTCTTTCTTCGTTAAAAGTGGCAACTCAATAATCTCTCCATCTTTTCTATACATTGTCACAATATTTGTATCTGTACCAAATCCAGCTCCTTGGGCTTTCACATCATTCGCAACAATCATATTTGCATTTTTCTCACGTAATTTTCTCGTTGCGTACTCCTCTATGTTTGTCGTTTCGGCTGCAAATCCAATAAGTAACTGTTGGTCCTTCTTCTCACCTAACGTTTTTAAAATATCCACTGTTCTTTCTAATTCAATAACAGCATCGCCATTCTTCTTTTTCATTTTATTATCATGAACATATTTCGGGCGGTAATCTGCAACTGCAGCTGTTTTAATAACAACATCCGTATTGGAATAATACTTAAGTACAGCTTCTAACATATCTTGTGCAGATTCCACTTGTACAGTTGTTACATGTAGTGGTGGAGTTAGCGATGTCGGTCCTGAAATAAGTATAACCTCAGCTCCTAAGTTTGCTGCCACTTCCGCAATTGCATATCCCATCTTTCCAGAAGAAAAATTCGTCATAAAACGAACCGGATCAATCTTTTCACGTGTCGGTCCAGCTGTTATTAATATTCGCTTTCCTTGCAATGGCTTTTTCTCTGAGAAAGATGCCTCTAAACGCGCGATAATCGTTTCAGGCTCTTCTAATCTTCCTTTTGCTACATAACCACATGCTAAAAAACCTTCCCCAGGCTCAATGAATGTATATCCTAAAGTTTTTAACGTCATCATATTTTTTTGAACAATTTTATTTTCATACATATGCACGTTCATAGCAGGTGCAATCCACACTGGCGCTGTAGTAGCTAACAAAGTAGTTGTAATCATATCGTCAGCAATACCACCAGCTAACTTTCCAATACAATTGGCTGTAGCAGGTGCAACAAGTACAACATCCGCCCAATCTGCTAAATCAATATGAGCGATAACCGCCGAGTCTTTCTCATCGAATGTATCTGTATATACATCATGACGAGAAAGCGCTTGAAATGTAAGAGGAGTAACAAACTTCATTGCTGACTCACTCATCATCACTTTTACAAGTGCCCCCGCTTGTGTCATTTTACTTGTTAACGCAGCTGCTTTAAAAACCGCAATGCCTCCTGTTACACATAGAAGTATCTTTTTCCCTTTTAGCATATGACTCGTCCTCTTTCTTTTTCAAACTTATTCTGCTGAAATGGAATTTTTTCAGCTCGTCAGTGCTAGTATTTCGTTTCTTCTTTATACAAGTTCTTTTCAGCTCTTTCGTAAAAAAATAACAACCTACTTGTAAATAGGTTGCTACCGTTACATAGAAAATTATAATGTCTATGTTTTAATTTGTCGAAAAGATGGTCTTAATCAATTATTTTGTCTTCGCTTGGTACATATTTTAATACTTCTGCATCGATTTCTTCTAATGATTTACCTACACATTTATGAGAAACAGGTTGTTCAATAACACAGTTGTCAGCAAGTTGCATTTCACGAGCACGCTTCGCAGCTACTGTTACAAGTGTATATTTAGAATCGATTTTTGTTAATAATGAATCAATTGATGGATTTAACATAATTATAGACCCTCCGTCATTTCTTTATAATATTTTGCTACTCTTTCGCGGCGGCAATGTTCGCCAACCACAATTGCTTTAATTCTGTCGCAAGCTAATTCAACTTGATCGTTTTCTACTACATAGTCATAAGCGTCCATCATTTCGATTTCTTCTTTCGCTACCGTTAAACGATTTTCAATAACATCTTCAGTTTCTGTACCACGACCGACAATTCGGTTCTTTAGTTCAGATAAACTTGGAGGTGCTAAGAAAATAAATACACCTTCAGGAAAGGCTTTTTTAACTTGAATTGCTCCTTGCACTTCAATTTCTAGGAACACATCTTTTCCTTCTTGTAATGTTTTTTCAACATAATCAATTGGTGTTCCGTAATAATTACCAACGAATTCAGCCCATTCAAGTAACCTCTCATTACGAATCATTTCTTCAAATTCTTCTCTCTCTTTAAAGAAATAATCCACACCATCTACTTCACCTTCACGCGGTTTACGTGTCGTTACTGAAATAGAGTACTGAAAACGCGTATCTTCATGGCTAAACAGCTCTTTTCGAACCGTTCCTTTCCCGACCCCAGAAGGTCCTGAAAGAACGATGAGCAATCCTCTTCTACTTCTCATAAATATGTAAAACCTACCCTTCCTCACTTAAATCTTCTTTATTATTCAAACGATGTGCAATCGTCTCTGGCTGAATTGGACTTAATACAATATGCCCATCATCCATAACAATAACCGCCCTTGTTTTTCTCCCATACGTAGCATCAAGCAAAGCATTATGTTCACGTGCTTCCTGTACTGTTCGTTTAATAGGAGCTGACTCCGGACTTACAATAGCAATAATTCGATGAGCAGATACAATGTTTCCATATCCAATATTTAAAAACCTCATGGCCATAGTTTGCGCCTCCTAGTAAGTCTATCCGATTTCTCCACCACGTATAACTTTATATATTTTTTGAAAGCTACTCAATATTTTGTACTTGTTCACGAATTTTTTCAAGGTTATTTTTCATTTCTACGACATATTTTGAAATTGTTAAGTCATTTGCCTTAGAACCAATCGTATTAACTTCTCTATGCATCTCTTGCACGATGAAGTCCATTTTCCTTCCAACAGGCTCTTCAATTTGCAGTGCTTCACGAAATTGATCTAAATGACTTTGTAAGCGTACTAGTTCTTCGTGAATATCTGAACGCTCTGCAAATATTGCCACTTCTGTTAGCAATCGTTGTTCATCTAAATCTTGATTATGTAATTCTTTTAAGCGATTTTCTAATCGTTCACGATATTTTTGTGTAACAATTGGCGCATGTGGGATAATTGCATTTACACAATTGTGAATCTCTTGCAAACGATACGCTATATCTTTATGTAATCGTTCTCCTTCGCCCTCTCTCATCGTTTTCAACATATGAGCAGCTTGGCGAACAGCCTCATATAAACTGTTTTCAAATTGTACATTTACATTTTCTATTTCTTCAATTGCCGTTACTTCTGGCATTCCCATTAATTGTTGAAGTGTAATAGAATCTTGTAATTGAAATTTTCCTTTTATATCTTCCATAATGGATTGGTACTGTTCAAGAAGCTCCCAATTCACACTTAATTTTCTTTCAACAAGCCCTTCACCTGTTATACTAATAGACACTTCAATACGTCCACGGCGAACTTGTTCTGCAATTATTTTACGAATTTTATCTTCAAATACCATCATTTGCTTCGGAAGTCGAATACTCATTTCTAAAAAGCGATGGTTCACCGACTTCATTTCTACTGTAATTTGAAAAGTATCGTTTTCTACTTTCGACCTTCCAAATCCTGTCATACTACAAATCATCTTTATCACATCCAAGCCATGAAATAACTCAATGAAAAAGGTAATAGAGATGCAACTCTACTACCTTCTGTAAATTATATCACATTTTCATATTATTGACTATTTCAAGTTTAATCCCTTCTTATATAACAGTGGTTTTTTCTTTTCCTCCTTTTTTCTTGTTAATAAGGATCCTACTAATAAGAATGTCGGAATAGATGATAACCCTCCAATTAACAACCAATCTCGTGCTTGTATCGGCAATGTGCTAAAAATCGGTTGTAATGGCGGATAATAAATAACTACAAGCATTAACAATAAGGAAATAATAACCGCTCCTACTAAATATATATTTCCAAATGGGTTGCGATGAAATATAGAATGTTCACTGCGACAATCAAATACATGAATAAGCTGAGCAAGTACTAATGTTGCGAATGCTACCGTTTGTGCATACTTCAATTCGTTCGGATGCTGGTTAAATGCAATAATAAACGCTACTAATGTCACTGCTCCGATTAGAAAACCACGACTTATAATTTTCCACGCAAGCCCTCTAGCAAATACCCCTTCTTTCGGATGGCGTGGCGTTCGCTTCATCACATCTCCTTCAGCTTTATCCAACCCTAATGCCATCGCTGGTAAACCATCAGTAACTAAGTTCACCCACAAAATTTGAATCGGAACCATCGGCAATGGCAAAGCAAGTAACATCGCAAATAACATAACTAAAATTTCACCAACATTAGATGCTAACAAATACCGAATAAACTTCCGGATATTTTCATATATGTTTCTACCTTCTTTAATCGCCGATTTAATCGTGGCGAAGTTGTCATCTAACAACACAAGTGAAGAAGCTTCCTTTGCAACATCTGTCCCTGTAATCCCCATCGCAATCCCTATATCGGCTGTTTTAATAGCTGGAGCATCGTTCACTCCATCACCTGTCATAGCTACTATATGCCCCCTATTTTGCAATGCCTTAACAATTTTCAATTTATGCTCAGGAGACACACGAGCGAATACATACGTATCTTCTACAATATTTTCTAATGCCTCCACATCCATATTCGCAAGTTCTACTCCTTCTACAACGCGTCCACCCGGTGGTAAAACCCCTAACTGTTCCGCAATTGCCATTGCTGTCACTTTATGATCTCCCGTAATCATTACCGTTCTAATACCAGCTTCCTTACACTCTTTCACCGCTTGTGCAACTTCTGGTCTTGGCGGATCTATCATTCCTTGTATTCCAACAAGCATAAAATCCTGCTCGACTTCTCTTTCATGTTCAATTGAATCTGTAATTTTTAACGGTTTAAATGCCACCGCAATCGTTCGTAAAGCTTGACTTCCCAAACTATGAACCGCTGCCTGCACTTCTTTTCGGTACAGTTCACTTAAAGGCTGCTGTTTATTTCCCCATAAAATTGTTTGGCTCATTTGCAAAAGAACATCTGGTGCTCCTTTTGTAATAACAAATTTTTTGCCTTCACGATCACGAACGATAACGCTCATCATTTTTCTAGTTGAATCAAAAGGAAATTCACGAATGACTTCAAACTTTCCTTTAAGAGCTTCACGTGATATCCCCGCCTTCATTGCTGCTGCAACGAGAGCTCCCTCTGTTGGATCTCCATCTAACACATACGTCTTTTTCTTTTGAATAACATTCGCATTATTACATAAACAGCCAAATGTAAGTAGTTGATAAAGTGATTTCGTCTTAGCAGGGTCAATTACTTTTTCACCCTTCATAAACGAACCTGTTGGCTCATAACCTTGACCTGTTACCTTCCACAATTCTCCACCTGACCACATATGCGTTACCATCATTTTATTTTGTGTCATTGTTCCTGTTTTATCTGAGCAAATAACAGAGGCGCAGCCTAATGTTTCTACAGCCGGCAACTTTCGCACAATCGCCTTCTTTTTAATCATGCGCTGTACGCCAAGTGATAACGCAACCGTAACGATTGCTGGCAATCCTTCCGGAATAGCCGCAACAGCGAGCGAAACCCCAGCCAAAAACATGTGATACACTTCATTCCCTTGATATACACCGGCTAGTACAACAAGAGCTGTCAAAATAAGAGCGACAATAATCAAAATTTTCCCAAGCTGTTCTAATCTTCTTTGTAATGGCGTTTCCATTTGCTCAGCATTTTGCAACATATTTGCAATTTGCCCCATAGCTGTATTCATTCCAGTTGCTACGACTACTCCTGTTCCAGCACCTCTCGTTATCATCGTCCCCATAAATGCCATGTTTTTTTGATCCCCAATTGAAACATCTTGACCTTGTAACGCCTCTACCTTCTTTTGCACAGGCACTGACTCTCCTGTAAGAGCCGACTCTTCAATATATAAACTTGAGGATTCCACAAGTCGAACATCCGCGCCAATACGGTCACCACTTGAAAACTTAATAATATCACCTAGTACAAGCGCTTTAGACGGTGCCTTTATCCACTTTCCATTTCTTAGTACAGTAACTTGAGGAGCGGCCAATTCTTTTAAAGCTTCCAACGATTTTTCAGCTTTCCTCTCTTGAAAGAAACCTAGGATACCATTAATAATAACGATTGCAACAATTGCAATAGAGTCGATATACTCTCCTAAAAAAGCCGAAATAATTGTAGCACCAAATAAAACAAGCACCATAAAATCTTTAAATTGCGCTAAAAACACCATAAGCGCAGAAGGGCGCTTTGCTTCTTCCAATTCATTTGTACCAAATTTCTTTAATCGCCCCTCTGCTTCTTGCTCTGTAAGACCTACCTCCACATTCGTATTCGTTCTTTCCTCCACTTCATGTGCACGCATTTCATACCAGTTCATTCTGCCATCGACCTCCTGATTCCAGACATACTCTAATGAAAGCTTATTCAGCCTCGTCCAAAAAAATGCTATAATTAACTTTTAGTTAGAAAGGAGTGTTCATTCATGGCATTCGATGGATTATTCACAAGAGCGATTACACATGAAATTGCAAATTCTCTTCAAACAGGAAGAATTTCAAAAATATATCAACCCTCAAAATATGAAATTTTATTACATATTCGAGCAAACGGAAAAAACCAAAAGCTGATTCTTTCATCTCATCCTACATATGCGCGTATGCACTTAACGAATCAAAACTATGATTCACCAGCGATACCGCCGATGTTTTGTATGCTTCTTCGCAAACATTTAGAAGGTGGGTTTATTGAAAAAATTGAACAAATTGACTTGGAACGTATTATTCAAATTACAGTTCGCAGTCGTAATGAAATCGGAGACGAATCTTTAAAAACATTAGTAATCGAAATAATGGGACGACACAGTAACATTATCTTAGTAGATACGAAAACAAATGTTATTTTAGATAGCTTAAAACACGTTTCTTTAGCCGTAAACCGTCATCGAACTGTATATGCGGGAGCTGAATATGTTGCACCACCAGCCCAACATAAAATCAACCCACTGCACATTGAAAATGCGGATGATTTTATTAGACCACTAGACTTTTTATCTGGAAATATGGATAAACAGCTTGTCGGAGCTTTTATGGGGATTTCCCCACTCTTTGCAAAAGAAGTTGTGAAAAAAGCAGGTATGGTAAATGAAAAAGCATTATCTGAAGCTTTCTTCATCTTGCAAAAACCACTACTAACGCATCAGTACGTGCCAACAATGATAACTGCAAATGGAAAAGAGTTCTTTTACCTATTCCCTCTTTCTCACTTGCAAGGAAATGAAAAAACATTTTCGTCTGTTAGTGAATTGTTGGATCGTTTCTTCTTTGGTAAAGCAGAGCGCGATCGTGTAAAACAACAAGCTCACGATTTAGAGCGATTTATGCAAAATGAAAAGTCAAAAAATGAAAAGAAGCTAATTAAACTAGAAAAAACATTACAAGACGCTGGAAAAGCAGATAAATATCAATTATTTGGAGAGCTACTTACAGCCAATATGTATGCTTTGAAAAAAGGGGATAAAGATATTGAAGTTGTTAACTATTACGACGAAAATAGTGGAACTGTAAAAATCACATTAGATCCTTTAAAAACACCATCTGAAAATGCACAGCGCTATTTCCAAAAGTACCAAAAAGCGAAAAATTCGGTTGCTATTGTAGAAGAACAAATCGAAAAAACAAATGAAGAAATTCTTTATTTTGATAGCTTACTGCAACAAATGGAAGCTGCTTCTTCAAAAGACATTGAAGAAATTCGTGAGGAACTAGCTGAAGAAGGTTATGTGCGTAGTCGTAAGACGAAGAATGCAAAGAAAAAACCAACTAAACCAATATTGGATAAATATTTGGCTAGTGATGGCACAGAAATTTTCGTCGGTAAAAATAATAAACAAAATGATTATTTAACAACGAAATTCGCTCGTCGTGATGAGATTTGGTTACATACGAAAGACATACCTGGGTCTCACGTTGTCATTCGTTCTTTGGAGCCTGCTGAAGAAACTTTACTAGAAGCTGCTAAAATAGCCGCTTATTTCAGTAAAGCAAAAGATTCTAGCTCTGTTCCTGTAGATTTCACAAAAATACGCCATGTCAAAAAACCGAGTGGTGCAAAACTGGGATTTGTTACATATGATAATCAACAAACAATATATGTAACGCCAGATGCCGACACAGTAATGAAATTAAAAGCGTAAATACTTAAAAATGCGTTGCTTGTAAGCAACGCATTTTTTTATGTTTTTAGTTTAGTTCATATATCCATTAACTAATTCGTAACATCTTTCTTTTGTCATCTTATATTTCTCCTCTGAAGCTTCTATACGTCTCATCGTTCCATTGTTTGGATCAGTACCAATTGCTTTAACTTTACTTTCTTTTTCTTTAACCCACGCAATTTGTTTCGTTTTTAACGAATGAAATGCATCAGGGGACATAGTATTTTTTAATGTGTTGTAAATTTCATTTAATTTACTATCCCACAATTGATAATTTCCTTCTATTTCATTTACTATATCGTTTGTTGTCATAACGTTCGTATGTTTTTCTTGATTTTCTAGAGCTGCTAACTCATTTAGAACCTTAGTTTTACCTAATGCTGAAGAAGATTCTTTTTTGAGCTGCTTCTCTTCTTTTGAGCTAGTATACGTACTGGAATCATTTCTCTTAGCTGTTTCTTGTTCTTGAATAACATCTTCTTTCGTTATCTTTTCTTGTTTTTTATCATCTACATTGTATGTAATAACAGATGTTTGGGCGTCCACAGCAACTACTCCGTTACTTTCTTTAAAAATATATTTCTTATCGCCACTATTCTCTTCTCTAACAAAAGAGACATTCTTGAAACCTTGTACTCTAAGAAGTTCGTTAGCTTCTTCTTTAGTTAACTTTAAATCTGCTGGAGTATTTGATGACCATCTATCCATTAACCATTTTCCATCTTTATAAACTAAAATAAATTCCCACGTCTCCGCTTCATTCCCCATATCATTTGCAAGGGTGAGTGTCTCAATCTTTAAAACATCATTTTTCTGCGAATAAGTTAGCCTCACTTCTGGCTCAATATGAATAGGAAATGGCAACATATCCGTTTCTCTTGACCTATTAAATGTATCAAGTAATCCAGGAAGCTGATTCTCTACAAACTTATTTGAAACTAATCCCTTAACCCCTTTTTTAGCTGTATCCAAATCTCCAGGATTATTTCGACTCCATCCATTTTCTTTTTCCATTTCACTAAAAGAGTTTGCAATTTCATCTACACTCTTTCTTACGATCTTTTTAGCTTCTTTCTCTGTCACCTCTGGCGCTTCATCCAGCTGATCAACTTTTTCATTGAGTTGAACGTTGTTATTACTTTTTTCACAGCCTGTTACAACAAGCATACTAGTCGCTAAACAGAATAACATTAATTTACTTAATTTCTTCATGTACTCACATTCCTTATTCATTTATATTCGTTACGCATTCCTATCTTCGAGAGAAATCCAACAATTACCTATTATATCAATAATCATCATCTATTTATATATTAAATTTTATATTCAAATAAAACAGGGAGCATACTACTTTTCCAAATATATAATCTAAAAATCACTTATACTTTTCTTTCCTAACTTCAATATTGTCAAAAAAATTTGACGCGCTATTTCGTATTTGTATAAATTTTTTTACAGTGTGTAAAGAAAGTGAATCTTGAATCGATGTATTTTTCATTCCCCCACTGATAATTGAAGCAATCTGTATTTCACGAGCAGCCCACCTTCCACAAATAGTGGGCTACATTTCTTACCTTCTCTAAAATATATGCAATTCCCACTATCTTTTCTCTAAATATATATTTTGGCACGCTACTTGCTTTATTCAATACTGTGAAAAGGGGGCATTAACATGACTTTAAGAATTAATAAAATACAAAAACAACTGCATAACTACGGAATTGATGGATTACTTATTACAAAAAAAGAAAATCGTCAATATGCAACAGGCTTTACAGGTAGCGCTGGCGTCGTCTTAATCTCTGCGGATAAAGCTATTTTTATAACCGACTTTCGCTATGTAGATCAGGCGAAATCACAAATAAAAGAAGCCGAAATTATTATGCATAAAGGAAATTTAGAAGAAGAAATTGCAAATCAAGTATCGAAATTAAACATTCAAAAACTTGGAATTGAAGAAAATAACATGACTCTACAACAATATAAGAACTTACAAAAATATATACATGCGGAAATAGTTCAGGTGTGTGAAATCATCGAAGATATTCGTATTATTAAAGACACTCCCGAAATAGAGATAATGAAATTTGCAGCTCATATTGCTGACGAAGCATTTCACCACATCCTTCAATTTCTAAAGCCAGGAATAAGTGAGACTGATGTCCGAGATGAATTAGAATTTTTCATGCGAAAAAAAGGAGCTACATCCTCATCATTTCAAATCATTGTGGCTTCTGGTGTTCGTTCTTCTCTCCCCCACGGAGTCGCATCAAATAAAATAATCGAGCGCGGCGATATCGTTACATTAGATTTCGGTGCCCTTTATAATGGATATTGTTCCGATATTACACGTACTGTAGCAATCGGCGAGCCATCAGAAGAATTCAAAAAAATATATAATGTTGTGCTAGAAGCATTAAAACGTGGAACTGAAGCAATTAAACCTGGAGAAGCTGCGAAAAGTATCGATGATATAACAAGAAACTACATTACAGAACACGGATATGGTCAATATTTTGGCCACTCTACCGGTCATGGCCTTGGTCTAGAAATACATGAGCCTCTTCGCCTATCCCAAGAAAGTACAGCTACTTTAGTAGAGGGGATGGTTGTTACAGTTGAACCAGGTATTTACATACCAAACTGGGGCGGTTGTAGAATTGAAGATGATATTGTCATTACAAAAGACGGTTATGAAGTTATTACAAAAGCAAATAGGGAACTAATTGTTATTCCTTGTTAAAGCTTCACGTATTTGAAGATGAAATCAATCACCGTGGACAAATTCGATTAATTAAAAAGATGCAAAAATCTCATTCAGTAAAGTAAAAAAGTGCCACCGAATAAGGTAGCACTTTTTTATTTATTTCTATTCGTTAGCAAATATTTTTTTGTTTACTCACTATCATTACTTTTTTTATTCTTAGAAAAGATACGACTTTCAAAAGGTGTTTTTTGTCACTTAGCGAAATTATTTTAGGAGAGCAATTATTCAAAACGTTTATGAGAACCAAATAACTTCTACTAAAAAAGGGGACATAACTATGAATGAATTGATTTTCTTCTTATTAATTTGTCCATTACTTATCTTTATTGTTTCAATAATTGGAACACGTAGAACGAGAATGTATTACGTAATGCCAATTGTAACGTTTGCTAGTTTTTTAATAATAGGTGTTATCGCCTTTACTCCAAAATTTTTCTTTTGGGTTGGCATGTACAGCATCTTCTCATTTATCGTTTCTTATATGACTCTATTATTTGTGAGAGGATATGAAGTTGCAGAAAGCAATAAGTAATTATTAGTAAGGAGATTGTAATATGATTTTCTTTGATATCGATGGAACTCTACTTGATTATGACGCCGCTGAGAGAAATGGCATTTTACATTTCTTCCAGAAGTATAATGATATTTTTCTAGGAAACGAATTAGAGGCTACGAAACTGTGGCATGAATTATCCGAACAATATTTCAATAAATTTTTATCCAATCAATTATCCTTCCATGAGCAACAAGCATTGCGAATGTATCATTTATTTAAAGCATATGAAGTACATTTATCACTTAAGGAATCTATGCAAAGATTCAATCAATATATCGAACTGTATAAAATAAACTGGATTGCATTTGAAGATGTACTATATACATTACAATCCTTAAAGCAAAAAGGATATTCATTAGGTATCATTAGTAACGGCGATTATGAACAACAAATTGAAAAGTTGACCGCTTTAAATATTCTACAATATTTCAGCTATATTTTTACTTCTAGTAAAATCGGGATTTCAAAACCCGATCCAGCAATTTTTCAAATGGCCGGATTACAATCTAATTTTGAACTAAAAGATTGCTATTATATTGGCGATCGATTAGAAACAGATGCAATTAGTAGTACAATAGCTGGCATGCAAGGGATATGGTTAAATCGGGATAACTCGCAGCTCAAGTGCGATGTTCCTACTATATGCTCTTTACATGAAATTTTAACAATGATATAAAAAAAACGACCGCGTTTCCCCCCGCAGTCGTCTTTTTTCGTGTTACGCTGTAACCCAAGCCTCGTCAGCTGGATTTTTACGCCACTCTTGTAATTTTTTCGTTTCAGCTTGTCCGATCATACCTTTTTCTGCTGCAACTTCAGTTAATGCACTGTAATCACTTAAAGAATATGATGCTACGTTTGCTGCTTCTAGTTTCTCTTTTCCTGACTCAAGCTCGTATGTGAAGATTGATACGATTCCTAATACTTCACAACCAGCTTCGCGAAGTGCTTCTACACATGTAATTGCACTACCACCAGTTGAAATTAAATCTTCTACTACAACTACTTTTTGACCTTTTTCAGCTTTTCCTTCGATTTGGTTCCCTTTACCGTGTCCTTTTGCTTTACTACGTACGTAGCACATTGGTAAATCCATACGATCACTTACCCATGCAGCGTGCGCAATACCAGCAGTTGCTGTTCCTGCAATAACTTCTACAGTTGGGAAGTGCTCTTTAATTAACTCTTCTAATCCAGCTGCAATCGCTTGGCGTACTTTTGGATAAGATAAAGTTAAACGATTATCACAATAAATTGGTGATTTCATACCAGAAGACCAAGTGAATGGATCATTCGGTTGTAAAAATACTGCTCCAATTTCTAATAAATGCGATGCGATTTCTTTTTTCATACTGTTACACCTTCCCACTGTTGTTTTACTGTTTTATACGCTTCAAGCGGATTTTCTGCTTTTGTAATACTACGTCCAACTACGATGTAGCTTGAACCAAGTTCCCTCGCACGTTTCGGTGTTGCAACGCGCACTTGGTCATTCACATCATCACTTGCAAGACGAATCCCCGGTGTTACTGTTACAAATGTTTCCCCGCATACTTCACGTAATTTTGGTACTTCAAGTGTTGAACAAACAACTCCATCAAGTCCACTTTCTTTCGTTAATTTGGCATAATGAGCAACCGCTTCTTCTAACGTTTTCTCAATACCAATCTCTTTTTTCATCATAGCTTCCGAAGTGCTTGTTAGTTGTGTAACTGCAATACAAATCGGTCTCTCTTTTCCTTCTTGCTTACCTTCCTCTAATCCCTCGATCGCAGCTTTCATCATACTGCTTCCCCCAGCAGCATGAACATTTACCATATCAACATCTAGACTAGCTAGGCTGCGCATAGCGCTTTTTACTGTATTCGGAATATCATGAAGCTTTAAATCTAGAAAGATTTTATGTCCTTTTTCCTTTAAGTACGTAATAATTGCAGATCCCTCTTTATAAAACAACTCCATACCAACTTTGACAAATAACTCTTCCCCTTCAAAGTGATGTAAAAATTGTTCTACCTCTTTCTTACCTGGAAAATCCAGTGCAACGATTAACGACTGTGACATGTTTGCTTCCAGCTCCTTCCTTGACATTCCGAAATGTGGTCAAATCCTAGCTCATCTAGTAATGCAGGTAACTCTTCAATGATCGTTGGACAAACGAACGGATCAATAAAGTTCGCTGTCCCTACTGCAACTGCGCTTGCGCCAGCGTAGAAGAATTCAATTACATCTTCCGCAGTTTCAATACCACCCATTCCGATAATCGGAATGTTAACCGCTTGACTTACTTCATGTACCATACGAATTGCTACTGGCTTAATCGCAGGCCCTGATAGTCCGCCCGTACGGTTTGCTAAAATTGGTTTTGCAGTTTTTAAATCTAGACGCATACCAAGCAATGTATTAATCATCGTTAAACCGTCCGCACCTGCATTTTCAATTGCTTTTGCAATCTCCACAATGTTTGCCACGTTCGGTGACAATTTCACATATACCGGCACTTCAGAAACCTCTTTTACTCGCTTCGTTAAATCAGCAGCAATTTCAGGATTTGTACCAAAAGCGATACCACCCGTTTTTACGTTTGGACAAGAAATATTTAATTCTAGCGCATGAACATTTGGTGCTTTTGAAATTTCCTTCGCAACCGCTACGTAATCCTCAGCTTGTGAACCAGCAACATTTGCAATAATCGGAAGATCAAATTGCTCGAGAAAAGGTAATTCAGAATTCATTACCTTTTCTAACCCAGGATTTTGAAGCCCAATTGCATTTAGCATTCCGCCTGGTGTTTCAGCAACACGAGGCGTTGGGTTTCCATAACGAGGTTGTTCTGTCGTCGCTTTAATCATAATTGATCCAAGTACACTTAAATCATAGAATTGTGCATACTCACGACCAAATCCGAAGCAACCAGATGCTGGGATGATTGGATTTTTTAATGATAACCCTGGTAATTCAACTTGCAATCTGTTCATAGTACAACCTCCCCGATTGGAAATACTGGTCCGTCGCTACACACCTTCTTGTAAGAATGTCCACTCGGATCTGCTTGCAAATGGCATACACATGCGAAACATGCTCCGATGCCACAGCCCATACGTTCTTCTAATGAAATGTAGGCTTTTCTCTCTTTATAGCGTCCTTCTAATGCACGAAGCATCGCTAAAGGTCCACATGAGTATAGAATGTCAAAGTCAATTCCATAGCTATCAATTACATCTGTTACAAACCCTTTCGTACCGTGCGTACCATCAACTGTTGCAACATACGTATCACCAAGCTCTGCGAATTTCTCTTCATAGAAGACAACATCTTTCGTTTGAAAACCTAAGATGTGAATAACGCGTACTCCCTTTGCTACAAGACGCTGCGACAATTCATATAGTGGTGGTACACCAATTCCCCCGCCTACTAATAAAGCCGTTTGTCCAGCTTCCGCTTCTTCTACAGGAAATCCATGACCAAGTGGTCCTAACACATCTACAAGTTCACCTTGTTTTCTTTTTGCTAATGTTTTTGTTCCTTGTCCTTCCGCACGATATAGCATTGTAAATTCGTTCTTGTCTTGATCGACATTACAAATACTAATTGGGCGGCGCAGAAGGGGCGTAATGCCCTCTGCTACCTTTATGTGTACAAACTGCCCTGGATCGTTCATTTGCTGCACCAGATCCCCTTGAAGCACTAATTCGTAAATGTTTTTTGCGATTTCTTTTTGGTTAACGACGATCATATTTTGCTTTTGCATCATGCATGTACCACCTCGTGACGCTTCGTTTGCGTAATTTCTTTCATTGAATGAGCTGAGAATGTCATAGATTCTAGTACTCTCAAGATTGCTCTCGTTGTATCAAGTGATGTTAAGCAAGCCACACCATTTTCTACTGATTCACGGCGAATGCGGAAACCATCACGCGCTGGTTGTTTTCCTTTTGTTAATGTATTGATTACAAACTGTGCTTTTCCTTGACGGATAATATCAAGTAAGTTGTATTCTTCAGAATCAATTTTGTTTACAACTTGCACTGGAATATTTTGCTCTGCTAACGATTGTGCTGTTCCAGCTGTTGCTAATAAGTTATAGCCGATTTCGTGGAAACGTTTTGCAATTTCCAGCGCTTCTTCTTTGTCTTTATCAGCTACAGTAATGATTACTGATCCGTGCGTTGGAATGTTAATTCCAGAAGCAACTAGCCCTTTGTATAATGCTTTTTCAAGCGTTAAGTCTTTACCCATTACTTCACCTGTTGATTTCATTTCAGGCCCTAATGTTGTATCAACTGAGCGTAGTTTCGCAAATGAGAATACTGGAGCTTTTACATACACTTCCTTCTCTTCTGGGTGATAGCCAGTTCCATATCCTTGTTCTACAAGGTTTTGACCTAAAATAACTTTCGTTGCAACATTCGCCATCGGTACGCCTGTAATTTTACTTAAGAATGGTACTGTACGGCTCGCACGTGGATTTACTTCAATTACATACACTTCATCTTTGAATACTACAAACTGGATATTTAGTAATCCAACAATATTTAATCCTCGTCCAAGTGCAATTGTATGTTCAATAATTTGTTCTTTTAGTTTTTTAGATAAGCTTTGTGGTGGATATACTCCAATTGAATCCCCAGAGTGAACTCCAGCGCGTTCAATATGTTCCATAATACCTGGAATGAATACATTTTCACCGTCTGAGATTGCATCTACTTCAATTTCTTTACCAACCATGTAGCGGTCAATTAATACTGGGTGATCCGCATGAACTTTAACTGCGTTCTTCATATAGTGCAGCAGTTCTTCTTGACGATATACAATTTCCATCGCACGTCCACCAAGTACGTAAGATGGTCTTACTAATACTGGGTAACCAATTTTGTCAGCGATTGCTACCGCTTGCTCTACAGTCGTTGCTGTTTTACCAACTGGTTGTGGGATACCAAGCTGCGTTAACGCTGCTTCAAACTTATCACGATCTTCTGCACGGTCTAAATCTTCAAGTGATGTTCCTAAGATTTTCACACCGTGTTCTTCTAATTTAGCAGCTAAGTTAATTGCCGTTTGTCCACCGAACTGAACGATAACACCTTCTGGCTTTTCTAAATCGATAATGTGCATTACATCTTCGATTGTTAGTGGTTCAAAGTATAATTTGTCAGAAATACTGAAGTCTGTTGAAACTGTTTCTGGGTTGTTATTAACAATGATTGCCTCATATCCAGCTTCTTTAATTGCCCATACAGAGTGAACTGTTGCATAGTCAAACTCAACACCTTGACCAATACGGATTGGACCAGATCCTAGTACAACTACACTCTTACGATCTGTTACAATCGATTCATTCTCGTCACCATATGTGCTGTAGTAGTATGGTGTTGCAGATTCAAACTCTGCCGCACAAGTATCTACCATTTTATAAACAGGAGTCATATTGCTTTCTTTACGCATATCGTAAATTTCACGCTCTGTTTTGTTCCAAGCAGCTGCGATGTAATGGTCACTGAAGCCCATTTCTTTCGCAGATTGTAATACTTCCATATTTCCTACATTTTCTTTTACTTTGCGTTCCATGTTTACGATGTTTTCAACTTTTTGTAAGAAGAAGAAGTCCATTTCACACCATTCGTTGATTTCTTCTTTCGTTACACCTTGACGAATTGCTTCTGCTACAATAAACAGTCTCTCATCATCGGCTTTAATAATGCGTTTTTTCATTGTTTCTTTGTCAAGTTCTTTTAAGTGATCTAATTCTAAGTGATAGCTACCAAGTTCTAAAGAACGAACCGCTTTTAATAATGATTGTTCTAAGTTACGTCCGATTGACATAACTTCACCCGTTGCCTTCATCTGTGTACCAAGTGTTCTGTTTGCTGATTCAAACTTATCAAATGGCCAACGTGGAATTTTTGAAACAACATAGTCTAATGCTGGCTCGAAGCAAGCGTATGTTTTTTGTGTTACTGGGTTTACAATTTCATCTAATGTTAAACCGACTGCAATTTTCGCCGCTAGCTTCGCAATTGGATATCCAGTTGCTTTAGATGCTAGTGCAGACGAACGACTTACACGCGGGTTTACTTCGATTACATAGTATTGGAAGCTATGTGGATCAAGTGCAAGCTGAACGTTACATCCACCTTCAATTCCTAATGCGCGAATAATTCTTAATGAAGTATTTCGTAACATTTGATACTCACGGTCACTTAATGTTTGGCTCGGTGCTACAACGATAGAATCACCTGTGTGAACCCCAACTGGATCGATATTTTCCATATTACATACTACAATCGCGTTATCATTCGAATCACGCATTACTTCATATTCAATTTCCTTACAACCAGCAATGCTCTTTTCTAATAAACATTGTGTTACTGGACTATGTTTTAATCCACCTGATACGATTTCAATTAGTTCTTCTTCATTACTACAGATTCCGCCACCTGTTCCCCCCATTGTAAATGCTGGGCGAACAATAACTGGATAACCAATTTCTTTTACAAATTCATGTGCTTCTTCTAGCGTATGAATAATGGTGCTAGATGGAATTGGTTCATTTAATTCCTGCATTAATGTACGGAATAAATCACGATCCTCCGCTTGCTCGATTGCTGATAATTTTGTTCCTAAAATTTCAACTCCGCACTCTTCAAGTATGCCTGATTTCGCAAGTTCAACAGCCATATTCAACCCTGTTTGACCACCTAATGTTGGTAGGATTGCATCTGGACGTTCTTTACGAATGATACGGCTTACGAATTCTAATGTTAATGGTTCTATATATACTTTATCTGCTGTTGCAGTATCTGTCATAATTGTTGCTGGGTTAGAGTTAACAAGGATTACTTTGTAACCTTCTTCTCTAAGAGATTGACAAGCTTGTGTACCAGAGTAATCAAACTCTGCTGCTTGCCCAATTACAATTGGTCCTGATCCGATTACTAAAATTGTGTTAATGTCTAGGCGTTTTGGCATAACTCTTCCCCTTCTTTCTTGAAGTTTTCAATCATTGCTAAGAAATCTTCGAATAAATCATTTGCATCTTCTGGTCCTGCTGAAGCTTCTGGATGGTATTGTACTGTAAATGCAGGGAACTTCTTATGACGAAGACCCTCTACTGTTCCGTCGTTTAAAGCAACATGCGTAATTTCAAGATTTGTATTTTTAACTGACTCTTCTTCTACTGCGTAACCATGGTTTTGAGATGTAATTGCTACTTTTCCAGTTGCAAGGTGTTTTACTGGGTGATTTAAACCACGGTGACCGAATTTCAACTTACTTGTATTCGCACCAGATGCTAGAGCGAATAATTGATGTCCTAAGCAAATCCCGAATAAAGGAACTTTACCGATGATTTCTTTTAACATTTCAATTGCTTCTGGTACATCTTTTGGATCCCCAGGTCCATTACTTAACATAATTCCATCTGGGCTAAGGCGTAAAATCTCTTCTGCTGTTGTATTGTAAGGTACTACAATTACATCACAGTCACGCTTATTTAATTCTCTTAAAATACCATGTTTCATTCCGAAGTCTACAAGTACAACTCGATGACCACGGCCTGGGCTTGGGTATGGATCTTTTGTTGATACGCGTTTTACATGATCTGTAAATACTGTCGCTTTTAATTGACTCACGATGTATTCTACATCTACATCCATGTTACATAGACGTCCGCGTAATGTACCGTATTGACGAATTTTTCTTGTTAATTTTCTCGTATCAATTCCTGCTAATCCTGGGATGTTTCTTTCTTTTAAGTAATCATTTAACGAAATTTCATTACGGAAGTTTGATGGGTGATCACAAATTTCGTTTACGATTAAACCATTTACAGATGGATGAATTGATTCGAAATCATCACGATTAATGCCGTAGTTTCCGATTAATGGGTAAGTAAATGTTACAATTTGACCGCAGTATGATGGATCAGATAATGTTTCTTGATATCCAGTCATTCCAGTTGTAAATACAACCTCACCTGACTTTTCGATTTCTCCTCCGAAACCTTTTCCAATTAATACTGTTCCATCTTCTAAGATAAGTTGTCTTTTCATACTAATGCACTCTCCTTTTGCCATGCGATCTTACCACCAACGATTGTCATAACCGGCCAACCTTGGCATTTCCAGCCTGCGAATGGCGTGTTTTTTCCTTTTGATAAGAATGTTGTTGGATCAATCTCTTCTTCTTGTTCTAAATCGATAATTGTAATATCAGCTGTTCTACCTTCTGTTAAGCGCCCTGCTTCTAAACTGAATGTGTCAGCTGGTTTTTCTGTTAAGAATTGAATTAGTTGCTCTAATGTAATGATTCCTTTTTTCACAAGGTTCGTATATAAAAGTGGGAATGCTGTTTCAAAACCAGTAATTCCGAATGGTGCTCTTTCAATTCCTTGTGCTTTCTCTTCCGCTGTATGTGGTGCATGGTCAGTTGCGATCATATCGATCGTTCCATCTAATAGCCCTTCAATTAACGCTTCATGATCTTCTTTTCCACGAAGCGGTGGGTTCATTTTAAAGTTAGGATCAGCTGATGGGATATCATCTTCACATAACACTAAGTGATGCGGTGTTACTTCTGCTGTTACTTTAATTCCAGCACGTTTTGCATCACGGATTACACGTACAGATCCTTTCGTACTTACGTGACATACGTGATAGTGACAATCTGCCGCTTCAGCAAGCAGTATATCCCTTGCAATATGTACAGATTCACATACTGATGGGATGCCGTTTAGTCCGTGTTTCTCAGAAAACTTCCCTTCATGTACACAACCTTTATTAATAAGTGTATTCTCTTCACAGTGCGCAACTACTGCCATATTCAATTTCGCTGCACGCTTCATAGCAGCTAACATCATGCTCGCATCTTGTACGCCTACACCGTCATCAGTGAAAGCAAATGCCCCAAGTTCTTTTAACGTTTCGAAATCTGTCATTTCAGAACCTGCTTGGCGTACTGTAATTGCTCCGTACGGTAGTACATTAACATGCGCTTTTTCTTTAATACGTTTTTGCAGGTCTTCCATATGTTCTTTACAATCTGGTACTGGGCGTGTATTTGGCATTGCACAAATTGTAGTAAATCCACCTTTTGCTGCTGCTAATGTGCCTGTTTCAATTGTTTCTTTATGTTCACCACCTGGTTCACGAAGATGTACGTGTACATCTACTAATCCAGGTGCGATTAACTTCCCGTTCACATCGATTACTTCAGCATTATCTGCCGTAATATTTTCTGCTACTTTCGCAATTTTACCGTCTTGTACGAGAAGATCTGTTGCTACAATTTTTCCTTCTTCATTCATATAACGACCGTTTTTAAACAAATAATTCATGTTTCATTCCTCCTAATACATTTGGTAATGCGCGTTTTAGTACAGCCATTCTTACGTAGACCCCGTTTTCCATTTGCTTAAATATGCGTGAGCGTTCACACTCAACAAGTTCACTCGCAATTTCAACATCACGGTTTACAGGGGCTGGATGCATAATAATGCTTCCTTCTTTCATACGTTTTTCTCTTTCAACTGTTAATCCGTGTTTCTCATGATACTCTTTCATAATGTCTGTTTCATAATGGTCATGACGCTCGTGTTGTACACGAAGTAACATCATCACATCCACTTCTGGAACAAGTTCATCTAATGCTTTGTATGTTCCAAATGTGTTATCTTCATCTTTCCACTCTTCTGGGCTTGCAAAGTAAATTGTCGCGCCCAGTTTTGCTAATGCTTCTGCATTAGAACGTGCTACTCGGCTATGACGAACATCTCCAACTATTGCAATCTTCAAACCTTCAAATCTTCCAAACTCTTGTTTGATTGTTAGAAGGTCGAGCAGACATTGCGTTGGATGATTTCCACATCCATCTCCAGCGTTCAAGATTGGAATGTTTACTTGATCTTTCAGCTCATCAAAGTAGCGATCTTGCTCATGGCGGATGACTACCGCTTTTGTTCCGATTGATTCTAGTGTCTTTATCGTATCGTATAAAGTTTCTCCTTTTTGTACGCTAGATGAATCTGCTGAAAAGTTTAATACATCAAGTCCTAATCTCTTCTCAGCAACTTCGAAGCTAAATCTCGTTCTCGTACTATTCTCAAAGAACAAGTTCGCAACAAATATTTGCTCTGTCGTTTTTCTCTCTTTTCCATTCGCAAAATCTTCTGCGTCTTTTAGGATTTCTGAAATTTCTTGTTCCGATAATTCACTCATCGTTAACAAATGGCTCATCGTCATCCCTCATCTTTCTGATTTTTATGATAACACTTCTGTATTTATATAACAATAACTGCATAAAAATACCCTAGCCATGTGAGACTAGGGTGCAAGGAAGAAGCCACCCTTTTCTGTCTCACAGGACTGAATTAAAAGGTTGTTTTTATGAAGCAATCTGCTTAGATTGTTTTGTTTGTTTCATTTCTGGTAATAGTAGATTTAATAGTACACCTACAATTGCTGCAAGCGCCATACCTTCTACTTGGAACGATTCACCTACATGGAGTACCGCTCCGCCAATACCAATTACTAGTATGACTGATGCAATCATTAGGTTTCGTTTGTCACCTAAGTCTGTTTTATCGTCTACCATCATACGTAAACCACTTGATGCGATTACACCGAAGAGCAAGATTGATACGCCACCCATAACCGGTGTTGGAATCGAGTGAATCAGTGCTGAAATCTTCCCGATAAATCCAAACATGATTGCGAACACTGCTGAACCGATGAATAAGTATACACTGTATGCTCTCGTAATTGCTAGCACACCGATATTTTCACCATACGTTGTATTCGGTGGTCCACCTATTAGTGACGCGATCAATGTTGCTACTCCATCACCGAAGATTGAACGATGTAAACCTGGTTTTTCAATTAAATCTCTTTTAATAACATTTCCAAGTACAATTTGATGTCCGATATGTTCTGAAATTGTTACTAGTGCTACTGGTACCATTAAAAGTACAATCTTCCATGAGAACTCCGGAGTATATGTTACAAACGGTACTGTGAAATCTGGTACAGTAAACCATTTTGCCTCAGCTACCGGCTTTAAATCTACTAGCCCTTGGAAGTAAGCGAAGATATACCCGCCGATGATTCCAAGTAACACTGGTATGATGCTGAAAAATCCTCTTCCGAATATGGAGCAAATGATTGTAATTGCTAAAGTTACTAGTGCTACTGAAAAGTGTGTAATGCTATACTTACCATCCGCACCGTTCATCGCCATGTTAACCGCTGTATGTGCTAAAGCTAAACCGATTACCATTACGACTGGTCCAACTACGATTGGCGGAAGTAATTTCATAATCCACTCTGACCCAGATTTCTTAATTCCGATTGAGATTAAGATGTACACAAGTCCCGCTAGCAAACCACCAAGCATTGCTGCTCCAGGTCCACCTGCTGTTTTTGCTGTAATAATTGGTGCAATAAAGGCGAATGATGATCCTAAATATGCTGGTACTTGACCTTTCGTTATAAGAAGAAACGCTAGCGTTCCTAATCCACTTGATATTAAAGCTACTGATGGATTCAGTCCTGTTAAAAACGGAACAAGCACTGTTGATCCAAACATCGCGAACAAATGTTGTATACTTAATAATAACCATTTTCCCGGTTTCGGTACTTCATGAATGTCTAACACTGGCTTTTGTTCCATTGTTACATCCTCCTTCAGTTATAATCTTTGCAATAAAAAAACTCTTTGTGCCTGTGCACAAAGAGTCCTATACTTTCGTATGCCAAATTTGACATATGAAAGCCAAGACCCTTTGGCAGCCTCACAGGACTACATTTAAAAGGGCTTTACTTATCGTATATGCTTACTCGATCTTGTTGATCTGTCTCTTGCAAATCAACTTCGATACGCTCTTCACTAGATGTTGGAATGTTTTTTCCTACATAATCAGCGCGAATTGGTAATTCACGATGTCCTCTATCAACAAGAACAGCCAGTTGGATTTGCGATGGTCTACCTAAATCCATAAGAGCATCCATTGCTGCTCGAACTGTTCTTCCTGTATATAATACATCATCCACAAGGATAACTTTTTTCTTCGTAATATCTACAGGGATATCAGAACCTTTTACAAGTGGTTCTTTATTTTTCGATTGTAGTGTCAAATCATCACGATATAACGTAATATCTAACTCTCCTACTTCCATCTCTTTTCCTTCAATTTGACCAATTCGTTCTGCCAAACGTTGTGCAATAAAAATTCCACGTGTTTTAATTCCGACAAGAACACAATTATCGACACCTTTATTTCGTTCCACGATTTCATGACTAATTCGTGTTAAAGCGCGGCGAATCATTTGGTCATCTAAAACGACAGCTTTCTCTTGCATGCTCTACACCTCCAAGCTTTTTTTCTTGCGTGAGAGTAATGGTATAAAAAAAGTCCTCTCAGCGTGTGCGAGAGGACTTTTGAAAAAAGGGTACAGCATACCCTAAGTATTTCAAACCGTTACCTTCTCAACCTCACGGGGCTGTGTTAAAGGATCATTATTTAACTGTTGTCAGTATCTCAGTTTTCTTATGATTTGTCAATACTATTTTCGTAAAATATTTAGTGCTTCTTCAAACACTTTTGGAATCGGTGCCTCAAACTCAATATATTCACCAGTACGAGGGTGTTCGAAACCTAAAATACCTGCGTGAAGTGCTTGCCCATTCATATCTAATGTTTTCTTCGGACCATACTTCGGATCCCCTGCAAGTGGATAACCAATATATTTCATATGCACACGAATTTGGTGCGTACGTCCCGTTTCTAAGCGGCATTCTACAAGTGTGAAATCTTTAAATCGCTCTAACACTTGGAAATGCGTAACAGCGTTCTTACCATTTTCATCAACTGTCATACTTTGACGTTCTTTCTTATCGCGACCAATTGGAGCATCAATTGTCCCTTTATCATGTGGAATTACACCGTGTACAATCGCTTTATAACGTCTCGTTACCGTTTTTGCTACAAGTTGATTTACAAGTGATTCGTGCGCCATATCATTTTTCGCAACCATTAACAGTCCAGATGTATCTTTATCAATACGATGTACGATACCTGGACGCATTACACCGTTAATACCTGATAAATCTGTACAATGATGCATAAGTCCGTTTACAAGCGTGCCGCTTGTGTGCCCTGGTGCTGGATGCACAACCATGCCACGTGGCTTATTTACTACGAGTACATCTGCATCTTCATAATAAATTTCTAAATTCATATCTTCCGGTTGAATATCTAACTCTTCTGGCTCAGGAATCGTCACTGTAATTTCATCATTTTCTTTTACTTTATAATTCCCTTTAACTGCTTTCCCATTAACTGTCACAACAGCATCTTTAATCCATTGCTGTACTTGTGAACGTGACCATTCATTGTTTATTCCTGCAACGAATTTATCAATTCGCTCGCTTTTTTGTTCTTCTGCAACTGTTACTTGTACTACTTCACTCATTCAATTACTCCTTCGTTTTCTTTCCTTCTAATACTGTTTGAATAATAATTAATACAACTCCAATACATAATGCTGAGTCAGCTATATTGAATACTGGATAGTTGTACGAGAAAATATACACGTGAATGAAATCCACTACTTCTTGTCTAAATACACGATCAATAAAATTGCCAATTGCTCCGCCTAAAATTAGACCTAATGAAATACCTAGAAGTTTGTCCGTTTTTGCATATTTTTTCATATAAAATACGATAAATGCTACGAAAACGACTGTAATAATGTAGAAGAACCACATTTTATTTTCTAAAATACCCCAGGCAGCTCCTCTATTTCGATGTGATGTTATGTATAATACATTATCGATAATCGGAATGCTCGTACCCAATTCCATGTTCTTTACAATTAGCCACTTCGATATTTGATCGATGGCAATGACAAATAACGCTATTACATAATATATCATTTTCATTTCCCCCATAAAGACAGTGTACCTCAAAATTTTAGCATAGCTGCTATCTTTTCACAATGAACCTTTATAGAAGAATAAAATAAATTAAAAAAAGGTAATATAATATCGTTGTGCGTATTCATACATTTACCTTTTCATAGAAAAATTCATGAATCGTACGGGCAGTTGGCATTGTTTTCATTTGTTTTACCGAAATTACTCTCCCAGTTTCTTCACAAATACCGTACATATCTATTTCCATTTTAAACAATGCACGTTCTACATCTTTTAAATCCTCTTTTATATCATGTAATAGCAATTTTTTCTTTGTCTCTTCCTTTATTTCATATCCAAGCTCTTGCCCAAATTCCATATAATATGTGTGCATTACTTCTTTAGCCAATCTCTCTTGCAACTCTTTTCTCATCAATTGTAATTCTTCTTTTATTTCCATATAAATTTCATTCACGTGTACATTCCTCCCAGCTGCAATGTACAATTAGTGTGTCCGAAATTTCCACGCTTACCTCACACACATTTTTCCTTCGTAGGAAAGAGAGCGAAAATTATTTCAATATATCATCAATAAAAAAACTGACTGCTATTACGAGCAGTCAGTTTTTTTTATTATTTCACATAGTTTTCTTTAACAACTGTTGCACAACGCTCACATAATGTTTCATGTTCTGCATCTTTACCAATTGTTTCTGAAACAACCCAACAACGTTCACACGTATCACCTGTTGCCTGAGCTACAACAACCGCTGTATGCTCATACTTAGGTGCATCTGCTGGCGCTTCTTCCATCATACCACCAAGTTTATACTCAGAAACGATAAATAGTTGCTTTAAGTCTTCACTAATAGACTCTAACATAGCTTTCATTTCTGCAGTCGGATATAGTGTAATACTTGCATTTAATGACTTACCAATTACTTTTTCATTACGAGCGACTTCTAAAGCTTTTAATACGTCATCACGTAACGTCATAAACGCATCCCATTTTGTTTTTAACGCTTCAGCACCATCTACTTCTACAACTTCTGGCATATTAGTTAACTGTACGCTTTCTTCTTCTGCACCAGGAACATATGGCCATACTTCATCAGCTGTATGAGGTAAGATTGGCGTTACCAGTTTTGTTAATGCAACAAGAACATCATATAGCACTGTTTGAATCGCACGACGATCGTGGTGATTTGCACCTTCAATGTATAAAATGTCTTTCGCAAAATCTAAATAGAATGAGCTTAAATCAATTGTACAGAAGTTATGAATTGCATGATATACTGCCGCAAAGTCATATGCTTCATACGCTTCTTTTACTTTTGTAATTAAGTCATTTAATTTTACTAGCATGTAACGGTCCACTTCACGAAGCTCAGCTGCCACCACTGTATTTTCACTCGGATTAAAGTCATCTAAGTTACCTAATAAGAAACGGAATGTATTACGGATTTTACGATACACTTCTGCTACTTGTTTTAAAATATCATCTGAAATACGTACATCAGATTGGTAGTCAACAGAAGATACCCATAAGCGTAAAATATCTCCGCCTAATTGATCCATAATTTTCTTCGGTACGACGATGTTTCCAATCGACTTACTCATTTTACGTCCTTCACCATCTAGTACGAAACCGTGGCTTAGAACACCTTTATACGGTGCTTTACCTGTTACAGCAACAGCTGTTGATAATGAAGAGTTAAACCAACCGCGATATTGGTCAGATCCTTCTAAATATAAATCTGCTGGGCGTTGCAGGTCATCACGCTCTTCTAATACCGCTTGGTGAGAAGATCCTGAATCAAACCAAACATCCATAATGTCTGTTTCTTTTCGGAATTCACCATTTGGGCTACCTGGATGTGTAAATCCTTCTGGTAATAGATCTTTCGCTTCACGCTCGAACCATACGTTAGAACCGTGTTCACGGAATAAATCTGCTACATAGCTAATTGTTTCATCTGTAATAATCGGGTCTCCATTTTCCGCATAAAATACTGGAATTGGCACACCCCATGCACGTTGACGAGAAATACACCAATCCCCACGGTCACGAACCATATTATGAAGACGAGTCTCACCCCATGCTGGCACCCATTTCGTTTCTTCAACAGCTTGTAATAATTCTTTACGGAATGCTTCAATAGATGCAAACCACTGTGCTGTTGCACGGAAAATAATTGGTTTTTTCGTTCTCCAGTCATGTGGGTATGAATGCGTAATAAATGTTAATTTTAGTAACGCGCCTACTTCTTCTAATTTTTCCGTAATTGGTTTGTTAGCTTTATCATAGAATAAGCCTTCAAATCCAGGTGCTTCACTTGTTAATACACCTTTATCATCAACTGGGCAAAGAACTTCTAATCCATATTTCTTACCAACAAGGAAATCGTCTTCCCCATGTCCAGGTGCTGTATGAACACAACCTGTACCAGCATCTGTTGTAACGTGCTCACCTAGCATAACTAAAGAGTCACGATCATAGAATGGATGCTTCGCAACTGTATACTCAAGCTCGCTACCTTTTACTGTTTTCACAACTTCAGTATTTTCCCACTCTAACGTTTTTGCAACTGTATCAAATAGTTCAGAAGCAATAATATATTTTTCATCATTTACTTTCACAATGCTATATTCAAGTTCTGGATGAACAGAAATACCTAAGTTTGCAGGTAACGTCCAAGGTGTTGTTGTCCAAATAATAAATTTCTCATCACCTTCTAATACGTTCTTTCCGTCTTTTACAGGAAATGCTACGTAAATAGATGCTGATTTTTTATCTTGGTATTCAATTTCAGCTTCTGCTAAAGCAGACTCACTCGTTGGAGACCAATAAACTGGTTTCTGTCCTTTATAGATATAACCTTTTTTCGCCATGTCACCAAACACTTTAATTTGTTGTGCTTCATAAGCTGGCTCTAAAGTAATATATGGATTGTCCCAATCTGCACGTACACCTAGACGCTTAAATTGTTCACGTTGACGTTCTACTTGTTCATATGCATACTCTGCACATAACTTACGGAACTCAGCAACTGTCATTTCTTTACGCTTTACACCTTTATTCGTTAAAGCTTGTTCAATTGGTAAACCGTGTGTATCCCAACCTGGTACATACGGTGCACAGTATCCTGTCATTGATTTAAAACGAACGATAAAGTCTTTTAACACTTTATTCAACGCGTGTCCCATATGAATGTCACCATTCGCATATGGAGGTCCATCATGCAGTACAAATAAAGGACGACCCTTTGTATGCTCTTGCACCTTTTCATAAATGTTCATTTCAGCCCATTTTTCTTGCATTGCAGGCTCACGTTTTGGTAAATTCCCACGCATAGGGAATTCTGTTTTTGGCATTAGTAATGTATTTTTGTACTCCATGCTCAATTCCTCCTTGAATGTATAAAAGAAAGACCTTAAAAAACGGAATAAAAAAGAGACTTTCTCATCCCAAAAAGGGACGAGAAAGTCTCCCGCGGTACCACCCTAGTAGACCATATACAAATGTATAGGATCCTCTTTATATTCTTAACGCGAATATACGCCTACGCTTACTACAAATGTTCAGCGTGGAACTCCAGGGTGATATTCCCATTATCTCCTTATCCTGAGCTTACACCATCCTCAGTTCGCTATATAAGGTATGAAAAAGGTACTTATCCCTATCTTCGTTTTTCTTAATAAATATGTTGTTTAAAATTATATGTAATAATGAGAAAAACGTCAAGCTTACACTGTTTCTTCTTTTTTCAACAGCTCGTCTACTTCGTCTTCTAACTCAATTAGTTTATCCCAATCGTCGTTGTTTAACATTTCAAGTTGTGTTTCTAATAACATACGGAAACGAGTTCGGAATACTTTCGCTTGTTTCTTCAACTCTTCAATATCAAAAGCAACTTTTCTTGATTTCACTAACGCTTCGTTAATGATACGATCTGCATTTTTTTCTGCTTCACGTACAATTAATTTTGCTTCTTTTTGTGCATTACGCTTCACTTCTTCAGCAGCCTCTTGTGCGACAACGATAGATTTGTTCAGCGTATCTTCAATATTAGAAAAATGATCTAACTTTCCTTCTAATTGTGCAACCTTTTCTTCTAAAGCTTTTTTCTCACGAATGACTAATTCATAATCTTTGATGATTTGATCAAGAAACTCATTTACTTGATCTTCATCATAGCCACGGAATCCGCGACCAAATTCTTTGTTATGAATATCTAATGGTGTTAACGGCACAACGCCACCTCCAAGTAGTTATCTAAATTTCCTCTTTCAATTATATCTTTTCTTCGACAAAATAAGAGAATTTCCTTCTAAAAAACCAATCATTTTAGTATACCATACAAAACTCTCCATTTGTCGCGCTTCGTTCTACCTTCTACGGAAAATAATTTACTTCGTCCATACCCTCTAATCGAGAAAACATCCCCTGGAAAACATTCATACGAAGTTTGCTCTACTGTTTTCCAATTGACTTTTACTAGACCATTTTTTATGAGGGGTTGTGCTTTTTGCCTAGATATATGTAACATTTCAGCTAATAAAACATCTAGACGAAGTGACGAAACAGTACCAGATTTTTCTCCCCATTTTTCACTTACCTGCAAAATTTGCTCTACTTGTATAGGAGAAAGTGTGACTTTCATTTTCCCTATTGATTGTAAGTTCATTTCAATATACGATACAACTTCTTTCGCAACTGCAATTTGGGCACGATCTTCTTGCAGCAAAATATCACCACATTTTTCCCTTGTTAAACCAAGCGACATGAATGCACCTAATATTTGCCTATGTTCTAGCGTATAAAACTTGGAAGGATAGTCAATTTCTAATACTTCTACTTGAAATTCCTCTTCATTTAATTCTAGATAGTCTGGATAAATTAGTGCTCTTTTCCGTTCGGCTTCAGGCATCGCACCATCAAACCGTACAGCTACATCTCCTTGTCCTATTACCATAGAAACAATTTGTTGCTGTCTTGGATCAAGAAAGTCCGTTAACTTGACTTGATGGTACTCAGCTGCCTGTTTCCACTCTAATACTTTATCCACAAAGACCTCTTCATCAGGTCTAAAATGCTCGTAGATGCTCATGCATGTAACCTCTCGCTAAACAAAATAAAGAAATAAACTCGCCAATCCTCTACCAGCAAGATTCAATGTGAAAATCGCGACAATTGGAGAAATATCAATCATACCAAGCGGTGGAATAAATCTCCTAAAAGGCTCTAAATAAGGTTCGCAAATGCGTGCAAGAAAATCACCAAATGCTGATTCTCTTGCACCTGGGAACCAAGACAAAAGAATGTAAATGATAAGCGCATAGGAATAAATTTGAATAGCATAATGCAATACTGTTAGAACTGTTATCATGGCGTATTACCACCTCTTTATATTCGTCTCTTCTTCTTCACCGAACAACTCTGAAATTGCACCAACAATATCTACATTTTCAGGTGTACACATAAATGTTTTCGGGCCTATTTTTTGAATATCCCCGCCTATAGCGTATACAGTACCACTTAAAAAGTCAACGATACGTACAGCTTGATCTGTAGACATTCTCTGCAAATTAATTACAACAGCTCGTCTACCTTTTAAGTGATCCGAAATGCCTTGTGCTTCCGAATATGTGCGTGGTTCTAGTAAAACAACTTTTGAAGGTTGCTTTGCTGTTTCAATACTCACAACATTTTGCTTCGGTTGCACTTTCGCAAACGGAACATCTTGTTGTTCTGGGGGATCTTGTTGTTTTTTCATGTCTGTTTGCTCCTTTTCATAACCATATTGAGCTGCTTCTTTTTCTTCCGGTGTGTCAAAAAAGAAGTATTTTACTTTTGACCAACTCATAATAACTTTCTCCTTCCTTTTACACTTTTCCTACTAGAACCGTTCCCAAACGAATATATGTAGCACCTTCCTCAATTGCAATCGTGTAATCATTGGACATTCCCATTGATAATTCTTTACATGGCGCATGTAATAATTCTAGCTCCTGAACTTGCTTTTGTAGCATGTGCAATTCCTTAAAGCAGCGACGAACCTCTTCCTCTTTTTCTGTAAACGGAGCCATTGTCATCAGTCCTACCACTTCAATTTTATCCAATTCTTGCAAACTTTGAATAAAAGAAATTGTTTCTTCTATCGCCAATCCTTGCTTTGATTCTTCAGATGATGTTTTCACTTGAATAAAGCATTGAATTTTCTTTTCAGCACGTTTTTGAATTTCTTTTGCAAGAGAAAGACGATCTAATGAATGTAAATAATCAATCTCATTAATGATTTCTTTTACTTTTCTCGTTTGCAATGAGCCAATAAAATGCCAATTCACTTTTGAGCCGAAATGCTCATATTTTTGTAAAAAACCTTCATTTCTATTTTCACCTAAATCGATAATTCCAGCTTCAATTACTTCGCTTGTTTTTTCAATTCCTACAGTTTTTGTAACTGCAACGAGCTTAATATCTTTCACCGAACGTCCAGCTCGTGCACAAGATTTTGTAATCGCCTCGTTTACAACTGCTAAATTCCCTTGTACTGTCACTTGCTTCAATCCTCCTTAAAACCTATGAAACTCAACATTCTCCCTGTCTTACCTTGATCACGACGATGAGAGAAAAAGAATTGTTCTTCACAGCTTGTACAAAGAGATGACATTACAATATGTTCTTCTTTTATACCTGCTTGTACACATAATATACGATTAACTTCTTTTAAATTAATTGCATACTGTCCATCAGAAATTACTTTATAAGGAACAGGACCGTTTACTACTTGCTGAGCTGCTGTTAATACTCGATCATCAACAACATAACAACATGATCCGATTGCTGGCCCAATTGCAACATGAATTTCATCACTTGAAACACCTTCTGCATTCCACTTTTGAATCATTTCTTTCGCAATCTCTTTTACAGTTCCTTTCCATCCAGCATGTGCAAGTCCTATCATACCATGTGATGGTGCATAAAAATAGAGTGGAACACAATCCGCGTAACAAGATGTTAAGAGTACATCTGTATTAGTTGTATAAATGCCATCCGTTTTTGGAATACCGTCTTCATATGAATAGACGCCTTTTCCTTTTTCTTGTTGCCCTACTTTTTCAACATGATGATCATGAACTTGTTCAGAACAAATCCATTTTTCTAATGGTTTTTGTAACTTATTCGCTAAAATGCGTCTGTTTTCATGAACATTCTCCACGATATCATTCACATGTAATCCTAAATTCATCGCATGAAAGGAGCCTGTACTTACCCCACCATCTTTTGTCGTAAATCCAGCAGTAATGTTTCCAAGTTCTTTCCACGCTTGTAAATACAGTATACCGTCCACATATTTAAATGGTTCTCTCATAAAGCGGCTCCTTTTAATTAAAATAACAGAAAAAAAGCATGGTACTTCCTGTCTATTTTACCATACTTTTATTTTTTCATAATGACAACAGAAAAAAAAGAGGAATTTGTAATATTCTTTAAGAAATTGTCGGTATTTGTATTGATTCTGTTACAGAATTAACATGATCTACTTTTACAAGTATGACATCTTCCCCAATTTTCATAATTTGTTCCCAAGGAATTACAAATTCTACTTCCTTCCCAAAGAGTCCAAGCATTCGTGCCTGCTTAGAAATAATAACCGCCCTAATCTTTCCTGTGTCTATATCAATATCAATATCTCCAATATTCCCAAGCCTCTTTCCATCTGAAACATTTACAACATCCTTCATTTGAAACTCCGAAATCCGTATCATATTCATCCTCTCCCTTATATCGCAAATTGTAAGTACGCAGACCATTATTTCTCACATAAAGTGAAACTTTAATCAGTGGGGGTTTTGTTCATCCCCCACTGATTATTAGCCCTCACCAATCGGGCTTTTACAGGCAGCCCGACTCCCACCTAACTCCTTTGCTTTGCAGTCAAATCTTGTGGTGGGAGTCTTACTGCCCGCAAATAACGGGATTAACAGGAAGTAACCGCTACTAAGAGAAACTCCATATCGTTTTCATTATATGAATCCGTCCCCCCTACTATGAGCGTCAACTCCATTACATATAAAAAGGCCTCACCATAACTGGTGAGGGCCTTATCCTTGAATCGTCTTATTCATTTGCTTAATAGCAGACTTCTCCAAACGTGATACTTGCGCTTGAGAAATCCCAATTTCTTCAGCAACTTCCATCTGTGTCTTTCCTTGGAAGAAACGTTTTCGAATAATCATTTTCTCACGATCATTTAAACGCTTCATCCCTTCTTTCAACGCTAGTTCTTCAACCCACTGCTCGTCCTTTTGTTTTTCATCACTTAACTGATCCATAACAAAGATAGGATCTCCTCCATCGTTATAAATTGGTTCAAATAATGAAACTGGGTCTTGAATCGCATCTAGCGCAAAAACAATCTCTTCATGTGTCACTTCGAGAACTTTTGCAATATCCATTGCTGTTGGTTCTTTTGAATTTTCAGCAATCAACTTTTCTCTTACTTGCAATGCTTTATACGCAATATCGCGCAATGAGCGAGATACGCGAATTGGATTATTATCACGCAAATATCTGCGTATTTCCCCAATAATCATCGGCACAGCATACGTTGAAAATTTAACATTTTGGCCTAAATCAAAGTTATCAATGGATTTCATAAGTCCAATGCAGCCAACTTGAAATAAATCATCAACATATTCTCCTCTGTTATTAAATCTTTGGATGACGCTCAGTACAAGACGTAAGTTTCCATTCACTAATTTCTCTCTTGCGCTTATCTCTCCACTTTGCATTTCACGAAATAATTTACGCATCTCTTCATTTTTTAGTACTGGAAGTTTAGCTGTATCAACACCGCAAATTTCTACTTTGTTTCTCGTCAAAGTGTTCCCTCCTATCGGGAGTTGCTGTACAGTGTAAAGTATTTCCTTTGAAGGGGATTTTATGCATATGGTTTTCTCATCATTTTTCATAAACGTTTCATTTCCTAATGCAACAAAAAAGAATAAGACCAGCTTGGATCCCAAGCTGGTCTTATTCTTTACACCATTTTATTAAATTCTTTTCGTAATCTTTTTATAATTCTTTTTTCCAAACGAGAAATATAAGACTGCGAAATTCCGAGCATATCCGCCACGTCTTTTTGTGTCTTTTCTTCTTCACCAGCGAGCCCAAATCGAAGCTCCATAATTTGTTTTTCACGATCATTTAATTGATGCAATGCTTTCATCAAAAGATGACGATCTACAGTAGCTTCTAAATCTTTTGTAATAATGTCATCATCTGTACCTAAAACATCTGATAACAACAATTCATTGCCATCCCAATCTATGTTAAGTGGTTCATCAAAAGAAACTTCCGAACGATTTTTATTATTTCGACGCAAATGCATTAAAATCTCATTTTCTATACAACGAGATGCATATGTTGCTAATTTTATTTTCTTTTCTGGATTAAATGTATTCACTGCTTTAATAAGACCGATTGTTCCTATACTTATCAAATCCTCAATATTTATCCCTGTATTTTCAAACTTTCTCGCTATATATACAACAAGACGTAAATTACGTTCAATAAGCAGTGACCTCGCCGCTTGATCTCCTTTTGGCAATTTATTCAAAAGAACTTCCTCTTCTTCTTTCGTTAAAGGAGGTGGCAGTGCTTCACTTCCACCTATGTAATAAATTTCATCGGTCTTAATTCCTAGTTTCAATAATACTTTATACCAAAGGTATACTAAATAAAATTTCAATTTCATCATATTATCCCGCCTCTCATAATTAAGCGATTACCACTTTTTGTGAAATCAACATTTTCGGATGTACAATACATTGATACTCTCCATTAGTGGACAATTGCTGTGTGTTTAGCCCAATCAGAACCTTATTTACAACCACAGCATTTCCTTCGTGATAAACTTGAACACTATCTGGCTTAATCGCCCATAAAAATTGATGTTCTATCCCTACTGCCCGAAAAGGAACTAAACGCAACCTTGTCGCCCATCCAGAATCATTTTCTGGTATTTGAGGGATTTCTGTTTTGGAATAAATCTGCGCTGTCAACCAAGTTGGTAAACAATGCTCTAATGATGAAATATGCATAATCATAACAGGTGTTTTGGTTAAAGGATCGTGAAGTTGGTTCCCACTATCAATTAGACCGTCTAATTCCAATTCATACTCTGCTAATTGGATCTTTACCTTTACAATTTGATCATAATGTATTTTTGTAACTTCTACACTTTCAATACGTTTCTTGGAGAAATAATAAATAATCGGAAAACCAAGAAAAACGAATAACCAACTGACAGGATCTCCATAAGAAATCGATTTCGCTTGAACTAATCCATTTACCATTTCATTTGTTTGCAAAAAGAAATGAGTTCCAATTAATCCTCCGCCAACCATAAAAGTTACAAAGTAAAAAGTAAAAACGGTTTGTGCATAATTTCTAAACGTTGAAAATCCAAATGCTGTATACACAATAAGTAACGAGTACAGTAGTTTCATAATTGGATGTGTCATCATAGAAGCAAAGGGAGTAAAGGCGAAAATAACAATGGTTGAACCTATAAATGCCCCTAACACTAGCCTCCATCTTTTGATCCTCTTTTTCAACACGGTAGCTGTTAATAAAAGTAAAAGAAAATCAATGCAGGCGTTTAACAACCAAACAACGTCGGCGTAAACAACCAAACAATTCACCTCTTTTTTTAAGTTGAGACTAGTATAATGCATATCCACTAGGAAAGTGTGTCAATTTGCGGAGGGGTTTTTTTGTTATTTTGTGATTTCTAGACATAATCTGTCGGTAATAAATAAAAATATTTTTTCATAGAATAATATAGATTTCTTACTTGTATACATATGAAGTGAACTATATGTAAACAAAAATATAAAGGTCTCCATTGACAAGCAATAAAAAAAGACCTGCTTAGCAGATCTTTTGCATTTAGACAACAAAAAAAGGAGCATGAAAGCTCCTTTTTTTTATCGTCTACGACGGTTACGTAAAAATGCTGGAATATCGATATCATCTGAATCTGTATGACGCTCATGTACAATCGGCTCTTCACGTTTCATTTCACGTTTTACTTCACGCTGTTTTGAAGGTTGAGCTACTGGTTGTTGCTGTTGTGCATGATTCACATTCGGACGGATAATTGGTTTTGGTGGCTGCGTCGCAGCGCTATCATCAAAACCAGTTGCAATTACAGTTACAACGATATCATCTTTTAACCCTTCATTAATAACAGAACCGAAGATCATATTTACTTCTGGATCCGAAGCTGAAGCTACAATATCTGCCGCTTCTTGCACTTCATATAAACTTAAGTTTGCTCCACCCGTAATGTTCATAATAACACCTTGAGCTCCATCAATAGATGTCTCTAGTAATGGACTAGAGATCGCTTTTTTCGCAGCTTCAGCAGCACGATTTTCACCATTACCAGAACCGATACCCATTAAAGCAGAACCTCTATTAGACATAATTGTCTTTACGTCTGCAAAGTCTAAGTTAATAAGACCTGGTGTAGCAATTAAATCAGAAATACCTTGAACACCTTGACGTAACACGTTATCTGCTTCACGGAACGCTTCTAACATTGGCGTATTTTTATCAACAATTTCTAATAAGCGGTCGTTTGGAATTACAATAAGTGTATCTACATTTTCTTTAAATGCTGCAATACCAGATGCAGCTTGCGTTGCACGCTTACGTCCTTCAAATGTAAATGGACGTGTTACAACACCAACTGTTAACGCGCCTAGTTCTTTTGCAACTTGAGCAACAACTGGAGCTGCACCAGTTCCAGTTCCACCGCCCATACCAGCAGTTACGAATACCATATCTGCACCACGAAGTGCTTCTTGGATCTGTTCTTTACTTTCTTCCGCAGCTTTTTTCCCTACTTCAGGGTTCGCGCCTGCACCAAGTCCACGCGTTAATTTTCCACCAATTTGCATTTTTGTTTCAGCTTTTGATAGATTTAATGCTTGTGCATCAGTATTCACAGCGATAAAGTCTACACCTTGCACACCGTGTTCAATCATACGGTTTACAGCATTGTTTCCGCCACCGCCGACACCGATAACTTTTATATTCGCTAATTGATCTTGAGTAGTATCAAACTCTAACATGTCGAAATCCCCCTAGAACCTCATTTTTCGTGTCCAATTTTAATCCCATAAATAACGGAATACACGTTTTACTTTTGACATCATACGGTCATCATTTTGATTATTATTGTTTTGATTACGAGTTTTTTGCTTTGCAGGTTGCTGTTGTACCGGCGTTGGTGCTGGTACTGGTTCAAAATGCTCTTGCTTTTCCTGCACATTTTTCCCACGTAATTTAGCTTTTTGATAAGAGTGTTTAATTAATCCAACTCCAATTGTATATTGAGGCTCACGAACACCAATATAATCAGGAGTTGCTATACGAACATTTTCATGTAAAATATCATACGCAAGATCAAGAACACCTGGCATAGAAGCAATTCCACCAGTTAGTACATATCCAGAAGCTACTTGTTTTACTCCTAACTTACGCACTTCATCTTGAACAAACATTAAAATTTCCTCTATACGAGCCTCGATGATATCCGATAATTCCAATTGAGAATATTGTTCTGTTTGATCGCTTCCCATAATAGGAACCGTAAACATCTCTTCTTCAGATGCTGTATCATAAAAAGCATGTCCATATTTCAGCTTAATTTGATCTGCATTTTCTGTCGAAGTTTTCAGCCCAATCGCTATATCCTTCGTTATATGATCTCCACCTAATGGCAATACGCTCGTTGCTTGCAGCTCTCCATCTTTAAAAATAGATAACGTAGTAGATCCTCCACCAATATCAACAAGGGCTACTCCTCTATTTCTTTCATCCGAAGATAAGGCAACTGTCGCAGCAGCTAAAGGTTGCAGACAAATATCAACAATTTCAAGACCTGCTTTTTCTACACAACGAAGTAGGTTATGTAGTAAAGTTCTCGAGCCTGTAATAAGTGTACCTTCCATTTCTAATCTTACACCGATCATCCCGCGTGGATCGTTAATCTCGTCAAGACCGTCTACAATGAACTGTCGAGGTACCACATCAATAAATTCACGTTCAGGAGCAATCGACACAACTTGTGCTGCATCTAGAACGCGTAAGACATCTTCATTCCCGATTTCACGATCTTCATTTGATACAGCGACTACTCCGTGACAAGGGAGCAACTGTACCTGGTTTGCATTGACACCTACTACAACTTGCTCAATGTGGATCCCCACCATGCGCTCAGCTTGTTCAATTGCTTTTTTAATTGATCGAACAGTCTCGTCTATATCAACTATTGATCCCTTCTTCAAACCATTTGATTTTACGTTTCCAACACCAATAATGTTTAAGCTGTCATTAACCATTTCACCAATGATGACTTTAACATTGGATGTACCGATGTCAAGACTAACATATATTTCATTGCTGTTCATTCTTTGGCACCTCCTTCTTTATTTATACCATACAACTCAATATATGGAACAACAATCGCAACTTTACTATTTATAAGAAAAATATTCAACGTCTTTATACGTTTCCCTTTTTTAACCCTATATTTTTCTTATTTTTATTTAACATTCATTTAAGAATATCGCAGTAAACTGTGGATAACTGCTTTATCTTGAAATAATTCCATTTCAAGCGTAAAGTTTACCGCCAAGTATAAGTCTACACTAAGATGTACTTGTAGAAAAGTGAAACTTGTACCAATCCTAGTATGAATCTAAGAAAATTTACATATTTTTCATCAAATGAAGCATTCTTGTAAATTAGTATGCATATAAAAGAACATTCGTTTCATTTTATCCGTAATAACGTCGTGAAAACGACCATTCTATTCTTTTTTTTCTTCAGCACCTAAATCCTTCGTATATGCGCCTACTTCTAAGTCAATTAAAACCTTCTTACCAGGTTCAATTGTTTTTATAATAAGTGGATAAGCTTCCATTCGCTTTGCGAAATTTTGAATAGTGGTGCTTACTTCATATCCTTCATTCATATATAAAGTAAGATGGTCTTCATTTGCGCTCGTTGGTGTATAACGAATTTCAGAAATAGACCTTAAAATAGCCGGCGTTAATTTTTCTAGTTCTGCAATTAACTCCTTCATTTTCTCCTCTTTAAAAGGTTCAAAAATTGGTGCTGCAACAGGAAGTTTACCATTCGGAAGTACATCGAGTGTTTTCCCGTTTTCTAACAACGGTTGTAATTTTCCATCTTTGTTTATATAACCAATCGTTAAATATTCTTCAATATGAATGTCAATTTTGTTAGGAAAACGTTTTTTTACATTTACCGCTTTAATTTCTTTTCGTTTCGTTAAGTTTTCTTCTGCTTTATGTGCTGTTACTCGGAAATAACTTGTATCATAGGTCACACCAGATTCCTTCATAACTTGTTCATCTGTCATATAATGATTTCCAAACACACTTATCTTTTTTATATTACTAAGCGGAGACCGAAAATAAATTAAAAAGAGTACTAATAAAAATAAAATTGATATGTATAAAATTAAACGATGATTAACAGGTTTTTTATTCTTTTTCTTTTGATTCTTTAATTTTGGTACACGATCTTGTAGTTTAATCACTTTACTATTTTTCATGTACGATCCCCCTACGTAACATAAAGAACGGCATGTTCTTCATGCCGTTCTTATCTTCTTATTATAACATAAATGATAATGAGCGGAACGAATAACCGTTATCTTCCAATGATTTCTACTTCTGTATGCATATCTACACCAAATTTATCTTTAATTGTATGCTTTATCAATGCAATCAAATCTAATACATCTTGCGCTGATGCAGCCCCAGTATTAATAATAAAATTCCCATGCATTTCAGAAATTTGAGCCCCACCTATTTTATAACCACGAAGCCCTGCTTTTTCTATTAAATTTCCTGCAAAATACGGGATTGGGTTTCGAAATATACTTCCTGCACAAGGATGATTCCACGGCTGCGTTTCACGGCGGTAATCTTTATTCTTTTGCATGCTACTTATAATTTCCTCACGCTCTCCTGCCTGTAATTGAAACTCAGCTTCCAAAACAATACCAGGACGTTTCCTTTGTAATACAGATGTACGATAGGAAAATTCCATTTCATTATTCGTCAGCCAGTCAATTGTACCATTTTCAAACAAAATACGAGTCTTCGTTAATATATTCGATATCTCTGAGTTATGAGCCCCTGCATTCATATATACTGCACCACCAACACTTCCTGGAATACCACTTGCAAATTCCAATCCAGCTAATCCTTGGCGACTAAGTAAAGTTGACAATTTAATAAGGGGATATCCACCACCAACTCTTACTCTATTTTTTTCGACTTCTAAGTGGTCTAATCCTTCTCCTAAACGAATAACGACACCTTCTATACCTTGATCAGATATGAGAAGGTTTGAACCGCGACCAATTGCAGTCCACTCTTTCTTATATTTCTTTACTAACTCTAGCGTTTTCTCAATACCGGCAACATGCTTTGGCACAATTAAAATATCAGCTGGTCCACCTATTTTCATAGTCGTGTAACGCGCTAACGGTTCGTTAACTAACACGCGACCAACATTTGCTTCTAAAAGCTCTTTTACTAATTGTTCCATAACAATCTCCCCCATATTAAGTCTCCTTATTACAGTAATATGCAGGGCGTTCACCTAATGTTATTTTTTAATAAGCTTGTTCATTACTTCATACAGCTTATTTGCTGCATCTGGAATACCTAGTTGCTTAGCAGCCAGTTTCATGTTTTGTAATGTTTGTGCATCTAATAAAATTTCATCAATATCACGAATAAGCGTTTCAGATGTTAAATCTTTTTCAAGTAGCATTTTAGCTGCTCCTTTATCAACAACTGAACGTGCATTTTTTTCTTGATGGTTATTTGTTACGTACGGACTTGGAATTAATACACTCGGCTTTCCTAACGCTGTTAATTCCGCAAGCGTTGTAGCTCCTGCTCTTGAAACAACAAGATCTACACCAGTCAGTACCTCCGGCATATTATGAATGAAAGGTTTAATAATAACATTATTCGGATTCCCTTTTTGTTTCACGGCTTCCATAACTTTATCATAATGTACTTCACCGGTTACATATAATACTTCGTAACTTTTATTCCCAAATTGTTCAATCGCTTCTACAAAAGCATCATTAATCGGTCTAGCTCCGCGACTCCCACCAAAAATAAGTACGGATTTTTTAGGAAGAGATAGTCCTACTGAACGTTTCCCTTTCATTCCATTTTGATCCATTACTTCTGATGCACGTGGATTACCTGTCATAACCACTTTTGACTCAGGAAAATGCTCTGCAGCTGCTTCAAAGCAAACAGCAACTTTATCAACATAACGACTTAAAAATTTATTCGTTACACCAGGTACACTATTTTGTTCGTGTACAATAGTTGGAATACCTAATTTGGCCGCAGCATAAACAACTGGACCACATACATATCCACCAGTGCCAATAACAATATCAGGATTAAAACGACGAATATATCGTTTACTATCTTGAACACCTTTTAAGAAACGCATCACTGTTTTTACATTATCGAGAGATATTTTTCGTTTAAATCCACTGATAACAATAGATTGAAACGGTATACCTGCTTTCGGTACGATAGTACTCTCTAACCCATTTTCCGTACCAATGTATAAAAACCTTGCTTCCGGATTTAATTTTTTTATTTCTCTAATTAAAGCAAGAGCTGGATAAATATGTCCTCCAGTCCCCCCACCACTAACTAATACTCGCACTACAAATTCCTCCACTTCCCTGTTCTTATTCAATCGTATTTATTTCTATATACATATTGTATTTTCACACACATACGAAAAACCCTGTCTTATAAACAGGGTTTAATAGCGAGAATGGCGACTTATATTCAACAATACACCTACTGCCATTAACATTAAGGTCAAACTTGATCCACCATAACTTAAAAACGGCAAAGTAATACCTGTAACAGGCATTAGTCCTGTTACAACACCAACATTAATCATTACTTGAATCGCAATCATCGCCACAATACCTACTGCTAAAAACGTACCATATAAATCTGGCGCTCCTAATGCTATACGAATCCCGCGCCATAGTAATAGACTAAATAATAATAACACAAATGAACCACCAATAAAACCTAATTCCTCGGATAAGATTGCAAATATAAAATCTGTTTGTGGTTCAGGCAAATAAAGAAATTTTTGTCTACTTTGTCCAAGTCCAAGCCCAAATAAACCACCAGGTCCAATTGCGAGTAACGATTGGATAATTTGAAATCCGCTTCCAAGCGGATCTGACCATGGATCTAAATAAGATGTAATCCGCTTCATTCGATATGGTGCCGATGCAATTAACCCTACAAATCCTGCTACGCCAAGTAATCCAAACATTGCAAAATGAAAGACTCGTGCTCCCGAAACAAATATCATGATGATACATGTCCCAACCATTACGGTTCCCGTACCAAGGTCTGGTTGTAACATAATCATCCCAAAAGCAAGAAATACAAAACTAAGAGCTGGTAGTAAACCACGTTTAAAAGATGTAATTAATTTTTGTCGTTCCGCTAAAAATTTTGCTAGGAAAATAATCATCGCGAATTTCATAAACTCTGACGGTTGGATAGAAAATGCCCCGATTCCAATCCAACTTCGCGCGCCCCCACGAACGAGACCTACTCCAGGAATAAGAACGAGAATAAGAAGAATGAAACAAACTAGCAAAATTACTTTTGAATACGTACGCCACACCCAATAATCAATTTTCATTATAAAAAACATAGCTACTACCCCAAGGCTTGCAAATAACAATTGTCTTTTTGCAAAAAAGAATGAATCTCCCATTTTATAAGAGGCCCAAACCGCACTCGCACTATAAACCATAATCATTCCGATTGTTAACAACGCAAGTGTAACGATGATGAGAATAAAATCAGGCGTTTTCTTCATTATCCATGAACACCACCTCTTTGGGCAGAACCTTTTGCCCTATGTAACAAAACATCAGTAGGTGTTAGCCTACTGATGTTTTGATTTACTTTATATAAGTTTATGCACAGCTTGTATAAAAATGTCTCCTCTTTCTTCAAATGTTTTAAATTGATCCCAGCTTGCACATGCTGGTGAAAGAAGAATAACGTCACCATCTGTAGAATGAGCATAAGCTTTCACTACTGCATCCTCCAAAGTATCGACACTTTCAATTACATCTAATCCTGCTTTTTCTGCCGCTCTTACTAATTTAGGGGCAGTTTGTCCAAATGTTACAATCGCTTTGACATGTTTAAAGTATGGAATTAAATCATCAAATTCATTTCCACGATCAAGTCCACCAGCTAATAAAACAATCGGTTGTGTAAATGCAGATAATGCTTTTTCTGTCGCTAGCATATTCGTCGCTTTTGAATCATTATAAAACTTACGATTGTTAATCGTCGTTACATATTCTAAACGATGTTTTACACCTGTAAAACGTTTTAATACAACAATAATTGCTTCATTAGAAACACCTAGTAATTTAGCAATACTCATTGCTGCTAAAATATTTTCTAAATTATGCTTACCAGGTAAAACAATATCGTTTACTTCAACCACTTTTTCACCTTTAAAATAAAGAGCATTATCTTTTATATACGCACCATCTTCAATTTCTTTCGTCGTCGAAAATAGTACTTTCTGCCCTTTACTTTGTGCCGATAATGCCATTACATCCGCATCGTCTGCATTAATTACACTATAATCTGTTTCAGTTTGGTTTTTGAAAATATTTGCTTTCGCTAAACCATACTCTTTCTTCGTCCCATGATAATCTAAGTGAGCCTCAAATAAATTTAAAAAGGCTGCAATTTTTGGTTGGAACGATTCTACTCCCATCAATTGGAACGATGAAAGTTCTGTAACGACAACTTCATTTTCTTTCGCGGATTGCGCAACTTCACAAGCTACAGTACCGATATTCCCCGCAATAACTGGGTGCTTTTGTCCTTCTTTTAACATTTCAAACGTTAACATAGTCGTTGTTGTTTTACCATTAGATCCCGTAATCCCAACAAACGGTGCTACTGAAATGCGATATGCTAATTCAACCTCAGTTACAATTGGAATTTGCTTTTCTTTCGCCGCTACTAATAGTGGATTAGAATATGGAATTCCTGGATTTTTTACGACAAGTGAAATGTTTCTCTCCAGCAATTCTAACGGATGTCCACCACATACAACATCCATTCCTTCCGCTTGTAACTCAGCTGCAAGTACATTACCCGCTAATGGTTTCCCATCATTTACAATGACGTTTGCCCCTAATTTTTTTAATAAAGTAGCTGCTGCATAACCACTTTTAGCAATACCTAATACAAGAACATTTTTATTTTGATATTCAGTTACAGTTTTCAATTACATCCACACCCCGATATAAATTCCTAGCACAGCTAATAAAAATCCTACAGACCAAAACGTCACAACAACGCGCCACTCTGACCAACCACATAATTCATAATGGTGATGTAATGGACTCATTTTAAAGACACGCTTTCCTGTTGTTTTGAACGAAATAACTTGGATAATAACAGATAAAGTCTCCATTACGAATACGCCGCCAATAATAACAAGTAGCAATTCTTGTTTTAACAAAATCGCTACAGCTGCGATTGCACCACCTAAAGCTAGAGAACCCGTGTCCCCCATAAATACTCTCGCTGGATTCGCATTGAATACTAAAAAGCCAAGTACAGCTCCTACAACTGCCATACAGAAAATCGCTACCCCAAATTGTTCTTGAGCCACAGCAATAATACTAAATGCTCCGAATGCAATAGCAGCTGTCCCTGATAATAAACCATCTAAACCATCTGTTAAGTTAACCGCATTCGATCCACCAATAAGCATAAATAATACAAGAACAAAATATGCCCAGCTCAGTTCGAATTTAACATCAGTTCCCGGAATCATGATATACGTGTGAAATGCTTGCCCTTTTCCAATTAAAAAGAACGCAATAGCAATTACAAGCTGACCAATCAATTTTTGTTTTGATGTTAAACCAAGATTTCTTTTCTTAACTACTTTTATGTAGTCATCTAAAAACCCGATTAATCCGTACCCAAATGTAACTAATAATAACAATGATACTTCTGCACCTAAATGGTCAAATTTAATCGCCATAATAAGCGTAGTCACCATCATAGATACATATATGACAATACCACCCATCGTTGGTGTCCCTGATTTCTTTTGGTGTGACTTCGGTCCTTCGTCACGAATACTCTGTCCGAACTTTAACTTTCTTAAAAATGGAATAAATAATGGCGAAAGGGCAACAGAAATTAAGAATGCTACCCCAGCCGTTACTAATAAACCTTGTTCAAGCACATGTAGTCCTCCTCTCATGCTGTTACTCTTCGTTGTTTAAACGCTCCGTGATTGCTTCTTTAGCGACTTCACGATCGTCAAAATGATGAACTTCTTTACCAATAATTTGATACGTTTCATGCCCTTTACCAGCAATAATAATAATATCTTCTGCTTTCACTTTTGAAATCGCATAGCGTATCGCTTCTTTCCGATCAACAATTACTTCATAATTATTCCCTTTTGCACCGTTTATCATATCATCTAAAATAGCCACTGGATCTTCACTTCTTGGATTGTCTGATGTGTAGATTGCTTGAGATGCATATTTAGTTGCGACACTTGCCATCACCGGTCTTTTCGTCCGATCTCTATCACCACCGCAACCAACAATACAATATACATCACCTTTTGCGAACTGTTTCGCTGTTTTCAGTACGTTCTCCAAACTATCCGGTGTATGTGCATAATCGACAATAACTGTGTAATTCTGTCCGCCATCAACAACTTCAAAACGCCCAGGAACACCAGCTAGCTGTTTAATTACGTCAATAATTGTTTGTAAGTTCACGCCTGAAACAAGCCCTGCTGCTGTAGCAGCTAATACATTGTATACGTTGAACTTACCAATTAATTTCATCGTAACATTTACACTTTCATATGGTGTTACAAGTGTAAATGTTGTGCCACCGCTCGTCATAACGATATCTTTTGCCATAATATCACTTGAAACCTCTATACCGTATGTAACGACAGTAGCTGCCGTACTTCTCATATACTCTTCCGCGACTGGATCATCACTGTTTAATATAGCGTACTTTTCACGATTATGATTAAAACTATTGCCAAGCTGCGCAAAAAGCAATCCCTTCGCATGTTTATATTCTTCCATCGTATTATGATAGTCTAAATGATCTTGTGTTAAATTCGTAAATACTGCAACATCATAATCGCATCCGTGTACACGACCAAGATCTAAAGCATGAGACGAAACTTCCATTACTGTGCTATCCACACCTTGTTCAACCATTTTTGAAAACGTCTGTTGAAGTGTTAGTGCATCTGGTGTTGTATTCTTCACCTCTAATGTTTCATCACCGATTTTCATATTAATCGTTCCAATTAGCCCTGTTTTATGACCATGTGCGCGCATAATTTCATCCATAATATGCGATGTTGTTGTCTTTCCATTTGTACCTGTAATACCGATTAAATGTAACTTGTGTGTTGGTTGGCCATAAAAGTAATCAGCTAAAACCGCTAACGAACGAAAAGTATTTTTCACAAGTACAACTGGAACGTCAACATCAATTGGTCTTTCCGCAACAATAGCAGCCGCTCCTTGTGCGGCTGCTTGCTTAGCAAAGTCATGGCTATCAACCGTATATCCTTTCATACATACAAATAAGCTTCCCTCTCTCACTTTACGTGAATCAGCTTCAATAGATGTTATTTCTGGATTTTCTTTTGGAACAACTGGAAAATCATGCAAACATGATACAAGTGTATGCAACTTCATTTCACTAAACCCTCTCTACATTGTTTATTTATCTCTTATTTTTAAGTTAGTACCACGTTACCTCCTAGTCATATAAAAACTGGAGGTAAGTGCTACTACAGTCTAATAAATAGACTTATTTATTAATGAGACACTTTTCGTCTCAAATAAAGCAACTCTTCTATAAAGAACTCACTTCCACCAATTGTACCATAAAACACAATCTGTTACCTTTAATTCCCGAAGTAAATTCTAATTTTCGAACCTTCTTTAACTTTCGCACCAGCTTCTGGTGATTGTTTAATTACTTTCTCTCCATCACCACTTATATCAAGCTTCAAATCGACAAGTTGTGTTTGTAAATCTTTCTTCGTCATACCAATTAAATTTGGAACTTCCACAGTTGGTGTATCGCCCCATTTATATTCTTTCTCAACTTGCTCTTTTCTCGGCTCCACTCCCATAACAGGAAGTGCATCTCGAAGAATATTCCCAACAATTGGAGCTGCAACAACTCCACCAAATTGAGTGACTCCTTTCGGATTATCAACAGCAACGTAAACAACAATTTGCGGATCATCTGCTGGAGCAAAACCGATAAAAGATACAATATAGTTATTATCTAAATATTTTCCATCTTTCACCTTTTGAGCAGTTCCGGTTTTTCCACCTACACGATATCCATCAATATAAGCGCCTTTACCAGATCCTTTCGCTACAACATTCTCTAATGCATAGCGAACTTTCTCTGAAGTTTCCTTGGAAATAACTTTTCTTTTCGCAACAGGCGTCTTTTTGCTGACAACTTGATTATTCTTTGGGTCAATAAATTCCTTCGCTATATAAGGCTGATACAAAGTTCCACCATTTACAGCAGCCGCTACTGCCGCTACTTGTTGAATCGGTGTAACAGAAACACCTTGCCCGAATGAAGTCGTTGCTTGCTCGACTGGGCCAACTTTATCTAAATTAAATAAAATCCCGCTACCTTCACCTTGCAAGTCAATTCCGGTCTTCTGTCCAAAGCCGAAATTGCGAATGTATTTAAACAATCGGTCTTTGCCAAGACGATCACCGAGTTCAATAAATCCTGGGTTACAAGAGTTTTGAACTACCTCTAAAAACGTTTGGCTACCATGGCCTCCAGCTTTCCAACATCGCAATCTAGCTCCACCAACTTCAGCTGCTCCATCATCATAAAACGTATCTTTCTCTAAGTCTACTAAATTTTCATTCAAGGCTGCAGCTAATGTAATAATCTTAAATGTTGATCCAGGCTCATACGTACTCCATACAGGCAAGTTTCTATTATATACTTCCGGAGAAACACTTTGAAAATCTGCTGGATCAAAACTTGGTCGACTTGACATACCTAAAATTTCACCATTTTTCGGATTCATCGCAATTGCTATCATACCATCTGGATTATACGTCGATTCCGCAATATTCATTTCTCTTTCCATAATCCTTGTAATGCGTGAATCAATTGTTAATCCTAAATTCAAGCCGGCTTCTGGTTTTTTGAAATCATCACCAACATTAGGCATTCTCTGTCCTTTCGCATCTGCAAAAAATCGCACATGACCTTTATCACCATTTAGCTCTTTGTCATAATATTTCTCTAGCCCCATAAGCCCTTGATTATCACTGCCCGCAAATCCTAATACGTGTGATAAAAAATTACCGAATGGATAGTACCGGATAGAATCTTCCGCGATATAAACACCCTTTAAGCTTAACCCCCGTACTTCTTTCGCTTTGTCATGCGATATTTTCCTTCCGCCTTTATCAAGCCTTACAATTGACTCTTTTTTTGTAATCCGCTTATAAATATCATCTTTTTCCACACCTAATACTGCAGCTAACTTCTCTGCAGTCTCTGCTGGTTTTTCAATTTGCCTCGGCACAACAAAGACGGTCGGTGCACTTTTATTCGTAGCAAGCTCCACACCATTTCGATCTAAAATTTTCCCTCGCTCTGGTTCAAAAGTAATATTACGACTCCATGAATCCTTCGCACGATCCGTTAACATATTCCCAAGAAAAAATTGCACATATCCAAGACGAATATCGATGATGGTGAAAATGAGTATTCCCGATATAAGTATAAAAATAAGTCGTTTTCTAACTGTTACATTTGATACACGCATATTGGAACAAGCCTCCCTTACGCCTAGCTTGTTCCAATATATGCTTGTACTTATTTAATTAGAACTTCTTCCCTATTACCATTATGGCTTTTCTGCTTCTTGCTGCGGCTCAAGTGGTGGTACGAGTGTTACATCTAATTCTGTACCAGGTTGCAACAATGTTCCTTCCGCCACACTTTGTTCCGTTACATACCCTGTACCAGAAGGTTTTAAGTTAAGCTTTAATGTTTTTGCTAAATTCATAACATCACGCAGTGCCCATCCCTGTATATTTGGCATTGTAGGCTTATCTCCTACTAAGAAGACTCGATCACCCTTCAATGTTTGTTCAGTCGCTTTTGGCACTTGTTGCTGTACTTTCCCTTCACCTAATACGATTGGACGAAGTTTTGCTTTATCAATTGCTTTTTTCGCTTCTTCCATCGTTTTTCCGGTTACATCTGGAACGACAGTTTGTTGCTCTTTCACATATTTTTTCGGATCTTTTACTTCATTTGGCTTAATCTTTAAATACTCTAAACTATTCTTCGTTACATATTTAAAGATATCAGCTAAAGGTTGAGCCCCGTTTTCATCATCTTTTAATTTCGGCTGTTTAACGGCCAAATACACAACAAGTTGCGGATCGTCCATCGGTGCCATACCTAGGAATGAGAATATATAATTCTCTCTTCCTGTCATATAGCCACCTTTTCCGTCAGGAATTTGTGCTGTACCTGTTTTACCACCGACTGAATACCCATCAACTTTATATGCAGTTCCTGTTCCTTTCGGTGATGTAACAACACGTTCTAGTAATTGCCTTACTTGTGCTGCTGTCTCTTTTGAAACAGGTTTTCCTACTTCTTCTGGTTTATGCTCTAACTGCACTTTACCTGTTATTGGATCCACAATTTTATCAATTGTATAAGGTTTCATCATTTTCCCATCATTCGCAATCGCTGTTGCAGCTTGCACAAGTTGGATTGGTGTAACTGTAGAACCTTGTCCAAACGCTGTTGTTACTTGCTGTATTTGTTGATCAAATAAAATTGTATTTGACCCTTCACCAGCTAAATCAATATTCGTTTTTTCGTCTAATCCAAAACTATGAATATATTTTCGGAAACGTTCTGGACCAAGTTTTTGATCACCTAAAATTGCAAACGCTACGTTTGAAGAGCGCTCTACCCCTTCATCAAATGTTATAGAGCCCCATCCAGCGCCGCCGTTATGATCTTTTATTTTGCGATTACCCACTTGATATGTACCAGACTGATAAAAGTCTTGCCCATTGTATACACCTTCATTAATGGCCGCAGCTAACGTGAAAATTTTCATTGTTGATCCAGGTTCAAATGCATTTGCAATTGCATCATTAAAATAATAATCAATATTACGTTGATTCGGATCGTAACTAGGTTTACTAGACATCGCTAATATTTTTCCCGTTTTCGGATCCGCAACAATTCCTATTAAACTTTTCGGATCATAACGTTTACTCGCTTCTTTCATTGCGTCTTCTAAATAACTTTGAATACGTTGGTCAAGCGTTAAATACACGTTATCTCCATTTTTTGGTGCCTTTACATTCACTTTTCCACCGTCAAGAGATACTCCTTTACGATCACCTGTATAAGCTACCTCACCATTAGAGGCACCTAAATATTTATCCAAACTCTTCTCTAAGCCAAATTGACCTACTGAGATTCCGTGTTCATCCGGTTTCGCATGACCTATGACGTAAGATGCGAAATCTCCATTTGGATACACTCTCGCATTTTCGGTAATAAAAGAAATCCCCGGCAATTTCAATGCTTCTATTTGTTCTTTCTGTTCTTTCGTCAAGTCCTTGCCTAACGTTCCTAATTCCACTTGACTTTTATCCTTATTTAAAGCGGCTAAAATCTGATCTTCACCTTTTCCGAGTACTCCAGCGATTTTCTTTGCGGTATCCTCTTTATTCTCAACAGGTTTAGCACCTTTTAATTCCGCTACAATTTTATAGGAATTTGCATCTTGCGCTAACACATGACCATTTTGATCATAAATTGTTCCTCGATTCGCTTCGAGAACTCCTTTTTTACTATGTTTTTGCTCAGCAAGTTTCTTTAAATCATGATTATCCACTGTTCCTGTTACTTGTATGTAAAAAAATCGGGCTAATAACAGCAAAAAGAGCAGGAGGAAAAATATCATAAAATAACCTGCTCCTTTATTGGTATGAAATTTGGTCATATTTCTCTTCATCTTTTCTTCACACCTATTTGCCTTACTTCAGGCCCTTCACGTTATTCGCATTAATTTCTAGCCCGTGTTTTTTTGCAACTTCAGCGATACGTTCATAACGACTTAACTTCTCTACTTCAGCCTGCAATTCTTGATTTTCTTTTTGTTGCTTCACAATCTGTTCTTCTATCGTCGCTGCTTCTACATTAACTTGATAAAGACCCGCTTTATTTCCAATAAAAGCTACACAGGCATATATTAAAAAGCCAATAAACGCTACATACAACAGCTTTTCGATTCTTGTAATTTTCGCTTTTACTTTCGGCTTAACCATCTGCTGTGGTGGCGTTTGAATTTGTACCTCTTCTTGCGCTTGTTGTTTGTACTTAACAGCTAAATTAGTCATACCTCTCTCTCCTTTTTATCTTTTTTCAGCGATTCTCAACTTCGCAGAACGTGCCCGATTATTTTCTTCTAATTCGATATCAGAAGGTAAAATCGGTTTTCTTGTAATAAGTTTTAATTTCGGCTTAAATTCATCCGGGATTATCGGTAGTCCTGGTGGTAATTGCGGCGTTGTACTATTTCGCTTAAACGTCGTTTTACAAATACGATCTTCTAAAGAATGGAATGTTATAACACTAACTCTTCCGCCAGGCTTGACCATCTCAATTGCAGATTCCAACGCTTCTTCAAATACTTTTAATTCATCATTTACAGCAATACGAATCGCCTGGAATACTCGCTTCGCAGGATGTCCACCTGTTCTACGGGCCGGAGCTGGAATACCTTCTTTAATTAATTCCACTAACTCTCCTGTCGTTTCAATCGCTTTATTCTCGCGATACGCTTCAATCTTCCTTGCAATTTGCTTTGAAAATTTCTCTTCACCGTACTGGAAGAAAATTCTTACGAGTTGTTCATATGACCAGCTGTTCACAACATCATATGCTGTTAATGGGGCATCTTGATCCATCCGCATATCTAACGGTGCATCATGATGGTAACTAAAACCACGCTCTGGTGTATCTAATTGTGGGGATGAAACACCTAAATCGAATAAAATCCCGTCTACTTCTGTGATACCTAATTCATGTAGTTTTTCAGATAAATAACGAAAATTACTCTTCACTGTTACAAATTGTTCACCATAAGAAGAAAACTTTTCCTTCGCATTTTGAATCGCTATTTCATCCTGATCAAATGCTATTAATTTTCCGCCATCAGTTAGCTGGGATAATAAATAAGAACTATGTCCTCCTCCACCCAGTGTACAATCTACATATGTACCACCTGGCTTTATATCTAAGCCATCTACTGTTTCTTTCAAAAGTACTGTTACGTGTTTAAACATTGTTGCACCTACTCTTTTTCCAATTAATTATGTTGAATGCATCTCTTCCTCTAAACGCATATTTTACTACTAGAGAACGAAATGCTACTAAAGAACGACTCATTTAACTTACCAACAAAGGCAGCATACTATACAAATCGCTATTTTATTTTATTATATACTAAATTTTATCATCTTTTGCGGGAATTTAAATAAAAACCTGTCGAAAAAGATATTAATCCGTTTACATTTTGTGCTATTTTGTCATATATATATATCTGCTGCATAGCGATTCCGTACATTAATATAAGAATGATAATTCAGAAAAATTTCACTTCACAGTTAATTCGATGTAATAAAAATAAAATCCTGCTCCAAAGAGCAAGATTCTATAGTTTTATTACATGATGTTTTCCATCCCACGAAAAGGATTGTTTCATTACTCGGTCAACAAAATCAAGACCGAACTGATTTAAATAATAGCATACATTCCACACACGTTCTTGCGGTGCTCCTAACGGACGAAGCGCAAATTGTATACGACGGAATTTATTTAGCTGAACCTCATGCTTCTTCTCAACATTTCTTTTCAACATTCTTTCTAATAGTTCAATTTGTTCATTAATTTTCAGTTCATTTTTTCCTGCAAACTCACTTAATCCTGGATCTATTTTTTTCACAAATCGTTGTAATGATGTATGAATATCAATTATTTCTTTTTTCGCTTCTACAAATCGATCGCCTATTGGTTCCTCTATTTGATTCGAAAGCCAATTGTCACGTAAATTATCTATATTATTTAGAAATGGATCCATTTCTTGCAAGTCTAAATCGTATAAATCTGTCGCAATATCTCTCTCAATATAAGTAATTGTAAGACGCGGAACGACAGGTGGCATTTGGAAACCGACTGTATGGAACACTTGTTGCAATTCACTCCAATAAGCTAACTCCCCTGGCCCGCCAATAAACGCTAACGTAGGAAACATATACTCTTGCATAAGAGGGCGTGTGACAACGTTATTACTAAAACGCTCTGGACTTCTTTCCATCTCTTCCATCAATTCTTCATAAGAAAATGAATGTACTCCATCTTTTCCAACAAACTTCCCTTGATCCTCTTCAAGCAATACTCGCTCATTATCAATTTCCATGAATATATGCACCGCGTTAGACTTCGTTTCAATAATCGGTTTAAATCCTAGTTCCTTAATTACTTCCTGTTGATTATGAAGTCCTACTTGAATTTCTTTATATTTACTTATAATTTGTTGTAAGAACGGCACTTCTAATTTTCTTAATGCAGGATGATGTGAATCTACAAGAATTAAACCAGAATTCGCGAACAATTTCATAATAAGGTAAGCAAAGAAATCTACATACGTATTCGATTTATTCAAAGCATCATCAATAAATTGTAATACATCCTTTGTAAAATTAGTTTCTGGATATGTTTTAAAAATCTCCTCAATCCATTTTCTACAGTCTTCAATAGAAAGCTCAGACTCAGAAGCACTCGCCTTTTTCGGATGACGATCATGAAAAATAGTCTTTTTTATTTTTTTATTTTTCGTTACGAAAGTGTGATTAATCTCATCCATATCATGGTCTTCACCAGCAATCCAAAAGACAGGAACAACTCGAACCCCTAAGCTCTCTTCTTTTTCTTTCGCAAGCTGTAAAATTGAAATAATTTTATGCACTGTATAAAGCGGTCCCGTTAATAACCCCGCTTGTTGTCCAGCTATAACTACATATGTATTTTCATCTTCAAGCGCTTTTATATTTTGAATTGTAAATTCTCCGGCTTGTAATTGTGTATTATATTCTAATAAATGCGTTACTAAATCTTGACGAAAAAACTTTCTCTCGCGCAAATCATGTATACGCTGTTTAAAAGCATCTTCTGTTAACATATAATCAAAACATGACTGTATCTCTTTTTTACCGTTCATATAGTCCGCTACAACTCCTTGTAGTGGAACAGAGATTTCTTTTATCTCCATATAATTCTTCCTTTCGTATCCTGTTCTCTCACCAACCCACATTGTAGTCAATGTTTCACGTAAAAGCAAAGAATAACACTTATGCTTCTATTCCTTTTATTGCCTTGAACAGAAATTGTAGTGCCGGAACTGATTGTTGTTGTTCCTTAGCTTCTTCTAATACATATCCAATAATTGCATTAACTTCCGTTTGTCTATTCGCTCTTACATCCGCTAACATAGATGATGTATTATGAGATGTTCTTTCACATACCCGGCGTACCAGTTGCCATACCGTTTCTTTCTCTTCTTCTTTAAGAAGGAATGCAACTTCCTGAAATACTTGCTCCATCATTTGATAAAAATAAGGATTTGAAATTAACTCTCCATTTTGAACCTGCAATAATGCCGTCAATGGATTAATACACACATTGACTACTAATTTATTGCGCATAATCCCCTTCCAATCATCTTCTATCTGAATCGGAAAATAATCAAAAGGAAAACAATTAAATACCCTTTTAAAACAACTAGATTGACCGCGCACTACACCAAATTTTGTAACACCTATTCCAGTATGATGAACTGTATGTCCATCCTCTTTTTTTGCACCATGCTCCACAATCCCGACCGCTATTCGTTCATTCCCTAATTTTCGCATAATATGAAGGTGGGACATTCCATTTTGTAAAAAGATTAATGAAGATTCTCCCTGTACAAAAGGTAATATGTCAGTTATGTGATATTGCTTTACAGCAATAAATGTATAATCTAACTTGTTATTCAGCATACTTTCTATCGGTAAAATAGACGGAAACACTGTTTCACGTTCTCCATTCCTAATACACGTTACACCCGTTAAGTTTAATTCCTCCGCTTGCTTAGCGGTCCTTGTAAACAACGTAACATCTTGATTGCTTTTTTGTAAATAAAATGCATATAGGAGACCAATAGCCCCCGGTCCAACAATTCCAATTTTCATCTTTACACAAGGAACTCATAATAGTAATTTACATAAGTCTCCTTGTCCTCCCCCCTTTACATCTTACTAAATTACAATAACATAGTTGAGGATTCAATTATCTTGTAACTAATGCAACCTCTTCTTTCACTATGTATATACTACTTATATACATAGTTCTACTCTTAGTTTAGCAAATCCTCAAAAAAATAATGAAAGAAATATTCTATCTTCTTCATAAAAATTAAAAAATGAGTTATAATATTATTATAAATATTTATACTTTTCTGCATTCAACAAGATAAGAAAGGGATGTGATGTAATGATATTCCCAAAAGTTGAGCGTTTGCTCATCAATTATAAAACGTTAGATGAATTTAAAAAGTTTAAAGGCTGCGGAGCTTTAGAGTTATCCATGCTTGAAGAATTACAGGCAAATATTATTGAAAATGATAGCGAATCTCCATTTTATGGTATTTATTACGGAGGATCACTAATCGCGCGTATGAGTCTATATATGAAAAGGAACGGTGGAGAAAATTTCGAAATCACTGGTCCTTATATAGAACTCTATAAACTTGAGGTGTTACCAACTTTTCAAAAACAAGGATTTGGACAAATGCTCGTTAATTACGCGAAGCAACTACAATTCCCGATTAAAACGATAGCACGTGTCCAATCAGCAGGTTTTTGGGATAAATTAAATTTCCAAAAAGTATCAGTAACCGATGGTGAATTTTACATTTGGCAACCAGAAACAAATTTGAATGCGGTTACAAACGAAGGATCTGCTTAAGAAATAAAAAAACAGCTGCATAACAGCTGTTTTTTTATTTCTTTAACTTCTCCAATTTTTCATTCGCACGAACAACATCTCTTTCTTTTCCCTCTAATACCATTACACTTCTTTTTTGATCAATATAATCAAGTAATGTTCTATACTCTTCCTCATATACTGATAACCGCTCCAGAAGACGCGCTCTCTCTGTTTGTAATGATTCAATTTGTTGCTGCAACACAGTTGAATCTTTTTCATCTTTATAATTTTGCAAGAAATCAATGACATCATTTAATGTAAGAGACGTAGGTGCCTCCACCTTTGTCTCTCTCACTTCATAATTTTCCACTTTACGGAGTTGCTTCGCTTCTTCAATACGTTCTCTGTGCTGCTTCCTAACGTAAGAATTCCACCTAAATCCACATGCTGCAGGTGTACGAGACAAATGTCTTCCCACCTCTTTAAAAGCGGAAAGTTGCGTTCCACCTTCACGAATATGCCGGAGTACTACTTCTGCCAGAAGCAAATCTTCATCATCAGTCCAAGCATCTTGTCTTGTTGTCGCCATCTCTCTAGTCCTCCCTATGCATTTTTTATTAAGCATATGCAGTTACTAGAAAAGATAGAATACAACAAATAAAGAATAAGACAAAAAAAATAAACGTAGAAGATATCTTCTACGTTTATTTTTTGCAATTACTTGCTGATTACTTCTTTACCTTTGTAAGTACCGCATGCTTTACATACACGGTGAGCTAATTTCGCTTCACCACAGCTTGGGCACTCTACCATACCAGGTACTGATAATTTGAAATGCGTACGACGCTTTCTTTTTACTGTTTTAGAAGTTCTTCTAAAAGGTACAGCCATTCTTCCCACCTCCTTAAAAGAAATAGTTATTTTCATATGAAGGCCTGAACCAGTCTTCCGATTATTTGTCAAAAAACTTTGCAAGTCCTGCCAATCTTGGATCAACAGGCTTTTCTTTGTTTTCTTCCGAAATCACTTGCCAGTCTTGACCTTGCGTCGGTGCTCCACCAGAAACATCATCACTGAAAATTTGCATTGGAATCTCCAAAAGTATATTTTCCTTGATTACGGGCAGTAAGTCAAGTACTTCTCCTTCTAAACAATGAATTTCAGTTTCTGTTTCAAACTCCTCTTCAGAAGTTTGGAACACCTCAGTTGTTTTAATGTCAAATGGTAATGTCACATCTACTAAAGAGCGAGAACATGGTAAAACCATGCTTCCAGTTATATGTAGATGAAACGTAAACTTACCGGAGCCAAAATCAACTCTTCCTGTTACATGAACAGGATTAATTTCACGAATATCTTTCTCGACCTCTTTTAGCTCACTTACATCTACCATCTCATCCAATGTCAATCCTTTATTTCTCAATTTATTCAATTGATGGATGGACCATTTCATATCATATCACCTCAAGGCAACAAACAAAATTATAGCTAGCCATTTTATATTTGTCAATGTTTTTTCTTTACACTATAATGAAGTCATCATAGGAAATAATATATAGATTATCACGTTTTCCAAAAAGATGCTACATCGAAAGGAGAGATTACCATAAAAGCCAGTGGTATTGTTGTTGAATATAACCCTTTTCACAACGGTCATGCTTATCATGTGCAACAAACAAAAAAGTTAACACAGTCTGATATTATTATTGCCGTTATGAGCGGTCCTTTTTTACAGCGTGGTGAGCCTGCACTCATCTCCAAATGGTATCGTACCAAAATGGCCTTAGCAAGCGGCGTAGACCTTGTTGTAGAGCTTCCATATGCATTTGCAACACAAAAGGCTGAAACATTCGCAAATGGCGCAATTTCCATTTTAAACGCCCTTCGTGTTTCTGAAATTTGTTTCGGTAGTGAAGATGGGCAAACTGAAAATTTTTATAATACCATTTCTGTACAAAAAAATGAAGAAGAGACTTTTAATCGTCTTGTAAAACAATTTATGAACGAGGGGAATAGTTACGCAAAAGCAACATCTGAAGCCTTTCTACGCATCTTACCACCCGAAAAAAACGTAGATATGTCACAACCAAATAACATTTTAGGCTTACAATACATCAAGGCAATTCTCTCACAAAATAGTGCCATGCAAGTACAAACTATAAAAAGATTCGCCTCTCATTATCATGATGAAACATTTCATAATAAACATATTGCAAGCGCAACAAGTATTCGTAAGCAACTATTTAGCGAAAACAGTTCATTTTCAACTATTGAGCCTTTTATCCCGAAAACGTCTGCTTCTCTTTTAGAAAATTACAAGCAAAACTACGGTATGTTACATAACTGGGAAAATTACTTTTCGTTTTTCAAATACAAACTCATGACCATGTCTTCTCAAGACTTACAACATATATATGAAATGGAAGAAGGTTTAGAGCATCGTATTTTATCAAAAATACAGGACAGTTCATCGTTCCATTCATTCATGGAGGCATTAAAAACAAAACGTTATACATGGACTAGATTACAAAGAGCTTGTACACATATTTTAACAAATACAACGAAGGAAGAAATATACAATGCAAATATAGAGCAATACGCGCCGTATATCCGTCTACTTGGCATGTCACAAAAAGGACAAACTTACCTTTCTAAAAATAAGAAAAAAATAGATCTCCCAATCCTTACCCATACAAAAACATTCAAACACCCTACTTTAGACATAGAACGAAAAGCAAATGCTGTATATTTCTCCATAATGAAAGAACCGATACGGACACAATCGCTAAAGCAAGACGCAACGCATCATCCAATTCGTTACGACGAAACAACAACAAGATTCTTATAAAAAAACCTCTCTTTCTCAGAGAGGTTTACTTTTTTTCGCCCATTTTTTCCAAATACTTCAACGCATCATCCAATGTATCCACTGGTACAATTTTCATCTTTGTTTTAATATCTTTTGCAGCCTCAAGCGCATCTTTATAATTTGATTTCTCCGCACCTTTTTCATTCGGCGCAAAGAATACCTCAGCACCCGCATCACTAGCAGCTACCACTTTTTGCTGAATACCACCAATTGGACCAACTTCTCCTTGTTCATTGATTGTACCTGTTCCAGCTATTTCATGTCCTTTTGTTAAATCCTCTTCAATAAGCTGATTATAAATTTCTAATGTGAACATTAAACCTGCTGATGGTCCCCCTATTTCATGGGAATCAATTTTCACTTTCGGATCCACTACTAATTCTCTTTCCGTAACGATAGAGACCCCTATACCAACGCGTCCATTTCCGTTAGGAATTGTCTTTACATTTAAATTTTCTTTAAACTGTTTTCCCCCTCGCTTATATTCAATATTTACTGTATCCCCTTCTTTTTTTCCTGTCATATACTCAATAAATTGTTCCGTCTTGTCAAATGTTTTTCCATCGACAGCTATAATAACATCCCCAAGCTTCAGCTTTCCTTCTGACGGCATACCCTTTGCTACACCTGCAACCAGTACACCTTTATTTTCAAAAGAAACAGAACGATTTGCACGTTTATAAGCATTATAGATTGCTGCATCTTGCGAATCTTTCATTGCATAATTTTGGCGAAATTGATATTCTTCATCACTCTCGCCTCTTTGTAATATTTCTTCCGCTTTCGAAATATGTGTATATTTATTAAACTGCGCGGCTATTAAATTCACCACATTTGCAGGTCCCATTGAGACAGTGACAAGCATGAAATCACCAGACTCTTTCGTCCCACCATCCACTTGAACGTATGGCGCTAATTTCGCCGCCATACCTGGTTTTGTTACATAGTACGGCAAACGTACATAAACAAGTAGCATCGCCAATATAACCCCTATTAAAATTGCATAAATAAACCGAAAACGCTTAAACATTATGTTTCTCCTTCCACTGCTCAATTAGTAAATAAATGTTTGAAATGTGTTTTTCTGCTTCCACTTCTCCGACCCTAATAATGTCTTCAATATGTGTAAAAGCACGCGAACTAAATTGTTCTACAGCTGGTCGCATCATTAAATCTGATGCTATTTGCCGATTCAACACAAGTTCATGTTGCATAATTTCAATACTTTGCATAATCACATCATAAATAGATGTAACCTCTCCATTCACCTTAATCGGAGATACATCAACAGCAATAACAATATCAGCACCTAAATCTTTTACAACTGATACTGGAATACGGTCAATTACTCCTCCATCTACTAATAAGCGGCCATCTATTTTTTCCGGAACAAACACCCCCGGTACAGATATACTAGCTCGAACTGCCTCTGCAATCGGACCGCTTGTAAAGACAACTTTTTCCCCCTTCAAAATGTCAGTAGCCACAACAGCTGTTGGGATATCTAACTCTTCTAAATTTTTATTATATGTAAACATTTTAATCATATCTTTGATACGTTTTCCAGCAATAAATCCCATTTTAGGAACTGTAAAATCTAAATAATATTTCCTTTTAAAAACAGCTGCCAATTTATACAGTCTTTCTACGTTACTACTCGCTGCATAAAATGTGCCTATTAATGCTCCTATACTACTACCTGCTATCATATGAATAGGGATGCCAGCTTCCCTTAACACTTTTATTACCCCAATGTGAGCAAAACCTTTCGCACCTCCAGATCCAAGCGCTAAACCGATTTTTGGTTCCTTCATTTTTCTCACCCTTTAATTTTTTTCATTCCTTTTTCATACTTATGGTCTAAATTCACCACATATCCACGTATACTGAAATGAACGTTTTTGGGACAAAGGGGGATTTTCTTACATGTACGAAAAATGGAAAACTGCTTTTCTTACCATATCAATGTTATTTTTAACCTTTTCTCTTGTACTCCACCCCCAAGCTGCCTTGCAAGCTTCAATTCGCGGGTTAAATATATGGTGGGAAGTTGTATTCCCTTCACTACTACCGTTTTTCATCATTGCGGAACTTCTAATCAGTATTGGTATTGTAAAATTTATCGGTGTTATATTAGAGCCGCTAATGCGGCCACTTTTTCGTGTTCCAGGGGTAGGCGGGTTTGTTTGGGCAATGGGAATGGCTTCAGGATTCCCTGCTGGCGCCAAATTAAGCGCTAGACTACGCAAAAGCAATCAACTAACACAAATTGAAGCAGAACGACTCGTATCTTTCACAAATTCTTCTAATCCACTTTTTATTTTCGGAGCTGTTTCTATCGGTTTTTTCAATAATCCGAAATTAGGGTTTGTATTAGCAGCTGCACATTATATAAGTAACTTTGCCGTCGGATTAATTATGCGTTTTTACGGCAATAACGATACCTACATAAAAGACAAACATACTATCCAAAAACGTCCCTTTCAAAACCCTTTCTCAGTCCTCCACCAAACGCGTATGCAAGAAAAAAGACCAATCGGAAAACTACTCGGAGACGCTATCGTTTCTTCTATTCAAACATTACTCATGATTGGTGGGTTTATTATTTTATTCTCTGTTTTAAATAAAATGATTACTGTTTTCCAAATTACAGAAGCGCTTTCTTTTATTATGCAACATATTTTATCATTCTTCCAACTAACATCCGAATTTAGCATTCCGATACTATCTGGTATTTTTGAAATGACACTTGGAAGCCAAATGATTAGTCAAATAAATGAAACCACACTTCTTCAACAAGCGATGGTAACAAGCTTCATATTAGCATTTAGCGGTCTTTCTATTCAGGCTCAAGTAGCAAGCATATTAGCGGAGACAGACATCCGCTTTAAACCATATTTTTTAGCGCGAATTATCCAAAGTATTTTCGCTCCTATTCTCACTTTTATATTTTGGGGACCATTTTATGAAAAAGTTCATTCTTTCTCACCTACACAAGAAGATATACCCGTATTTTTATTGAATCATTCTTCTGCACTTAATGATGTTTGGACATCGTTTATACACTACGGACCTATCTTCACTTTATTTTGTTTATATTTATATGTTATCTTACTGTTTTTACGCATTAATAAAGTGAAACTTTAATCCGTGGAGGTTTTGTTCATCCCCCTACAGATTTTATTAGCCTTCACCAATCGGGCTTTTACGGGCAGCCCGACTCCCACCTAAATTCATTGCTTCAGCCGAGGTTTGAGGTTTGAGTCTTACTGTCCGCAAATAGAGGGATAAAGAAAAACCCCGTTCACTTTAACGGGGTTTGAAACTTTTCTTTTAAAGCACGCTCTACAACTGGAGGAACAAGGTCTACTACACTTCCACCATATCTTGCAACTTCTTTCACAATACTCGAGCTTAAAAATGAGTATTGATTGTTTGTCATAATAAAAAAGGTTTCGATATTTTCATCTAATTTTCGATTCATAGAAGTAATTTGCATCTCATATTCAAAATCAGAAACCGCTCGTAACCCGCGTAAAATCGCATTTGCATTACGCATTTTTGCATATTCCACTAATAATCCACTATGTGAATCAACTTTTACATTCGGGATGTCCTTTGTTGCCTCTTTAATTAACTCTAGGCGCTCTTCTACTGAAAAAAATGGTTTTTTTGATGAATTGTTTAATACAACTACATACACTTCATCAAATACTTTTGCTCCCCTTTTAATAATATCCAAATGTCCAAGGGTAATTGGATCAAAACTTCCTGAAGAAATAGCTATACTTGTCATTCTGTCCCCTCACCTTCATACTTATAAATCGAAATTGCTGTAATCCCATAATTTTCTGCTCGCACTTTTACAAGTTCTCCTATAGAATCAGGTAAAACTACGTCATCGCCATGTTCTGCCATAATTAATCCATCTTCATTTAACAATCCATGTTGATCCATCACACTAATTAAAGATACAATTCTTTGATCTTTATATGGAGGGTCTATTAGTATAAGATCGAATGATATTTCACGCTTTATAAGCGCCTTTACCGCACGCTCTGCATCATTTCGATACACTTCAGCTTGTTCATGTATTCTACAGCTTTCTAAATTTTGATGAATTACTTTTATCGCTTTACTATCTCGGTCAACAAAAATCGCTTTATCAATCCCTCTACTTATGGCCTCAATTCCAAGGCCACCGCTACCACCAAATAAATCAAGAGCGATACCACCATTATAATAAGGACCTATCATATTAAAAATAGATTCTTTCACTTTATCTGTCGTTGGCCGTGTTGTATTACCAGGTACCGCTTTAAGTGGGTGCCCTTTACATTTTCCTGAAACTACTCTCATCTGTTGTCACTACCTTTATTTCAATCTATCGAGCGATTACAGCAAATCCATCCGAATTCAGTAACCGCTACCAAACCATACAATTCTTCACTAATTCGTTACTTAACCAATAGAGAACTTTAGTTAAAATAACCGTTCGCTATTTCCTACATATTCATCTCACTATTTGCGAACAAGAACCCTTTATGTACATCAGCTCTACTTTACCTTTTTTATCCTATCATAAAATAAAAAAAAGAAAAATAAAAAGCCAAACATAAATTTTAATTTCATTATGTATATCTTCATTTAGATTGGACATAAATAAATATAACAACATCACCTTCGATGTTGTTGCCAACCGCGGAGAAGACTTACGTTTCCCCATAAGTTCTTCCTCCGGTTTCTCCTCTCCCTTTGCCTTCTTACTAGTACATACTAGTATTAGAAGGGCCCTGCTTTGCAGGGTTTTTTTCTTTGTCTACTTTTCATTTAAAAAGTGAGATGGTACAGTAAAAGAAAGAGGAGGAAAAAATATGATTCAACGCTTTATAGAACTCGGAGAAGGCTACTCTGACTTATATGAATTACTTGAAATTGCCAAAACAAACCAAGAACGTGTAACACATATGTTACAATTTGAAACTGTAAAAAACGAAAAAAAAGTGTGTTCACTTGTTGTAATACTAAAACCGACAACTACTGGCGATTTCCAGCCATTATACATATGTCGTGAAGGCATTCCTATACTTGAAAATAAAAAAAGCAAACGTGTCGTTTTATTTGAAGAAATGGCAGAACAAATAGGAAAAAAAGTTACACCCTTTACTGTAAAACCATCAACAACTTTCCCTGAAAAAGAACTATTTTTTAATCATCTGATTGGTATTTTACGAATGAACAATTTCATTCCTCCAATGAGATAACACGTTATTTCAAGTGAAAAAATCCCCCACTGAATTTAGCGGGGGATTTTTTCACTTAGCTATAATCGTATTCTTTTGCCCGGTCAGGACGCGAATTTTCGAATTCCGTTTTTAAAAACGGGCGATACGACTGTTCTACTTTTTTTACAAAAGGAAGTTTATTCAATTTTTGCATCATATGCTCAATTTGTTCCATATCACAATATACAACGGCATATTTCAATCGTTTTGATATGTAATGAATGTTACCATATTTCCTTAAAATCTTGGCATGTTTCAATGAATGTAAATAAACAATCATACTTTGTCGTTGCCCGAACATAATCTTCTCCATCTTCTCCTTTTTAAAAACTTATATTCTTATATTTTATGAAAACCAATCAGAAATTTATGACATTATAGGACAAACTCTGTATACGTTTTCTTCTATATTCTAAAAAACAGGGTAAATTACCCCGTTTTTTTACAACCACAACCGCCTCCGGTACCACAGCCACCGCCACAGCCACCCACATCAAAAAATGGATTTCCTGTTGGAACTTTAATGGAAGATGACACCTCAGAACCAATTGCTACACTAACTTCATCTAATAACTTTTGTAAATCAGTTTCTGCTCTTTTAAAGGCTGCAACCTTATCATGCAAATCTACAGAACGCTTTAATTCCCTCATTTTCGTCGAAACGAAAGTATAGTCAGGATGATATTTACCAAAACGTTGCACTTCTTCATATCGCTCTTTCATCGCTGTAAATTGCTGAATTAACGTCTGGACTTCCATATCTTCTTGCAAATCCTTATAATACTTACGATAATCTTCTGCTATATCTGAACAGATAATCGCTTTTGCAAGCTGCTCTGCCTTATCTAAAATCAATACGCTTTCCAGCGTCGCTACAATCATGAGAGACACCTCCGAGTATTCATCATAACACATTTGGAACAGAACTACTAATTGAAGTGTCTCACCTAAAAGAAAGATATGATTCTAACTAATTTCCATACAATTCCCTTGTACTTTTATACAATAATATGCTCCGCAATATTATATTTAAGAACATCCCATTTCCCACCATTTTCTTTCACGTAGCTAATACATGCATTTTTTAATGGCGTTTTAAATGTAATTTCATCTGGCGCAATTGCGTGTAAAATCGCTTTTATTGCATGTGAATGCGCAACAATGATAATACGTTTATCTCCATGTGTTGCTGCAACCTCTTGTAATGCGGTAAAACAGCGCTCTACAATCTCTTCATCCTGCTCCATTCCTTCTACATTACCTTCTGCAATTAACGCCCTAACGGCCGCAACTGGTTTCCCAGAAGCTTCCCCAAAATTACGTTCCATAAATCGTTCATCTAATAAAATAGATTGCAATCCAATAGCCCCAGCAATTTCCTTAGCCGTTTCTTGCGCTCTAATTAACGGGCTACTTATAATTATATCCCACGATTCCGCTTGCAAGGCAGCTGCACTTTGACTCGCTTGCTTTTTCCCAACTTCGTTGAGCGGAATATCTTCGCGCCCTTGAATAATCTCTTGAAAATTCCAATCAGTTTGTCCATGTCGTACTAAACAAATTTCCGTCATGCTGCAACTCCTTTTTTAATAATCCGATTCTATTGTAACAAAAGTTTTGCATAACGGACATAGTTTTCCCTTCCAATTTTACGTCGCATTTTGCTGCTTCATATACTGGAACATATCAATCATAATTGAGGCAACCGCCAATTGATTTTGAAATTTTTCTACTTTATCTGGTATCGTTTTTTTGAAATGTTGCATGGCAGCTAACTCAAAAGCCTCTTTTTCTTCTGGATTACGTGTTAATTTCCGGTACCAGTATGGCTGTTCCCGAATATAACGAGCTAAATCCTCATCAGCCTTTATAAACTCCATAAGCTCTGCTCTCATCCTCTTTCCCCCTAATCCTTTTGAAAGAAAAATGGATTATTTTCAGAAGTATTTTGTTCTTGCTGCGTGCGGTTCCCTTGAAATTGTTGGATAACTTGCTGCACACTACCAATCGCACTCGTTACATTTGCTAAATGGTGTTGCATTTGTTCTACGTCTAACTTTTTAAAGAAAGAAAGCATTTGCCCCATCACATCAGCAGTTTTTTCCTCCTCAGTTCGATTTTCTTTTTCTTCTTTATTTTCTTTTACTGAAGAAAAAGCAGGTGCTCCATCAGGTCTATACGCTGCCCATATTTGATCTTCTTCACCAAGTAAGTACCATTCTTCATAAAATTGCTGCCAAGTTTTTTGACCACTTCTAACCTCATGAACCATTTTAGGGTGATGGTTTACAAACTCTTTAAACTGTTGAACCGATGGATGTAACGGTCCTTTTGTTGTTGGCATACTACTCACCTCTTCATGTATATCTACTATATTGTAAGAAAAAAAAGGCACATGGTTCGCCTATTTTTAGACGATTCATGCACCTTTTTATTTTCGGATAAAGTTTTGAGTATAAAATTTATCATATACCCCAACACCTAATCCAGTAAATTGTTCATTTAATAAATTCTTTCTGTGCCCCTCACTATTTAACCAGCCTTGTACAGCTGCAATTCCATCACTATGTTGCGCGGCTATATTCTCACCAGCAAGTTGAAAAGCCACTTGCCCACGTTGCAAACGATCTCCTAACGTACCAAAGGTGGGAGAATCGTGTGAAAAATAATTATTATCTTTCATATCTTTACTATGGCCAAATGCAACATCTGCAGTTTGTTGATCCCATGTTAACAACGGTAATTGATGACGACTTCGAATAATATTTGTTAAGTCGAGAATTTGTTGCATATTTCCATTTTCTACTTGCTTCATTTTTTCTGGCGTCAACGGCTGTTCTGCTATTAATTCACCTGAATAAACAAGCTGATATGGTCTTTGGCGTAATAACGTTTCATCATCCATATAACGAACACCAACAAGTTCATGTGTAAAGTGATCAAAATATAATTGTGCCCACCCATCTTCTACAGGGATTAGTGGTTGTTCCATTACTTCCGTATCAGATAACTCAAATTGATAACTATTCTTTCCTCTTTTTAATGAAATCTCATGTGAAAGCGGATTCTTTTTATATACCTCTTCATACTTTTCATTTATATAATAGGGAGCTACCTTGACTTGATCACCAGCAACATACGCCGTTACAACTTTACGTTCAGCAACTCCAAATTGAACATACTGAGTTAAATCTTGATTATACACCCACCATTCATATCCATAAGCAGACGGCTCTATTCGAGACGGTTCGCCCCACTTTGCTAATAAATTCTCAGGATCCCCACCAATCATATTTAAAACAGTGTCTGTGGATTCTTCATTTACTTGCTTTTTCTTTTTCACAATTTTATTTTCTTGCTTAGAGTGCGATGGAGTTAATATATATTGTGAAACGAGTAACTTCCCGTATAAATCAACAGCTAAAATTAAAAATGTAATCATTACGATACGCAATAATTTCTTCAAACGATATACCTCCTGAACAAAACATAAAATTGAGATATACACAAAGCCTTTTCTTTCCTTTTTTTGTGTGTACCGTACTCTTTTCACTATATCATATTTTCACGAAAAAAGTCTGGATTATCCCTTTTCTCTCAATATGAATTGCACTTTCTTACTATTCATACTATTATAAAAATAATAAAACACCATAAAAAGAAGGAGGTATTCTATGCAATTTACAAATACGAAGTTTAATGGTGCAGTCATTGATTTAACTCTTTTAACTGAGATTATGGAAAACAATCATTTTGTACTTGCTGGACAATGGGATTACGAACGCGTTACATATGATTATAAATTTGAAATATTAAAGGATATTTATTATTTACGCGTACAAGGTTTTGCTGTTGAAGGTGACATCGGCAGCAGACACGCTCAAGTAAAACTATTGCCACCCTTATTAGGAAAACATTATTACCCTCACGGCGTTGAATATGGTGATGACGAGATTTTCCCAACGAATGTACTTCAAAAAAGCGAACAGCTCCTACTAAATATTGAAAAAGAGTTGAAAGAATTTCAAATTATTGAGTAAATAGAACAAGCGCATCAATATGATGCGCTTGTTCTATTTATCTTTCCTAAGAATGAATCGTCTTTTTGACTGGATACCCATAAATGGATCCATCTTTTACTTTAATCTCATCTTCCCAAGGGACTTTATATTTACCTTCAGCTAAATCTTTTACAAACGTATACGGGTTTTCTTTCACCCCACCAGGAGTCGCGACATACCCCCTTGAACCTAAATTATATATATTATTTTCTAGACCCCATCCTAATCTAGCCTGATCTGCTAGCTCTGGATATACTTCAGCAGTAACAATCTCCCAAGGGTTTCGGTGTCCCTGCACTAAAGTAGTCCCATCAAAATTACATACTTGTCCTTCACCAAAGTAATAAAATACACCATCATAACCCGCTAAGTTCACTGACAATGTATACATTAAATTTTGCCATGCATTTGAACGATTGGTTAACATCCATTGTTCACTAACTTGTGTGCTATATCCAGAAATACGAATCAAGACATTTGCACCTTTATAGGCCGCTTCACGAGCTACTTCAGGAAACATGCCATCATGACAAATACAAACAGCTAATTTACTTCCTCCAGGTCCATCACAAACAGGTAAGCCTAAATCTCCAGCTTTCCAAGGTTCGACTGGCACCCAAGGATTTAACTTACGATACTTCAAAATCATTTCACCTTGTGGATCAATAATAATTGCTGTATTATACGGTTCTCCACCATCAGGATTTCTTTCCATTATAGAAAAAACACCATATACTTCAGATTCTTTACATGCCTCAGCAAATAAGTCCGTTTCTGGCCCAGGCACTGAACATAAAAACTCTTCTGTAGTCCATTTTTTTGTATTGAGCCCTTGTGTACTATATTCAGGAAATACTATCAATTCTAATCCAGGGTAGCCTGATTTAGTTGAATGAATTGTTTTTATGATCTGTTTAATTTGTTTATCAATGTCTGCACGCGACTCCACTACCGGTACTGGATATTGAATTAACGCTGTTAAAAAACCACTAATCGGCTTTACCATACTTCCACTACTACCCATTTAAAATCCCCCTTAAAATAGTTTGTGTTTATTAAAGAAAACAATATAAATTTGTAACTCTCTAAAAAACTAGCACTACATCTGGAAATATTACGTATTAAAGCTAGTAGTAAGTTTTATATCCACTTTTAGTACATGCCTACACTAGGTTAACACAAAAAGATTGAAAATTCAATCTTTTTACATGTCCACTACAACTAAAAAAGAAAAAAGCGTATGGGCTCCCATACGCTTTTTCTACTTAGTCTGTAAATACGGTGGTAGCTCCTGTAATTGCTCCTTATCCTTTTCACGCTCTCTACGTGCCCATCTAAAGAACACATAGCCGATAATCGTGCCGTACACTATTTCCTGGACAATTTTCATAATGATACCGCCTGTTTGTTGGTCTTGCACTACTGGTATCCAATGTAAAAATTCTGGTCCAGTAATATTTAAATCTGATAAAGTACCAGCCGGTACACAAAGCTCCATCGCCTTCATCCAAGCAGCCGGATCTGTATATGTTGCAAATAATGGTTCAGTCGCAAAAATTATTAACGCACAAGCTGGGGTTAATAAAATACCATTAGCAAACATATAACCAAGTTTCTTTATATCACTTAATGTTTGATATTCCGGCAGTGGATTTAACATCGGCCACCACATCATCATTGCTGTAAAAAACAATATAGCGAGGCAAATGGGGTGTGCTATTTGACTTTGTTTTACTGTATCAAAAACAATTGGCAAATGATAAAAGGAAAACAGACCATTAAATACAAACAACGCAATAAGCGGTTTAGCAAAAGCCTTTAGTACAATTTGAACAAACTTAAAAGAAGTAATATAACGATATAACCAAACAGGTATACCAAGCAATAATAATGGAGGAACTGCAATGTACATTACTGCCATTTCAAACATATGTGCACTAAATATAATATGACCAATTAAATCAATAGGTCCTCCCTTTACAAAATACAAAAGAACAATCCCGGTCGTAAAATAAAAAATCTGCTTTTTACTTACCTTCGTCGCATTTTCAAATCGTGTTCTATACGGTCCAATAATTAAGAAATAACTAATAAGAATCGAGGCCATAAATAACAGAAAAATCGGACTCCATAAAGCCTGAAAACCAAATATCCATAAATTCTCCATTTTCACACCTACCTTTTCAAAATTCTTATCTTTCATATGAAAAGAGGGCTATGATAAATCAGAGCCCTCCAACTACTACTGTTTAAATCCACACAATTGTCATAAAGGCTAAAATCGTTAATAAACCTATTAACAATCCAGAGTATAAGAAGAAACTCGCCGCTTCATGTCCTTTATGACTCATATGCATGAAATAATATAATTGAAATACAACTTGAACAACTGCTAACAATAAAATAAATGGCACCGAAAAAATCGGACTAAATGTTTTCGGATATGCTACCGCTGCAAATGCAACAAATGTTAAAAAGATCATTAGTGCAAACGTAATAACTTGGTGCTTCATTTCCTCTGCACTTTTTCTTTTCCGATAAACAAGATCAACCTTAGGATTATTCGTTTGCTTAATTGCCATTGTTTATCCCACCATTCCCATCAAATATACTACAGTGAAAATAAACACCCAAACTACATCTATAAAGTGCCAATAAATTGATGCAACGTAAAACTTTGGTGCATTGTATAAATTTAAGCCTCGCTTCGCATTTCTAAAGATTAATGTCGAAATCCAACACAATCCAAACAATACGTGGAGCCCATGCGTACCAACAAGAGCATAAAATGCAGAACCAAATGCACTGCTTCTCATAGTATGCTTAAATTCATGTGTATAATGATAAAACTCATAGATTTCAAATCCCAAAAATCCTAAGCCAAGCAACACTGTTATAAGTAGCCACAGTTGCATTTTCTTAAAATTGAAATTTTTCATATGATACATTGCATATACACTCGTTAAACTACTTGTCAACAACAACATCGTCATGATGAAAACGAGCGGCATTTGAAACATTTCTTGAGATGTTGGTCCACCATTTGTAGAATTCTTTAACGCTAAATATGTGCCAAATAAGGAAGCGAACAACACTGTTTCGCCTCCAAGAAATAACCAAAAACCGACAAACTTATTTTTCCCCTCAAGGGTTGCTTTTTCAGGCTCTGCTGGAAATGTTTCATTCGTTAATTTTTCATCTACATGCATTATGCCTTGCCCCCCTTATCTTCTAGATCTTCCTTATGAATATGATATCCATGATCATCGATTACTGAGCGAAGGAACATTGTACCGAATGTAATGATCAAACCTATAATTGCTACTAATAACCAAAATTTATCTTTGCCACCTTGCATATACATCGCACCAAAAGCGGCTATAAATAGACCTAGAGAAATGATAAACGGTGAAAATGAAGCATTCGGCATATGAATATCACCGACTGGTTCCGCCGCTGTCATCTCTTTTTTACCTTCGCGTTTTTCAATCCAAAACGGATCTAACCCACGAACAAATGGTAATTGTTTGAAATTGTATTCTGGTGTAGGCGCTGGCATTGTCCACTCTAATGTACGCGCATTCCATGGATCACGACCAGCTTTTTCTTTTGATACTGTTGTTTTTATAACATTGAACAAAAGAACAATCGTTCCAAGGGCCATGAAAACTGCTCCAATTGAACTAATCATATTTCCAACCTCTAATCCTTGCCCCTCTAAATATGTGTAGTAACGACGCGGCATACCGATTAAACCAAGGAAATGTTGGATAAAGAACGTTAAATGGAAACCAATAAAGAATAACCAAAATGTTATCTTTCCTAACGTTTCATTTAATACTTTATTAAACATAAGCGGCCAATAATAGTGTGCACCTGCAAGTAAACCAAATACAACACCGCCGACAATTACATAATGGAAGTGTGCTACTACGAAATAATTATCATGGAATTGATAATCAGCTGGTGCCGACGCAAGCATAACTCCTGTAACTCCACCCATAACGAATGATGGAATAAAAGCTACCGCCCACATCATTGGTGTCGTAAACCGAATACTTCCACCCCACATTGTAAAGAGCCAGTTAAAGATTTTAATACCTGTCGGAACTGCAATCGCCATTGTTGCAACTGAGAAGATAGCATTTGCAACAGGACCAAGACCAACGGTAAACATATGATGCGCCCATACCATAAAGCCTAAAAATCCAATTAATACAGTCGCGAACACCATCGATGAATAACCGAATAATCGTTTTTTCGAAAATGTAGCGAAGATTTCTGAGAATATTCCGAAAGCTGGGAGTATAAGAATGTATACTTCTGGATGACCGAAGATCCAGAATAAATGCTCCCATATAATTGTGTTCCCACCTAATGCTGGATTAAAGAAACTTGTGCCAAATAAACGATCCAACATTAGAAGCCCTAATCCTACAGTTAACGGTGGAAATGCAAATAATATAAGTGAAGATGTTACAAATGTTGTCCATGTAAACATTGGCATGCGCATATATGTCATTCCTGGCGCACGCATATTAATAATTGTAACAAGGAAGTTAATACCTCCAATCAATGTACCAATACCTGATATTTGCAAGCCGAGTACATAAAAATCAACACCATGTCCTTTGGAGGATAAAGCTAAAGATGCATACGATGTCCAACCTGCATCAGGTGCTCCCCCTAAAAACCAACTTAAATTTAAAAATACTCCACCAAAGAAAAATAACCAAAATCCAAGTGAATTCAAAAACGGGAACGCCACATCACGTGCTCCAATTTGAAGTGGTACTGCGGCGTTCATAAATGCAAACACGAGTGGCATAGCTGCGAGGAAAATCATTGTTGTACCGTGCATCGTTAATACTTGGTTATAAGCATCCCCAACTAGAAAAGCATTGTTAGGAATCGCTAACTGAAGGCGAATAAATAGCGCTTCTATTCCGCCTATTACAAAAAACAATCCACCTGCAATTAAATAGAGAATGGCAATCTTTTTATGGTCTACTGTCGTTAAATAATCCCATATGACAGCACCCATCCCCTGTTTTTTTGCTACAGAACTCACGTTTTCAACCTCCCCTTCGCAAATGATCCCTCTTTACTTTTCAATCTTTAACGTTTGTAAATATGCATTTAATGCATCAATTTGATCATCCGTTAAGTTACCATATTTACCAGTCATTTTATTACCTGGCTTCATATTTTCAGGATCTTTGAGCCATTTTTTTAAGTTCGCTTCATTATTTTCGGCAATACCGGCAACCATATCGCGATCAGCAAAGTTTGCTAAGTTTGGTGCGATACGAGCAGAAGGTGGTCTACTATCATTTGATCCAACTGCATGACAACCAATACAGCTTTTATTAAATACGTCTTGACCTTCTTGCGCCTTTGTAGACGCTACTTCTTTCTTCCCATCAATCTTCTTCATGTCAGCAAGCCATTTTTTGTACTCGCTTTCATCCAGAGCTTTCACTTTGAATTGCATTAAAGAATGTGATGGGCCACAAAATTCTGCACAAAAACCATTATAAGTGCCCGACTTATCTGCCTTTAACCACATTTTGTTCACATTATCTGTATTTGTATCCATTTTACCAGCTAAAGATGGAACCCAAAACGAATGTTTAATATCGGCACCCTTCAAATTCAAATACACTTTCTTGCCTGTGGGGATAACTAAATCTTGAGAAGTTACTATTTTTTCTGATTTATAAGAAAATTCCCACCAATAAAGATTCGCTGTTACATCAACAACGATAGTATCTTTATCAATATTCTTTTTCTCCATCGCACTTACATCAGCAAGTTTGAATGTATATGTAACAGTCGGAACAGCCAAGATTAATAAAAGAATAATCGGAATAACTGTCCATATAATTTCTAGTTTGTGATTCCCTTCAACTTGCTCTGGAATATAATCTTCCTCACCCTTTTTTTGTCGGAAACGCACAATTACATATAAGAAAATAATAGTAACTACAAGTACTACTCCTACCATGATTGCACTCGCTAGCAAGAGCAAATCGTATTGCATTTTTGCTACTTCCCCTTGCGGAATTAAAGTAGATTGAAAGGCTTTACCGCATCCCCCTAACAGTAAAGCCAGCAGTGAAACGAACGAAAGCAGTCGCCACTGTTTCTTCATACAAACAACCCCCACTTTCTTTGTGAATTAGATTGTACTTTATAGTTAAGTAAAGTAAATCTCAACGTAAAGAAATCCAATCATGTCGTTGTCTTAGAAGAATGTAACTACAATCATTGACACAAATAAGATTGTCAAGTAATTCAGGGAGTAAACAAACATTTTTACGGACCATTTGATGTCATCTTGCTTACGGAAGCCATAAAACCCTAGTACGATCCATCCGATGTTAAGCAATGTTGCAATTACCATGAAGGTTACTCCAAGCCCACTCATATAAAATGGTAGTGGTAATAAACATACTGTCCAGATCATAATCTGACGTTTCGTAATATTAAATCCCTGTACAACAGGAAGCATTGGGATTCCTGCATTGCGATATTCATCAACACGTTTCATCGCTAACGCGAGGAAATGTGGGATTTGCCAAATAAACATAATTAAAAATAACATCCAAGCTATTGGATGATCTAAAGATGGATCAATTGCCGCCCATCCAATTAAAGGTGGAACAGCTCCTGATATACTACCTACAACAGTATTTAACGTATATTTTCTCTTCGTCCATAATGTATATAAAACTACATATGTGAAGGCACCAATAAATGCGATTAATACTGCCATTGGTGTCGTAAGTAATAAAAATACGAAGCCAAGAAGTAAAATTACAAGTCCAAATGCAAGTGCAAATCCAGGTTTATATTTACCTGTTACCGTTGGACGGTTTTTTGTTCTCTCCATTAATGGATCGATATCTCGGTCAATGTAGTTATTTAAACAACATACCCCTGCCATAATTAATGCAGAACCAACGATTGTAAAAAATAGCTTATCCAGATGGTCCATAACACTCAATCCATTAAAATGTAAAGCCAACCAAAATCCTGTAAATACAGTAAGTGTATTTGAGTTTACAATCCCCATTTTAACGAGCGCTGATAAATCTTGTAACCGAGTTGTTTCCGGTACACTTGAAACAGCTGACTCATCATGCAGCTCACTTGTTGCATGGTTCATCACTTTAACCCCCTCTTAAACCTATCATCTTTCTAAGCGAAATATTTCGCTTCTATATAGCAATATTATTACAGTAGAAATATTGTTAACCCATTCTACTACTAATCTACGCCCATACTCCAATATATTAAATCATATTTCCCGAACAATTTGTGAAGAAAACATGAACTTTTTGTGTCGAATAATAAAAAACTTTATTCTAACCTATCCTTATCATAACATGATGTTATCTTCTATAATAAACTATTTTGTCATATTTAGCATGTATTCTCCCCATTTCTTTTCAAAATAGACTCATTTTCGCCTAAAATATGTATTTAAAATCCCATTTTTTTCTTTATTCTGTATACGTTGTCCTCACCCTTCATTTCTTTGCTATTTTATTATTTTTTATATATCATAGGACTGTAGCACGTTTTATTCTATACATAATGGAATGAAAATATTTCGCAATAACTTCATAGCAGAAAGATGGTGAAAGAGATTGCAACGCTTTATTAAATGGTTAGCAGTCATTACAAGTCTCGATTTATTAGTAGTTTTACTAGGAGGCGCTTTAGTTACAAAAACAGGTTCAGGCCAAGGGTGCGGTAAATCATGGCCACTTTGTAACGGTGAATTTGTTCCATCTAATTTATCAATGGAAACTATTATTGAGCTGAGTCACCGCTTAACATCGGGATCAGCAGGTATCCTTGTTACTCTTCTTTGTATCTTGTCCTGGAAATATTATAAACATGTGCGTGAAACAAAGACGTTAGCAATTTTATCCTTCGTATTTTTAGTTGCACAAGCATTAATGGGGGCAGCTGCAGTTGTTTGGGGACAAATACCTGCTGTACTAGCTATTCATTTTGGTATTTCATTAATTTCATTTGCTTCTGTCATCTTGTTAACGTGTCTTATTTTTGAAATTGATCAGAAATTCGATGCACGTTCACTTATTATGGACAAAAAAATGAAATTCCATATTTATGGTGTAACAATTTACAGTTATATCGTTGTCTACACAGGAGCTTTAGTACGTCACGAACGAGCTAGCTTAGCCTGTCCAGACTTCCCTTTATGCAGTAAAAACAGACCTATGCCAACTCAACTACATGAGTGGGTTCAAATGGGACATAGAGTTGCAGCGATGTTAATATTCTTTTGGATACTATATGTGATGATTATTGCTATTCGTCATTACAAACAGCAGCGTGTAGTATATTGGGGATGGATTATTTCATTTATCCTTGTAACACTTCAAGCTATTGTAGGAATTTTAGTTGTATATACAAATGCTAGTTTATCAATGGCATTATTACACTCACTCTTCATTTCTTGCTTGTTTGCAGTACTATGCTATTTAGTTATGTTAGGTACAAGAAGTACAGTCAATGCAAAAGAAGCCGTATCGACTTCTAAGCAAAATAAAATAAAGTAACACTTTAATACCTTGCCAATTCGGCAAGGTATTATTTGCAACAAAAAAGAGCTGCTTTCGCACAGCTCTTTTTCTTTATTTTAATGATCTAATTCAATGAGTAAATCTCCCGTTTGAATTGCATCACCATCATTTACATATACTTTCTTCACTTTACCATTGAATGGTGCTTGAACCGTCGTTTCCATTTTCATTGCTTCTGTAATTGCCATAGAATCGCCTTTTTTCACTTCATCGCCTTCTTTTACAACTACTTTAACAACAGTTCCTGGCATCGTTGCGCTAATGTGATTGGGATTTTCACGGTTTCCTTTCACACGTTGGGCAACTGTTGCTTTCACACTTTCATCTTTCACAACAATCTCACGTGGTTGACCGTTAAATTCCAAGTAAAGAACACGATTTCCATCTGGCTGCGGCTCTCCAATTGATACTAGTTTAACCATCAATGTTTTACCTTGTTCGATTTCCACATCAATTTCTTCACCAAGTCTCATACCATAGAAGAATGTCGGTGTATCAAGCACAGATACGTTTCCATAAAGTGCGGCAACTTTTTCGTAGTCCATAAATACTTTCGGATACAATGCATATGCGACTACATCAAAAATCGTTACTTCGCGCCCAAGTTTATGGTATAACTCTTCTTTTAAAGCGTCGAAATCTACTGGCTCTAATAATTCACCTGGTCTTACTGTTAATGGCTCTTTCCCTTTTAATATAATTTTTTGTAATTCTTTCGGGAAACCACCATATGGTTGACCTAAATCTCCAGAGAACATTTCAACAACAGACCCCGGGAAGTCCATAGAATGTCCACGCTCTAAAATATCTTGTTCTGTCAGATGATTTTGAACCATAAATAATGCCATATCACCAACAACTTTAGATGACGGTGTTACTTTTACAATATCTCCAAACATGTCATTAACACGACGGTACATTACTTTAACTTCATCAAAACGATCTCCTAAACCAACCGCCTTCGCTTGTTGTTGAAGATTACTATACTGTCCACCTGGCATTTCGTGCATATATACCTCTGTGTGAGGAGCGTTCATACCACTTTCAAATGGCGCATAGTATTTACGTACATCTTCCCAATAATGAGATAGTTTTTCTAATGAGTCTATATTAACATCTGGTTGTCTTTCATTTCCACCTAACGCATAGTATAGAGTATTCGCACTCGGTTGTGACGTTTGACCAGCCATAGAACTCACCGCTACATCAACAATGTCAACGCCTGCTTCAATCGCTTTCGTATACGTTAAAATACCATTTCCGCTAGTATCGTGTGTATGCAAATGAATTGGAATCGACACCGTCTCTTTTAATGCTGAAACTAAATCATATGCTGCATTCGGCTTTAATAAGCCCGCCATATCTTTAATTCCTAAAATGTGAGCTCCTGATGCTTCCAGCTCTTTCGCTAAGTTTTTATAATAATTTAAATCATATTTGCTTCGTAATGGATCGTGAATGTCTCCTGTGTAACACATTGTCGCTTCTGCAATTTTACCAGTATCTCGTACAGCATCAATTGCAACTCTCATACCTTCTACCCAGTTTAAGCTATCAAAAATACGGAACACATCAATTCCAGCTTGAGCGGAACATTCTACAAATTTTTGAATTAAATTATCTGGATAGTTTTTGTATCCAACTGCGTTTGAAGAACGAAGTAACATTTGGAATAAAACGTTCGGCATTTTTTCACGAAGATCTAGTAATCGTTCCCATGGATCTTCTTTTAAGAAACGATACGCAACATCAAACGTTGCACCGCCCCACATTTCTGCGGAGAATAAGTTTGGCAACATTCTCGCTGTTGGCTCTGCGATTTGATGTAAATCTTTTGTACGAATACGCGTTGCAAGTAAAGATTGATGTGCATCACGGAATGTTGTATCCGTTAAAAGCACACGTTTTTGATCTTGAACCCACTTTACTAATCCATCCGCCCCGCGCTCATCTAAAATTTGTTTCGTTCCGTTTTGAATTGGTTCTGAGTGTTTTACACTTGGTATACGAGCATCCGGGAAAATTGGCTTCTCTTTTTTCCCTACTCCTGGGAAGCCATTTACTGTTACTGTACCAATGTAATTTAACATTTTTGTTCCGCGGTCTTTACGTTTTGGGAACAAGAACAGTTCAGGTGACGCGTCAATAAACGAAGTATCATATTCTCCTGATAAGAAGTTTTTATGTTTTACTACATTCTCTAAGAATGGAATATTTGTTTTAATACCACGAATACGGAATTCTTTTAAGTTACGTTCCATTTTTGCAGCAGCTTGTTCAAAAGTAAGCGCCCAAGTTGTAACTTTTACAAGTAAAGAATCATAGTACGGTGTAATAACTGCGCCTTGGAAACTATTACCTGTATCAAGACGAACACCAAAACCACCGCCTGATCGATATGCCATAATCTTCCCTGTATCAGGCATAAAGTTATTAAGCGGGTCTTCTGTCGTTACACGAGATTGAATGGCATAACCATGTACAATAATCTCATCTTGTTTCGGCACACTTACAATCTTACTATGTAAAGCATGTCCATCTGCAATTAAAATTTGTGATTGAACAATATCAATTCCTGTAATCATTTCTGTAATTGTATGTTCTACTTGAACACGTGGATTTACTTCAATAAAGTAAAACTCATCACCTTTTACTAGGAATTCAACTGTTCCAGCATTTAAATAATTTACATTTTTCGTTAACTTTACTGCAGCATCACAAATTCGCTGACGCAAATCATCTGAAAGCGACACGCTCGGTGCAATTTCAACTACTTTTTGATGACGTCGTTGTACAGAGCAATCACGCTCATATAAATGCACAACATTACCTTCTTCATCTGCCAAAATTTGTACTTCTATATGTTTAGGTTTTTCAACGAATTTTTCAACGTAAACTTCATCATTACCAAAAGCTGCTTTTGCTTCTGATTTCGCACGATTATACGATTCTCTTAATTCTTCACTAGTGCGCACGATACGCATACCACGACCACCGCCACCAAGCGATGCTTTAATAATAATCGGGTAATCATACTTTTCAGCAAATTCTGCGACTTCTTCTAATGAATTTACTGGACCATCACTACCAGGAATAACTGGAATTTGTGCTAGCTGCGCTTGTATTCTTGCTTTAACTTTATCTCCAAACATATCTAAATGCTTACTTTTTGGACCGATAAAGATAATCCCTTCTTCTTCACAACGTTTTGCGAATTGAATATTTTCTGACAAGAAACCATATCCAGGGTGGATTGCATCTACATGATTACTTTTCGCAATCTCAATAATGCCTTCAATATCTAGATAAGCATCAATTGGCTTTTTCCCTTCCCCAACTAAATAGGACTCATCGGCTTTATAGCGATGATAAGAACCGCTATCCTCTTTCGAATAGATTGCAACTGTGTTTAATCCAAGTTCTGAACATGCTCGAAATACACGAATTGCAATCTCTCCACGGTTAGCTACCAATACTTTTTGAATACGTTGCAGCTTTGTCATGATTTTCCCCCTCTACTTTCCTACCACTCTAGAGATAAAATACATACACACTCTAAAGAGCGTGAAGTTCTTCACTTTCCACATTATATTATACTTAGAAAGCTTCACTTTATTTTTATCCATCATACCTTATTTTTCAACAAATGATAAGTTTTCTGATTAATTTGTTTCACAAAAATAGTATAGCATACCTCTTCCTTTTCTAACAACCTTATTGTATATCACATTAATTTATATGTGATATGTTTTTAACCACAATAACAAAGTAGTATATCACATTAAGGGTGGTCGAAATAAAAAGCACACTGAGCTTTTCAGCCCAATGTGCTTTTATTTTACAACAACAAGATGCGGTCCACCTTGTTCTCTTTCTTTAGTCATTTCGTTTTGTTGCTTCTCTTGTCGTTTTACATGACTAGCAATATTCAATAGTATACCCATTGCAAGTAGATTTGCTAATAAGGAACTACCGCCATAACTTATAAATGGCAAAGGCACACCTGTAAGTGGTATTAATCCAGACATGCCACCTACGTTAACAAACGTTTGAATCCCAAATAAACTAGCAATACCAATTGCTATTATGCTTCCAAATGGATCTTTACACTTTTGAGCAATCCTGAATGAACGAATGATAATAAGTAGCAAACAAATTAAAATAACAGCCACACCAATAAAACCAAGCTCTTCAGATATAATTGCCATAATAAAATCCGTTTGCGGTTCTGGTAAGTATCCATATTTTTGTACACTGTTTCCTAGTCCTCGACCGTTTAGTCCTCCTGAAGCAATTCCAATAAAAGAATTTATTAGCTGGAATCCATCATTTTGAGGATCATTAAATGGATCAAGAAAGACTGAAAAGCGAGCTTTTTGGTACGCACTTAACTTAAAGTTAGCTAACAAATAAAGAGATGGAACCCATATTATAGAAGTTAAAACAATTCGTTTTATCCACAAATTGATCCGCACTCCCGAGCAAAGAAACATAATTCCAACTGTTCCCCCAATTAACAAATCGGTACCTAAATCATTTTGCTTTAAAATTAAAAGCATTGCCAATCCAACAAAAGCAAGCGTAACTCCCGATCCTTTAAAAACAGGCGTATCTGTCTCTTGTCTTCTTGCAAAAAAACGAGCTAAAATAATAATAATCGATATTTTAACAAATTCAGCGGGCTGTATACCTAATATCCACCCTTTTGCACCATTTATTTCCTGACCGAAAGCCAATGCTGCTGCTAATAAACCAAGACTACCTATTCCCATTGCCAATAGAACTATTCGCTTTCTCCAAAGTTTATAAGGAATAGAAATGATGATCGCTAACATTATTGTTCCAACAGCCAGAGCTACTAATTGCCTTTTAAAAAAGTAATTTGCCGGCCAATTATGCCTCGAAATCGCAACAATGGAACTAGAACTATATACCATTATTACTCCCAGCACACATAAGATAACAAGAGGAAGTAATAATGAATAATCCATTGACTTCCATACTTTTTTCATTTCATTTCCTCTTTCTGTGTCAATTTAATTATTGTTGTATTCCATATGTATATAGGTTCTTCCTGCTTTATTATACAAATAAAAAGCCCAAACTATTTCAGTTTGAGCCCCCTTATTTGAACCCGTTATTGTTGTTTGTTTGTAAATGCTTCATGAAGTGTAGATAACTCACGTTCGAGCTCTCCTAACATTGCTTTCCCTTGTTCTTCTGCAATAAGACCAAGGCGAACCGCAAAATCGACCTCTCGGGATAGTCCAAACATTTGTGTGTCTAACACTTCTTCATATAATGGACATTGCGGCATTGTAAGATGGTCCATTTGCACCTTAATAAGTCTTAAGATCTTCTCCGCATCCGCTTGTAGAAGGGCAAGTGCCTTTTCCTGATGATTTGATACTGTCTCAGACGCCAAATTGATTCCCTCCATTTCCGTCCTACTCTCTCCTATCTATTAATATTAGCGATAGTTTTAATAAATTGCAATAGAAACATTTTTTGTGACAACAGTGTCTAATACTATTATACTGAAAAGTGGGAGTATAACACAAATGGGGGAACAACAATGAGCGAAATTTTATTTATTAATGGAAAAGTTCGTTTTCCGATCACTATCGATCCAACTGTTTGGATTTTTGATGACCGGAAAGTAGATTTAACAACTTACTTTGATGAAACTAGAGAAGAAATATCCGAATTAGAAACATACTTAAAGCATACTTCAGAACATTGGGATCGTGAAATCCGTGATGGTGCTGCCTTCCCACCAATCCAAAAAAGTGTAAAGAAATATAAAAAAGAACAGCTTATTACCGGTACATTCGGTATACCATTTCATCCATTTCTTACGAACGCTGAACTTTCAGACGATGCTACTCAAGTCGTAATTGAAACAGTAGACAATACAGTTACACTTCCATTAGAAACAGTCGAAAAAGCTATTCTTGGTTTTTCAAAAGAAGGAAAACCGTTAAGAGGAGACGGACCTGTTCATCTATATTTCCATGATGGATCTAATAGACAAAATCCAATCCGTAACATCCGTAAATTTACAATTATTTAATTGTATAGTTAAACGGTAAAAAGGAGTGAGCTTATGCCCACTCCTTTTTATAATAAATCCGCTGCTAGTTGAGCTAAATTAGAACGCTCTCCTTTAACAAACTTTACATGACCACTAATACGTTGTTCTTTAAACTTCTCTACAACATACGTTAAACCATTATTATATTCATCTAGATATGGGTGATCAATTTGCTGAGGATCTCCCATTAATACAATCTTACTTTTTTCTCCTACCCTTGTTAATATCGTCTTTACTTCATGTTTCGTTAAGTTTTGCGCCTCGTCAATTATAATGAACTGATCTGGAATACTTCTCCCGCGTATATAGGTAAGTGCTTCTACTTCAATCGAACCCATCCCAGCTAAAATAGCATCTAGCTCTCCAGGCTTTTTCGTATTAAATAAATACTCTAGATTATCAAAAATCGGCTGCATCCACGGTCTTAACTTTTCTTCTTTTTCTCCTGGTAAATAACCTATATCTTTTCCTACCGGAACAATTGGTCTCGCAACAAGTAGTTTTTTATATAACCCTAAATCTTCCGTTTGCATTAGTCCCGAAGCTAATGCAAGTAACGTTTTTCCTGTACCTGCTTTCCCTGTTAACGTTACAAGTGGAATATCTTCCCGAAGTAACAATTCTAATCCCATAATTTGCTGTACGTTTCGCGGACGTATCCCCCACACTTGCTCATTGTGAAAAATAAGTTTCTTCACCTTCTTACCTAAGTGATCGACAATCCCTAGTGCGGAGCTAGAGCCACCTAGCGCATCCTTCATTACAACAAATTGATTTGGATAAAAAGGATGGTTTGCAATTTCAGATAAAGGTAGTTCACCTTTTTCATAAAAATAATCTAATTTTTCTTTTGATATATACCCTTCTAAAAATCCTGAATATATATTTTCCACTTCAATTACTCGATCACTTAAATAATCTTCAGCCTGTAATCCGATTGCATCGGCTTTTACCCTTACGAGCACATCTTTACTTACTAAAATAACTGATTTCCCATCCTCTTTTTCTTGTTCTTCTAAAGAGAGGTTTTTCGCTACAGCTAAAATTCGATTATCATTTGTTTTTTCTACAAAGATATCTTGCAGTTGAACAAATGAGCGATGATTTAATTCAATACGAAATGTACCGCCGTTTTCTAGCAGAATACTTTCATGCAGCTTTCCTATTTCACGAAATTTGTCTATTAACTTAGATACATAGCGAGCATTTCGTCCTACTTCATCCATATAACGTTTTTTCGAATCAACCTCTTCTAATACAACTGCTGGAATCACTACTTCATTTGTTTCAAATGAAAAAATAGATAAAGGATCCTGCAAAAGTACATTCGTATCTAACACATAAATTTTATCCAACCTGTTACCCCCTGACTCCACTTTTAAATTTGTAGAACAAGGGTTTCATCCATAAAGAATGGACGAACCATTGTTATAATTATATGTACCGTATAAACGAGGTAGAATCGAAATTCATAGAAATTAAACCTTTTCTTTATTTTTTATTCATTTCTATTCAATATATTACTTTTAATTATAATTTTTCACATTAAATCACAATACTCAATTACAAAAGTTAATGAACTAATTTCCTATTAACCCCATTTATAATTCTTTCATGCCTACTAGCACTTGATTATCAAGCTTTTTCGCAGCTCGAAGATCATATGTTTTTTCATATGCTGGTTCTGTAGCAAGTTTCGCCCCATAAAACATAACGTCACGAACTTCTTGCACATTTACTTCTATTACAGTTAATTTCAGAGGAATCCCTTCCATTCTATCTGTTAAAATTTCACCTTCACCACTTATGGAAAATACGGATTCATTCGCCATTATAGTCAAAACCACCCCTGCATTATGCCGCATATTTTCCACAATACGTGAGCGTTGATCTACCGCAAATCGAATACTAGTTTCACTCACTGCATATACCCAAGAAATAGCACTTACGTTAGGCATTTGTTTTTCGAAATCTGTCGTTGCTATCATAACGATACACTCTTTACGTAACGATTGTACTAAATCATCTGTCAATGTAGGCTCTACTACATTCGCCATATTTCCACCTCCAAATATTCTTTCTATATCCTTATCATAACTTATTTTTCGAATTGCGAAAATATTATTTTTTCCGGCTATTATTCAAAAACATTATGCTTCCATGATATACTTATACTGATAGAATTCGTATTGAGGTGACGAAATGAGAGTCAAATGTATGATTTGTGATAAAAAAGATATGTTAGATGACGAAAATCCTATGGCAAAAAAACTGCGTAATCGCCCTATTCATACATATATGTGCATGGAATGTACGGAACGAATTGCAGAGCGTACTATGGAGCGCCATGCAAGTGGTAATTTCCGATTGTATCGTGATAAAAAAGTAGAAGACGATTGGTAGATCGTAAATAAGTCCTTAATCATATAGATAAGGACTTATTTGTATTTTTCTGGTTCACGATTCATCTGATCCAAAAAACAATCAATTGCTTCTACTGGAAATCTTGCACACCTCATTTCCCCATCAATTTCATATGTAATCAAATACATTTCCTCGTTCTTTTCAACTTCTACATTTCTTAATTTATGCTCTTCATATATCATATTTTGAAATAATAAATACGTTTCTTGTGCGGCATTATCATCTGAACGTGCTTCCGCAACCGTTTTAATTGTTAACCAATTATATAGTGCATCTTGTACTGAGCGCATGAAAGTCCCCCTTTTCACCCTGCTTTTTGTTGTTTAGCTTGACGTAAACGCAGTCTATAAATTCCAAGTACAATTGCCGCCACAACGAGCCCCTCTCCAACAGGTAAAAAAACTGCAAAGAAAGTTAATACCGTGCATCCAATTGCTAAAGATGTATATATCACTATATTTTTCAGTACCGATAGTTTCCTTGCGAATCCTAAATTATATACAAGTGCACTTAATATAATAATTGTTCCATAAAGCAACCACATCCCTAGTTCTGGATTTTCATCGACTTTGCACAATTTCGCGAAAAATGACATTCTTTCTAACACTACCTTTCACCCCTTCTCATGAAAACAAATTTTCTTTATGTACTTAATACTAGATTAACCCGCAAAAAAAATACTGTCTACAAAAAGAGTAAATATTCTAAAAAAATAAACAAAATAAAAACAGCTACCTTTATAAAAGGTAGCTGTTCTATTATTTTACGCTTCAACAGATTTCTTTTTCTTAGCAGCTCTTTCGCGCTCGCTCTTATCAAGAATCTTTTTACGTAGACGAATTGATTCTGGAGTTACTTCACAGAACTCGTCATCGTTTAAGTACTCTAATGACTCTTCTAAAGTCATTAAGCGTGGTTTTTTCATTGTTGAAGTTTGATCTTTCGTCGCAGAACGAATGTTAGTTTGTTGTTTCATTTTTACAACGTTAACTGTTAAATCATTCTCACGTGTATGTTCTCCAACGATCATACCAGCATATACTTCTGTACCTGGTTCAACGAAGATTACACCGCGATCTTCAACTTGCATAATACCGTATTGTGATGCTTTTCCTGTTTCAAGTGAAACTAGAACACCTTGACGACGTCCACCAACTTGTCCAGCATGTACTGGTTGGTAGCAATCAAATGTGTGGTTTAAAATACCGTAACCACGAGTTAATGTTAGGAATTCTGTTGTGTAACCAATTAAACCACGTGCTGGAACCATGAAAGTAAGGCGAACTTGACCGTTTCCATTATTCACCATATCTAACATTTCACCTTTACGTGCACCCATTGATTCCATAATAGAACCAGTGTATTCTTCAGGCACATCGATTTGCACGCGCTCTACAGGCTCACATCTTACGCCATCAACATCTTTAATAATTACTTCAGGCTTAGATACTTGTAGTTCATAACCTTCACGACGCATATTTTCAATTAAGATAGATAGATGTAATTCCCCACGTCCAGATACGATCCATGCATCAGGAGAATCTGTATTATCTACACGTAAACTTACATCTGTTTCTAATTGTGAACGAAGACGCTCTTCAATTTTACGAGATGTAATGTATTTACCTTCACGACCTGCAAATGGGCTGTTATTTACAAGGAATGTCATTTGTAGTGTTGGCTCATCAATACGTAATAATGGTAAAGCCTCTTCATGCTCAACCGGACATACCGTTTCACCTACGTTAATGTCTTCCATACCTGAAACAGCTACTAAATCTCCAGCTTTTGCTTCTTCAATTTCTTGACGTTTTAATCCAATGTAACCAAATAATTTAGTTACACGGAATTGTTTTACACTTCCGTCAACCTTCATTAATGCAACTTGTTGTCCTACTTTCATTGTACCACGGAATACGCGTCCAACCCCGATACGACCAACATAGTCATTGTAATCAAGAAGTGCTACTTGGAATTGAAGTGGCTCTTCGCTGTTATCAACTGGTGCCGGAATATGTTCAACGATTGTGTCAAACAATGATTTCATATTCTCTTCTTGATTTGCTGGATTTGAATCTAAGCTTGCTGTTCCGTTCATTGCTGATGCAAATACAACCGGGAACTCTAATTGATCTTCGTTTGCACCAAGTTCGATGAATAAGTCGACTACTTCATCAACTACTTCATCAGGGCGAGCGAAGTCACGGTCAATTTTGTTTACAACAACGATTGGCGTTAAATTTTGCTCAAGAGCTTTCTTTAAAACAAATCGTGTTTGTGGCATACAACCTTCATATGCATCAACAACAAGTAGAACACCATCAACCATTTTCATGATACGTTCTACTTCTCCACCGAAGTCAGCGTGACCAGGTGTATCTAAAATGTTAATTCTTTTATCTTCATAGTGAATCGCAGTATTCTTCGCTAAAATTGTAATACCACGTTCTCTTTCTAGATCATTTGAGTCCATTGCGCGTTCTTCAATGTGTTCATTCGCACGGAACGTCCCCGCTTGACGTAATAACTGGTCAACAAGTGTTGTTTTACCATGGTCAACGTGGGCAATAATTGCTATATTTCGTAAATCTTGTCGTTTTTTCAACATGTCCAACTCCTAATGTCTTTTTAATCCTTCTCTATTATAAGAGCGAAGGGGATACAATGGCAATCAAAATAAAATCAAGAATGAAAATATAGTTGTATTCTTACTTTTGTGAAAGTAAAATGAGATTGGAGGGTGAAGAAATGGAACACATTCAATATCGCTTTTTATTAACAGCAATTATCGGTGTTATCTTCTTAATTGGTATCGGAATTATGATTGCTGAAAATAGTCCCATCGGCATTATTATTTGCATTATCGGCACATTTGTTACAGTTGGATACGGTTTTGTAACAAAAAGAAAAATGCGTAAATCGCAATAACATTAAAAAGTAAGAAGCTCCTTTATGCCTCTTACTTTTTTTGTTACTGAGATACAAGTGGGAATAATTCTTCGTATACCCCTGGTTTTGCAACTAACACGCTGCTTTTCTCTACAATGGAAAGAGGCGTTCCTAAAAACGTTGTCACTTTACCGCCAACTTCTTCTACAATAATCTGTCCCCCGCCAAAATCCCACGGCGATAAGCGCGGTGTTACATATGCATCTAATCTTCCCGTTGCAACATATACCATTTCTAACGCAGCACAACCATATGACCTCGTACCTCTCGCCTTCTTAACGAGCATCATCATTTTTTCCATATTAAGCAATGGATTATCAGTAAGCCATATCGCATTCAGAGCTATAATTCCATGCTCTACTGTTCCTTTTTCCAACATGGGAATAGCTAAATCATTGCAAAAAGCCCCTTTTCCCTTTACCGCATGATATAGTTCGTCATGAACTGGATCATAAATAAGACCAATCTTTCCGATACCGTTCTCATAAATCCCGATTGAGATTGCGAAATTCCTTTTTTGATGAACAAAGTTCATCGTGCCGTCAATTGGATCAATTAACCAAACAACCCCGTTAGAAGAAGTAATCTCATCTCCGTAGCCTTCTTCCCCTAAAATATAATGAGTTGGGAATGTTTCTTTAATTCTCCCAATTAAAAACTGCTCCGTTTCTCGGTCCATGTTTGTTACTAGATCAGCTGCATTTGATTTTGTTTCTATAATAGGTGCTTTTTCCAGCGACGCCATTAAACGTTCTCCCGCTTCTCGAATCCACTGTTTCGCGTGTGTATCGATGTCTTTCCATACTTCTTGCATGTTTAAACACTCCGATCTATACTGTTCACAGAAAAAACGAACCCTTTATAAGGTTCGCACCAACTAATTATTTATACATATACTATTATTACGCTTCTAAACGGATCATTTCAAGTCTTAACACTTCTAATTTTTGTACGCACTCTTCTTTTTTCTGTTTGTCGTTCTCCATCATCGCATCATATAAAGTTGCTAATTCATAATCTAGCTCCAAACGTAGCACCGGAATTCTTTTTTCAGCATCTGTTCTCTTTAACGCATTAATCACCTGTCTCATTTTTTTGCCTCCTCCCAATATTCGTCTGCCCTCGGACTAGAATTGATTCAATTTTCTGATTTTTTGTTTTATACTATACTATGTTGGATAAATCATCTATGCAACAAAATTATATTTTTTTATTTAAATTTTTTTGTGCTGTTTTTTTTATGAATAGTACAAGCTATGCTAAAATTAAAACAAAATAGGAGTTGGAGGAACAATCATGACACTACAAACATTCACATCAACTGATTTTGAAGTCTTTACTGTTGATGGTCTTGAAGAACGAATGAGCGCAATTAAAACGAATATTCATCCTAAGCTAGAAGCTTTAGGGGAACAGTTTGCAGAATATTTATCACAACAGACTGATGAAAACTTTTTCTACCATGTAGCAAAACATGCACGCCGCAAAGTCAATCCACCAAACGATACTTGGGTTGCTTTTTCAACAAATAAACGTGGATATAAAATGTTACCACACTTTCAAATTGGTTTATGGGGTACTCATGCCTTCATATACTTTGGTTTAATCTATGAGTGTCCACAAAAAGTGGAGACGGCTCACGCCTTCTTAGAACATTTAAATGATTTAAAAACAAATATTCCAAATGACTTCGTTTGGTCCATTGACCATACTAAACCAGGTGTAAAATTACATGAAACGCTTGAAACGGAAGACTTACAAAAGATGATTGAACGTTTAGCTACTGTGAAAAAAGCAGAATTATTAGTCGGTATTCATATATCACCAGAGGAGTTTTCAGCAATGACCAACGAACAATTCCTTGCTAAGATTGAATCTACGATGCAATCACTCCTTCCTTTATATGCACTTTGTAATCGATAGCAGAAAACGGACAATTTATATTGTCCGTTTTTAGTTGTTATCACATTATAGCACTTTGTATTTTATTTTTCAAAATTTTTTTACATTTTTACAATCTTTTGTTCCGCTACTTCTTTTGCTTTTTGAATCGCACGATATATAGAATATCCACTTACTTCTTGAAATTCTTTATCTATTTTTTTCTCCGCTGCCTTCGATGGCACAATCTCTTTAAAACGACGATATAATTCCATCAAATCTTCTCTCAAAACTCCTTTTTCATATACCTTTTCAATCGCTTCATAAAACTTTACAACTGCTACCATTTCTTCATTTGACCAATCGTAGTCAAGTGGATATTGATATTCCATTTTTGCACCTCATTCAGTATTCTTTCTTTTTTCATTATGCTACCTTTAAGAGAAACTTTTATTCTTCACTATAGCCACTCTGCATTATACACCATTTATCCATTTCAATGGAATTGTCTTCCTCTTTGCGGTATTTAAAATATAACTATTAAGCATACTCACCTTGAAAATGAGTTTTTTCTATACATCTATAATTATTGGTGATATAATGCTTTTGTTTTATAGAAAATAAAGTGAGACTACCATCCCCAAAAAGGCTTTTGTGAATGGCAGAAAAACAAGTCACGTTCTAAAAGTTTGTCATCTTAATTTCCTTTTAGAATGAGATGAAATCATATAAAACAAACTCTAATAAATATTACGAAGAAGAAGGGGTGTATAGATTGTCCCAATACGAAACACCATTGTTTACCGCTTTAGTTGAGCACAGTAAGCGAAATCCAATTCAATTCCATATTCCTGGTCATAAAAAAGGACAGGGCATGGATCCTACATTTCGCGAATTTATTGGGCATAATGCATTAGCAATTGATTTAATTAATATTGCGCCGCTCGATGATTTACATCATCCAAAGGGTATGATTAAAGAAGCACAGGATTTAGCAGCCGCTGCTTTCGGTGCAGATCATACGTTCTTTTCTATTCAAGGTACAAGTGGTGCAATTATGACAATGGTGATGAGCGTTTGCGGTCCTGGGGATAAAATCCTCGTGCCACGAAATGTGCATAAATCAGTAATGTCAGCTATTATTTTCTCAGGTGCAAAACCAATTTTCATGCATCCTGAGATTGATCCGAAGCTCGGTATTTCACATGGAATTACAATTCAATCTGTCAAAAAGGCTCTTGAAGAGCACTCAGATGCGAAAGGCTTACTTGTTATAAATCCAACATATTTTGGGTTTGCTGCAGACTTAGAGCAGATTGTAGAATTAGCTCATTCTTACGATATTCCTGTACTTGTTGATGAAGCTCACGGTGTTCATATCCATTTTCATGATGAACTGCCGATGTCAGCTATGCAAGCGGGTGCAGATATGGCAGCAACAAGTGTTCACAAATTAGGAGGGTCTTTAACCCAAAGCTCTATTCTTAATGTAAAAGAGGGGCTTGTTAACGTAAAACATGTTCAATCCATTATTAGCATGCTTACGACAACATCAACTTCTTACATTTTGTTAGCATCACTTGATGTTGCTAGAAAACGTCTTGCTACAGAAGGAAAAGCTCTCATAGAACAAACAATACAATTAGCTGAACATGTTCGTGATGCTATAAATGTTATTGAGCATCTTTATTGTCCTGGAAAAGAGATGCTAGGCACAGATGCTACTTTTAACTATGATCCTACAAAGATAATTGTATCTGTAAAAGATTTAGGTATTACAGGCCATCAGGCTGAAGTATGGCTTAGAGAACATTTCAACATTGAAGTCGAACTCTCTGATTTATATAATATACTTTGTCTTGTCACTTTTGGTGATACAGAAAGTGAAACAAATATACTTATTAGAGCATTACAAGATTTAGCAGCAACATTTAGAAATAGAGCGGATAAAGGTGTTCAAGTACAAGTAGAAATACCCGAAATACCTGTGCTAGCACTTTCTCCTAGAGATGCTTTTTATTCAGAAACGGAAGTCATTCCATTTGAAAACGCAGCAGGTCGTATTATAGCTGATTTTGTTATGGTTTATCCGCCAGGGATTCCAATCTTTACTCCGGGGGAAATTATTACACAAGAAAACTTAGAGTATATTCGTAAAAATTTAGAAGCTGGGTTACCTGTACAAGGCCCAGAAGATATGACATTACAAACATTACGTGTTATTAAAGAGTACAAGCCTATCAGTTGATAGGCTTTTCTTTCACCTTTTTTTCTTTTCCTCATACGATACTAAAGAATGTAACGTATAGGTGGGGATACCATTATGATTGTGATAGGCCGTTCTATTGTACACCCTTATATCACAAATGAATATGAGCCATTTGCAGCTGAGAAACAACAAATTTTATCCATAATGGCGGGAAATCAAGAAGTTTATTCCTTCCGAACAGCTGATGAACTCAGCTTTGATCTTAATTTACGAGTTAATATTATTACTTCCGCGCTAGAACTTTTTCAAAGTGGCTTTCAGTTTCGTACATTTCAACAATCTTTTTGCAACCCTCAGTTTTGGGAAAGAACATCACTTGGGGGGTTTCAACTACTTCCAAACGTACCACCCTCTATTGCCATCCAAGATATTTTTAAAAATGGAAAACTATATGGAACTGAATGCGCCACCGCAATGATTATCATTTTTTACAAAGCATTACTAGCATTATATGAGGAAGAAACTTTCAACCGTCTATTCGCGAACCTTTTACTTTATACATGGGACTACGATCGCGACTTAAAGCTCATAACAAAAACGAGTGGCGATATCGTTCCAGGTGACCTCGTTTACTTTAAAAACCCACAAGTGAATCCAGCTACGATTGAGTGGCAAGGAGAAAACACAATCTATCTAGGAAATTTCTTTTTTTACGGACATGGTGTAGGCGTAAAAACGAAAGAGGAAATTATTTATTCATTAAATGAACGAAGGATTCCTTACGCTTTTATTTCAGCTTATTTGACCGATTTTATTACTCGTATTGATAGTCGTATTATGAGTCACTACACTTCTCCTAACACGCCACAAACAGCAATAGGATTTATCCCTATTAGAGATGATGCAATCGTTGCAACAGTTGGACATACAACTACAATCTATTAAAAAAACGCCTACACAAGTAGGCGTTTTCTCTTATCATTAAGCTTTTGTATGTTCTTTATGGTCACATTCGCAATGAGATCCACACTTCCCATAAAGTACTGTTGATTTTTCATCTTCAAAATGTGCGATTGTTCCTTCACAAACTTGGCATACGATTGTTCCCATTTTCATGTCCCCCTGAGTTTTAAGAATAATCTACTTATATATGATTAAGCTTTCGCATTGTCTCTACTAGCACAGTCACAATTTGATCCACATTTCCCATAAAGTACTGTCGTTTTCTCATCCTCAAAATGTGCGATTGTTCCTTCGCAATCTTGACATACGATTGTTCCCATTTTTCATTTCCCCCTAAGTTTATGGTCCTAAAAACTTTTAGCTGTCCATTTCCTATCAATTATTGGGCTTTTGTATGCTCTGTGTGATCACATCCGCAAGATCCACATTTCCCGTAAAGTACCGTTACTTTCTCATCCTCGAAGTGTGCAATTGTACCTTCACAATCTTGACATACGATTGTTCCCATTTTTCATTTCCCCCTAAGTTTATAATCCCAAAAACTTTTGTAACCGCTTAACTTTCTGTCTTTATTTTAATATGTTATACTTTTTACGTCAATAGGTTTTTAGTATAACACATTAAATATTTTTAATTTTAATTAGTATGCGATATTAACATGAAAAAACAGCCATATCCATACGTACGACTGTTTCTCATTAATTATTCTTCATACTCCGCATGTAATAAAGATGTAGACGGAACAAGAAATTTAAAAAACTGAGCTACCTCCTCGGCTTCCTCTTCCGATCCTAACTTAAAAGTTTCTTGTATATATTGAACATTCTCCACATCATCTCGTCCAAGCAAAGCCGATCTTCCTGTTTGCATGCAAACGATGAGTGGCTTTCCAAAAAACATATTTGTATAAATAACTCCAAAATCATAGCGTGTATCATGCGTCATAAACCCTAAAAATCGTACCTTCACACTTTCATGCTCATCATACAATTTTTCAAACATTAGTTTCCACCTTTCTAAGTAACACTTCCTACTCATAAATATATTAAACAAAAAAAGTAATACTCCTTTTAATTGTCAAAAAATTCAGTAGGATGTAGAATTATATTATTCTACTAAGCTAGGGGGAATTTATATGCAACATGCCTTTATCACACTTGTACCTAAATCCAATAAACAATCTGTTTCAATAGAAGATGTAAAACACCTTTTTCATTACTATAAAACCATCACCTCCAAGACTGGTGATCAAATTAATTATACTTATACAAATACAGCTTTTCCTTATGAAATATTAGATACATCAGCAACAACATTAAAACTTCAATCTAGTCACGATCGATATGATTCAATTTATGTTGGAATCGGGATAGAAAATGAACAATCTTTCATTCAGATTTCTTTACCCACTACAGCAACATTCGGTGATAAAGGAAAAGCAAACGAATTTAGCCGTTTTCTAGCGAAGAAATTAGAAGGAGAGTTACAATTATTTAATGGAAGAACAATGTATTTCTATAAACGCTAATTTAAAAAATCGATAATAGGACTAAAAAAAGTATACAATTTGAACACGTAAGAAATAGAGCCCGTTTCCTGACGTGTAATACAAAACATGCTATCACATACGCTAAATAAAGAAATACGAAAAAGAGAATTACTTTGTAATGGAATTTATCTCCATTTGATAATGATAATACAATGGAAAAACCACTCCATAGTAGAAAATGATAAAATATAACATGTAATATTTTCATGGAACCTTCTCCTTTGACATGCTCTATTTTATTAATATATGGGGTTAAATTTGAATCAATTACATATTATACGAGGGCATATATACCACTTTTAAAGTAACATATGTTTTAACAGTTCATTAAAGTATTATATATTCATTCGACAAGTACATATAAAGACCTTGCAACTCATTTTATGGAAATAAAAATAACCCATCTCTTAAAATAAGAGATGGGTTATTTACATTACTTAAATTATTTTACAATGTGAATTGGCATTCCAAGAGCAACTTCAGCTGCTTCCATTGTGATTTCACCTAATGTTGGGTGAGCATGGATTGTTTGAGCGATATCTTCCGCTGTCATTCCAGCTTCGATAGCTAAACCAATCTCAGAGATAATATCAGAAGCGCCTGCACCTGCAACTTGTGCACCTACAAGAAGACCATCTTCTTTACGTGTTACAAGTTGTAAGAAACCGTCAGTGCTGTTTAATGATAACGCACGACCGTTTGCAGCGAATGGGAACTTAGATACAGTTACTGCCATTCCTGCTTCTTCAGCTTGTTTCTTAGTGTAACCAACAGATGCTAATTCTGGATCAGTGAAGCATACTGCAGGAATTCCGATGTAATCGATTGCTGATGCATGGCCACTAATTGCTTCAACAGCTACTTTACCTTCGTAAGAAGCTTTGTGAGCTAATGGTGGTCCAGGAACGATATCACCGATTGCATAGATGTTTGAAATATTTGTACGGCATTGCTCATCGATTTCGATGATACCGCGGTCAGTCATTTTAACTCCAACTTGCTCAAGACCGATTTCTTGAGTATTTGGACGACGACCTACAGTTACTAATACGTAATCTGCTTCTACAGTTTGGATTTCACCTTTAACTTCGAAGCTAACTTTTACGCCAGTTTCTGTTTCTTCAACGCCTTTAGCCATAGCTTTTGTATGGATATTTACGTTTCCTTTTTTCTGAAGAGCACGTTTAACAACAGAGCTCATTGCTTTTTCAAAACCAGCTAGGATTTCGTCGCCAGCTTCTACTACAGTAACTTCTGTACCGAAGTTAGCATATGCAGTACCTAATTCCATACCGATGTAACCGCCGCCGATTACAACAAGTTTTTTAGGAATTTCAGGTAAGCTTAAAGCGCCTGTAGAGTTGATAACACGTTTAGAGTATTTGAATCCAGGAATTTCGATTGGTGTAGAACCAGTTGCAAGAACAGCATTTTTAAACGTATAAGTTTGAGCTGCATCTTCAGTCATTACGCGTAATGTGTTAGCATCTACGAAGTAAGCTTCACCGCGAATGATTTCAACTTTGTTACCTTTAAGAAGGCCTTCAACACCGCCAGTTAATTTCTTAACTACGCCGTTTTTCCATTCTTGAACTTTTGTAAAGTCAACTTTTACGTTCTCTGCAGTGATACCCATGTCATCAGAATGCATTGCATTCTCATAACGATGACCTGCATTGATTAACGCTTTTGAAGGAATACATCCAACGTTTAAGCATACGCCACCAAGGTTAGCTTTTTCAATAATTGCTACCTTTTGACCTAATTGTGCTGCACGAATTGCCGCAACGTATCCACCAGGACCTGCACCAACAACGACTGTATCTAATTCAATTGGGAAATCTCCTACTACCATTGTTATTACGCCTCCATTACTAATAATTGTGGGTCATTCAATAAACGTTTAATTTGGTTTAATGCTTTTTGAGCAGTTGCGCCGTCAATTAAACGATGGTCAAAGCTTAGAGATAATGCTAATACTGGAGCTGCAACGATTTCACCGTTTTTCACAACTGGTTTCTCAGCAATACGGCCGATACCAAGGATTGCTACTTCTGGGTGATTGATAACTGGAGTGAACCATTGTCCACCTGCAGAACCAATGTTTGTAATTGTGCAAGAAGCACCTTTCATTTCAGTTGGAGCTAAACGACCGTCACGTGCTTTACCAGCAAGATCATTGATCTCGTTAGAAATAGTAAAGATTGACTTGCGATCTGTATCTTTAACAACTGGTACTAATAGACCTTTGTCTGTATCAGCTGCGATACCGATGTTGAAGTAATGTTTATGAACTACTTCTTGAGATGCATCGTCTAAAGAAGTGTTTAACATTGGGTATTCACGTAATGCAGATGTTAAAGCTTTAACAACGTATGGAAGGTAAGTTAATTTAATACCTTTGTCCGCTGCAACAGCTTTGAACTTCTTACGGTGAGCAACAAGCTCAGTTACATCAATTTCATCCATTAATGTTACGTGAGGAGCTGTATGCTTAGAGTTAACCATTGCTTTCGCAATCGCTTTACGGATACCACTCATTTTCTCACGAGTTTCTGGATATTCACCAGCTGGGATTGGTTGTGCTTTTGGTGCTTCTTCTTTCGCTGCTGCTGGAGTAGCTTCTACTGCTGCTGGAGCCTCAGTTGCTGCTACAGTTTGTCCACCATTTGCAAATGCATCGATGTCAGTTTTCACAACACGGCCGTTCTTACCAGAACCAGCTACTTTATGAATATCTACACCTTTTTCACGAGCATATTTACGAACAGATGGCATAGCGATAACGCGCTCATTTACTACTTCTGCAGTTGCTGCTGGAGTAGCTTCCGCTGCTGGAGCTTCTACTGCTGCTTCTTCAGCTTTTGGAGCTGCATCATGATCGTCACCTTTAAATTTAAGGTTTTCGTATCCAGGAGCATCAAATTTAATTAATGTATCTCCTACAATTGCAACTGTTCCTTCTTCTACAAGTACTTCAAGTACTTTACCTTTAACAGGAGAAGGGATTTCTACTACTGCTTTATCATTTTGTACTTCAAGAAGTACATCGTCTTCATTTACTTCATCGCCTGGTTTAATAAACCATTTTACGATTTCACCTTCGTGGATACCTTCACCGATATCTGGTAGTTTAAATTCAAATGCCACGGAATTCAGCCCCCTGATTCATTTCATTATTATGGAATATGTACAAAAGAAACCAGCATGTGCTGATTTCTTCTGCACATGAAAAACTAAAAATTAGAAGTTCATTACTTTGTTAACAGCTTCAACAATATCTTTATGGTTTGGTAACCATACGCTCTCAGCTTGAGAGAATGGGAATACTGTATCAGCAGCTGCAACACGTACAACTGGAGCTTCTAAGTTTAAGATTGCACGGTCGTTAATTTCCGCTACAACGTTAGCTGCAATACCAGCTTGTTTTTGAGCTTCTTGAACTACAACTACGCGGCCTGTTTTTTCAACAGAAGCGATGATTGTTTCGATATCTAATGGTTGAACTGTACGTAAGTCAACAACCTCTAAAGAGATACCTTCTTTTTCAAGTTCTTCAGCAGCTTTTAATGCAGCATGAACCATAGCACCATAAGCGATAACAGATACATCTGTACCTTCACGTTTGATATCAGCTTTACCTAAATCAATTGTGTAATCGCCTTCTGGTACATCTTGACGGAATGAACGGTACAATTTCATATGCTCTAAGTAGATAACTGGATCGTTGTCACGAATCGCAGAGATTAAAAGACCTTTTGCATCGTATGGAGTAGATGGAATAACAACTTTTAGACCAGGTTGTTGTGCCACTAATCCTTCTAAGCTATCAGCATGTAGTTCAGGAGTATGAACACCACCACCGAATGGCGAACGAATTGTTACTGGAGCAGTCCAACGTCCACCAGAACGGTAACGCATACGAGCTAATTGACCAGAAACTGAATCCATTACTTCATAAATGAAACCGAAGAATTGAATTTCTGGAACTGGACGGAAACCTTCAAGTGCAAGTCCAACTGCAAGTCCACCAATACCAGACTCTGCAAGTGGAGTATCCATTACACGATCTTCACCGAATTCAGCTTGTAAACCTTCAGTAGCACGGAATACTCCGCCGTTTACACCAACGTCTTCACCAAACACAAGTACGTTAGGGTCATTTTTCATTTCAACGCGTAAAGCATCAGTGATTGCTTGAATCATTGTCATTTGAGCCATGGCTTACTTCGACTCCTTTTCTTTGTAAATTTCATATTGTTCAGCTAAGTTGTAAGGCATTTTTTCGTACATGATTTCCATTAAATCAGTAACTTTTTGTTTTGGAGCTTGGTCAGCCTTAGCAATTGCTTGTTTGATATCTTCTTTTGCTTCTTCGATTACTTTCTCTTCAACTTCTTGAGACCATAGGCCTTTGTTTTCTAAGAATGCACGGAAGCGTACGATTGGATCTTTTTGTTCCCATTCGTTTTCGATATCTTTTGTACGGTAACGAGTTGGGTCATCACCAGCCATTGTATGTGGACCATAACGGAATGTTAAAGTCTCGATTAAAGTAGGGCCTTCGCCGTTTACTGCGCGCTCACGAGCGAAAGCAGTTGCTGCGTATACAGCTAATGGATCCATACCGTCTACTTGAATTCCGTAAATACCTGCTGCTACTGCTTTTTGTGCTACAGTTTTAGCTGCAGATTGCTTTTCTACTGGAGTAGAGATTGCATAACGGTTGTTTTGTACAACGAAGATTGCTGGAGCTTTGAATGCACCCGCAAAGTTCATACCTTCGTAGAAGTCACCTTGTGAAGCACCACCGTCACCAGTGTAAGTAATAGCAACAGATTTTTTACCACGTAGTTTCATACCTAACGCAACACCAGCAGTTTGGATGATTTGCGCACCGATAATGATTTGTGGAGCAAGTGCATTTACATTCTCAGGCATTTGGTTACCCATGAAATGTCCACGAGAGAATAAGAATGCTTGGTATAATGGTAAACCGTGCCATACTAATTGTGGCACATCACGATATCCTGGTAAGATGAAATCTTCTGCTTCAAGTGCGAAATGACTTGCTAATTGAGAAGCCTCTTGTCCAGCTGTTGGTGCGTAGAATCCTAAACGTCCTTGACGGTTTAAAGAAATAGAACGTTGATCTAGTACGCGAGTATACACCATACGGCGCATTAATTCTTTTAATTGATCATCAGATAATTCAGGCATAGCTGCTTCATTCACAACTTCGCCTTTTTCATTTAAAATTTGTAATGTTTCAAATTGAGCTGCGATAGCTTTCATTTGCTCATCAACATTAAATAGGGTCTTTTTTGTTTTAGTACCCATTCCGTTCACCTCTTCCTCTCTTGAACCATATTCTGAAACGCTTTCACTATCTATTAGCTAGACTGAAAACGTAACAATGTAAACCAACAAATTTGTCTGTCGGTTGAGAATAATTTTGTGTACCTAACAATCTGTACTAATGTTTTTTCAGAAACATATTAATACAATCTTGATCACGTTTTTTAGTTTACAACTATTCTAATTACGATGTCAATTACTTTGAATACGTTTTTTTATAAATAATATGCAGGTTTCCTCTACACAAACGTGTTTTTATTTTTCACATCTGTATTAGTAAGCATTAACCCACTGTTATATTATTCCCTTTTTAGCTTGTTTTTGCTCTTAGAATAATATGTAAACGATTTAATTCTCCTTAGTTTTTCTCTCTTCCCAATAAAAATATACAAACTCTTCTCCCTTTTCTAGGTGAACACCCATACATTTCTTACTGCTACTCCATACATTAAAGTAACCGCAGTATTAGCGGGAAATGATAAAGGAGGTCATCTCATGTACGGATACTCATATTGCTATCCAACGACTTGTTCATATCCTTCCTACGGTTATGGCGGTTCTTGCGGCGGATCTGGGTGCGGCTTCGCATTAATCGTTGTGTTGTTTATCCTTTTAATTATCGTTGGTGCTGCTTGCATTCGCTAATGTAAAATGAAACAACTATGGAAAGAAACAGACGGCTTTGCCGTCTTTTCTTTTTATTATGCACATAACTTATCTATAGAAGATTTGTTTCCAAGTAGCCCTACCTTACTTGCCGATGACTTTTTTTATCTCCTTTGGTAGACTAAAGAAGAAAGGAGAGATTACATATGCTTACAATGAATGATGTAATTCGCGAAGGAAATCCTATTTTGCGAGAAGTCGCAGAAGAAGTTTCATTACCAGCGAGCGAAGAAGATACAAATACCCTTAAAGAAATGATCGAATTTGTAATAAATAGCCAAGACCCTGAAATGGCTGAAAAATATAATTTGCGCCCTGGAATAGGATTAGCAGCTCCGCAAATCGGTGTTTCAAAGAAAATGATCGCTGTTCATGTGACCGATACAAATGATACGTTATATAGTTACGCATTATTTAATCCAAAAATTATTAGTCATTCTGTTGAACGTACACATTTACCAAGTGGTGAAGGGTGTCTATCTGTAGACCGTGAAGTATCTGGTTATGTTCCTCGTTACACAAGGATTACGGTGAGAGCCACAACTATTAACGGTGAAGACGTAAAACTACGATTAAAAGGGTTACCGGCAATTGTATTCCAACATGAAATCGACCATTTAAATGGTGTTATGTTCTATGACCATATTAATAAAGACAATCCATTTGCAGCTCCTGATGATTCAAAACCTCTAGAGCGATAAGTAAAAAGGCGGAAGATTTAACTTCCGCCTTTTTTATTATATGAAATGGGTTCCATATCCACTTACAACAACCTAGCCCATTTCAACCCATGATAAATACCGTCTTCACTAACATCTTTTGTCACATAATTAGCTAGTTTTTTCAAGTCCTCATGACCATTCCCCATCACAATTCCTGTTCCTACTGCTTCAATCATTTCTAAATCATTTAATCCGTCCCCAAATGCATATACTTGTTCACGGTTAAACCCTAATTTCTCAATAAATTTCTCAATTCCTTTTGCCTTAGAACCACCATTAGGAATAATATCCATTGAATATGCATGCCAACGTATAAAATGAAAATCCGGATACTGATGAATAAACTTTTCTTCTTCATTTACTTCACAAAAAAGAAGCGTTTGATATATATCGCGTTCCTCATAAAACTCAGGCTCATATGCTGGATGCTTAAAGTGTAAGCTCCCAAACCCCTCTTTCACATAATCATGATATTCTACTGTCGCTTTCATTTCTTGATGATCAAGATATACAAGGGGATATCCTTCTTTTTTTGCAAACTCAGTAAACTTATGTAGAGCAGCTGGATGTAATGGATTGTTAAATATCACCTCATCTTCAAACACAACGTACTGTCCATTAAAACTGACATAGTTATGAATATTAAGTTCCTTCCGAATATCTTCAAACATAAATGGAGCACGTCCTGTCGCAATTGCTACATGCACGCCTTTTTCTTGTAAATGTCGTACTGCATCTCGTGTAGATTGCGGAATTTTTTTATCATGATCTAATAATGTTCCATCAATATCAAAAAAGACAATTTTATCATTCATTTGTCAAAATCCTTTCTGGCACTCTATATTCCTATTTTGGTTATCACTTTTCAAAATCCAAAAAAAAGTATAACATATTAAACATCTGTGAAGAAAGCGTTCACTTTCTGACCTTATTTATGGAATACGCATATACTATTAGTAAAAAATGTGGATACTTGTTCGGATGAATTTTCTTTTCCATTCTTTCTCATACTATAGCTATAACTAACGGCTACTAATCGTTACTACAAGATAACTTACACTGTACTTGAAAGAACAAGATTCATAATTCACTTCTAATCTTCTTTCTTGTACGGAGGGCGAAGTTATCACTAGTAATATGCATGTTTCAAATAAGGAAAGGAAGGAGTAATCATGCTGAAGAAGCTGAAGAAAAAGCTCAAGCGTTATTTAAATGATCTAGTCCGTAAAAAGACAATCGCTTAAATTGTGCCCATTTCGGGCTTTTTCTTCATTCTCATTCGAAAAAACATGAAAATCGTGACTGTTTGCTTTATAATAAGTAACAGATAATGCAAAACATAGACAAGGAGAGGTTTTCCAAATGATTTTTAAAGTATTTTATCAAGAAAAATTAACTGAGGTCCCAGTACGTGAAAATACAAAAGTTTTATATTTAGAGGCTACGTCTGAAAAGGATGTTCGTACAAAATTACAGAAGTTCGCATATAATATCGAGTTTGTTCAGTCTGTTACTGGCGCTCATCTTGAATATGAAAAACAAAACGCTGATTTAACATTAGCGGAGATTGTATAGTCATATGAAATTTCTAAAAAACGATCAAGTTGCCGTTTTTGCTCTCGGTGGACTTGGTGAAATCGGTAAAAATACATATGCTGTTCAATTTCAAGATGAAATTATTATAATTGATGCTGGAATTAAGTTTCCAGAAGACGAACTTCTCGGAATCGATTATGTAATACCAGATTACACTTATTTTGTGCGAAACGAAGATAAAATTAAAGGATTATTCATTACACATGGTCACGAAGATCATATCGGTGGAATCCCTTACCTATTACGTCAAGTGAACATTCCAATTTACGGCGGTAAATTAGCAATTGCACTAATAAAAAACAAATTAGAAGAGCACGGATTACTTCGTAAAGCGAAACTTTATGAAATTCAAGAAGATGATGTTATTAAATTTAAAAAGACATCTGTTTCCTTCTTCCGTACAACTCACAGTATTCCAGATTCATACGGAGTTGTTGTGAAAACACCTCAAGGACAAGTCGTTCATACTGGTGATTTCAAGTTCGATTTCACACCAGTCGGTGAGCCAGCAGATTTAACTAAAATGGCCGAAATCGGAAAAGACGGTGTACTTTGTCTCCTATCTGATAGTACAAACAGTGAAGTTCCGAACTTTACGATGTCTGAACGCCGCGTTGGTGATAGTATTCAAGATATATTCCGCAAGGTAGAAGGTCGTATTATATTCGCAACCTTTGCATCGAATATACATCGCTTACAACAAGTTGTTGAGGCTGCTGTTGAAAACAATCGTAAAGTGGCTGTTTTCGGTCGAAGTATGGAAGCTGCTATTGAAATCGGACAAAACCTTGGTTATATACGATGTCCAAAGGATACATTCATAGATACATCTCAGCTAAACCGCCTACCAGCTAATAAAGTTGTTATTTTATGTACAGGTAGTCAAGGTGAGCCGATGGCAGCACTTTCACGTATTGCTAATGGTACACATCGTCAAATTCAAATTATCCCTGGCGATACAGTTGTTTTCTCTTCTTCACCAATCCCAGGCAATACAATTAGCGTAAGTCGTACAATTAACATGTTGTACCGCGCTGGCGCTGATGTAATCCATGGTAAACTCTCAAATATTCATACGAGTGGACACGGTGGACAAGAGGAACAGAAGTTGATGCTACGTCTTATTAAACCGAAATATTTCATGCCAATTCATGGTGAGTATCGTATGCAACGTATGCATATGAAATTAGCTAATGATTGTGGTATTCCAGAAGAAAATTGTTTCATTATGGATAATGGAGATGTTCTTGCTTTACGTTCTGACGAAGCAAGCGTAGCTGGAAAAATCCCATCTGGTTCTGTCTATATCGATGGAAACGGTATTGGAGATATCGGTAATATCGTATTACGTGATCGTCGCATTCTTTCTGAAGAAGGGCTTGTAATTGTAGTTGTAAGCATTGATATGAAAGAATTTAAAGTTGCAGCAGGACCTGATATCATCTCACGTGGTTTCGTTTATATGCGTGAAAGCAGCGATTTAATCAATGATGCACAAACATTAATTACAACACATTTAGAAAAAGTAATGGAGCGAAAAACAACACAATGGTCTGAAATTAAAAATGAGATTACAGACACATTAGCACCATTCCTATATGAAAAAACGAAACGTCGTCCAATGATTTTACCAATCATTATGGAAATATAAGAAAAAGGACAATGCCTTCTTGGCATTGTCCTTTTCTCTTATCTTAAAAAATGCTTAAAACGATCTACTTCATCGTCATGACCAATTACAATTAATATATCTCCTGCTTGAATATTTTCTGTAGCTCGAGGAGATACGATAACTTCTTTACCACGTTTAATTGCTACAATATTCAAACCAAACTTCGCACGAATATCTAATTCAATTAAAGAGTGCCCATCAATTTTCTTATTTGCAATAATCTCTACAATACTATGCTCATCTGAAAGCTCTAGGTAATCTAACACATTACTTGATGCGATATTATTAGCAATCCTTTTTCCCATATCTCGTTCTGGATGCACAATATGATCTGCCCCTATTTTACTTAACACTTTTTCATGGTAGTCATTTTGAGCTTTCACAGTAATATTTTTCACACCTAATTCTTTCAAAATTAACGTTGTTAAAATACTTGAATTTAAATTATCTCCAATAGCAACGACCACATGGTCAAAGTTACGGATACCAAGACTTTTTAATACCATCTCATCTGTTGAATCCGCAATTACAGCATGCGAAGCAATATTTGCAAACTCATTAATTTTATCTTCATCTGAATCAATTGCCATTACTTCCATACCTAATTGCGCTAGTTCGCGGCAAATACTTCCACCAAAACGCCCAAGCCCAATGACAGCAAATTCTTTCTCTTTTTCACTCACAGGAATTCCTCCAATAACATCAAGTACTATGTGATTTTATTGTAACATACTTTATATTTGCTACAAAAACCTGTATATAATCCTTATTTTTGTTTTTGCATATAAAAATACTGTTGTAAATAAAATGCGATACTGAAAATTAACATACCGAATACAAATATATTTCCAAACGAACTAAATGTTTCAAAAACGAACAATAATGTTTCTTGTCCAAAAAAAGCAAATAAAAGTTGTGTAAATGCGAATAACAGTGCCAATATGTAATGATGTTGATGGAATAAATAATGCGTTGCACCTAAAAAGGCTATAAACGAAACAATGAAGATCCACCAAGTTTCTAAAAACAGTTGCCAATTAGAAAATTGATATCCATTTACTAATATCGCAATAATTCCTATAACTGCCATTGTTGGCACACTCCATAATAATGCACGTCCTCTAAAGAAGCGTGTACCTTTTGTATCTCCTTTTTCATTTGCAATGTATGTTAGCACGACAGTACTTATATACAAAACAGAGAGGATTGTTAAAACAATGATAAGCCAAAAATGTAATTGATAATATTCATGTTCTATATTCGTCACGATCGCAGCTAGCATACATGGAATTAACATGCCTGTCCAACCATCTATTTTTCTTTCATTCCAAAACACCGTATTACCAATCCGAATTCCTAATAGCATAAAAATAATGATACCTAGTACAAATAATGTAGTCTTATTCCCTACTAAACTAGTTGAGAAAGCAATTAATCCAATAAATAAAAAAAGAACAAATCCATTCATAATTTCTAGTACAGGTGATAAATATCTTTTCACCCATTTATATGTTTCTTCATATTCACTATTATTCGCTAAACGATAGGCGTAAAAACTTATCCCAAAATAAACCGCCGCAATAATAACATATGCATATAAGACGAAACATAAAATCGCACTGCTAATTTGCACGTAATTCCCCACCCTTTTTTCTATGTATCACATTGATTTTACACACTTTTTATACTAAAAGTAAACATATATACGGTAGTTAAACAATTATCTTCCCTATTAGCGAGAATTAATAATGAGCAGTGGCTTCCCCCTGCTCATTATTAATACGCTAAATTTCACTTCATCCATTTGTATGAAGTTGTCTAACACTAACAAATATGAAAGATGTTTTCGTCTCAGTACTAAGAGGCGCCTACTCTAAACTTTTGCAAAGTTAGCAAGTAAGTTTACTTTCTATTTCCTTTCCACTTCACATATTGATCTAGAAATGCAATTGCTTGCTCAATAGCTTCTTCGTCTGGTTTTAATTTCGCATGATGTAAACCATGTTCTGAATTTACTCCAAGCCAAAACATAAATCCCGGTATCTCTCGAAGCATATAGCCAAAATCTTCACCTGTCATTGCTTCAGTGCATGTAATGACATCCATATCTGTTTGTTCACCTACAAATTGCATAAACTCTCTCGTTAACTCTTCATGGTTATACACTTGATGATACATTGCTCCATAGTCAATAACAGCTTCGCATTGGAAAGAAGCTTCTATACCCACGACAATTGCCTCAATTCGACTTTTAACACGTTTCATTGACTCAACGGATAGTGTACGAATCGTTCCTTCTAAACGAGATTTTTCCGCGATGATGTTTTGAACTGTACCGCCTGTGATTTTCCCAATTGTAATTACAGCACTGTCAAGAGGATTCACATTACGACTAATAACTGATTGAAGTTGTGTAACGAGATGACTTGCTGCAACAATCATATCATTTGCTGTATGAGGATATGCAGCATGTCCACCTTTCCCTTTTAAATCAACATATAACTCTGATGTATTTGCAAATAATAACCCCTCTTTAGTTGCAATTGTCCCAACAGGGTATTCTGGCGCAATATGAAGACCAAGAATTATATTCGGCTTCCATTCTTTTAGCTCTTCGCTTTCTAACATAGGAAGAGCACCACCTGGCCCTTCTTCTGCTGGTTGGAATATAAACACAATATCATCATCTATTCTTTCGCTTACAGCTGCTGTTAGAAGGCCTAAACCAATTGTCGCATGCAAATCATGCCCACATGCATGCATCATTCCTTCATGAACAGAAGCAAACTCATACCCTGTTTCCTCTGTAATTGGTAAACCATCTATATCTGCGCGATAGCCTATTATTTTCTCTGGATTTTCCCCATTTACTTTAACGATTACACCTGTCTTCCATGTCTTCACTTCTAAATATTCATTAGGGAGAGTTCCTATGTAATCTAAAATATATTGTTGTGTTTTCCACTCTTTAAATCCAATTTCCGGGATCTTATGTAAATCTCTACGAATTTTGACAAATTTGCTTACTGTCATTTTTGCACCTCTATCTATAAAAAGCGTAAGAGCCCATTTATGCTCTTACGCTTTTTGTTTTTTTATTTCTCTGGGTTTAATTGACGAAGCTCTTGTTTAATTTCAGTTTTTGCTTTTGTCTTCTCATCAATTTCTTTAATTACACGTGCTGGAGTTCCTGCAACAACTGTATATGGAGGCACATCTTCTGTTACAACAGCTCCTGCCGCTACAACTGCACCTTTACCTACTGTTACACCTTCTAAAACAACTACATTTGCACCAATTACAACATCATCTTCAACGATAACTGGTTTTGCAGAAGGCGGCTCAATAACACCTGCAAGTACAGCACCTGCACCTACGTGACAATTTTTACCAACTGTTGCACGTCCACCAAGTACTGCGTTCATGTCGATCATAGAACCTTCACCAATTACAGCACCGATGTTAATTGTTGCATTCATCATGATAACTGCATTGTCACCAATTTCAACATGATCACGAATAATCGCACCTGGCTCGATACGAGCTTTAATACCTTTTAAATCAAGCATTGGAATTGCAGAATTACGACGGTCGTTTTCTACAACATAATCAACAATGTGCTTTTTATTTTCTTCAAGAATTGTCTTAATTTCAGACCATTCTCCGAATAATACACCAGATTTTTTATTTACAAATGCTTGTACTGTTTCAGGGAATGTTACTTCTTTTAAATCCCCTTTTATGTATACCTTTACAGGAGTTTTCTTTTCACTTTTTTGAATAAACGAAATAATTTCGTTAGCGTCCATCATTTTCATTCTTGTTGCCTCCTAAATCCATTTATAATGTTACTCTACCAAACGATAGGGCCAGTAGCAAGACAATAATCTTATTTTTCCATTTGAATTTCTTCTATAATTTCTAAAAATGCTTGCACTTGCTTCAATTGTCTTGCTGAGTCGCTCGTCAATAACCATGTTTCTCTCGTTAATTGAACAGGTGTTTTATACATATTTTCCTGCACTTCTTTTAAAACCGTCGAAGGTAAAAGAGCATAACCTATACCATTTAAAACGAGCTGTTTGCACGTTTCAATTTGGTCAACTACAATCGTCCGTTTAGGTGGATTGGAAAATAACCCATACCACCAATTTTGTATTTGTCCATAGTAGGTCGAGTCACTTTTAAATTGAATAAATGGTCTATTCGTTTCTTTTAACATCGAAATATCTTTTATTTCTTTATCAACTAAATATAATTCGTCTTCAAACAATTGTTGCTTTTGTCCTTTATATTCTTGTGATCCTCTTAATATAGCGACGTGAACGTCCCCTTCATAAAATTGCTTTTGAACTTCACTACTCCAGCCAGTGAACAGAGATATCTTCACAGAAGGATACTTATGCACAAATTTTTTCAAAACAGGCGGAAGCCAATATTGGCCAATGACTGACGCAACAGCTATCTTTAGCGTTCCGTAAGTTTCTGTTCTAAAAACAGCCAGTTCACTTTTTATATCCTCTTCCTTTTGCAACATTTCTTTTGCATAATTTGCGACTTTTTCCCCTTCAGGTGTAATTGTCAATCCTTTTTGTGAACGGATAAAAAATTTCATTCCCCATTGTTTCTCCATAGATTGTAATCGTTGGCTAAGCGCAGGTTGGGAAACAAATAAACGTTCCGCCGCTTTTCTCATATTTGATTCCTGAGCTAACACAACCATCATTTGAAAATCATCAATTTGCAACTTTCTCCCTCTTTCCTTAGCTTCCATACACCTAATTTCAATAAGCTTTTCATCCTTAATTTAATTAAATACTTTTATACAGAAGAACGATTTTTCAGTTCAAACTTTTCTTATGTTTTATGTCTTTTTAAATATAATACATACACAACTGATATGCACGAAAAAAAGTGACTTCTTCTTTTCTATGAAGTCACTTTTTTCACGTTATCGATTATGCTGTCTCACTTTTTTATTCAACAATTTTAAAATAGCTCGACGTGTTAAAATCCCCTCAAAGTACCCTTCTCCATTGACAGCGCAAATAAAAGGATGATCAATTGTCATTTCTAAAGCTTTTGCAAAGGAATCTTCTAACATAAGAACTGGAATATCTTCCTTCATCACTTGTTCCACTTTCATATTCTCAAGTCTTTCAAACTCAATGCGCTCTAACCCTAAAATACCGTCTAAAATCATAGCAGTACTAATTAACCCATGTAATTTATACATCGGATCTAGAACAGGAATCGCCGAATATCCAGATTTCACAAGAACGAGTAAAGCATGTTCTAAACCATTCCCTATTTGGACATGTGCCACCTTCTCTGATGAAATCATTAAATCCTTCACAAGAATTTGTTGAAACTCGTCTTTCGGAATACTAATCATGTTACATCCCCCATCTTCCCTTTTTCCTGCTAATATTCTCGATCCTATTCACATTTTATGATAGCGTTTTCATATTATTATTTTGTCCTTACGTTATTCTAATAAAAATAAAGATACACAGCTATTTTAGCATACAACACAAAAAAAAGACTACCATTCCGGTAGCACTTAATACCCTTTATTTTTTAATCGGTAAAATAATCTTGTTATTTTTTTATATTGTGTCACATCTGTCTTTTTTAAACCATTCTCAATATCTGTAAGCTCCACTGCTAAAATTTCGCTCGCGTAATTTTGCTGAAACAGAATATCCAGTAATAAACTTTCTTCTTCTTTTGTTAAAATTAATTCCTTTTCCATATACTCCTCTCCTTACACTCGCATCGTCACCCTTATTATATAAAATTTTCAGCCCATTTAATAGATGTAATATTCAGTTTTGGGTAGTTGTATTTAAAAGCAGCAAATATATAGAAATCGGTTCGTACTATTTAGTATATCGATTTGCATAACTAAACGCCGCATAAGCATCCGGTTTAATTTTTGCGGTTAATCCCATTGCTTGAATTTTCATCGTCATATCTAAAATAAATTCTTTTGTTAAACCATCATTCCCGATATCTAAATGAATTTCCATTATGAATCCTGCCCCTTCTTGAGCGTATGGGTGCAATAAATCCCATATTGTTTGTATACGATTGGGAGTAAATAGACAGGCGATTTCTTGACTAAACTGTGTTTCTAAATATATTTTCTCACGCAATGTTGCTGGCTTGTTTTTTACTGATTTATGGTGCAAACATCCCCATGCTCCTTTTCCAACCCGATGAATATGTATCGCTGTAATAAACCTCGTATCCTTTTGATGCGCTTGTGAGTCTGTCCCAATAGATAATCGATATAAATTTCGTGGATCCTTTTCAATGAAACTGCAAATGCGGTTAAAGACCATATCAAAATTCAAATGTCTCTCTGAAACATTATAAAATGTATGCTCACCGTCCACATAGTCACGTCCTTTCAATTAGACAGACTTTTCGTATTCTCATTGTATGGGACAAAAACAAAAATTATAACTACTACCCTTTATTCGTTTCAATATTTCGAATTACATAATGACAAAACCTACACGTATAAATTACATTTTGATTAGACTGGGCGGTTAATACATGAATAATTTCAGCGTGATTGTGACAATTCGGACAAATAACAATCGGTAAACGTTCCATTCTCCGCACCTCCTATTTTATATTTACTACCATTGTAGGAAAAACAAAAAATTCCTATACATGTACGTTTGTAAAAACTCCTTTATATGATCGGGACTAAAAATGCGATTTTCACTACCTGTATAGCTTTTTAAGTAATATAACTAAAAAAGGTACTACCATTTGGCAGTACCTTTTTTATATGTATCAAGAAATGATATCGTAAATCTCAATTGCAACCATGTCGATGTTATCGAATTGATACACTTGAGGTTTTTCACCTTGTTGATACACTTCTAACTCATACATTTCACTTTTATCGAAAAATTTCACGCTACATTTGCGCTCACCGTTCACTTCAAAATAGCGTTGTGCTACTTCACCGCTTTCAGCTTGTTCTTGTAGACTAACAAGTCGAGTTAAAATTCCTTGGAGTAGAGACATGAAATCTCTCCTTTCTCTGATCTTCCTACCAATAGGTTTTACAGCTATACTCATTCTATCCGTCATAGCAGAAAAAATGTTCCACACTCTAGGATAAAGGTTCTTGGCCAGAAACTCAACTAAAATTTGTCGAAATACGAAGTAAAAAGAAGAAAGTTCATCTTTTCTCTTCTTTATTGCGATTTTTATACTGGCAGAATATAATAAAAAACAGAAAAAGGGAGGAATTACAATGAAAAAAATTGAGCTTTATACACAACCAGATTGTCCGCCATGTGCCATTGTAAAAGAATTTTTTAAACATAATAACGTTACATATGCAGAATTTGACGTAAAAAAAGACGTTGCCGCTCGCAATCGCCTTTTACATGACTATGACTCCTATTCAACTCCAACAGTTGTAATTGACGGAGAAGTTGTCGCAGGTTTTCAAATCGAAAAATTACAGCAGTTATTAAATATAGAATAGGAATAGGAAGACACCTATTCCTATTTTTATAATTGTTGTAACCTTTTTATTTCAGTTAAAAGTTCCTGACTTTCATGATACCCTGCTAATTTCCATTTCCCGTTGTCCTTTTGCAATGTCACAATTTGATATTGTCCACTTTTCGCCCGCTCATATACATATAAATTTTTATGTTCTTCATCATAAGACATTTTTGTTTCTGAATTAAAGGAGAAAGGAGCCTCCTTTGCCGGGAGTAAATATTCACCACTCTGCTTATCATTTCTACTGTTTTCATCTGTAAAAACTTGAAGGAAATTATCTGTAAAATACGGTGATAACGTCTCTATCATCCTATTCATTGGCAAATGCTTCCCACGGATTGAAAATTGTGTCTCATACCCTTTTTGTATCGTTGTAAATACTTCTTTCCGATCAACTTTTACTTCTTCTTTTCCTAAAACAGTTGTGACACTATAGCCAACTAGAAAGGCAACACATACAAATAGAACAAACCATATTCCATATTTCCTCATTTTTTCACCTTCCCTTTAAAGAGCTTGTCTTTGTAGTATTCATTGTAACAATGATTATGCAAAGAAAGGGATGATTTCGTTCGTAAAATCTTTACAACGATAGACAGCATTTTCATCATCATTTTCACTATTACCAATTTATGATAAAAACAAACAAAAAAATGCACGAATCTCTTCGTGCATTAAAATAAAACATCTTCTTCATATAAATATTCATAAGATAAATCTATAAATAAAAAGTTTTCATCATCAATTGGAAAAGAAAATGTTCGTACCATTTCACCAGTTTCGATATCAGCATATAAGTCGGAAAGTCTTGCCTTATTCTCAAAACGCATTTTCATTATATTCTCTAGAAAATAAGGGCGCCAACTCCAGTTCTTCATATAATACTCTGGCATAATGATCCATTCACCATCTTTTTTCATGACATTACCAGATTGCTGAAAACCATCTTCATTACAAATAAATATCCGAAAACTATATTGTGATACACTTTGGCTAAATTGTAACAACCAAGCATTTATATCTTCATTCTTTTTTTGTTTGGATAAAACATCTCCAATTTGATTACGTAACATCTCTGTTAAATTATAAATTTTTTGTAATTTCTTCTTTTCATGCTGAATAAATTGGTGACATTCATTACCAAGTCGCTCTTTTAAAACATTTGTTTCGATAAAATCTGGTAAACATTCTTTCAAATAATTACCTTGATAATATCTACCACCGTTTTTCCAAGCATATTGCAGTTGATAAAAAGCATCTATTTCTTCATATAACAATGTTGCCCCAATTCTTCTTGCAAGTAATGATAGGGAATATAAAATATCTTGATAAGATTGTAAAAGTGCAGTTTGCCTTAAATTTGTTAAATCTACTTTTAAAATATCTGGTGCTAATACGCTAATACGCTCTAAGTTACTTGTACCTGTTCCAACTTTATTAATCGAAATTTGAATACCGTATGTACGATAGTACATAAGTAAATGATTAAATTGTTCTATATCTTCTTTACATTCATGTTCTGTTATCTCTAAAACAATGCATTTCAAATTTAAACCTTGTTTTTCATACATCAACAAAAGTTGGAGTAAACTTTCATCTTCATCATTCATTAATACATTAGCATTCCGATGTATAAATAATAATAATTTTTGATCGCTTTCTAAATACCTATGTAAAGCTTTTTCTACAATAATGTTATCTGCTTCAAGTTGAAACTCACTCGGAATAGAATCATCATGAAAGAAAGAGGCTAAACTTTGTATGCCCTCTTCTGTTTGAATACGTCCTACGACTTCATATCCAATTACTGTATGCTCATCAGCACTAAAAATAGCTTGATAATAAGGAAGGACTTTATCCAAGTTACTCATTACATCTAATGCATCTATCAACGCGCTTCCCTCCCTTTACTTTTCAAAATTATAACACGATATTTACGGAAAAATAATAAAAAATCCCTTCAGTGTTCCTGAAGGGATTAGAGGGGTAAAATGCTAAGGGGAATTAGCAATTCTACTATGAAGAAAAAAGAGGTCTTAAATATAACGTATATATCCCCTCTTGTAAACACTTTTCTTTCACATGTCACAATTTCGTCATATTTTACCGCAAAAAAATGAATAAATCATTCATTTTTTCATCCCTTTTAAAATGGATATTGATGCAAATGTTGTCCTCCATCCATTGTCATGCAAGTTCCATTTATGTACGCAGCTTCATCTGAACATAAATAATAAGCTAGACCCGCAATTTCTTCTGGTGTACCCAGTCGACCAAGTGGAACACTTTGTAATGTACGCTTAGCCATTTCTTCTGAAATCCATAATTTATCGGCACCGCCTGTACGTTCAATTGGTCCTGGTGCGATAGCGTTCACTCGTATCCCATATTTACGTCCCCACTCAACAGCAAGTGTTTTCGTCATTGCTAATACTCCAGCCTTTGCTGCAGCTGAATGAATAACTCCTGGACCTGCATCCCATGCATATGTTGCCACCATGTTAATGATATTTCCTTTTATACCTTTCTCAATCCAATATTTCCCGACAGCATGGCTACAATAGAACGTTCCATTTAATACAATATTAATGACAGAATTCCAGCCATTTACAGATAAATCCTCTGCTGGACAAATAAAATTTCCAGCTGCATTATTTATTAGAATATCAATTCGTCCAAACTTCTCATCAATATGTTCAATCATTCTTTGAATATCATCAGTATTGCGTACATCCATTTGTACAGGTAATACTTGCCCTGGGAACTGTTCAATCTCTAGCCTTGTTTCTTCTAGCTTTTCTTTCGTACGCCCTGTAATAACAACTCGTGCCCCTTCTTTTGCAAAACGAGTCGCCATTCCTTTTCCCATTCCACTCGATCCACCTGTTATAATAACTACCTTTTCTTTCAACTACATCCCCTCCCAAAAATGAATACACATTCATTTTATCATTTAATTTGATAGAAATCTTTATATTTTTAAATTTTTCTGATATTTTAATGTAGAGAAATTTCTTTCTCTTCTATTTTCCTTAATCTATACTACTTTTCTCGAGTCTAAAATATATTTTTAAAAACAAACTGAAAGGAGATTCGAGTAACCTGTATATGGAATACATACATTTGCTGTAAACCTGATAGGTATACTCACATTATTATGAAGCAAATTACACGAAGGAAATTTTTAAAAGTTGGAATACGCACTTGTCTATATTCATTTATAACCGCTAGCATCGGCTATTATTATGCGAAATATATAGAGCCACATTGCGTCTCTTTTACAAGGCACACACTTAAATCACCACTCATACCAAGAAGTTTTCACGGTATGAAGATCCTTCAATTTAGTGACTTACATCTTGGATACTATTTCTCACTCCAACACCTATCTCAAATCGTTTCCAAAATCAATGCCGAAAAGCCAGATATTGTCCTTTTTACTGGTGATCTCATTGACAATTACCAAACATATACTGAAGCTCCTTTTGTTGCATCCATTTTAAAAAATATAAAAGCACCATTCGGTAAATTTTCTATTTATGGAAATCACGACCACGGCGGATATGGAACTGAATACTATGATCACATCATGCGTGAATCTGGTTTTGAACTTTTACAAAATAAAGAAACACGAATTCGTTTATTGGATAATAGTGAAATTTCCATTTTTGGAATCGATGATATACTACTAGGCAAGCCAAAAATAGAGGAAACATTACAACATGCCCAGCAAAATATTTATACAATTGTTCTTGTTCACGAGCCAGATATCGCACCCAAAATCGCTACATATCCAATCAATCTTCAACTTTCTGGTCATAGCCACGGTGGACAAGTACAACTTCCTTTTTTAGGTGCTATTATTACCCCAGCCCTCGCGAAATACTACATTGAAGGTTTCTATAACCTTCGAAATTTGACTCTCTATGTCAATCGAGGTCTTGGAAGAACACGTGTCCCATTCCGCTTTATGGCTAAACCTGAAATTACGCTTTTTACCTTGCAACATTCGTAACATATATTTGCCTATTTTCTTATACATCCTTTCTTGTACGCGCTCATCCACACTTGGTTCACCATATGATAAAAGTGAGTCCAGTAAAGGAGGTTTGTTCATGTATCCATATTATCAACCAGTCCCAGTTCGTTCAGCACCTATTGGTCCAGTCAGCGACTCACGCTTCTTTCCATTTTTCGGCGTTCCATTTCTAGCTGGAATTGCTGGAGGATTGCTCGGTGGAGCATTAGCTTTCGGCCCTAGACCGTTTTATCCGCCATATCCACCGCCTTTCCCACCACCAGCACCTTTCCCTTGTTACGGAGGGCCTTGTCAACAACCATTCTATTATTAATTTAAACCAACGAACCGATTCATCACACGCCTATAATAAAAACTATTCTCTCTACTCATTCTTCCATTTATGGAACATATGATAGAGAAAAAAGTAAAAACCTCTTAATTGCAATAAGAGGTTTTTACTTTTTTTCATTATTCAGCGTCTGTATTTTGATACGCCATCTTAAATAAGTTCACTTGGCTATCAATTTCTTCTATACTACTATTAATTATGTAGTAATAGTCACCATCTTTATTTTGTTCACGTGTTTTCACGTTATCAGCTAAAATAAGCTGTAAAATTGCCTTTATTCTCGCTTTCATTTCAATATCTAAAATTGGGAAGGATATTTCTACTCGTTTTTCCATATTTCGCGTCATCAAATCAGCTGAAGATAAATATATTTTTTCATCGCCATTATGATGGAAATAATAAATACGACTATGTTCTAAATATCTTCCAACAACACTAACTACACGAATATTTTCACTTACATTTGGAATCCCAGGCCTTAAACAACATGTCCCTCTAACGATGAGCTCTACCTTTACCCCAGCTTGTGATGCTTCATACATTTTTTTTATTAATGGTTTATCTGTTAACGAATTCATCTTAGCGATAATATATCCATTTCCATATTGTCTATGATAACGGATTTCCTCATCTATTAAGTCCATAAATTGCTCTCTTATATCAAACGGTGCAACAGATAGATGATGAAAATGCGGTTTCGTTGTATAACCACTCAAATAATTAAAGAAATTCGTTGCATCTACACCAAAGTCTTTTCGCGATGTAATATATCCAAAATCAGTATACAACTTCGCTGTTGCATCATTATAATTTCCTGTTCCAAGATGTACAAACCTTTCGATTTTCCCGTTTTTTCTCCTTACAACAAGTGTGATTTTACTATGCGTTTTCAAGTGACTTACTCCGTAAATAACATGACATCCAGCCTGTTCCAGTTCTTTAGCCCAATGAACATTATTCTCTTCATCAAACCTCGCCTTTAATTCAACCAATACCGTTACTTGTTTTCCTTTTTCAGCCGCCACCTTCAAGGCCTGAATTATTGGGGAGTCTCCACTTACACGATATAATGTTTGTTTAATCGCAAGTACATTCGAGTCCTCTGCCGCATCACGGACAAAATCAACAACTGGCTGAAACGACTCAAATGGATGGTGTAATAAAATGTCATGTTCTATCGCTTTTTCAAATACATCTTCCTCATCACCTAAGTCTTGAGGAGGTTGAGGAATAAGGGCTGGATATACAAGATGCTCATATAAAGGCGCTAATTTTTTATATAAGGAGAATAAACATGTTAAATCTAGCGGTCCATCCATCATATACACATCTTCATCTTTTACTTCCAACACTTCATATAGTAACGACAATACTCTTTCATCAATGTGTTCTTTACCAACTTCTAAACGAACAGCAGCTCCCCACTTACGCTTTTTCAATTCTTTTTCAATTACTTTTAATAAATCACGTGCACCTTCTTCATGAATTGTTAAGTCCGCATTACGTGTAATACGAAAACGAGTAACAGGCGATACTTTATATCCTGTGAATAATTTATGGGTAAAACCACTAATTACATCTTCTAATAAAATAAATTTATGCTTTTGTCCTTCACTCGGTAAAAATATGAAACGCTCAAGTAATGAAGGTACTTGTACAATTCCTAACTTCGTACGATTTTCTTCCTCAGCTTGCTTCTCATCATATAAAATAGTAGCTAAATTCAAACTTTTATTTAATAACATCGGAAATGGACGATACGCATCAATAGCAACAGGGGTTAAAACTGGAAATATTTGTTCATCGAAATACTCCTCGATAAATTCCCTTTGCTCTTTCGTCAAATCATGGAATGTTAAACGCTCAATCCCCTCTAGTTCAAGCGCTGGTAATACATAATTTTTAAACGTGTTATACTGCACAGTCATTAACTCATGAGCTTTTATCGCAATCTTATTTAACTGTTTCTTCGGTGTTAAACCTGCCTTATTTTCTGGCTGATTAAATCCGGCACTTACTTGATCTTTCAAACCTGCCACGCGCACCATAAAAAATTCATCTAAATTTGAACTGAAAATACTAATAAACTTTAATCTTTCTAAAAGTGGATTATTTTCATCTTGTGCTTCTTGTAGTACACGTTCATTAAACGCTAGCCAGCTTAATTCACGATTATTATAATAAGCTGTATCATTTAAATTTACTAAATTCCCCTTTAGCAATTCCATTCTCTTCACACTTCCCTTTGAAACTTTTTCAATATAATTTAGTTCCTTTTATTTTATCAAATTACAATATTCTAAAGTGTTAATTTTTTGTAAAGATATCCGTACCACTTATCGTTTTAATTCGAATACTAAATTAATATTCGTTTTTAATACTCTTTCTAGCTGTTTTTTTTGTTTTTCCGCTTGGACTTTTTCCGCTAATGCCGATTGTTCACATAAAATCCTGAATGTTAAACCTTCTTTACTTTCCGTTATATATATCGTTTCAATAAGCGGCCTTTGTCTCACATTTAAAGCAGCCGAAAATTGTAATACAGCCCCTAATAATCGAATTTTTTTTTGTTCACTTTTATCAAACCACCCTTCAAACGGCGCCAAATGCTGTTTAAATAACATTTTTGATTTATAAGAAGCTATAAGTGCTAATCTAACTCGATCTTTATGCATCATACCATCAATTGTTTTGTTGGCTAGTAAGTAAAACGTATGTAAACGGCTCGCTTCTTCATCTATATATTTTCCAATATTAAATACTTTCGCTGCTTGATGGAATATTTCCCAGTCTTTCGCTGACATAGAAATGAGTCCAGCTCCTTCAAGTTGTTTGCAGATTAATGTTCCTAGTTTAATAAGTTGAATAACAAATTCCATATCTAATTCGTATTCATATGATAATAAATGTAAACTTTCTTCCACTACATTCGGATAGTATGAAATCCCCAAATCTTTCGTTAATTCTTCATAGAAAACACCTTCTCTTAATCCTTTTTTGCTTAATACAAAAGCAGGTGCCTGTATAACATTAACAAGCGTATGAAATACTTCGACAGCTGGAATAATTGTATCTGCTCGATCTTTTGCTAATCCTTCTAATTTTTGAAGTTCTATGAATGATAATTGTTTTAATTCATCTTTCACATTTTTAATATCTTCTTCTTTCATTTTGTATAAATGTAGTCCAGCTATAGGATAACAAATTAAATTTTGATGGATTTTCACCATGTTCCTCGCACTACCCCCAATTGCGATAAGTGGCAATTTTTTATCGATTATCCATGGTAGCGTTCGGAATTGACTACATAAATAGCTTCTAATCTCATCTAACTCCTCTGTAGTAGGAATATTATCTTGAATAAATTGTTGCTTTAAAGAAAGTGCTCCAAAAGAAAAGCTGTGGTATTCTAAAATTTCTCTATTACGGAAGTATGTAACTTCTGTACTTCCCCCACCGATATCAACTGTAATTCCTTCTGAAAACGAAGTAGAATTCATAACTGCTAAATAACCATAACGTGCTTCTTCATATTCTGATAAAACTCTAAGAGTAAAATCTGTTTGTCCTTCAACAAGTTTTTTAATTTCATCTTGATTCTCAGCCTGTCTAATTGTTGCCGTTGCAACACAAAGTGCATGATGTAACTTATAGAATCGTGTACTTTCTTGAAATTGAAATAATGTTTGTAACAACACTTCTATTCCCTCTTCAATTAATACACCATTGACTAAATAATTTCTTAGCCTAGCAACTACTTTCGTATTTTCAATCTCTTTATAAAAACCACCGTTTTGTTTTTCATAAATAACTAAACGCATTGTATTGGAGCCTATGTCTATAATGGCATATTGTTGTTTTAATATTTCTTTCAAACTTCTCACTCTTTCATTATCAAATTTCTAAAACATATTCTATCACTATTATACAAAATAGTTGTTTTTTGTAACAATATTGCTTTAATATTGAAAATATATACAATCACTTTTTGCATATAATAAAAACCTATTTTATTTATGTTATAATAAGGAAAACTTGAAAGGAGATTCAATATGAAACCTTCACAACCACAATCTCAATTACATAACCAACATTCTATTAACAGACTAGCTCAATCTATTTTCGTTGTGAATCGACATGCTAAAGCTGCAACTAATCCTAAATACTTATACTGGTTAAAAAAGACCGCTTTAGAACGTCTCATTGCTGAAAAAAAAGCTATCAAAGAAGGATTACATTTTTCTAGAAATCCGCGTTTTAGTCAACAACAATCTGATGTTCTCATACGTTTAGGTGATTATTTTTTCCATATCCCTCCTACGAAAGATGATTTTCGCACCCTACCACATCTTGGTCATCTTGAATCCTCCTATCGAAATCCGAAAACAACCTTATCTTTAACTATTGCAAAAAAAACACTTCAAGATTATATTGGTCCGGAAGCAGTAAAACAAGAAAAAAAATTAAGCGAACCAGTTCCATGGTATAGCCGTACCTATACAAAAAAATAAAACAGTTTGGCCTAATATAGGCCAAACTGTTTTATTTTTTATCTTCTTTAATTTTAATATTTGCTTGCTTATAGAATGCAACTTTTTCTGTATTATATGATTTTGTATATTCATTAAACTTATCTTTTTCTTGCTCAATATCCTTATAAGATTGGTTTACTGTCTTTACTTTCTCACTAATATCTTTTAATTTTGTTCCTTTATCTTGTAGCATTGTATACAATTCTTTTTCTTGCTTTAAAGATTTATTATAACTATCATACATTTTTTTGAATGAATCATGTCGTTTCTCATAAGTACTCTTTACTTTATCCGCCTGGTCTTTTAATTTATTATCTTCAATTTTCCCCACATACTTATCAGCCGATTTCACTTCTTCTTGCGCTTTATTTAACGCATCTTTTTCTTTAATAAGAACTTTTTCTCGTTCATCTGTATTTTTCACTGCTTGATCAAGCTTTTCCTTAACAGCCTGATTATTATCTTTTCCTTCTTGAACAATTTGATTATATAATGCTTGTCCTTCTTTCTCTAATGATTCAAGCTTTTTCGCATCTTCAAACATTGTTTTTTCTTGCTTGGCAGCATTCTCAAATGCAACATATAGTTCCTCTTCTGGTTTCGGACCGAAACAACCAGCTAGTAAAGTCATTGATAATGCAGTTACAATTGCTAATTTATTATATTTCAACATCTATTCCTCCTATTAATAAACGATCATCGCGCCAAAAATCCCATGCAAAATGTGTAAATTCTTCATCTATTTCACCCTCACATCTTTTTACGAAGATCATCAATAATTATTTATCATGCTTGTACAGTTTCTCTCTTTTCTTGCACAAATTTAGTACTTAAAATTACGTTTTTCGTTTCTACATTTGTATTATGTAGTAGTTTCAAATTATGTAATAGCTTCAAACACAAAGGAATTTACCTCAGTTTTAATAACTGCAAGAACAACTATAATAATTCACCTGATAAAAGATGATCGTTGGTCTCTCACGTCTATCATTCCATCATTCCCTTTCCGCTTTCTATCAAATAATCTCTTTGTCCATTTTACACAGTACAAAGGTTATCTCGCAACAACTTACAAATATTCTTTTAATTTCCTAAAAAGGAAAAGTGTAGAGCTTATTTTCCTCTACACTTTTAAAATAAAACGCATTGTGCAAAATGCATTGACACATCCAACATAATTATATGCTGATTACATATATTTTTAAAGGATTTTGTTACAAAAAAATGTTTTTTGTAACAAAATCCAAAAAAATGTTACAGGAAAATTTCTTCATATCATACTTCTTCAAATCAAAGTTTCACTCATCACCTTGCGAATTTCTATAATTATACAATTGATTTTGTGCCTTTCTTAACAACTCTTCAAAAGTTTTCCCCTCTCCTGGATAACTAGCAGCGCCAAATAGTAAAGTAACACTTAGTAAATCATTTGCTATTTCATTTTGAATATTTTTGATTAATCGATTTGTTATTGTTGATTTTTCATAGCCATTATCAACTACTACAATAACGTATTTATTTTCATCCCATCTCGTAACTACATCGCCTTTTCGAACTGTCTTTACAATTGTAGGCTCCACTCTTTGGACTAACTCATCCAACTTTTTTCTTGCACTGTGCCTTTTATTACATCCCACTCTTTTACTGAAAGAATGTACAATGTAATATTACGAGAATCTCTTTCGGATAAAGCAGCTACTTTCCTGAAAAAATCAACGACAAAATCGTTGTTCGTCATTCCTCCCACTTCAACATTCATACGTACGCTTGCTCTTTTATCGTACCAATATATATTTCTATAAAAATAATGTTTTTCTACAAAATAAAAAATGTACATATTCGATGCACATTTTCGCTTAAGCTTGTATACCTTTTCTATTCTATTTCATATATATACTATATATCGTTTTTAGAAAGGAGTGACATATATGCCTCAAAAAGAAAATCTATCAGATATTATGCGCTTACTAGCTGGTTTTTTATTATCATTAAAACTACTATTTAAATCTTTCGGAATAAACTTCATTACAAACGATCAAATTGACGCTATAGTAAATGTTAGTTCATTTCTATTCATTCTATATGTTGGATACAAAAATAACTATGTAGGAAAAAAAGGAATAGAACAAAAGAAATTACTCAAGAAACACAATCTTCATTAAAAAAGGAACCTTTCACTCAGGTTCCTTTTTATCATTGCCTTACAACCACTTCATTTGTTTGCAGTGGGCCATATGATAATCCTTTATATTGACATGTGTATGTAGCTTGAAATACTGAATTTGGAGGAGCTTTATCTTTATTTGCTTTTATTTTACAAATTAATTCCACTTTTTCATTTGGTGATAAATTATCGATTCGCCACCTTACAAGCTGAAATAAAAATTCACTTATCCCCTTATCTGTCTTTAAAGAATTGGGGATATACGCAAAATAGTCACGAATCATATGACTTACGACAACTCGTGAAATCATTTCAACTCCTTTATTTTCAACTTCAAGACGAATAATAAGTATATCATTGACATCAAAGGCTAGTTTATATGCAAATTTTTCTTTATACATACTACGGATTTGCAATGTGACGGCTACATTAGGAATTTCGGTTTCTTTTTTTGAACCATCAATCCACAAAACAGGCTGCAACGGTATAGAATACCTTCCTTGATCCGAAATTCGTTTCCATATTTTCATAATGTAAATTCACCTCATTCCAGATGTATCATCTATACAACTTTATTCTGCCTATCTACACAATAAATCACACAAAAAAATATTGGAACTTGTTACAAACAGCATTAATTATTTCTCTCCCTTTTATCCTATTCGACAATATAAAGAAAAAACCATTTTTAATAGGTGACAGGGGCTATTCTTTATTAAATATTTTTTTACATTTTCCTTCATTGACTATGTAACAACGTCAAGCCTTACTGCCCGTAAATAGCCGGATAAGAGAATAATTTGGTGAAAGAAAAAGTTTGCCTTTTAGTCAAATTTGACTATAATATAATTTATGATTTCTAATCTTTATATCATGTCAGTGCAATTTTTTATAAATAACGCGGGAACGAGACAAACTGTACATGAAGTTTTTTATGCACTGCACCCAAAAACTTAAGTTAGTTTAATTTTTATTAAAGGAGGGCTATATTTGGAAACACAACTATCAAAAAAAGACTCAAGCAAAACAAAATTTGTTGTTGCTGGTTTATTGCTTGGTATTCTAATGGCAGCAATGGATAATACAATAGTCGCAACCGCGATGGCAACTATCGTCGGAGACCTAGGAGGGTTCGACAAATTCGTTTGGGTCACATCTGCATACATGGTAGCAACAATGGCCGGAATGCCTATTTTCGGTAAGCTGTCTGATATGTACGGACGAAAACGTTTTTATATTGGTGGACTAATTCTTTTCTTATTCGGTTCTGCCCTTTGCGGCACAGCATCAAGTATTGAACAACTAAGTATTTATAGAGCCATTCAAGGAATTGGTGGCGGCGCTCTTATGCCTATCGCATTTACAATTATGTATGATATATTCCCACCTGAAAAACGAGGGAAAATGACAGGACTATTTGGTGCCGTTTTCGGGACATCTAGTGTTTTCGGACCTTTATTAGGTGCATATATTACAGATTATATAAGCTGGCACTGGGTCTTCTATATTAATATTCCATTAGGACTTATCTCCTTCTTCTTCATTACTAAATACTACAACGAGTCTCTAGAATATCGAAAACAAAAAATTGACTGGGCTGGTGCCATTACACTGGTCATTAGTATCGTTTGTTTAATGTTTGCCCTAGAACTTGGCGGTAAAGAATATGCATGGAATTCTAATGTAATTATTGGTTTATTTACAGCAGTTGTTATTATGCTTATTATTTTCTTCTTCGTAGAAAGAAACGCGATTGAGCCTATTATTTCTTTCCATTTATTTAAAAAGCCTTTATTTGCAGCCAGCCAAGGGGTTGCCTTTTTCTATGGTGCAGCTTTTATCATCTGCACAGTTTATATTCCAATCTTCGTTCAAGGTGTTCTCGGTGGTTCGGCCTCAAATGCTGGATTAATTTTAACACCAATGATGGTAGGGTCTGTAATCGGGAGTCAAACTGGTGGACAGTTAGCTTCACGAACAAGCTATCGTAACATTATGATGGTATCTGGAGTTTTCTTCGTTCTTGGTATTTATTTACTAAGCACTTTAACAATGGAAACACCTCGTACACTCGTAACAATGTTTATGATTCTCGCTGGACTTGGAGTTGGATTCTCCTTCTCAGTTTTAAGTATGGCATCTATTCACAAACTAGAAATGAGAGATCGCGGTTCTGCTACATCAACAAATTCATTCTTCCGTTCACTAGGAATGACCCTCGGTGTCACTATTTTCGGTACGATTCAAAATCATATCTTCACTGATAAATTAAAAGCAGTCTTTCCTCCTGAATTAGCAAAAATGGCACCAAAAGGTGGAGACACCAGCTTCTTATTATCACCAAACGCTACTGAAAAGCTACCACCTGAAATACTAAGCGGAATTAAGGATGCCCTTGCAACATCTATTGCTAATACATTTTTTTGGGCACTTATCCCAGCTATACTAAGTATAATCTGTATTTTACTTATGGGAAATGAACGTCTTTTAACAGGACCAAAAACGAAACAAAAACAAAAACAAGTAAGCTAATATGGAAAAATGAAACGGTATATCCCTTTATGAAAGAGGATATACCGTTTATAATATGTATAAAATTTCTATATACAGGAGTTGAGACAGCATGAGTATGAAATTAGTCATTCTCGGCTTGCTACTCGAAGGGGATAAGCATCCATATGAAGTACAGCACATAATGAAAGAAAGACAAATGGATTGTTATATTAAATATGCCAAGGGATCACTATACTATGCCTTCGAGCAATTAGAAAAGCAAGGTGCAATTCGTGTTACAAATATTGTTCGAGATACGAATAGACCAGATAAAACAATCTTCCATATAACTGAGGAAGGAAAAAACCTTTTCCACACTTTATTATTAAAGCAATTTGAAGCAAAAAATCAAATATATAAACCAATTTATTCAGCGCTCTCTTTCGCTCACTTTAGTGACGAACAAGCACTAGTTCCTATTTTAGAAAAAAAGAGAGATGATACGGTTCAATACTTACATACAATGCAAACAATATACGATCGTAACAAACAAATAGTTCCTCGTGCCCAACTATATATTTTACAGAGCGTCATTGAGCATATTAATGTTGAATTGCGCTGGCTAAACACACTCCTAAAAGATGCAACTGCAAGTCGCCTTTCAGAAATAGGAGTAGAGACTGATTAAGTTTTTCTAAAAGAGGTATCACCTCTTTTAGAAAAACTTAATACCACCATTGTTTCACAGTTCAAAACACCCTCATTCTAGTATAAAAACCAACCTAAATATTTTTAAAATTACAAATACAAGGAAATGAAAACTTTAGAATTTTCTTATTTTAAAACAGTAGACAAAATTCCAAAAATTATGTTAGAATTTGTTTCAATATCATATCGCTTGTTAAATTCCTTTCAAAAGGAAAATAGGTACACGAAAATTTTATTTCGTGTTTAAAAGGGAAGTTTGGTGAAACTCCAACACGGTCCCGCCACTGTAAATGCTGAGATTTCTTTTTTGTGCCACTGTGAAAACGGGAAGGTGAAAGAAATTATATGAAGCATAAGTCAGGAGACCTGCCTATTTTAACAACACTGATAGACTCACGGATGATGATGAGGTGTTAAGAACAAAAAGGAAGGCTTATTTTCTATGCCTTTATGCTTTTTGTTATAGGTATTTCCTAGTAAACGGAAATGCTTACTTTCAATTAGGGAGGAATTTGAAATGGCAATTCAAACAAGTAACTTAGGTTATCCACGTATCGGACTACAACGAGAGTGGAAAAAAACATTGGAAGCTTTTTGGTCCAATAAAATTGATGAAGAGACATTTTTAACGACAATGAAAGAAATCCGCCTTCAACACGTAAAGGTACAGCAAGAAAAAGGAATTGAATTAATTCCAATAGGCGATTTTACATATTATGACCACGTTCTGGATACAGCCTACATGTTAGGATTCATCCCATCACGTTTTTCAGAGTTTACATCTTACCTTGATGTATATTTTGCAATGGCACGTGGATCTAAAGATCATGTTGCTTCTGAAATGACAAAGTGGTTTAACACAAACTATCATTATATTGTTCCTGAATATGAAGAAGGGTTACAAATCTCTTTAAAAGACAATCGTCCCCTTCGTTTATATGAAGAAGCGAAAAAAGAGTTAGGCGTCGATGGCAAACCAGTTATTTTAGGACCTTATACATTCCTAAAACTAGCAAAAGGTTATACCGAAGATCAATTTGCCACTATTTTAAAACAGCTAATTGCGCCTTACGTACAATTATTCTCTGAATTACACGAAGCTGGAGCACAAATTATTCAAGTTGACGAACCAATCTTCGCATCTTTAACAAAAGATGAAATTAATCAAGCGAAAGAACTTTACGAAGCTATTCATAAAGAAGTTCCAAATGCTAACCTTATTCTACAAACATATTTTGATAGTGTAGAAGAAAACTATGAAGAAATTATTACATTCCCTGTTTCTGGTATTGGATTGGACTTTGTTCATGGCAAAGAAGGTAATGTAAATGCTATTTCAAAATATGGATTCCCAGCTGATAAAATTTTAGCTATCGGTTGTATAGATGGCCGTAACATTTGGAGAGCTGATCTTGATGATGTACTTTCTTTATTTACAACATTACAAAATCAAGTCACAGCAAAAGGTTTAATTGTTCAACCTTCTTGTAGCTTATTGCATACTCCAATTGATAAAACAGAAGAAAAGCACTTATCAACCGAACTATTTGATGCACTTGCATTTGCCAATCAAAAGTTAGAAGAACTAGTCCTTATCCAATCTGCTCTTACTAAAGGTGTTGAAAGCATCAGTAACGAGCTGACAACATATCGTAATGCACATCATGCAATCCGTTCATCAGCTGCACGTAATCGTGAAGATGTAAAAGCAGCGCGTACAGCACTTAAAGAAGATGATTTCTCACGTCCTCTTCCATTTGAAAAAAGATATGAATTACAGCAAGTGGCTTTACAGTTACCACTGTTACCAACAACAACTATCGGTAGCTTCCCACAAACAACTGAAGTTCGTCAAACACGTAAACAGTGGCGTAACGGCGATATTACAAATGAACAATATACTCAATTCATTGAAAAGGAAACTGAGAAGTGGATTCGTTACCAAGAAGATATTGGTCTTGATGTCCTAGTACACGGTGAATTCGAAAGAACTGACATGGTGGAATACTTTGGTGAAAGACTTGCTGGCTTCTCCTTTACTAAAAATGGATGGGTACAATCATACGGTTCTCGCTGTGTGAAACCACCTGTTATTTATGGCGATGTTGCCTTTATAAATGGAATGACTATTAAAGAAACTGTATATGCACAAAGCTTAACAGAGAAAGTAGTAAAGGGTATGCTAACTGGACCTGTCACTATTTTAAATTGGTCATTCGTTCGAAATGACATTTCAAGAAAAGAAGTTTCATATCAAATTGCATTAGCACTTCGTCATGAAATTGAATTACTTGAATCTTCCGGAATTAGGGTAATCCAAGTCGATGAGCCAGCACTTCGTGAAGGAATGCCGTTAAAAGAAAAAGATTGGAATGCATATATTACATGGGCAGTTCAATCATTCCTTTTAGCAACATCTTCTGTAGAAAATGAAACACAAATTCACACTCATATGTGTTACAGTAACTTCGAAGATATTGTAGATGCAATTCGCGCATTAGATGCAGATGTTATTTCCATCGAAACATCAAGAAGTCATGGGGAATTTATTGATACATTAAAACATACAACATATGAAAAAGGAATTGGTCTAGGTGTATATGACATTCATAGCCCACGTGTCCCAAGTAAAGACGAAATGTTTGCAATCGTAGAACAATCTTTACAAGTATGTGATCCTAAATATTTCTGGATTAATCCAGACTGTGGTTTAAAAACTAGAAGAACCGAAGAAGTTATACCTGCCTTAGAGTATATGGTTCAGGCAGCGAAAGACGCTCGTTCTCTCCTAAAGACAAATGCATAATAAAAAAACGTGTTATCCTTCAAAAAGGATAACACGTTTTTTTATTCTACACTCTCAAAATAGAAGTCGTATCGTACTTTATACAATTCATCGTCTGTTGGCTTTTCAAGAGGAGTCGCCTGCAAGACTATCATATATTCCCCATTCGGAATAGGAATATGCAATTTATTAGAAAGAATACTCGTTATAAAAACTCCTTCATTCTTTACAGTGAAAGGAACTGATATCGTTCGAACCACTTCTTCCTTCTCAATATGCTTTCCACAAGTCACTTCCACTTCACAAGTATAGTCAGAGATTGCTTCAAAAATAATCGCTCCATCCACCTCAGCATAACCTCTTTCAAAATCTTCAGGAGTCCAATCTACATAAGGCTGCTGATTATCAGAGTTCATCACCATTAATTGCGAATATGAAATTGTTAATTCCATAACTATCCTTCTCCTCCACTATGAAATGTACGCCGGTTACTACTTCACTTCAAATTTCACACGCGTACCATCTGGATATTTATCTAGCTTATTCCCTACCCAAGAACCTGCACCACGATTATCTGCTGGACTTATATATTCAATATGAGCTCCTTTTCCGCCTTCCTTACACATCGCCATTGGCCATTCATCGCGATCATAACCTTTCTTCGACGGATATGGTGCTAACGATAATTTCCTTCTATCCGCTGCACCATTACGATCAATTGTACAAATTTCTGAATGCCCTTCTTTTATAGCATCCGTTATATGTTTTCCCGTCTCTGGATAACGTTCTTTCGGGAACTCTAAAACTTGATCATACGTAGTTGTTGTTTTTTTATTACTTGTCTCCTCTGGAATAAGTACTTCATAGACCGCTACCAGCAGAGAAAGAATTGCAATAATTGAAATGATAATACCTTTTAATTGCTTCATGTGTACCTCCATGTTCCTACCAATTTCTTTTCCTCAGTTATTATAACAAACTTCTTCTATATATGTTTTCAGACATTATTTTAGCTCTTCCTCTCCATTCCGCCAAAAACATTCATTTTCCCTCACCTTTTCACTAATCCTGTAGAAAACTAATAACCTTCCGACATTCTTTTTCAAAGGAAGTTATCATAAAAGATTGAATTGGTATATACGATACTTTTTGGGGAGGAAATTTCATGGACGCAATCTATAAAACGAAAGATGTCACGAATAAAACAGGCATCCCAAAACATACAGTTCGAAAATATAGTCAACTTTTAGAGGAACATGGTTATATCATTTCAAAAGCTGCTGATGCTCGTATTTATAAAATGGATGATTTAAAACTATTAAAATCCATACACGAAAGAGCAGCGACATTGCAAGAAGATATTTCAGAAACAATTCCAATTATTTTAAAGGAAAAAGATAATCCCCCAATACCAATTGCACAAAACAAACAAGAAGTACAAACAAAAGATGACGGGCGTAACTTTGAAGAATTCATGTTAAAGCTTGAAATGCTCGCTCAATTAAATGAGGCAATTATTCATCAAAATTCTACCCTTATTACACAAAATCGTTTAAAAGATGAGAAGTTAGATGAACTGATGCAACAAGTTTATGTCAAAGAAGGTTCACAAGAAAAAATGCTACAAGAGCTAGTTGATCATGCTGCTCAAACAGATGCACTCCAAAAAGAAAAGATGGACTTATTAATGAATCATATGTATAAGCGAGAATCCAAACAAGAAGAGAAAATGAATAAACTTGTCAACCAAATTTACAATAAAGACAGTAGCCGTGATGCACAGCTTATGCAAGTTATTCGCGAAATTCAAGAAACAAAAAGATTAGTCGCCGCCTCAAAAGAGCAAAGCTTCTTTCAATCATTTAGAAGTTTATTTGTTCGAACAAAACAAGAAAAAACAAATGAGTAAAATCATATATATTTTTCTAATGTAACATAAAATAAAAAGTTACCTTCTACCGGTAACTTTTATTCCTTATTTCTTACAGCTGGCAATATAATAATCGCTTCAGTTCCTTTTCCACTTTCACTTTTATATTCCAGTGTACCATTATGTGCTTGTAGAATACTAAATGTTACCATAAGGCCTAATCCTGTTCCTTTTTCTTTCAAAGAATAATAAGGTTGTCCAAGCCTTGCTAACTGTTCTTTTGTCATTCCAACACCACTATCTTTAACTCTTATTACGATCATTTCATCTTTTTGAACAGCTGTTACTTTTAAATATCCTTTGTTTCCTTGAATTGCTTCAATACCGTTTTTAACAACATTCATAATAGCTTGCTTCAACTTCGTCTTATCACCGATTGTGTAAAGACTCTCAGAAATCTCAACTTGCAAATATACACCTTGCATCGCTGCAAATGATGACATAAGAGTTGTCATTTCAATCAATTGCGCTGATAAACAAATATGTTCTTTCTTTTCAATTTGGGGCCTTGCTAAATTCAAATAATCTGAAATAATTTGTTCAGCACGATCTAGTTCAGCTAATACGAGACGCATATACTCTTTATTTTTCATGTCTTCCGTACTCTCTAGTAATTGGATAAATCCCCGTACAACAGTGAGGGGATTTCGAACTTCATGCGCTACACTTGCAGCTAACTCACTTACAATATTAAGTTTTTCTGATTTTTGCATCTCTGTATGCAATAATGCATTCTCATTTAAATACTCAGTCAAATATACTTGAAATACCATTGTCATAACCATAATAAGTGAAGCAAATATATACCTACTATATAGATGAGATATATATGGTGTAAAACCTGTTTCCAAAAGGACATTAAACATGCTAAATACTAATGAAACAAGAACATAAACTGATGAAATCATAAAAGCTAATATTAGCTTCTTATCTCTTGAAAAAAGAGACCATTTCTTTGATAAGAACAATGGAATTATCGAAAGAAATATTACTTCTACGATAGGAAACCAACTGATTCCCTTTAAAAACCATTCATATGTAACAAAAATAATGGCAGGGATGAGCCCAACAATCCCACCATATAAAAAACCACTAACAATCGGGATTGGATGAAAATTGTATCCGCAAACGGTACCAAAGCAAATAGAATATGTCATGGAGAGAACGAGTGTAACGCTAGATAAAAACATAATAAAGTAGCGATTAGGCTTCGGAAGCATTTCTTGATAACGATTTAAACGAATCGCTTCATATAAAAATAGTGGCAAAATAATGATGGCAATTTGGATCATTAAATCACGGATAAGCTCCATAGCCTCTCATCCCCTATATGTATTTTGATATGATTATATCATTTATAAGTCTATTTGTTTTAAAATTTTGATTTTTCTTAACATATTTGTTAATTATTTGTTAACAACTAATAATAAATGTTACAGATTTCCGAAATGATTGTAAACCCTGTACCAAATTTCCTTCGTGCAGTATACAATGAATACGGATTACAAAGAAAATAAAAAACACTTCACTGGACGGACAACTATCGCAAAATACAGCATATAATCCATACTATCTATGTTTACAAATAAGTGATCATTACTTTAGTAGGAGGAAGATAAATATGGCGGGTACTACGCTTGTTTTAAAAGAAGAAAATTTGGTTGTGCTAGAAAACGTTGAAAAATCAGTATACGAAGAATTGCAACATAAAACGGGGGAAGAAAACTGTACATGTGCTGTAAATGAATCTGTTGTCCATCTTGGCAAAGTATCTTCCGTACTTTGGAACGATGATGAAATAGATTGGGAATACGGTTATTAAAAAGTCGCTTTCAGCGGCTTTTTTTGTGCAATACGTACAGCAACATTTATACCTAGATTGAAGGGAAATCTTAATTACCTCACACCTAATCTGTTCTTATCTCTTACTTCCATTGAATTTTAATATAGGAGATTCTTACCGCTCACAAATAGCAGGATAAAGTTTATATACAAAGCGTAATAATGAAAAATATGATAAAATGAACTTAATTTTCAAACGGAAGAAAGGGAGATACAATGGAACAATTCATTAACCCTAGAGTGAAGGACATCCAAATTTCTGGAATCCGCCAGTTCTCTAACATGATTCAAAACTATGATAATCTTATCTCTTTAACAATTGGGCAACCCGATTTCCCTACACCTTCTCTAGTAAAAGAAGCTGCTAAACGGGCCATTACAGAAAATTATACAAGCTATACACATAACGCTGGTTTACTAAAATTACGCGAGGCGGCTTGTAACTTTGTAAAAGATAATTACGATTTACACTATTCACCTGAAAACGAAACCATTGTTACAATCGGTGCTAGCGAAGCGATTGATGTTGCATTCCGTACAATTTTGGAGCCAGGAACGGAAGTGATTTTACCTGCTCCTATTTATCCAGGTTACGAGCCTATTATTCGACTATGCGGTGCAACGCCTATTTTTATAGATGTTCGTGAAACTGGATTTCGTTTAACAGCTGAAGCATTGCAAAATGCAATTACTGAACGAACAAGATGCGTTGTTTTACCGTATCCTTCTAATCCAACTGGTGTTACCCTATCAAAAGAAGAATTAAAAGATATTGTATCTGTCTTAAAAGATAAAAATATATTCGTTCTTTCTGATGAAATTTATAGCGAACTTGTATATGAAGAAAAGCACATGTCTATTGCTCATTTCCCAGAAATGCGAGAGAAGACTATTGTCATTAACGGCTTATCAAAATCACACTCTATGACTGGCTGGCGTATCGGACTTTTATTTGCTCCAAGCTATTTAGCAAAACATATTTTAAAAGTTCACCAATACAATGTTACATGCGCTACTTCAATTGCCCAATATGCTGCAATCGAGGCTTTAACAGCTGCTAAAGATGCACCGAAGATGATGCGCCACCAATATAAAAAGCGCCTTGATTATGTATATAATAGACTCATTCAAATGGGCTTAACAGTCGAGAAGCCAACGGGTGCGTTTTACTTATTCCCATATGTCGGAAACTTAACATCTTCATCATTTGATTTTGCACTTGATCTTGTAAAAGAAGCTGGGCTGGCCGTCGTTCCTGGAACGGCATTTTCTGAATACGGTGAAGGCTATCTTCGCCTTTCCTACGCTTATAGTATCGAAACTTTAAAAGAAGGCTGTGACCGTTTAGAAGCCTTTCTAAAGCAAAAAGCTAAGAGTTAAACTCTTAGCTTTTTTATGCATAATGATCACAAGTTTGACGTTTCAATAACTTATGCGGAATAATGATACATTTTGCAGTAGACTCCGAATGCTCCACCTTATCGACTAAAGCTTTTGCTGCTTCATACCCTAGTTGATAAATATTCACATCAACTGTCGAAAGTGGTGGACTAGCTATTTCTGATAATAAGGCATTGTTAAAGCTTACAATAGAAACATCCTTTGGTACAACGAACCCTTTTTTAGAAAGTGCGCTTAGTACGCCAAGTCCAATTAAATCATCAGTCGCCATAATTGCTGTCGGTGGTTGTTCAAGTCCCATTAACTCCTCTACAGCCTGTTGTCCACCTTCTCTTGAGAAATCAAAATGTAAAATGTACTCTTTCGGTAATAAAATGTCTGCTAGTTTCAAAGCATCACTCATACCTGCCAAACGATCTCTTGTTACAAGTAAATCTGAGCCACCGCCAATGAACGCGATTTGTTTATGCCCTAATGAAATCAAATATTCCGCTACTTCTCTTGCAGCCGTATAATTGTCATTATCTACATATGTAATTTCATCTTTTCGATCATATGGTTTTCCGATTAAAACAAACGGGAAATTTTGATTATGTAAATACTGAATGATCCGGTCATTTTCTCTTGAATATAAAAGAATAATCCCACCAATTTGACGCCCTTGTACCATCTTTACAACACCATTAAAAATTTCGTCTTCCGTTTCACCTGTCGACATATAGAGCGCATACCCTTCCATGTGTGCGAATGAGCTAATTCCTCTTATAACTTCTGGGAAAAACGGATTTTGAAAAGCTTTACTTGCAGAACTCGGCATAACGAGTCCAAGCGTTTTCGTTGTTTGGTTCGCAAGGTTTCTTGCATTTAAATTTGGGTGATAGCCTAGTTCACTCATTACTTTTCGAACTCGGCGCTTTGTTTTTTCACTTATACTTGGATTATCAGCAATTACACGTGAAACCGTCGATGGTGCAACATTTGCTTTCTTCGCCACATCTTTAATTGTAACTGTCATAAAAATCCCCTCCTCTCACGTTTCTGCCATATTTCATATATTGTTATCTTGCAATCGTTGCAAGTAATAGGAGAAATCGCAAACTTTCATCACTTCGTTCTATCTTGCAAAAATTATTATCTTCTCCCTCTCCATGTATTGTAAGGGATATAGCTTTATTTTCCTATACTATAATATACTATTTATTTCACATCTTTTCACATGTGATGTCAAATCTCTTTTCATCTCCCTACAAATTTTTATAGGGAGATGAAAAGAGAAATGGGACGTAATGTCCCATTTTCATCCTTTCGTACCTCCAGCTGTTAAACCAGAAATAAAGTATTTTTGTAATGATAGGAATAAAATCGAAATTGGTATTGCAATTAATACAGAACCCGCTGCAAATGTTGTAAATTCATTACCAAATTTTTTCGCTACCATTTCATATAACCCAACTGCTAAAGTATAATTTTCCGGTGTGCGTAAAATAACACTTGCTAAAATAAAATCTGTAAATGGACCGATGAAAGTGAATAACGCTACAACCGCTACGATTGGTTTTGCAAGTGGCATAATAATTTGCCAGAAAATACGGAAATGCCCTGCTCCATCCATTCGAGCTGATTCGTCCAACTCTTTCGGAATCGTATCAAAATACCCTTTCATAAGCCATGTATTCATCGGAATTGCTCCGCCCACATAAATTAAAATTAATGCAAGATGTGTATCAATTAATCCTGTTAACTGAGCTAATATATATAGCGCGATTAACGCTGCAAAGTTCGGAATCATTTGGAGAATTAAAAATGTTAATAAACCATTCTTTCTTCCAACAAAACGATATCTCGAAAACGCATAAGCAGTAAAGCTAATTGCTAACACCGAAAAGATCATCGTCATTACACTAATTTTTAAAGTATTTTTATACCAAAGTAAGTAATTACTTGAATCAAGATCAAGTAGCTGACGATAATGATCTAACGTTGCATTTTTCGGAATAATGCTAGAACCAGACAAACTATCTCCTGGATTAAACGATGAGCCAATAATCCATAGTAATGGATAGAAAATAATGACACACATTATGAAGATAACGAAATAACTTAATGAAAGACGTAACATCTTTTGTCGTTTAATATTCATTTACATCATATCCTCTTCTTGGAATGATTTTGTTCTCTTAAATTGCCATAACGCAACTGTAATAACGATTAACGATAAAATCATTGTAAGAGCTGCTGCTTTTCCGTACTGCGCCGAAGTCATCGTTAACTTATAGATCCATGAAATTAAAATATCCGTTCCACCTGCATTTTGTCCAGACACAGCAGGTCCCCCGCTATTAAATAGATAAATAATACTAAAATTATTAAAGTTAAACGTATATTGTGTAATCAAGATTGGAGCTGTTGCATATAGAACGAGTGGCAATGTAATTTTGCGGAACTGTTGCCAAGCTGTTGCTCCATCTACTGTAGCTGCTTCATATAATTCTCCTGGAATCGATTGCAATATACCTGTTGTCATTGCAAAGACAAACGGGAAACCGAGCCATGTTTGAATCATAATTAAAGCGATTTTCGACCAAAATGGATCAGTCATCCAAGCAACCTTTTCAATTCCGAATAAATCTAATACTTGATTGTTAATTGCTCCAAATGTCTCATTAAACATACCAGCAAATACAAGAATAGACACGAATGCTGGAACAGCCCACGGCAAAATAAAGATTGTACGAATAATCGCCTTCCCTTTAATACCAGGCTGATTTACGATAATCGCTAAAAAAATTCCAAGTGCTACTTGTAATGTCGTTGCAACGAACGTCCAAATGACAGTCCAAGAGAACACACTTAAAAATGTATCTCTCCACATTGGTAATGTGAAAATATCAATAAAGTTTTTAAAGCCCACCCAATCAACCAATTTAGCTGGTGGCGAATGATACAAATCGTAGTTCGTAAATCCAATTAAAATTACGAAAATGATTGGAAATACAACAACAAAGATAAGTAATAGAAACCCTGGTGAAACCATTAAATATGGAAAACCTTGATCTAATAAGTTACGATATTGCTCTTTTACGGAGTTTAATGGTGTTCCTATATCACGTTTCTTCCCATTTTGATATGCATCATATAAATTAAATGCATATATTCCTAGTCCGAACACTATGACGATAAGTGCCAAAATCCCTTCTACTAATAGAAAGACAGAATGGTCGCGTGGAACTTCTGTACCTAGTGTTACAATTCCCCATAATCCTATATTTAATAAATCAGCAAATGCTACAATAAATGAACCTGTTAATACTAGAAAAATAAGACCTTTAACATATTGTTTATTATATAGTTGACCAATGCCTGGAATGATTGATAACATGGTCGCTAATTTCCTATGCTTTGAACCGTTCACATCTTTCGTTGGTTCTATAGATGTTTGCATGTTCCTTCCCCCTTTTTTCTTCCTACTTGGAAGGGAGAGAATTCGTGCCTCTCATATTTAGAGGCACGAATTTCACCTTATTTTTTCTTACTATGATTTGCCTCAATATTACCTTTAATTTGTTTCACTGCATCATCAAGTGCTGCTTTTGGCTCTTGTTTATTTGATACAACTAATTGAAGCGCATCTCCAGCTGGTTTCCAAACTTCTTGCATTTCTGGAATATTTGGCATTGGAATTCCATTTTCTGATTGAGTCGCAACTGCTTTTGCAGCCTCATTATCTTTAATAACTGGATCTTCCATTACTGATTTAACTGGAGGAATTTCTTTTGTTTTCTCAAATCGAATTTTCGCGTTTTCTTCATTTGTTACCCACTCAGTGAATTTTGTAGCTAAATCATTTTGTTTAGAGAAGCTTGTTACATGCCATCCTTTTACCCCAACAAATGTTTTCATCGGTTGACCGTTTGGTAATTTCGGCATTGGAGCAACACCATAATCAATTCCAGCCTTTTCCATCGCTTGGAATGCCCATGGTCCGTTCATAATAGATGCTGCTTTTCCTTCATTAAATAATCCATCTGCAGCTGAACCGCCAGATTCACCAATAATTCCTTTTGGTAATAATTTTTCTTTATACCATTTTTGAATATATTCAGCACCTTGTACTGCACCACTATTATTTAATCCAATATCTGTCGGAGTCAGTTTTCCATCTTTTTCACCAAATACATAACCGCCCATACCCGCCATAAACGCGTTAGCAAAGTAGAAGTTATCTCCTAATGCTAAAAATCCGTACTTGCCATCCTTCGTAAAGTCTTTTGAGAAGTTAAACAGCTCGTCCATCGTTTCTGGTGCTTTTTGCATGAATTTTTTATTGTAAATAAAAATTGGTGTTTCAATTGCTTTTGGTAAACCGTATAGTTTTCCGTCGTATGTTTGTGCCTTTATTGATAGATCTGTAAATTTATTTTTTACCGTATCATCCACTTTCACCTCTGAAAGTAGCCCTTCTGTTACCGCATTACCAATATGATCATGCGGTAATGTTACAACATCTGGTCCTGTACCAGCTGGACCGTCGAGACGAAGTTTTTCTATTTGTTTCGTCATCTGAACCTCTACAACTTTTACTTTCACATTATATTTCTTTTCAAAACTTTCCACTGCCGGCTCTAGACCAACACCTTTTTTCTCATCTTCCCAAACGAGAAGATCATAATCCTTCTTCTCTTTACTTGCTTCTTTTTTCCCTGAATCTTTCGGTCCACATGCAGATAACATACCGATTGACAATGCTGAAATCGTTAATAGTGATAATGCTTTCTTCATCCCAAAAACCTCCCTAAATTGTCTATGTACCTTTTGATTGAAAACGTTTGCATTAGATAGTTTAATAGAAGCGCAAACAATATCATAATCTATGAAAACGTTTGCGCTATTTGTCTATCATTATACATCCTTTTATTCATTTTGCAAATATTAATTTTCAAAATAATCTTCTTCTACTCTTTATACATTGACTTTATATGAAATGAATACTACTCTTATAAGCAATATTAAAGTTATGAGAAAAGCAATCGTTTGCAACACATTCTTTATTATTACGTTTAAGGGAACGATATGTATAGAGATATTAAAGGGGGATTTTCTATATGTTTAAAGAAGCGATTTATCATAGGCCAAAAGATAATTATGCATACGCTTACGACGAAAAAACGATTCACATCCGGATGCGTACAAAAAGAAACGATGTTCACACCGCCACTCTTATCTACGGTGATCCTTACGAATGGCAAGATGGGAAATGGATTACAGCAAGTACATCGATGAAAAAAACTGGTTCTACTGAGCTATTTGATTATTGGTCAATTTCGATCGAACCAAAGTTTAAACGCTTACGTTATGGATTTGAATTAAAAAATGATGCAGAAACTCTTATTTATACAGAGCGCGGTTTTTTTTCTAACATCCCAAATGACGATGTTGGTAACTTTTTCTGTTTTCCGTTTATTCATGCAAAAGATGTTTTCAAAGCCCCGTCCTGGATTAAAGACACAGTATGGTATCAAATTTTCCCAGAACGATTTGCTAACGGGGATAGCGCAATAAATCCGGAGGATACTCTTCCTTGGGGAAGTACAGAGCCAACTGCGACTAATTTTTTCGGAGGTGACTTTGCTGGGATTCTTCAAAATCTTAATTATCTTGCGAAGCTTGGAATCTCCGGCATTTATTTCACTCCTATTTTTAAAGCTCATTCGAATCATAAATATGACACAATTGACTACATGAAAATCGATCCACAATTTGGGACAAAAGAAACTTTTAAAGAACTCGTTCAAGCGTGTCATAAACATGGTATAAAAGTAATGCTTGACGCTGTTTTTAATCATAGTGGATATTTTTTCGATAAATTCCAAGACGTACTAGAAAATGGCGAGAAGTCAGCTTATAAAGAGTGGTTCCACATTCATGAATTTCCGATCATAACCGAGCCACTTCCTAATTACGATACTTTCGCGTTTACACCATATATGCCTAAATTAAATACTGCACACCCAGATGTAAAAGAATACTTACTTGAAGTAGGTCGTTATTGGGTAAGAGAATTCCATATAGATGGTTGGCGCCTTGATGTAGCAAATGAAGTCGATCATAGTTTTTGGAGAGAATTCCGAAGTGAAATAAAAACAATAAATCCTGAAGTATATATTTTAGGAGAAATTTGGCACGATGCACTCCCATGGCTACAAGGTGATCAATTTGATGCTGTAATGAGCTACCCTGTTACAAACGCTCTACTTTCTTACTTTGCTAACGACTCCATTAAAGCAAGTGAATTCATGAAACAAATTACAGAATCTCTACATTCCTACTCTATGAATGTAAATGAAGCAGCATTTCATTTATTAGACAGCCATGATACACCAAGAATTTTAACAACATGTAAAGGAGATAAAAATAAGTTAAAGTTACTCTATGTATTCCACCTTTCTTTCATCGGTTCTCCTTGTATTTATTACGGAGATGAAATCGGTATGGATGGCGGAATGGACCCGGATTGCCGCAAATGTATGATTTGGGATACAAAAGAACAAGACCATGTATTATTTACACATATACAAACATTAATTTCATTACGGAAACAATATAAAGCATTTGGAGGACATGGTACTTTCCAATTCATCGAAGCAAATAATGAGCATAATTATATTTCTTATACAAAAACATATGAAGATGAAATTATCTTTTTCGTTCTAAATCCTACTAACGATGAAGTTACAGCTCCACTTCCTATTCATATTACAGGAAAAAAAATAATCAATATATATACAAATGAAGAATTTTCAGCGGAAGCAAGTGTACTACAAGTTACACTCCCTCCGTATGGATTCTCAATATTAAAATGGTAATAGAAAAGGCCTTATGCCGCTCGGGCATAAGGCTTTTTCTTATTTTAATTTATACACCATTGCTTCATATGGACGTAATGTAATGTTATCTATCGATCCGCTTTCCACGTCGTAATTGTGTATTAATAACTCTGATTCGCTATAAATGATGTCCTCAGGCAATTCAAATACACATTCATCGGCAGTGAAGTTTGCAATAACAAGAAGTCTTTCTTCTCCATACGTTCTTACATAAGCAAAAATAGACGGGTTATTTTCTAGTATTAAATCATATGCTCCATATACTACTATTTCATTGTTTTTGCGTAACTCAATTAACTTTTTATAGTAATAAAAAATTGATTCTTCGTCTCGCATCGCTTGTTTCACATTAATCTCTTTGTAATTAGGATTTACCGCAATCCAAGGCTCACCCGTTGTGAATCCAGCATGTTCTCTATCATCCCACTGCATCGGAGTTCTAGCGTTATCTCGGCCCTTTATATAAATAGATTGCATCACCTTATCTTTATCTTCGCCACGCTCTATAACTTTTTCTTTATACATATTTAGTGTTTCAATATCTCGATATTCATTAATTGATTCAAAGCGAACATTGGTCATTCCGATTTCTTCCCCTTGATAAATATACGGTGTTCCCTTCATCATATGAAGTACTGTCGCTAACATTTTCGCTGATTCAGTACGATAAACCCCATCATTACCAAAACGAGATACAACGCGCGGCTGATCATGATTATTCCAATAAAGACTATTCCATCCCGTTTGTTCTAATGCTTTTTGCCATTTTGTTAAATTTTGTTTCAACGTAAGGAGTGAACATGACTTTACATCCCATTTCCCGCCTTCTCCAGAATCTAAATCCATATGTTCAAATTGGAATACCATTTGCAATTCGTCCCGGTCTTCTCCTGTATACAATTTAGCCTCTTCTGTCGTTACTCCTGGCATTTCACCAACTGTCATAATATCATAATGAGACAATACCGCTTCATTCATTTCATGCAAATATTTATGAATGTTCGGACCGTTCATAAAATGCTTATGACCTGAAACATATCCTTCTTCGTCAGTTTCAACGGCTGGTAAGCCTTCTTCTTTAGAAATAAAATTAATAACATCCATACGGAATCCATCAATTCCTTTTTCTAACCAAAACTTCATCATTTCATAAACATCTTGTCTTACCTTTTCATTATCCCAATTTAAATCTGGCTGTTTTTTGGAAAACAGATGTAAATAATATTCATCTGTCATTTCATCATACTGCCATGCAGATCCACTAAAAGCTGCTCCCCAGTTATTCGGCTCTTTCCCGTCTTTTCCAGGACGCCATATATAGTAATCTCTATATTCATTATCTTTCGATTTACGTGATTCAATAAACCAATTATGTTCATCTGAAGTATGATTAACAACTAAGTCCATCATAAGTTTCATATTACGTTTATGCATTTCATGCAATAGTTCATCCCAATCTCCCATTGATCCAAACTCATGCATGATTTTACAATAATCACTTATATCATAACCGTTATCATCGTTTGGAGATTCATAGACTGGTGATAACCAAATTACATCAATACCTAATTCTTTTAAGTAATCTAGCTTCGAAAGAATTCCACGAAGATCACCTATACCATCACCGTTACTATCCATAAAACTACGAGGATAAATTTGATATACTACACTTTCTTTCCACCATTGCTTTTCCATTATGCTACCCCATTTCATCTATACTATAAATTTTTTCTTTTTTAAGGCGCAAACGTTTTCATTACTGAATGATAACAGATTCTATCCAAATTTAAAATAGCGCTTACAATGTTTATTTTCTTTTTTTAAGAAAACATACGGAACTTATTATATATTCAATAAGAAGAATGAAAACGTTTTATTTTTTTCTAGTGTTTTTATTTCTTTTTTGAATCTATTCGTTTATAATGAATTCAAAGAAAACGTTTGCATAAATTTCTAGGGGGAAATATCATGGCAGAACTGAAATTAGAAAACATTTATAAAATATATGATAATAACGTAACAGCCGTAACAGATTTTAATTTACATATTCAAGATAAAGAATTTATCGTATTCGTTGGTCCTTCTGGCTGCGGAAAATCTACAACACTACGAATGGTGGCTGGCCTTGAAGATATTTCAAAGGGAGAATTTTCAATTGATGGTAAGCTAATGAACGATGTTCCTCCAAAAGATCGAGATATCGCAATGGTCTTCCAAAACTACGCTCTTTATCCACATATGAGTGTATATGATAATATGGCATTTGGATTAAAACTTCGAAAAATACCGAAAGATGAAATCGACCGTCGAGTGAAAGATGCCGCTCAAATTTTAGGGCTTGAAGAATATTTAAATAGAAAACCAAAAGCGTTATCAGGTGGACAACGCCAACGTGTTGCATTAGGTCGAGCAATTGTTCGAGACGCAAAAGTTTTCTTAATGGATGAACCATTATCAAACTTAGACGCAAAACTACGTGTTGCAATGCGTTCAGAAATTTCCAAATTACATCACCGCCTTGGCACAACGACAATTTACGTAACACATGATCAAACAGAAGCAATGACAATGGCTTCACGTCTTGTTGTTATGAAAGACGGGAAAATCCAACAAATCGGAACTCCAAAAGAAGTATATGAAACACCTGAAAATATTTTCGTTGGTGGATTTATCGGCTCACCAGCAATGAATTTCTTCCGTGGAAAATTAACTGAAACCGATTTCGTTATAGAAAATGCACTAAAGATTAAAGTATCTGAAGGAAAAATGAAGTTATTACGCGAACAAGGCTATGTAAACAAAGAAATTGTTTTAGGTATTCGTCCAGAAGATATTCATGATGAACTATTATTTTTAGAAGCTTCACAAACTACTACTTTCACAACAAAAATTGAAGTTGCAGAGTTGTTAGGTGCTGAATCCATTTTATATATGAAACTTGGAAGTCAAGATTTCGCAGCACGTGTTGATGCAAGACATACTTTTTCACCTGGTGACCAAATTAAACTTGCATTTGATATGAACAAAGCACATTTCTTTGATAGTCAAACCGAACAACGTATTCGTTAAAAAGTAAATTCTTAATATATAACATACAAAAAAACCGTCCACATATATGCTGAGGGCGGTTTTCCATTATTATACTAGGGGTTCTATTGTATGAAATGATTGTCCTTTCGTGCTAATAATACCGAAAACCGGTAAGTCACTGAGCACCACTTCTTCTTGCTGTTTCATAAAAGATGACGTTAATTGTTTTATCTCTATCCAAACGTCATTAATACAAAGTACATTGGAATCGTTCTCTTGTTGACGGGAAAAAATAGAATCTATTTTATATAGACCAGCATTTTGAAAAAGCATATCAACACGACTGTATGCCTCCATTGCAAAACTGATAACTCGTTGCCAATCTCCTTGCTTTTCCATATCATAGGAGACAAAAAGTGCCTCTCCGCCTAGATTCGTAATTTCATCCGCTGTTGCTTGTCCACTTTCTTGATCAATGTCCGTCACAATTACTTTTGCGCCTTGCTTAGCCAACAAAAGAGCTGTACTACGTCCAATACCGATGCCACCACCAGTTACAATGGCAACTTTTCCTGCAAGCTTCATTTTCATTACCCCTTCTATAAGTCTTACCGTCATTCAGTATACTCCTTTATTAGATTAGTCTGCAAGCAGGAAAAGTTAACACTATGAATTGTAAACGTTTACTTTTTTACTCCTTCTTTTTTCTTACTATTATATTGATCAAAAATTAAACCTATAAAAATAAGAATTCCCCAAAAAATCAAGCTACCTCCCGTCATTCTAACTTCCCCCTTTGTTATATAACAATATTATGTGCATTCATTATATCATTTTCTTAATTTTCAATCTATTAAAACAAAAAATAGGATGTTTGAATTAGCTACTCGCTTCTTTAAACATCCTTCAGCAATATGGAGGGTACTATATAGGAGATATCCGCCCTATATAAATTCCATTATATCAATTCCATTTATCGAATTTTGTAAAATAATAAGAGGTAAATGATTATTTTTACAAAATTTAAATAAGACTCCCATCTAAATTAAATGGGAGTCTCACTGCTCGTAAAAGCACGATTGGTATGGCTTATAATCAATAGGGAGAGAAACGCTGATTCCCCCCACTTTATTACTATTATTTTTAATAGAATACATAATTTACATATCGCTTATACAAGACTCATCACTTTCGTCTTTGCAATTAAATCATGGAAGCCACAATTATCTTTGCGGAATAACATCATATATACATTGCATATTAATGGAATTCCAAGTAATAATATGCCTGGTAATAATAATACAAAAAATCGTATTATTAATGTTTGTAACGTTAGTTTTTCACTCGTTAATGAGATTATTTTTGTTCTTGTTACCTTTTTACCAAGTGTAGAACCGTTCCAAAGAAAAGGTAACATAATAAAATTTATTGCCATTAATACGAAAACAAGTGTGAGGTCATACCTATAGTCACCTAAACTTATATTAAAACGATTAAAAATAGCACTATAGTTTCCGGTGATAATAGCTACTACTGCACCGTACGTAACCGAGATTAAAAACATGTCAATAAGGGAAGCACCTATGCGATTCATTACAAGCGCTGGACGATGCATCTTTAACTTCATTCTGTGTCGACTCCTTCATATCCTTCTTTACCCGTTTCATCGTACCACTTCTAAAAAACATTGTAAACTAGCGTTTCTCTTACTTTTCTTGTACAATGTGTTACAACAGCATTGTAAAGGAGGTTCCCATATTGAAAAGATGGATAATCCTATTTGCCGCATTCTTATTAACAGGTTGTGCAGGCAATACAAATCATTTAACCTATACGATTAACGATGAATACGAACTCATGCATACTTCTGGAGATGCATTTGAACTTTTCCCCACACAGGATGCTGTATATGCAACACAGTATATCCCTGCAAAAATTACAGAGATTGCTTGGGATGATAAATATATTATCGCAAAACAAATTGAGGAAAAATCAGATCCAAATAATCCTGATTCAGCAATAACAAATAAAAAAAGTGAACATTATTGGATTATCGATGTAAAACACAATAAACGATTCGGTCCTTATAATGAAAAACAATTTAATGAACAAAAAGATGCTTTTAAAATTAAAGTGCCTTTTCAAAATGTAGAGTCATACGTTAAAGAACTAAAAAAACAGTCAGCATAATTTTGAATGCTGACTGTTTTTTCTTACATTATTATTAAGATATCTTATTTAGAAAGTGAAATATTAAAAGTTTGCGGTTCTTTAACAGTTTCATTTGTATCTCCTGCTGCTAAATCATCTGTCGTAAACTTAATATCCTTTACCTTTTCTTTTCCATCATCGAGTATTAGACCGATAATTCCTTCTCGTGTCTCACCAGGCTTATAATCTTCCCTTGATACACTCTTTGTACCAACGAGGGTGTCTTCATCGTATAAAAAGTTTTGAGTCGCTACATTAAAATGTTGTTTGTCATTTATTGTAACATCATTCATAGAGAAAAATTGCATATTTTTATCTCCACTATTTTCTACCTTATATGTAATTTCAACATAACGAATCGTATCACTAATCTCTGTTCCACTTAACGATGCGTATAATTCAGCATCTTCTTGACTAACTTTATCTCCCAATCTACGCTTTACTTCTTCAGGAGTTAATGCAGTATACACTTTTAATGTATTTTTTGCATCTTTGCTCATTTGTGATAATGAGATTACTTTAACGTCTTGTACGTGAATTTTCATTGGGGCCACTTCAAATGTTTGATTCACAGAATTGATCTGTTCTAATTCAAAAGTCCCCCATCCTTTTTCTTTCACCTTTTGCCCTACTTTTTTAAGCTCACGCCCACCATACTCTTTTGTTTCTGGAATAGATTCTTTCTTTTTAGGCTCTGCTTTCTTTTCTTCTTGATGGAAGCAACCACTTAACATAAGAAGAAAACTACATAAAACAAAAATACTTTTCCATGCTTTCATCATTTAATTTCTCCTAACACTATCATTCATTAAAATACACAATTAGTCCCTTGTTTTGTAAACTATAGAAACAATGAGAAGTCCACAAAACGAACTTGTCAGTCCAGCTACTATTATACCTCCTATTTGGAAAATATGAAAATAGGGGTCTAATAACGCGTGAACGATAAATATAATGGCTGCCACAACGATTGATGAAGCCCAATATTTCCTTTTTTCCGAAGCTAAACTAGTATCTTTATCCGTTTCTCTCCTATATTTCCATAGTACATATATTAGTAATAGTAGACCAAAACATGTACTCCCATGCTGCACATATTTATAAATTGGAATACCATGTAATCCTTGCTGTAACAACGGCATTTTCACAACAAAATAGCCTGTCTTATGGGTAAACGCATCCCAAACTACATGCGTCACCATACCGAATAGAGCAGAATAGCAAAATACAAAAAGATCTTTCCATGTATAAAGCCCCCACTTCTCATCTACTACATATTTATAATAACTAGCAAAAGGCTTAGGTAAATGTGTTATAAATGGTCCTTTTAAAATACGATGATATGCATATGCTAATAAAATAACAAGTGGTAAATTCAAATATAAAAACCCAGACCATGTATGTCCAATAATACCGTATGGCCTAAAATGTAAAAAATATTCAAAATCAGGTGCCATACTACCTAATATAAGAGCCGTCACTGAAATATAGCTAGAATGTTTCTTAGCGAAAGGGAGAACAGCTGCTGGATGTGCAAATGTAAACGGCATGTTTTAACTCCTTTTCATATTTTCAATAGAATACATTCTATCATAACGACATGAACAATCTCTATGCAATATTTATTTTCACATTGGAATATGATAGTTTAAATGTTATAATCACATGAAATATTCAGATAATAAGGAGAGGTTCATGTGTCGTTAACACTTTTCTTTTCTCTTATTCTTTCTATTCTTTTAATAAGTACATACATAGGATTTTTTCTATGGAAGAACTTTAACATTATAAAATATACGCCTGCTCTAGTTGGCTTTATAAGCGTTCTTTTCATTTTTATATTGAAGAGAATGACTTTCGGATGGGAAGGTCTCGGTTTTGGCGCACTTCAATATACGATATTATTAGCAAGCTGTCTTACACTTGTATTCGCTGCTTTTTTAGAAACAAAATCCCTTATGAATTGAGGTTTGTACATTGATCGAAACACCCTTTTTAAAAAGTGTCTCATTACAAAAAGAAAATATCCCTAGTTTTTCCGCATATCCATACTGTTTACCGGCCATCCGAACATTACAATCACTCGTTTTCCATCCGAATGTAACATTCATTATTGGAGAAAATGGAACTGGTAAATCAACATTACTCGAAGGAATTGCAGTTTCTCTAGGTTTTAATGCAGAAGGAGGAACGAAGAACTTCCGTTTTAACACGTATGATTCACATTCACCTTTACATGAATACATTCGAATTTCAAAAAGTTTCAACACACCAAAAGACGGATTCTTTCTACGTGCCGAATCATTTTATAACGTCGCTTCTTACATTGATGAAATGGATAACGATTCAGAAGGACTTGGGGAAAAAGTTATTAATTCTTATGGTGGTATTTCACTACACGAACAATCCCATGGAGAATCATTCTTCTCATTATTTATGAATCGTTTTTCAGGGCAAGGTTTATACATTTTAGATGAGCCTGAGGCAGCTTTATCCCCAATGAGACAACTTTCAATGCTTATTCGTATGCATGAACTAGCTGAACAAGGTTCACAATTTGTTATTGCGACCCATTCTCCTATTTTAATGGCTTATCCCGAATCTACTATATACTCTTTAACTCAAGAAGGGATTCACGAATCGACATTAGAAGAAACGGAGCATTACCAAACGACGAAACTTTTCTTTGAAAATCGCGATCGATTATTTCATCATTTATTTGAGTCATAAAAAAAGAGGCAGCAATCGCTGCCTCTTTTTTATAGCGCTTCTATAAATAATGCTACTCCAATACCGCCTCCAACGCATAGAGAGGCAATACCTTTTTCTAATCCACGTCGTTTTAATTCGTGAATTAAACTTACCGTAATACGAGCTCCTGTACAACCGATTGGATGTCCAAGTCCTACACCACTACCGTTTACATTCACTTTCTCACGATCTAAACCTAATTCTTTCTCTACAGCTAAATATTGCGCAGCGAAAGCTTCATTAATTTCAAGTAAATCAGCGTCTTCTAATGACCACTCTACTTTTTCTAATCCTTTGCGAATTGCTGGTGCCGGTCCAATCCCCATAATTTTCGGATCTACTCCAGCTACTGAATATCCAACAATTTTAGCTAATGGCTGTAAGCCTTTTTCCTTCGCTTTTTCTTCACTCATTAATACTAGAACTGCACTTCCATCATTAAGACCAGATGCATTCCCTGCAGTTACTGATCCATCTTTACGGAAAGCTGGTTTTAATCCTGCTAATTTTTCAGCTGTAATATCTGCACGTGGATGTTCATCCTTTGCAAATACAACTTCTTTTCTACGTTCTTTTATCGTAATAGGAACAATTTGATCGTCAAAATATCCAGATTCAATCGCTTGCAGCGCCAATGTATGACTACGAAGCGCAACTTCATCTTGTTCCTCTCTTGTAATTTCATATTGTTCAACTAAGTTTTCCGCTGTTTCCCCCATCATAATATGATGGATCGGATCTTCTAAAACTTCCCACACCGTATCACGAATTTCTCCGTGCTGTAGACGTTGTCCCCAGCGGTGTTGTTTTAATGCATAAGGGCTCGAACTCATCGCTTCTACTCCACCTGCAACAACAATATCACTTACACCTAATTGGATTTGCATTGCAGCGGACATAATCGCTTGCATACCTGAAGAACATTGACGTTGAATCGTATAACCAGTAACTGTGTCAGGAAATCCTGCCGCTAATGCAGCCGTTCTTGCCGTATTTGCTTCATCAGTTCTTTGAATACAATGACCTAAAATTACTTCATCAACTTCATGTGGCTCCACTCCGCCTCTTTTTACAGCTTCCTGAAGTACAGGAACAGCTAATTCTACTGGTGTTATATTTTTTAGTGCTCCTCCAAAAGTTCCAATTGGTGAACGAACTGCAGCTGTAATGACAACATTATGCATTTTGTACTTGCCCCTCTCTTATGTACCCTAATAAGTTTTTAGATGGATTTCCATAAGATGTATGTCTACCATTATCATACTATAAACATACTAAAAAATCAAAATATTTAATATAATAAAAATAGAAGGAATTAACCTTCTATTCTGTTAATGCATATAAAAATTTTTGTAAAATCTTCTCTGTCGTTTCATTCAATTTCGGTAACTTATCTACCGGAAAATATTGAAGCTGCAGCCCTTCATGATCCAGCCTTAATTCTCCACTTACATGATGCGCCTGATAAAGATGAATTACATTAAAAATTTCATCTCCATTTGGATAACGGAAATAAACTTCCTTTCCTGAAAGAACACCAAGAAATTGCATTATTTTCGCACTTAGCCCCGTCTCCTCGAATAATTCTCTACGAGCAGTTTCTTCTGTCGTTTCACCCAGTTCCATCGCCCCACCAGGTACACCCCAATCATATGTATCTGAACGATATTGAAGCAATACTTCTTGATTATCATTTAATATAATAATTGCTGACCCTACTAGAATAAGTGGTCTCGTACCAACTACTTTGCGTAACTCTTCAATATACCCCAATATGCAAACTCTCCTTTCCTGACCCTTCCTTATCATAACAAAATTCTCTTCCCTTTGTTGATGTAATTTTCAATTAAAAAAGGAAGCTTTCGCTTCCTTTTTTACCTTTATTTTCTAAGACTTTCGTATTTTACAGTTTCAAAAGCCTCTTCAATTTCCTCATTACGATAATGGACATATGTAAAACGCCCCAATTCTACTAATCTAGCTATTTCTTGTAGCGCTTTATATTGGTCATATTTTTCTTCAATTGTAATATGTACATGAAATTTCATTAATGGATGTTCATATAAAGGTTCTCCCACCTCTACATATACATCTTCAACCCCTTGCACAACTCTTACATAGCTCGCAAATTGATAAAGAGCTTCTCTGTCTGAAACAATTTTTAATGTATACATATATACTCCCCCTTTTCTTTACTATATCAAAAAGATGACCATACTACGTTATAGAACTATGAAATTTTTTCGACTTATATTATATATATTTCAACAAAAACGGTTATACGCCTCCAAAAATAGAAGTAATGACAACTAGGGTTTTTATCCATACCTACCACCTTTTCCTCACATATATTATAGGAAGAATTTTTTCCATTTGAGGTGTTTTCAATGGATCAATATTTAAATATATGTATTTGCATTACCCCAGGAGCTGATATTTCAGACGAACGTATCGCAAAAGATTTAGCTGTCGCAGAATCAATATGGTATCCCATTACATTTCAAATTAAAGATGTAATTGTATTAAACGAGTTATTCCGCTTTACGAATGGAGAAATTAGTTATAAAAACTCTATTCAAAACCAACCGAAATTATCATCTTTTTTTAACACTTGTATTTCCGAATCCCCAAATTGTGATTTGTACATTTGCTACATCGCTAGTGATTATTTCAAAGAAACGGCAGTAATTGCCTGCGCTTACTCTTTAGCGAAGCAACAGCAACTCACTGGCTATATCGTTTTAACAAACTCAGCTGCTCCAATAAAAAATATATACACCCTCGCTCACGAAATTGGTCATATTTTATTTACAAGGCGGATTCATGGAAAACTTACGCACGCTGATCCCCATTCTCCAACAGGTTCTGAACATCATCCTTCTCCATCCAACCTTATGTATCCTATAGTCCCCCGCCCTGATCAAGTTCATATCAATTCATTATTAACAAATGAGCAAAAAGCTCTTTCTTTACAAAGTCCTTTATTACACAGAAAAAAACAGTAACAATATTGTTACTGTTTAAAACATCATATTCACATCAACAAAGCAAATACCGGCTGCCAGAAATAAAAATATACAACTAAAAGTAAACGTAACCCCTCTAAAAATCCTAATATAATATTTCTTTGGAAATATTATATTGCATATCTAGAGCAGCCTTTTTCTTATTAAACACCTAATTCACACTTTTTTCTCTTCAATTTTTAAATACCATCTCATTAATCCATATAAACTACCATACATAAGTAAAACCTTTGCAATTCCCCAAAATATATTCCTCTCTTCTAAGTCTTTAAATATAAACATAATTACTAAAGGGACAATTAACGCAAGAACGCCCATCCAACCAAGAACATACACTTCACCAATAAGAAGTAACAAAAAGATAATTGCGGCTAATATATAAGTTTGTATTGTCGTCAATTGTAAGACAGATGTACCGTACCATTTATCAATAAACATCAATAATACTAATAATAGAATAGGGACCATCACTATCATATAAATAATTCCGAACTCTACTAACTTACTTTTAAAAGAAGACATTCTAAACGCAACAATGGTTCCGACGATCGTAATCATTAATACGATTGGATAACCAATTAATTGTACATTAGTTAGTGTAAATTGCTGATTTGGATTATTAAACAAAATATGAGTTAATAACCAATACCCACCAACACCAATTATCATTGCAAGAATACTTTTTATACTCCCGCTTTTATCCTTCTCCATCTCTTTCGCTAACTCTTCCGCGTATGCTTTTGGTGAATCACCAAATATATCACTTACCGTCTTTCCCTCTTTCTCACCTTCTATTAAATGAAGCTCTGCATCTTCTAGAAAAGCATCCACATCTTCTTCTTTAATTCCCTTCGTTATTAAATACACTTTCGTATCGATTAAAAACTTTTCCCCTTCTTTAGAAACTTGCATCATAACCCCTCCCTTATTTGACCGTCTCTCTTTTATTCGCCTTCATCATAATTTCAAGGAAAATTAAAACAAATAAACTTCCGTATAAACATATAATTTGAAATAACATTGGAATTAGTTCTTCTGATGTAAATGTTTTAAAAACTAACATAATAGAAAGTGGAATGATTAAGTATAAATTTTTAAACCATCCTTCAAAATATACATTTATAACTACCGTGATAATGAAAATTATCCCAGCCAATATATAACTTTGTACTAGAGTGAACGTAAACATCGTTGTAGGATATATCACATCTAATATAATAACTACACCTAATAAAAACATTGGCGCTATCATTACTAAAAACCACATAGAAAACCAGTTTTTTGTAAAACTTGTCAAAAAGGTCATTTTACGAAGTAGAAAATTAGGACCAATAATAGCTAGAATCAATGTAAGGCTATATCCAACACATTGAATAAACGAAATCTGTAGAATCCCATTATTGACTACTAGAATAGAACCGATAATCCAAAACGAAACGATATTCATTACCGTATAGCCAATTTGCTTCCACGTTTCCTGTCTATCCTTTTCCATCACTTTTACAAGTTCATTTGCGTATTCTTTCGGTGAACTCCCAAAAATGTCTACTACACTTTTCCCATCACTCTCACCTTCAATTAAATGGAGTTCTGCATCTTCTAAAAAATTATGAACATCACTTTCTTTAACACCCTTTGCAGTCAAAAATAATCTCATATCTAATAAAAACTTGCGTGCTTCATTTGATAGCATTATTTTCTGCTCCTCTTCCCTTCCAGTAGACGCTCTACACTACTTTGCATCGCTTCCCAGCGATCCATAAATTCATCTAGTGCTTCTTCGCCTTTTTCTGTTAATGTATAATATTTTCGCTTTGGGCCAGATGGAGATTCCTTCATTACACTTGTTATTAATCCTTCCTTTTGCATTCGTATTAATAACGGATAAATACTCCCCTCACTTGCCATTGTGAAACCATATTTCGCTAGTTTTTCACTCATTTCATAACCATATATTTCACCTTCAGAAATAATAGCAAGGAGGCAACCTTCTAAAATCCCTTTTAGCATTTGACTTGTCGACATAATTCAAATCCTCCTACTATCTTGTTTTACAAGGTAGATAAGCGTAAGTATCTCGCTTTACAAAATAGTATAGCAGAGGCTATTTTGCAAAGCAAGATAGCTAACGACATTATTTCCAAATGTTTGCAGGAATTTCATTATCGCTTCTCTAAATAGAGCAATAAGAGAACTATTAGCCCGCTATTTGTGGGCTAATAATCAGTGAGGGATGCCCTCCACTGATTAAAATTTCACTTTATTATGAAGGAGTGTTTTTCATCATGGTTACAAATCGAGTTGTTTTTTTAACAGGTGCTGCGAGCGGTATTGGTTATGAAATGGGAAATGCTTTCGCAAAAGAAGGTGCAAAAGTTGTCATTAGTGATCGCCTTGAAGATCGTGCAAAAGAAGCTGCTGAACAATTACAAAAAGAAGGTTTTCAAGCTATCGGTTTAAAATGTGACGTTACCTCCGAAGAAGAAATTGCAGCAGCAATTTCTCAAACAGTTACTCATTTCGGTTCATTAGATATATTAATTAATAACGCCGGAATGCAACATGTCTCACCAATTGAAGATTTTCCAACGGATAAGTTCGAACTTCTTATTAAAATTATGCAGATTGCTCCGTTTATCGCAATTAAGCATGCCTTTCCTATTATGAAGAACCAAAAATATGGGCGAATTATTAATATTGCTTCTATTAACGGCCTTATCGGATTTGCTGGAAAAGCTGCTTATAATAGTGCGAAACACGGAGTAATTGGATTAACAAAAGTGGCTGCTTTAGAGGGAGCAACTCATGGAATTACTGTAAATGCTCTTTGCCCTGGATATGTTGATACCCCCCTTGTACGCAATCAACTACAAGACTTAGCAACTACACGGAATGTACCACTTGAAAATGTTTTAGAAGATGTCATTTATCCACTTGTACCACAGAAAAGATTGTTACAAGTACAAGAAATTGCTGATTATGCTATATTTTTAGCTGGTGAAAAAGCAAAAGGTATAACTGGTCAAGCTGTCGTTATCGACGGTGGTTATACTGCTCAATAAGAGAAATAACGTGAAACTTTAATCAGTGAGGATTTTGTCCATCCTCACTGATTATTATCCCGCACATAGCGGGATAAAGTTTGCTCACAAAGAGCAAACTTTATTCTATTTTCTATCGCGAGGATCTTCATACTTTAGTAATTGTTGCGGGAGTTTTTCAATTGCAACAATTACTCCATCTAATTTACTTTCAATACGATGTAGTAAATATAATGTTACAACAATCGGAAACCCCACATTACCTATCATCGAGATCCACTCTTCCATCCTTCTCTCCTCCCTTCATTACATAAATAAGGGAAAAAGAAAACTTTAGGCATAAAAAAACAAGCTATTATTAATTAGCTTGTTTTTTAAATAATGACGTAATTTCATCTTTATAATCCCCTCTTAAAATACCCTTCTCAGTAATAATACCTGTAATTAATTCATGTGGTGTTACGTCAAATGCAGGGTTAAATACAGGAGTACCTATTGGCGCCACTTGTTTCCCAAAAATTTTCGTAACTTCTGTTTCGTCTCTTTCTTCAATGACAATTTCAGCACCTGTTTGTTTCGTAATATCAAATGTAGATAGCGGAGCTGCAACATAAAATGGGATACCGAAATACTTTGCTAGTATAGCTAAATTTAATGTTCCTATTTTATTAGCAGTATCACCATTTTCAACGATTCGATCTGCCCCTACGATAATTGCATTAATTTCTTTCGTTCGAATTGCATGAGCTGCCGTATTATCCGTAATAAGCGTTACATCAATGTTTGCTTGCTCTAATTCCCATGTCGTTAAACGACCACCTTGTAACACTGGTCTCGTTTCACACGCATACGCATGTAAATGCACACCTTTCTCGTTCCCAATATAAAACGGTGCTAATGCGGTACCATATCTAGCAGTTGCAATACTCCCTGCATTACAAATTGTTAAAATTTTATCACCGTCTTTAAAACATGTTAAACCATGTTCTCCAATACTTCGGCACACCTCTTCATCCTCTTGTTGAATGCGAAGCGCTTCGTCTTCTAATATTTTTTGTGCTTCTTTTATTGTAGTAATCTCTTGAATAGATTCTCTCATACGATCGATTGCCCAAAATAAATTCACTGCCGTCGGACGTGATGTCCCTAAATAATTACAATCTCGATTAAACTTCTTTTGAAATTCATCGATATTTGGTGCATTGTATTTCTTTGCCGCAAGTGCCAAACCAAACGCAGCTACAATTCCAATTGCAGGTGCTCCGCGTACTTCTAACATAATGATGCTTTTCCATACCTCTTCAATAGTCGTTAATGTTTTGTATTCAGTGACATGCGGTAGTTTGGTTTGATTTAATACCGCAATGGCATCGCCTTTCCAACTTACAGATCTCGGAACAGTAATAATTGTACTCATGCCTTTATGCCTCCTGAAACTGTATGTTGAAATAATGTTCGAAACAGTTGAATATCTGCGCTCTTTGATTCATATTTTAATAGTTCTTTTCCTAAGTAAAGTGCTTGTTTCTTAGCTTGGATTCTTCTTTCTTTATCTGCTATTTCATCTAAATCAGCTACATGCGCTAAGCCAATTGTTCTACGAATAAGTTCACATCCGGCAAATCCAACAGCATCACTAAAAATGTTTTGCAAAATAATTGGTAACCATTGCTTTTCTTTCGTATATGCTTCTACACCTTCTCCAATCCATAACTTCGTAAAAGCTTCTACAAAATAACTCCATGTCTTCTCTATATGGAAAAACAACACATTTCTTTTTTCCTCTTCTCGCGATAACGCATTTAACAATAAATTTGCAATAAATTGACCTAAATCAAATCCAAACGGGCCATAAGTTGCGAACTCTGGATCAATTACTTTCGTTTCAGCAGGTGATGAAAAAATACTACCAGTATGCAAATCCCCATGAATGAGCGCTTCTTTTCTCGTTAAGAACTTATATTTATGCTGCGCTACTTTTAATTTTAAAGTTTTGTCACTCCAAAGTTCATCAACTACTAGTTTCAAATCTGGCTCATAATCATTCGTATCATAATGACCAAATGGATCTGTAAATACTAAATCTTCTGTAATTTTACAAAGATCCGGATTAACAAATGTGCCATCCAACACTCTTTTCTCTTCTGAGCGTAAGCCGAAATCTGAAGTATAAAATAAAACATGTGCTAGAAAACGACCGATATGCTGAGATAAAAGCGGATACTCTTCTCCGTCTATTAATCCTTTTCTTGTAATTGTCAACCTTGATAAATCTTCTATTACTGTTACTGCCAGCTTCTCATCATGACTGTATACTTCCGGAACGTATTCCGGTACATACTTCGCAAAAATTTGCAGTGCTTTACTTTCAATTGTCGCTCTTTTTATAGACAGTGGCCAGCTCTCACCAACTACTTTTGCATATGGAAGTGCTTGTTTTATTATAATCGTCTTCTCTCCATCATCTAATTTGAAGACGTAATTTAAATTGCCATCCCCAATTTCATGGCAGACTACAGTTGCTTTCTTTTCAAAATAGCCATGTTCTTTTGCGTATTGCACAGCTGTTTCTTCTGTTAATGAATAATATCCCACCGTCTTCTCCTCCTTTTAATTCAGAGGTTTTTCAACATAAGAAAAACCTCTTTCCACGAAGAAAGAGGTTTGAAGTTTATCTTCTCCCCTCTTATCTGCCAGAAAGTTTACTTTCTGCTGGAATTAGCACCGTGCCTTTTTGGCGTAATAAACGCCCCATTTCACAATGGTATTACGGTCGGTTGCTGGGCTTCATCGGGCCAAATCCCTCCACCTGCTCTTGATAAGAGTTGTATATTTTTGAATTTTCAACTTTATGATGAAGACTATACCAAGAATAAAAATCATTTGTCAACATTTTATTTGTATAATTCTGGACGGCGATCAGCGAACACTGGAATTCCTTTACGTACTTCTTTAATTTTCTCGAGTTTAAGCTCTCCAAATAAAATAGATTCCTCTTCACTTACCTCTACAACAACTTCACCCCAAGGATCCACAATTAAAGAATGACCTGCAAACTCATTATTCGGATCCTTTCCTGCTCTATTACACGCCACAACATAACACTGGTTTTCAACTGCTCTCGCTTGCAAAAGCAAGCGCCAATGTGCTAAACGGGCTAACGGCCACTCTGCTACAACAAATAAAACTTTTGCGCCTTTAGCAGTATGAACACGCATCCACTCTGGAAAACGAATGTCATAGCAAATTGCTCCCGCGCACTCTACATCATCTAGCGTAAATTCACCTGTTCCATTACCAGCGATTAAATACTTATGTTCATCCATAAGCTGAAATAAATGCACTTTACTGTATTCATTTACTAGCTGCCCTTCGCGATTTACAACATACATCGTATTTGTAACACCTTGCTTCGTTTGCTTTGCTATAGAACCACCAACAATATGTACACCATATTGTTTTGACCATTCTTTCAACATATCTTTCGTTTCCAATCCATTCCTATCCGCAATCTCAGAAAGCCTCGTTAAATCATAACCTGTTGTCCATAGTTCTGGCAGTACAATAACATCCGGCTGCTCTTTCATAGCTTCGCTTATTTGTTTTTTTGCATTTTCAATATTCTTTTCCACATCCCCAAATACGATATCCATTTGAATACATGCGACTTTCATTTTGTCAGCCCCATTCATTATTTTTTCTTTACAAAATACTGGAAAGATTATATCATTTGTCACTAGAATTGTAACAACTTTCAAAAGAGGTGGAAAGTATGAAAAATTTTCAACCTTCCGAGGTAGTAACATCATTGCCGACACAATTTTTCGCTTCACTTGTTGCAAAAGTTAACAAAGTCGTTGCAGCTGGTCACGATGTTATTAATCTAGGTCAAGGAAATCCAGATCAACCAACACCGTCGCATATCGTAAAAGCTTTACAAGATGCGGCAGAAAAGACCCTTCATCATAAATATCCGCCATTTCGCGGACATGAAAGCTTAAAAGAAGCCGTTGCCACGTTTTATGAACGTGAATACGGAGTGACAGTAAATCCCGCTACCGAAGTCGCTATTTTATTTGGCGGAAAAGCTGGACTCGTTGAATTACCACTTTGTTTTACAAACCCTGGTGATACTATTCTCGTTCCAGATCCAGGGTATCCAGATTATTTATCTGGTGTTTCTTTAGCAAAAGCACACTTTGAAATAATGCCACTTGTCTCAGAAAATAATTTTTTACCGGACTATTCAAAAATAGATGACTCTATTGCCAAACAAACAAAGTTAATGTTTTTGAACTACCCTAATAATCCAACTGGGGCTGTAGCATCAAAAGAATTCTTTGATGAAACAATTCATTTCGCTAATAAGCATAATATATTAGTTGTTCACGATTTTGCATACGGTGCTATCGGATTTGACGGAAAAAAGCCCGTTAGTTTCTTGCAAGCAGACGGCGCCAAAGATACCGGCATTGAAATCTACACTTTATCAAAAACTTTCAATATGGCCGGATGGCGTATCGCTTTTGCTGTCGGCAATGAAAGTGTCATTGAAACGATTAACTTATTACAAGATCATATGTATGTTAGTATTTTTGGAGCTGTACAAGAAGCTGCCCGTGAGGCTCTATTAAGCCCGCAGTCTTGTGTAGTAGAACTTGTAAATTGTTATGAATCTCGAAGAAATGCTCTTATTAAAGCTTGTCATTCAATCGGATGGAATGTAACTATTCCAAAAGGATCATTCTTTGCATGGCTTCCTGTCCCAGAAGGTTTCACTTCTGAACAATTTGCTGATATGTTACTTGAAGAGGCCCATGTCGCTGTTGCCCCTGGTGTTGGATTCGGTGAACATGGCGAAGGTTATGTTCGTGTCGGTCTATTACATACGGAGGAACGATTGCAAGAAGCCATTAATCGAATCGATAAATTAAAAATTTTCAAAAAGTCATTGACAACATAAAAGATATCTGACAAAATTCAGATATCATAAAAATTTAAACATTTCTAAATACTTCTTATCAAGAGCAGGTGGAGGGACGAGCCCGACGAAGCCCGGCAACCGATCTACAATTGTAGACACGGTGCTAATTCTCGCAGCGTTACGCTGACAGATAAGGAGCTGGTTGTAAAAAAACCTCTCCTTAGCTGAGAGGTTTTTTTATTTAACTAGGAGGTTATAACAATGAGCGGAATTATAGCGACATATTTAATCCATGATGATTCTCACAACTTAGAAAGAAAAGCAGAACAAATTGCAATTGGTTTAACAATTGGTTCATGGACTCATTTACCACACTTATTACAAGAACAATTAAAACAACATAAAGGGAATGTCATTCATATAGAAGAATTAGACGAACAAGAGCATATAAACTCTTATCTTGCTAAAAAGGTAACACGTGGAATTATTAAAATTCATTATCCATCACTGAACTTCAGCCCAGACTTACCAGCCATTTTGACAACAACGTTTGGAAAACTATCGCTAGATGGTGAAATTAAACTAATAGATTTAACATTCTCAGACGAATTAAAAAAACAGTTCCCTGGACCGAAATTTGGAATTGATGGTATTCGAAACCTGTTACAAGTTCAAGATCGCCCTCTTCTAATGAGTATTTTTAAAGGGATGATAGGCCGTAATATTGGATATTTAAAAACACAACTACGCGATCAAGCAATTGGTGGAATAGATATTGTAAAAGATGATGAAATCTTATTTGAAAATTCATTAACACCACTTACGAAAAGAATCGAATGTGGAAAAGAAGTATTACAATCTGTATATGAAACATACGGTCATAAAACTTTGTATGCAGTAAATTTAACAGGACGAACTTATGATTTAAAAGAAAATGCGAAACGTGCAGTGGTAGCTGGAGCAGACATTCTTTTATTCAATGTATTTTCTTACGGGCTAGATGTACTGCAATCACTTGTAGAAGATGATGAAATTCCAATTCCTATTATGGCACATCCTGCTGTAAGTGGCGCTTACGCTTCATCGAAACTATACGGATTCTCTTCTCCATTACTACTTGGAAAATTACTACGTTACGCTGGTGCTGATTTCTCTTTATTCCCATCACCATACGGTAGTGTCGCATTAGAAAAAGAAGAAGCTCTTCTTATTACAAAGAAATTGACTGAAGAAGACACGTTTTTCAAACAAAGCTTTCCTGTCCCATCTGCTGGAATTCATCCTGGTTTCGTTCCCTTTATCCTTCGTGATTTTGGTAAGGATGTTGTTATTAACGCTGGTGGTGGTATACATGGCCACCCAAATGGAGCACAGGGCGGCGGAAAGGCTTTCCGAGCAGCAATTGAAGCCACTTTGCAAAACATTCCACTCCATGAAGTAGATGAGATTAATTTGCAAAGTGCGCTACAAATATGGGGAAATCCATCTTATGAGGTGAAATTATGAGTATTCAAGTGTTTTGTGATTTCGATGGTACGATCACAAATAATGATAATATCATGTCCATCATGGAATATTTCGCACCACCAGAAGCTGAGGGAATAAAAGAAAGAATTTTATCACAAGAACTTTCTATTCAAGAAGGTGTTTCTCAATTATTTAAATTATTACCTACCACTTTACACAACGACATTATTAAGCATCTAAAAGAAACAGCGGAAATTCGTGCTGGCTTTAAAGAATTTATACAATTTGCAAATAAAAAAAACATTTCTTTTTATGTTATTTCTGGCGGGATGGATTTCTTCGTCTATCCACTCTTACAAGGAATAGTCCCTAAAGATCAAATTTATTGTAATGCAACTGATTTTTCAGGAGATTATGTTGAAGTGAAATGGCCTCATCCTTGTGATGAACAATGTCATCATAGTTGTGGTCTCTGTAAATCATCATTGATTCGTAAACTAAGCTCTACAGATGATTTTCATATTGTAATAGGGGATTCCATTACTGATTTACAAGCAACAAAACAAGCCGATAAAGTATTCGCTCGCGACTTCCTTATTACGAAATGTGAAGAGAATCATATTGCTTATACACCATTTGAAACGTTTTACGATATTCAATCTGAGTTACAACATTTGTTGGAGGTGAAATCATGAAACAGCTTTTCCGTCAATGGCATAACTTAAGCGAGATAAAAAAAGAATTAACAATTCGTAATTGGTTTCCAGCAACAAGTGGGAATATTTCTATAAAAGTAAACCATGATCCGCTTACTTTTCTTATTACAGCAAGTGGGAAAGACAAAACCAAAACAACTCCAGATGACTTCTTACTTGTAAATCACGAAGGACTTCCTGTTTCAGATACTGAACTACGCCCTTCAGCTGAAACGATATTACATACACATATTTATAATAACACGGATGCTGGTTGCGTCCTTCATGTTCATACAACTGATAACAATGTCATCACAAATTTGTATAGCGATACAGTGTCTCTTCGGAACCAAGAAATCATTAAAGCTCTTGATATTTGGGAAGAAGGTGCAACGATTAACATCCCTATTATCGAAAATGATGCTCATATCCCAACACTTGGAGAGAAATTCCGAACACATATACAAGGGGATTCAGGAGCAGTATTAATTCGAAACCATGGCATTACCGTATGGGGGCGAGATAGCTTTGATGCAAAGAAAAGATTAGAAGCTTATGAGTTTTTATTCCAATTCCATATAAAACTATTATCAATTCAAGGAGGCGTTTCTAATGGCGCAAATTCGTATTCATGAAGTAAATGTTCGTATTGAAAATGAAGTGGAAGTATCAAGTTTTCTACAAGGAGAAGGTGTTTTATATGAGAAATGGAATATTTCTAAACTTCCTACTCATTTAAAAGAAACTTACTCCTTAACAGATGAAAACAAAGCTGAAATATTAACATTGTTTTCAAAAGAAATTGCTGATGTTTCAGAACGCCGAGGTTATAAAGCTCATGATGTAATTTCACTTTCAAGTAGCACACCTAACCTTGACGAGTTATTAATTAATTTTCAAAAAGAACACCATCATACTGACGATGAAGTTCGCTTTATTGTCAGTGGCCATGGCATCTTTGCTATTGAAGGAAAAGATGGTCGATTCTTTGATGTTGAACTTGAACCTGGTGATCTTATATCTGTTCCTGAAAATGCTAGGCATTATTTTACCTTGCAAGATGATCGCCAAGTTGTAGCTATTCGTATTTTTGTTACAACAGAAGGTTGGGTTCCAATTTATTAAGGTAGTTGGTTGAATAAAAGGATTTGGACCCCCTTTTCCAACCTTTTATTCACTCTACATATATACATCCTCCTATGGAACAGGCTTATTTCATAAAAATGAAGTAAGCCTGATTTTTTATTTACTAAAAGGATTTGTCCCTTTCGTTTGCATATATCAAATCCCCTGATCATAATTCCACTTTATCAAGTGCATTTCTCAACACTTTTTGAACATTTATTGAACTTTTTTTGAATTTTTTCTGAAAATTCTGTTTTATATATGATATACTACAACTAATAAGAAGGAAAAGAATCTTGCAAACAGAGGGGGATAATCATGAGTTTACTTATCGCACTTATACTAGGAGTTTCATGCGGAGCTATTCCTGTCATTTTAGGAGCTATTATGGAAGAGTTAGAAGTTGGGGTTTTAGGTTTTGTCGCATCTTGTGTAAGCGCTTTATTTTTTGGTTTGTACGGTGCTATTCCTGTTTCTATTCTGTGCGCATTTTATATATTACGTCATGCTCGCACAAAACAGTTTGGTCCTAATCACATTGCACAAGTTATTCCATTCCCAATTGAACGATGCCGTCGTGCTTCCAGCTTATAATTATACAACTTGAATATTTTACCTGCCTATATAAATAAAAAGTCCTCAAATGAGGACTTTTTATTTATTCTCTTCTAGAAATTGAAACAATTCTTGTAGATGTAGTGCCTCTTCACTATAGCTAACAGATACATGACATGTACCTTCAATTTCAGCGTGCATGTAAAGATCAATTCCATCCCGATCATACTTCAATGCCAAATAAAACTCCATTTCTTCTAACATCTTTTTTGAAGTTCGAATAACATAATGCCCTTGTTCATCTCGCCCATATTCGAAATTTGGTTCAAAATCATATTTTTGTTTAAAAGCCTCTTTTTGCTTGCCATTTATCTGTACACAAGTTGCTCGCTGCACAGCATCAATCATCGTATCAAACTTTTGAAGATCCATCTCATTTACCCCCTTGTATACTTTTTGTATAATACTTGTGTTCCGCTATTCTCTTCTCCATCTTCCATTAACTCTTCATACAATTCCTTTGCTAAGCTTAAACCCGGTACTGGTAATTGTAATTTTTCAGCCTCATCTAAAGCAATCTTCATATCTTTCATAAAATGCTTTACATAAAAACCAGGTTCAAAATCTCCCTTTAACATTCGCGGTGCTAAATTACTTAATGACCAACTACCTGCTGCCCCTGTTGAAATACTCTCTAATACTTTATCTGCATTAAGTCCAGCCTTTTTTGCATAAGCTACTGCTTCACATACCCCTATCATGTTAGAAGCAATTGCAATTTGATTACACATTTTTGTATGCTGCCCACTCCCAGCTGGTCCTTGCAACTGAATATTTGTTCCTAGTTTTTCAAATAGAGGTAAGCATCTATCATATATTTCTTTCTCTCCACCTACCATAATTGCTAGTCTTGCTTCTTTAGCCCCTACATCTCCCCCAGATACAGGTGCATCTAATGTAAATACGTTCTTATTTTTCGCAACTTCATTAATACGTTTTGCTAATGTTGGTGTAGATGTCGTAAAGTCAATCGCTATCGTACCTTCATTTGCATGTTCTAAAATTCCATCTATCCCAAAGTATACTTCTTCTACATCGTGGGGATATCCAACCATCGTCATAACAACATCAACTTGCTTTACTAACGCTTTCGGTGTATCACACCAAGTCGCACCCTCTTGTACTAAAGAATCCGCTTTTTCCTTCGTTCTATTATATACATATACTTTATAACCATTTTGCATTAAATGGTGGACCATGCTTTTTCCCATCACACCAATACCAATGAAACCTACTGATACATTTTTATATTCCATCTTCTCATCCCCTTTGTTCTAATAAATCATTTACCATCTTTCGAAATTCCTTATTAAAATCATCATCCATACTATTTTTCACATTTGAAAATAAAATAACAAACGTTCCTTTTTCTTTATTGAAATTGTTAAACGTATTCCAACCAGATAGTACACCATGATTATGGAAATAATCTGGATATATGTAAAAACTAAATGCATATTTTCTCTCTGCAGAGGGTGTAAACATCGCTTGTATACTTTGTTCTGAAAGAAGCTTGCCATTTATAATCGCTTCGTCTAATTTTTTCATATCCCCCACTGTCGTATACATCTCACCACAGCCATATAACCAATCCATCCCTAATTTCTGCGCTGGGACAAGTGCTTGATCTTTTTTCACATAACCCTTTGTAAAATTTTTGTCTCCAAGTACCATATCTCCCATACCTGATTCATGCATCTCTGCTTTTGTAAATATGTTTTCTTTTATATAATCTCCTAAAGGCTTTTTCGTTATATTTTCAATAATATAAGCAAGTACCATATAATTATAATCCGTATACTTCCAGCCTGTTCCTGGTGGAAACGCTAATGTCTGACTTCCAATCCAATTTATTAAATGTATACGTGAAGCTACATTAACTTTTCCTTTTCCGTTTTCCGGTAAACCTGATGTATGCGTTAATAAATGATATAAAGTAATATTTTTATCTGCTGGAAATGAAGGAATGTATTTATTTACATTATCCTGAATATTTAACTTCCCTTGTTCTTGTAACTGTAAAATGGATGTAGCAACAACTGTTTTCGTAATAGAACCGATACGATATTTTGTTTGAGGCGTATTTTCTATTTTATTTTGAACGTCAGCATATCCATATCCTTTATTCAATATAACATGCTCTTTATCTGTCACCAAAACGGTCCCATTAAATTGCTTTCCTACTAAATATTGATCTAACTGTTGAGATATACTGGCATAATCAATTTGTTGTTCTTCCTTTTTTTCTATATTATCCTTTACTTCTGACTCGATAGCAGGAGTTACTTTAGATGTTAATACTGTTTGTTCCTTTGGACTTGAGAGAAAGTAGTATATTCCTCCGCAAACAACAGCAGATAGTGAAACCATAATCATTATTTTTTTAAACATATATTTCCTCCGTAAGTACTTCATTACAAATAGTCCCCCTCATTCTATTATCCGGCAATAAAAAAAAATCGCAACAATTTGTTGCGAAAAATCACATTTTTTCTTTTCTATATACACACACTTGATTTTTTCCATTTTTTTTCGCTTCATATAATGCAATATCCGCTCTTTGCATTAATTCTTCTCTTGTAATCCCTTGCTCATATAACGCAACACCAAAACTTGCTGTTAATTTCGAAATTCCAGAGAATTGCTTTGTTTCAATGAAAAATCGCAATGATTCCGCAACTTGAAAAGCTTCTTTTTCTACCGTATTTGTCACTAATATTATGAATTCCTCTCCTCCCCATCTTGCAAATATATGTTGATGTTCAACTTTAGATTTCATAAGATCTGCAAGTTGTATTAATGCTAAATCGCCAAAATCATGACCATATGTGTCATTTACTGTTTTAAAATTATCTATATCAAACAAAATAAGTGCAATTTTTTCATCCTTACGTATTACATTGTCCCACTCTGTCTCCAATATTTGTTGGAATTTTAAACGATTATATATTTCTGTCAATGAATCTATCATAGCCAATCTTTCTTGTTCTTGATAGATTTCATCTAATTCTGTAATCTCTGTGCACTTCACTACAAATCGTGATAAATCTTCTGGCAATGGTGTGGCACGTAATAAAAAGGTAGACACTTCTCCTTCATAATTGTACATCTTAATTCTTCTTCCATTTGTTAAAGTATCATCCAGCCATGTTATATCGTGGGTCGTCGAATAATAGCCATTCTCTCTAATAAGATGTTCTGCAAAGACTAAGTGCTGTTCGCGATATGCAAATAAATTTTCATAACCGAAAAATTCCAAGAAATTTGTATTACAATCAACAATTTCATCATCTTCTACTATAAATAATAAATCATTTTGAAAATCAAACATCATTTGAAGTAATTCTTGTTGTAAACTTACTTGTCGTACTAAAGAAAGCTGATACAAACTCTTATTTACTTCCTCAAGTACCACTTGTGGGGTTACTGGTGCTATAACAATATTACGTATTCCTAACATAAGTAAATCTGCAAATTCATTGTTTATCTGTTGATCCCAAATGACAATGAATGCACTCTTCGGATCATATATATTCTTTATATATTTTATTTGAGCAAAATCTGTTACATACAGAATTACAATATGCGGTCTAGTTCTATGAAATAATATTTCTCCTTCTTCAAAACTATTTGCTATAAACATACATTTTGGATGGACATTTTCTATCGTTTGTTGATGTGTACATCCATCTTCTATATAAAGGACATTCAACTGAAGATCTTGTAATACATTTTGGAAAACAGTATTCTCTAATAAAAAACGTAGTATGTTCATCACTAGTCTTCACTCACTTCATATATCTTGTTCTACTGAATTCCTCACAATCATTTTATAAAGGATTGTTCCAAAAAAATCCGATTAGTGAGGGATACATATTAACAAGCTAATTGAGAATGTTATCTGCGCTTATCTACTCTGGAAATTCCTTTTTTAGTGTATGATTATATGAAGTGTATCGTTTGTATGAATGCCCTACCTTATTGTTTAAAACTTGACAATTAAAATAAAGATATTATATCCTTAAATTCGATAACTTACAAAATGTAAGTAGAATATATTATATGTATTTTTATTAAGTTGATATGTAATTTGGAGGATATATAATGACAAACAATGATTTTTTTAACGTTTTATATGAACGCACATCTACACGTGCATTCAACCCTGAAAAAGAAATTTCATCTACAGAACTACACGATATTTTAAAAGCAGCTGCACAAGCACCTTCTGCTTGGAACTTACAACACTGGAAATTTCTTGTTTTCCAAGGAGAAGATGTACAAAAACGATTACATCCAATTGCTTATAACCAACAACAAATTCTTGATGCTTCTGCCGTAGTCGCTATTTTAGGTGATTTAGAAGCTTATAAAAATATTGAACCTGTTTACGGCCCAATTGTAGAACAAGGATTTATGAAAAAAGAAGCAAAAGAGCGCTTAGCTACAAATATTGAATCTGCATATAATCGTGAGCAATATCCACGAGATGCTGCCTTTTCAAATGCAGCTTTAGCAGCAATGCAACTTATGCTTGCAGCTAAAGCAACTGGCTGGGATACTTGCGCAATTGGTGGTTTCAACTCACAAGCATTAATGGAAGAATTCAATGTTTCATCTCGTTACGTACCAATTATGCTTATTACAATTGGTGAATCAACTTTAAAGGGTCACCCTGCACCACGCATGAGCGTCGAGCAAGTAAGTGAATGGGCGAAGTAATAAAAAACGAAGGTAATGAATTACCTTCGTTTTTTATTACTTTTCTTTGTCATATATTCGTAATATCAAATCAGATATTTCGACATTAATACATGTAAAATCATAAAATTCATTTCCTTTATATAAAAATATATGACGTTTTATGTCGAAGTTTGTTAGATTATTGAAATATAGGCGTGTTATTTTGTTACAATTATGATACAATGGTAACAAATAGATAACAAGAGAGGGATTTTCATTGAATTCATACGGAAGCTTTATTGCGCTTTTAAGTTACATCGTAACTGTACTGCTTCTATATTTTATTGGCGATGCTGCAAATATTTCAGTGTTACAATTCCCAAAAGAAGAAGCGTTCCAATTAGAGGAAGGATTACATACCTCACGATCTATCGTACCACTACTTTTAGCCCTTCCCGTATATATCATCGTTTTATATAAAAGTAAAAAAGTGTAAAGATTACCTACTTCATTCATTTTGGTGGTCTTTACACTTTTTTATGCTATTTTACCCATTCTAAACATCATTCCGTAATAAACACCCATCTAGTCGTTTAAAATGAGAAAATCCCCTAGAAAAAATTCCACTCTCTGTCCAGTCACGAACTACCGAACTTACATAGATTATAAATGTGAAGGGGGGCATGAGGATTATGTTTGGATCATTTGGATGCTGTGATAACTTTAGAGAATGTCATCATCATGAAAGAGAGTGCAACCACCGAGAAAGAGAGAGAAGAAGTTAGACCACAACGGCCTGCTGTATGTAACGTACTTGCTAGCATTTCAGTTGGAACAGAAATTTCTCTTTTAAGCATTAGAGGCCACCAATCATTCCGCAATGTAATTTTTGAAGGATTCTGTAACGGTGTTGCTCTTTTCTCTGCTTTAGCTAATAACAACAAAGATAACAATAAAGACGATAAGAACAATCAAAATAATCAAAACCAAAATACTTTTACTGGCATTTTACGTGTATGCCCAACTGATATTATCGCAATCGCTATCTAATTCTGTCCCTTATCCTCTATAGTAAGAAAATAAGCTTTACTTTTCTCATAGAAAAAACCTGAGACCGATTTCAAATCGACTCAGGTTTTTTTATAATTATATGCTTTTAACTAGTTCAACAACTTCCTCAGCAGTTGACATCATTAATGCCTTTTCTGCTAAAGTTTCCATTTCTGCTTTTGACAACTTGCTTAGTTGTGTTCTTGCAGGAAGGATTGATGTTGCACTCATACTGAACTCATCTAAACCTAAACCTAATAATAATGGAATAGCAAGTGAATCTCCCGCCATCTCACCACACATACCAGCCCATTTGCCTTCTTTATGAGCAGCATCGATAACCATTTTTACAAGACGTAAAATTGATGGGTTATATGGTTGGTATAAGTAAGCTACTTGTTCGTTCATACGGTCTGCAGCCATTGTGTATTGGATTAAGTCATTTGTTCCAATAGAGAAGAAATCAACTTCTTTTGCGAATTGATCTGCTAATACTGCTGAAGCTGGGATTTCAACCATCATACCAACTTCAATAGAATCAGAAACAGTTGTACCCGCTTCTACAAGTTTTGCTTTCTCTTCTAATAAGATCGCTTTTGCTTGACGGAACTCATCAAGAGTTGCAATCATTGGGAACATAATTTTTAAGTTACCGTATACGCTAGCACGAAGTAATGCACGAAGTTGTGTACGGAACACATCTTGCTCATCAAGACATAAGCGAATTGCACGGTATCCTAAGAATGGGTTCATTTCTTTTGGTAAATGTAAGTATGGAAGCTCTTTATCTCCACCGATGTCAAGTGTACGAACAACAACAGGTTGACCTTCTTTTACACCTTCAAGAACTGCTTTATACGCTTCGAACTGCTCTTCTTCTGTTGGAAGATTGTCACGGCCCATGTATAAGAATTCTGTACGGTATAAACCAACGCCTTCTCCGCCATTATCGATAATGCCTTGTACGTCATTTGGTGTACCGATATTAGCAACAAGCTCAACGTGATGTCCATCGCTTGTTACAGTAGCTTGGTCTTTTAATTTTGCCCATTCAGCTTTTTGCTCTTCAAATTTCGCTTTCTTTTCTTCAAACGAACGAAGAGTTTCTTCTGATGGATTTACAATTACTTCTCCATCTAAACCGTCGATGATTACGATATCGCCGTTTTGGATTTTCTCCATAACAACTTTCGTACCAACAACAGCTGGAATTTCCATAGAACGAGCCATAATTGCAGAGTGAGATGTACGTCCACCGATATCAGTTGTGAACCCTTTTGCATACTTACGGTTTAACTGAGCTGTATCAGATGGTGTTAAATCTTCAGCAATGATGATTACTTCTTCAGAAATTGTACCAGGGTTTGAGAAGTTAATTCCTAATAAATGTGCAAGAACACGTTTTGTTACGTCGCGAATATCCGCAGCGCGTTCTTTCATATATTCGTTATCCATGTTTTCAAACATAGAAATAAACATTGATGCAACTTCATCCATTGCAAATTCAGCATTTACTTTTTCGCTATTTACTTTATCTTTTACTGGATTTACTAATTCCGGATCATTTAATACTAATAAATGTGCTTCAAAGATAGCAGCTTTATCAGCACCTAGCTCAGCAAAAGCGTGGTCCTTAATAGCTTCTAGTTCAGATTTTGCTTTCTCAAGCGCAGCGTCTAAGCGTGCAATTTCAGCAGCTTCGTTTGTAATTGATTTCTTTTCAATGTTAAATTCAGGATTCTCAAGTCTGAAAGCCTTTGCAATAGCAATCCCACTTGATGCAGCGATCCCTTGGATATTAAGAGTCATTATTCTCCTAATCCTTCGTTTTTCATAGTTTCTTCGATAGCTGCTAGTGCTTGAGCTGCATCATCACCATTTGCAGTGATCTTAATTTCTGCGCCTTGTTGAATACCTAAAGACATAACGCCCATGATTGATTTTAAGTTAACGTTTTTTCCGTTATACTCTAAGTTAATGTCAGAACCGAATTTGCTTGCAGTGTTTACAAGTAGAGTTGCTGGACGTGCATGAATTCCTGAGTCGCTAGTTACTTTAAAGATTTTTTCCATGATAATTTATCTCCTTTAAATTACGAATTTTTTTAGTTGTATAGACGTGAGTACTACATCATCTATTGTATATAATAGGCGATGTTCGGTCAACCACATCGCCTATTATAATTATAAACATTTTGCGTCAAATTCCTACTGAATGTCAATAATAGCGTTGTCGCCCTTCTTAACATTTCCATCTTTTTTCAATTCGACTTGTTGTCCTTGTTGTAAATTCGTAAAGACAATTGGTGTAATGATAGATGGTGCATTTTCTTTTACGAATGCAAGATCTACTTTTAATAATGGTTGTCCTTGTTTCACTTTATCACCTTGTGCTACAAGTGCTTCAAAGCCTTCACCATTTAATTTTACAGTATCAATACCAAAGTGGATTAATATTTCTTTTCCGCCTTCAGACTGAATACCAATCGCATGTTTTGTAGGGAATACATTGACAATCTCACCGTTTACTGGAGAAACTACTGTTCCTTCAGTCGGCTCAATTGCAAATCCGTCTCCCATCATTTTCCCTGAGAATACTTGGTCAGGTACTTCTGTAATCGGTAAGATTTTTCCTTCAATTGGTGATACGATTGTTTCATTTTCATCAACTTTTTGAGGAGTTTCTTCTACCTTTACAGGCTCTTCTTTTTCAACATGAGGTGTACGACCTGACATAATATCATGAATTTGTGATTTTAATGTGTCAGATTTCGGTCCGAAAATAGCTTGAATGTTATTTCCAACTTCAAGTACACCAGCTGCTCCAAGTTCTTTTAAGCGGTCTTTGTTTACATTTTTTTGTTCGTTAACTTGAACACGTAAACGAGTAATACAAGCATCTAAAGAAGCGATATTTTCTTTACCACCAAGTGCTACTAATACTTCACGAGGAAGTTCACCTGCTTCTGCTTTTCCTGCACCGTCATTAGCATTTGCTACTTCACGACCAGGTGTTTTTAAATCCCATTTGCGAATTGCAAAACGGAATCCGAAGTAGTAAATAACTGCTAGTACAAGACCAACAACAATTACCCACCACCATGCTGTACGGCCTGGTAGTACACCGAATAAAATAAAGTCAATTAAGCCACCAGAGAATGTCATACCAATTTTAACACCTAAAATTTGCATTGTCATAAATGATAGACCAGCAAATACAGCGTGAATCCCGAATAATACTGGTGCTACGAATAAGAATGAAAATTCAAGTGGTTCTGTAATACCTGTTAAGAAAGATGTTAATGCAGCAGAACCTAAAATACCAGCTGCTAATGTTTTATTTTCAGGACGTGCTTCATGGTACATCGCTAAAGCTGCTGCTGGAAGACCGAACATCATGAACGGATACTTACCAGTTGTAAATGTACCTGCTGTTAATTCTACGCCGTCTTTTAACTGTGCCATAAAGATTTTTTGGTCACCACGGATTAATTCGCCAGCCGCATTTGTGTACTGACCAAATTCGAACCAGAACGGTGAATAGAAAATGTGATGTAATCCAAATGGAATTAGTGAACGTTCAATTAAACCAAAAATAAATGCTGCTAACGTTCTATTTGCATCAATCATTTGATGTGAGAACGTATTTAAGCCACCTTGAATGTATGGCCACACGAAGCACATGATAATACCTACTACTAAAGAGAATGTTGCAGTCGCGATCGGTACGAAACGCTTACCTGCAAAGAAACCTAAGTATGATGGTAATTCAATGTTGAAGTATTTATTGTAGCAATATGCCGCTACTATCCCGACGATAATACCACCAAATACTCCGGTTTGTAGTGTTGGAATTCCTAATACGTTTGCATATGCAGGATCTGCAAATCCAATTTTCACTGGATCTGTTCCAGTGCTTGTTACTTTCACTAACTTATCTACTTCTAAGAACACACTCATCGTTTTGTTCATAATTAAGTAGCCGACGAATGCTGCTAAACCAGCTACTCCGTCTCCACCAGCTAAACCAATTGCTACCCCAACTGCGAATAATAACGCAAGGTTAGCGAAAATAATATCACCAGATTGTTCCATAATTTTCGCAACCATTACGAACCAATCTGCTTTTAAAGCAGGAATAACATTTGTTAACTGTGGATTTTGAAATGCATTACCAAATCCAAGCAAAATACCTGCAGCCGGTAAAATCGCTACTGGAAGCATAAGCGCTTTTCCGACTTTTTGAAGAACACCAAAGATCTTCTTAAACATGGAAACCCTTCCTCTCTTATCTATATTGATACTTTTCGACAAACGCCAAAAAGGCATGAGGAAAAAAAGATAGAACGATAGCTATACAAAGGGTAGTATATCCCTTTCTCTAGCTTACATTCCTTACTTTTCTCCACTCATGCCTGATCGAATCAGTAACACGTGTCAAAAATAGGATTACGTATAAGTTCACTATAATTAAGGCAAACGTTTTCGTTACTCACCTTAATGTGTTTGTCGAATTTTGTATAACTTTGCAATAGTTATTATACATAACTATTGTAAGCGATTCAATCATTTTTTTTAACGTTTTCATTTTAGACAAAAATATATGTCTTTTTACACATGCTCTGCTTTCACTAACCGTTGTAAATGCATCGTTAAATAAATACTTTCCGCTTCATATACAGGTAGTTGCAATTCTTTCTGCATAACTTTGACTAGCTTCCACGCCAAATTGTAACAGACTGGATATTCCAATTTTAATAAATCAGCAAAACTTTGTGCCTCTTCTACTTTTTCGCCTTTTTTTACCCGTTCAATAGCATATTGTAAATGACGAATAAGGCGTAAGTAATGAATGCTTTCTTGGTCTAATGTAATTTGTAGGTTTGTTTCAATTAAAGACACAAGTTGTGCAATAAGACGAGAATTTTGATTAACAGAAGATAAATCAGAGTTTGTAAGCGAGCTGTATATATGAAGTGCGATAAAGCCAACTTCCCCTTCTGGCAATGTAATTTGCAAACGAGAGTTTAACAGGTGTACAACTCCTTCGGCAATTTTATATTCCTCTGGATATAGCATTTTCGTTTCAACCAAAAAAGGATTATCTATTGTAAGTCCTTGTTTCAGTCTTTTAATTGCAAAAGAAATATGATCTGTTAAAGCGATATGAATATGTTCATTTAATGGGGACTCTGCTTTTTCTTGAATGTATAACATAATATCATTCATCAATTCAATTAGCTTTTCACTCACATGTGGCACTAAAAGTTTGTATTGTTCTCGATCACGTTCATTTTTTAAAACAAACATTTTCTCAATTTGTTCTTGCTCCAACACATCTTCAGCCTTTTTTCCAAATCCAATTCCTTTACCGATCACTACTACTTCCTCGTGTTCAGGATGGCTAGCAATGATGACATTATTATTTAAAACTTTTTTTATTTCTAGATAATTACTCATATAACACCACCCTCGTACTTAAATAGCCTGCTTTTATGTTACAGAACATTCTTCTTTGTCGTCAATGTAAAACATCTACCATTTGATAAAAATTCATTTTTTAGACATGTTTGTATATGATGCGTATAATGTAAGAGCAACTGTACATAGAAAGGAGATAGCAACATGATTAAAATGTTTGTAAGTGATATTGACGGTACAATGATGCAACACGGAGGTCTAATTGACGAACAAGATATTGCAGCACTTCGTAGTCTAGCTGAGCAAAATGTTATTCTTTGTTTCGCTTCCGGACGACTTGATAATGAAATCGCAGACTTAATGAAAGCTGTAAATACAAATTTTCATCGTATTAGTGTGAATGGCGTTTTCGTATATACTCATGCAAATAAGCAACTATTATCTGCAACATTCGATTCCAGTATTCTACCTGACTTGTTAGCGATGACGAACGAAGACCCTTATTTCCGTTATGTAAGTGATGAGCATAATTACTACATTGAAGAAAAGACACCTTTTATTCATGAACTTGAAAAACAAGTAACGATGACTTCCGTTGAAGAACCACATTTGTTACAGAAAATAGACGATACAATTTTTCCAAATAAAATTTCTGTTGGTGGAACTAAGGAAAGCTTACAAGTTCTTCAAAAAAAAATTGATGAAAAATTTCAGGGGAAAGTTAGTACTTTCATTTCAGCTGAACAGTGCTTAGATGTAATGCCACCTAATATTAGTAAAGGCTCCGCTATCTCCATTTTATTACAAGAGTTTCAAATACAACCCGAAGAGGTTGCTTGCATCGGAGATTCTTACAATGATATCCCTATGTTTACTCTAACTCCTCATAGTTTTGCTATGTCTCAGGCTGATGACGCGGTAAAAGAACATGCTCACTATGTAGTCGATGCTGTTAAAGATGCAGTTAACCAAGTGCTTGCTCATAATAAAGAAGAAAATAAAAATACGACTCGATCCTTATAAGGATGAGTCGTATTTTTATTTTCTTTACATGTTGAACACATGAAAGTTCACTGTACTTCACAAACTGAAATATATTACTTGTTACGTGCGATGTTCGTAATAAACTTATAACGATCACCGCGATAAATACATTTCACATACTCTAACGGTAACTCACCTTCTGAATATGACCATTGACGCATTACAAGTACAGGCGCCTTTTTAGGAATATGCAGATGTTCAGCTTCATTATCTGTTGCGATTGAAGCTTCAATTGATTGAGTAGCGCGAACAAGTTTAAAGCCTAGTTTTTTCTCTAAATGTTCATATAAAGATTGTTGCAATATTTCTTCGTTAATATCATTCACAAGAGTTGGCGACAAATATGTCGTCTCAAATGCAATCGGTTCGTCATCAGCTAAGCGAGTACGCCTCACTTCATAAACCGACTCTCCCTCTTGTATTCTCAGCCGGTCTGCTATTTTAGCAGTAGCTGGAACTAGGCGGAAGCTCAATAACTGGCTGCTCGGTTTCATACCACGAGAAATCATATCTTCTGTGAATCCCGTCATTCCTTGCAACTTTTGCTCCACTTTCGGAAGTTGAACGAATGTTCCAATTCCACGTTTCCGGTATAAATATCCTTGTTCCACTAAGTTATTAATTGCCTGTCTGATTGTCATACGACTCACTTCGAACTTATCACAAAGTTCATTCTCAGATGGAATTTTATCTCCCGGCTTCCATTCGCCGTCCTCAATTAGCTGTTTCACCCACTCTTGAATCTGATAATAGATCGGAAATGGTGAATACTTGTCGATGTTCATCAGCAATCGCCTCACTGCATAAAGATAGAGCTTCTGGATCTGCGATTACGGTTACATTCGGATGACGTTGTAAAACTGTAGCAGGACACACCTCACTATATTCACCTTGCAATAATTCTTTAATAGCTTCTGCCTTTTTAGATCCCATAGCAACAAGTAGAATTTGTTTCGCTTTCATGATGCTTCCAATTCCCATTGTAATCGCATGAGTCGGCACATCTTCTTCATTCTCAAAGAAGCGAAGATTTGCTTGGCGCGTAGATTCTGTTAATTCCACAATGTTAGTTGGAGAATTAAATGGTGTTCCTGGCTCATTAAATCCGATGTGACCGTTTTCACCGATTCCAAGAATCTGTAAGTCAACTGGGTTAGCTGCTAGAATGCCTTCATAACGCTTGCACTCTTCCTCTAAATCACTTGCCATCCCGTTTGGTACATAAGTTTGTTTAAATGGAAGATGATCAAACAACTGTTCTTGCATGAAATAGTGATAGCTGTTTTTATCTTCGTGTGGTAAATTTACGTACTCATCTAAGTTTACAGTGGTTGCATGACTTGTATCAAGTTTATTTTTTCGCATTTCTGCATAAATACCTAATGGGGAGCTTCCAGTAGCCATTCCTAATGTTGGATTTTCTTTTGATTTTACAACCTCTTCAATTAACTTATAGCCTGCTTCTGCTAATTCTTCTGGAGTTTTTACAACAAGAATTTTCATCTAATTACTTCCCTTCCTTCATATGAGTTCCTAAACGAACCGTATCATATACATGTAATTCTTCAGTCATAACAACAAAGTCTGCATCTTTACCTGCCGCTAACGCACCTTTATTATTTAATCCAAACTCTTCTGCCTGGTTAACTGATGTCATCAGTACTGCATCTTCGATTGAACATCCTGTAAATTCAATTACATTTCGGAAGGCTTGATCCATTTTCAAAATACTACCAGCTAACGTTCCATCTTCTAATCGGGCACTTCCATCTTTTACATGTACTGGCTGTCCGCCAAGCTCATATAATCCATCTTCAAGACCTTTTGCACGCATTGCATCAGTAATGACACTTACTTTTTTCGGTCCTTTTAATTTATATGCTAATTTCACCATATCAGGGTGAATATGAATGCCATCTGTAATTACTTCAACCATTACATCTGGATTTAATAACACATGACCAACAACTCCTGGTTCACGGTGATGTAATCCACGCATTTGATTGTATAAATGTGTTGCATGTGTAATTTTTCTATTTTTCAGTTGTGCATCCATCGCATCTGTGTGCCCCATTGTGCCAACAACACCTGTTTCAGCAAGATACTGTTCAAACTCTAACGCGCCTTCTTCTTCTGGCGCATATGTTACTAATTTAATTAGATTACCGCTTGCTTCCTGCCATTGTTTAAATTGCTCGATACTCGCAGGAACAATATGTTCAAGTGGTTGTGCACCCGCACGTTTTTTTGAAACATATGGTCCTTCTAAGTGAATATATTCGAAATGTGCTCCTTTTTCTTTCGCTTCCTTCGCAGCACTAAGTGCCGCTTCAATCGCTTCTGGAGCTTGTGTCATTGTTGTTGGGAAGTAAGTTGTAACTCCTTCTTTTAACATTTCTTTACCAAGAGTTACTAATCCATCGCTATTTGCATCCATCGCATCAATATCGTACCCACCATGAATATGAACATCAATCATACCTGGAATCACAATCTTCCCTGCCGCATCTAAAACAGTTTCATTTTCTTGTGAGACATATTGAGCCATCAAACCAATTTCTTTAATTGTTTCTGCGTAACGAATAAATCCGTTTTCCACTACTTCTTGACCTGTATAAATTTTGGCATTGATGACAACTTGCGTTTTCATTTTCATCGATCCTTTCCCATGAAATACCTACTTGTTATTATTACCTTATTCGCCTAATTCCATCTTAATATACACACGAGTAGTTGTCTATACATTCTAATGAAATTTCCTCTTTGTTCAGCAAAAAAGGAAATTAATTGTTTCTCTCACAATTATAATATATGTTATTCATTTTTTCCAAAAAGGGACAATAACCTCTTATATAATTAGTTACTTAAGTAATGGCATCCAGCCGCTCGACCACATCGCAATATGTTCACCATCTGTTTCTATTTCTACTGTTCGCTTGTTTGTTCCATATAGCATTATACCGCGCTGTTTTAATCGTCTCACTACACTTTGGTGGGGATGTCCATACGGGTTTTTACTCCCGTATGAAAGAATAGCGAATTGTGGATCTACTTTTTTTAAAAATGTTTCACTCGTTGAAGTATACGAGCCATGATGCCCCACTTTTAGCACATCTGCATGTACATCAAATCGCTTTAATATTTCATTTTCCGTCCGTACATCCGCATCACCCATTAATAAAAAGTCTGCTTTACCATATCGAATTTTTAAAACAATTGAAGACTCATTATTCTCATCTTTCGATTTCCCATTGTTCAACACCTGTATAGAAACATGTGGATCTAACGGTATATATTGTCCTTCCTTCACTGAAACGAAAGGTATGCCCCTTTTTTTAATATTATTCCGATACGTATGATAAGTAAATGAACTATATGTTTTCCCACTATCTAATACGAGTGAGACTGGCATTTGTTCTACAATCGGAATAAGTCCACCTATATGGTCCATATCAGGATGCGTACCTACAATAACATCTAAGTGGTTAATCCCTTTTTCAATTAGCTTTTGAATAATGACCTCTCCCGCTTCATAAGGCCCTCCATCAATTAACATCGTTTGGCCATTTGGCAAGGTAATAAGTGTCGCATCACCTTGTCCAACTTTTAAAAAACTCACTTTCATTTTCCCTAAATGTTGCCGCTGCATATGTAAAGAAGACGCAGTATGAATAGTCATCATATATCTTTTAGCCGATGCGCTGTTTAGCGAAAAACATAATAAAACAGAAACCAACAATAGAATACTCCGTACACCTCTCATAACTCGTCTCCTTTTTTCATTTAGTATGGCACGCCCTGTAATTGATATACAAAAAAAGCTTAGCAAAATGCTAAGCTTTTATTTTGATAATTCCTGTAAAGAACCGAAGAATAAATCTGCTTCATTCATTTGTTCATTTTCTTCAGAAAGCGATGGTAAATCATCTAACGTTTTCAATCCAAACGTATCCAAAAATTCTTTCGTAGTTCCGTATAAGATAGGACGCCCTGGGCCTTCCGCTCTTCCCGTTTCTTTTATAAGTAAGTGCGAAACTAACGTTTGTAATGCCTTGTCCGTTTTCACGCCTCTAATCTCTTCCATTTCTGTCCTTGTAATCGGTTGACGATAAGCAACAATTGCCAACGTTTCAAGAGCTGCTTGAGAAAGTGAAGCCGCGGTTGGGGTATCTATTAATTTTTGATAATACGAAGCATGCTCTTTCTTTGTTGCAAAACGATATACTTTTGCATATTGCACAATTTGCAAGCCGCGATGCGTTCCTTCGCATTCCGTTTGCATTTCCTCTATACTGTTTCTTACTTCTTCCACTTCAATTTCAAGAACTTTCGCTATTTGTTCTGGATAAATCCCTTCATCACCGGCAACAAATAAAAGTCCTTCAATAATTGCTTTTTGTTCTTTTCTATCCATTTTACGAACTCCTTCCTCCTGTCTTTTCCAAAAAAAATACACATAAAAAAACCGAATCACAGTTAATGCGTTCGGTTCAATATTTCTTTTCTTGTTCCAAACGATACACTAAAAACGATCATGAGATAAAGTATTTCCCTCTCATTTTCCACCCTAATAAACTATACTGAATCTATACGGATTTATTAGAGCTTGATACGAAAATTTCATCAAAATTATGCTCTTGTTCAATAATAATTTGTTGATTTTTCATCAGCTCAAGAACCGCTAAAAATGTTACAACCATTATTTCTCGTTCTTCATCAGCAAACAAATCATAAAAGCTTTGACGACCGCCTTTTGTTTCTAACTGTTGTAGAATATCAGTCATTCGCTTTTCAATTGGTATTTCTTGACGAGTAATTCGTGTTGTTACAGGGTTCTTTGCTTTTTTACGACGCATTAGCTTTTGAAATGCCGCTAACATATCATATAATGTAACATCAAGAGGTAAGCTTGTCTCCTCTTCTTGTTGAAATGATGTAAAATCAATTGGCGGACGTGTATATAGCTGTGCTCTTTCTTGTTCTCTTTCTTTTAACTCAGTAGCAACTTGCTTATATTTCTTATATTCAATTAACCTCTCCATCAATTCTTGACGAGGGTCATCCATAAAGTCTTCACCGTTATCAGGTACATCTTCTTCTTGTTTTGGTAACAACATTTTACTTTTAATTTGCAATAACGTTGCTGCCATTACTAAATACTCACTAGCAACATCTAATTGTAATTCTTTCATCGTATGGACATAAGATAAATATTGCTCTGTAATTTCCGCTACAGGAATATTGTATATATCAATTTCGTAACGATGTATTAAATGTAACAATAGATCTAAAGGCCCTTCAAATGCCTCTACTTTAAAATTATACTGCACAAAGCATCCCACCACATTTTTTCTATAACAACATAAGTATAGAGCATACTCATGTTCTATCCAACCTTTTTAAGAAATTTAATTAAAAATAGACCTATGCCCATGTCATAATGCCCACCGCTTCATATGATAACAGTGTAGTAAGAACAATGTAGGAGGTCAAAAAACTATGGGTCACGTTGATTGCGGTTTTAGCGGTGGATTCGCATTACTTGTTGTACTGTTCATTTTACTAATCATTGTAGGAGCGGCTTGCTTCTGCTAACATGAGGCAATAAAGCGACTAAGGAAAATTCCCTAGTCGCTTATTGTTAATATTTCTATGATACACTGTACATATAATAGTTAGACAGGGGCGAAAAAAATGTATCCTACCGAATACATACAATTTTTAATTCATTTTCACGGAGATTATGATTATTTTGAATGTCATGAAATACTAGAAGAGTATTGGAAATTAAAACCTAGAGGAGAGCGTGACAATTACTTAGTTGGTCTCATTCAAATTGCAGTTTCTTTATATCATCAAAGACGCTCCAACTGGAATGGCGCAGAGAGAATGATAAAAAGTTCAATAGCACTTTTAGAAAAGAACAGTGCGTCATTACAACAATTAGGAATAGATCATAAACAGCTAATATTCTTATTAAATGAAAGATTACAATCTATCCATAAAAAAGAAAATTTCGCTCCGTTATTTTTACCATTATTAGACGCTTCATTGGAAAGTCACTGCATACAGTTATGTAAGAAACAAGGGCTATTTTGGAAAGATGCGAACGCCATTCCTGGTGAATACATTATGAATAAGCACACATTACGTGATCGAACAGAAGTCATTTCTGAACGAAACGAACAACTACAAAAAAGAAAGCAGAGATAATAAACTACTTATCCCTGCTTTCATGAATGTATATTTTGTTCAAGCTCTTTACACTTTTTGCAAAAACTTGCTGTTTGCTCATTTCCGCAAATTGTAAACTCAAGAAATTTAATCTTAAGCTCTTGAACCATCTTCGTCCCAATCCCCATATGACGGTGAGACGGGTTCACGCTCAAATGCTGAATTTCTAATACATGATTCTCTTTTTTTACAATCCCCATTATCCCAACAAAATCTTCGTTTTGTTTCCACAAATACAGTTGCCAATCATCTTTCGTTTCATACTCTTTCATTGTCAATTGTAATGTTTTCACATCTTTTTCAGTTGGCATAAATGAAAGAAGCCCCATTGCAATCTTTTCATAACTTTTTTTAAAACGAATTAACATAACCCTTATCCCTTCTTACAAAAGTTATAAACTATTAATCCCCTCAATCACTCTTTTCACATCATATTCATTCTACAGTATTTTCACCAGAGTGAGAAGAGTCTAAAACAACTTGATAATCATACAAAGCGTAAAGAAGAAAGTCAAATATATGTTTTCACACTATTTGTTTCCAGTAGACTACACAAAAAAACACTACTGCATAGGAACTAAAAGGAAAATCCCCTGCTCATCACAGCATAATTATTGACCACTTTTGAACAAAGTAGTTCTAGCAAAAATAATATGATAAAAGAAATCCATTTATTGAAGCATATAATTGTTAATGTATTCTATGTATTTTGTTAAAACTTTGTTCTTATGAACAATATATTTTAACAGCAGTAACCGTCCTATCTGTATCATGTACTGTAGAATATATCCCAATTCCTATTTGAGTAAATAAAAAAGAGAGCACAATTGCTCTCTTTTTTTCATAACTTATTCTTCCCAAACTTTAACTTCTTTCATTACATCGCCTTGACGCATGTTTAATACTGTTTCAATACCACTCGTCGCTTTACCAAACACTGTATGTACGCCATCTAAATGAGGTTGTGGCTCATGAACAACAAAGAATTGGCTACCACCTGTATTACGGCCAGCATGTGCCATAGAAAGTGAGCCAACAAGATGTCTATGAGGGTTTCCATCAGTTTCACATGGAATAGAGTAACCTGGGCCACCTGCACCTGTGCCTGTTGGGTCTCCACCTTGGCTTACGAAGCCAGGAATAACGCGGTGGAATGTCACACCATCATAAAATCCTTGCTCTGCTAATTTTTTAAAGTTTTCTACTGTTTTCGGTGCCTCTTCTGGGAAAAATTCCAATTCGATTTTTTCACCGTTTTCCATTAATATGTATCCTAAAGTTTTCATACGTATATGTCTCCTTTCAACTATCTCAGCACTATATTACCATATTCATGACGAGAAACAAAAAGAATCCGACAATCTGCATACTTCTTTTTTGAAATGTGGAAAAAGCTAGGTGACAAATAAGAAAAATATACTATAATAACTGTGTTGCCCGAAAATTTCAGAAAGAGAAAGGGAGCGATTTTTCGTGAAAGCGAAATTACTAGCTCTGCTATTAGCTGTAGCCGTATTTATTATGCCAACAGCTTCATTTGCAGACATCATTGAGGGAGAATCAATTGTTACACTAGGAGAAAACTTATCTGAACAACAAAAACAAGATCTGTTAAAAGAAATGAAAGCACCAAAAGATGCTACAATTATTACTGTGTCTAATGCGGAAGAACATAAATTTCTAGAAGGAATTGTTCCAAAAGCACAAATTGGTACGAGAGCAATTTCCTCTTCTATGATTACATACACAAAACCAGGGTCAGGTCTCATTGTACGCTCAAAAAACATTAATTCGATAACAGATGCAATGTACACAAATGCACTTATTACAGCAGGTGTGAAAGATGCAGAGATTCAAATTACTGCACCATTTAAAGTTTCAGGAACCGCTGCTTTAACCGGTTTAATGAAGGCATATGAAACAACATCGAACAAAGAAATTCCAGAAGATGTTAAAAAAGTAGCCAATGAAGAAATGGTACAAACAGCAAAACTTGGTGATAAAATCGGTGAAGAAAAAGCAGTTCAACTTGTTGCAAAAATTAAAGAAGAAATTGCAAAAGAACAGCCAAAAACGACTGAAGATTTACGTTCATTAATAAAAAAAATTGCTGATCAACTCGGTATTACATTAACAGATGAACAGTTGGATAACTTAGTAGCGTTATTTGATAAAATGAAAAATCTTAATATTGATTGGAACCAAGTTGGTAGCCAATTAAACAAAGCAAAAGACCATGTATCAGCCTTCTTAGGATCTGAAGAAGGACAAAGTTTCTTAGATAAAGTAAAAGATTTCTTCTCTAGTATCATTGATTTTGTTAAATCATTATTTAAGTAAAAAGCTCGTCTTTGACGAGCTTTTTTATTTTGCATTAACGAGCGTCTGAGCTAATAATTAGCAGGATTTAAGGTTTCACTTTATACGAGCAAAGGTAATTTCATAATAGCCTCTTCAACCGAACGAACAACATGATTTGCCTTCTCTTTCACATACGGATGAGCATGATGAAGAGTAAACGAGTGCGGAGTTACTTCAAACATAGAAATATCATTAAAAGAATCACCAATGCACGCGACTTCCTTTGCCTCAACTTTTAAATATTCCATTAATCGCTTCAGAGCGCTCCCCTTACTTACTCCCTTTGGCATAATGTCAACGTAGCGCTTACCCGATATAAAAACTTCCGCTTCGCTATGAAATGTATCTCGCAATTCTTGATCTAATGCTACAATTTTCTCTTCACCCCCAAAAACAAACAATTTCGCAGGATGTACAGTCTTCCCAAATTCCTCTTCTAATGCTTCTATTTCAGCGATATGCACTCCCATATACTCTTCAAAAGTATGATGATGTTCATTCTTCCTTTTTGTATATCGCTGCTCATTTGCACATACAATATCTGCTAGTCCCTTTTTATGTATATATCGATATATTTCCTGGGCAACCCCATCTTCAAAACTCGATTCATGAAATACTTTTCCATCCGGTAGTAACATTGTCGCTCCATTTAAACCGGTTGTGTAATACGGGAACGAAAACCGTTCTACCGCCTCATTAATTCGGTGAGTAAAACGGCCAGAGGCAAAACAAATATTTGTCCCTTTTTCAGCTAGCCAACAAAGCGCTCGTTCATCTTCTTTTTGCATATGATTCACATTGTAAACGAGCGTATCATCTAAATCACTTACAAATAATTTAATCATGTCCTCTTCCCCTTTCATACACAATATCTACTCTAATTGTACAAAAAAAATGTTTGGTTTTTGTTAAAAAAGCAATAATTTTTCAATAAAAAATAAGCGGGAGCATAATCCCGCTTATTTTTGTCTTCGCACATTTTGAGGTCTTACAATACTTGGACGAACCTTTAAACTAGACATAGTTGGACGGAGTAAAACTTTTGTTAATGCACCCCAATCAAACGGTAAAAACGGCCATAAATACGGTGTTTGTAAACTTTTTATAGACGCTAAGAATAAAATCAATACCGTCATTCCGATTACAAATCCCATCTCATGAAAGATACCGGTCAAAATAATGACAAACAATTTTCCGACCTTATTTCCAAGTCCAAGTTCATAACTCGGCGTTGCAAATGATCCAATCATAGAAACCGCTACATACAAAATAACTTCTGGTACAAATAGACCTACATCAATTGCAATTTGACCAATTAATATAGCTGAAATCAAACCTGCTGCTGACGACAATGGTGTCGGTGTATGAATAGCAGCCATTCTTAAAAATTCAAGTCCAATTTCAGCCATCAAAACTTGTAATAAAATCGGTAAATGCGTCATCTTATTTGGCCCAATGAAAGCTAGTTTCTCCGGTAAAAGCGTTGGATCAAATACAAACACTAACCAAAATGGCAATAAGAATAAGGAGAATATAACACCTAGAAAACGTACCCAACGTAAAAATGTACCTACAGCTGGATTTTGTCTAAATTCTTCCGCATGCTGTAAATGATGGAAATATGTCGTTGGCGTAATCATAACACTTGGTGACGTATCAACGAGCACTAACACATGTCCTTCTAATAGATGATTTGCTGCTACATCGGGCCTTTCTGTATATCGAATAAGCGGGAATGGATTATAACTTTGTTTGACAACAAATTCTTCTACCGTTTTATCCGCCATCGTAATCCCGTCTACATCAATGTTATTTAATTCTTGTTTTATAATCTTCACTAAATCTGGATTTGCAACATCTTGTACATATGTAATACAAATATCCGTTTGCGACCTATCCCCTACTCGAATCATTTCATTTCGAAGACGTGGGTCGCGTATTCTTCTACGAATTAACGCTGTATTTACAACGATGTTTTCAACAAAGCCATCCCTTGCACCACGTACTACCTTTTCTGTATCTGGTTCTGTCGGTGTCCGACCTGGATAACTACGTACATCTATCACGAACGCTTCCGTTTCACCTTCCACAAATATAATAATGAGTCCTGATAATACTTGGAGCATTACCTCATCCATCGTTTTCACTTTACTTACTTGTTGATGAATTAAACGATTCTCTAAAAGCTTCACTGTATCTTCTTCTACATCCCTTATTTCATTTGTATCCACCGCTTCTTCTAAAATATGGATAATATAATTTGTATCACAAAGTCCATTTACAAATAACACACCAATTTTTTTATTTAAAATTTGAAATTTACGAATACCCACATCGTATGTAACACCTAGTCCAACCGTTTGTTTTAAATAATTTTCATTATCACTTAAAAAAGATGAAATAGGGATATTCACTTTTTTAGGCTTCGTCATAAAACCCACTCCTTTCCAAAATTAATTGAATCGCTTTTCTAGTAATAGGTGATCCTCTCTCCCATTCATCATTTCCACACATCTTACCAATATCACCGACCCCCACAATGACAGGAACATTCAAATCATCTAAACAATAAATCGTATCCCCACTAATCCTGCCAATTTCACCATCTGGAAGTCCAAATTTATCCACACCGTATTCTGTCAAATTCCCATTCCGATCTACACTTACATCTACACGTGCCCATTCCCAATGATGTGTATTAGACGCTACTGCTAAAATACCAAGTACATCAACTTGTTTATGTGTTGCGACATATTTTAACGCCTTTTCACCAGATCCTTCTCCTATAAATCCGCTGTCATCAAACATGACAAATACAGGGTCATATGGTGTTTGCATAATAAGCTCAACAACTTTCTTCCCTGTCAATTTGGTTGGATTACTTTGCGATGCTGAAATACACCTTCCCCCAAATTCCTTTGTTAACAGCTCAATTGTCCGCTTTGCATATTCATCTCCATCTGTGACCAAAACAACCCTTCGTCTCATTTGATTTATCCTTTCGGTTTACATATAAGTGCTACAAAAAATGAAAATAATATTGCTGCTGAAATACCCGCTGACGTTAAGCTAAACATACCGATTCCAATTCCTAAATATCCATGTTTTTCTGCCGCATGCATTGCTCCGTGCAGTAGTGAATGCCCAAAGCTTGTAATAGGGACCGTTGCCCCAGCACCCGCAAATTTTATAAGCTTATCATACAATCCGAATCCATCTAATATAGCCCCAACGACTACAAAAGTTGCCATTAAATGAGCTGGTGTTAACTTGGCGAAGTCTAGCAACACTTGTCCAATTACACAAATAGCTCCACCTACAAGAAATGCATATATAAAATCCACAATTCACTCTCCTTTCACTCTTTCAAATACAACACCGTGCGCGATTGTCGGAATCGTTTCCTTCTGTTGCATCATCAGCGGGCTTAATAATGCTCCAGTAGCAACAACAAGAATTCGTTGTAAATTCCCCTTTTGCATCTCACGTAATAAATGCCCGTACGTTACAACCGCTGAACAAGCACAGCCACTACCACCTGCAAACACTTCTTCCTGACTCGAATCGTAAATCATTAATCCGCAATCATTGTATATATTCCCGAGATTATATCCTTCCTCAAGTAAAAGTTGTTTCGCAATTGGTGTCCCAACAGCTGATAAATCACCCGTAACAATCAAATCATAATCAGCGGCACTTCTTCTTAAATCTTCAAAATGCTGTTGAATTGTATGAGCAGCAGCTGGTGCCATTGCCGATCCCATATCTAAAGGATTCGCAATTCCTAAGTCCTGTACTTTCCCAATCGTAGCTGCCGTTATTTTAATTGCACTCTCTTCATTGCTAATTAATATGGATCCTGCTCCAGTAACCGTTGAATTTGCTGTTCCTGGCTTTTGCCCTCCATACTCTGTTGGATAACGAAATTGTCTTTCAGCCGTCGCATTATGACTACTTACTGTAGCTAAGATGCGATTCGCAAATCCACCGTCTATAAAGGCTGCTCCAACCGCTAAAGTTTCCATTGACGTCGCACAAGCGCTAAACATTCCTAAAAAAGGAATACCACACTCACGAGCAACATAATTTGCGGTCACTGTTTGATTTAATAAATCACCCGCTAAAAAGAAATCAATTTGCGATTTTTTTATATTTCCTTTTTGCATCGCTTGTTGAATCGAGTCTGACATTAACCTTCGCTCAGCAAGTTCCCAATTTTCCTCTCCACAATGTAAGTCAGCATATGAAATATCAAAATCCTTTCCAAGAGGGCCTTCAGCTTCTTTCGGACCGACGGCAGTACCAGTTGCATTCACGAAGATATCATTTTGAAATACCCACGTTTGTTTTCCTGTCAACCTCATACCTATCCCTCCTTTAAGACATTAAAATTTTAAATGTATATCTTATTAACCCGATAATGTATGCACCGACGACTCCAAACACAATGACGCTGCCTGCAATCTTAAACATATTAGTAGCAATCCCAAGAACAATCCCTTCACTCCTATGTTCTAGTGCAGCACTCGCCATAGAGTTCGCAAATCCAGTAACTGGTACTGCTGATCCGGCTCCAGAAAACTGCCCGATCTTATCATATACACCACATCCTGTTAAAATCGCCGATAATAAGACAAGAGTGGCAACTGTAGGATTCCCTGCCTCTTGTTCGCTAAAATGAAAGTAATGTATATAGAATTTCATCAATACTTCTCCCACCATACAGATAAGTCCACCTACAAGAAATGCCTTTACACAATTTATCAAATAGTTCGGTTTTGGATGGTACTCCTTCACTTTATTTATGTAATCATCCTTCAATTTTCGTTGTGCCATTTATATATTGCCTCCTACTTTACGAAATAAATCCAGTGAAATAATGAGCCTATTACTTTTCCAAGTACAAGAGCAACGAGCAAAATAACAATTTTCCCCTCTACCCCTACCCGTTTCGCTAAAATAGGTAAAACGTTTAACACTTCCGTTAATGCCGCAGCAAGCATTCCAATGAACGTGCCACAAAACAATCCCAGTATGACGAGCCAATATTGTGACGTTTGAAATGTAATATTTTTTAAACTACACCAAGCCCCTATTAAAGTACCTGCAATGACTGCCCACTCAAAATATCGAATATGCTTTCCACTTCTCGTTAATTGAGCTAAACGTGGAATAATACCAAGCGCAGCTAAAAATGCAACATATCCGCTACCTACCGCAATGCCTCCAGCTAAACCAATTAAAACTACAAATCCAAACTCAATCATCGGCAATCTGTTTTGTATTATCCTTATTTTCATGAACGATAACATATTGATCGAGTGACTGCTGATACTGAAACATCTCAACTTCTAATGGACTAGGCTCTTCATTGATTCGCTTTTGAAATACATGATTAAAAAACAAGACCATACCTAATCCAAGACCTAATGAATATGGAATTTGAAATAAAAGTGGTTGCTCCTTAAACTCTCCGGTAATCATGTAATATAACCGTTGGTGCACTTGTTGCATACTTACATCTTCATGGAAATAAATAATTGCAAGAGCTGCTCCAACAAAAAGCAACATCCAAACTAGACCGAAGAATACTGGATGTACCTCTTTTTTGTCATATATAATTTCAACAAGCGTTTGTCCAGATCCAAGTAAATTAATTTGTATGTGCGCTACCTTTTGTTGAATAATCTCAATCACTTTCATTACATCAATTACGACATGAGTCTTATCACACGCTGTAATTTTATAAACAATCTCATTTTGCACTTTTTCAACTATACTAGCGTCCCCAACAATTTGAGCAACGTCTCCCAGCTTTACTTCATAAGAAGAAGAGACTTTTAACCGATTGCGCATTTTGAGATATATTGTTTGTTCCAATTTACACTCACTCCTTCACTCTTCCTCGTAGTTGTAGTATGGTTATTGGAATTTTTTCTAATACAATTTTTTCATAAAAAAACATCTGTACCGTTTCGGTACAGATGTTTTTTTATGAAATAAATTTGCAATACTTAATGCGAGTCCTCCCCAAATGACTACCATACCAATAACCATCATCATAATCGCTAATCCACTCCTCATGAAACACCTCGGTCCTTCCATTCTTTTTCAAGCTGGACAGAATCTGAATGTATTTGTGCATTCCATTTTTTCAAGCTAATTACTAGCGCAACAACAAGAAATGCTGCGGCTATCGACCAACCATACGTTACAACAAAAAAAAATCGAATAGATAGCTATTCATCTATTCGATCTTTCATCTGTTTCAATATTTTCTTTTCAAGTCTTGAAACTTGTACTTGCGAAATGCCTATGCGCTCCGCTACTTCTGATTGGGTTTGGTCTTTATAATAACGCAAATACACAATTAGACGTTCTCGTTCATCCAATTCTCTAATTGCTTCTTTTAAAGCAATTTTATCAAACCATTTCGTTTCAGATTGATCTGCAATTTGATCTAAAATAGTAATTGGATCTCCATCGTTTTCATACACAGTTTCATGTATTGATGAAGGAGCACGACTCGCTTCTTGTGCCAAAACGACTTCTTCTGGCGTTAGTTCAAGAGCCTCCGCTACTTCATTAATCGTTGGGGCTCTTCCAAATTCTTTCGAAAGCTCGTCTCTCATCTTTCGAATTTTGTTTCCTGTTTCTTTTAAAGATCTACTTACTTTCACAGATCCATCGTCACGTAAAAACCGTTGTATTTCACCAATAATCATTGGAACTGCATATGTTGAAAATTTCACGTCGAAAGATAAATCAAATTTATCTACCGATTTTAAGAGCCCAATACATCCAATTTGAAATAAATCGTCTGGTTCGTACCCTCGATTAAGAAATCGCTGCACAACCGACCATACGAGACGCATATTACTTTGAACGATTGTATCTCTCGCTTGTTGATCTCCATCTTGACTTTTTTGAATTAACGCTTTTAGCTCGTGGTCCTTTAACTGAGGTTTCTTCTTCTCATTTCTGACCTCTATGTCCATAGGCTATTCTCCTTAATTGCATAGAGCGTTACTATTTGATAAGTATTTTGTCAAATGGATTGTTGTCCCGAAAGATTCGTTTGAAATAACTTCTACTTCATCCATAAAATTTTCCATGATAGTAAATCCCATTCCGGAACGCTCTAATTCAGGTTTAGTTGTAAAAAGGGGTTGTCTTGCCTCATCTAAGTTAAAGATACCAATCCCTTCATCTCGAATCGTGAGTTTCACCATAGCTTCTTCCAAAATCACTGAAATATAAACAACACCTTCTGCATTTCCTTCATATCCATGAATAATTGCATTTGTAACTGCTTCTGACACAACTGTTTTAATCTCTGTTAGTTCTTCCATCGTCGGGTCTAGTTGCGCAATAAAAGCAGCTACTGTAACGCGAGCGAATGATTCATTCTGACTTAACGCTGAAAATTGAAGGTTCATTTCATTTCTCATTTATGCCACCCCCAACGTCGCGAGCGCATGCGCTTCACTTTCTTCTAAACGAACAATTTTGAATAGACCTGACATTTCAAATAAACGTTTAACAGGCGGTGAAATTGCACAGACAACCATTTCTCCACCTAATCCCTTTACATGTTTATATCGGCCTAATATAACACCTAGACCAGAACTATCCATAAATGTTAAGTTCTCTAGGCTTAAAACAATATGATGAACACCATGTGTCTCAATCATATCTGTTACTTTCGTTCGCAACTCTTCAGCAGTATGATGATCTAATTCACCCTCTAGTCTCACACATAAGACGTCACGTTTTACTTCTAAGTGCATGGAAAGACTCACACGATTTCCTCCTTATGCTCAAACTTTACTCATTAACATAAGATTTTCGTGATATAAAATAAGAATCCTTCCTACTGACAAAAGAAGAACTATTTCGTCATAAAGTGAAACCTTTCAGCAATTATCCCCGTATATGCGAGCAGAAAAGCGGCAAAATTCCCGCCGCTATTTTGATGTTGAAAACATCCCAAAACTTCTTTTAAATAGTTCCCACCAGCTTGCTGCAGCAACATCTTCTTTTGCTACAATTGTTTGTTTTAATAAAACATCTTTATCTTTTTTAATAACGAGTGTACCAAGTGCATCACCTTTTTTAATCGGTGCCTTTACTTTCTTTTCAGCAATCACTTCTTGTTTTACCTTGTCCATATTTTCGCCCTTCTTCATAAGAAGAGACACATTGTCTGACGCAACTAAATCTACTTTTTCTTTTTTACCTTTTCCTACTTGTACAGTCTTAATTTTCTCGCCACGTGTATACAATTTCTTTGTCATATATTGTCCAAATGCATAGTCAAGAAGCTTTGTTACTTGGTTGTTCCGCTCTTTTGACGTAGGTGCTCCCATGACAACTGAAATAACACGCATTCCATTTTTTTCAGCTGATGCTGTTAAACAATATTTCGCTTCTGTCGTAAAACCCGTCTTCACTCCATCTACTCCAGGATAAAAACGAACTAACTTATTCGTATTAACGAGCCAAAATTTCTTATCCGTATTTTCACGTAAATAGTCTTCATACTTACCTGTATATTTTCGAATAAGTGGATACTTCATCAACTCTTTCGCCATAATAGCCATATCATTCGCTGTGGAATAATGATTTTTCGCTGGAAGACCTGTCGGATTTTGAAAATGTGTATTTTTCAGTCCTAAATCTTTCGCTTTTTTATTCATCATATTTACGAATCCTTCTTCTGAACCAGCGATATGCTCAGCTACTGCAACAGATGCATCATTTCCAGATGCAATCGCAATGCCCTTTAGCATTTCATTTACAGTCATCTCTTCCCCAGGCTCTAGAAAAATTTGTGATCCACCCATTGAAGCTGCGTGTTCACTCGCTCTAACTTTATCGTTTAGTTTTAGTTTTCCTTTTTCAACTTGTTCCATAATTAATAGCATTGTCATAATCTTCGTCATACTAGCAGGTGGTAACTTTTCATTCGGATTTTTATCAAACAAAACTTTACCTGTATCTTGCTCAATTACGATTGCTGACGACGCTTGTTCGGCTAACTTCGGTGCTGTTTCTTCTGTTTTCTCCTGCTTCGTTTTCTCAGATTGTGCGAAACTAACTGAAGTACCAGAAAGCAATAACATGAAACAAACAAGTATTCCAAAAACTCGCTTCATGACTAACCCTCCATTCTATATCAAACCTATTTTTTCCAATTTATACATTTTTAATACCATATTTTTCTATCATTTTCAGTTGACAAATAAATTCATTGTCTATATTGTATTAAGTGTATTACATGCAGTAGTACACTTAATACTCATCAGGAAGGAGACATTGCTCTTGCATATTCAACTTGATCCAAGAAGCAACACTCCGATATGGGAACAAATTGTCCAAAATGTAAAAGAACTCGTATTAAAAAACATGTTAGCTCCAAGTGATAAGCTTCCTTCTGTACGCGAGCTCGCATCTTTGCTCGTTATAAATCCAAATACAGTAAGCAAAGCTTATCAAGAATTAGAGCGACAAGGGATTATTGAAACATTACGAGGGAAAGGAACATTTGTATCCCAATCGATTACCCCAACATTAGACGAAAGGAAAATCGCTATGGTTGAAAAGCAATTTCATCAATTACTACTAGAAGCCTCTTATCTTGGGATTACGAAAGATAAAATTCACGATTGGATAGATTCATACTACAAAGAGATTGGAGGAAGTACAGATGCTGAAAGTGACAAACTTGAAGAAAACAATTGATAATCAAACAATTTTAGACGATGTTTCTTTCACATTACAAAAAGGTAGTATCGTCGGATTGCTCGGTAGAAACGGTGCAGGGAAAACAACTTTATTACGAACGATGGTCGGCATTTTAGACCCCGATGAGGGCACTGTTACATATGAGGATACGGATGTTCATAAGCAGCCGGAAATTAAACAAAAAGTTGTATATGTTCCGGATTCTACTAACATACTGAACGGATATACAGTAAAGGAAATCGTGAAATTTTATAAAGCCGTTTATACAGCATTCGATGAACAATATTTTTATGAAATATTAGAACGTTTTAACTTGCCGAACAAACGAATTCGTAGTTATTCAAAAGGAATGAAAGCACTGCTTGCCATCATTTTAGCTTTCGCTGCAAAAGCAGAATATATTATTTTAGATGAACCGACAAACGGGCTTGATCCTATCGTTAAAAGACAAATCCTACAATTTCTCGTTGAAGAAGTAGCAGAGAAAGAAATTACGATTTTCATCTCTACTCATCATTTAGATGAAGTTGAAAAAATCGCAGATACAATCATTATTTTAAAAGGGCATACAATAGATTCTATTACGTCACTAGACGATGCAAAATCACGATTTGCTAAAATACAAGTTGCTTACGAACGATCATTACCTCAAAAACTAGAAAACTTAAGCAATATTAAAATATTAAATCAAACGGGAAAAGTATATACGATTTTAATCGAAGGAAATGTTGCTACAACGCTTGAGAAGTTTTATAAAGAGCAACCAATACTCATTGAAGAATTAACAATGTCACTTGAAGATGTCTTCGTTACGACGCTTGAGGAGGATGGGTATGTTTCATAAGGCGTTATGGATGTGGAATTGGAAGCACGGGAAATATGCTGTTTTACTATTTTTCTTTAGTTCACTTTATTTTTTATCTTTCGAATACTATCAAGCAGCAGAAGAGCAACAGTCTTTCTTTCTCCATCCAGAAAGCATGGGTGAAAAAAAGTTTTACTATCATTATTCTTTTTATTCTTCTGATAACTTTTGGTTGGGTATTATTACAATTGCCCTAGCCTGTATATTAATTGGATGGGAGCGAAGTAATCAAAATGGGAATTTATTTATGATGTTACCATTTAAAAGGCGTGATATGTTCTTATCAAAGTGGATTTTCGGTGCATTTTTCATTCTAATATCACTTCTTATCAATTGGGTTCTTATGTATTTTATTTATAAATCTACAATCCACTTTGAATATCAATCGTTCGAACCGTTTCATCGATATTTTCTTTATGCAATTTTTTCATATATTGCTATCTATACTGTCTCTTTATGTATTGGCACATTTACTGGCAGTATTATTTCACAAAGCATCTTTAGCATTACTTTTTGCGTAATGGGAATGGGAATCTTTTCACTCTCACTCTTTTTCTTTACGATCCACGCTGATGCAATACAAGGGAATAAAAGTTATGCAAGATCTGAAAAAATTTATGAACTCAATAAAAAAACCGCCATTTCAGGTCCTATATTAAACTTTTCAATTAATTATAATTACCATCCTAGTGCCCAATCGTATGAGGAGCATGGCAAAGTGATACAGAAAGGTCCTACTTCTCATAGTTACTACTCTGCCAAAGCAATTCTTGTTCCTATCTTCTATACAATTTTTTGCTTACTCATCGGTACGTTTCTTTATACAAGGTCACCAAATGAAAATAATAAGAAAATCTTTCTTTTTCAAAAATACCACTCACTCTGGATTTGGTGTGCTATCTTATATTTCGCATTATTAGGTGGCCAAATGTTAAACCGGTTTGATTTATTATTTAGTTACTATGCTGGATTCTTTTTAGTTGGAATCATAACCTATTTTGTATTATCACGTCTTACAAATTATAAAGTTTTTTAAAGGAGAGATCCTATGTTTCAAAAAGCATTATGGATGCACACATATCAGCAAAGCAAATATGTTGTTTGGCTATTTTGGTTAGTAAGTTTCTACCTACTATCATATAACTATTATTTAGCGGCTGCAGAACAACTAAACTATTTCCATGAGAATAACAAATGGAAATATATATTCCGTTATACTTATCACCTTTCACTTATTGATGCTATCATGATTCAAGGAGCTATCATCATTGCATTGGCCTGCGTTCTTATTGGATGGGAGCGTCAAAATCAATCAAGTGATTTTCTATGGTCTATGCCATTTAAACGTCAACACATTTTTTTAACAAAATGGCTTTATGGTGTGTGTAATATTATAGCCATCGTTATAATGAACTGGGGGCTCTTTGCAATTATGAAAAAAACAACTTTTCATAATAAGTATCAAGTGTTTTCACCATTTCATACTTATTTCTTATACATGGTTATTGTCTTAATTGCTATCTATACACTTGCATTATGTTTAGGCACAATTGCCGGTAATATTATTTCACAGGGTTTTTTCACTGTTGCTATACTTGGATTTCCTTTTATTCTGCCCACACTTATTGTCGGATTTATTTCCATCCATACAAATACCACTCCTTATACAATGGAGAAAGTAGATAGTTTATATACAGGCATAATAGAAAAAGCGAGTATTTTAGCACCTGCTCACAGATTCACTATTGATTTTAATTATAATCCTCAGAGTGCTTATACTGATGGTGATGGAGTGCGTCATAACGAGCCAAACTTCACTTACATTCCTTCAGCGAAGAAACTTATTGGTCCAATTGCAAACATACTTATTTTATTTCCTTTAAGTATGTACTTATATACAAGATCACCAAATGAACAAAATGGAAACTTTCTATTGTATCCAAATCTAAAAAAATTATGTATGGTATGTTGTGTAATCTTTATTGGAATGTTTGGAGGAATATTAGCAGGAGGAAGCCACTCTATCTGGAACTATTATATTGGCTTCATAGGAACTAGTACGATAGTCTACTTACTCTTATCTCGATTATTAAAACTTAAATTTTCTTGGAATATAAAATAACCTCCTCCCAAAAGGAGGTTATTTCACATTCTCTCTCCTATCCCCATACACCATCTCTTCTTTCATCCCAAATCCATCACCATTTTGTACAATTTGTTCTGTCGGTGCGACTACACTTTCAGCAATTTTCCATTTCCCATTTTCTTTCACAAATACTTGTAGAAAATAGTTCATGCCATTAAGTTGATATGCATTTTCTTTTTTCACGTTATAATGCACCGCAATGTAGTACACTTGAATATTTTCTTTCCCTGCTTTTGATACGTATTGCGATAATCTCGGAATGTACATAGATGCTTTCTTAAACGGCAATTTCTTCGCTTTAACAAGCTCTGAATTTGTTACATTACGCAATGTGTCCTGATTACGAATATTATCGCTGTGATGGAATGATACTGCATTTTGCATAGAACGAACCCATAATTTCGAATATAAGACCGTATTATCGTTTTCAATATACTTCACTTCTTTTTGCACCACTTGGATAGGGGTATCGGCGTACGTGAATGTATGAAAACAGAAAAAACTTCCAAGTAAAATGGTAAGTGCAGCAATATATTTCATAATCTTTCCTCCGATCTTTTTAATTAAAGTATCGGAGTTTCAAAATGTTTTTATTCAAAAGAAAAAGGATAGGAAAGCTCTCGCTTCCTATCCTCATTTATTATAATACGCGGCCAAATAGTTCTAAAACCATTTCTATCTCTTGGTCGCTCCAACCTTTAAATCTATCTTTATAATATTCTTTACGCACAGCTTCAAGTTTTTCAGTTACTTCTCGTCCATGTTCTGTAATTTCTAAGTACACGATACGACGATCTGAATTTGAACGTTTTCTTTCTACAAATCCTTTTCGTACGAGACGATCTGTTACAGCTGTAATATGACTGGAGGTTACGTTTACTTCACTCGCAATTTGCGAAGCCATCTGTGGACTTTTTAAAAACAACGCACGTAGGACAGAGAATTCATTATATGGCATATGCTCTGAAAAACGTGTATTAATATCATTTTGTAATAAACGTATCATCTTTCGAAATGATGCAGATAAATCTAAAATCAGTGTTTCTCTTTTTTCGTTCACTAGCCTCGTCCCTTTTTTATCATATTTACACATATTATAATCTATAAATACCTCTGTTGTATATGCTTTCTTTCCTCATCATTCTCATTTATGTAACTTTTTTCATACGATTTTCTTTTTTGTTCACACATATACATATAAAGTGAAACTTTAATCAGTGGGGGATGGACACCTCCCCCACTGATTATTAGTTGAACTAATCGGGCTTTTACGGGCAGTCTTACTGTCCGCAAATAGCGGGATAAAAAAGGATGGTGATGCAAAATGCAAGGTGGAATGAATCCGTATTTACATAATATCCGTACGACAAATGCTGGTAAAGAAGCTACTATTACTGTACAAGGAGAAGGCATTGTAAAAGCAAAACCAAATGTTGTCATATTAACACTCGGAATTCGAACAGATAGTAAAAATGTAAAACAAGCGCAAGAAGAAAATGCGATACAATCGAAACAATTGCTGGATGCACTCAAACAGCTCGGTATTGCCGATAAAGATATAGAAACCATTTCTTATACGATTACTCCTCAATACGAATATGTAAATGATAAAGCATTACTACAAGGCTACCGTGTGGAGCATTTGTATGAAATTACCGTTTTAAATGTGCAAAAAGCAGGGGAAGTATATGATATAGCCGTTTCGAATGGTGCAAACGTAGCAAAAGGGTTACGTTTTCGAATATCTCATCCAAATAAATATTATGAGCAAGCTCTCATTCAGGCTCTGCACCAAGCAGTAGAAAAAGCTCGTGCTATTGCGAGTACATACAATTTAAACATTAATCCTGTTCCCCTCTCACTCGTTGAAGAATCTGCCCAATTACCACGGGAGGTTGCATCCTATGCTACTTTACATGCACAAGCAGCCCCGCCCATTCAATCTGGAGAATTAGAAATCATTTCAACCATACGAGCCATTTTTACGTATTTATAAATAATTTCGTTTATAAGTAAACGTTATCATTTTCGTTGTTGTAAAAACATGATGTTCTGATATAATAAAGGACGGTGAGCTCTTACAAAAGAGATATCACGGGTGGGAGAGGGATATGAAAAAGAAGGTTTAACATGAAAGGAATACTTGAAAGAACATTTAAATTAGACTTACACCAAACATCACCAAAACAAGAAGTTTTAGCTGGAGTCACGTCATTTTTCACGATCGTTTATATTATGATTGTAAATGCGTCAATCTTATCAGATGCCGGCATTCCTCTTGAAGCTGGAATTTTAGCAACTGTTTTTAGTTCATTTGTCGGATGTCTACTTATGGCATTTTGGGCAAATGCACCTGCTATTCTTGTCCCGGGTATGGGTGTAAATGCATTCTTCACGTACACTGCTGTGCACACGCTCGGTCTAGCTTGGCAAGAAGCATTAGCAGCTGTTTTTATCGCCGGTATTATTTTTGCAATTGCTGCTTTTACACCGATTGCTCGCGTGCTTTCGGTATCGATTCCAAAGTCATTAAAGGAAGCGATCACTGTCGGTATCGGGTTGTTTTTAGCTTTCATCGGCTTGCAAAAAGGTGGTTTAGTCGTTTCGAATCCTCATACTGCTGTTGCAATGGGGAAATTAAGTAATCCTGTCGTTCTTGCGACATTACTTACTCTTATCATTGCGCTTGTACTATTTATTCGTAACGTACGTGGAAACTTTTTATGGACAATTGCAATTGGAACTGGTATTGCATGGCTATTCGGTCTTGTTGATACGAGTCAAGTGGGAAATAGCTCATTTTCATTCGCTAATTACGGCGATGTGTTTGGAGCTATGTCATTTGGGAAACTTTCTTCCTTACCATTTTGGATTGCAACATTCTCCTTAAGCATGGTGCTTATTTTTGAGAACATGGGACTTTTACACGGTTTATTAGAAGATGATCGTAAATTCCCACGTGCTTACCAAGCAAATGCAATTTCAGCAATGACATGTGGTCTATTTGGCACAAGCCCTACCGTTTCAACAGTAGAGAGTGCCGCAGGTATTACTGCAGGCGGAAAGACAGGTCTGACGTCTATCGTTACAGGGTTGTTATTCTTCGCATCACTGTTTGCACTTCCGTTTGTCAAACTAATTCCTGATAGTGCCATTGCACCAATCTTAATTATTATTGGCGGCCTGATGATTACAAGCATTCAACAAATTCCTCTGAACGACTTTTCAGAAGGGTTTCCAGCGTTTTTAATTATCGTTATGATCCCGCTCACATATAGTATCGCTGATGGCATTGCGTTCGGATTTATCGCTTATCCTATTTTAAAAGTTGCTCTTGGAAAGCGTAAAGAAGTTGCACCATCCATGTATATCATTACATGCTTATTCTTAGCCATGTTCGTATTACACGCTATTGGCTAGTAAAAAACACCGAGGAAATCCTCGGTGTTTTTTACTTAAACCAACCTTTTTTATAAAACCAAGCCATCATGCCCCCGCCAATTAACGCCATAATTAACAAACAAATAAAGTAACTATACTGTCCGCCAAGCTCTGGCATATGTGAAAAGTTCATTCCATATACCCCTGCGATAAATGTTAATGGCATGAAAATCGTCGAGAATACAGTTAATGTTTTCATAATGTTGTTCATATGGTGCGAGTTCAATGAAAAGTAACTATCTCGAATATCTGCTGTTAATTCACGACTCGCTTCAATCATCTCTGTCAGTTTAAGCAAATGATCATGTATATCTTTAAAATAAATTTCATGGTCGCTTATACCGTAAAAGCGAGTTGAATTTAAAATACGATACAATAAATCACGCATCGGAATAATCGTACGCCTTAGCTTCGATAAATCTGCACGAATATCAAATACCTCTTCTAGCACGCTTCCTGCTGTCTCACCCGTTAAATTATCATCAATTGCATTTAAATGGTCTTCAATGTAATACACAGGTGCGAAATAATCATCTACAATTTGGTCAATAATTGTATGCGCTACATTTAAAGGACTCTTCTTAATACGTTTCTTCTCACCGAGCGTTTTCCATACTCTTTCAATCGCATTGTTATGAGAGAAGTGGAAAGAGACTATATATCGATCACTAACAAATAAATCGATTTCATGCGGTTCTAATCCGTCTTCTCCGAATGCATGGAGAACTAAAAAGTTATATCCATCATAAAAATCTACCTTTGGCCTCTGTACATACTCTACACAATCTTCAATTGCAAGGGGATGGAACTTGAAGTGATCTTGTAAAATATATGTATACTCTTCTTTCGTCGGCTTATATAAATCAAGCCAATACCATACGATGTTTTCTTTTTGCGTTTCTTCTAGCGAAACATCATATAAAACTTCATTTTTTTTCGTTATCGCACAAATTCTAATCATAATTTCACCCATTATTATTATAAACAAAAAATAGTCAAAAAAGCCAAGGAGAAATCTCCTCAGCTTTTTTTTATTACTTTGTTACAATACCGTGTACTAAAGTTGGTGCATCTACGTGGTCTTTAGCGATTTTCATGTTCTCATAAATTTTCGCTTTTACGTCTTCAACATTTTCGCGGTTTGCGTAAATTGTAACAAGAGCGTCACCTTTTTTCACGCTATCGCCTACTTTTTTGCGAAGCATTAGACCAACTGCTAAATCGATTTCAGACTCTTTCGTTGCACGCCCTGCTCCTAAAAGCATTGCTGCTGTTCCGATTTCGTCTGCAACGATTTCCGATACATAACCGTCTTCTTTTGCTTCCACTTCAATTTTAAATTGTGCTTGTGGCAATTTAGAAGGATCATCAACAACAGATGCATCGCCGCCTTGCGCTGATAAGAACGTTTTAAATGATTCTAGCGCTTTACCGTTGTTCATTACTTCAATTAACTTTTCACGAGCATCTTCTAAAGATGAAGCTTGTCCAGCAAGGTATACCATTTGACTTCCAAGCGTTAAACATAACTCTTCTAAATCTTTTGGTCCTTTACCTTGTAATGTATCAATTGCTTCTTGTACTTCTAATGCGTTACCAATAGCCTCACCAAGCGGCTGGCTCATATCAGAAATAACTGCCATCGTATTACGACCAACGTTATTACCGATTCGTACCATTGCTTCTGCTAAACGTTTCGCATCTTCGTCTGTTTTCATAAATGCTCCTGCTCCAGTTTTCACATCAAGAACAATTGCATCTGCACCAGCAGCAATTTTTTTACTCATAATCGAGCTTGCAATAAGCGGAATTGAGTTTACTGTTGCCGTTACATCACGAAGTGCATACAATTTTTTATCAGCAGGTGTTAAGTTTCCACTTTGACCGATAACAGCAATTTTATTTTCATTTACAAGACGCATGAATTCATCATTTTCAATTTCCACATGGAATCCTGGTACTGCTTCTAATTTATCAATTGTACCACCCGTATGTCCTAGACCTCGTCCAGACATTTTCGCAACTGGTACACCTAAAGCAGCTACTAATGGACCTAATACAAGTGTCGTTGTATCACCAACTCCACCTGTTGAATGCTTATCTACTTTGACCCCTTCAATGGCTGATAAGTCAATTGTATCACCGCTATTTACCATTGCCATCGTTAAATCTGCACGTTCTTGATCATTCATATCTTGGAAGAAAATTGCCATTGCAAGTGAACTTACTTGATAATCAGGAATATCACCATTTGTGTATCCTTCAACGATAAAGTTAATCTCTTCTGTCGTTAATGCATGTCCATCACGTTTTTTTGCAATTAGGTCCACCATTCTCATTGTGAAGTCACCCCTTCATTTGTTTTACGATTGCTTTTACTAATGCTAAGAAGTTAGCTTTAACACGTTCTGTCGTTTCAATTACTTCATCGTGGTGAAGTGGCTGATCTAAAATACCAGCTGCCATATTTGAAATACAAGAAATACCTAGTACTTTCATACCTGCGTGACGCGCTACAATTACTTCTGGTACTGTTGACATACCAACTGCATCTCCGCCAAGTGTACGAAGCATACGAATTTCAGCAGGTGTTTCATATACAGGACCTGTCATTCCAACGTATACACCTTCTTGTACTTTAATGTTTAAGTCTGCTGCAACTTGTTTCGCCATTTCGCGAAGTTCTGTCGTATATGATGTAGACATATCAGGGAAGCGTACGCCCATTTCAGAATCATTCGGTCCGATTAATGGATTCGTACCCATGAAGTTGATGTGGTCTGAAATTAACATAAGGTCGCCTGGTTCAAATGATGTATTTACACCACCAGCTGCATTCGTTACAACAACTGTTTCTACACCTAGTTCTTTCATAACACGAACTGGGAATGTTACTTTTTGCATATCATATCCTTCGTAGAAATGGAAACGTCCTTGCATTGCTACTACTGTTACACCTTGAAGTGTACCGAATACAAGTTGACCTGCATGACCTTCTACAGTTGATACTGGGAATTCAGGGATCTCACTGTAAGGTACTGTTACTGCGTTCTCGATTTCATCTGCTAATACGCCTAGTCCAGATCCAAGGATTAGTCCTACTTGTGGTGTCTCTTGAAATTTCTCTTTTAAGTATGAAGCTGATTTTGTAATAAGTTCACGATTCATTTGTTTATCCCCCTATTTCTTTAGCTCGTTTAAGAAGCTTGTTCCGTATTCTGGCATTTTCACACCGAAGTTTTCTGCTACTGTTGCACCAATATCAGCAAATGTTTGACGAAGTGGTAATTCTTGTCCGCCTTCTTTCATGCTTGGGCTATATGCTAATAACGGTACATATTCACGTGTATGATCAGTACCAGGATGTACTGGATCATTACCGTGGTCTGCTGTAATTAATAATAGATCATCTTCTTTTAGTTTTTCGAATACTTCTGGAAGACGTGCATCATATTCTTGTAATGCTTCTCCGTATCCTTGTGGGTCACGACGGTGACCGAATAATGCATCAAAGTCAACTAAGTTTAAGAAGCTAAGACCTGTAAAGTCCATATTTAATGTATCTACAAGCTTATCCATTCCATCCATATTAGACTTCGTACGAAGTGATTCAGTTACCCCTTCACCATCATAAATATCAGAAATTTTACCGATAGCAATTACATCATAGTCACTATCTTTTAATTCATTCATTACCGTACGGCCGAATGGTTTTAACGCATAGTCATGACGATTTGGTGTACGTGTGAATTTTCCAGGTTCTCCAACGAATGGACGAGCGATAACACGTCCTACCATGTACTTCTCATCTAACGTTAGTTCACGTGCAATTTTACAAATTTTATATAACTCATCAAGTGGCACTACTTCTTCGTGTGCTGCAATTTGTAGTACGCTATCTGCAGAAGTGTAAACGATTAAAGAGCCTGTTTCCATTTGCTCTTGACCAAGTTCGTCAAGAATCTCAGTTCCAGAAGCTGGCTTATTACCGATAATTTTACGGCCTGTTTTCTCTTCTAATTCATCAAGTAATTCTTTCGGGAATCCTTCAGGGAACACTTGGAATGGTGTATCAATATATAGGCCCATGATTTCCCAGTGACCTGTCATCGTATCTTTACCAGTAGATTTCTCTTGCATTTTTGTATAATATCCAAGCGGTTTCTCTACTTTAGAAATACCTTTCATTTCACGAATGTTACCAAGACCTAACTTCACCATGTTTGGCATTTGCAATCCATTCATATGTTCAGCAATGTGACCAATTGTGTCAGAACCTAAATCACCAAATTGCTCAGCATCCGGTGCTTCACCGATTCCCACAGAGTCCATTACGACTAGGAATATACGTTTATATTTATTCATAACTGCGACCTCCTATAAGTTCAGTTCTACTTCTTGTAGTATGTTCAAAACGCTATAAAGTGAAACTGTTATCGATAAGAATTCTCTTTCATTCTCATTGTCAAACAGTACTTCTTTAAATCCTTTTCTAACCTATTTCGTTTTACTTGAAACGACTGAAAAACATTTCTAGTTTTTTCTAAGTCAGATGTCAGACATCTGATATTGATATCATAACATGTTTACGCTTTCTTTTTAATACATTTTCGTAGAATTTCTTATTTTATTCACACTTCTATTGTAATCCATTCTACAAAGAAGTGCTAATCATTTTATGAATAATTTCCTAATATAAAAATAAAAAAGCAGCTCTAAAGAGCTGCTTTTTTATTTTACTTCTACTGTTTCTTCTTTATGTTCATGTAGTTCGCCTTTTCTTACATGAACTTTCACTTTGTAAGTACCATTTTCTTTAAATGTATGCTTAGTTACGTACTCGCCTTTATTTCCTTCTTTTGCTGGAATAAATTCATGTTTTTCAACGCCATCTTTCCAAATCTCAAGTTGTACTTCAGCGCCAGTTAATGCTTCTTCTTTTTGTTTCAAATGAACTTTCATTTCTGATTCAGCATTGGCTTTCAAATCTCCAGCCATAAGGTGAATCATTGTATCGCTCTTATGATCGCCGTGCCCTGCACCATGATCACTATTTTCTTTCTTTGCATCTTCTACTTTGGCATTTCCCACAGCCACTTTTTCTTCTTGCATAACATGCATTTCACGTGCATTTGTGTGAGGAATAATATGGTATACTCCATCAGTCTCAAATGTTTTCTCTACAGCATAAACACCTTTCCCTTTATGCTTACCATTTAACATTTCGTGCTTCTCGTCGCCATCTTTCCAAATTTCAAACTTCACATCAGCATCTGTTACCTTTTCTTTTCCTTGTGTAACAAGTGCTTGTACTTCTGTTTTTTCACCTGGTTTAATTTTTTTCGGATTCGTTTGAAAGGCTACTTTTACAGCCTCAATTTTCTGTTCTTTTTTCGGTTCTTCTTTGTTTGTATTACAGCCAGCCAGTGCTAGCATCGCGATAAATAATGTAATAATAAGTTTTTTCATCTTCATTTCCTCCTTCATACTTTCCTTAGTATAGAGGAAATACATTGTAATATTCTAGTCTTCTGCTGAAAACAATGTACGAAATGTTTGTGAAGTTTCTGTGAAGTGCTTTACTCTTCTCAATCTATGAAAAAAAGAGCATAATAACTATGCTCTCGGATGAAACTGTTTATATACATCTTTTAATCTAGTTTTTGAAACGTGCGTATAGATTTGCGTTGTTGAAATATCTGCATGTCCAAGCATTTCTTGTACAGCACGCAAATCTGCCCCGTTCTCTAATAAATGCGTAGCAAAAGAGTGACGCAACGTATGCGGTGTAAGCTCTTTTGCAATATTTGCTTCTTTCGCTAATCGTTTTAAAATTTTCCAAAACCCTTGTCTCGATAATCGGTTTCCATGATGGTTTAAAAAGAGCGCATCTACTGCTTTTTTCCCCATCAATTCTCTTCTACCTTTTTCAATATACTTTTGAATCGCTTCCGTCGCTAAGCTTCCTAATGGAATAATTCTTTCTTTATTCCCTTTCCCTATGCAGCGAACAAATCCCATTGTTAAATGTACATCTTCTAAATTTAATGCAATTAATTCTGAAACACGAAGTCCCGTTGCATACAACAACTCTAACATTGCTTTATCACGAATCCCAAAAGCACTCGCCGCTTTCGGTGTTTGAAGTAACGCTTCTACTTCGTCGACAGATAATACTTTTGGTAATTTCCGTTCCCCTTGTGGCGTTTCAATATGTACCGATGGGTCATGCTCCACCGTTCGTTCACGAAGTAGAAATTGGTGAAACGAACGAATCGATGCAATATGACGTGCCAATGTTTTTGAAGACTTCCCATTTTCTTTTAAATACTGCAAAAAGTTAACAATGTGCAAACGCGTCACTTCATGAAATGTCTTCGTCTGTTCTACATTTTGCAAATACTTCACATAGCTTTTCAAATCACGCTCGTAAGATACAACTGTATTTTTCGCTAATCCTTTTTCAACAATCATATAATGAATAAAATCTTTTAATTGATCTTCCAATCTACACTACTCCCCATTTTCATAGAAAAACATCATTCTATTTACGAAAGCATCCTTTGCCGGCTCCTCATTCCCTGATACTTTTTCTACAGTCTCTTCTTTTGGCTTTTCATAACGATGGTAACTTTCATATTCTTCATTTATCCATAGTATAGCGAAATAAAACAAAATCGTACAACTCGTAAATAATAAAAATACTTTCATCCCATCAAAAGTTAATTTCACAGCTCGGCGCATTGTAAATTCCTCCAAAATATAAGTTATTACAACATATGCCAAGCTTTCACCGATTTATACCTTATTCAAATAAAAAACCTCTTCCTAGTTAAATAGGAAAAGGTTATTTTTCATCCGTTTCATTTTCTTGACAATTTTTACAAATCCCATGGAATGTTAAACGATGATCTTTCACCTTAAAGCTCCAGTCTCGTTCTACTTTATTCTCCACTTCACCAAGTAAATCTTCTTGTATTTCTTGTACAGCACCGCATTGTGTACAGATTAAATGATGGTGGAAACGCTGTGCACCTTCTTGGCGTAAGTCATAGCGTGAAACACCGTCTCCGAAGTTAATCTTATCGACAACTTTTAACTCAGATAATAGCTCTAAAGTTCGATAGACGGTTGCTAATCCGATCTCTGGCGACTTTTCTTTTACAAGGAGGTATACATCTTCTGCGCTTAAATGATCTTCTTCATTTTCTAGCAGCACACGAACTGTTGCTTCACGTTGTGGTGTCAATTTATAGCTCGCTGCATGTAGTTGCTTCTTAATTCGTTCAATTCTTTCTTCCATTCGGTACTACTCCCTCCTCGCCACTCTTACACCATTATATCAGAAGAAGGGCTTCTGTCAAAAGAAAAAACAATAAAAACAAATTGATAATTATTCTCAAAAAGTATTTATTTTTTATTAATAGTTTCCACGACTTCTTTCATTAAAACTGGTGATGCATATGCTTCGATGCTAGAAGCGATAGCTAATACTGCTCCAATCACGAGAAAAAAGCATGTATAACGAATTAATAACGGTAATAGTGGCTCAGTTATTCTCCGGATAAATTGGTGCCTAATCATTCTCAAAGAAAAGCTTGCAGCAATTGTTGTCATAACAAGAAACACTGGAATAATAATTAAATTTTGCGGCAATACAGATACAAATGCTAATAATAATCCATTCCATCCATGCTGACTTACTAAAAAACCTACTGTAAATCCAACAACTACTCCTTTTAAAAATAATAAGATAAAAATAAGTGGCAATCCAATAATGGAAATCCCTAAAATCCAAATAAAGCCAATATATTTTAATTGCGAAAAGTAACTTTCTCGAAACATTTCACCCGCAATAGCAAATTCTCCTTTAGAAACTTGTCCAAAAAAACGCTGTAAATAAAATGATAAATCTTGCTTTTGGTTTATTTGTAAACTATTCACAAGAATCGCTCCAAATATTACTCCCATCAATAATAAAACAGAGTTAAATATATATAGTGAAGAATTTTCCTGTATGTGAGACATTACACGGTCTTGCCAAGTTTTTCGCCACATTTTCCTTCCCTCCGTTCACACTCTTACTAAAAATGTATGTGAGAAAGAAAAAAGTATGACGAATTAACATTGAAATTCCGCTCTACTTTGCTAAACTAAATAGTAGAGAATAGGAGGGATTTCTCTTGAAACCATTATTGTTAGATTTTCCAACATTATTTCAAACTGAGCGCTTGCAAGTACGTAAGCCGTTTCCAGGTGACGGTACAGAAGTATATGAAGCAATCCAAGCTTCTCTAGAAGACTTATTACCGTGGATGCCAATTACAGCTGAAACAGAAGAAAGTGCTGAAGAAATTGTTCGCGAAGCTCACGGACAGTTTTTACTTCGTGAAACACTTGATTTTCACTTATACGATAAAGTATCTGGTACATTCATCGGAGCTATTACTCTTAAGCCTGAAAACTGGGATATTCCAAAGTTTTCACTTCACTTCTGGTTACATAGCGCTTATACAAAGCAAGGCTATATGACAGAAGCCGTTAAAGGGGCCATTCAATTTGCTTTTGATAAACTAGGTGCTAGAAGAATTGAAATTCGTACTGATGCAACAAATGTAAATGCATGTAGCTTAGCAGAACGTCTTGAATTTATTTTAGAGGGTACTATGGAAAATGATTTCCTAGCGCCAGACGGTAGCTTACGCGATGCACGTGTATATGCGAAAATTAATTAAAAAACACTCGCCTAAGGCGAGTGTTTTATTTTTGTAATTGTAAATATTGTACTGCAAACATCGTCTTCGCATCATGAATACGATGATTTTCCATAAGAGAAATTGCTTCTTCTAATGACACTTCCATTAATTCCACAAATTCATCTTCATCTAAAGCTGCTTTATTTTCTTTTTGTTTTAATCCTGTCGCTTTATATACATATAAAATCTCGTCTGCAAAACCAGGTGATGTATAGAAAGATGTGATAAATTCCATATTTTCACATACATATCCTGTTTCTTCTTCTAGTTCACGAACTGCTGTTACCTCTGGCTTTTCCCCAGGTTCTAACTTCCCAGCTGGAATTTCCACAATTGCCTTTTCGAGAGCTTTACGATACTGCTCAACAAGTACAATTTTCCCCTCATCAGTAATAGCAATAATAGCAACTGCCCCAGGGTGATTTACGATTTCACGTTTACTCATTTCTCCATTTGGTAATACTACATCATCAACACGAACTTTTATAACTCTACCATCAAAAATCGGTTCAGTTTTTACTGTTCTTTCTGCAAGATTACTCATACTACTTCATCTCCCTGTTCTATTTCCTAATCGTTCTTCATACATTTTACCACATTGAAAGGAGCGTGATAGAAATGAAAATTTATATTTTACCAAATCGCGTCACTTTAGTCGGCAAAGCATGGCAAATTCGTCATAAACTAAAACAATATGGAAAAGAGTATACAACTGTGCAGGAGTGGATTACAGCAAACAAAAAGTAAACGTTTGTCAACCTTCTTCCCCTTTCGTACAATAAAGATAAGGAGGTTGACTTATGAAAAAACGTCAATTAGGAAAATCAGATTTATATGTTACGGAAATCGGATTTGGCTGTATGTCTCTCGGTACATCTGAAGTAGAAGCTATGCGTATTATCGATGAGGCAATCGATTTAGGAATTAACTTTTTTGATACAGCGGACTTATACGATTATGGATTAAATGAAGAATTTGTCGGCAAAGCTCTGAAAGGAAAACGAGATCAAATTGTTCTTACAACAAAGGTTGGAAATCGATGGACAGAAGAAAAAAACGGCTGGTCTTGGGATCCTTCTAAAGCTTACATAAAGGCCGAAGTAAAAGAAAGTTTACGTAGACTTCAAACAGATTATATTGATTTATATCAACTGCATGGCGGGACGATTGAAGATCCTATAGATGAAACTGTTGAAGCCTTTGAAGAATTAAAAAAAGAAGGTATTATTCGTCATTATGGTATCTCTTCTATACGTCCAAATGTCATCCGTGAGTATGCAAAACGTTCAAATATCGTTAGTGTATTAATGGAGTACAGCCTTTTAAATCGTCGCCCTGAAGAATGGTTCTCGCTGCTTAATGAACATCAAATTAGTGTCATCGCACGCGGACCACTTGCAAAAGGACTGTTAACTGACAGCAATGAAACGAAGATAGGAAAATTGAAAGAAAAAGATTACCTCTCCTATTCTTATGATGAATTAAATACAGCATTAGCAAGTGTAAAAGAAATAATCGGGGGAAACTCTTTAACAGGAACAGCTATTCAATATTGCTTACATAATGAAACTGTTGCATCTGTTATACCTGGTGCAAGCTCTATTCAACAGTTGCAAGAAAATGTACATGCTGGTAAACAAACACCTTTAACAGAAGAAGAATATACACAACTTCAGCAAATTGTAAAATTTGATACATATGCTTTACATCGTTAAAAAGACGCTACCATACTGGTAGCGTCTTTTTATAACGTATCATATTTATCAGGATTCGTCCCTACATGTAAATTACGATCTAACGTATTAATTTGATTCATCTCTTCTTCAGTTAATGAGAAATCAAAAATAGTAAAGTTCTCTTCAATACGAGATGGCGTAACAGATTTAGGAATTGTCACAATCCCACTTTGAATATCCCATCTTAATATAACTTGCGCGGGTGTTTTTTCATATTTGTTAGCAATATCCTGAATAATTGGGTGCTCGAATACTTCCCCGCCCCTCATTAATGGACTCCATGCTTCCATTTGAATTTGTTCACTTTGACAGAAGTTACGCAATTCAAATTGCGCTAACATTGGATGAAGTTCCACTTGATTTACCATCGGCTTCACTTTGCAATTTGGTAATAATAGTTCTAAGTGATGTTTATGAAAATTAGAAACACCGATGGCACGTACTTTTCCTTCTTCATAAAGCTTCTCTAAAGCTCGGTATGTATCAACATACTTTCCTCTTATCGGCCAATGTATTAAGTATAAATCTACGTAATCCATTTGTAATTTCTTTAAACTTTTTTCAAATGCCTCGAGTGTCTCCTCATACCCTTGATCGTCGTTCCAAACTTTCGTTGTAATAAATAAGTCTTCTCGCGGGATTCCCGATTCACGAACCGCCTCTCCGACACCGCTTTCATTTTCATATACAGTCGCTGTATCAATCGAACGGTATCCAACTTCTAACGCTTTTTTTACTGCTTGTTTTACTTCGTCGCCTTCTTTCGCTTTATAAACACCTAAGCCAATCATCGGCATTTTCACGCCATTATGAAGTGTAGTTGTTGGAATATGCACATTCGTTCTCCCTTTCATTGCTACATTTTTATAAACCACCACTTTATTTCAACAAGATTCATCCAAAAAGTCAAAACATACGTACAGTTTACATAATAATTTTATACACCTTATAAAAATAACGTGAACTCAGTCATTCACGTTATTTTCTATCCATTCTTTTGCTTTTTCATCAACATTACGTACAAACTCATCTTTTCCTTCTGTATACAGCGTGCCATCATATGTATATTTTTCGGCTAGTTCTTTCTTTAAAGTTGCATATGCCTCAGCTTCTTCACAATGAGCCATCATATAATCACGAAACGCTAAATGCCTTGTAATCTCAGAATTTCCTTTTTCAAATACGTGCAAGTGATACGAGCGTTTCTCCTCAGTTCCATGAATAAAAAAACGGCGACCTGAAATACCATTTTCCCCTTTCACAATATAACCAAGCTCGTCAAATTGTTTATTCCAATGATCCACTCTTTCAATACTATCTACTTCCATTATCATATCAATGATTGGCTTAGCCGCAAGTCCTGGCACTGATGTACTGCCAATATGATAAATTTTCACCGTTTCTGGCATCGCCAATTTTAATCTTTCGGCTTCCATTTGGAATTTCTCACTCCAATGATTTTCGTACGGAACGACTACAATTTTTCTCATTTTAATTCCCCTTTTCTTACAAACTCGTCAAAAAAATGATCAGTGATATTTCACTGATCATTTTTTTATTATTTAAAGTCTTTCCAAGTAAGATTACTTTCACTTAACAGTTCTTCAAATGATTTATTCTTTTCACGTTCTTTTTGCTCTTTACGCTTTCTCTCTTGCTCAGCTGCCTCTTTTTTCTCTTCTCTTACTTGCAACTCTTTTTTCTTATTCTTTAATTGTTGCATTAGTGAATCGTTCAATTGATCACCTAATGTAAGTGATTCTTTCTCTGGTTTATTCATTTGAGATTGTCTTTGCACTTGTCTTTGTTTCTTTTTCTTCATACTGCTCACCTTTTACTTTTTCCTCCATTATAGAGGATACACGGTGAAATCGACAATAAAAAAGGTACATTACTCTCGCATTCTCTATTATTTATTTTTTGTAAATGTGTTAATTTTTCGAAAAAACTAAATTTTATTGTAGATATAATCCTATTAATCTATTAAAATTATGTCGTATGATGTCAGATTATAAAAAAGGAGAAATTAATCATGTGGAAAAAAATTATTCCTGCTGTCGCTATTTTAAGCACCATGACTTTTTCAAGTGTATTCGCCGCTCCTCCATCTCAGACTCCTGCTGAACAAAACCGATACATAGACGTACAAATGCTTGGTATTAATGATTTCCATGGACAACTAGACACTGTAAAAAAAATTAATAACAAAGAAGCTGGTGGCGCTGAATACTTAGCCACTTATTTAAAAGAACGTAAAAAACAAAATCCTAATACACTTCTTGTGCATGCTGGAGATATTGTCGGTGCTAGTCCACCAGTTTCAGCTTTACTACAAGACGAACCAACTATTGAATTTTTAAATGACTTAAAGTTTGATGTTGGTACAATTGGAAATCATGAATTCGATGAAGGTATCGATGAAATGAAACGCCTCATTTACGGTGGATATCACGAAAAAACAGGGAATTTCGAAGGAGCAAACTTCCCTTATGTCGCTGCAAACTTCTATAATAAATCAACTGGCCGCTTATTTTTACCGCCATTTACTGTAAAAATGGTTGATGGAGTTCCTGTAGGATTCATTGGGGTTGTTACAACGGATACACCAAATGTCGTTATGCCCACTATGCTAAAAAATGTACAAATTACTGATGAAGTAGAAGCTATTAATAAATCCACACAACAATTAAAGCGTCTCGGCGTTAAATCTATCGTTGTCCTCGCGCATGTTGGGGGTACAACTGATGACACTGGTGTAACAAATGGTGATCTTGTCCGTATTGCAAATGAAACAGACCCTGAAGTTGATGTTATTTTCGGTGGACATAGTCATACGTATGTAAATGGCACTGTAAATAATAAACTTATCGTACAAGCGAATTCTTACGGAATGGCTTTCTCAGACGTAGATGTAACCATTGATAGAAAAACAAAAGATATCGTTAAGAAAAAAGCTGAAGTTATTACAACGTACCATGAAGGTGTAGAGCCTGATAAACAAGTAAAACAAAAATTAGATCAATATAAAGAAAAAATTGCACCGCTTGTAAATGAAGTTGTAGGGAAATCCACAGCACCTATCGACCGTAAACAAAACGATGCTGGTGAGTCTACTCTTGGAAATTTAATTGCCGATGCACAGCGCCAAACAATGCAAGCACAAATCGCTCTTATGAATCCCGGTGGCATTCGTAACGATCTAGACGCTGGAGATATTACATGGGGCGAATTATATGGAATTCAACCTTTCGGAAATCAATTAATTAAAGTAGATTTAACAGGTCAAGATATTCGTGATATTTTAAATCAACAATGGCAAACAGGAGCTACGAGAATGCTCCAAATTTCAGGTATTCAATACACTTGGGATACAAATAAACCGAACGGCGAAAAGGTTACTAATATCCGTTTAACAAATGGTGAAGAATTAGCTTCCTCTAAAACGTATAGCGTAGTTGCAAATGCCTTCTTAGCCTCCGGCGGTGATGGATTCGTATCCTTTAAAAATGGCAAAAATGCTGAAACTGGTCCAAACGATTTTGAAGCGTTAGTCGATTATGTAAAACAATTAAAAGAACCAATTCAGCCAATTATTGATGGCCGTATTCAAAAAACCAACTAAATATTAATCAAACTAGTGCGTGACACTCGAAAGAAGAAGCTCCTTTTATATGCAAGGAACTTCTTCTTTTATGGTCATACATATTATCGTATTCTTCTAGTGCAGTAATAGATAAGCACATAGCCCCCTTATTTCCTCGTAGTATACAGAAAACTATACTGAGAGGGTTCATATGTATTTCCAGACAGACAATTACGATGCTTTATATCGACAAAACGACAAACCTATTCGTAGTATTGAGAAAGCAATTAATGGCGAATATAGCGCCATTAATTTTTATGCTAAATTAGCAAATTTAGCTACAGACATCAATGAACGAAATCAAATCCTTGAAATTCGGCAAGATGAAATAAAACATTTCCACCAATTTGTACAAATTCACACCCTTTTAACTGGTAAAAACCCTCAGCCTCAGTTCACTGAAGAATGCCCAACTCTTTATTTGAACGGATTAGAATTCGCTATACAAGATGCACAACGCTCTGTTGATTTTTACTTAGAAATTGCAGACGAAGAGACAAATCAGCAAATAAAAGAAGCATTTCGACGCGCAGCTGCTGATGAACAAAATCATGCTGTTTAGTTTCCATATTACTTTTCAAAACACAAATAAAATAAGTTAAAAAGATACACGCTCTTATATGGAACATAGTATCCTTTCTTTTATTTCTCTCGATATGATTCACGTCTATTTAAAGAATCGATAATTTCTCCAATCGTCACATTCTCCCTCCTCTCTTAATTGCCTAAGCTTGAAATCTAACCAGTATGTTATGATACAATGATTTTCTAGCAGTATATGCAAAAGAAAGAGCCTGTGCGATTCATACCATTTAAGAAAAGGAGGTTTACATATGCTTTTTCGTAGCCATACCCCTCAGTTTTATAACGAAAAGAAGCAATTAATCCCTAACAGTATCGCTACGATAGAAAGCGTTATGATTAATGATCGGAAACAATCTCTCCTTATACGCGGGCAAAATGTGGAACAGCCTATTTTATTATGCTGTCACGGCGGACCTGGTATGGCTCAAATCGGCTTTATTCGACATTTTCAAAAAGAGTTAGAAAAGCATTTTATTGTGATTAATTGGGACCAACGTGGGGCAGGAAAATCCTTTTTATGGCGAGATATCCAATCAAACTTTACGATTGATCAATTTGTTTCAGATGCAAAAGAAGTCATCCAATATCTTCTTAAAAGGTTCAATAAGCAAAAATTATTTCTCGCTGGTCATTCTTGGGGGAGTATTATCGGACTGAAAATCGCTAGTCAATGTCCGGAATATATAGAGGCTTATATCGGCATCGGTCAAATCGTACATATGAAGAAAAATGAGGAATTACTATTCCAACATTTAATTAACTCGGCAAAAAAACATGACCATAAAAAAGCACTAGCTTCTCTTTTAAAATTAGGTAAACCACCCTTTTTAGATACGAGACGTCTCATTATTCAAAGAAAGTGGCTTGGTACATTTGGAGGAGCAATACAAAACGGATCTTCCTTTTCTTTCATACGAAAAGGTTTCTTTTCTCCTGAATATACGCTGTTAGATTGGTTCAAGTTTCTCACAGGAAATTTAAAGTCCGGGGTTTTATGGGAAGAGATGCTGACAATCGATTTCTTTTCGTCTATTTCAAGTTTATCCGTTCCTGTTTATTTTTGTTCCGGTCGCTATGATTATCAAACTCCTTATGCACTCGTTCAACAATATTGCGATATCATTCAAGCCCCTATTAAAAAGATGATTTGGTTTCCAAACTCGGCGCATTCTCCAGATTTAGAAGAGCCTGAACTATTCGCCAAATCTTTACAATCAATTAAACAAGAGCTATCTTTTCAACATAAATAACAAATGGCTCTTTTACATTTCATAAAAAACATTTTATAATAATATGTCGCAAGCAAATAACATACTTCGTATTTGCTTGCCTTAATAGAATAAAAATTAGGAGATTACATTTATTATGAACGCTGTACTCGTCGCAGTAGCAGTCATGCTATTGCTTAGTTTGTTACGTGTCCAAGTCATTGTCGCCATTATTGTTGGAGCTTTAACAGGCGGACTTATCGGCGGACTTGGTATTTCAGAAACAATTGGTACTTTTACAACCGGTCTTGGGAACAGTGCTCCTATCGCATTAAGCTACGCAATGCTCGGTGGATTTGCTATTTCCCTTTCAAAAACAGGACTTCCTGATGCAATGATCCAATCAGCCTTAAAATGGATTGGCAACGAACAAGACACGAAAAAACAAGTCTATTCTAAAATACTTATATTATTTATCATTTTAACAATGGCTTGTTTCTCACAAAATATTATCCCTGTTCATATCGCCTTCATTCCGATCTTAATTCCAGCACTTTTAAAAGTATTAAATGAACTGAAGGTGGATCGTAGGCTTGTAACATGTCTTATTACATTTGGATTGATTACCCCTTACATGTGGGTCCCAGCAGGGTTCGGAAAAATTTATCATGACGTATTGCAAACAAATGCTGCGCAAAGTGGCCTTACATTTGATGTCGCACTTATTCCAAAAGCGATGACTATTCCAGCAATCGGTATGATTATCGGATTATGTGTAGCGGTTTTCATTACATATCGAAAGCCACGTACGTATGAAACAGAACACGTTCATGCTGCACAGAATGAAATCGTTCCCTATACGAAAAGAAGCATTACTTTTGGTTTATTATCTATCCTAGCTACATTAACTGTTCAATTAGCAACAGAATCAATGATTTTCGGTGCCTTAGCAGGTATTATCGTCTTATCAGTTAGCGGTAGTCTTCCGCTTAAAGAAGCCGATGCTATTTTAACGAGCGGAATGCGTATGATGTCCTTTATCGGATTTGTTATGATTTCTGCCGCTGGATTTGGCGCTGTTCTTCGAAAAACTGGACACGTTGAATCTCTTGTGCAAACGAGTGCGCATATAATCGGAAATAGTAAACCGCTCGCTGCATTTCTTATGCTCGTTATTGGACTTCTCGTGACGATGGGAATTGGTTCATCTTTTTCAACCATCCCAATCTTAACAACAATTTTCGTGCCGTTATGCATCCAGCTCGGATTTAGCCCGATGGCAACAATCGCAATTATCGGGACAGCTGGTGCACTAGGTGACGCAGGATCTCCAGCATCAGATAGTACACTTGGACCAACTTCCGGTTTAAATGCTGACGGTCAGCATCACCATATATGGGATACATGTGTTCCAACTTTTCTACACTATAATATACCGTTACTTATATTCGGCTTTATTGCCGCAATTACACTATAAAAGGTGCGTTTTAAAAACGCACCTTTTACTTTGTTGTTTCTCTCTCAATGAATCTACATTCTGTTTTTACTTCTTCTTGTTCCACTTTCTTCTCTTTTATTTTTCCAATTAACTGCTGAAAAGCTATTTTTCCATTTTCTTCGATATGGCTTCCAATCGTCGTTAACGATGGGCTTATCCATTCACCCTCCACACTCCCGTTAAATCCAATGATTTGCAACTTACCTGGTATATGAATATTAAGAGTTTTCGCCGCCCTGATTAGCTCAATAGCGACCTTGTCACTCGAAGCTACAATCCCATCTATGTACGGATATTTTTGCAATATTTCAAGAAACTGTTGATTCGTATACCCTTGTACAATTTCCTCTCGATAAGAAAGCCCTTCTTTCCAAGCAGTGTCTAAAAATCCTGCCACATGCTCTTCCATTTCTTCACTCTCTACCCCCTCACCAATATAAGCAAGAAACTGACAGCCTTTCTCTTTTAATAAAGAAACAGCTTTCTGCCCACTTTCATAATAGCTCATAAGAGATTGCCTTTCCTCAAGCACAACGAAAGGAAGTGAGATTCCTCCTATACTTCGAAAAACAGATTCCGTCATTATAACGCCTGCAATGTTATTTTGCATAAACATATCTATGTATCTATTCTTATTTTCTATATTACAAACTACTACTTGATATCCTTCTTTATATGCTATTTCCTCAACGAAACGGAGCAAAGTGATGTATGATGGATTATGCAAATTATCTACAAGTAATACAACCATCGTTGAAGGCTGTTTAAATAAGGGCTTTGCTGTAGCATTCGGCCTATATTGTAACTCTTCAATTGCTTGCTTTACTTGTTTTACCGTATCTTCATGGACATATCCTTTTTCGTTAATTACTCTTGAAACGGTTGCGACTGAAACACCGGCCAATTTTGCAACATCACGTATAGTTGCCACATCGTCACCCCTTAATATGGTAATAGATTACAATTTTAAACTAAACCAAAATATAACATTCGTCAAGGTTATTGTTTTATATTTCTGAAAATTGTTACATAACTTCCACTTTACTCACAAAATATACTCCAGCTGAATTTCATGTAAAATCGCGATATTATCATAACCAATAAACGGAATTTCTTTCTTTATTTTTCGTGCTTCCTTTACCGCATTAATATATAAGTTCGTCATCATAAAGTTACGTTTCTGATAAAAACGAAGTGCGTTCATATTATCATTCGTCGTAATGAGCCCTACTTTTTTACATCCATTCTCCCTTGCTATTTGCAATACACAATCCACCAGTTTTGTACCAATCCCCTTTCCTTCTTCAAGACTATCTAACGATACAATTTCACACATGTTTTCTGTAACTTCACAAGTTATAATTCCCACTATTCTGTCATTTTGAAGCGCAACGAAACCGGGTAATTTTTCCAATCGATGTACTCTGCCCCGTGAGACCATCATTGAGCTTCCCCAGTTTTCACACATAAAATCCTGAATTGTTTCTTTCATTTCTGGTGTAATTTTTTGTATATGAACCATACACGATTTCTCCCCTTTTTATATCATTGTGATACAATGTAAGTGTATCATATGTAGAGGTATTTGGAGGATGAGGTAAAGTATGAAACGTTTTTTTACAGCATTGTTTACTATACTAGGTGCACTAACTGCTATTGGGATTTTCTTTACAAATAAAGTTATGTACTTGAAGAAAAAAACAGAGGAAGAAGTTTTAGAACGCGAAACGAAAAAACATTTTCATTTGGACGATTTTAATGCTATTCAAAAAGAAGAAATTCACATCCCTTCTCAATTTGGATACGAACTTCACGGATATTACATGCCAGCTGGACATTCCAATAAATTTATGATCTTTTGCCACGGTGTGACTGTAAATAAAATGAATTCCGTTAAGTATGCAAACTTATTTTTGAGTAGAGGATATAACGTATTTATTTATGATCATCGTCGCCATGGTAAAACAGGTGGCAAAACGACAAGCTATGGCTATTATGAAAAACATGATTTAAAATCAGTAGTTGACTGGCTAAAAGGTCGTTTCGGAACGGATATTACACTTGGAATTCATGGTGAATCTATGGGTGCTGCAACCCTTCTTCAATATGCAGGACTTGTAGAAGATGGTGCCGATTTTTATATTGCTGATTGTCCTTTCTCTGATTTTTACGGACAATTACAGCATCGTTTAAAGGTTGAATTTCATTTGCCAAAATGGCCTTTATTACCTTTAGCAAATGCCTTTTTAAAAGTTCGTGACGGCTATACAATTCGTGAAGTTTCACCAATTGATTGCATAAAAAATATTAACAATCCTGTTCTCTTTATTCATAGTAAAGATGATGACTATATTTTAGCTGATATGACGAAATCACTTTATGAAGCAAAAGAGAATAATAAACAACTTTATATTGCAGAACATGGTGCACACGCTTGCTCTTATAATGAAAATAAAGAAGAGTACGAAGTTGCCATTGACAAATTTTTAAACACATATGTAAAAGAAACAAAAAACAGGCTTGCATAAGCCTGTTTTTTACTGCGCTAAAACGTCTGTAACTTGTTCCATATTTTCAGAAATCCACTTTACTGCCTCATCTAGCGTTGGGAATTCCGTCGTTTGAAAGGTCACCTCATCTTGAAGTAACCAAACATCTTTCGGTTCTTGTCCTACACCTGCGATTGACCAATGAAGTAAACTATATGGATGATTATCATTCAAAAATGATGCCCACGTGCGCTCATTTGCAATATTTTGTAGTGTTCGTAATTGTTTATCCATCTTTCGTCACCTTACTCTAATCAGTTATAAAAGCTATTATAACATTCCCTCTTCTTCCGTACAAAGAACTCTTTTTTATTGTCAAGTCCTCCCCCTGATTATATGATGAGATTAAGCGTTTGGAAAGGAGGGATAACGTTGGCAAAAGTACAAATTAAAGTAAATGATAATGGCTCTTTTCGCGTTACAGGGGACGTGGAATTAGTCGATTCACAAGGGAATGTATTCCCAGCAAAACCGGCATTTTCTTTATGTCGTTGTGGTCTATCAAAAAATATGCCTTATTGCGATGCTTCGCATAAAGGAAAATTCGAATCTGTTGTTAGAGCACCAGAGGCAGAATAATTTTGTAAAAAACATGCACATTTTTCTGTGCATGTTTTTTCTTTTAATCAACTACCGTTCTCCTTTTCCTTACAGTATTTCTATTACTTTTGACTCCATTCAAAGCAACATGTATTTTCACACAATTCTTCACATTCGAACATTTTCTACTATGCTTTTTTCTTTTTTGTGCTATAATGTGAGCAAACAACATCCTTCGGGGTCGGGTGAAATTCCCAACCGGCGGTGATGAAGCGAAAGCTTTTAAGTCCGTGACCCGTTTTCAACTCGAAAACGGTGGATCTAGTGAAACTCTAGGGCCGACAGTATAGTCTGGATGGGAGAAGGATATGTTTTCTAGTAATTATATATAGCGAATACACTTTTATTTCAGTATGCATATTTTTAAAGGTTCATTTTGAATCTTCATATATGTTTTATTTTGTATACTTATGTTTCTATACTGAAATAAAAAGATACGACTAGCGTTTGAAAAACTTGATATTGTGCTAGGTTTTTTCCTTATGCCAAAATATCAGTCATCGTTAGGTTTCTTTCCTATACTTTCGTATTCGAACTATATTTCTAGAAATCACGTCTCCCAAACCCCAAGGATTTTATATCCTTGGGGTTTTTTGATTTTTTCAGGAGAGGTGAAGAGAATGACAGATCAAGAATATATGAGAATTGCCTTGCAGTTAGCACAAGGTACATCAGGACAAACAAGTCCAAATCCTATGGTTGGTGCTGTTGTTGTAAAGGATGGAAATATTGTTGGAATGGGTGCTCACTTATGTGCTGGTGAAGAACACGCTGAAGTTCATGCTCTTCACATGGCTGGTGAAAGAGCAAAAGGCGCTACCGTTTATGTAACACTTGAACCGTGTAGCCATTTTGGAAAAACACCACCTTGCTGTGAATTACTCATTGAAAAAGGAGTCCAGCGTGTTGTAATTGCTACCCTTGATTGCAATCCACTCGTTTCTGGTAATGGAAAAAGGAGATTAGAAGCATCCAGAATCGAGGTAACTACCGGTGTTCTTGAAGCGGAAGCAACTTTATTAAATCGATACTTTTTTCACTATATGAAAACGAAACGTCCATTTGTAACAATAAAAACAGCAATGAGCTTAGATGGAAAAACAGCGACTGTAACCGGTGAAAGTAAGTGGATTACAGGTGAAGAAGCGCGAGCTGATGTTCACCGATATCGTCATATGCATGATGCTATCCTTGTCGGTGTGAATACAGTTATAACTGATAATCCACACTTAACAACAAGAATTCCAAACGGAGGTAAACATCCTATACGCGTTATTTTAGATACCCACTTACGAACGCCGCCATCTTCTCATGTCATAACAGATGGCTTAGCTCCGACATGGATTATTGTCGGTAAGGATGTAAATAAAGAGCAAATAGCATCTTATGAATCTAACAATATAGCTGTATTCCAAATGAAAACGAAGCAAATTGAAATACAAGAGGTCCTATCCCTACTCGGGGAGAAACAAATTCTTTCTTTATTCGTTGAAGGTGGTCAAACGGTACATGCAAGTTTCTTAAAAACAAATAGTTTTAATGAAATTGTGACCTATATAAGTCCGAGATTAATCGGCGGAAAAGATGCACCTACTTTATTTGGCGGAAATGGTTTTTCAAAATTACAAGATGCACTTCCCTTAACAATTCAAGAGATGAAACAAATTGGTAATGATATAAAAATTGTTGCAACCTTAAAAAGCGAGGTGACGGAATGTTTACAGGAATTGTAGAAGAGTTAGGAACGATATCAAGCATGACTCAAAGTGGGGAAGCAATGAAGTTAACTATTAGCGCAAATCAAATTTTATCAGATGTCAAGTTAGGTGATAGCATCGCAGTTAACGGGATTTGCTTAACCGTGACTCATTTTACGACTACTTCATTCACCGTCGATGCAATGCCTGAAACTATGAAAGCAACATCACTTCGTATGCTAAAACCAAGTGCCAAAGTGAATTTAGAACGGGCAATGGCTGCGAACGGACGATTCGGTGGACATTTCGTCACCGGACATATAGATGGCATCGGTACGATTTTAACTAAAAAACAACATTACAATGCCATCTATTACAAAATAGCAATTTCTGATGAATTACTACGCTATTGTTTGCATAAAGGATCCGTTTCTGTTGATGGCACTAGTTTGACAATATTTGATATAGACGAATCTTCAATTACAATCTCACTCATCCCACACACAGTAAGCGAATCTGTCATCGGAGAAAAAAAAGCCGGAGATATCGTAAATATTGAGTGTGACATGATTGGTAAATATATTGAACGCTTTATTTCAAAACCGGTAAAAAAAACAGATTCAATGACCGAAAGCTTTTTACAAGAAAACGGATTTCTATAAGGGGGAAGCACAATGTTTCATCGTATTGAAGAAGCTCTAAAAGATTTAAAACAAGGAAAAGTCGTTATCGTATGTGATGATGAAAACCGAGAAAATGAAGGCGATTTTATTGCTTTAGCAGAGTTCATCACACCAGAAACGATTAATTTTATGATTACACACGGTCGTGGCCTCGTTTGCGTACCGATTACAGAACAATGCGCAGAGCGTCTACAGTTAGAACCGATGGTTTCTCATAATACAGATTCACATCATACTGCGTTTACAGTAAGTATTGATCATATTTCTACAACTACAGGGATTAGCGCTCACGAACGTGCAACTACGATACAAGAATTGTTAAATCCTACATCAAAAAGTGCTGATTTCAATCGCCCTGGACATATCTTTCCATTAATTGCGAAAGAAGGCGGTGTCTTGCGCCGTGCTGGTCATACAGAAGCTGCTGTCGATTTAGCCAAACTTTGCGGAGCAGAACCAGCTGGGGTCATTTGCGAGATTATAAATGAAGATGGGACGATGGCACGTGTACCTGATTTACTGCAGTACGCAAAGCAATTTGATATAAAAATGATTACAATTGAAGATTTGATTGCTTATCGCCGCCATCATGAAACGCTTGTAACGAGAGAAGTGGAAATTACATTACCTACTGATTTCGGTACGTTTCATGCAATTGGCTATTCTAACTCATTAGACACGAAAGAACATATCGCACTCGTAAAAGGTGATATTTCAACAGGTGATCATATACTTGTACGTGTCCATTCAGAATGCTTAACAGGTGATGTATTCGGTTCGTGCCGCTGTGACTGCGGACCACAGCTACATGCTGCGCTTGCTCAAATTGAGCGTGAAGGAAAAGGGGTTCTTCTCTATATGAGGCAAGAAGGACGAGGCATTGGGCTTCTTAATAAGCTTCGCGCTTATAAATTACAAGAAGAAGGCTTTGATACTGTAGAAGCAAATGAAAAACTCGGATTCCCAGCAGATCTTCGTGATTACGGTATTGGCGCTCAAATTTTAAAAGATTTAGGCTTACAAAGGTTACGATTATTAACGAATAATCCACGAAAAATTGCTGGCTTACAAGGTTACGATTTAGAAGTAATCGAGCGTGTACCGTTGCAAATGCCAGCAAAAGAAGAAAATAAAACGTATTTACAAACGAAAGTAAACAAATTAGGACATTTATTAAACTTATAATTAAGGGAGAGATAAAATATGGTATTCGAAGGTCATTTAGTTGGTACAGGTTTAAAAGTTGGGGTTGTTGTTGGACGTTTTAATGAGTTTATTACAAGCAAGTTACTCGGCGGGGCTTTAGATGGATTAAAGCGCCACGGTGTAGAAGAAAATGATATTGACGTTGCATGGGTTCCTGGTGCATTCGAAATTCCTTTGATCGCTAAAAAGATGGCCAATAGCGGAAAGTATGATGCTGTTATTACATTAGGTACAGTAATCCGTGGTGCTACAACACATTACGATTACGTTTGTAATGAAGTAGCAAAAGGTGTTGCGTCTTTATCACTACAAACAGACATTCCAGTTATTTTCGGGGTATTAACGACAGAAACAATTGAACAAGCGATTGAACGTGCAGGTACAAAAGCTGGTAATAAAGGATGTGAATCAGCAGTTGCTGCAATCGAAATGGCTCACTTATCAAAACAATGGGCTTAAAAAAAGAGGCTACGGCCTCTTTTTTTATTTTATTTTTTCACCTTTTTTCGTACATCTTCTATTAATTCATCCATCGTTTTTCCTTCTGTTTTTATACGAAGAGTTTGTGCTGTTCTCCACACATTTTCTCTCTTTTTCGATTCTTCTATAATATAAATTTCTTTCCGCACTTCTTTTAAATCTTTTCCTTCTGTTTCAAGTCCAAAATGCTCAGCTTTCGTTCGAAAATGTTGTTCAATTCTTTGTTGCATTTCTTTTTGTTCAGGATTTTCAGCCGCCTTAACTGGATCAGCACTTATCGCTTTTATTAAAATAAGACAAGTCATAATAGCTAATATATATTTGTGCATGTAAAATCCTCCAACCCAATATAAATTACTTTTTTACTATGTACAATTGGGCCTTGGAAAATTCGTCCACAAAAATTCTTTTTCTCGATTAAAAGGCAATAGTATCAAGCGTTAATGGCTTTTTATTACATTTTATTTACAAAAAAAGCAAACTCTTAAAAGAGTTTGCTTTTCATCTATATTATAGTGCACATTCTTCAATCTCAAATCCTAAATCTTCAATCATACCCCAGTCCGCAGTCGGCTCTTGTCCAGCTGTCGTTAAATAATCGCCGACAAAAATAGAGTTTGCTGCAAATAAACCGAGCGGCTGTACAGAACGTAAATTGATTTCGCGCCCTCCTGAAATACGAATTTCTTTTGTTGGATTTACAAAACGCATCATCGCCAACACTTTTAAACATTCTACAGGTGTTAACTCTTTTTGTCCTTCAAGCGGCGTCCCCTTTACAGCAACAAGGAAATTGCAAGGAATAGAATCTGCATCTATACGTTGTAATTCAAAGGCAATTTCAGCACGTTGTTCAATTGTTTCTCCCATTCCAAAAATCGCCCCAGAGCATGGTGAAATGCCGGCTTTCTTCGCCTTTTGAACTGTATCAACACGATCGTCATACGTATGAGTTGAGCAAATACTATCATAATTATTTTCATGTGTATTTAAGTTGTGGTTATAACGATGCACACCAGCCTCTGCTAAACGTCCTGCTTGATCTTCGTTTAAGAAACCTAAACAACAACAAATCTTCAAATCTGTCGTTTCACGAATCTCCTTAACTGCTCCAATTACGTGATTTACTTCTTTATCCGTCGGACGACGTCCAGATGCTACAATACAATATGTACCTGCTTTACGGCGAATTGCTTCATGTGCTCCTTCTACAATTTTCTCCTGCGTTAACCATGCATATTTATCAATCGGTGCTTCTGAAATAATAGACTGTGAACAATACCCGCAATCTTCAGGACATAAGCCTGATTTCGTATTAATAATCATATTCAATTTTACTTTCTTACCAAAATGATGATGGCGAATGATATAAGCTGCATTCATAATTTCTAAAACTTCTGTGTCATCAGCTTCTAATATCGCTATTGCATCTTCTTTCGTAATCATTTTCTCTTCTACTACGTCGTATGCAAGTTTTTTCCAATCCCTTTTTGTTTGTACTTGTTTCATTTCATCTCTTCCCCTCTTTTGTTATATACGTAAATAAAGCATGATATGTTGCCATTATCCCTTCTTTTTCCGTGAAGTCTCTTTCGTATATTCGAAGCATCGCCCGAAAGAGTGAAGGACTTTGACAATACGATTCTTCATTACTATTGGTCGCTCCTACTTTTCGAATAGAATGTAGAAACTCCCTAACTTCTGTAAATCTTTCTATGTAACATGTTTCAGAAACATGTACATCTCCTAATGGCATTTTGCATATATTTACCAACTGTTCTTTCGAAACGAAGCGTTGTCCAATTGAAGTACAATTGTGTATCCCCTTTTCTTTCTTAGCACGTTGGAAAGACGTATGTAACTCTTGGAAAGTCGTATTACCAAACGTTGAAAATAATAATATTCCCTCTTCAGACAAATGGTTAAATAAATTTTTCACTGTCGCTTTTAGATCATTTAGCCATTGAAATGTAGCATTTGAAATAATGACATCATATGAATCTTCTAATTTTAATTTCTCAATATCTTCACATCTAAATACAACATTCTCTACTTGTTTCCTAGCCTTCGCCACTGCAATCATCTCATTAGCAAAATCAACAGCTGTAATATGTGCTTTCGGAAATGAATTTGATAATTGCTCTGTTACATATCCAGTTCCACATCCAAGTTCTAAAATACGTATCGATGATGCTTCACTGTACCTTTCTTGCAATATAGAAAGTAACGATTGTGCCATTTTCTTTTGCACGTTTGCATATTGATCGTAAGATACCGCCGCCCCGTTAAACCGTTTTTGCAGTAACATTTTGTTGATCATGTCGTATCCCCTCTACAAATTGAATTATTTCATTTGCACAATATTCAAAATTTGTTATGCATAATGCATGTCCAGCCTCGCTTACTACTTTTAGCGTAGCGTTCGTATTCTTCGTCATACTATGTGCTGCAGACAATGGGCATATTACATCCTGCTCCCCATGAAGGAGTAACAAAGGGACTTTGATATCTGTTAATTCGTTTCTCATATCTGTTTCTATTAAATAATCTAAACCTAATTGTAAAGACTGAATCGTGTCTCCTTTAAATCGCATTGTAATCTCTTTAAAACTCTTATTCTCTTTTAACTCATTTTTTGTAAACATATTTTCATAGAAGCGCTGTAGCGTACCTTCTTTCTTCCTTGCTAAATTCTTTTTCATACGTTCTACAAACAAAGCATTCCACCCACTTGTATAGTCGCTCGTAATTGTAAATTTAGCAGTGCCACCTATTAAAACTATACCTTTCGCCTTAATCTTTTTATAAGATTGGATAGCTGCTAGCGCTCCTAATGACCACCCAACTAAAATCACATTTTCATCATTTGCTGCATCTATGATGCGCCCCGCAAATTCACTACTTTCTTTCACATTACGCCACTCTACACATTGAACAGAATATCCTTTAAAATACGGCAGAACTAAAGTCCAAACCTCTTCTTCCATTCCCCATCCAGGAATAAAAATAATCTTCAGCTCTTTCATACTAAAAACCCCTCTTCTTTACCAATGCGAATAATATGCTGCGTTGCCCATCTTAAATTGGCTCTTGTATGTTGTGACGTAACTGCAAAGCGAATTCGGGAACTATTGACTGGAACAGTTGGTGGGCGAATCGCAATTGCTGCAATGCCTATCTCTTGCAATTTTTCACTAAAGCGTAAAGCATTTTCATTTGAACCGACTACAATCGGTACAATATGAGTTGAACTATTCCCAATATCAAAACCAGCTTCTCGTAAACGGTTCCTGAAGTACGCACCATTCGCTATAAGGTTCTCTCTTCTTTCGTGATCTTCTTTCACAATCTCAATTGCTTTTTGTATCGCTCCTAATGTTCCTGGTGGTAAAGCTGTAGTAAAAATAAAGCTCCTCATCATATTTTGTAAATACTCTATATAAATTGCATCACCTGTTAAATACGCACCATAACACCCTAAAGCCTTACTAAACGTCCCCATATGTATATCAATTTTTTGAGCAATATCTTTTTCTATATGAGATAATCCAGCTCCACTAATTCCGTATATTCCACTCGCATGCGCTTCATCAACTATAATGATTGCCCCGTATTTCTCTTTAAGCTGCACTAAACCTCTCAAATATGCAGTATCACCATCCATACTAAAAACAGTATCTGTTACGATTAATTTCTTCTTTTCAGGTGACGCTATTTTCAACAGCTTCTCTAAATGATCCAAATCATTATGACGATACCTTTTATGTTCTGCCCCACTTAATATAATTCCATCAACAATACTTGCATGATTTAATTTATCACTAAAAACAATATCATGACGACCAACTAGCGAAGCAATCGCTCCAACATTCGCGGTATATCCACTATTTACAATTAAGGATCTTTCAGTACCTTTCCAATTACATATACTTCTCTCAACCTCGTCATACAGTGGATAATTTCCTACAACGAGACGAGATGCTGTCGCTCCAGTTCCATATTTTTTTGTACAGACAATAGCAGCTTCTTTCAACCTTTCATCTCCAGCTAATCCTAAATAATTATTTGATGCTAAATTTAGCATCCTTTTCTTATCTCGAATAAGCCATGTCTCTTCTGCTTGCTCTGTTACATGCAAATTGCGATACTGCCCTTGCTCACTTAATTGTTGTAATTTAGATTGAAGATGTGTGCGCCACATTTGATTCATTTTGGACGAACTCCTCTAATTTTGAAATCATTATATATTCTTTTGCAGATTCCAAGACTTCTTCTTTTGTAAACTCACCTTCAAAGAATGGTAATAAACCTAAAACCGGTACCCCACTCAATTCTTCAATCATTTCTTTATTTTCTTGTACTCTTTCCATTTCACATTCTTTACAACCAGATAAAATGACACCTGCCACTGTTAATCCGTGTGCCTTTGCGTAAGCTATTGTTAAAATTGTATGATTTACTGTTCCTAGTGTAGGACGTGCTACTACAATAAGAGGCAGCTTTAATTCTTTTGCGAAATCGATTACTAGAGCGTCTTCTGTATATGGGACGGCAAGCCCACCAGCTCCTTCTACAAATAGGCTATTAAACTCTTTTAATAACTCTTCATAGTGCGCAATAATTTCTTTTAACTTTACGACTCTTCCAGCTCTTTTCATGGCAAGTCTCGGAGCAAGTGGTTCTTCAATTGAATAAGGGCAAATTTCATCTTCTTTTGTCGGTACACCCGATAATGCTTTTAACCTTGCTGCATCCCCATCTGGATTTGACGCAACATGTCCACTTTGCAACGGTTTAAATACACCAACATTATACCCACGCTCACGAAATATACCTGCTAAGGCCCCTGCCACTACAGTTTTTCCAACTTCCGTATCTGTTGCTGTTATAAAGAAACCACTCATCATTCTTCCTCCGTAACATCTGAGATTGCTTTATATAAAATGCGTAACATCTCATCAATTTCAGCCATTGTAGATGCAAGAGGAGGCATAAATACAATGGTGTTACCAAGTGGACGTAAAATCATGCCTAACTCTCTTGAGCGTTTACACACTTGAACGCCGACTCTTTCTGTCCATTCAAACGATTCTTTCGTTTCCTTATTTTTAACAAGTTCAATGCCAACCATTAGCCCGCACTGACGAATATCTCCTACGTGCTTATATTCATTAAGCGCTTCTAATTGTTTTGCTACATATTCCGTTTTATACGCAACATCTTCTATTAAATTAGTTTTTTCGTATAGTTCTAAATTTGCAATTGCTACAGCGCACCCTAACGGATTCCCTGTATAACTATGACCATGGAAAAACGTTTTTTGTTCTTCATAGTCTCCTAAGAAGGCATTATAAATTTCATCTGTCGTTATCGTAATTGCAACAGGTAAATAACCACCTGTTAAACCTTTTCCCGCAGTTAAAATGTCTGGCGTCACATTCTCATGTTCACATGCAAACATTTTTCCGGTACGCCCAAATCCCGTCGCTACCTCATCTGTAATAAATAATACATTGTATTTTGTACATAAATCGCGAAGCCCTTTTAAATATCCTTTCGGCATTGTAATCATCCCGCCAGCACCTTGCATTAATGGCTCCACAATAATCGCTGCTACTTCTTCATGCTTTTCTTTCAGCAATTCTTCCATTTCTTCTAAATGTTTTTTTACAATTTGTTCCTTGTTATCTCCATAAGGAGAACGATATGTATACGGATAAGGCATTTTGATTGCTTCAAATAAGAGCGAACTATACACTTGGTGAAACAAGTCTATTGCTCCTACTGAAACAGCACCAATTGTATCACCGTGATATGCTTCTTTTAATGTAACAAATCTTTGTTTTCTCGGTTTCCCTTTATGCTGCCAATATTGAAAAGCCATCTTAATTGCAATTTCAACAGCGGTGGAACCAGAGTCTGAATAAAATACTTTCTTCAAGCCTTCTGGTACAACATCAATTATTTTTTCTGCTAATAAAATAGATGGAACGTTAGCAAGTCCCAACATAGTAGAATGTGCAATTTTATTTAATTGCTCACGAATTGCTTCATCTAGTTCCGGTACTTGATGCCCATGCACATTTAACCAAATAGACGAAACACCGTCCCAATATTCATTTCCATTTACATCGTATAGCTTTCTTCCCTCTCCACGTTCAATAATGACAGGATCTTCTTCTAAATAATCTTTCATTTGTGTAAATGGATGCCATACATAGGCTTTATTTTTCTCCGATAATTCTTCATATGTATAAGGTAATTTTTCATTCGTATTACTACTAACAGTCACAATTGTCACCCCTAATGTTAACTAGTTTATAAATACAGTTAACATTAAATCTAAATGACTGTCAATTATTTTTAAATCAAAAGGTTCTTAAAAAAGAACAACTTATCATACGATAAGTTGTTCTACCTTCCATGCTTTACCTTTCCAATTTCTAAAATAATTTCTTCATCTTTTTTTCCTTCTGTATCAATTCCAAGTTGTTTTGCATGCTCAATTAATAGATCGTGTCGCTGCTCAAATCTGGCAGTGTCTACTTCTTTTTCAATCACTTCTTTTGTTTTTCCCTCGGTAGAAACCCCTAGTTTCGCTGCTGTTTTTTCCATTGATTTCTTCTCTTCAGCTTCTTTTACTTTTTTCACTTCTGACTGCTGTATTTTGTATTTGTCTGGTTGGTCTGAGGAGGCTGCAAAAGCTGTGTAAATTCCAGCACCACCCCCAACAACTAATAAGGTTGTAAAAAGAACTATTCTTTTCTTCACTCTTTTCTCCCCCTTTCACTTTCATTATAACGCACAAATTTAGAGCTTTAAAAACATTTTCCCTTTATTCCCCTTAAAAAATCTTGAATGTTTTTATTGACATGTGAGACGAATATATGATAAAAATTTAACTAACATCATATGAATCGGCGTTGATAGGATTTAGTAGTATTTCGATTTCTGATTTCAGAGAGCTGGTGGTCGGTGCGAACCAGTACAGAGCGATTTATGAATTACCCCCTGGAGCTTCTTTTACGAAACGTGAGGAGTAGTGAAAGACGGTTATAGACCGTTATGTCTAAAGAGTGGTGAAACGACACTGTTTCACAATTTAGGGTGGTACCGCGAATTTTTCGTCCCTGCATATATTGCAGGGGCGTTTTTATTTTATTAGCGCATATCATACGACCCTTTATTTCGTGATACATTCATTTCACAAGCTAGGGTGGTACCGCGATTTCTTCGTCCCTGCATAATTATATGCAGGGACGTTTTTTTATCCAATCATTTCCGTATCATATAGAATTATTAACAATTACCGGTAATTTGTCACAAAATTCTAAATTTTAGAAGGAAATATACAATATTGGCGAATTTTATATAAAAAAGACTATTTTCGATTAATTAGGAGGGGAAAATAATGGTTTCAAAAATTGAATCTGTTCTTTTAACAATTTTTATCTTTTTCTGTATTGGTTTTAGTGTTATTCAATTAGAAGTTTCACCGCATATCCCAATTTTATTCGGTATCGTTATTTTATTAGCGTTTGGCTTTATGAAAAAAATCTCTTGGTCTACTATGGAAAAAGGGATGATCAGTAGTATTTCAGCTGGTATTCCATCTATTTTTATTTTCTTACTTGTAGGCGTATTAATCAGCATTTGGATCGCAGCTGGAACAATTCCAACTTTAATGGTATACGGCTTCCAACTTGTATCTCCGAAAATTTTCATTCCAACTGTTTTTGTTGTTTGTGCAATTGTTGGAACGAGTATTGGTAGTGCGTTTACAACTGCTGCAACTGTAGGCCTTGCCTTTATGGGCATGGGTAGTGCTCTTGGATACGATCCAGCTCTTATCGCCGGTGCAATTATTTCTGGTGCTTTCTTTGGAGATAAAATGTCTCCTTTATCTGATACAACAAACTTAGCTCCAGCTGTAACGGGTGTAGATTTATTTGAACATATTCGTAACATGCTTTGGACAACAGTCCCTGCCTTCATTATTGCTTTTATTGCATTTTTCATTTTAGGAAGTGGATCTGGAGGCAATGTTGATTTCTCAGCTTTTATTAGTACGTTAGAAAAAAATGCAACGATTTCTATCGTTACACTTATTCCAATTTTATTACTGTTCCTATTCGCATTTAAAAAGGTTCCAGCAGTTCCAACATTACTTGCTGGAATCGTAGTAGGAATCATTATTCTCTTTATTTTCAAGCCAAGTACGTCTCTACCTGATTTAATGAAAATTATGCAGGACGGTTACGTTTCTAAAACTGGTATAAAAGATATTGATAGCTTATTATCTCGCGGTGGTTTGCAAAGTATGATGATGTCGATTGCCCTTATTTTCCTCGCTCTATGTATGGGTGGTTTACTACAAGGAATGGGTATTATCACACAGCTTATGAATATCATCTCTAGCTTTGTAAAGACAAGTACACGCTTAATCATCTCTACCGCTTCAACTGCAATTGGTGTAAACTTCTTACTCGGCGAACAATACTTATCAATTGTTTTAACAGGACAAGCATTCGCTAACAAATACGATGAAGTCGGTTTAGAACGTCGTAATTTATCACGAGTATTAGAAGATGCTGGTACAGTAATTAATCCGCTCGTACCTTGGGGTGTAAGTGGCGTATTCTTATCAAACGTCCTTAGTGTCCCAACATTCGATTATGTTCCATACGCAATCTTCTGCTTAGCTTGTCCAGTCGTAACTATTATCGTTGGCTTTACTGGATTCGGTCTTTCATGGAAAAAAGAAAAAGCAGTACCAGTTTCATAATATACACATAAAAAAGGATTACCGTAATCGGTAATCCTTTTCTCATACAATACTTTACTATTTACTTGCTTTCTTTCTTCTAAATAACATAAGTAATCCTGCTCCAACAAACGCCAGACCAGCTCCAATTGTAGAAGCAACACTTGCACCTGTTTTCGGTAGATCATGTTCCTCTTTATTTTCACTTACTTTTGTTGTTTCTTTTGCATTTTGATTATCTGTTGTAGTTTGTCCAGATCCTGTTTTGTTCTCATCTTGTTTTGGTTCATTTCCATTATTACCTTCGTCTATTGACGGTGGCTTTGGATTTCCTTCATTACCTCCATCACCCGTTGGTGGTGCTGGATTTTCTCCATTACCTCCATCACCTGTTGGTGGCGTCGTTGGATTTTCTCCATTACCTCCATTATCTGTTGGTGGTGGCGTTGGATTTTCTCCACCAGTTTCCTTATCACTATCATTCTTCTTCGTTATATCAATTGCATATTTAGCAAATTCATTTTCAGATGGTCCAACATATGATATTTTTCCATCTTTCTTTATATGCTTTTGTGCATTTGGTGAAGAGTCAAATGTTGTATTTAATTTATCTGCAACAATCGGTTTAAACGCCCAATTTTGATCTGCCGCTGGATCAATAACGGGTGTTTCTTGCATATACTTCACAATGATTTGACGTGTTTCATCTTGTGATTGGTATACAACCTCCCCTTTACTTACACCAGGGAACGTTTGGCTACTTCCGCGATAGTTATTTGTCGCTACGATGAATTCTTGATCGTCAGCTACAGGCTTACCTTCATACGTCATATTTACAATACGATTCGTATTTGCATTTACAACTTTTCCATCTTTGTCGTATTTCGCTGGTTGCGTCACATCAATTTCGTATTTTAAACCATCTAAAATATCAAAGTTATATGTAGGATAGTTTACATTTACTAATGGCTGTTCTTCTGTTTTCTTTGGATCGATTTGATTAAACTGACCAGCAGACATTTCAAGCCATTCTTTTACCTGTGCTCCATTTACTTTCACAGCATATAATGTATTTGGATATACATATAAATCTGCAACGTTTTTAATCGCTAAAGTTCCAGCCGGAATATCAGTATAGTATGTAGCACCGTTTCGGCCACCTGCTTTAAATGGTGCTCCTGCAGATAAAACTGGAATTCCCTTATATTTACTATATTGTCCATTTTCAGCAAATAACTTTTCTACATACCATTTTTGGGCATTCGTCACAAGTTGTACAGAAGGATCATCTTGTACTAATGAAAAATAACTATTAATTGGTGCTGTCGTTTTACCTACAGGTGTATTAACATAGTTAATTGTTGCTTCATGATCATCTTTAATTTCATTAACTAATTTTTGATCTGATTCTACTAATGCGTTTCCTTTACCATCAGCAATCGGACGAAGTTGTGGCTTAGATTGATCTTTTTGCACTTCCCATTTTCCGTTTACCTTTTTCAATTGCATATCGATCATACCTAAGTTACTGCCAAAAACGCCAGGCATTACAACCGGAACACCATTAAATACATCCTTCACTTCAGTATGTGAATGTCCCATTAATACTGCATCTACACCAGAAACTTCAGTTAAATAAAACGATGCATTTTCCATTCCAACGTTGTATCCACTTTTATCAACACCTGAATGAGCTAATGCAACGATAACGTCTGCACCTTCTGCTTTCATTTTCGGTACCATTTTCTTCGCTGTTTGAACAATATCTTTCGCTTTTACTTTTCCTTCTAAATTTGCTTTATCCCAGTTCATAACTTGAGGTGGAACAAATCCCATTACACCAATTTTCACTTTTTGTTTTTCACCTGATTCATCCACTACTTCTTTCTCAAAAATATGATATGGTTTAAAATAATTTTCATCGTTCGCTTCATTATTATCATGATCATCTTTATAAACATTCGAGTTAATAACTGGGAACTTCGTTTTACTAATCACTTTGTTTAAATAATCTAAACCGTAGTTGAATTCATGATTCCCAAGAGAGATGACGTCATACTTCATTAAATTCATTAAACGATATAATGGATGTACATAACTTGGATCAACAGGATTCTTCGGATCATTTATTTTATTCGCCACATAATCCCCAAGCGGCGTCCCTTGTAATGCGTCCCCATCATCAAATAGGACAGAGTTCTTCGCTTCTTCACGCGCTTTATTAACAAGCGTTGCAGTTTGCACGAGACCTACTTTATTATCTGTTTTCGTTTGATAATAATCATAATTCATTAAGTTAACGTGAATATCTGATGTTTCTAAAATTCGTAAGTTAACTGTACTCTCCCCAGTTTTTTCCTCTGCATGAGCTGTTGTTGGCAATACTTGCGGCGCTATAACACCAATAGCAAGAGTTGCTCCAGCTAGCATTTTTTTTGACTTTTTCACAAAAAATCCCCCTTATACAATTACCCCAAAATAATGAAATGAATCTCCATCAGTCCCTAACCACATACCTTTTTTCTTCTATTAGAGCGACGATTTTCACCTTATCTGACATTATCATATCTAAACTTCTTTCATATCGTCAATATTTTTTGACACACTTCTACAAATTTTCTGTAAAGTTATTGTGAAGTTTTCATAAATATATAATATGCCCTTACATTGCTTATACTGCTGAATATGATACAATTACCAATTACAAGGAGGATGAATTTATGAAAAAAGTCATCTTAACAATTGTTTGTCTCCTCCTTCTAATCATCTCTTATTCTAATTTTGAAAAGAACGATGAGACAAAACAAAAAGAAATTAAAGAAAAAACAGAAACACCATCTGCTCCAAGTTGGATTGATAAACAAACGAACGACTCCTTTTATCACCTCGTATTAGGTGATTCACTCGCCAAAGGATATGGATCTACACAGGGGGGATTTGCCGAATTAGCTTCCAGACAACTGGAAGAACAAATTCATAAACCAATTACAGTAGAAAATCTTGGTGTAAATGGCCTTACTACGGATCGTCTCGCTAAAAAAGTTCAGTCCGAAGAAGTTCAACAAAAAATTAGGGAAGCGAATATCATTACTATTAATATTGGGGGAAATAATTTATTTCGCTTAAATCGTGATGTAGGTGTTATAGATGGTATTAAAATGCTAAATAAAGAAAAAGCTCGTTTCGAAACGGATGTAAAAAACATTGTAAAGACAGTTCGAGATCAAAATCCGAATGCTTTACTCATTCTCTCTGAACTCTATAACCCTTTACAACTCGATGACTCTATTGCCAGTTATGCAGATATGTTTTTAGATGGTTGGAATGATTCTGTTTATGCTATTTCAAAAGCGAATCAACCATCTATCGTTTTACCAATTCGAAAATTAATATCGAATGATAAAAAAGATTTACTATTTGACCAAGTACACCCAAATGATAACGGCTATGCAATTATTGCCAATGCATTTACAAAGCAAGTGTTATCCTACAAATATTAAGGCGACCATGAAACAATTCTATTTTTATACCTTGTCTTTTTTGTTACAATGATAGTGGAAGGGGGCCTTTATATGGAATCACGCGAGTGGGAACGTATCGTTGATCATCTGCTTTCGCTAGTGCCTCTTTTTTATCGCAAATTTATGCTTCCTGGAGAATTTTCTTCTCAAAGACATATGCCGCCATCACATACACAGGTGTTACTGCTTTTGCATGAAAATGGTACATTAGCAGTTTCAGAAATTGGCAAGCGGCTAGCGATATCACGGCCTAACATGACCCCTCTATTAAACAAACTCATTCAAGAAGAACTAATAGAGCGTCATTATAGCGAAAAAGATCGACGGGTCATTTTAATTTCCCTAACAGCTGAAGGGAAATTGCTAGTAGGTCAGTATCAGCAATTCATTTTAGACAAACTAAAAGAAAATTTCCAAACATTATCTGAGGAAGAGCGCGAAAAGCTCATTTATTCTCTTCAAACCATTCAAAATTTAATTTTGAAAACAAACGTATAAAGCTGCTTCTAAATAGAAGCAGCTTTATGATTCGTAATAATTACCATAATAAACATTTGAATACGGCCATGTCATTAAATATGGCTTTCGCTCTTGCGTATTCTATTGTTGAGGTTGTTGTAATTCCTGCGGTTGTTGATACACTCCAAATTGTCTTCGCATATCATGTACCGGATAATATGTTGGATATGAGTATACTTGAGGTACGTAATAATAATACATTCATTCTCTCCCCCTTTTTCTTAAACATATTCAACGGAGAAAATGAATGTGACATTCTTTATATTTGTACAAGTGGTTCTCTCACTCGTTTCTTTCTTTTCTTCAAACGTAACTTACGATTCTTTTCATATAAATAATGCACAACGAAATATGAAATTACCCCAAACACAATTCCTATTATCGTCATACCAATCAATACATATACTTCACTCTGTAATAAGCTCTTTAACATTGTGAAAATATGGCTCGAAAACAAATCTGATATCGTAAATGGTTCATGATGTATTTTCTTTACATGAAATGGATAAATCGTTTTCCCTAATGCGTAAGCAAATGGAAATAAAAATACTGGGAGAAACGATATTTTCCCAATAATATTGCCAATGACTGCGGCTGGAAAAGATCCCTTTGCCAACCTGACAATTGGATAAAATATTAAATATACGAGCGATGCCGTATAAATTACTAACATTTCTAAACCAAATCCAATAGCAAAGCCTAACGACACTTTCTTTGCTCCTTCTGGCGATCGCAGTAACTTATAATATTGAAACTTTAATATTCTCCACATCCGCTGAAAAAACGAATATGTCTTCTTAGTTGTTTTCACAATTATCATCTCTTTAACTATATTTTTTCTATCTAGTATGTCCTTACATGATATGAAAAACAAATTTAGTTTTCTCTTTTTATTATAAATGATATAGAGATAATTAACCAAATATACATCCGACATTTCAATATAAAAAAACCTTCCTTTTCAGGAAGGTTTTCCAGTATTTTGAAACAAACTCACTAATAACGCTTTTTGAGCATGCAATCGATTACCAGCTTGCTCAAAGACAACAGACTGTGGCCCGTCTATTATCTCTCCTGTTACTTCTTCTTCACGATGGGCAGGTAAACAGTGTAAGAAACGATATGTTTCCTTCGCATGCATAACAAGTTCTTTATTGATTTGGTAAGGTTGAAATAAAGTATATTTCTCTTCTTCTCCCTCTTGCCCCATGCTCATCCAAACGTCAGTATAAATAAAGTCCGCTTCGTTTACCGCTAATTCAGGATTATGCAAAATTTCAATTTCAGCTCCTGTTTCTTCAGCAATCGCTAACGCTTTTTTTACAATTTCCTCATTCGGTTCATACCCTACGGGCGTTGCAACAGTCATATTCATTCCGACTTTTGCACTCGCTAGCAACAATGAATGACATACATTATTCCCATCACCTACGTAAGCCAATTTAATTCCTTTAAACGCATGAACTTCTTCATAAATCGTCATTAAATCTGCCAACGCTTGACAAGGGTGATGATCATCCGTTAATCCATTAATAACAGGAATACTCGATTCTTTCGCAAGCTCTTCTACATCCGCATGTGAGAATGTACGTATCATAATCCCATCAATATAATGAGACAGTACTTTCGCAGTATCTGACACCGTTTCTCCTCTACCCATTTGCATCTCTTTTCCATTTAAAAACATTCCATGTCCTCCAAGCTGTACCATCCCTGCTTCAAAAGAAACGCGAGTACGAGTTGAATGTTTATCAAAAATGAGACCTAATATTTTTCCTTGTAATAAAGGCTCCTGCTTATTCTTTTTTAAATATATAGCAAATTCAATTAAAGAAATGATTTCTTCTTGCGTTAATTCCTCTAGTGTTAAAAGATCTTTCGTATTTAATTTTGGTACTTGTACAGTTGACATGAAATTTCCCCCTTATATGATTGATGCATTTTTTGTACAAACTATCTTTTTTATCATATATACCGCTTGTTCTAGCTCTTCATTCGTTACAATAAGTGGCGGTAATAGTCTTATAACATTAGGCCCTGCTTGTAATACGAGAAGTCCTTCTTCTTCTAGTTGTTCTATAAAACTTGCAACTTCATGCTTACACTCAATCCCAATCATAAGCCCCTTACCACGTATATTTTGAATACATTCGACATGTCGTAATTCTTCTCGCAACTTCTCTAATACGTACTCGCCCTTTTCCTTTACTTCTTTTAAAAACGATGGTTTCTTACTTACTTGCAATACTTCTTTCGCTGCAGCCATTGCAATATAATTCCCACCAAACGTTGAACCGTGTGATCCTGCAGTAAACGATGTTCCAAGTTCTTTCCGGCCAATCATCGCTCCAACGGGAATGCCATTTCCAAGAGCCTTAGCAGTGGTAACGATATCAGGATCTATTCCCATTTGTTCGTAAGCAAATAGTGTTCCTGTTCTTCCGATCCCTGTTTGTACTTCGTCTATAATAAATAATGAACCGAACTTATTACATAATGTTTCAATCGCTTTCAAAAAAGATAGATCAGCAGGTATTACTCCTCCCTCTCCTTGAACAACTTCTACCATTACCGCCGCAACTTCTTCATTCATTACTTCCTCTAACGCCTTAATATCGTTAAAAGGGGTATGTAAAAAAGACGGAAGTAGTGGACCAAATCCTTCTTTCACTTTATTTTGCCCCGTCGCACTCATCGTTCCGAATGTTCTACCGTGAAAAGATTGCTCACATGTTACGACGAGAGATTTTCCAGTATGCTTACGGGCTAACTTCAAAGCAGCTTCATTCGCCTCTGCTCCGCTATTACAGAAAAACACATAATCTAATGCTATATTTTCTGTTAATAATGACGCGACTTCTTCTTGTAAGCTGTTTGTAAACAGGTTAGATATATGCCATATATCATCAAGTTGCTCTTGTACAGCTTTCATAACAGTAGGGTGACAATGTCCTAAATTACATACGCCAATTCCCGACGTAAAATCTAAATACTGGTTACCATTTTTATCAATAACTTTCGTTTCATTTCCCTTTACAAACTCAATTTTTCTTCTTCCATACGTCTGAAAAAGATGGCTCGTCATACGATACTCACTCCTTTTGTTACCGTAGTTCCAATACACTCTCCTGTGCCCCCAGTAAAATCCTTTGTACCATTTACGATACTAACCTTTTGCACTCCCATTTTTAATGATGTAAGTGCCGCCTGTACTTTCGGAATCATCCCGCCTGTAATAACTCCTTTTTCTATAAAAGTAACAATTTCAGATTCGTCCGTTTTCTTTACCAATTTTCCTTCATGTAATATTCCATCTACATCCGTAATAAAAATGAGTTCTTTTGCGGATAATGCGACCGCAATCCCAGCTGCAGCGGTATCAGCATTTATGTTATAAATCTCATTATCATTTATCCCGATTGGAGCAATAACAGGAATATAATTCATATTTATTAATCCTTTTAATAAGGCTGTTTCTACATAACTTACTTCTCCCACATATCCTATCCCTTCGCTGGCAGGTTGAACTTGAAGTAAATTACCGTCACACCCTGAACAACCTACCGCAAGTAAATTATGCTTTTGTAAATTCATTACAAACTTTTTATTCGTACTTCCGCATAGCACCATTTGAACAACATCCATAACTTCTTTTGGTGTTACTCGTAACCCATCTCTTTTTTCTACTTTGATATTACAATCTTTTAATTTGGCATCAATTTCTGGGCCACCACCATGGACAATCACTACCTTATACTTCTGTTGCAATTTCTTTATACAATCAAAAAACACATCATTTAATTGATCCAGCATGCTACCGCCGCATTTAACTACAATATAATCACTCATCTTCTCTCTCCTTATGTACGATAACAAGCGTTTATTTTCACATATTCATAACTTAAGTCGCAGCCCCAAGCCGATCCCGTTTCCTCTCCTAAATGTAAATACACATCAATAATAATTTCATGTTCTTGTAATTTCTTTTTCATTCCCTCTGCAGAAAACATTTGAGGTTCACTATTTTTTAACACATTGATAGATTGAAGGGTGATATCAATTGTATTTGGATTAATAGCTACTTCACTTTGGCCAATACTACTAATTATTCGCCCCCAATTTGGGTCTTCACCGTATATTGCTGTTTTCACAAGACTCGAACCGACAATTTGCTTAGCGATTTTCTTTGCTTCTTCGCTTGTTCGAGCCCCTAGCACATTTACTTCTATTAACTTCGTAGCCCCTTCACCATCTTGCGCAATTTTTTTTGCTAAATCTTCACATACCTTTTGTAAAGCAACTACGAAAGTTTCCCACTCTTTATGTTCCATACTTATTGGCTTCGTTTCTGATAATCCACTTGCCATAACGATGACCATATCATTCGTAGAAGTATCTCCGTCCACCGTAATTTGATTAAATGTATGATTCGTAATTTGTGATAGTGCTGTTTGTAATACGTCATGCTCTATATTGGCGTCTGTTGTAATAAAACTAAGCATCGTTGCCATATTGGGATGAATCATCCCAGAACCTTTTGCGACCCCAGCAATTGTTACTTCTTTTCCGTCAATTATCATCTCATAGCAAGATTCTTTCGTCATAAGATCCGTCGTTAAAATCGCTTCACAAAAAGAATGAGCTTCACTTACTTCCTTTGTTGGTACAAGTGATTCAATTCCCTCTCGAATTATATCCATCGGTAAAGGTACTCCAATTACACCTGTTGAAGCGACCGCAACGTAATTCGTTTTTACTCCAAAGTGTTCAGCTCCTAATGTTCGCATCTCGTAAGCATCTTGCAATCCTTTCATTCCCGTACAAGCATTTGCATTTCCGCTATTAACGACGATTACTTGTAACTTCCCTTCCGCCGCTATACTATCTTTCGTTACTTGCAACGGCGCTGCTTGCATTTGATTTGTTGTATAAACAGCGGCACACGATGCTGGTACTTCACAAATGATTGCACCTATATCCTTTTTCTCCTTTTTCAAACCATTTGCAGTACCAATTGCCGAAAAGCCTTTCGGAGTGACAATTGAACCATTTTCTAATTTATTAATGGACGATGCTTTAATCATAATTTCCCCCTTATGGATAAAGCGGTATATGCTGTAAACCCGTTGCCTCTTCCAATCCCGCTAATATATTTGCATTTTGAATCGCTTGCCCCGCTGCACCCTTCATCATATTATCTATAACAGAAACTACTGTAATTCTTCCTGTTCTTTCATCGTAAGCTAACCCAATATCACAATAATTTGAGCCTCTTACTTCTTTCGGACTTGGGAATTCTCCTTGAGAACGAATTCGAACGAAAGCTGAATTATGATACGTTTCTTCATACAACTTTTGAAATTGCTGCATTTTGATTTTTTGTTTTACTTTTGCATAGAGTGTAACCATAATCCCTCGTGATATCGGTATTAAATGTGTACTAAATGTAATTGGCTTCGCTTCACCATTCCATTCTATAAGCATTTGCTCAATCTCAGGAACGTGCTGATGCTTATTCACTTTATAAATGTGAAGATTATCGTATAGCTCTGGAAAGTGAGTCATTGTTGTTGGTGTTTTCCCCGCTCCTGATACTCCTGACTTTGCATCTATAATAATTGAATCTTCTTCAACTATCCCGTTTTGCATTAACGGCGCTACCGCTAGCAATGTCGCTGTTGCAAAACATCCCGGATTTGCAATTAATTCAGCGCACCTAACCTCTTCCCTTTTCCATTCGCTTAATCCATACACTGCTTTTCTGAGAATTTCTCCCTTTGCAGCTGGCTGCTTATACCACATTTCATATAGCGAAGGATCTACCATACGAAAGTCACCAGATAGGTCAATTACTTTTAAACCTACTTCTAATAACTTTGGTGTCAGCTCCACAGATACTCCTGCGGGTGTTGCTAAAAATACAATCTCCGCTACCTTCCTTATTTCATCCACATCAATTTCTTGCAACTTATGAACGAGAACATTTCGCAAATGCGGATATGCATTCGCTATACATTCACCAACTTGCGAAAAGGAGTGGAGAGATGCTATTGAGAAATATGGGTGTTGCTCTAATAACCTAATTAATTCAATACCTCCATATCCAGTTGCTCCAATAATTGCGACTTTCATATGCTCCTCCTTAAATCGATTCTTTAAATTAAATATGATTATAATATTGTATATTTATAGAGTCAATTAAATATTTATTAATTTTAAAAACTTTAAAAACTTAATTTTACTAGAAAAATAATATACGTAGGTGAATTTTTATACAAAAATTATGTATGGTAGTATTTTTATTTCACTTCAAGTACAATAAAACAATACATGTATACATATGGGCGGGGAAAAACATGAATGAAAAATTAATTGAGAAAATGATTACAAAAAGTTTTCGGCAATATCAATGTAATCCTGTTTCAAAAGAGGATCAGGAAATGTTAATTAAACATATTCAAACGATAATTCATTCAAATACTGAAATTGATGTGTACGAGGCGGTTGAAGATATCGTTTACGATTATGTGACCGGAAAATAAAAAAATAGGAGATTTCCATATGGAAATCTCCTATTTTTTACTTAATGATTTACCTGCAACACGTTCAAATAACCCCGGGAATAATGCATAGAGCTTCGGCCCAATTCCCATCCACTTCGGCAAGTTTACTTCACGTTTTTTCGTTTGCATCGCCTTTACGATTTGTTCTGCTACATATGTTGGTTTTAACATGTAACGTCCCATATTTTTCACATATGTACCTGATTGATCAGCTATTTCAAAAAAATTCGTATCTATCGGTCCCGGGTTAATTGCTGTTACATACACATTTGTGTTAGATAACTCCATACGTAAACTATTCGTAAATCCTAATACAGCGTGTTTTGTTGCTGCATAAGCACTCGACTTCGGAGTTGCAATTTTTCCAGCCAATGAAGCAATATTAATAATTTGTCCTTCGTTCCTTTTTACCATATAAGGTAATACTGCTTTCGTACAAGCTACTAATCCAAATACATTTACTTGAAACATATCCTTTACTTCATCCATTGACGCATCTTCAAACATTTTAAAAATACCAAACCCCGCATTGTTTACCAATATATCAATACGTCCTACTTCTTGTAATACCTCTGAAAAAACAGATTGCACTTTCGTTTCTTCACTTACATCTAATACATAGTAATAGCAAGGCGTATTATAAGTTGCTTTAATTTTTTCTGCTAATGCTTGTAGTTTCTCTTCTGTTCGAGCCATTAATACTGGAGTCGCTCCTTGCTCCGCAACCTGCATTGCGACTTGCTCTCCAATTCCACTAGAAGCACCTGTAATGACGATTACTTTTTCTTGTAAACGTCCCGTCATTGCTGTCACCTACTTTGCATAATAAATCAATTGTTGCGAAGATTCATCAATCATCACTTGTTGATTATATGCTAAAAAGTCTAATTGTCCAACAGTTTCTGAGATAGTTAGTGGCAATTGTTCTTTATATAATACCGGAAATAGTTTTACACATACTTCAAATGCTGTCATTGGCTTTTCTTTTAATAAATCAAGCACTTTAAACGCACGTGTTTCTTGCTTTTGTAACCTCGTTTCAATAAGTTGTTTCACATTCAGAACATCTTCCCCATGTCCTGATAAAATGCGTGAAATATTCATTTCACTTAAACGTTTTAATGTTTGATTGTACTGCAATAAAGGACGTGCTCTTTCTGTCTGCCCTTCATATGGTGGTTCTAATATTGGATTAGAAGAAATATGACTAATGAGAGCATCCCCACCAATTAATATTCCATCAGATTCTCTATATAATGAGATATGAGTAGAAGCATGACCTGGCGTTTCAATCACTGTAAATCCAGGTAACGAATCTATACGATCTCCCTCTCTCACCGTGTGTGTTAACGATCTATTACAAGAATATTTAAGTGTCTTCGTCGTCAATAGTGCCTCATCATTCAAAAATGCTGCTGGAACTCCGAACTGTAGTGCTGTCTCTTTAAAAAATTCATGATACCGCTTTAAAAACTCGGCATTCTGCGTAATCCATGGTTCATTCCAAGGATGTCCGATAATATTTACTTTTTCAGAAAATATATTTAAAAGTCCACAATGATCCGCATGGTGATGCGTAATCACTACCGTTTCAATATCTTCTATCTTATATCCTAATACATCTAAATGACTTTCTAGTGCCTTCTTTGCCTCTTCTGTATTTGTCCCTGTATCAATTAACGTTAATGTTTCTCCCTCAACTAAAAACACATTCACTGTCTCAACTGCAAATGGAACAGGAATCTCCATTCGATGAATCGCCGTCATGCTTAGCCCCCCCTGTTTCTTTCCGGTTCAAAAATGAATACCTCTTCAGTTTACAACTTCTCCACAAATTTGTCATTATTTTCAGATAAAAAGAGGTGTTTCCCATAAAAAAACGAATGTATGTACATTTATAAGCATTTCTAACCAAATTTAAAGGAGGAACATCATGTCTATTCAAAATATTTCCTTTCTCGGTGCAGGCTCTATTGCCGAAGCAATTATTGGTGGTTTATTAGACGCAAATGTTGTCAAAGGGGAACATATTACTGTAAGTAATCGTTCTAACGAGACACGATTACAGGAGTTACATAAAAAATACGGGACTAAAGGTACACATAACAAAAAAGAATTACTTACTGATGCAAATATTCTTTTTCTAGCTATGAAGCCAAAAGATGTCGCAGAAGCGATTATCCCTCTTAAAGAACATATAAATAACAACCTGCTTATTATCTCGTTATTGGCAGGTGTTTCTACCCATTCAATTAGAAACCTACTTCAAAAAGACATTCCGATTATTCGTGCAATGCCAAATACATCTGCGGCTATTTTAAAATCTGCTACCGCCATCTCACCTTCAGAACATGCAACGGAAGAACATATTCGCACTGCAACAGCTTTATTTGAGACGATTGGCCTCGTCTCTGTTGTAGAGGAAGAAGATATGCATGCTGTCACTGCATTATCCGGAAGCGGACCAGCTTATATTTATTACGTAGTGGAAGCAATGGAAGAAGCTGCAAAAAACATTGGTCTGAAAGAAGATGTTGCAAAATCACTTATTCTTCAAACGATGATTGGTGCTGCTGAAATGCTAAAAGTAAGTGAAAAACACCCTTCTATTTTGCGAAAAGAAATTACTTCTCCTGGCGGAACTACCGAAGCAGGAATAGAAGTATTACGGGAGCATAATTTTCAACAAGCACTAGTTTCATGTATTACACAAGCGACGAAACGATCACATGATCTCGGAAAAACATTAGAACAAATCACAAACGAAAAATAGAAAACGGAGCTCAACTTTATTTGAGCTCCGTTTTCTCATAATTATTCTTAATTATTACTCTTCCCAAAGATCTCTTCTTGCAGACGACGACCTGTCGGTGTTGCTGCAAGTCCACCTTCAGCTGTTTCACGAAGTGCTACTGGCATCGTTTGTCCGATTCTAAACATTGCCTCAATTACTTCGTCACATGGAATTGTGCTAGTTACACCAGCTAATGATAAATCAGCTGAAATCATGGCATTTGAAGCACCTGCTGCATTCCGTTTTACACAAGGTACTTCTACAAGCCCTGCAACAGGATCACATACTAAACCAAGCATGTTCTTTAAAGAAATCGCCATCGCTGTAGCTGCTTGATCTGGTGTTCCACCAGCCATCTCAACTGCGGCTGCGGCTGCCATTCCACTCGCTGAACCTACTTCAGCTTGGCAACCTCCTGCCGCACCAGAAATACAAGCATTATTCGCAACAACCATACCGAAAGCTCCTGCTGTAAATAAAAATTCAATCATTTCTTCACGTGTAGGCTGTAATTTTTCTTTAAGTGCAAACAGTACGCCTGGCACTGTTCCAGCTGATCCTGCTGTTGGTGTTGCACAAATGATTCCCATCGCCGCATTTACTTCATTTGTCGCAACAGCTTTACTCACTGCGTCCAAAATTGTATCCCCGGACAAGCCTTTTCCACTCTGCATATACGCTTGAACTTTCACAGCATCCCCGCCAGTTAAACCAGTCGGTGATTTTACACCACGAATACCGCGTTCTACTGCTTGTTCCATCACGACTAAGTTCTTTTCCATTCCGGCAATTACTTCTTCACGTGATATACTTCTTGTTTCCATTTCACACTGAATCATAATTTCTGCAATTTTTACATTTTGTTCTTTAGCTTGCGCCACTAGTTCCGCTGCGTTCCGAAACATGGTGTATCCCCCCTGCAATTAATCCATAATAGTTACTTGACAAATATTTTGTTGCCCATTTATTTCCTCAATCACTTCATCTGCTAATAATTCATCTGTTTCAATGACCATAAGCGCTCTTCTTCCTTTTTCTTTACGAGAAACACTCATTGTACTAATGTTAATCTCATGTTTTGCAAGGATTGAAGCTACAGCTGCAATAGCACCAAAGCGATCGTTATTTACAATAAGCAGTGCTGGACTCGTTCCTGATAATTGAAGATCGAATCCGTTTAATTCTACAACTTCGATCTTACCGCCACCGATTGAGCAAGCAACAACTTCGATTTCCTCTTCTCCTTTATACAGACGAATTTTCGCTGTATTAGGATGTGGAGCATTTGCATCTTCTTCAATGAATTCCACTTCAATTCCGCGTTCTTTTGCAATGTCTAACGCACTTGGAATACGTAAATCATCTGTTTCAAATCCTAGTATTCCACCGATTAACGCTACATCCGTACCGTGACCACGGTATGTTTTTGCAAATGAACCATATAATGAAATGCTAACTCTCTCTGGCTCATGACGAAACAGCTGACGAGCAACTTGCCCCATTCTTGCAGCGCCTGCTGTATGTGAACTTGATGGACCAATCATAACCGGACCAATAATATCAAACACTGAGCGATACTTCATCATAACTCCCCCTAAAACTCTATGAAAAGATTATTTTCTACTATTAAAAATGATATGAGATAACCAGCAATAAAGCCTGGTAGCAAACCAAATTTTAACACAGAAGCCCCTACAAGCATAGCATAAACAGGTGATACACCCATTGCTAATGCAACTAAAGTTGCACCAGCTACTCCGCCCAGACTACCTGCTGATTGTCCAACCTCTTTTAGGAATGGTATACCAATCAAATCTCCACCAACGTATAATTGAAAAGCTTCAACTAAGAAACTTGCAACGGCCGCATTTGCTAAAGCTCCATTGCTTTCATACCATTTGGCGCTTTAAAACTAAAGAGTGAAAAAAGACTTAGTACAAATAATCGTAATATCGTTCCCTTAATAATCTCTATGATGCCCTCTCCCTTTTTAGTCAATTTCGTTTGTTACGAAAAATGGCTAAAACGCACGCTGTAACTTACGATAAATTATAATGTGCCCTCATTATAGCTTGTTTTTTATAAAACGCTTACTTTTATTGAATTTTAAAATTTCTGAACAAAAATCTATTTCCCTTGTTTGTATTAGTTGTATATAAGCGTGCTTATATAACAGTTTGTCTAAATAATCGGTATTATGTATTTTCATCCTATATATTCAAACCATTACAAAACTCTGTATTATTCCATATAAACATGAAATGATAACAGTTTGAGTAAAAAAAATTATCATAAATAAAAAAATGGCAAACGTACGTTACCATTTTTTTTACGAAAATATTACTTCTCTACTGGGAATGATTTTAAATCCATCGCTATTTCTGTATTAGAAAATAACTCCCGTGCCTCATTCAATAATTCCTTATACGTATCCCCTTGATAACGCGAACTAATATGAGTCAATATTAATCGCTTCACATTTGCCTTAAGTGCGATACTCGCAGCTTGCTTTGTTGTGGAATGGAAATAATCATGCGCCTGTTGCTCATCTTCTGCAGCAAAAGTTGCTTCATGAACAAGTACATCAGCATCTTGCGCAAGCTCTTTACTCGCTTCGCAATATCGTGTATCGCCTAAAATTGTAATAACTCTCCCTTTTTGAGGTGGACCGATAAAATCTTTTCCACTTAGTACAGTACCGTTCTCTAATTCAACTACTTCACCATCTTTTAAGCGTTTAAAAATCGGACCAGGTTTCACGCCAATTTCCAGCAGCTTATCCACTAAAAGAGCTCCCTGTATATCTTTTTCTACAATACGATATCCGAAACATTCAATTCCATGTGATAACCTTTTTGTTTCTACATAGAATTCATTATCGTCAAACACAATGCCTTCTTCTGTAATCTCAACGATTTCAAGTGGATATTTTACATGTGTCGTACTTACCGATAACGCTACTTCAATAAATTGTTTAATTCCTTTCGGTCCATACACCGTTAACGGCGTTGTTCCTCCTTGGAAAGAACGGCTCCCTAATAAACCCGGCAAGCCAAAAATATGATCTCCATGTAAATGCGTAATAAAAATTTTTTCAATGCGTCGTGGGCGCACAGATGTATGTAAAATTTGATGCTGAGTCGCTTCACCACAGTCAAATAGCCACGTTTGCCCTCGTTCTTCTAACAATTGTAAGGCGATTGCTGAAACGTTCCTTCCTTTTGAAGGAACACCTGCACCAGTTCCTAAAAATACAAATTCCACTTTCTTTCCTCCAGCTCTTTATATAATCTACTCTTCATCTTACGGAATGTTATTTCAAATGGCAAATTGAATTTACATAACCGATCATCTAGACAACTATATAACACGAACATTAAAAATAAAAAACTTAACAATCGTTCGTGTTTTGTAGTAATATAACTATATCACATATAAAGGGAGCATTTTATTATGAAAGAAGTATTTCGTTTACAAACTGATTTTTCATCTTCATTTGATCGCTGGGTAAGTTCTTTCGTTTCTGATCACCCAGCACAACTAGAATGGACGACTTTAAAAGAATTAATTCATGAATATACAACATCACATACAAATGAGACGTTACCAACATATATTTCTTCAGCTTTAACATATTACGCACAACGCATTGCAACAACAAACAGCTCAGAAATTGTTATTTTTGAAAATCCTACAATCTCATAATCTATAATAAAAAGCACTGTAATCAGTGCTTTTTATTATATCCATTAAAGTATTTATTCCCCACCTTATTTCCAAAAAAACACCTCTTATTTCCTACTATATAGCCATCATGAATCTATTTAATTTTTCAAAAAAAAGAGACAAAAAAGATATTGACACTACAAATTTACAGTGCTAATATTCAACTTGTAATTGAATATGGTCTCTGTTAGGTGAGGCTCCTGTATAGAGAAACGCTGCTGCCCAAAAATGTCGAGAGACGCCAATGGGTCAACAGGAAAGGTCGGAATGAAGGCCTTTCTTAACGTAGCTGGTTTCAGTACCTATGCTATACAGTGCTAAAACTCAACGAGGGAGAGGTGCGTATGTTTTGTCATACACAAAAACTGTTTTTATCTATGTTTAATAACAGTCTTTGTTGTTGACTCTTTTTAACTGCGAATTCAGACCTTTACTCGTTTTGAGTAAAGGCCTTTTTTATATCTTTATGCACCTTACTATGAAACAAACATAGCATATTTAGAAACTACTAATTGTACGGAGGTGAGGAACAGTGGCAAGTGATGATTCGGCCCAGATACCCATATGTTTTACGTTAATATTTCATCATGTAGGTAGGAAAGAAGCTGTTCCTCCCTGTTTAATATAGTCGAGTAACAGATTGTTTCCTCCTTCATGAAAAAGGAGGAACTACCAATGTTAAATTTACAAAGACAAGAAACGAAGCATGCTTACGATCAAGATAGCATGAAAACAAATAACGAATTATTAGTGGAAGTTGCAACGCAAGATGTAAACTCTGCGTTAAAACTTCTAGACACAACACAAGATGGACTCTCTAAACAAGAAGCGTCTCGTAGACTTTCTTTATATGGTCCGAACGAAATTGCTCATAATAAAACATTGCCGTGGTATATTCAATTTCTGCTAGCATTTAAAAACCCATTTATTTTTGTTTTGTTAGCTCTTGGAGCACTCTCTTTTTTCACAGATGACATACAAGGAACAATTGTCGTATCTGTGATGGTACTACTAAGTGCAACGATTCGTTTTTTTCAAGAATTTCGTTCTCAAAAAGCTGCAGATAAGTTAAAAGCTATGGTTCGAACAACTGCAAGCGTCTCTAGAATAAATGGATTTATACACGAAACAAAAAACGTAATGAATTTAAATCGTAACCATACAACGGAAATCCCAATTGAAGAACTTGTACCTGGTGATATCATTTCACTTTCAGCTGGTGATATCGTTCCAGCTGATGTGCGTATCTTATCGGCTAAAGATTTATTTGTAAATCAGTCTTCCTTAACAGGCGAGGCACTTCCGGTAGAAAAATATGAAAACTGCTATCATACGGAAAATAAACATATATTACCGAAAAACATGAAAAAAAATTACAATCCACTCGATATGGAAAACCTTTGCTTCATGGGTACAAATATTGTTAGCGGTAGCGCAAAAGCTGTTGTCGTTTCAACAAGTACGGATACGTATTTCGGCTCTTTGGCAAAAAAGGTTATCGGAAAACGTGCAGAAACAAGCTTTGATAAAGGCGTAAACAAAGTAAGTTGGCTCTTAATCACATTCATGCTTATTATGGCACCTATTGTCCTTCTCATTAATGGATTCACAAAAGGAGATTGGCAAGAAGCTTTCTTCTTTGCTATTGCCGTTGCAGTTGGTCTTACACCTGAAATGTTACCAATGATTGTAACTGCTAATTTAGCTAAAGGTGCCGTTAACATGTCTAAGCAAAAAGTAATTGTAAAACAGCTAAACTCTATTCAAAACTTAGGTGCTATGAACATCCTTTGTACAGATAAAACTGGAACTTTAACAGAAGATAAAGTTGTCCTTGTTCGTCATTTAGATCCTAATGGAAATGAATGTAATCGCGTCTTACAATTTGCATATTTAAATAGCTTCTATCAAACTGGATTGAAAAATTTAATAGATAAAGCTGTCATTGAACATACAGAGGAAAACCATAAATTTGATCCATCAGCTTTTCAAAAACTAGATGAAATTCCATTTGATTTTGCTCGCCGTCGTATGTCTGTCATCGTGAAAGAGATTTCAGGTGAACATACAATGGTTTGTAAAGGTGCCGTAGAAGAAATCTTATCAATTTGCAACTACACTGAAGTGGATGGGCAAATTGTCCCTCTTACTGAAGAAGTGAGAGAAAATGTAAAACACCTTAGCGAAACTTTAAATAGTGAAGGAATGCGTGTCATCGCTGTAGCATACAAGAAAGATAACAAACCTGATTATAAAGCTTATGCAGTACAAGATGAATCCGCTATGATTCTTACTGGATATATCGGCTTTTTAGATCCACCAAAACCATCTGCTGCTTCTGCAATTCAAGCATTGCATAAACACGGCGTACAAGTGAAAATCTTAACTGGCGATAACGAAATTGTTACAAAAAAAGTTTGCAAGGAAGTTGGATTAAATATAGGGGAGCCTGTCCTCGGTTACGAAATTGATTCTTTACCAGATAAAGCATTAGCAAAACTAGCAGAAGAAACAACAGTGTTCGCAAAACTAAATCCAATGCAAAAATCTCGCATCATTCGCGTATTACAAGGGAATGGTCATACTGTAGGTTATATGGGGGATGGTATTAACGATGCCGTTGCACTACGTGATGCTGACGTTGGGATATCTGTTGATACTGCTACTGATATTGCAAAAGAATCTTCCGATATTATCCTACTTGAAAAAAGTTTAACTATATTAGAAGCAGGCATTTTAGAAGGTCGCACTACGTTCGGCAATATTTTAAAATATATAAAAATGACAGCTAGCTCTAATTTTGGAAATGTATTTAGTGTATTAGTGGCGAGTGCTTTCATTCCATTTTTACCGATGCTTGCAATTCATCTATTAATTCAAAACCTACTTTACGATTTTTCTCAACTTTCTATTCCATGGGATAAGATGGATAAAGAATTTTTAGAAAAACCAAGAAAATGGGATACTGCAAACTTACGTAATTTCATTATTTGTATCGGCCCAATTAGCTCTATATTCGATATTATCACATACGTTGTCATGTGGAATGTATTCGGTGCAAATACACCTGGAGAACAATCGCTATTCCAATCTGGTTGGTTTGTCGTTGGGTTACTAACGCAAACATTAATTGTTCACATGATCAGAACACAGAAGATTCCATTCATTCAAAGTACTGCATCAATACCAGTTCTCTTATTAACTGCTTGTATTATGGCGATTGGTATCTACATTCCGTTCTCACCACTTGGTGCAGCAGTTGGTTTACAAGCATTACCACTAAGCTACTTCCCATGGTTAATAGGAATATTATTAGGTTATGCTTTCTTAACACAATTCCTGAAAAAACTTTATATTAAAAAGTTTCATAGCTGGTTGTAAAAATAAGAATGAGTGGTTATTTTTCCCACTCATTCTTTAAAAAACATAAAATGACCATTAATATATGGAGGTGACCATGATGGTATGGTATGAAATCGTATTAAGATTATTTATAGCAATCATTGTAGGAGCTTGCATCGGCATGGAAAGACAATGGAGACATCGAATGGCTGGGCTACGAACAAACGCTCTCGTATCACTTGGTGCCTGTATATTTGTTTTATTATCCGTCATGCTTGATCATGAAGCTAGCCCATCACGTATCGCTGCTCAAGTTGTGAGTGGTATTGGCTTTTTAGGAGGCGGTGTTATTATTCGTGACGGTTTTAGTATTAGAGGGTTAAATACAGCGGCAACTTTATGGTGTGCAGCTGCTGTAGGTACTCTTACAGGCGCTGGCTTCCTCGTTGCAGCTATGCTAGGTGCAGCCGGCGTCTTACTAGCAAATATACTACTACGCCCAATCGCTCTATTTATGAATAATAAATCAAAAGAAGATGTACCCGAGCAAACAAACTACTTACTTTCTCTTACTTGTTCAGAAGAAAATGAAGCACATATTCGTTTTCTTCTCATGCACATGGTAAGTTCAGAAGGTATCGGTTTAAAAGAATTGTACAGTGAAGACGTTGATTCTAACCAAAAAGTATCTATACAAGCTACATTACATTGCAATACAAATGCAGCTGTCTTAATCGAAAAAATAGTAAGTAGAATGCTTTTAGAATCTGGTGTTACTGCCGCTGGCTGGAAAACTTCACTAGATTTAGAAGCAAGTTAAATCATAAAGGTGTCATGAATATAAAAGAAGGTTTTATATTCATGACACCTTCTACATACACCCATTTTTTATTTTCAAGTTATTAGCTACTGCTTGGAATAACTTAAAGTAATCCATACTCGTTCGATCTTTTTGTTTTAACTTGGCATGGGGCTGAAAAAGGTTCTGACCGCTTCTTCTCATGGCCGGATTCTCTTTTCCATCTAAAAAGGAAGGTTTTATATTCATAGCACCTTCTACATAAATTTATTTTCTAGTTTTTGCTGAAACGACTTCTCTTGCTTACGCAATAATTGACTACCTCGCTGTAAAAGAGGTGTTCCATACTTATCATTAATCTGATCAATAACAGCAAGTAGCGGCTCTTCTTTCGCATCTTCTTCGAATGAAAACAAATCTAACTGTTTGACCGAATCTGTCTTCCACTCCAATTCAGTAGCTGTAACACCTAATAAACGAATGGAATCACCATCCCAATGTTGTTTCAACAAACGTGATGCAGCTTGAAATATATCACGTTCTTCCCAAATTGCATTTTTCAATTGTTTGCTTCGTGTTACCGTCCGCCTATCATGGTATTTAATCATAATTTGGATATTATAGCTGACAAGAGTTCGCTTTTGTAGTCTATTACTCACTGAGCCCGACAGTCGCCCTAACATATCAAGCAATTCTTTCTCTTCATCCATATCCTTTGAGAAAGTCATCGAATTTCCAACACTTTTATGTTGTCCCATTTGATTCGGATCAACATCCCTATCATCCATACCTTTTGCACGCTTTTGTAAATCAACACCGTGCTTTCCAATTTTAGCGCGAATGATATGCTCGTCTCCTTTTGCTAACTGTCCAATTGTATTTATATGAATATCTTTTAGTTTTTCAGCTGTTTTCTCTCCAATTCCATGCATCGCTTCAACTGGTCGTGGCCAAATGACTTCTGGGATATCACGTTTTCTAAGCACTGTAATACCAAGTGGCTTTTTCATATCAGAAGCAGTCTTTGCTAAGAAAAGATTTGGAGCAATGCCAATGCTACACGGAAGCTGTAACTCTGTTAATAACGCTTGTTGAATCATCTTTGCTATTTCAAGAGGCGAACCTAGCACATAGCAATCTGTAATATCTAAATACCCTTCATCTATAGAAACTGGTTGTATCTTTTCTGTAAAACGGGAAAGGATTTGAAACATTTGAAATGAGGCTTCGCGATATAATGTAAAGTTAGGACGCCTTACAACTAGTTGCGGACATAATCGCTTTGCTTCCCAAAGGGGCATCGTCGTACGTATTCCATAATCTCTCGCTTCATAACTACATGTTATGATAATCCCTTTTCTCTCTTTTTCATTCCCGGCAATCGCTAATGGCTTTCCTTTTAATGGTGGATCATGGGCAATTTCAACAGATGCGAAAAAACAATTCATATCTACATGTAAAATAACACGACCATTTTTCGGATACATTTCTCGCATAATACCACCCTCCTCCAAGAACATTCGTTCCTTCATTATACCAAATTCATGCACAATATAATAATTACTTATTCTTTTTCATCTTTATTTTTGCTATACTTTATGAAAAAATGGATTTTATTGTAAAGGAAGTGGATTGTTATGAAACAACACAATAAACTCAATAATGTATTTATTATCATTATTATAATCCTTGCAATTAATTATTTGTTACTTCCTCTTTTTAGCATCAACATTCATGTTTCAGGAATCTTCTCTCATTTCATACGTTTTGTAACAACTGATATATTGCCATGGATCTTCTTATACTGGCTTATCCGCCTTGTAAAAGCACTTGAATCAAAATAAAAAAAGACGTGTAAACCATAGTTGGTTCACACGTCTTTTTTACTTTATTACTTCGCTACTTCTTCAATAATAGCTACAACTAATTCTGCTGTTTTCGCTAATTCTTCAACAGGAATTTTTTCATTTGTTGTATGAATTTCTTCATAACCAACTGCCAAGTTAACTGTTGGGATACCATGTCCGGCGATTACGTTCGCATCACTTCCTCCACCACTTTGGTGAAGAGAAGGTGTACGACCGATGTTTTCAGCTGCACGTTTCGCTACTTCTACAACGTGATCACCATCAGCGAATTTAAATCCTGGATACATAACCTTTACTTCAACATCTGCTTGACCGCCCATTTCTTTTGCAGTTGTTTCAAATGCTTCTTTCATTTTTGCAACTTGTGCTTCCATTTTCTCATTTATTAAAGAACGAGCTTCTGCAAAGATTTGAACATGATCGCAAACGATATTTGTTTGTGTACCACCTTCAAAACGTCCAATATTTGCAGTTGTTTCAGAATCGATACGGCCAAGTGGCATCTTTGCAATCGCTTTCGCTGCGATAGTAATTGCAGATACACCTTTTTCTGGGGCTACGCCAGCGTGAGCTGTTTTCCCACGAATGATAGCATTCACTTTCGCTTGTGTTGGTGCTGCAACTACGATTTCCCCAACTTTTCCATCGCTATCTAATGCATAACCATATTTTGCTGTAATGCGCTCGCGGTCTAATGCTTTTGCACCAACAAGACCAGATTCTTCCCCAACTGTAATAATAAATTCAATTTTACCGTGAGGGATGTTTTTCTCTTTTAAAACACGAATTGCTTCAAACATAGATGCTAATCCAGCTTTATCATCCGCTCCTAAAATTGTAGTACCATCTGATACGATATATCCATCTTTAATAGAAGGCTTAATTCCATTACCAGGAACTACTGTATCCATATGAGAAGTGAAATAAATTGTATCAACACCATCTTTTGTTGCTGGTAAAGTACAAATTAAGTTACCTGCACCGTGACCAGTCACACCCATTGTATCATCTTCAAATACTTCTACACCTAAAGAAGTAAATTTCTTTGTTAACACTTTGCAAATTTCTGCTTCAAATTTTGTTTCAGAATCTACCTGTACTAACTCCATAAATTCATTTACTAAACGTTCTTGATTAATCATAAGACTGCGCCTCCTGCACTACCATTATGTATGTAACAATATTAATTATAACAGAATTTCGCAAAAGTTTCGAAATACAAGACAAAAAACAGATGGTTCACACATCTAGATACCCATCTGCTTTCTATTACTCGTTTAATAGCACCCAACGCATATGATCTTCCCAAACTCCATTTACCATCAACATTTTGCGAGATACGCCTTCATATTGAAACCCTATCTTTGTCACTACTTGTATAGATGCTAAGTTTCGTGGCATAATCGGTGCTTCTATACGGTGTAAATGAAATTCTTCAAAGGTAATTTGAATTGCTTTTCTAAGCGCTTCTGTTGTATAACCTTTATTCAGTTCTTCCTTATCTAATTTATAACCAAGTACACAAGATTGATAAATTCCACGAACAATTAGATTAAATGAAATACACCCAATAACTTTCGTATCATCACCCTTTTTAAAAATCCATAATCGAATGATTTTACCTTCCACGAACTCTCTTCTATCCTTTTGTAACCTTTTCTTTTGATAGTCTAACGTAAAAAAATCATCTGGTCTATATTCTTCCCACGCCTTTAAAAACTCACGATTTCTGTCGTAATATTGAAGAACTTTTTCTGCATACGACTCATCAATTTCCCTTAAATGTAAGCGATCTGTTTCGTATATTTTCATCATCGTATCTCCATTCTTCAGCTTGCATAACAAAAACTCACAATCTATCTTTTAATATATTCTCCACGCATACCCAAATTTCCTGTTATATTTTGCAACCCCTTCCCGAAATTTGTCCTTTCTCTCCCCTTGTCCACAATTTCATTTCTCGTTACAATGAAATTGTACTGATTTGCAAGGAGGCTTAACGATGCATAAAAAAGCTCAAAAAATTATGGTTTATATAATGTTAATTTCTATGCTTGTAACAACATTACTTACTGGCGCAAGTATGTTTTGGTAAAAAGGACGATTCACTCGTCCTTTTTTTACTTTCTATTCATACAAAATAGACCATCTCGAAATCGAGATAGCCTACTTTGTATGAATATTCTTATTTTATATATAGTACAATCGCTACAATGCTAAAGGAAAAGGCCATTACAAGTGCTATTACAAAACTCGTGTACTGTTTTTGCTGAAATGCCCCAATGACGAAAGTAAAATTAAGTAATGCCATCAATACAATTGATACTACGTAAGAGCATATATTAAAGGTTGCTAATATGAATGTAATGACAAATAGAAAACCAACACAAAACTGCATATAAGAAATTTTTGGATTCAAATACATATGAGCAACCCCTTTACTTAGTTATCTTTGTATATTCTCATTAACGCATGGTTATGTACACATGTCAAGACAACTTAATAAAGTGAAACTTTAATCAGTTGGGCTTTTGTTCATAACACACTGATTATTAGCCCACACCAATCGGACTTTTACGGGCAACCCTACTCCCCCCTAACTTCTTTGCTTTAGCCATATTTTGAGGTGGGGATCTTACTGCTCGCAAATAGCGGGATAAAAGAAAAAGCCAACTTCTCGTTGACTTCTCTGAATGCAATGGCTCCTTTTTCCTTCGCCAATTGCTGAAATGATTTCTTCGATTTCACAATCCATACTTTCGTTCCAATTGGAATACGATCAAACAAATATTCCACATCTTGTTTCTTCATTCTTATACATCCTTGTGAAATATACTTTCCAATTGAACTAGGCTGATTTGTCCCATGTATCCCATATTTACTTCCGTCAGTTCCTTTTGCGTTAAATCCCATCCACCTCGATCCAAGTGGATTTTTCGGAGACCCCCCAGGAATATCCTTCGCAATATAATACGGATTCTTCGCTTTCAATACAATATCAAAAGTTCCTTCTGGTGTTAATTCATTTGTTTTCCCCGTCGCTACTGGAAAAACCTTTTGAATCTTCCCATCGTCAATGTAAGCTAGTTTATTCGTCGCCTTATTTACAATTATAAAAGGATCCCCAGCACGAGGATTATCACCAAGAGGCCAAATCGGTGATAAAGAAAGACATAATAATAAAGAGAGAAGATACGGCATCAATAATTCCTGCCTTCTATATAAGTTCTTTTATATTATCCTTTCCCTTAAACCGACTTTTAATGAGTAGATATTGCTCCATTTCATACACAAGTTGAACGAGTTTCGCACGTATTTCAAATTCTTCTCGCGTGACTGGTAGCGGCATTTCTCTAAACACTTCTCGCATTTCTTGAAGTTGTCTTAACGAAATGACCCCTGTACTTTCAGGACGAATGGAATTCCCTATATTTTCGATTACGTCTGCAATCATATCGGCTTGTTCATACGTCCACGATAGTGACGCAGCTAATGGTATCATCCGCTCTAAAATTTCAAATTGCTGCATGCGCATATCAAAATAACGGTAATAATAGTCATCTTCACGCATAAACTCATTCTCAAGCTTTTTAAATGATAAATCTTTCGCTTCTTTCAACATCGTCTCTGTTTCAATTAATTCTGCTCCACTCCAATTACTATCGCGATTTCTTAAATAAACAACCATTTCAAACAAAATTGTTTTGAAATGCTCTTCTATTTTCTCTTGATACTCTTTCAGTTTATTCTCACTGCTTGGCATGTACATGTTTACTAATAAAGCGACACTAATTCCAATCGTTAATATAGCAATTTCATTACCAACTATAGACCATGTAATTTGCTTTAATGAGTACAGATGCATAACAATAACTGAACTCGTGACAATACCTTCTTGAATTTTGCACATAACTGCAGTCGGAATAAAGGTAAGCAGTAATAAGCTAATCGCAAGTGGTGTATAGCCAACCGTTTCAAAAATGCAAAACGCGAATACCATCGATAATACGCAAGCTAAAAAACGGTGCAACGATACTTGAACTGATTTACGTTTCGTGTTTTGTACGCATAAAATGACTAAAATACCAGCTGAGCTATAAAATTCTAACCCTAATAGCTGAGCAATAAAAACTGCCGCACCTGTTCCAAGCGCTGTTTTCACTGTTCTATATCCAATTTTAAACATATCATTACTCCTATATGTATAAACGTATTTAAAGATAGTATAAAAAAAGGATGACGCGATGTCATCCTTTTTCTACTTATTATTTACGTAACCTTTACATATTACAATATCTTTTGCAAAAATTCTTTTGCACGGTCACTTTTTGGTGCCGTAAAAAACTCTTCCGGATTGCTATCTTCTACAAGTTTTCCACCATCTAAAAAGAGAACGCGGTCTGCTACTTCTTTTGCAAATCCCATTTCATGCGTAACAATCGCCATCGTCATTCCTGTCGTAACTAATGATTTCATAACTTCTAGCACTTCTTTCACCATTTCTGGATCTAGCGCTGATGTCGGTTCATCAAATAGCATAACTTCCGGTTCCATCGCCAGTGCTCTTGCAATTGCTACACGTTGCTTTTGTCCCCCTGAAAGACGATTCGGATACGCAGCTTTTTTATCTAATAACCCTACTTTTTCTAGAAGCTTCTCAGCTTTCCTTTCAGCCTCTTGCTTCGCTATACCTTTTACATTAATAGGAGCATACGTAATATTCTCTAATACAGTCATATGAGGGAATAAATGAAAATGTTGAAATACCATTCCGACATTTTCACGAACGTGCATAATATTTGTTTTCGGATTCGTTACTTCTTCCGTTCCAATCCAAATGTGACCATCTGTCGGTGCTTCTAATACATTCATGCAACGTAAAAATGTTGACTTACCAGATCCTGACGGTCCGATAATTGCAACAACTTCTCCTTTTTCAATCGTTGTCGTGATCCCTTTTAATACTTCATTTTTTCCAAATGATTTATGAAGGTTGTCAATTTTAATCACTTTTCTTCATTCTCCCTTCAATTGCCTTCCCAACTAATGTAAGAATAATTACTAACATATAATAAACAAGTCCAACAAACAGTAATGGCTCTAAATACTTAAATGTTTCACCGCCTACAATGTAAGCACGACGCATTAAATCTGTTGCTCCAATTACAGTTACTACAGCCGATTCTTTCGTAAGAGTCGCAAATTCATTTACAAGTGCTGGTAATATATTTTTTAATGCTTGAGGTAAAATTATATTTCTCATCATTTTCCCGTAAGGAATACCTAAAGCCATCGCCGCTTCAGTTTGTCCCTTATCGACCGCTTGAATTCCGGCACGAATTACTTCTGACATGTATGCCCCTGAATTTAAACTAAATGCAAGTACAGCTGCTAAAAAGGCAGGTATATCATAACCAATCATTTGCGGGACACCGAAATAAATAATCATTAATTGCAATACAAGCGGTGTGCCACGAAATATTGATGTATAAATATCTGCTACAATATTTAATACTCGTATTCTAGCAATTTTACAAAGCGCTAATAACGTTCCTAAAATAAATCCTGCTAAAGCTGATACAGCCACAATTTTCAATGTAACTTCTAAGCCTTTTAATATATATGGTATAGAAGGCGTAATCGCCGAAAAATCTAGATTCATCCTTTTCATTCCCCTCACAGAAAAGTGAAAGGCAGCTTATTTCGCGCTGCCAAACCATTTCTTCACTAATTTATCCATTTCTCCATTCTCTTGCATTTTCTTAATTACTTTATTAAATTCTGCTGTTTTATCACTATTTTTCGGAAGGGCAATTGCTGCACCTACTTCTTCTGGTGCTTCTTGAATTTCAATTCCTTGTAATTCTTTCATTTTTTCTAAATAATTTTTAGCTACTGTATCTTCTAAAATGGCTGCGTCAAAACGGCCAGCTTTAATTTCTTGTACGATTTCCGGTATACGGTCACGTCCCTCGGCTTTGAAATCGACTTGTTTTTGAAATTCTTTTGCCTTTTCTTCTTGAATTGACCCTGTTTGTACCCCTATTTTTTTCCCTTTTAAATCTTCTAACGATTTAATATTGGAATCTTTTTTTGACACGATCATGTTTTTAGCAACAAAATAAATGTCTGTGAAATCAGCATTATTTTTACGCTCTGCAGTTGGCGTCATACCCGCCATAACAAAATCAACTTTTCCTGAGTTAAGAGATGCTAATAAACCACCAAAATCCATATCTTTCACTTTCACTTCATATCCAAGTTCTTTTCCGATATATTTTGCAATATCAACATCAAAGCCGATAATTTCATCACTTTTTGATGCTTCCACGTATTCATACGGTTTATAGTCTGCTGAAGTCCCCATAACGAGTACTTTCTTATTCGTGTTACCTGCGTTAGTTGCCTTTGAATCCCCTTTACTACAGGCACTAAACATACTTACAATTAAAATAAGTGCAAATGATATTGATAATAACTTCTTCATCCTTCTTCCCCCTAATAATGTATATTTAAAAGTTTAATAGAATATTTATTCGTTGTTAGTATTGTATCAGTACTTTTATTTTTATGCAATATTTAAAATAAAAATAAACACAAAAACATTATTACCGTCATTCATAACGCATAAAAACATGCATAAAATAACATTCTTATGCATGTTCGATCATTATAAAAACTAAATAAAAAAGCGGTACATCCACTTAATCGTGGACGTACCGCTTTTTCTCTTCCTTATAGTTCTTCGCAATTATCTTCGAAGTAAGATTGTAGTTTTGCAATTACTTGCATTGGTTCATGACCTTCAATTTCATGACGTTCTACCATCGTTACAATTTTTCCATCTTTCAATAAAGCAAATGATGGAGATGAAGGTGGATATCCCTCAAAATATTCACGAGCTCTTGCTGTAGCTTCTTTATCTTGACCCGCAAATACCGTTACAAGGTGGTTAGGACGTTTATCATAATGTACGGAATGTGCAGCAGCAGGGCGAGCAATACCGCCTGCACAACCACATACAGAGTTTACCATTACAAGTGTTGTACCATTTCTTTTAAATGCTTCTTCAACTGCTTCTGGTGTCGTCAATTCTGTATATCCCGCAGAGACAATCTCTTCACGCGCTTGACGGACAACATCGTTCATAAAAAAGTTAAAGTTAATCAATGTGTTCCCTCCTCTAATTCTACCTATTTGTATCTTACCAGTTAATGTTTAGAAAATACAAGTAAGTTTACTTGTATTTAAGCATAGAAAAGGTGTTAGAGCTCTTGCTCTAACACCTTTTCTTAATGACCTCGATGTTTTTGCTTTGCCTTTTGTACTTTTATAAAACGTCTTCTTTGCTTTTCAGCTTCTCGTTTCTCTTTAGATTGCACTTTCTTTTCTTGTTTATGCAACTCATACGATAAAGTAATTGCCTCTTGCGCCTTTGTATAACGTTTTACATTTAATTCTTTAGCAGCTTGCCTTATGATACGCTTAATACTTTTCGGACGCTGTTTATCTTTAATCTCCACACCACATCTTGCAAAGCGCTGGAAATACGCTAACATGGGACCATTTACAAATATAAGTACTTCTTCATCTGATGGTTCCGTCCCAAAAATATACCTGGCTCCATGCAATTTTCCTTTTTCTTGGCGCATAATAATTCCTACAAAAAATTGACCATCATGATATACTGTCAACTCCATTGACAGCCCCTCCTTAGCAAAATTAGAAATACCGGACATCCCGGAGGGGAAGGTTACTGACATGAAATCATGCGCCTGGACTACCAACCAGAGCTGTGTTTTTGTATTTCTTTCACTACTATTATATCTTTTTTCCCATAATTTTCATATATTCAACAATCATTTTTTTATGTGACCCTACAATATAGTCAGGTAGCTCTGTTACTGGAAAGAACTTAAGCTGAACAGCTTCTTCTTTATTCATAACAAAATTTCCTTCGTATTCATCGGTATAATAGGCGGTTGTTACGGATTGAAATTCATCACCGTTTGCTAATTTGGTAAAATAATTCGCTCCAGAAAATACATTGATTAATCGTAAATTCTTAACTTCTATTCCTGCCTCTTCATATACTTCGCGGTAAGCGGTTTCTTCTGGTGATTCACCAAGCTCCATTAGCCCGCCAGGCAGCCCCCATTTTCCGTACGGCTCTGTTCGTTGCTGTAATAAAACATATCCACTTTCATTTATAACGAGTACAACAGCTCCAACTAAAATTAAAGGGCGATGACCAACTATTTTTCGTAATTCTTCTACATATCCCATCGTATCGCCTCCTTTTTCGTTGTCCACACTATTGTATCATATGTATGAAACGACAAAATGCGTATATTTTTCATTTTTTTAACAAAATATTTATTTTATGTGCTTCATCTACTGTAGCTAACATAATGGATTCGATTTCCGCACTCTTCTCTAAAAACTCTTTCGCCCACTCTTCTGTTTTTCCTAATAAAGCGAGTACATCCTGTTGAATTCTACCATCCTTCACTAAAATAAAAGCAACTGGAGATTTTTTCCCCGCCACTTTAAGATCAAGCCGAGAAACTGCTTCATATTCTGGATACTGAAATATAGAAACAACACCACTTGCTTCCCATAATGCTAATTTAATCGTTTGAATATCGCTCACATTTCGCATGCGAAGTTCCGAAAATAAATATTCTGCCGTAATTCTCGCTTTTTTCAAATTGCTAAAATCAATGGAACCATTGTGTATAAGAATAACTGGCGCAGGCTCTAAAAAACGTCTCCACCTATCCCATTTCAACATTAAAACAGAGCTTACAATATGTAATACAACTAGTATAAAAGTTGTAATCATTGAACCAAGTAATCCGACCTTTTCATCGGATAGTGCATTAGAAATATTCCCACCAAGCAATAACACTAATACAACATCTAAAAAGCGAAGTTGTGCAATGGACCTTTGTCCCATCAATTTCGCAACTAAAATTAAAAATATATAAGCTATAACTGCCCGAATAATCCATTCCCCATTAGAAATATGCCGTGCTCCTTCAAAAATATGTATATACATAACTTTGCACCCCTTAAACGTTGCAAACTACAATTTTGTTTTAGTTTGCAACGTTTAAGAGCATATATGTAAAAAAAGCTGATTCGTTTTTAAACGAACCAGCTTTTTGTTACTTAACGGAAAACATATATTTTTTATACGTTTTCCGTACCGATAATATGAGTCCCATCATAATCATATTCGAGAATAAGGAGCTTCCCCCATATGATAAGAAAGGTAGTGCGATACCTTTTACAGGCATTAACCCAACGATCATACCAATATTTTGGAATATTTGAACCGTTAGTATTCCTATTGATCCAGCACATAATAATGTACCAAATAAATTATCAGCAGAATAACCAATAATAATTGTTCGATAAAGTAGTAACAGGAACAAGAACACAACTAGTGCTGCTACTATAAATCCACCTTCTTCAGCAATTGTAGCGAATATAAAGTCAGTGTGTTTCTCTGGAATATAGACGCTCCCTGCACCGTACCCTTTACCTTCCATACCTCCACTACCTACAGCTAAAATCGATTGCTGCGTTTGATAGCCTTGATCTACATTTTCAAATGGATTTAACCAACCTAAAATACGTGATTGTTGGTGAGGTTTTAGTAAAGTAACCAGTTTATTAAAGAAGAAGTCTGGGTATTTTACAAATATAAATATTAATGTAGACAATATTGTCACTGGAATTACTGTACATATCGCAATTAATTTCTTTTGAATTCCTGACATGAATAAAATACATGCGATAGCTGCTGCATATAAGAACACCATTCCTGTGTCTGGTTGGCTATATACAACGGCCATAGGTGGAAGAGATACTAACATAACCTTCCCGACCAATTTTAAATCAGTCTGGAATGTCCGGGCCATATACTGAGCATTATGTTTCACCGCTAAACTTGCAACTAGTAGAAGCAATGAAATTTTGAAAAACTCAGATGGCTGGATTTGTCCAACCAATGGAAAAACGAACCATCTTTTTGCACCTAATTTTTCAGGTGTGAAAGTGGAAACCGGTAGTATTTTCAAAAGAATAAGTGAACCAAACCCAACTATATAAAGCGGCCAAGACAATTTTTGCAATTGATCTAAGTCGATGCTTGCAACAAGCAATAACAATACAGCCCCAATTATGTAGTTCAAACCCTGTTTCGCAGCAAAGTTTGCATCTCCATACTGTCCGGTTTGCTGACTGCTATATATAGCGGCTATACTCGTAACACATAATGCACACAAAATTAAAATTAATTTTACATCTAAACTTTTTAGAAACTCGGTACTTCTTTTCATGACATCCTCCTGAAACATTGTTACAGCAAAATAAAAAACCAGGAGTCAACATTCTTCATGTTTTGACGACTGATTACACATTATCTATAAAACACTTATATAGAATAACTCTCTTTTTCATACAATACAATATATTATACTACAGTTTCATCAGTAAGATTTGCCAAAAAAATTATTCTTTTCTTATTTTATATCTATATACCATATATCAGCAATGTATTTTCGCAAATTCCTTATACATGATCATTCATTGTAAGATTAATGGGAAAAGGTTTGTACATATTGTAGGATACAAATGAAGAAATAAGATGATAAAAAGCTCGCATAAGCGAGCTTTTTATTAATATACAGATGTATTGTTTTCTGACATGTTTTCTAAAATTTCTTTAACACGTCCTAAGAACTTACCACAAATTAAACCATCAAGTACGCGGTGATCAAGTGATAAACATAAGTTAACCATGTCACGAGCACCGAACATACCGTTATCCATAATTACTGGGCGTTTTACAATTGATTCTACTTGTAAAATAGCCGCTTGTGGGTAATTAATAATACCCATAGATTGAACAGAACCGAATGATCCTGTGTTATTAATTGTAAATGTTCCGCCTTGCATTTCGTCCGCTTTTAACGATTTCGTGCGTACTTTTCCTGCAAGTTCTGTAATTTCACGAGCGATACCTTTAATTGTTTTCTCGTCCGCTTGCTTAATTACTGGTACAAATAGCTCTTCTTCTGTTGCAACAGCGATAGAAAGGTTAATATCTTTCTTCTGAACGATTTTATCGCCAGCCCACATAGAATTGATTTGAGGATACTCTTTTAACGCTTGTGCTACTGCTTTTACGAAGAAAGCAAAGAACGTTAAGTTAAATCCTTCACGCTTTTTAAAATCACCTTTAATTGAATTACGGTATGACACAAGGTTTGTCACATCTACTTCAATCATCATCCAAGCGTGTGGCGCTTCGTGTTTACTACGTAACATGTTCGCTGCAATCGCTTTACGCACACCTGTTACTGGAATTTCGATATCGCCAGGCATTGTCGGTACAGAAACTGGTTTCGCAGCTTCTACTTTTTGCGCTACCGGCGCTGCTTTTGGTGCTTCTGGACGTGCTTCTACTACTGCTACAGCTTCTTCTTTTTTCGCACCTGCTTGCGGGATGTTTCCAGATTCCACTAGCTTTAAAATATCTTTACGAGTAATACGGCCATTTGCTCCCGTACCTTCTACTAAATCTAAATCAACATTATGCTCACCCGCAAGTTTTAAAACCGCTGGTGAAAAACGTGGTTTTCCATCAGTTGGTTGTTTTACTTTCGGTGCTTTTTCAGATGTAGTTACTTCTGCTTTTGATTCTTCTTTTGTTTTTTCTTCTACAGCTGTTGCTGCTACTTCATCTGCGCCTTCTACTTGAATAACACAAACAACTTCACCTACAGCTAACGTATCACCTTCACCGGCTATTAACTCTTTCACAATACCAGTGAAAGAAGATGGTACTTCTGCATTTACTTTATCTGTCATTACCTCTGCAAGTGGATCATATTTGTTTACGTGATCGCCAACATTAACGAGCCATTTACTAATTGTACCCTCTGTAACGCTCTCCCCGAGCTGAGGCATTGTAATATTTTCTACAGCCATGTATAGTCCCCCCGATTAAAATTCCGCAAGTTCACGCATTGCTTTTTCAACTTTATCTGGATTTACCATAAAGAATTTTTCCATTGTTGGTGCATATGGCATTGCTGGAACGTCTGGGCCTGCAAGACGTGCTATTGGTGCATCTAAATCAAACAGACAGTTTTCAGCGATAATTGCTGCCACTTCACTCATAATGCTTCCTTCTTTATTGTCTTCTGTTACAAGAAGAACTTTACCAGTTTTTGAAGCAGCTTCGATAATTGCTTCTTTATCTAATGGATATACAGTACGTAAATCAAGAATGTGTGCAGAGATGCCATCTTGCGCTAATTTCTCAGCTGCTTGAAGAGCAAAGTGGACACATAATCCGTACGTGATAACAGTAATGTCATCACCTTCACGTTTTACATCTGCTTTTCCGATTGGTAATACGTAATCATCTTCTGGCACTTCACCTTTAATTAAGCGATATGCACGTTTATGCTCAAAGAATAATACTGGATCTTCATCACGAATTGCAGCTTTTAATAAGCCTTTTGCATCATATGGTGTAGAAGGGATAACAATTTTTAAACCTGGTTGGTTTGCAAACATCGCTTCTACAGATTGTGAATGATACAATGCACCGTGAACGCCGCCACCAAATGGCGCACGAACTGTAATTGGACAAGTCCAATCATTGTTAGAACGATAACGAATTTTTGCTGCCTCAGAAACAATTTGGTTTACTGCTGGCATGATGAAATCAGCAAACTGCATTTCAGCGATTGGACGCATTCCATACATTGCCGCACCAATTGCTACCCCAGCGATTGCTGATTCTGCAAGTGGTGTATCTAACGCACGATCTTCACCAAATTGATCATATAATCCGTGTGTCGCTTTAAATACGCCACCTTTTTTACCAACATCTTCACCTAAAACGAATACTTTCTCATCGCGTTCCATTTCCTCGCGCATTGCTAATGTAATAGCATCAATATAAGACATTACAGCCATGAAACGTTCCCCCCTATTCTGCGTATACGTGCTTCAATGCATCTTCAGGTGCTGCATACGGAGCATTTTCTGCATATTCTGTTGCTTCGTTGACGATATGCATAATTTCATCTAACATTTGCTTTTCGAATTCCTCAGTTAACACGCCAACTTCTTTTAAATAAGCAGCAAATGTTATAATTGAATCATTTTTCTTCGCTTCTTCTACTTCTTCTTTATCACGATAAACACGATCATCATCGTCACTAGAATGTGCTGTTAAACGATATGATACTGTTTCAATTAAAGTTGGGCCTTCACCACGACGGCCGCGGTCTGCTGCCTCTTTTACTGCTTTATATACTGCAAGCGGATCGTTTCCGTCTACTGTATATCCAGGCATACCATATCCAATTGCACGATCTGATACATTTTTACATGCTAATTGTTTTTCAACTGGAATAGAGATTGCGTATTTATTATTTTCACACATGAAAATAACAGGTAGTTTGTGTACGCCAGCAAAGTTTGCACCTTCATGGAAATCACCTTGGTTTGAAGAGCCTTCTCCGAATGTAACGAACGTTACTAAATCTTTCTTCTCCATTTTTCCAGCTAACGCAATACCAACTGCATGTGGTACTTGTGTTGTTACTGGAGATGAACCTGTAACAATACGATTTTTCTTTTGGCCGAAGTGACCAGGCATTTGACGACCACCAGAGTTTGGATCTCCAGCTTTCGCAAAACCAGATAACATAAGCTCTTTAGCTGTCATACCAAACGCTAGTACAACACCCATATCACGGTAGTATGGTAATGCATAATCTTTCTCTCTATCAAGAGCGAACGCTGCTCCAACTTGTGCAGCCTCTTGTCCTTGACAAGAAATTACGAATGGAATTTTACCTGCACGGTTTAATAACCACATACGTTCGTCAATTTTACGTGCAAGTAACATCGTACGGAACATTTCTAATACTTGCTCATCACTTAAGCCAAGCTCTTCATGGCGCTTTTCTTTTACTTCTGCCATTTTTCATAACCTCCTAAATCCACATTTTTATGCGTGTAACGCTTTTCCATCTACAGCTAGTGCTGCTTCACCAATCGCCTCAGATAATGATGGATGCGGATGAATTGTATGTGCTACTTCCCAAGGTGTTGCATCAAGTACTCTTGCAAGACCAGCTTCAGAAATCATATCTGTTACATGTGGTCCAATCATATGAACACCAAGAATGTCATTTGTTTCTTCATCGACTACAAGTTTTACAAAACCATCTGATTCTCCGTATACAAGTGCCTTTCCGATTGCGCGGAATGAGAACTTACCTACTTTTAACTTATAGCCTTTTTCTTTCGCTTCTTGTTCTGTTAAACCAACAGAAGCAACTTCTGGACTACTATATACGCATTTTGATACCATTGAATAATCAATTGGTGTAACTTCTTTACCTGCAATGTGTTCTACTGCAACAATTCCTTCATGAGAAGCAACATGAGCAAGTTGCAAGCCACCAATTACGTCTCCAATCGCGTAAATGTGAGATTCTTTCGTTTGATAAAACTCATTTGTTTGAATGTATCCTTTTTCCACAACGATATCAGTATTCTCTAAGCCAATATTTTGCGTATTCGCTTGTCTTCCTACAGATACAAGCATTTTTTCTGCTTTAAATTCTTTATTCTCACCGTTATGTTCAGCTTGAATTGTTACTCCATTATCTTTTACCAATGTTTCTGGTAATACTTTTGCACCAGTTACCACTTTAATACCTTTTTTCTTGAATAGACGTTGCATTTCTTTTGAAACGTCCTGATCTTCTAGTGGTAATATAGTTTTCGCATACTCTAATACTGTAACTTCTACACCGAAGTCAGCAAGCATAGATGCCCACTCAATACCGATTACACCGCCACCCACGATAATGATTGAACTAGGAAGCGTTTCCATTTTTAGGGCATGATCTGAAGACATTACGTACTCTCCGTCTAACTCTAATCCTGGTAATGAATTTGGACGAGAACCTGTTGCAACAAGTACATTTTTTGGAATTAACATTTCATTTTCTTCTCCACTTGCAAGTTCAACTGAAATTGTCCCTGGCATCGGAGAGAAAATAGATGGGCCAAGAATACGGCCAATACCTTCAAACACATCAATTTTACCTTGTTTCATTAAATGTTGAACGCCTTTATGAAGCTGCGTTACAATTTTCTCTTTACGCTCTTGTACTTTCGCAAAGTTTAGTTCTACATTACTTGCAATAACTCCGAACTCTTCGCTTTTTTTAGCAGTTGCGTATACTTCCGCACTACGTAAAAGAGCTTTACTAGGAATACATCCTTTGTGTAAACAAGTACCACCAAGATTTTCTTTTTCAACAAGTGCAGTTTTTAAACCTAGTTGTGATGCACGAATAGCAGCAACATATCCACCAGTACCGCCGCCAACGATGACTAAATCATATTCTTTTGCCATTATCTCAACCCCTAGCTACCGTTTCTTTTTCACGTACAACATATTCTTTTGGAGCTTCTTCTTCACGTAATACACGAAGTGCTCCTTCTGCTAATGCTTGTAATTCATCTTCTCCTGGATGTACGATAACATCTGCAATCCAATCTACTCGTTCTTTTATTTCATCGACAAGAATTTTACTGTATGCAAGTCCACCAGTTAATACGATTGCATCGATTTTCCCGTGAAGTACAGCGCTAGCTCCGCCAATCTCTTTTGCAACTTGATATGCCATTGCTTTATAAATCAGAGTTGCTTCAGGATCACCTTTTTCAACCATTTGTTCTACTTTAATCGCATCATTTGTGCCGATAAGACTTACAAGTCCACCTTGCCCGACAAGCTTTTTAACCATTTCGTCACGATAATACTCGCCAGAGAAACACATTTCAACTAATTGTCCTACTGGTACTGTACCAGCACGCTCTGGACTAAATGGTCCTTCTCCGTTTAAGCCATTATTAACATCAATAACTTTTCCTTTTTTATGAGCACCAACTGTAATGCCGCCGCCCATATGTGTAACTAATAAATTTAAATCCTCGTATTTGTGATTTAACTGTTCAGCAACTTTACGAGCAACCGCTTTTTGATTTAATGCATGGAAAATACTTTTACGTTCCATACCAGCAATACCGCTTATGCGAGCAATCGGCTCCATTTCATCTACAACAACAGGATCTACAATGAATGCCGGAATATTTAATCCAGAAGCAATTTCATATGCTAAAATGCCTCCAAGGTTTGAAGCATGATGACCACTAAACCCATTTTTTAAATCTTCTAACATCGCATCATTTACTGTATACGTTCCACCTTCGATTGGACGAAGTAATCCACCACGCCCACAAACAGCGTTCAATTTTGAAATATTAATACCGTGAGAATGTAGAACTTCTAAAATCGTTTCTTTTCGAAACTCATATTGATCAATGATTCGCTTATATTTTCCAATCTGTTCTTCGTCATGACGAATTGTTTCTTCTAAAACGGGTCTTTCATTATCAAAAACACCAATTTTTGTGGATGTACTACCCGGATTAATAACAAGAATTCGATTTAAGGACAATGTTGCTACCTCCACTAATAAATTCAAAAGGAAGTGGAAACCTCATGAGAGGTAACCACACCTTTTGTAAAAGTTTTATATGAATAATTAGCGACGGCTAATAATGTCGTGACCGTTGCGTAAGTAAGTGCTACGAGTGTTTTTCAAACTTGCAATGCGCTCTTCAGCTAGACGATCTGCTGCTACATAAGTTGCTACGCCATCGCGTTTTGAAATTTCGATTACTTTTGCAATTGTGTCATAAATAGACTCAACACGTTTTAGTGCACGTTCTCTATTGTATCCATATAATTCGTCTGCTACGTTAATTACGCCACCTGCATTAATAACATAGTCTGGTGCGTATACAATACCCATTTCATGAATGATGTCACCGTGACGATCTTCTTTTAATTGGTTATTTGCAGAACCTGCGATTACTTTTGCTTTAAGTTGTGGAATAGTTTCATCATTAACTGTTGCGCCTAATGCACATGGTGCATAAATATCACATTCAACACCGTAAATTTCATTTGGCTCAACTGCTGATGCACCGAATTCTTCTACTGCACGTTGTACAGCTTCTTTATTAATATCTGTTACGATTAATTTTGCTCCTTCAGCGTGTAAATGTTTGCATAGGTGATATGCTACGTTACCAACACCTTGAACAGCGATTACTTTTCCTTCTAGGTTATCTGTACCGAACGCTTCTTTCGCAGCTGCCTTCATACCACGGTAAACACCGTATGCAGTTACTGGAGATGGGTTACCAGAAGAACCGAATGATGGTGAAATACCTGTTACAAAGTCAGTTTCTTCATGGATAATATCCATATCATCTACTGTTGTACCAACATCTTCAGCTGTAATGTAACGTCCGTTTAGCCCTTGAATGTAGCGTCCTAATGCACGGAACATTGCTTCGCTTTTATCTTTACGTGGATCACCGATAATTACTGTTTTTGCACCACCTAAGTTTAAACCAGCTGCTGCATTTTTGTATGTCATCCCTTTTGCAAGACGCAATGCATCTTCAATCGCCGCTTCTTCAGAATCATATGTCCACATTCTTGTTCCACCAAGAGCTGGTCCAAGTGTTGTATCATGAATTGCAATAATTGCTTTTAAACCAGATTCTTTATCTTGACAAAATACTACTTGCTCATAATCATATTTTTCTAAGTATTCGAAGATTTCTAATGTCATTGTCGTTTCCCCCTAATGTTTTACCCTTTTTGGTTTATTTTGAAGCAGTCGCAACTGCCAATGCTAATGAATATACTTTTGTTTCTGCTGAATCAGCACGAGATGTTAAAACAATCGGTGCTTTTGCGCCAGCAATCATTGCTCCTACTTTTGCATCTGCAAAGTAAACGAGTGATTTATATAGCACATTTCCAGCTTCAATCGTTGGGACGAGTAAAATGTCTGCCTTACCTGCTACATCACTTACTATGCCTTTATGCTCTGCTGCAATTTGTGATACTGCATTATCTAAAGCAAGTGGTCCATCAACGATACAATTTTTGATTTGTCCACGGCGATTCATTTGTGTTAACATCGCTGCATCAATTGTCGCTTGCATCGCTGGATTCACAACCTCTACTGCTGCGATTGGTGCCACTTTTGGCAACTCAATTCCTATTGCCCGGGCAACTTCTACAGTATTTTGTGTAATAGCAGCTTTTTGTGTTACGTCAGGTGCGATGTTCATCGCTGCATCCGTAACGAAAATAAGACGATTATAATTTGGAACTTCAAATGCTGCTACATGTGAAAGTACACTACCTTTACGTAGCCCCCACTCTTTATTTAACACAGCCTTCAAAATATTTGCTGTTGGGATGTTCCCCTTCATAAGTACATCTGCTTCACCGTTTCTCACAGCTTTAACAGAAAGTTCTGCAGCCTCAGCACTTGACTCTGCTGCAATCATTTCAATATGTTCTGAAGTTTGTAAACCATGTTCTTGTAGCATCCCCATTATTTTCTCTTGATTTCCATATAGACGAAATTGAGCTAGCTGTAATTTAATTGCTTTCGCTACAGCTTCAATTACTTCATGATCTTCAGCTACTGCTACAGCTACAGTTTTTTTAGGCTGTCCTGCCGCTTGATCAATTAAGTGTTCTAACTTCATATTTTGTAATCAACCCTTTCCGTCGTCCCTCGCCTATTTATTAAGCAAATACCGTGCCAACTTTTAAAAGTGGTCTTACCAATAATGAAAACGCATTCAAAATGCAGTAAAATCAATACTTTTTAAAAAACGGAATATTATGTCTCCTTTTGTCGCTTCTTGTATACCATGCAATAAATTGCATGGTACGCAATTTATTGCATGCTATTTTTTGCATGGTCGTACTTTTCTAACTTGTAATATAAGTTTCGAACCGAAATCCCTAACGCTTTTGCAGTCTTCGTTTTGTTTCCATCAAATTTCTCCAAATATTCATGGATAATATTCCCCTCAAATTCTGTCACTAAGTGTTCAAGGGCCTTCTCTTCTAATTCAGGTAATAAATTATTTTGTTTCGTCTCTACTTGTTCTTCTTTATGTAAAGGCGGTAAATGATGTACATCAATATATATCTCGTTATAATTCATAAAGATAATAGCTCGCCCTAAAATATTTTCAAGTTCCCTAACATTCCCTGGCCATTCATATGATTGTAAATACGAAACGGCTGCATCGGTGAGCCCTTCTACATTCCGGCCATAATCTTGGTTGATTTTTTGAATTAACCTTTCTGCAATCGCTGGTATGTCTCCTTTGCGCTGACGAAGGGAAGGAATTTGAATTGGGATTTTATTCAAACGATAATATAAGTCCTCTCTGAACTTCCCTTCTAAAATCGCTTTTTCTAAATTCACATGCGTCGCCGCAATCACTCGAACATTAATAGGAATCGCTTTCGTTCCTCCTACTTTCACAATCTCTTTTTCCTGGAGTACACGAAGGAGCTTCGCTTGCGTATTCGCAGATAACTCTCCAATTTCATCTAAAAATATACTCCCATTGTTCGCTTCTTCAAAGAAACCTCGTTTACCGCCTCTTTTCGCTCCAGAGAACGCACCTTCCTCATAACCGAATAATTCACTTTCTAACAACGTTTCCGAAATAGCCGCACAGTTTACACGGACGAACTTATTATATTTTCGATTACTTCCATTATGGATTGCATGCGCAAATAATTCTTTACCTGTCCCAGATTCTCCACGTAGCAATACTGTTGCTGGTGTATTCGCTCCAAGCTTTGCTTGTTCAATAGCTGCCGTCGTTTCATCTGAATCGCCAACAATATCATCAAATGAATATTTCGCTTCTAATGTTCGAATAATTTGTCTTGCCCTATTCAATTCATTTGTTAACTTTTGAATTTCTGATACATCGCGAATTACACCGACGCTTCCTTTCAATATTCCATCAACAATAACCGGTGCTACGTTTACAATTACATCCCGCTTTTTTTGCCCAATCTTCATATGTATTCCTCGTACGGCTCGGCGTGTCCGAAGTACTTTCATATGCATACTTTCACCTTCTACAATATCAGTTGTAGCCGGCTTCCCTATAATATCCTCTTCTGTCAAACCCGTTAACTTCGTATAAGCAGGGTTTATAACTAGCCCTCTTCCTTTCTCATCGACAACCGAAATCGCTTCCTCAGATGAGTTGATAATCGCCTCAAGTAGCGTTTGAATTTCTTTTAAGTCTGTAACTTCTTCCGCTAAATCTACAACTTCTGTAATATCTTTAAAAATCGCAAATGCCCCTTGAACCTCTCCATCTTCTTTTAATATTGGTATACGCGTTGTAATAATTTTCTTTTCATTCTCTAGCGTCAGTTCATAATTCACTTCTATTTGTTTCGTACGTATAATGCGCAGTAACTTACTCGTTGGAATGACTTCTAAAATATATTTCCCTATCGCTTCTTCTTTTTTATATCCGATAATACGCTCTGCACTTTTATTAAACAGACGAACTTGTCCCTCTCGATCTATAACAATCATACCGTCATGTGTAGAATTTAAAATCAAATCCCCTTGTTGCGTCTGTTCTTCCAGCTTCCCAATTAATTCTTCCTTCTCATGCGCTAATCTCGTAACAATTTTTGCAATATCCCCTGGTATAAGAAGAGTATCTTTATGCTTAACCTCCCATAAAACCTTATGTAAATCATAGTCACCTGTCATATCGAACATTACATCAATATGCATAAAAAGAAACGGGGTTACACTATCACCAATCGGAATTCCATATTCCTTAGCAATTTCTAATCCTTTCGCTATTGGATTAATATCAATAACCCCTATAATTTGAAATATATTCGAATTTTGTAACAGACTAAGCAGTGTACTTCCACCTTCACCCGCTCCAACAATTAACACCTTTTGTTTCATACATTACACTTCCTCTCGAAGTATCTCTGCAAAATTTTTCACACCCTTATCTTACTCGTTCAGCAACCTCTTGACAAACCCCCTTTTCATATAACATCATTTAATATATACGAAATAATCTGAAAAGGAGCGTTATGTATGCAGCGTTACCTTGCTCTATTATTAGCACTCATCCCTATTTCATTAGCTGTGCTTGGCATAAAGTTAATGAGAGACACTGTATTTGGGATTTTATTCTCTCCAATCCCTATATTATGGTTACAATTTTTAATCGGCGCTTTTTGCTTCGCACTTGGGTTTTATATCTTTGGCGGCTTCGTCCTACATAGAGATCGTAAGAGAAATAAAGTACAAGCCCGCTTTAGAAGATAGAACAAATTTTTCACATATCCATAAACAAAAAACGAGACCGTTATAATAGGTCTCATTTTTTTATCGATAATAAAGTTCTTGCTGTTTCAGGATAATCAGTAATAATCGCCGATATGTTCATATCAAAATATTTACGCATAAGCGTTTCTTCATTTATTGTGTAAGGACGAACCTCTACACCACTTTCCATCGTTAATTCAGCAATGGCATCTTGAAGATAACGATAATTTGGATGCACTGCTTTAGCACCCATTTTTTTCGCATATGCCCACGGGCTATGCAGACCTTCGCGATATAAAATAGCTGTTTGAATATCCGGAGCCATCATATGACACCGCTTCATACTGTAGTGATTAAAAGAAGAAAAAATAGTCCGATCCTCTAAACTAAACTTACGTACAAGTGTTATTACTTCTTCCTCTAAGCCTCTATATGGAATTGTATTATTTTTCAGTTCAATATTGAGTAGCAATTGCGTTTTTGTAAGCCATTCAAGCACCTCTTCTAATAGAGGGATTTTACAAAAACCTACTTTTCCGCTGAATTTATAACTTGCATCTAACTTACATAAATCTTCGTATAAATAATTCCGAACAGCACCTTTTCCATTCGTCGTTCGATTCACAGTTTCATCATGGATGACGACAACTTTTCCATCTTTCGTTAATTGAACATCAAGTTCAATTCCGTCTGCCCCGAAAGCCTCCGCTGCTTCAAATGAAATCATTGTATTTTCCGGGTATGTTCCCGCCGCACCACGATGTGCAAATATAAGAGTCATCCTCACTCCCCCAATCTTATGCTATACTATACGAAAAAGGAGGTACTTCTATGAGACCATTACAAATTTCTCCAGACACTGCAATCCGCTTATCAAAAGCGTTAGGTGTCCCGCTCGAACAGCTCATGCATATGCCACAACACATTTTAATTCAAAAGTTAGTTGAATTAGAAAAACAAAATAAAGACGAAGAATAATATGGTCCTGTTTTGCAGGGCTTTTTAATTTATCCTTACTACATATATTATCACAAGTAAATCTTCTATACAGTGAAACTTCCATCAGATAGGTTATCTTGTCTTGATCTCCTATTGATAAATCCCCCCAACAAATCGCTCTCTTACCGGCATTTCTTGAACAAAAAACGAAAGAGCGTTGCCTTATGACATCGCTCTTTCGTTTTCATTTCTCTATTGAAAATATATTAAACCTTTATCATTTATCCGCTTTATGATTTATCGTTGTCTTATTATGTTCTGTTTTCACCCATGTATGTTGTTGCTTCCATTTAATTAGACCAACAATTTGAGCATAAATAAACGTATATGCGTAATAAAAGATAGAAAAACTCATTTGGAAAAGTTTATACTTTCTATTTGTATCTACCTTAACTGCATAATACATACAAACAACAAATTGATACACAAATAATATTAAAGAAAGAATACTCGCGCCTAAAATCATCGCAACTAAGCGTTTCCCTATATCAGGGATATCTTGATATGATTGCGTCGCAACAACATATCCTAAAGCAATTAAAATACCTATCAAGGTTATTGTCATTTGAACTGCACGTGTCATACCAAATAGATAAAACAACTGGTCAATAATTCTTATTTTCCCTTTTTCAGTAAACAGTTTTTTTACCATAGGTTTAAAATTTGTAAACGCAACATACCAATGCCCTTGTGACCAACGCGTACGTTGTTTAATACTAATTTTAAAGTTATCTGGCTTTTCATCGTATACTCGAACAAAGTGATTCCATAATACTCTTCCATTATCTTTAACAATTTCCATCTCTAATTCTAAATCCTCTGTTAACGAGTCGAAACAGAAACCACCATGTTTCATTAAGTACTCCATTTTAACAATGAACCCAGTTCCACCAATAGCATTCGGTAATCCAAGACGATATTTTGCCAGCTGGAAGAAACGATTTGTTAAGTAATAGCTCATAGCATAACCAAGCGATAAATTAGTCGCTGAGTTTTTTGAATCTAAATAAATTTGAATCGCTTCTGGCTTATCTTTAGCAATGTATTGTGAATTTAACTCTTGTAAAACATTCGAATCGACATGATTATCAGCATCTAAAATCATTAAACAATCGTATTTTTCAGTCAATTTATCGAATCCTAAATAACGTAACGCATATTGCAAACCTGCTGGTTTCCCTACTCCTTCACGAGGAAATAGCTGTTCACTTGTATTAACATATTTCATTCCCTTTTCTTCACAAATAGCACCTGTTCTATCAGTACTATTATCATTTACAACATAGATATCATATAGATCATCTCGGTATTGAATTTTTCTCAAATTATCAATAGTTGAACCAATTACTTTCTCTTCATTATGTGCTGCAACTAATATTAAAAACCTTGTCTTATCTTCAATTATTTCATAATCACGTTTTGCTTTACCAAACCCAAAAAAGGAGATAATTACATAGTATACCGTATTAATATTAACATATACTGTAATGATGAAAAACAATGCTAATAATACGTTAACTACTTTTCCGGTCAAAAATTCCATATCCATCCTCCTAAAATCCTTTCAATATACAACATTATAGACTCTTAAATAAGAATATTCTAGTTTATTTCAAATTTTCTTAAATATCTATAAATTCAATATTATGAACAGTCATAAAATAAAGTGAATAATAGTCAGCGTTTTTTTTATCTATCTTCCGCTGACTATTATCCACTATTAATTAAGCTTTTATTGTAATCTATTTTTCTGTAAAGAAGAGCCTCTTAATATTCTATTTTTTCATTGTTAATCTACCTTTTGCTAACCACCAAATCCCACTTACTAACATTACATCTAAGCAGACTGTAAATAAAAATAAATGTTTAGCGAAATCCCCTTCTCCACTTCCAACAAATGGGACCACATAAGAAACCATACCAATTATAGCTACCGCAGTAAATATGTCAGGAATAAGCCGCTCATTATGCGTCTTAGCTCTTCTGTATTCTAGCAAAATTCCTAGTCCATATAAAATGTATAAAAGAACAATCCATATAAATCCATTTGGATGATATTTCTCTTTCACATGGCTCCATAAAGAAAATGTCTCTACTTGAGTAGCGGGAACTGGATTATCTTTTTTCTCATAATTACCAAGAAAAGCAACTCCATCAACGGACGGACGGATGATCCAAGCATATTCAGCCGTTGCCTCTAGTTTATCCCAAAATCTTTGCGGATGCGTTAAATAAAATTTGGCGATATCAGGGAATTTTATTTTACTATATAATTCTTTATGCAACCTTGGGTCTTCCTGTGGTATCGCTGCATTAGACCAAAAATGAGTTCCTGCATTTACAGCAAGTTCCGGATTTACTCCAAGATCACGTAAATCTTGTTCTGGATTTGGAGAATCTTTAAGAACTCCATAAAATACGGTTTGGTATATATTAATTTTATCGATCCAGGCAGGTGAACTTTTATAACAAATAAAAGATAAAATTAAAAGTAATGCCGTCATTGATACAATTACACTTCTCCATACTTTATCCTTGCGTATAAACCATAGTCTAATAGTAAGTAATGCCGCTATAAATCCTGCTGGTGTATACTGCGTTTTAGAACAAGCAAGCATTATTGTCGATATATAAAACAAAATAACTAACCAAACAGACGAATGTTTCTGACGCGCAAGTTGAATTCCTAATGCAATTGTTAAAAATAGAAAAACATACGTTACCGCTTCACCATACATAGAATTAAAATATACTAAATATCCAATATCTGCAAAAACAACGATTGTTAACGTTACAAGAAAACCATTCACGATTTTATTATTCGTTTTATTCAGTTTGACAGTTAGATATAGTGCTAGAAGAAAAATCATAATATATTCGACCGCTAGAACTCGTATATCAAACCAAGGACCTGGTAATATTTTCCCAATCCATAAAGCTGGCACCATGAGAATCAACTGTGAAGAAACATAATCACCTGAAGCTGGATTTACATAAGCATATAAATGATGGATAAATGAAAAATATCTATCTACCCTCGCTTCATTTGGATCTGGATAAGCTAATCCAAATTGAACCATAATCCGCTCAAAATCGCCATTATCAGCAAGACCAACAATCGGCTTAATAAGTAATAAACCAATCATTATTATCGCTGACACAACGACTGCAATAAATTCCCATTTTAACCATTTTCTCTTCATTTTCTATCTCCTTTATATGCATGCCATTACGTCATCGTTTTTTTGCCAGACAAACATGCAACTAACATTATCCTTCCAACTCTTTTTAACTGAAAATTATAACCTCTTTCATCACATTTTTCGCAATAATCCGGATATACTAAAAGTCAACATGTTCATAGTAAACATACCTCTCTAATCACCAGAGCATTCACAACATGAAAACCAACAAAATTTTACATCATCTACCTTAAACTGTCAATTATCGATCTGAATTTTCGGAATAATAATCAACAAGGAATGGACACCTCCACTAATTAAAGTTTCACTTTATTGCACTTGTGGTGCATCCCCCGAATTGTAAAGTTCTTTCGTTTTTTCCTCTCCGAATGTAGTTAAAATATAATGTTGCTCTTCTACTGCATCCATTGCTCTAGTAGCTTTACCAATATTCCCTTCCTGAGCATCCCAGAAATAGTTATGGTCTTCTACTATTTTACTAAAGTCTTTTTTTGCCCATCTATTAGCAATTGTTAATAGCTCATTTTTCTTCTCAAAGTTACTCTTCTTTATGATTGCTTTCAATGTTTCAGCATTCTTTTGAGTCATCGGGATGGATCCCCACTTTTGTTCTGCCACTACTTTTTGATGAGTCATGTGGTGCATCGCTGTAATTACTTCACTTTCAGTAGAATTTTCAGTAACATACAGATTGACAAAGACTCCATCTACCTCTCTACCTACTACCAGTGATTCTTCTTTTTTATCTATTTCAGCACTTACTTGTTTATCTACTGGATTATCTGCAAGTTCTAACATTCCAAAAGTAACCGCCACAGCAAGAGCTCCCATAACCACTACTATTCCTAGCCAAGTTAATATTTTATTTTCCATTCCTCGTCTCCCCATCTGTACTTATTAAAACCTCTCGCAAAACATTATATCAAAAACCTTCCCTTTATAGATAATATTTCTAAATATAGGTTTTGTTTTCCATAAAGTTGAATGAGTCCTTTTAATTTATCCCCCAAAAAACTTTGGCTGAAATTGAACTTACTTTTCGACAAAATAAAAAGACCAACGAATCATAAAATTCATTGGTCTTTGAGTGAAAAGTTTATTGATTTTAAAATTGATATTAAGTATAGGTTTCAAGAATTCGTCGGCTTTACTAAAGAGTTAACCCTTTATTACTTCTACTCTCAGCTAGCTTTATGCTCAAGTCTTAGCTTATCCGCAACCATTGCGATGAACTCGGAATTCGTAGGCTTTGCTTTGGACATTGATACTGTATAACCAAATAAGGACGAAATAGAATCAATATTCCCACGACTCCAAGCTACTTCAATTGCATGACGAATTGCACGCTCGACGCGGCTTGCTGTTGTATTGTATTTCTTTGCGATATCTGGATACAACACTTTCGTAATAGATCCTAACAATTCGATATCATTATACACCATAGAGATTGCTTCTCTTAAATACATATATCCTTTAATATGAGCAGGTACACCAATTTCATGAATGATACTTGTAATACTCGCATCTAAGTTTTTCGGTTTTCCATCTATTGTTGTTGCTGATCGGAAAGATGGCAATGGACGTTTAATGGTAGCATTTGCCTTACCACTCACTTGACGAATATGACCTGTTAAATTCTCCATATCAAATGGTTTTAATATGAAATATGAAGCACCTAAGTCAACTGCTTTTTTCGTCACATCTTCTTGCCCGAATGCTGTCAACATAATTACGCTAGGCTGTCTTAGCCTTTCAATATGTCGCATTTTCTCTAGCACAGCTAGACCATCTAAATGTGGCATAATAATGTCTAGAACAAGAACATCAGGCTGCTTGTCTTTTAATAAATCTAAACACTCTTGGCCATTGTAAGCAGTTCCGATAACTTCCATATCATCTTGAGCAGCAACATAGCTCTCTAGCATTGATACCAATTCCTTATTATCATCCACAAGACATACTTTAATTTTTTCCACAGCTTTTCCTCCCTTACCGAATCGATTCTTCCGACATGTGTAAGCTTCTAGGCTACATGAATTGTTCGACAATTGTGTGAAAATTCCCTTTTAAAGTTTCCTACTTTCCGATAAAATCACAAAAAAATATGTTTATCGTTCATTTTTTTTCTTTCGCAACACATTCCATCATAGAATTCCAGCGAAACGTTCAACCCTTTGCTTATATTTTACAACAAAAAACAGCTCTTGCGGAGCTTTTACAAAATTTCAACGAATTTTTCAATAGAAAAGCGAGCTAATATGTATTAGCTCGCTTTTCTTTCTTGATCATAAATATTAATTCCAGCTTCATGTAACATCCATTCAATATGAACACCGTATCCTGACGTTGGATCATTTACAAATACATGTGTAACAGCACCAATTACTTTTCCATTTTGTACAATTGGACTTCCACTCATCCCTTGTACAATGCCACCTGTTTTCGCTAACAAGCGTTTATCTGTCACTTTTATTACCATACCTTTTGTAGCTGGGAACTTTTGCGGTACTGTGCTAACAACTTCAATATCAAATGCTTCTACTTTATCTTGATCAATAACTGTTAATATTTTCGCTGGCCCTTCTTTTACTTGATGGGATAATGCGATAGGCATTGCTTTATCCATTATACCGTTTGTCATATTTGTGTTCAATTTCCCAAAAATACCAAACGGACTATTTACTGTAATATTACCAATTACTTCACGGTCTGGTGAAAATCTTGCTAATTTTTCCCCTGGGTTCCCGTGACTCCCTCTTTCAATAGACGTTACTGTCGAACGCATAATTTGTCCATCTTCTACTTGAATCGGCTTTTTTGTATCATTATCGGAAATCACATGACCAAGCGCCCCATATTTCATGGAATCTGGATGTACAAATGTCATCGTTCCGATACCAGCTGCTGAATCACGAATATATAGTCCAATTCGGTAAGAGGATTCGCCAGTGTCTTTTTGTGGTGTTAGCTTAGTGCGAATGTATTTTCCATCTCTTAATAAAACAAGATTAAGCGGTTCACCTGTTTCTCCACTATTATGAATAAATGGTGCTACATCGCTCATTCTTTCAATTGTTTTACCATTAATTTCAGTAATCATATCCCCAATCTGTACACCAGCTGTTTCACCAGGAGATACTTTACCCTTTTCAGTTTGAATTAAATGATGGCCTACAACAAGTACACCTTTTGTGTTCAATTTCACACCAATCGATTGTCCACCTGGGATAACTTTAAAATCTTTTAATACTTTCACATTTACTTTTTTCACTGGAAAACCAGCGAGTTGAAACACCATATCAGCTTCACCATTTTGGTGAGAATTTACCATAAGTTCTTGTTCATTTGAACTTACTGTAAATACATTACGATTTGTAGATGAGGCCTTAAAAACTGGTAATGATGCTATTTCTGATTGTTGTCCTTCAAAAACAACAAGTTGCTTCGGGGATGAAATAAACGTTCGAAGCGGTTTAAAACATCCAATAAGAACTAGAGAAACAAGGAGACAAAGACCTATTATTTTTCGAAATCTTTCTAATTTCAATTTGTTCACTCTCCTCGCTCCTACCCCACATTCAGCCTCTTGGCTTCACTTTTTAATCTCTCCTTGCAGTGCTTTATTTATAACCGGAAGAATTAAGAAATCGTCATTTGAGAAAAAAAGCTATCCATTACTGGATAGCCTCTGCTGTCTGCTTGAAATGATGTGCTTGCGTAAGTAACTCTTTCGCATGTTCTGTCGTTAAATCTGTAATTTCCACACCAGAAATCATTCGAGCAATTTCTGTTACTTTTTCATCCGTGCTTAACACAGTAACGGATGTAATCGTCCGATCATTCGCCACTTGTTTTCTAATAAATAAATGCGAGTCCGCCATTGAAGCTACTTGAGGTAAGTGCGTAATACAAAGTACTTGCGAGTTTACTGATACACGATAAATTTTTTCCGCAATAGCCTGTGCAACCCGACCACTCACACCCGTATCCACTTCATCAAAAATAACAGATGCAACACCTTGATGCTTAGAAAAAATGCTTTTTAAAGCTAAAATAATACGAGATAACTCTCCGCCAGAAGCGACCCTTGAAAGCGGCTTTAACGGTTCACCTGGGTTCGTTGAAATATAAAACTCCACATGATCGTAGCCATCCGTCGTAAGTTTCACCGGTGTTCCTTCTACAAGAGGTTCTTCTGCGTTTCCTTCCCTCTTCATGATTCTCACTTCAAATTTCGTTTTTTCCATATATAGTTCTTTTAACTCTTGATGAATTGCGCTTGTAAGATGATCTGCAAGTTCATGACGCATATCACTTAACAACGTTGCCTCTTTTAGAATAACAACTTCTAATTCCTTTAACTGCTTTCTCGTCGTTTCAATATGTACGTCTTTATTTTCAATCGTAAAAATTTCTTGTTCAATTTTATCTGCATACGCTAAAATCTCTTCTACAGTATTTCCATACTTTCTCTTTAACATACGGATTTCATTCAAACGCGTTTCAATTTCATCTAAACGTTTCGGATCATATTCCATCATATCTAACTTTTCTCTAAGCTGATATGCAACTTCTTCTAATAAGTAATAGCTATTTGCAATTGAATCATGATTTTCTTGATACGCTTCATCTAAGTGCGTAATACTCTCCATTTGTGCCATTGCATTTCTTACATGATCTAACCCCTGTCCGTCCGAACTTAACGAACGATACGCATCTCCTAACGCTTTATAAATCTTTTCAAAATTGGAGATTTTTAATCGTTCCTCAGTCAATTCATATTCTTCATCCATTTTTAAATCCGCTTTACGAATTTCTTCATGTTGGAATTGAATTAAATCTAGACGATGGGCCATTTGTTGTTCATTTTCACTTAAAGATTTTAACTGTTTTTTTAATTTCTCATAGTCCGCGTATACATTTTGATATACGTCCAATTGTTTAACAATACGATCTCCATCAAAATGATCGAGCATAAACATATGACGTTCTTCATTCATTAAATCTTGCGTTTCATGCTGTCCATGAATATCAACAAGCGTTTTCCCAATCTCTTTTAATATGCTGAGTGTAACAAGTTTCCCATTTACACGACATACACTTTTTCCGTTCGCAGCAATATCACGCTTCAAAATGATCATACCATCTTCTATTTCTATATCTAACTCTTCTGCCTTTGCGATACATGGATGCTTATCATCTTCTACATAGAATAATCCCTCTATCTCAGCCTTTTCTGTTCCGTATCGAACAAATTCCGCTGAACCACGGCCACCAACAAGCAAACTAATTGCATCAATAATAATGGATTTTCCAGCTCCTGTTTCACCACTTAAAACAGTTAAACCTTTTTGGAAAGAAATATTTAATGCCTCAATAATAGCAAAGTTTCTAATCGATAATTCCGATAACAATGCCCCATTCACCTCGTTATTAACTAATCCCCTATTAAGGGCTTTTCTCAGTATTCTTCATTCAAATAGTTATACTATATGTTTATATGTATAAATTACTCTTCTAACCCGCTCCATTGTACCAAACATTTGTTTTACGGGTCAATCCACCTATTTTCTAACTTTATTCAAAAAAAATAATGTATTGTATTTGAAAATCCATATTTTTAGCCAATAAAAATATCTTGTTTACTTTCCACTTTGCAGAGGAAAGCAAACAAGATTTTTCTGTTACAGCATATTTAAGAAACGATCAGAGACAACACCTGTATCTTCAGGTGTACGGCAAATAATTAAGCAAGTATCATCACCACAAATGGTTCCGATGATCTCATCCCACTCTAAATGATCAATAAGTGCCCCAAGTGAATGAGCGTTACCAGGCAATGTTTTTAGCACAAGCATATGTCCTGCCGTGTCTAATTTTACAAATGAATCCACTAGATTTCGTTTTAATTTTTGCAACGGGTTAAATCGTTGATCTGCTGGCAAGCTATATTTATAGCGACCATCATGTAATGGCACCTTCACTAAATGCAGTTCTTTAATATCGCGTGATACTGTTGCTTGCGTTACATTAAATCCCTCATTACGTAAAATATCAACTAGTTCATCTTGTGTTTCAATTTCTTTGTTCGCAATAATTTCCCTGATTTTAATATGGCGCTGACCTTTATTCATACATTTGCACCTCACACTATCTCTTACCATAGTTTAAACATTGGTATACTTCACTTATTTATGTTAACGTATAATCCGTTACTTGTACACAATTGTTTTTACAATCATTATACAATTACAACAAAAAGAGGAACAACATATGTTATTCCCCTTTCCCTTTTTGTTTTAATACCTCATGTGCTTCTGTAACAACTTGCTCAATAGAAACTGGAGAATGATTTTCGCCATTCTCACGTTCACCGTGCCACTTTAGATGAATTAAAAATTCAATATTACCATCTCCACCTGTAATAGGTGAGAATGTTAAACCTTCTACATCATAGCCTTCTTTCAGAGCAAAATCGACAATCATTTCCACGACAGCCTCGTGTACTTTTCTATCACGAACAATACCTTTTTTCCCAACTTGTTCTCGCCCAGCTTCAAACTGCGGTTTAATTAATGCCGCTACATCACCCTTTTGCATAAGCATTGTTTTTAAAACCGGCAATATAAGCTTTAATGATATAAATGAAACATCGATACTTGCAAACTGAGGTAAACCACGCTCTAAATCTGCCGGTGTCACGTAACGGAAGTTCGTTCGTTCCATCACAACAACACGCTCATCTTGACGCAATTTCCACGCAAGTTGATTATATCCTACATCTAATGCATAGGATAACTTCGCTCCATTTTGAAGCGCACAATCTGTAAAACCACCAGTTGATGAACCGATATCTATCATAACTTTATCTTGCAAATCAAGTTGAAATGTTTCTAATGCCTTTTCAAGCTTATAACCACCACGGCTTACATACGGCATAACTTGCCCTTTCACCGTAATCTCCGTATCTTGCGGAATTTTCTCTCCTGGCTTATCGAGTCTCATTTCATTCGCATATACAAGACCTGCCATAACAGCACGTTTAGCTTTCTCACGCGTTTCTATAAGTCCTCGATCTACTAATAGTACATCTACTCTTTCTTTTTTTACGCTCATTTGTTACGCCCTTTTTTGTTTTGATGGAATCATTGTATGAATACGGTCTACAACAGCATCTGTCGTTAAACCAATTTCTTCTAATAATTTTGTTACACTTCCGTGCTCTATGAAACGGTCTGGAATGCCCATTCGTTCAATTAATGCACTATGGTATCCATTCTCAGACGCAAATTCAGCTACTCCCGTTCCAAAACCACCGATTAAACAAGCTTCTTCAATCGTTAAAATCGGTATATTCTTTCCTAAGAGATCATGTAAATACGCTTCATCCATTGGTTTAATAAAGCGAGCGTTCACTACTTTAACTGAAACTCCAGCCTTTTCAAGACGCTCAGCTGCTTCCATTGCCATTGGAATCGTCGTACCAAATGTTAAAATCGCTGCTTGTGTACCTTCTTTTAACGTTTCCCACGTACCAATTGGAATCGCCTTTAATTCTTCATCCATATGAACGCCAAGTCCATTACCACGTGCATAACGTAAAGCGATTGGTCCGTCTTCGTATTGCATCGCCGTATATACTAAATGTTGCCCTTCATTTTCATCTTTTGGCATCATCAACACGATATTCGGTAAGTGACGTAAAAATGAGATGTCAAATACACCTTGATGTGTTTCACCATCTGCTCCTACTAATCCAGAGCGATCTATTCCAATGAAAACATTTAAATTTTGACGGCATATATCATGAACAACTTGGTCATATGCTCTTTGTAAAAATGTTGAATAAATTGCTAAAAACGGCTTCATTCCTTGCGTTGCCATACCTGCTGCCATTGTTGTAGCATGCTGTTCTGCAATACCTACATCAATCATGCGATCTGGGAATTCTTTTTGGAATTTCTCAAGTTTCGATCCAACAGGCATCGCAGGCGTAATTGCAACGATACGTTCATCCGTTCTCGCTAGCTTAAGCACTGTTTCACTAACAACAGCACTCCATGCCGGTGCAACTTCCTTCGGCTTAACAAAGTCACCTGATTCAATTTTATAAGGTCCTGTTCCATGCCAAGTTCCAATAACGTCACTCTCAGCTGGTTTATAACCTTTTCCTTTTTTCGTAATAACATGAACAAGTACTGGGCCTTTTGTTTTCTTTGCATATTGCAACGTTTCGAATAACTTTTCATAATCATGCCCATCGACCGGACCTAAATATGTAAAGCCTAATTCTTCAAAAAAGACACCTGATACTAGTAAATATTTTAGACTATCCTTTATTTTTTCTGCTGTCGCAGCCACTTTCCCACCGACTGCTGGGATTTTTTTCAATATATACTCCAGCTCATCTTTCACCCAATGGTATTTCCCTGCAGTACGTAAACGACCAAGTACATTATGAAGTGCACCGACGTTCGGTGCGATTGACATTTCATTGTCATTCAAAATAACAATCATGTCTGTTTTTTCATGCCCAATATGGTTCAATGCTTCTAAAGCCATTCCGCCCGTTAAAGCACCATCTCCAATGATTGGTATAACATATTCTTTCGTTTTCTTTATATCACGCGCAAGAGCCATCCCCATCGCAGCAGATAGTGACGTCGAGCTATGGCCAGTTTCCCATACATCATGCTCACTCTCACAGCGTTTTGGGAAACCACATAAACCTTGGTATTGTCTTAATGTGCCAAATTCTTTCGCACGTCCGGTTAAAATTTTATGTACATAGGATTGATGTCCTACGTCCCATAAAAATTTATCTTTCGGACTATCAAATAATTTATGCAGAGCAATTGTGAGTTCTACTACACCTAAATTAGGTGCAATATGTCCACCTGTTTGAGAGAGCTCTTCAATTAAAAACTTACGAATATCCTCACTCAATCCCTCTAGTTCACTGATAGACATATCTTTCAAAAAACTAGGGTTTTGAATTTGCGTTAGATCCACATGGATCACTCACTTTCATTTCATAATCTGTCAACATGTCAAATAGTATAAGAAACATTTACACAACACAAGAAATTCTCTTTTCTATTCTTTTTATCTTGTCCTGTTTCAGAAAATACTTCCATTTTTTCACTTACCCTATTATACATCATATTTCTTTACGCGATGAAAAAATAGCCGCTAACACGAAGTGATAACGGCAATGTAATCTACATATATTTTTGCCAATAACAAGAAAAGAAAAACCTTTTCCTACATTTATATCATAAAATGATGAATGACTCAACAAATGAAAACGCTGTTATATTAGTTATTACGTTTTGCGATCAAATCACAAATAGATAGTAAATATTCATCTTGTAATTGTAAAGAATTAATAGCATCTTTTGCTTTTGCAATCGTTTCCTCTAAAATAGATTTTGCTCTATCTACAGTAAATAACGTCGTATATGTGCTCTTTTCATTGGAAGCATCACTACCAATCGGTTTGCCAATCTCTTCTTCTGTACCTTCTACATCTAAAATATCATCTCTAATTTGGAAAGCTAGACCGATATATTTCGCAAATGTAAGTAACTTCTCTTCCTGCTCTTCTGTAGCATCAGAAAGTATCGCTCCTGCAAGTACAGCAAATTCAAGCAGTTTTCCTGTCTTATGCTTATGGATGTACTCTAATTCATTAATTGTAAGTCGTTTTCCTTCAGCTTCCATATCTGCCACTTGTCCAGCAACCATTCCTTCAGGTCCTGCTGCTTTCGCAAGCTCAAGTACAAGTCTTACTTTTTTTTCAGCAGAGATTTCTTTTGGCTCATATGCCATAATAACTTGAAAAGCATATGTCAACAAACCATCTCCTGCTAAAACCGCCATTGCTTCACCAAATACTTTATGATTTGTGGGCTTCCCTCGTCTTAGATCATCATCATCCATACAAGGTAAATCATCATGAATTAACGAATATGTATGAATCATTTCAAGGGCACAAGCTGCACCCACGCCAAGATTTCTTTCTTTCCCAAACGCTTGTAACGTTGCAAATAAAAGTAACGGGCGGAGACGTTTCCCACCCGCTTCCAAAGAATATGCCATCGCTTCACGAAGCACATTTGGACATTGTAATTCATTTGCATAGCTTACAAGCTTTTCTTCTACGAAAGTTTTACTCTCTTTCAAAAAAGCATCAAAAGCTATATGTGTCACTATGCTTCATCTCCTAAAGCAGTAAACGGTTCAAGCTCTCCATCTTCCCCAAGGATAACTGCCATTTGTTCTTGTACATCTTTCAATTTCTCATCACAAAGCTTAGATAACTCCATGCCTTCTTTAAAATAAGAAATTGCTTCTTCTAAAGGTACATCACCTTGTTCAAGCTTAGAAACGAGATGCTCAAGCTGCGAAATTGCTTCTTCAAAGCTTAACTTATTTTCCATTATTCAATTCACGCTCCTCTATGCTCGATACGCTACAATCTAGTATTCCATCTTGTAATTGAACCGAAACAGCATCTCCAAGGTTAACATCTTTCACACTTTTTAATACTTGTTTCTCTTCATCGTATACAAGCCCATACCCTCTCATCATTACTTTAAGCGGGCTTAATGCTTCAAGCTTTTGAGCCGCTCTCACAAATGCGAACTCCTTCGTTTGAAGTAATGTTTGCATTTCACGTTGCAATTGCTTTTGCAACGTTTCAATTGCAGTTTTCGTTTGTATAATTTTTTGAGATGGGTGGTGCTTCTCTAAATAAAATGAAAGTTGCTTTAATTGATTTACTTTTTTATCTATATAACGCTCTTTCGCTAAAACAAGTTGTTCAAGAGCCCTATCTAACTGCTCTTCTTTTTGTTCGTACACTTGCCTTGGATAACGGAACGCATAAGATTTTTGTAACACTTGTAGTTTTTCTTCTTTTTTATGTACCATCTCTCTCATCGCTCTTTGCAAGCGGAGAGTTCTTTGTAGCACTTTCTCTTGCAATTCAAGAATATTAGGTGCCGCAAGTTCTGCTGCTGCAGTCGGTGTAGGTGCACGCAAATCAGCAACAAAATCAGCAATTGTAAAATCCGTTTCATGTCCTACAGCTGAAATAATTGGAATTTCACTTGTAAAAATAGCTCTTGCAACTACTTCCTCATTAAAGGCCCATAATTCTTCAATAGAGCCCCCACCACGCCCAACAATTAAAACATCAATATCTCCCATTTCATTCGCTGTGCGAATTGCTTGTACAATTGAGGGAGCCGCTGACTCCCCTTGTACAAGTACAGGAAACACAATAACGTTTCCAATTGGATAACGACGTTTAATCGTTGTTATAATATCGCGAATTGCTGCTCCTGTTGGCGACGTTATAACACCAATTGTTTTTGCATACGCAGGGATTGGACGCTTATAAACTTGAGAAAACAGCCCTTCTTCTTCTAAACGGACTTTTAATTGTTCATAAGCTAAATGAAGATTTCCAACTCCATCAGGTTGCATGTCTTGAATATAAATTTGATAAGAACCACTCGCCTCATAAACGGAAATTTTTCCTTTTACAAGTACTTTCATTCCATTTTCAGGTCTGAATTTAATGTTACGATTATGACCCGCAAACATAACCGCTGCAATTCTTGCATTTTCATCTTTCAATGTAAAATACATATGACCACGACTATGATATTTAAAGTTGGAAATTTCTCCTTTTAACCAAACAGACTGCAAATGCGGGTCGTACTCTATTTTTGTTTTTATATAGCGTGTTAATGCTGTAACGGTTAAATATTGTTTCTCCATTGCTCTCTCCTCATAGCCGATTCAAATTATTTACAAACAACACCTGCACGCTTTGCAGATTCAACAGTGTTGTGAAGTAGCATTGTAATAGTCATTGGGCCAACTCCTTTTGGTACAGGCGTAATGTAACCCGCAATGTCCAATACATTATCAAAATCAACATCACCACAAAGCTTTCCTGTTTCCAAACGATTTACACCGACATCAATTACAACCGCACCTTCTTTAATATAATCAGCTGTTACCATTTTCGGTCTTCCAACGGCTACGATTAAAATATCAGCTAACTTCGATAATTCTTTAATATTTTGCGTCTTAGAATGACAATATGTGACAGTTGCATTTTCATTTAAAAACAGTTGTCCCACTGGTTTACCGACAATATTACTTCTTCCAATGACAACGACATGCTTTCCAGAAATATCAAGATTTGTTTCTTTTACTAATTCCACAATACCGTGCGGTGTGCATGGTAGGAATGTATCTTGTCCTGTCATCATACGCCCCACGCTAATTGGGTGAAATCCATCTACATCCTTTTCAGGTGAAATTCTTTCAATGATAGCTTTTTCTTCAATATGTTTTGGTAAAGGTAATTGTACTAATATGCCATTAATACGGTCGTCTCCATTTAAACGATCGATTTCAGCAAGCAAACGCTCCTCAGTAATCGTTTCAGGAAGTTCAATTAGCTCTGAATAGATTCCTACTTGCTCACAGCCTTTTTCTTTTCCTTTTACATAAGAACGAGATGCTGGATCTTCTCCAACTAAAATAACTGCTAATCCTGGTACAATCCCTTGCTCTTTTAACTTCACAACTTCTTCTTTTAATTGTGCTCGTTTTTTCTCCGCAACTTCATTTCCTTTGATGATTACTGCTACCATTTTAAGATTCCCCCTTAAAGAAATTACAGTGTATCTTTTATATTAGATAAAACGCCGTTAATAAAACGACGAGATTCCTCATCCCCAAATGTTTTAGCAATTTCAATTGCTTCGTTAATTGTTACATTGTGTGGAACTTCTTCCATGTATTTCATTTCATACACAGCTACACGTAAAATACTGCGATCAACAATACTAATACGTTCAAACTTCCACTTTTTTAAGTTTTGACGAATCGCTTCATCAATTACTTCTTTATTCTCTACAAAACCAACAACAAGTGATTCTAGAAACTCATTTGTTTCTTCACCTTCATCTAGCGTATTTTCCACCGCTACTTTCGGTTCTAATTCTCCTGTAATATCCATTTGATATAATGCTTGCATCGCTCTTTCTCTAGCCGTCCTACGTTTCATTGTAACTCTCCTTTATGCTTCAAGTCTTTCCTTATACTTTGTTATATTATTATAATTTATAAGCCGTCAATTCACTTACTCTTGCAGTTTTCATTGATTTTCCAACCTTATAATACAATGATAATAACACAATTTATCGTTTCACACACGGGGTACAAGGCTGAAAAATAATAAAAAGATTAACTTCAAGTTCCATATCTTATCACAATGTACGTTTTTTGGAAAAACGAAACATTTTCTTTTTTATTTCTTATTTTTTGAAATAGTATAATAATTAGAGGGTTTTAATTTGTGAAGAAATGAAACGATAAAAAAGATGCCTATTTTACTAGGCACCTTTTTTCACTCTTACACTGGTTCGATTTCTGTTTTTTGTGTTTCGAATGTTACGCCAACGATGTGAACATTCACTTCTTTTGGCTCAAGTCCTGTCATTGTAAAGAGCGCTTGGCGAATATTGTCTTGAATTTTTTGTGCAACAACTGGAATTGCTACACCAAAATACATAACAACATAAAGGTCAACAATAATATCTTCGTTTGCTAATTCAACCTTTACACCTTTACCATGATTTTTCTTACCTAACTTCTCAACAACATCTGTAGCAAAATTACCACGCATTGCCGCTACACCTTCTACTTCAGCAGCTGCAATACCTGCAATTACTTCGATTACTTCTGGTGCAATTTCTACTTTTCCAAGAGTTGTATCTTGACCCATATCTAACATATGTTCAGCCATGAAAAAAACCTCCTTTAATGTATCACTGCGTCACAAGTTCATGCTCTTCCAAAAATTTCGTGTTAAACTCACCTTTTACAAAATCAGGATGATCTAGCAATTGCAAATGGAACGGGATTGTTGTATGTACGCCTTCAATGACAAATTCACTGAGCGCTCGCTTCATTTTTGCAATTGCCTCTTCACGTGTTTTTCCGTGAACAATTAATTTAGCAACCATCGAATCATAGAAAGGTGGAATTGAATATCCCGGATATACAGCTGAATCGACGCGAATACCAAATCCGCCTGGTGGTAAGTACATTTCTACTTTACCTGGAGATGGCATAAATTTTTTGGCAGGGTTTTCCGCATTAATTCGACATTCAATTGCCCAACCATTAAATTGTACTTCCTCTTGCTGTAACGATAACTTTTCTCCAGAAGCAACAAGAATTTGTTCTTTAATTAAATCTATCCCTGTTACCATTTCAGTAACTGGATGTTCAACTTGGATTCTCGTATTCATCTCCATGAAATAAAAGCTTTTCGTTTTATATTCATAAATAAACTCAACCGTACCAGCACCTGTATAATCAACCGCTACCGCCGCTTTAACTGCCGCTTCACCCATTTGCTTGCGAATGTTTTCATCAAGTGCAGGTGATGGACTTTCTTCTAATAGTTTTTGCAGACGGCGCTGAATTGTACAATCACGCTCTCCTAAATGAATGGCATTTCCGTGTGTATCTGCCATTATTTGAATCTCAACATGGCGGAAATCTTCAACGTACTTCTCTAAGTATACACCAGGGTTCCCAAAAGCGGTACTAGCTTCTTGCTGTGTAATTTGAATTCCTTTCACAAGCTCTTCTTCATGGCGTGCAACACGAATACCTTTTCCACCGCCACCTGCAGTCGCTTTAATAATAACTGGATATCCAATTTGATTAGCAAGCTTGATCGCTTCTTCGGTATTTTTAATAATCCCTTGTGAACCTGGTACAATCGGAACCCCTGCTTCTTTCATTGTATCACGTGCAACGTCTTTTGTGCCCATCTTTGAAATTGCTTCCGGACTTGGACCGATAAAAATCAAGTTACACTCACGGCATAATTCTGCAAAATCTGCATTCTCTGCTAAAAATCCGTATCCCGGATGAATTGCATCACAACCCGTCAATTTCGCAACGCTAATAATGTTCGTCAAATTTAAATAGCTTTCTTTCGAAATCGTTGGTCCAACACAATACGCTTCATCTGCAATTTGGACATGAAGTGACTCTTTGTCTGCTTCTGAATAAATTGCAACTGTTTCAATATCCATTTCTTTACAAGCACGAATAATTCGTACAGCAATTTCCCCACGATTGGCTATTAATACTTTTTTTATCATCACAAAGACTCCCTTATTACGCTTTTACAAGAAATAGCGGTTGTCCATACTCAACAAGCTGTCCGTTATTAACAAGAATTTCAACAATTTCGCCTTCTACATCTGCGTCAATTTCGTTAAATAACTTCATAGCCTCAACAATACATACGATAGAATCTTTCGATACTTTATCCCCAACACTTACATATTGAGGTGTATCAGGTGAAGAAGAAGAATAAAATGTTCCTACCATTGGTGATGTAATTTTATGTAGATTTTCATTTTGAACAGCTTTCTTCTCTTCTTGTTTTGCCACTTCTACTTGCGCTGCCGCTACTGTTGTTTCTACTTCAACAGGTGCCGCTGGTTGCACTACTTGTTGCGTTACCGGTGCTTGCATAGTAACAACTTCATTACCACGTTTTTTCATTTTGATTGTTGTACCATCTTTTTTGTATTCAAATTCATCAATATTAGAGCTATCAATTAATTTAATTAATTCACGAACTTCTTGAATTTTAAACATGTAAAATCCACTCCCATACTCTTGTTTGTCCCGTTTTTACAGATTGGCATCAATAAAACTGATTGACTGTAAAAATACGATGTATTCTATTAGACATTTCATTCCTATGACATTTACTAATAGAACTATTTACTATTCCCATCTTACGATAAATTTTTTAAACATTCCAATTTATATTTCTTTATTATAAATCGAAACTCCTGTAAAAATATTATTCCACTAAAAATTTATTACCTAGTAATAATACCAAGTTTCACACAAAATTGGCAAGACCACTTACTAAAAAACATTCTTTACATTTTCAAAACTGTACAGTGTATACACGTAATCCCCTCAGTATTCTTCATTTTATCTACGGTAAAAAAACATATTTTTACCAAATATTATTTTTTTGTTTACGCGCCGTTCATTCTTCCTTCATAAAAGAATAGTATGTTCAAAGTGTAGAAAATTTATTGTAGTGAGGTGTGGACATATGATATGGCTCATTCTGTTCTTGCCTGCCGTAATGATTTGGACATTGGTCCTCTTCATCCACGTCAAATCCGGAAAAAGTAATCACCAGTATCATGAACCATTAATCTTTTACTCACAGCGTATTTCCCCGTTTCCAATTGAAAATACTAAATGCAGCTACAAAGATGAAATAGAAAAAAGCTATCGAAAGCGATAGCTTTTTTCTATTATTCTTTTTATCTAATTTAAAGTTCACTTTATTTTACTGATGGATCAAATTTTACCCCTACATCTTTTGAGCCGCCTTCACTTCTTACAAGCTGAATAATTTTATTCGCTTCTTTTTGTGAATGCTTTGCCGATTTAACTGTTACTTTAATATCAGTTCCATCAGCTCTTACAAGAGCATCTTTATATCCACCTTGAGACTTAATCACTGTTTCAAGTAATTCTTGCTTCGTTTCCATTGTAGTGATTGCATCTAGATTATCTTTCGCTTTACTCTTTTCTTCTGCTGAAGATTTTGATGAATTCATTACACCTTGTAACTTTTCTTTTTCAGCACTACGCTGATCTTCCATTTGCATACGTAAAGCTGTGAAATTCTCATCACTTGATTGAACTGTTACGTTAGCATCTTTTTTACTTGTCTCTTTTTTAGCATTCTCTTTTTTGTCTGTTTCTTTATTTGTAGTTTCCTTACTTGTACTTTCTTTTGTTGTCTCTTTATTCGTAGTTTCTTTCGTTGTTTCTTTTGTGACCGCTTTATCAGCACCTTGCTTTTCTTGTCCCATCTTTTCACTCGTTGTTGGTGCCGCATTGTTCATTTTCTCAGGAGTTGTCACGTAATAAACAGATAGTACAACAACTAAACTTAACATCGTTAATAGCCAAACTGTTTGTTTTTTTAACACTTCATTTCCTCCCTATCAATTTTTCGGTGATACTGAAACGCGATGAGCTGGCACATCTAACAATCGCGTCACAGCTTCTTTTACTATTGCTTTTATTTGTATATTATCCACTCCCTTTGCTACGACAAGAACACCTCGTACTTTCGGTTTCTCTGTTCGCAAAACAATTGGAGTTTCTTTATCACCTTCACGTATAATGACTGTCTTTACATCAAGAGACTCGTCGTCTACTTCCCTTTTCCCGCCTGTTTTATCAGTTTCACCTGTCGTTTGTGAGCGTTTCACCGTATTTTTCTCAAGTATTTTTTCTTCAGATGAATCTAAATTTACTTTAATCGTTACATCTTTTACTCCCGCTATCTCTTCTAAAGAGGCTTTCAATTCTTGCTCATACGCTTTTTCATATTTTTCTACATTTGACATATTATCGTTATTTTTTTGTCCGAAAGTTGGTACGTCCTTTTCTTGGTTTTGAGTTTTTTGTTCTTTAAACACAGGTACTTCTTCTTTTTTGGGTGAAAAGAACTTACTAGAAAACATAAGCAAAATCCCAAGTATAAGTAGGACAAGTAAAAACTTAGGTGTTACCTTTTTTCCCTTCTCATTACTTTCTTTTTCATCCCCATTTAATAAGTTTCGAAAAAATGAGAACTTCGAATTTTTATCTTTATTGTCCATTTACTCTACCTGTCCTCCCTTCCATTTGAACTTGGATTTGTTTATCCTCTAGTTGCCACCTGCTTGAAAAGAAATTTTTCATTTCTACATTCGTTTCTTCTAATTTTTTTGGAGGTTCTTTCGTATTAATTTCAACTTGCTTTACTGTTTCGATTACATCATTTTTACTACGTTCTTTTTCTTTCAACGTCACAACAACAGATTGAATATCTTTCGCTGACTTCACTTCTTCTGCATGTTCCGCTGCGACTATTTGTATTTCAGAGACTGTCATACCATACTTTTTCTCAAACTCTTTTCCTACTTCTTTTTTCATTTTGGTAGCCATCTCTTCTAAACTATATGCACGTGTTAGAGCTTGTATTTCTTTTTTCTTCGAATCTATTGAATTTTTTACTGATCCATCTGCTACATATTTTTCTTCGTTAAAATTTGCGATTACCTCGTTCACATCTGTTTGTAATAATTTAAAAAGGGGCGTTAAAATTAATACAATTAATAATAGACTTACAACGAATTTAACGTACTTTTGTAAGTTTGAATTCGGAAGAATAAGATGAAGCATTGTCGCTAAGAGTAAAAAAACGATAATATTTCTAATCCACTCTGTAACAAATTGCATACTCTTCACCTCCTATCGCATCATGAGCGTAATGTTCCCCGCAGCAATAATAATTGTGATACTTAAAAAGAACATAAACGATACGATAGCTAAACAAGCAAATACATAAATGATACTTCGCCCGATAATATCTAAACATTGAATAATTGCGCCTCCGCCAACTGGTTGCAATACTGCTGCCGCGAATTTATAAATAAACGCGATACAAAATATTTGAATCGCTGGAAAAGCGACAATTAAGCATAAAATAACGAGCCCGATAATTCCGACTGTGTTTTTTAATAATCCAGATGCACTAATAACAGTATCCGCCGCCTCAGTAAACATCCTTCCTACTACAGGAATGAAGTTTCCTGTTACAAATTTAGCAGTTTTCACAGCTATGCCGTCAGCAACGGCTGACGCTGTTCCCTGTACAGATAATACCCCTAAAAAAATCGTCAAAAAGATTCCGATAATCCCAACACTAACGTTCTGCAAAAGCTTGGACAATTTCGTAACTTTATATTGATCACTCATCGTGCTTACAATACTTAATATAGTTGCAAGTAATAAAAGTGGTAGAACGATATAATTCATCAGAAGCCCGCTCGTATTCATTAAGAAAATGATGATTGGATGAAAAAATGATACAGAAACAACACCGCCCCCGGTTGCTATCAGTGCAAGTAAAATTGGCAATAGGGCTAGTATGAAATCTACCATTGTTTGTATCGTTTCTCTTGCATATGTCATGACAACATAAAAGCTATTTAAAGCGAAAATAATAAGTACCATATATACGACTGCATCCGCAATTTTACTTACGCTACTCTTTGAAAAAGAAGATTGTAGTGATTGCAACAATGCACTAAAAATTGTGAGCATAATGAGCGTTCCGAGTAACTTTCCATTTGCAACAAGCTCGTGAAATAAATATTTTAATAGACCTATCATCCACTCTTTTATGGAGAATTCTTTTTCTCCCTTTACAAACTCCATAAAGCTTCCTTTTTGACTCTCTGGTAAATAGCCTCCATATTTTGTAACAAGCCCGTCCCAAAATTGCTTCACATCTTCAATTCCGAGCCTATCCAATTGTTGATCAACGACGTTTGTTTCTACAGGAGAAGCTTGTACAACAATCGGTAAAGAAAAGAAAAGGAAGCAAGCAAATAGCAGCTTAGCTCCAAACTTCCTCAACATTCACTCCCCCTTATCCCGTAGGTAAAAACCCGAGAATTGTTTCAATTACAACCGTCAAAATAGGAATTGCCATAACGAGAATTAAAATTTTCCCAGCTAATTCAATTTTCGAAGCGATTGCACCTTGACCAGCATCTTTTGTAATTTGCGCACCAAACTCAGCGATATAAGCAATCCCTATAATTTTCAATAATGTCTCTACATATACGTTGCTAACCTTCGCTTCACTCGCCACTCTCTCAATCATTTGCAAGATAGAATGAATTTGATCGATTAAGAGAAGAAACATTACGCTACCAACGAACACAATAAATAACGATGTAATACTAGATTTATGCTGATTTAAAATAGCAGCTAAAAATGTAGCAACGAGGCCTAATCCGACAATTTGTATAATTTCGATTCGAACCGCCTCCTTTACTGGAAGAGAAAGACACTTTTAATCTTGTCGAACAGAGTATTAATTAAAAATGCAACATGAAACAAAATGACGACAAAGCCGACAAGGATAACCCAATTTGCAATATCCTCTCGCTTTAATTCTTTTAGTACGGTATGAATGAAAGCTAAAACAATGCCGATTCCGGCGATTTGAAATATTAATCCAACGTCAATGGACATCGCCTTCCCCCCCCTATAGCAGTAAAATTACGATAAGTAGCCCTGCTAGCACTCCTAGACTCTTTATCATTTTTTCGTATTGTAGTTGTAATGCTTTCGCTTCTCCTTCTTCTCTTTCTAAATGTGTAATACATAAGCGAATATGCTTTTGTTGTGATTCACGATCATGTTGTCCAAGTGTTTCACCAAATTGTTGTAAAATCTCATACTCGGTTTGTTTAAACGCCGTTAATGTCCAGTTCTCCTTCAAACTATCAATCCAAGCTTCTCTAACTGTTTGTTCCCCGCTCTCTAGACGCCTCGAAAAGCTTTGAAATATCCAATTTAGCGGCTTTGGCATTTGTTTAACTAATCGCTCAGCCGCTTCAGATAAAGGTGTGTGTCCATACATAATTTCCGCTTCCAATGATTGCAGTGCCGCCTTCAATAACCTAAGCTGCCGCGGTCTCTCACTGTATCGCTTAGCGTATGAAAATCCGAAAAAAGTGCTAACAGCGACTATTAAAACTGCACCAAATATTTTCACCATACGCCTTGAGCCTTTCTATGAGTTAATACTGGTTTTCCATCTCTATCTTTCACTTGCATAACCGTTCCTGGCCCTCTCGCTTTTGACAATTCCACAAACCTATCAAATACACCAAGTTCCAGCACCGCCTGCAACGATGGACGTTTCACAACATCATCATAAGAAAATCCGTGTGCACTTATAAAAAGCTGAACGCCTGCATGCACCGCCTCCATAATCGCTTCACTATCTTCTTTACGTCCAATTTCATCTACAATTAATATATCTGGGCTCATAGAACGAATCATCATCATCATTCCTTCAGCTTTTGGACAAGCATCTAATACATCTACTCGTGTGCCAAAGTCATATTGCGGGATCCCTTTCACACAGCCGGCAATTTCTGACCGTTCATCAACAATCCCCACTTTACAAGAAGGAATTTCCGAAGCACTTACACCTTGACTCATGCATCGTGCCACATCTCTTAATAGAGTTGTTTTCCCCGTTTGCGGCGGGCCAATTACCATCGTGTTTAGCCATCGTGATTCATAAAGATATGGTAGAAGCGGCTCAGCAATCCCTATTTTTTGACGAGCAATACGAATATTAAAAGAAGAGACATCCCGAATCATTTTCACTGCACTTTTTTCTGTAATGACTTTTCCAGCCAGGCCAATTCTATGCCCCCCCCGGAGTGTCACATATCCACGTTTCAATTCCTCTTCCATCGTATAAATTGAGAATTGACTTAATTTATTCAATAAATGGATTGCATCTTCCGCTGTAGCGATATAGTCATAAAAAAACACCTCTCCATGTGCGATACACTCTAGTGGCCTTCCAATTCGAACGCGAATTTCCTCTAGAACATCGTATTGCTTACAACCTTCAACTAACTGTTTCATCGTTTTCGGTAAAACTTCTAATACTTCTTTCATAAGCTTCTCCCCACTATACTCGACTTACTATTTCAACAACGCGATAAAAATGCAGCCAATTCCAAGTGCTAGAAAAAAGAGTTTCAAGAAAGAAATCTCACTCGCTACACTCGCTATGCCAATTGTCATTGTTAAAATTAATACGGTCGGTCCAACAAACGCCAACATACCATTTATAAACAATGCTTTCTTCGCATCATTCACGTAAAGCATAAGCAAAGCGGCGAATATTTCCGCGCTACCTGAAAACAACCGAAGTAACCCCATAACAAGTACGGATGTTTCCATTGCCGCTAGCCACTGTTTCATTCTCCCACCTTCTCCCATAACAGTTACTAGTTCCTCATTCTAAAAAAGAATATATTTGTACAACCATATGCAGGGGTTGTCTATTTCAGAAGTAAAAACATAATTTTTCTCTACCGCTTTAACATAAATCTGAATATTCGTATTATTATATGGTATATTTAATAGAAAAGAGGGCATAGACGATGAAGCAAGTTACTTTATTACCACTCGATTTACGATATGCAAATGTTATTTTTGAGCTATCTAGCGATTCACATGTAAAAAATGCTTTAGGAATAAAAGTAGAAACAGTTGAAGATACAAAAGCATTTATTCTATTTGCAATGGAAGAGGAACGAAAAGAACATTCCTTATCAAAAGTGATTGTAAACGAAGAAAATGAAATAATCGGCCTCACCACACTTAAACATCTTAATTATGATCAAAAACAATCACATATCGGAAGCTGGCTCGGTTATCCATATTGGGGAAAAGGATATAATGAGGCTGCTAAAAAAGAAATCTTTAAAATCGCATTTTTAGACTTACAACTTACATACGTATTCGCTGGTGCTAAAACGACTAACATTCGCTCTTTAAAAGCACAAGAGAAACTACCTTATATTTCATTGCATGTGGAAGATAGCTTCCCTGATGAACATACTGCTTTAGAAAAGGAAGTAAAATCACCTTGCGTACTGCATGTTATATCCCGCGAGAAATTTTTAAATTGGTTGGAAGCACAAAATGAGGGGAGAAAATATGAAGGTATTGAAAATTAGTTTAACAATTGTAGTAGAATTAGCTATTATTTATCTTTTTTCAAAGATGGTCGGTTGGTCATTTATGGAAACCTTTTTCCTTGGTAGCATCGCGCTGTTCGGTGCAATTTGGCTCATTGCTTTAAATATAAATCAAAATGCCAACATTGATCACACCATATATAAAACGGGTAAGGTAAAACCTTTTCAAATGACATGGGGCCCTTACACAATAGGTACTGCTAGTCTTACAGCTTTCAGTTTTATAATAACCATTATTTATTATCTGCCCTATTTCCTATAAAAAAAAGCACTCGTGATAATCACGAGTGCTTTTTTACTATGCACGAGAAACGTATTTACCTTCACCAGTGTTGATGATAAGCATTTCGCCTTCGTTAATGAAGATTGGTACTTGTACAACAAGACCAGTTTCTAATGTAGCTGGTTTTGTTACATTAGAAGCTGTGTCACCTTTAATACCAGGCTCTGTTTCTGACACTTTTAATTCAACTGTGTTCGGAAGTTCAACACCAAGTACTTCACCTTGGTATGTCATAATAGATACTTCCATGTTTTCTTTTAGGAATTTTAATTCGCGCTCGATTTGGTTTTCACCAAGTTCGATTTGCTCATAAGTTCCGTTATCCATGAATACGTGAGCCTCACCGCTCGCGTATAAGTATTGCATACGACGGTTTTCGATGTGTGCTTTTTCTACTTTTTCACCTGCACGGAATGTTTTCTCTTGAACAGATCCTGTGCGAAGGTTACGTAGTTTAGAGCGAACGAACGCAGCACCTTTACCTGGCTTTACGTGTTGGAAATCAAGTACTTGCCAAAGGGCATTGTCCACTGAAATTGTTAAACCTGTACGAAAATCGTTTACTGAAATCATGTAAAAAAATCCTCCTGTGTATTACAAAATAATAAGTTCTTTTGGTGATTTCGTTATTACTTCATTACCTTCACTCGTTACAATGATATCATCCTCAATACGTACCCCGCCAACACCTGGAATATAAATACCTGGTTCTACCGTTACAGCCATACCTGGTTCAAGTACTGTATCAGAACGGAACGCTAAACCTGGTGCTTCATGGATTTCAAGACCGATTCCATGACCAGTAGAGTGTCCGAAGTATTCACCATATCCTTTTTCCGTTATGTAATCACGCGTTAATGCATCAGCCTCACGGCCTGTTAAACCAGCTTTAATACCGTTCACACCACGTAGTTGTGCTTCTAGAACGATATTATAAATTTCTTTTAATTTATCAGATGGTTCACCGACTGCAATCGTACGAGTAATATCAGAGCAATATCCTTTGTAATAAGCGCCGAAGTCTAATGTAACGAAATCTCCTTTTTCTATCACTTTTTCAGATGCCACGCCGTGCGGTAATGCCGAACGAAGACCTGAAGCAACGATAATATCAAACGAAGAAGATGTTGCTCCTTGTTTTCTCATGAAAAATTCAAGTTCATTTGACACTTCAATTTCAGATACTCCCGGGCGAATGAATGATAGAATATGCTCAAAGGCAGCATCTGCAATCTGTGCAGCTTCCTTTAATATCTTAATCTCTGAATCAGTCTTTATCAAGCGTAACTTTTCTACAAGCCCAGAAGTTGGGATGAATTCAGCTTCAATCGCTTCATTATGCGTTACGTAAGAGCTATATGTAAGGGTATCTTGCTCAAAGCCTAGCTTTTGAATTCCAAGTTCTTTTACTTGTTTCGCAACTTCATCAAGAATTAGGCCTGTGTGCTGCACGATTTCATATCCAACCGCTTGCTTACTAGCTTGCTCTACATAACGGAAATCAGTAATAAATAGAGCACGCTCTTTTGAAATTAGTACAACTCCAGCTGTTCCTGTGAAATTCGCCATATATCTACGGCTATGTTCATTCGTTAATACGATACCGTCAATACCAGCCTCATCAAACGCACTTCTTAATCTCTCGATCTTTTCCATTACTTTATGCCTCCCTCAATTTCTCCATTAATGCAAATAGCGCTAGCTTATAGCCATAAAAACCAAATCCAACAATTTGTCCCGCACAAACAGCCGCTGTCACAGATTCATGACGAAACGACTCACGTTGATGAATGTTAGAAATATGTACTTCAATAACTGGAATCGAAACGCTTGCGATAGCATCCCGAATCGCGTAGCTATAATGCGTAAATGCACCCGGATTTAGAATGATTCCTTCATATATGTCATCCGCCTCATGAATAATATCAATAATAGCTCCTTCATGATTCGATTGAAAACATTCTAACTCCACTCCCATTTTTTCTGCTTCTTGTTTCATATCTGTTTCAAGCGTCGCTAACGTTCCTTTTCCGTATACATTTACTTCCCTGACACCAAGACGATTTAGGTTAGGACCGTTTACGAGGAGTAACTTTTTCATTTTCTTAAAACTCCTTAATATTAAAGAATGTCTATACGACATTTTAACATAGGAATCACTTATTTGAATAGTTTGTCTTCTCGAGCCCTTCTCCTCTATTTGTATTATTCGATTCGAATGATACAGAATACGAAATAAAAACACCATATAATATAAAGATACATACTGTCGTTACAATTGTTCCTTTCGGTAAATGGAGTGCACTTTTAATAACAGGTGCCATTAGCCCCATCCCCAAAAATAATAACGCCCACCAAAATAAACCGTATAGTATGCCAGGTAATACTCCTTCAAACTTTTTAAAAAGAGCTTTATAGAGAAATGCCACTAAAATTGAAAGGAGTCCCATACAAACGATACCTAGCACATTCCCCCAAACCCCTTCTTTCCAATTTCCAAATGCAAACGGTAAAAGTAAATAGTTAGGGCCAGCTTCTGTAAATGAAAATATATGAAGGAAATACCATATACCTCCCCAAAATAAGCCACCAAATAAACCAATCTGTACAAAGTTCCTTATTGTTGATTGTTCTTGATTCACATTGACACCTCCGCTCAATAGTATGCCCGAAACTATTTTGAAGCATGTTTAAATCCTGCAAAATTTGTCTATAAAAAGAATAAGAAATGTCCGACTCTCGTAACATTTCCCCTTGTCATCCGCTTGTATTTGTCGATAAAATAAAGGAAACTCGGTGATTGTCTTATTTCAATCTGACAGAACCAAGTACGACAATTACCTCTTTTTCTACATAAGAGAGAAACAAATACAGGTTGGTGTTAACATGGCAGAAGAGTCAAAACAAATATATGGCGGACAGGCAGTCATAGAAGGAGTTATGTTTGGCGGTAGAGAATATACTGTTACAGCGGTTCGTCGTAAAGATAAATCGATTGAATTTTATCGTTTACCACGCGTTCGTAATAAAGCATTATCTATACTAAAGAAAATTCCATTTTTACGAGGTATTGCCGCTATTGTGGATGCAAGTGCGAATGGAGCGAAACATTTAAACTTTGCTTCAGAACGATTTGATGTCCACCCAGAAGATGATGAACAATTTGCAAATAAAAAAGAAGAACAATCAAAATTAACGATGGTATTAGGAGTTGCAGCAGTTGGCGTTTTATCGTTCATATTCGGTAAAGTAATTTTCACAGCAGTTCCTGCACTTTTAGCTGAATTAACGAGACCGATTTTCCCATCACATACGGGGCAAATCATTGTCGAAAGTGTCATTAAGCTCATGCTATTATTGAGCTATATATACTTTATTTCTTTAACCCCACTTATTAAGCGGGTATTTCAGTACCACGGTGCAGAACATAAAGTAATCAATGCTTATGAGAATAACCTTCCACTGACTGTAGAAAATGTTCAAAAGCAAACTCGCCTCCATTATCGCTGTGGCAGTAGCTTTATTATATTTACGGTCATTATTGGAATGTTTGTCTATTTCCTCGTCCCTACAGATCCGCTTTGGGCCAGGGTAGTAAACCGAATTTTATTAATTCCAGTTGTTCTCGGCATTTCTTTTGAAGTATTACAATTTACCAATCGATTACGAGATATTCCTGTTTTACGAGTACTTGGATATCCCGGATTATGGCTGCAACTATTAACAACGAAAGAACCAACAGATGATCAAGCGGAAGTTGCAATCGCATCGTTTGAAGAATTATTACGTTTAGAAAACAAACAATAATTATTTAAAAATGGTGTTCAACTCCTTTCCTCATCGTTAATATACTAATTTTAATATATGTTTTTAGGAGGTGTCCCTTATGAACGGTCGTTCGTTTACATTCGCTATATTTGTACTTATTATCGGATTAGCAATATTCGGCCTTGTTTCATCTGTTATTACAGATCCAATGGGAGTGTTAAAAAACATTGGTATCATGTTGGCTGTCGTCGGTATCTTTTACTTACTCTACAAAATGTTTACAAACTCTAGTGGTTCTGCAAATTCGCAAAGCTCATATAAGCGTGCTGCAAAACAATCGAACCGCAAACACGGGAAACAAAATGTAACACCCCTAAGCAATTCTTTCTTGAAACGGAATGCTTCTGATGACAAGGGGAAAAAGGGTAATTCTTCATCGTTGAAACGAAAAAGAAAACAATCTCATTTAACTGTCATTGAAGGTAAAAAAAACAAAAAGAAAGACCGTGCTTCCTTTTAGGAAATACGGTCTTTTTTTCACGATTAGTGTGGCTTATAATCAGTGGGGATGAGAACCCCCGACTGATTAAAGTTTCACTTTATATGTTGCAGCACTTCTTTCAAACTTTTTTCTTTCATACTTTCGATACGAAGGTGATGGTTTTCAAATTGTAAATTTCTTGTCACATCATTAGGCACGATGACACATTTTAATCCGGCTGCAATCGCTGCTTTCAATCCATTTAATGAATCTTCAAATACAACAGCTTCTGACAGTTCAATTCCTAATTCTTCTATCGCAATCCTATAAAGAGCTGGATCTGGTTTTACCTTCTCGACATCTTCTCTCGTTTTAATCACTTCAAAATACTCTCTAATCTGTAGCTCTTCTAAAAAACGAACAACCCACTCTTTAGAGGAACTAGAGGCTAATGCGATTTTCAACCCAAGTTCTCTCGCCTCTTCTAAATATTCTTTTACCCCGTCACGTGCTTTTGGTATTTTCATTTTCTCTTTATGTAAAGTTGTTACTTTTTCCTTTAATACATGCTCGTTAAATTTTTCTTTTAATTGCTCTTTTAAATATGCATAAAGCACTTCATCTGTCGTTCCAATACATTTTGCAAATTCTTCTAAGGGTAACTCTCCACCGTATTCACGAACAGCATCTCTGAAAGAGTGAAACCATATTGTTTCAGTGTCCACAATTAATCCATCAAAATCAAAAATAATTGCTTTCATTATTTTCCCGCCCTTTTCGATTTAAATAAAAAAGGAAACGCCACACGCTCCCCTTAATTACTTTTCTCTTCATTTGCTTTTTGAACACCACGAAGTGTCTCAACTCGAACTTCTTCTTGTTCGAAGTATTGCACTAAATCACCGATGCGATCGATTGCTTCCCAACTTAAATGATGTTCAATTCCTTCTACATCATTATAAATTTTACTTTCATCCACACCGATAATACGCATAAACTGCTCTAACAATTCATGACGATATACGAGACGTTCTCCGATTTTTTTACCTTTTGATGTTAATACAAGCCCTCTATATTTTTCATAAATTAGATATTCGTCTTTGTCTAATTTTTGTACCATTTTTGTTACAGAGGATGGATGTACACTAAGCGCTTCAGCAATATCAGATACGCGGGCATAACCCTTTTCATCAATCAACAAATAAATTTGTTCAATATAATCTTCCATACTAGGGGTAGGCATCGGTTTCCTCCATCCAATTTCATTTTGCTTATTCCGTACGAAGCAATCAATAAAATGATACACCAGAAAGAATAACGTGACAAGGTGGAAACGAGCCTAAATACGTAAAACAAAAAAGAATACAGATTCCCCATATGTAAAATATTGAATTTCTGCATCAGGAAAATACTTATATATAACCTCTTATTGTTCCTTCCAATACTTCTGCATCATCTTTTTTATATACATATTTCCCAATACCGTATCGTCCGCATTTATATTTACGCTTCTCTTCATCCATTTCAAGCTTCGTATTTGGAAAACGCTCTTGAATGACTTTTTTTGCCGGTTTTGTATAGCGATGTTGAATTAATTCGAATGTTAAATTTGGTATCTTCATATCTTTCAACGCATAGTATAATCGTTCAAACATTTCACGGTATCCTTCTTCCCACCCTTCATGCATATAAATTGGTGCAACAATAAAGCCAATTGGATAACCAGCCCCTGCTACTTTACGAGCAGCCTCAATGCGTTCTTCAAATGGTGATGTTCCTGGTTCAAAATAAACGAGCTTTGGCATAAATGGTTTCATAATTACCTTCTCTCGTTAGTATGAAAAGCAATGAAAAATAAACACACACTAAAGTTTTCCACGTTTTAACAGCCCTTAAAAAGGCTGTTTTTCTTTTGTCTAATTTTACAAATTGAAAAATTTCATAAAGAAAATAAGAAAAATGCAAAATAATTAAAGTTAATTGTTGACGTGATGCTTTTATTATCGGTATCATAAATCTTCGTGAGCAATTATTTTTCGTTATACGATTTTTTTATTATTACTGAATTTTTGAGAGGAGAAATTTGATGTCAGTTAAGAAGAAAACGCAAGTACGCACCGGCAAAATGGTACGTGAACTAATGTTAGCAGACGAAGATGTAAATGCTTCGCTAATTATGGTATATAGTGAAAACGGTGTAAACGCAGAAATTAAAATCGAGGGCTTAACGCCGAAATGTAACGAAGAATTATTTTTGAGCGGAAACGTGGATTGGAACAAGAGTGTTATTTATAAAATTGTTGATTTCACTGGGAACGCTGAAGTTGGTAAAGTTACATTAACAGCGATGAACAAAAACAATGTCTCTCTAGAAATTGAACGCGTTATGTGGAGCAAAGAAAATAAAGAAGCTGCTGAGCAAGAAGAAACAGTTGTAGAAGCTACTCCGAAAAAAGAAGTAGTTGTAGAAGCTCCAAAAGCAGTTACACCTGCTCCAAAACCTGTTATGCGTGTAGAAACACCTGCTGCAGAACCTAAACCTACTCCGGTACCAACGCCGAAGCCAGTAAGTGTAGAAGCGGCTGTAGAACTATCTACTCCAGCACCTGTGAAAAAAGTAGTATCTACTCCAGTTACAAAGCAAGAGACAGCGCCGGTTACTCCTGCAAAACCGAAGCAACCTGCTTTGACTGAAACAAATTCAAAACTACAAGAAAATTATGTTAAACTCGTGAAAAAGACAATTGAAGTTTGTCAAGATTACGAGCTTGGCATCGACATAGATGATTCTATTGAAGGATTAAAAGAAGAACTACAAAACCAAGGTATTAGCGTTACATTCGACAAAGAAATTATGGACGTTGTAAACCGCCTTCGTTCTTTACAAGATAAAGGAATCAAAGTAGAAAAAGTACTTAATTTACTATAAAAATAAGGAGATGGCGGTCGCCATCTCCTTATTTTTTATAATTCCAATCATTACTTTCGTACTTCTCTTTTGCTAAAGCTTGAACTTCATGAAGTTGTTCTTCTGTTAGTTCATACGGCACAAGCTCTACATCTAATCCTTTTTCAAATCCAGCTTCAAACGCTTTAATTAACTGTTCAATCGTAAATGTACGATCTGTTAATTCGTTAATCGCTACCGCTTTAGAAGAAAACATGTTCTTCATGCGCTCTTTCACTCGCTCATTTGGGAATAAAAATAGGTCGTATAACTCATCTAAATCAATTTCTAACGGAATAGAACCGTGTTGTAAGATAACACCTTTTTGACGTGTTTGAGCACTACCTGCGATTTTTCTTCCTTCAACTACAATTTCATACCAAGACGGTGCATCAAAACATACTCCTGAACGCGGATTTTTCAAATTTTCACGATCCGCTTCTGTTTTCGGAACTGCATAATACGCTTCTAATCCTAATGCCTTAAAACCGTCTAATAAGCCTTGCGAAATAACGCGATATGCTTCTGTAACTGTTTTTGGCATATTCGGATGATCTTCAGACACAATAACACTGTACGTTAATTCTTTGTCATGTAGTACACCCCTGCCGCCTGTTTGACGACGAACGAATCCATAGTTCTTTTCGTTAACTACATCCATATTTATATCTTTTTCAACACGCTGGAAATACCCAACTGTTAATGTTGGTACTTCCCATTCATAAAAACGAATTGTTGGTGGCATTTTCTTTTCACTTTGCCAATTTAATAAACATTCATCTAACGCCATATTAAATGCCGGTGAACATTGACCAGAGTTAATATAACACCATTTTTCTTTTCCCATCCTGCACCTCATATAACCAATTATTTTTCACATTCTCTAGTCTACCAAATTCGACAAAATTTGTGAAAGAATACGAAATTTCTTCTTATATACAAATGAATCTGTTGCATAAATACATATGGTCATTATAATATTGAAAGTAGGATAAGAAAAAAGGGAGCGATAGAATCGTGTCAACAAACTTGATTATTATACTGGTCGCAATTGTAGCATTCATCGGCTACACTGTATGGATGTATTTCTATCAGAAAAAATTAATTAAAACACTTTCAGAAGAAGAATTTCGCGCTGGCTACCGTAAAGCACAGCTTATCGATATTCGCGAAGCAGATGAATTTAACGCGGGACATATTTTAGGCGCGCGTAACATTCCATTATCACAAATTCGCCTTCGCTACAAAGAACTTCGCCAAGATCAACCTGTTTATTTATATTGCCAAAGCGGATTCCGTACAGGCCGTGCAGCACAATACTTAAAAAAACAAGGCTACAAAGATTTCTACCAATTACAAGGTGGATTTAAATCTTGGACAGGCAAAATTAAAAAGAAATAACATACAAAAAACTAGCTGTAGCATTCAGCTAGTTTTTTATTCCATATTGTTCGCAATGTACAACAGATTCTTTTTGATCACATTTTCGTCTTTCTCATCTACATTACGATATAATAGCTGATATTCAATTCCCTTCTCTTTCCATATAAGCGTAGCGAATTCATCTCCTCGTTCGTACTCATCCTTATTTTTAAAATACGCAGGCGCTCCATTATTCAACCGCATTTGTTCTTGAAATCGATTCTCTTCTACGATGTATGGAAAACTGTAAGAAAAGTTTGCCACTGTTAATTCTATATAATCGTGCCTTCCTTTCTCTTGTTGCTTATATTTAATCGTTACGACAGCATTCTTCTTTCCCATCGTTCTCACCTCTCCCATCACATTACTCGTAATGTCATAAGGTAAAAACGTTGGAACTTTAAACTTCGCTGGAAAATATTTTGGAAGTTCCTTTAGCGGAATAGGATCAGTAACGCGATCCATAGCCCCTCCTGTTGTTCCCACAAATGTTTTTTCTTCCTGCATCGTTTGCTGAAATGAACATGAGCTAAGTAATACACTAGAAAACACGAAACAAATGATTCCTTTTTTCAATTTGTTTCCGCCCTTTCATACCGCTCTCTTAACTAACGAAGCGTTTATATTCTCTTCATATTCGCTTTATCATCAAGCTCCTCCTTTGAAAACTTTCCACGTTATTCTCACACATTTTGACAAAAATTCTTTGTAGGCACACAAAAAAGACCTCGCTACTCTTACGCCCAAATAAAAAGGTTACGCGAATAACGGAAGTCATATTTATAACATAGATTGTGAAAAGCTTTTCAGGTCAAGATTTTTTCATTCTTATTATTTTCCCCTTATAATAAGTAAAGAGGTGATACATATGGCCAATATAAAACAAATTGCAAAAACTGCTGGTGTATCCATATCAACGGTTTCCCGTGTTCTTAATAATCATCCTTACGTAAAAGAAGAAAAACGTAAGCGTGTTCTAGATGCAGTTGAAGAATTGAACTATGCAAAAAATATTAATGCAGTCCATTTAATAAGAGGTAAAACATATACAATTGGCGTTATGCTTCCTTTCATTAATCTCCCGTATTTTAGCACCATTATTGAAGGAATCGGAAATGAAGCATTATTAGCTGGATATCATATTAATTTATGCCAAACGAATTACGATAGTATTGAAGAAATTCGTGTTCTTGAAATGATGAAAATGAAACAATTCGACGGGATGATTATTTGCTCTCGAACGAGTTCATGGGAACAAATTGAGCCGTTCGCAAAATTCGCTCCTATTATTTCATGTGAAAAAATGAAACATCCCCTCATTTCATCTGTCTATGTAGATCATTATGAAGGATTTCGTCTCGGTACTTCCTATTTACTAAGTAAGGGTCATGAAAAAATCGGCATTTGTTTAGCAAGAAAAACAAGTGTTAATTCAATTGAGCGTGAAAAAGCTTTCGCCGATACTCTTCGTCACGAAGGAAAAATAGTACAACCCGATTGGATTTTTCATCAATGTTATACGATGCAAGACGGGGCAAAAGTACTTCAACGCATTTTAAATATGACAAATCGTCCAACTGCTATTTTCACAGCGAACGATCAAGTAGCTGCTGGTTTATTAACAGAAGCAAAAAAACATGGTATTCGCGTCCCTGAGGACCTAGCTATCCTCGGATTCGATAATCATGAAATTTCAAAAGCATTAGAAATTACAACTATTGAACATCCCGGTCTAACAATGGGCTCACGTGCTTTTTCTTTATTCCATAAGCAGATACAAGACGAACAAATTATCGGAAGCTCAGAAGAACTTTCATTCCATTTAATTGAGCGAGACACTGTCTAAAAGGGAGCGTTAACTATAGCGCTCTTTTTTCAGCTATTCATCTATTGACTTTATATTTTTCATCTCATATAATTAACCTAACGAACGGTAGGTAGGGGATGAAAATGACAGCAAACCGCATTAAAGCTGTAGCACTTTCTCATTTCGCACGCTACGGCTACGAAGGAACTTCATTAGCAAATATTGCTCAAGAAGTTGGGATTAAAAAACCATCGATTTACGCACACTTTAAAGGAAAAGAGGAGTTGTACTTTACATGTTTAGAGGCTGCTCTTCAAAAAGATGTACAGAGCTTCACAGGCGATATTGAAAAGTTTTCAACGTCATCTACAGAAGAACTGCTCGTAAGTTTGTTAAAAGGATATGCAAAACGATTTGGTGAAAGTGAAGAATCAATGTTTTGGTTACGAACTTCGTATTTTCCGCCTGATGCATTTCGCGAACAAATTATCGATAAGGCGAATACACACATCGAAAACGTTAGAAAACTTTTATATCCTGTATTTAAACGTGCAAATGACCAAGGGGAACTGCATAACATTGAAGTAAAAGACGCCTTAGAAGCTTATCTATGCTTACTAGACGGCCTTATGGTCGAACTATTATACGCAGGTTTAAATCGCTTTGAGACACGTTTGAACGCCTCTTGGAAAGTATTTTGGCACGGACTTTCAAACTGACGGATTGCTCCTTTGCAATGCGTCGTTTTTAAGCCCTTTACCTAACGACTGGTAGGAAGGAGAAATAACATATGGCATGGATTTATGTAATCATAGCTGGTATTATTGAAATCTTTTGGGTGATTGGACTAAAACACGCGGAGGCACCACTTGAGTGGGCTGGTGTCGCTTTATTAATCGCAATTAGTTTCGTACTACTATTTAGAGCTTACAAAGATTTACCTGTCGGTACTGTGTACGCAGTCTTTACAGGGATTGGCGCTGGCGGAATCGTTCTTACAGAGATTTTTGTTTTCGGAGAACCTTTCTCTATCGTAAAAGTATTATTAATCGGTTTAATCTTCTTCGGAGTAATCGGTTTAAAACGAGTAACAGAAGAAAAAGAAACGAAGGAGGCTGCATAAAATGGCTTGGGTATTTTTAATTCTAGCTGGTATTTGCGAAATTATTGGTGTACTCTTTATGAAAGTAGCCACTGAAAAGAAAGGCTGGGCACCAAAAGTTATTTTAATCGCTAACTTCGGCGTAAGCTTCTTCTTCTTATCCCTTGCGATGAACACGTTACCGATGGGAACTGCTTACGCAATTTGGACTGGAATCGGAACTGCCGGAAGTGCACTTCTCGGTATTCTTATTTTCCGTGAATCAGCGGATTGGCGCCGCCTTGCCTTCTTAAGCTGTATTCTATTCGGCGCTGTTGGCTTAAAACTATTAAGCTAACGTGAGGTGAATGTCATGTGGAAAGAAAAAGGAAAACAAATCTTAACATGGATCACACTCGGGATTGTCATTCTATTACAAATAAGTTTTCATATAATAGAATGGTTGTTTCATAAAGTATTATCCATTCTTACATTCCTTCCTAACATGGCACTTGAAATTGCATCTATCGCTTGGTCAATTATTGCCTCCATTACTATCGTGATTATATGGAGTATCGCCAAGCTATGGAACAAGTTATTTAAAAAGGACAGTTCCTCTGAAAAAGAGTAACTGTCCTTTTTTATGTCTATTTAGATTTTCTATAGAAATTTGATGCGATAAGACAAAGCAGACCAACTATGGCAACACTTATACCAATCCCTTTATGCAATTTAGGAAATGGCGATTGTATATCTGAGTAACCATTTGATACTATGAGGCCAATTGAAAAAAATATTACCCCTATTCCAAATAACAATTTTCGTTTTCCCATCGTTCTCCCTCCTAAATTTTCTCATACCCTTCTTTCCTTTGGACATACTACCTAAAAAAGGAGTGGATGATATGCAAAATTCTATACATAAACATATCCTATTTTTATTTTTCCTATTTCTCGTTTTCATCATCATTTTCAGCTTTATATTACATACTCCGAAAGATGTTATACCGAAGAGCCTCTCTGTTTATAAACTCTTACTTTCATATTGTCGTTATTGAAGAAGGTGCCTTTTATGAGGCACCTTTAAAATTTTTGGCAAGAAAAAAAGACCAACATTTTCCTGTTGGTCTTTCGTATATGTATCACTTTTCAAAGCGATCTAACATTTCGTCTCTCATTCCGAAACTAACAACCGCAATTCCTACATACATAAAAAGAAGGAATGCCGGATGAACTGTATTGTACCAGCTGCTATCAACAATTAAATAAATCGTTAACGCCACAACAAGAACAAACGCTAAAATAAACATATAAAAGTGTCTTGTACTACCCATGATAAACTCCTCTCTTCTCACTTCACCATTCAACAGTATATTGTATCGAATAATTCGATATGACTCAAGGTTAACTTTCTGTTATGTAATCAAGTTCTACCTTTACAATGTCCTCACACGCTATTGAAATGATTGTTCCCTGTTTATCAATTGCTGTCACTTCCCTATTGTCCATTACACGATGCGCTACTCTTTCTAACACTTTCCCTTGGTCTCGATAACAAAATTCTTTTACATCTTTAATTGTTTCTCCGTTTTCTAAATGGTATACCATTCTATAACATCGATATCCCACACTTCCACCCCCGTCTTGCTCGTTTTTTCACATATACATAAAAATGAGTAATTTCTGCCCCATCACATCTTCTTAATTTCAATAAAATTCTAACAAAAATAAATACTTTTATCAAACCGACTTTTTCAACAAAACCACCTATGAAACGGCATCATTACAGCAATATGAAACAAAAAATATAAATTTTTAACATTTTTTTCATGCTATCTGCACCAATTTTGCAAAAAAAAAGAACCCGCATATAGCGAGTTCTTTTTTTCCAATCAGACTTGTACAGGTGCTAGTTTTTCGTAACGTAACACTGGTTTACGAGCAGCCATCGTTTCATCCAAACGTTTAATTACCGTTGTATGTGGCGCTTCTTGTACAACTTCTGGATTTTCTTCTACTTCTTTAGCAATTTGAATCATTTTATCAATGAAACCATCTAACGTTTCTTTTGATTCTGTTTCTGTTGGCTCAATCATAATACATTCTTCCACATTTAATGGGAAGTAAATTGTTGGTGGATGGTAGCCGAAATCAAGCAGACGTTTTGCAATATCTAACGTACGTACACCAAGTTTCTTTTGACGACGACCTGATAATACAAATTCATGCTTACAATGTCTATCGAATGGAAGATCGTAGAACGGTGCTAATCTTCTCATCATATAGTTTGCATTTAATACAGCATACTCAGTTACTGCACGTAATCCATCTGGACCCATAGAACGAATATATGTGTATGCACGAACGTTAATTCCGAAGTTACCATAGAATGGTTTCACACGTCCAATTGCTTCTGGACGGTCGTAGTTAAAGTGATAACCGTTTTCCGTTTTCTCTAAAATTGGTTTTGGTAAGAACGGAATTAAATCAGCTTTCACACCTACTGGACCAGAACCTGGACCACCGCCGCCGTGCGGGCCTGTAAATGTTTTATGAAGGTTTAAATGCACGACGTCAAATCCCATATCTCCTGGGCGAGCTTGACTTAATACGGCATTTAAGTTTGCACCATCATAGTATAATTTACCGCCTGCATTATGGACGATTTCTGCCATTTCTAAAATATTTTCTTCGAATAGGCCTAATGTATTTGGATTTGTTAACATAAGTGCTGCCGTTTCTTCATTTACAACACGTTTTAAATCGTCTAAGTCAACAAGACCATTTTCATTTGATTTTACTGTAATTGTTTCAAAACCAGCTACAGTTGCAGATGCTGGATTCGTTCCGTGAGCAGAATCAGGAACAATTACTTTCGTACGGTTAAAGTCACCTTTTGCTTCATGGTATGCACGAATTAGCATTAAACCTGTCCATTCTCCGTGTGCACCAGCTGCTGGTTGTAATGTAACGGTATCCATACCTGTAATTTCAATTAAATGTTCTTGTAAATCGTACATTAATTCCATTGCACCTTGCACTGTTTTTTCATCTTGAAGTGGATGAATATTTGCAAAGCCTGCGAAGCGTGCTACGTTTTCATTAATTTTCGGATTATATTTCATCGTACAAGATCCAAGTGGATAGAATCCTGAATCCACACCGTGGTTACGGTTTGAAAGCGCTGTGTAATGGCGCATAATATCAAGTTCAGATACTTCTGGAAGCTCTGCATCTTCTACTCGAATATAATCACTCTCAAACACATCTTCTAATTTTACTTCTTCTACATCTAATTTGGGTAAGCTATATCCTACGCGTCCTTCTTTACTCATTTCAAAAATAAGTGCTTGGTCTTGGTTCTTCATTGGATAGCCCCCATTTCGTTTACAAGTGTGTCAATTTCCTCTTTTGTACGAAGCTCTGTTACTGCTACAAGCATATGGTTTGCATGCTCTTTATAATCACGGCCTAGGTCGTAACCACCGATAATATTCTTTTGTATTAATACATCATTTACTTCTTTAACTGGACGTTTACAATCTACAACAAATTCATTGAAGAATGGTCCAGCGAATGTTACTGTGAAACCTTTCGCTTCGAATTGACGTTTTGCATATTGTGCTTTAGAAATGTTTTGACGTGCCATTTCTTTCACACCTTGTTTTCCAAGTGCTGTCATTGCAACTGATGCTGCTAATGCATTTAACGCTTGGTTTGAACAAATGTTAGACGTCGCTTTATCACGGCGAATATGCTGTTCACGTGCTTGTAACGTTAATACAAACCCACGTTTACCATCTGAATCTACAGTTTGACCGACAAGACGTCCTGGAATTTTACGCATAAATGCTTTCGTTGTTGCAAAGTAACCACAATGAGGTCCACCAAACTGCGTTGGGATACCAAATGGTTGTGCATCACCGATTACAATATCAGCACCAAATTTCCCTGGCGGTGTTAATGCGCCTAATGATAATGGATTTGAAGAAACGATAAATAATGATTTTTGTTGATGAACGATTTTTTCGATATCAGCTAACTTTTCAACTTGTCCGAAGAAGTTTGGATATTGAACGATTACACAAGCAACTGTATCATCTACTTCACTTTGTAATACTTCTAAATCTGTTACACCGTTTTTATGATCAATTTCAACAACTTCAAGATGTTGACCTTTTGCATATGTTTCAAGTACCGCTCTTGATTCTGGATGAACTGCACTAGACACAAGAATTTTCTTTTTGCGCGTATGACCAGCTGCTAGCATTGCCGCTTCAGCTAAAGCTGTACCTCCGTCATACATAGAAGAGTTTGCTACATCCATTCCTGTTAATTCACAAATCATTGTTTGGAATTCAAAAATTGCTTGTAATTCCCCTTGTGAAATTTCTGGTTGGTATGGTGTGTAAGCTGTATAAAATTCTGAACGAGAAATAACATGATCAACAATTACTGGAGCGTAATGATCGTATACGCCTGCTCCTAAGAAAGAAGCGTATTCTTTTAAGTTCGCATTTTTACTAGCCATTTGAGATAACTCTTTTAAAAGCTCTGGCTCTGATTTTGCTTCTTTAATTTTTAAATCCCCTTTAAAACGAACACTCTCTGGAATATCAGAGAATAACTCATCAATCGTTTGAACGCCGATTGTTTGTAACATTTCTTTTTTGTCTTCTTCTGTCATTGGAAGATAACGATGCAACATGAAATCTACCCCTCTCCCCGTTACTTTGAACGTTTATAAAATGGTGTTGGAACAACTACTGCTTTGACGCGTTTATTACGAATTTCAATTTCTACTTCTGTATCAACTGCTGCGTATTTTACATCAATTAGTGCTAAACCAATGCTTTTCTTTAACGTTGGAGATTGTGTACCACTCGTTACTTCCCCGATTTTTTCTTCTCCTATAAATACAGGGTAATGCGTACGAGGAATACCACGTTCGATTACTTCGATGCCGACTAACTTACGAGGTGCACCGTTTTCTTTTTGCTCTTTTAACGTTTCTTTTCCAAAGAAGTCTGCTTCTTTATTTGTTTTAACTGCAAAGCCAATTCCTGCTTCAAGCGGTGTAATATCTTTTGATAATTCTTGTCCGTATAACGGAAGAGTTGCTTCGAAGCGAAGTGTATCACGAGCACCTAAACCACATGCTTTTAAGCCCTCTTCTGCTCCAACTTCAAGAAGTTTCTCCCAAAGTTTTGCAGCCTCTTCACTCTTACAGTAAATTTCGAATCCATCTTCACCCGTGTAACCTGTACGAGATACAAGTGCAGGAATTCCATCTACAAGAATATCGTTTTTAAATTTAAAGAACTTAATTTCTTTCAAATCTTCTGACACAACTTTTTGTAAAATGCCTTCTGCTTTTGGTCCTTGAATTGCAAGCTGTGCAACTTCACTAGAAACATTGACTACTTTCGCATCGCCAATTACATGACTTGCTAACCATTCGTAATCTTTCTCGATATTTGATGCATTGATTACTAATAAATAGTCTTCTTCACCACGTTTGTAGATTAATAAATCATCTACAGTGCCACCATTTTCATAGCACATAGCTGTATATTGTGCGCCTCCTACCTTTAAGGTAGATACGTCATTTGTAACAACACGTTGTAAAAATGCTAAACTATCTACACCCTTTACCTCTACTTCTCCCATATGAGATACATCGAACAAACCTGCCGCTGTACGTACAGCTTCGTGTTCTTCTTTAATGCTTGAAAATTGAACTGGTAATTCCCAACCACCGAAGTCGATTGTTTTCCCACCATACTTCGCGTATACATCAAATAACGGTGTACGTTGTAATGTAATCATGCTCTTTCCCCCTTATGCTCTGACAAATCAATAAAAGTTGCTTCCCATATCTAAACATTTTCATTCTGAAAAGATAAGGATATACGGAATCTCATTATATTTTTTTATGAAAGCGTAAATAAAAAGTTACTTTCTTGGATAAAATACGAAAGATTCCACACATTTCACACCATTATCCTAACATTATTCGCTATATTTCATCAATATTCTAGCATAAAAAATAATTTAGAATTTTTTATTCTTAATCTTATTAAATACAACTTCTGGGATTTATCCCTTTACCATTGCCTATTCTTTAACTTTTAGTAAGTGTGATAGCGCCTTATTACAAGGCTTATAATAAAGATTTTTTTCATAATCACTTTAGTTTATAAAAGGTAGGAGAGTCTTAATGAATGTTGATATTTCCGTAGATCGAACGTGGCAAAATAATTTTTTAAAACGAATTGATGAAGATGGTCCTTGGACAAATTGGGATTTATATCATTTAGCTTATAAAACAGAGAAATCATTACTCGTCCCTACTTTTGATGGATTGCAAGCACCGAAACATTTATCACATTTCACGCCGCTTCCGCATCAATTAGAAGTCGCTCAAAATGTCATTGAACAAATGAATGGTAAAGCGATTCTAGCAGACGAAGTCGGACTTGGAAAAACGATCGAAGCTGGTCTTATTTTAAAAGAATATATGGTACGAGGACTTGTAAAAAAAGTACTCATTCTCGTTCCAGCTTCCCTCGTTTCTCAGTGGGCGTATGAACTAAACACAAAATTTTTTATTCCTGCGGTCGCTCAAAAGAAAAGTTATTCTTGGGAACAAGCTGATGTCATCGTTTCATCAATCGATACTGCGAAACGTTCGCCACATCGCGATATCGTTTTAAATTTAGAGTATGACCTTATTATTATCGATGAAGCACATAAACTAAAAAATAATAAAACAAAAAACTATGAATTTGCACAACGATTAAAAAAGAAGTTTTGTTTATTACTAACCGCAACTCCCGTTCAAAATAAAATTGATGAAATCTTCAACCTTGTTTCTTTATTAAAACCAGGTCATTTAGGCAATCAATCTAATTTTGAAGAATATTATGCTTCCAAAAATCGTTCAGCTGAATCTGATGAAGATTTAAAAGCTCTCATCAATAAAGTGATGGTTCGAAATAGACGTCATAATACTGGAATTGATTGGCCAAAGAGGCATGTACGAACATTATTCGTTGAATTTAATAAGGAAGAACAAGCTTTATATAATGAAATTGAAAATTGGCGAGGACAAGATGCCTTCACGTCCGCTTTCTCATCCTTAACTTTAAAACGAGAGGCATGTAGTAGTCGTGAAGCTGTTTACTATTCATTAAAAAAACATGTAGAAAAAAGGCAGAAAGAAAATGAGCATTACATAAAGGACCCACATATTGATGTACTGATGGATAAAATTAATCATATTCCGTTCAACTCAAAAGCAAATAAAGCTCTAGAGCTTATAAAAGAAATTGACGATAAGGTCATCATTTTCACTGAATATAGAGCGTCGCAAATGTATTTACAATGGTTCTTACAACAACATGGAATTTCCTCTGTCCCATTTCGCGGTGGATTTAAGCGCGGGAAGAAAGATTGGATGAAGGAGCTTTTCCAAAATCATGCACAAGTGTTAATTGCGACCGAAGCTGGCGGTGAAGGAATTAACTTGCAATTTTGTAGCCATATGATTAATTACGACTTACCATGGAATCCAATGCGCCTCGAGCAAAGGATTGGGCGTATTCACCGCCTAGGACAAAAAAATGATGTTCACATTTATAACTTAGCAACAAAACATACTGTTGAAGAGCACATTTTAAAACTACTATATGAAAAAATTAATTTATTTGAACGTGTAATCGGCGAACTCGATGAAATTTTAACGAGAATCAATATGAAAAATATTGATGCGCATATTCAAGAAATTTTCGCGCAATCAAAAAGCGAAGGTGAAATTCGAATCAAGATGGAAAATTTAACATCTATTATCGATTTTGCGAAGCGCAATGAAGCTGAGGTGCAAGACTATGCAGCAAAATGAAATTCATAATTACTTATACAACTTTTTCGAGGCGAATAACTGTGAAATTTTAGAGCACTCTCCTCATCTATTAGATGTACAATTAACAATTGAAATGGACAAATTATTAATGAATCGTCCTTTCTATTGGCACTATCTCGAAAAAACAGGAGGCATTCCTAATCCGATGCGTCTTACTCTCCTTACAAATTCGGAGGATGAAGAAAATGATGGTGAACTTATTCATTACGGTTCACCACGTTTGCATCAAATCTTTGAAACAACAAAAGAACTAGGTTCATACATACGTTTATATGAGGAAGTGAAACATAGCGGGGCAACTCATACCCCTCTACATCCTTGGCTTGGTGTAAATATAAAAGTATCTTATCAATGCGACCGAAAAAAAGACATACTTCATTCCATCGGTATTCATCTTATTTCTGGCACAATGATTGCAAACTTTCATGACACTTTAGCAGAGATCAAACTCACGCCGAAAATACCTGATTTTTGTTTTACACTCTCACCTATCATTAAGCCACAAAGTGGCTTACAACGTATAGAGGATGCTTTAAAAAGTATAATAGCTGAAGACGACCATACGTGGGCAAAAGAAGCAAGAGTGCGTTGGAATCACGATTTAGACCTTTTAAATCGGTTTTACGAAGATAACGATGAACTTCCAGAAAGCTATGAAATTGAAAAGCAAGCATTACAAGAACAATACGAACCACGCATTACAATGCAAATTATAAACGGTGGTCTCTTCTATATTACCGCAAATCATTTTCTATCTTAAAGAAAGCTCCTTCGGCTTTAGAAGGAGCTTCTTTTAAGATATTTCCCAGCCTATTCTCTATCGTCATTACGCTCTTGCTGTTTTTTCTTCGTCATACGTTTCTGATATGCACGATCCTTCGCACTTACATGATTTGCATCAGTCGGAAGATTCTCTTTTGAACGTCCAATTCCATTGCTCATCTTTTCCCCTCCTTTTTCATGTTTCAACATGCACCTTTATTTTCAGCTAGAGGCTCAATCCTTATACAAAAAAATAAGAGCAGCAATTAGCTACTCTTACTCATTCACGTATTTTTGAAACATATCATGGATACCTTGATTTACGAGGTTCGAGATTTGCTCGTCAGATTTATTCGGATAACGATCACGCAATCTGATAGATGCCTTCACCATTAAATTTTCTAATACAGAACGGCCACCTTCTCCATAAATAATTTCAGCATACTTAACAAGCCTTCCATCCTCTAATGTTGCTGGATTATGATTGAAGAAAAATTTACTCATTGTCTCCACCTCTCTCTTTGATAACGTTTACATTTATATAGATTATTTATGTTATTTATTTCACAATATTGTATGCATGTATATTTAATTAGTTTCATTATAAAGCAACATATCAATAGTAAATATGTGATTTTCCGTCCATTTTGTGAACAAATCAAAAATGAAAGCGTTTCCTTTATTATATACTAAAAAAACTTACTACGCTAGGGGCAATTTTTTTCAATCTACTACTCCCCCAAAGATTGATATACTTTTTCTTTTTCCATTAAACCTTATACAATTTTCAGAAATTATATTATAAAATATATGTATGACTTAAGGAGGCTCTATATGAATCAAAATAAAAAAGCTATATTAGATCTTGTCTTTTATCTCGTATTCCCATTCCTCATTTGGAAATTTGCAAAACCTTATATCGATCCTTATTACGCAATGTTAATCTCATCTGTCCCTGGGATTATTTATACACTGTATACGTTTAAAAAGGAAAAACAGTTTAACGTGACAGGGTTCTTTATTTTAATCACACTCATCGCTAATACAACTGTAGATTTAATATCAGGATCAGCCGAACGAATGTTATGGAATGATGCATATTACCATATCGTACTCGGTATTATCGTCATATGTTCAATTTTTATAAAAAAACCACTTATGTTATATTTTGCTGCGGATATTGCAGCACTTCAAGGTCATGATCGCGATAAAAGCCGTGAGCTTTATCGTGATAGTCGTATATATCCAGCATTACAATATTTAACACTATTTTTTGGTCTTCAATTTATTTTAAAAAGCTTCTTGAAAATCTATTTTATCTCTGTTTTCGGTGTAGATGGATATGGTGAAATGAGAGCTATTATGACCGCTGTTGGTTGGGGAATTTCTATTTGTATAGGAATAGGATTTGTATGGGTAAATAATAAAATACATGCAGTTACAGAAGAAAAAGAGTCTGTACAATAGAAAAAATCCCTAGTGCCTTATTGCACTAGGGATTTTTCATTCCATATACTTATCACAAAAGAATCCAATGTATTTTCACCGTAAATACTCGTAGAAAATAATTAGCTTGATTTTTTTCTTTTATCTTTTACATTTCGATAAAACAAAGCAGCGCTCAGCGGCATAACACCAAACCATTTATTTAAGAATGGCTCTTTCTCTGCACGGCGTTGTTCCTTCTTTTGTTTTCGATCCTCTTTTGGAGCATCCATATATGACACAAATTGCTGTGTCACAAAGCGAACATAATCATTAGTAGACATATTATCATCACCTCTACTTGATTAGTATGTCCACTTTTTTATACATTAATCTTCCCCTTTAATTCATTCATAATTTGTTCTACAGACTTATTTGTCGTATCAATATGAATATCCGCCTCTTCATAATAAGCTCGGCGCGATTCGAATTTCGTTACAAATGCATCTATATCTTTCTTCTGAAATAGCGGACGTGTCGTATCTTCACGAAGCCTTTCTGCAATCACATATGGATCGCAATATAAATATACGACAGTGCCGTTCTCTTTCATCCACTTTCGATTTTCTGCGCGTTCAATAATCCCTCCACCAGTTGTAATAATTACATTATGGGCTGGTAGTGAACGCAACATTTCACTTTCATATTCACGAAAAACAATTTCTCCTTCTTCGGCAAAAATGTGCCGAATTAACTTCCCTTGCTTCTCTTCAATTTGGTGATCTGTGTCTACAACATCCATATGAAGTTCTTTACTTAGTGCTTTCCCGATTGTTGTTTTCCCTGCTCCCATATAACCAGTTATGTATATAGACTTCATTTTCGTCCCTCTCAATCATCCATTATTATTTGTTATTATAACGAAAGATGTTACTTTATTTAATAAAAAAACGTTTTGTTCTTCTTATGCTATGAAGAACAAAACGTAACATACTCACTATTTTTTCACAATCAAACAAGCTAGCTAGCTTGCTTTTACTTATAAGTACCTCTTCTCATCCATTGCGTTGCAATCCATTTCTCGCCTTTCGTAACAGGTGCCCCTCCGTGTAACGTAAGCTCATTTAGTGATTGGTCTTGATAAAAATATTCAAAGTATACTGCCATTCCCTTTCTAGGGTGTACAGAAAGATTTAATTTCGGAAAGAATGTTTCCCCGCCTTCTTCTACATCATTTAAGTACATCACAAGAGTACTTATACGATTATTAGCAGCTGATCTACTATGTTCCGCAAAATAATCATAGTGCGCTTTATATTCTTGATCCACTGCATAATTTAAAATGTGCAATCCTTCTCCATGCGCTACAGGAACATTCGTGATAGATGAAATTCGTTTTTCAATCTTCGAAGTAAGTTCATTCTCTTCTAAAAATGCACCGCTACTTGTTCGAATATCATTTACATTACGTGATGAACCAATTTTAGAACGCTCCATTTTATTTTTAGACAATTCGATTAATTCATCACATTCTTCATCACTTAATACATTTGCTAATACGACAATAAGGGGCTCTTCGAATCTTGAGATAATGTGTACATCTCTATCCTCTGTCACAATCGTGTTGCCTTTGTGATCAAAAATCGTCATTTCTTTATTTCCAACTATTTGATTTTCATTTTCCATGTACCTATCTCCCTTAAAAAAATGATCGGATAGCATGAATATATCATACTCTTCCCACCCTTCTCTTTTTTGAGAAAATTTAAACTTTAACCTTCTATATTTATCTATTTTCATAAAAAAACTCGACTCATTTTTGAATCGAGATACATGGTTTTTCTATATATATTTTATATAAATATTGACATCCAGTTCTCTCAATTACATTTACATATCAGCCTTCTACCCAATCAAATATTTTATTATCCTTTTTCCTATAGCGAAAGCTCACTACATAAAAAACTTTCTGTTTCGTAACACACTGCAACGAAATGATAATAACATCATTTTCAAAGACATACTTTCCACTCACTTTTCCTTTTTCATACTGAAATAAAAATGTATCATTCTTTTCTTTTTGCTGTAAATCTTGTTTTATATCTGAAATAGCTCGATCAACAAGTTCCTCCATAAAAATTTTTTGTTCTATTTCAATATAAAATTTTTTATCCGAAAGTAACATATTTGTTTCATACATCAAAAAAGAAGTTAATAAAACCAGCAAAATAATTGTTCCTGGCAATGCAAACCCATCTTGTTTTCTCATGTTTCTATTCCAATTTCACTATAACGCATAACAACACCTTCATATATTTCACCACTTATATCTTTCACGTATATAAATAGCAAATGAGGTGTTAATTTGTACGAAACTGCTTCAACCTTTTGTAATATAAATTCCCCTCCACGCATATTTACTTTTCTTATAAGATTACTATTCACTTTTTCATACGTCACCTCATCACCATTACGGTGTTGGAAACGCAAAATACTTTCATTATTTTCAATTACTATATTTCTCCCCATTGATACTTCACGATACTCCATTTGCACTTGCTCTAAAAATACATCCCACTCCCAATCATTTAATCCTTTTGACTGTATATTTTCGATCCCTATAATATGAAGCCGTGGTAAAAGTAAAAAGAACATTAATAAAAGAAACAAACACGCAATCATTTCTATTAATGTGAACCCCGCTTCTAATTTATTTTTTCTCTGCATAAAGGCATTGCTCCATCGTTCTCCCTTTCACATCATTCCACATTGTACAAACTTCATCTCCTCTCCAATATGTGTAATATACAACTCCTTTTATGACTTGCTCTTTTATTCGCTTTTCCTCATTCTCATACACGAATAAGATTGCTTCTTTTTTTAATAATACAAATGCTTTATAGCGCATTTGTATATTTTTTCTTTCTTGCATAATCAATATCGTTTGCGGGAGCAATAACGATACCGCCATCATTAATAAACTTAGCGCTACTAGCATCTCAGCCATTACTGATCCTTTTTGACACTTCACGATACGTAAATCTCCCTCTTCCGAGCTGAAATACAATCTCATATTTGTAATTTCGATACGAAAGTAAAATCGTACCACCCCTATTAATATTTCCCCTCAAATTATACGTCATCGGATTTGGAAAAGTATGCAAATCAATTTGTATATTTTTATCATATTCTCTCTTAGCAATTAAAGATTCCGTCTCCGATTCCCAAATATAATACATATATTTCTCTTTATACCATCGTAACGTATACTGTTTTTGATGCTTAATCGCTAACTGCTGCATATACAAAACATCATTTGAAAACTGTTTCAAAAACTGCTCAACTCTTTGTTTTTCATATAATGAAGTAACATTAAAATGCGTAACAACACTCAGTACAGAAATAGTAAATAAAACGAGTAACATTTCTAAAAACGTAAAACCTTTTTGCTTCACGATTTCCCGACAGATACTGCACCATCATCGGAAATATAAATTAATTCACCTTTCGGGCATGTTTTAGAAGTAATATACTTTCCTTCTTCAAGCGCATCTATTGATGGAATCTTATTATACTGTAACTGATATACTTGTATTTGTGCTTCTACAGATTTTACATATGCGTCGCACCCTTTTCCCTGCACTGAGGAACGCTGTGTAACTACATTTGGAATGATCAATAGTAATAATACAGATATAACAACCATTACTAATAGCATTTCTAAAAGAGTAAAACCTTTCTCATTCTCCATACAAATCCCCCTAAATTGAATTCATCATTTGAAACATTGGCATAATCATTGCCAAATACATAAGAATGACTATAACCCCAATACATGTAAATAAAATCGGCTGAATTACAACTAAAATGTTTTTAATTTTCCGTTCTATCTTTTCAATAATAAGTTCACTATAATCACCAAGCTCATTTGCTAGATTACCGTTTACTTGTCCATGCGTAATAATATAAGAAAGTTCTTTTTCGTAATAACCACTTTTAGCAATAATAGTTTGTAACTGTTCTCCCGCAATTAATTGTCTTTCAATCCTGGTTGCTTCATAATGAAAGAACGGATGATGCTTTTGCTCCATCATTACTATTAAAGCTTCTAGCACTGACAATCCACCTTGTAATAATCCACTTAATTGAGCAGAAAAATAATGCGAATGATTTAAAATAAGAAATGTTTTTATGAGAGGAATATGGATTAAAATCTTTACTTTTTGAATAGGAGGAAGTTTTCGAAAGTAAAACATATATAAACTAAACCCAATTATTACAGTAAGAAAAATGATAAAAATGAAGTAAGGTAATGATTTGATTATAAATAAAATTTGCTCCGTAAGAGGTGATGCTGTAGAACGTAAAGAACTATAGAGAGTTTCAAACTGTGGCAATAAAATGAGGTTGAAAACAGAAAGAATAAGCATTAAAAAAAATGATAAAAAAATAGGATATTGAAGTACTTTCATCATATCTTTCTTATATTTATCCTTCTTATAAAGAAGCACACTCCCTTGTTGCAATGCAAAAGAAATATTACCGTGTCGCTCAGCATAAAACAAATAACTTAGCATATCCGGATGAAACATTAATTGATGAAAAGAATCATGCAAGCTTTGTCCGTTTTTCAACCCCTCTATCATGCGCTGTACCTGATCTTTCTTTCCTGAAGGTAATTGAAACTGCAAAAATTCTAACGCCTGTAAAAGTGAATAACCTTTTTCTAATAACTCGCTTAGCCTTTTCAACAGTAACACTTGATCGCTTAAACTCCATTTTCTCTTAAACATAAACATCTTCTTCTAAAAACCCTAAAGCATATCCTTTTCGTACTGCCGATTCCAATGTTTCATAGTTATACATAACATGCTCTCCACTTGCTTCTTTAATCGCTTGTTTCAATTCATATCCATATAACAACTCATAAATGCTTGCCTGCCTTACTTGCCTCATTGATTTGCATAAAGTTGAACATTTCCCTTTGCAAAACGGACATTTTAGTTCAACGAGTCGCTGCGCTGCTACGGCTAATAATGATTGTTCAATTTCTTGTCTTGTAATACCGTAATCCATAAATCGTAGTATCGCTCCTTTCGCATCATTTGTATGCAACGTCGTCATTACTAAATGTCCAGTCAAACTTGCTCTTACAGCTACTTTTGCTGTTTCTTCATCACGAATTTCACCGACTAAAATAATATCCGGATCGTGACGTAAAATAGCCCTTAGTCCCGTCTCATATGTGATACCTGCTTTTTCATTAATTTGAATTTGTAATAAGCCGTCCTTCCTTTTTTCAACCGGATCTTCAAGTGTAACGATGCGACGTGTTTGTCTTTTTCTAACTGCCTCTAATAATGCATACATTGTCGTTGTCTTTCCAGAGCCCGTCGGTCCAGTAAACACGAGTAACCCATGAGAATGATGTAAAAAAGAGAGTAATTTTTTCGCTGAGCTTGGAAATAATGAAAGATGAGAGAGTGGCTGAACAGATGCCTGTAAATGTAAGCGAATAACGAGACTTTCTTGGTATACTGTTGGAAGTGTTGAAAGGCGTAAATATACTTCCTCTCCATCGATTTGTAAATACAATGAACCGCTTTGTGGCTTTCTCCTCTCTCCTATATCCATCGATGCTAAAAATTTAAAATGCGAAACAAGCTTTTCTCCAAAGTCCTTTTCAATATACTGTTTCGTAATTAAATCTTTCCCTATACGTAATTGAATCGCCACATCCTTTTGCCTTGGTACAATATGTAGGTCCGATGCTTGTACCCCGCAAGCTTCTTTCATAATCATATTCGCAAAAAGCTCGACACCATTCATCAAATTCCCCTCCTCACCATGTATATATCATGAAAAACTGGAAAAGAAAAATTAGTACTTTTGTATTTTCACTAGAACAAAAAGGAAAAATATGTTTGTGAAATTATGAACAATTTCCGAATTATTGTCTGAAATTACCTATATGTAAGTTTATCTGTATTATAATGTTAATATCTTGGATAAAGTGATAAAGGTGGAGATCCTCATGGAACAAACTTTAAAAATTACAGGTGTATTATCTGACCCAACTCGTTATTACATTTATAAATACATTTCGCAAAAACATAATTACGTAACTGTACAAGAAATTGCAGATGAGTTTAACATTCATCCAAACGTAGCACGCTTGCATTTATCTAAATTAGAAGATGTTAATATGCTAAAGTCAGAAACAAAGAAAACTGGAAAGGGCGGGCGACCGAGCAGACTATACGTCTTGTCTCAAGATGTCATCCAGTTACAATTCCCATTTCGCGATTATCAATTATTAGCGAAAGTAGCTTTTAATTCACTACTTAGCCTTGGGGCAGCTGGTGAAAAAGCACTTTATGAAACAGGAAAACAATTTGGTAAAGAATTAATGGAACAACATATGCATCAGTTAAATGTAAGTGAAGAAGCATTAACAATAGAACAAAAAATTCAAATCGCAAAAGAAGCATTCTCAACAGCTGGCTTATCTCCTGCTTTTGAATTAAGTACAGATGGAACTAAAATTTTCTATGATGTACACAATTGCCCATTTAAAGAAGTTGCTGTTCATCATCCGACTGAAATTTGTAATATGCACGGAGATATGATGAGAGGAATTTTTGAAATCCTATTTCCGAACGCGGAATTAACAAGAAATGATAGTCTACTTGACGGATGTAAATCTTGTAACTATAAAATTCAAATTTAATTTCCTATCTGAGAAGAAGTCAATTATAGTTGGCTTCTTTTCTTTTATATGAACGAATATTTACAATAGTATGAAAAATAAACTATAATGAAGAGAGGTTTTACTTTTTCTAGAAAAGGAGGGAGATGGCATGGAGCGCATGTTTCGCGTTCTCGGCTTTTGGACTGGAATTTTCTCGGTTATGTTTTACTTAGGGGATATGCATTCGACCGCACTACTATTTTTAGGACAAACAGGTTTCTTCGTACTTTTAAGCTATTTAAAATTAACAGAGCGTATGTATATATACGTATTCGGGGCGTATTTAACAGTGTTCTTCATTGGATTTACATGGTACACAACGTTTTTACTTGTCCCTGGAGTTGGACATTAAAAGATGGCAAATTTGCCATCTTTTTTTAATGTCCCGCAATTTCCTAGTTGACTTATAGGTTTTATTAACTTATATTCTATATAACACATTGGAATTAGGGGGAATTAACATGAATACACTACTTGTCGGTATTAACATCGCAGTCATGCTCATTTTAGTTGGTGTATTGTATTATATGCAACGTAAGCATGTATCTTTTAATAAACGTGTATTTACTGCTTTAGGAGTCGGAATTATCTTTGGTCTTATATTACAATTTATTTATGAGCCTACTTCTAAAGTAATTATCGAATCAAATAACTGGTTTAACTTGATCGGTAGTGGTTATGTGAAATTGCTGCAAATGATCGTTATGCCACTTATTTTAGTATCTATTATTTCAGCATTTACAAAATTACAATTAACGAAAAACCTTGGTAAGATTAGTAGTCTTATTATTGGAATCTTAATTCTTACTACAGGAATTGCCGCAGCTGTCGGTATCGCTGCGAGCGCAGGATTTGATGTTTCGGCAACGGGATTACAACAAGGAGATGCAGAATCTGCTCGTTTGAAATTAGTAGAAGAGAAATTTACTTCAATTGAAAACACACCAATTCCGCAAAAATTGTTAGAGTTATTACCTACAAATCCATTTCTTGATTTAACAGGTGCTCGTCCTACATCAACAATTTCTGTCGTAATTTTTGCAGCCTTTATCGGAATTGCCTTTCTCGGTGTAAAGAAAAAGTATCCAGAACAAGCTGAGTTATTTAAAAAGATGCTTGATGCTGCATATGCGATCGTAATGCGAATGGTAACGTTAATTTTACGACTTACTCCATACGGCGTATTAGCACTTATGGCGAAAACAGTTGCTGGTAGCGATATAAATGCTATTTTAAAACTTGGTAATTTCGTTTTAGCGTCTTATGTAGCACTTATCGTAATGTTTATCATTCACTTATTATTAATTGCTCTATCTGGTTTAAATCCAATTCAATATATAAAAAAGGTATTCCCTGTATTAACTTTCGCATTCACTTCTCGCTCTAGTGCAGGTGCAATGCCATTAAATATTGAAGCGCAAAAAGAAAAACTTGGTATTTCAGAAGGAATCGCAAACTTCGCTGCATCCTTCGGGGTATCTATCGGTCAAAACGGTTGCGCAGGTATTTATCCAGCGATGCTTGCGATGATGGTCGCTCCAACTGTCGGAATTGATCCGTTACAACCACAATTCATTTTAACTTTAATCGCTGTCGTTGCAATTAGCTCATTCGGTGTTGCCGGTGTTGGTGGCGGTGCAACATTCGCAGCATTAATCGTACTATCTACAATGAACTTACCAATCGGTATTGTCGCTCTTGTTATCTCAGTTGAGCCATTAATCGATATGGGGCGTACAGCTCTTAACGTGAGTGGCTCTATGACAGCAGGTCTTATTTCTAGTAAATGGCTTGGTGAATTAGATCAAGATACGTACAATCAAGACGATGTAAAAACTGGAGAAATTGCTTCATAATAAAAAAGGAAGCTAACATGGTAAATTGTTAGCTTCCTTTTTTTATTTCTTCTCATCTTCCTCTTTATCCCGCATTAACGGGCAGTAAGGCTCCCACCTCAAAATTCGGAGAATGCAAGGAAGTTAGGTGGGAGATCAACTGCCCGTAAACGCCCGATTGGTTCAACTAATAATCAGTGGGAGATGAACAAAACCCCCACTGATTAAAGTTTCACTTTATCTTTCAAACATAAGGCATAACATATCGTCTCAAATACTATAAATAAAGCTCTACCAATATCTTTTATTTTCTCACAGCCCGTCCCTTTTACAAATAACCATTTTGCTCGCACCATTCATGAAATTGCCGCACATCTACTCCAACTAAAACAATATCCTTTAGCTCTACATCAATACTTTGATCACCAATTACAATTACAAAATATGTCTCTAATTGTTTTTCCTTTTTCTTTACAATTCCAATTCGGTTTCGATATGGTCCATCTTTTATATATGCTTTTTGTCCTACAATATCAAAGTTCAAGATTCTCACCTCTTTTATTGCGCTCAAATTGGAAATACGAACTCAAATTCAGAAAATTTCCTTTCATTGCACTATTTCTCTATATATATGACGAAACAATAAAAGAGTCCTTCCTTCTTTACAATTATTTTTTCTTTGTTTCATTTTTATGATTGAAACGTAAAGTTTATAATAAAATACACTTGGAAGCGCTTTCCTTGTAGTTTTTTATGTTATAATATATAAGTAGAACTTCGTAAAGAGGGTTAAAAAATGAATACAAACATGATTAAAAAAGTAATTGAAGCATTAAAAGTATATGGCTTTCAGGATGTATCATTCTGTGACAAAACGAAGCAATTTTTATTTCATAACGAAACTGATATTATGAGCGGCTATGCAGAAATAACATATAGTAGTCAATTTGAAAAATTCAACGTACAAATTCATCCAATTGAAACGCATCATCAAGCAGAGTTACAAGAGGTTGAAAGACATATACAAGCTTGTATAAGAAAAGTGGAATATTTAAACGCACTTCTTACTGGGCAGACAAAACTAGATAATAAAATTATTATTATGTAAAAAAAGAACGTGATATCCTCACGTTCTTTTTCATTATACGTTCATTTTTCCCTTTAGCTGTAATCCAGTAATGGATTCTAATACATCCATCGCTTCTCCAAACGTCATATCAAAAATTGTCTTATCCTCTATGTATGGAAATTGTCTGAAACGCTTTTCTAACATTTTCACAGCATCCGACGTAAAGTTTGCACTATCAATGCCAAATTCTGTTTCAAGAAGAACGATCCAATCTAACACATGAAAACCTAATCCATTGACGAATGAAATAAGTTTTTCTTCTGGCTTTGAAGATAAGAATACGTGTCGTTCCATCTCACTGAAAAGTTCTTCTCCTAAAATTTCCGCTAACTCATCATCATGTTCGCGTTCAATAATCTCTTCGTAGCCGTAATCGTCAACAAGCTCTTCTACTTCTTCGCTATCCTCACTAAGCAATTGACTAAGAAGTGCATCTTTCTTGAATTCACTTTTTTGTACAACTTCTAAAAAACTCGTTTCCCATCCATTTTCTAATTTCATATTTATAACTCCTTTATATACTTTACTTATCATCACTGTACCCAAAAGATTACCTTTATAATCTTTTAGGTAGTTACTATTATTTCACTTTATTTATAACATGAGATGCAAACAATTCTGCATCTCCTTCAAAAATACTTACCTCTGGCAAATGGTAAAACGTTGTTTGCAGCGGGTGTCCTTCATGATAAATATATACCTTTTTCTCTAGCGCAATCGCCATTCCAAACTCTGTATGACTTCCATTTCCGCCATCTAATATAAGTAAAAAGACATCGGCTTCTTTTATAGCATTCTTCTCTGCCTGACCAATTTCTCTTAATTGTTCTTGATTAACTGCTCTTTCATTTTGGGTCCAATCATATGTATGGTGCCATCCTGAATTTTTCAGTTCATTCGCTATAGAGCGTACAAGATGTTTATTTTGAAATCCTGAAGCTATATAAAAATTCATTTATATACACTCCTTAATTATGTATGGGGAAACTCCTTCTTTAGCGTTAATGGGGGTTTTTTCAAAAGAAATCCCCATCTTTAGAACTTATTTGTGTTTAAATGATGGGGTGCCTCATGGTCTTCTTTTATTTTTTGTTTTTTATAACTTTCATCAGCTAACATTTCTAGTTCAGCTGTTATTTCTGATTTCTCAAGCTCTCGTTCTTGTGAAAATTTCCGTGAAATATAAACAATAACACTACCAACGTACAACACAAAGCATATAATAAGTGCAGTATTTTCATAGAGACTTAGCTCCAACACAGTCACTCCTAATCCATTCGTATTTTCACGCTTAATCAATTGGAATTTCCCTATTAACCATCTGTTATTGTAACATAAATATATCAATTCTTCGAACCTTTCATTCTATTGAAAAAGGCATGATTTCAAAATCACGCCTCCGAAATATGTTTAATAATGGTCTTTATCGCTTCTTTCCCATTATATTTTTTTAACGATTCTTTATATGTTTCATTATTATGATATAACTCTTCTACATGCTTTATAAGCGAGTCCACCGTTACATCCTCTTCATATAATACCGATGCATACCCTTGTCTTTCAAAGGATTCTGCATTTAAAATTTGATCTCCGCGACTTGAAGATTTCGATAACGGAATTAAAACCATCGGCTTTTGCAATGTTAAAAATTCAAAAATCGCATTGGATCCTGCACGTGAAATAACAAAATCTGTTGCTGCTAATATATCTGGTAACTCTCCATGTACATATTCAAATTGTCTATATCCTTCTTTATTTTGTAATGATTCATCAAGATTTCCTTTTCCGCAAAGATGAACAATTTGATAATTTTTCAAAAGATCTGGAAGTGCCAATCGAACAGTTTCATTAATTTTCTTTGCTCCTAAACTTCCTCCCATAACAGTAATAACGGATTTCTTACGGGAAAACCCTAGAAACTCTAAACCTTTTTCACGATTTCCTCTTAGTACTTCTTCACGCACAGGTGATCCTGTATATATTACTTTCTCTTTCGGTAAGTGCTTCGCAGCTTCTTCAAATGTAACAAATATTTTCGAGGCAAAACGGAGCGCAATTTTATTTGCTAGTCCAGGTGTCATGTCAGATTCATGTAGCAAAACTGGCACCCTATTTAGCCACCCTCCAATTACGACTGGTACAGATACAAAACCACCTTTTGAAAAAATAACATCCGGCTTTAGTTTGCGAATTGTTAAGTACGCATCCATAACCCCCTTCATCACAAGAAAAGGATCTTTTATATTTTTCAAATCAAAATAACGACGTAGCTTCCCACTCGCAATACTATAGTACGGAATTCCTTCATTTTCTATAATCGTTTTTTCAATCCCTTGATGAGAACCGATGTAAGAAATGTCCCAGTTTTTTTCCTGTAAATGTGGAATAATTGCTAAATTAGGTGTTACATGCCCTGCCGAACCGCCACCTGTAAAGACTATTTTTTTCATACGTCTCCCCCTTCTACACTATAGTACACTAAAATACCTTGCCTCAGGGTGAGAAAATACCATAGCCGTTACAGACGCTTCCGGCTCCATCATAAATCCTTCTGTTAATGAAATCCCTATTTCCTCTGGGTGGATTAAGCGAAATAATTTTTCTTGGTCAGCAAGTTCTGGGCATGCTGGATAACCAAATGAAACACGAATACCTCTATATTTTGTACGGAATCGTTCCTCCATCGTCAGTTCTGGTGAGTCTGGAATTCCCCAGCGATCTCGAATTAACATATGTGTTTTCTCTGCGAGCCCCTCTGCTAATTCGAGTGCTAACGATTGAATCGCATGACTGCGTAGATAATCTCCCTTCGCCTTCCATTCCTCTGCAACATCGCGGACACCTTCTCCAACAGTGACAGATAAGAAAGCAACATAATCCATTTCATCTCCAATAGGGCGTAAATAATCCCCTAAAGTACGGTATGGAGCTTTTCCTTGTCTCGGAAATGCGAATCGCTCTATAATACGCGTATGATCTTCCGGATCGTATATAACGATATTTTGTCCATCACTTTGCGCCGGGAAAAATTGATATACCGCTTTTGGACGTAACCAAGATTGTCCTTCTTGTAATAATTCATCAATTAAGTCATTTAGCTCATGCGCTCTTTTATCTCCTTCTTGCAGGAGTTTTTTTACATTTCCTTTTAATCCAAGGTGGTGCCCGAGTAACATTTGTCTATTTAAAAATGGGGAAAGATGTGAAACCGGAATATCGCGTAATACAATTCGTTTTGTTGAATCGGGCACTATAACCGTCGCTTTTGGTAAAGGTTCAATAACTGCCGGAATTTCTACTTTCTTCTCCTCTTGTTTCACAATATGAAGATGGCGTTCCTTTTTATCTTGCTTCATCTTCTCACGCTCTTCTTCTTTTTGTAACCGATTAATAATATCAAGGCCAGTCATCGCATCACTCGCATAGCATACGAGCCCTTTATATGATGGAGAAATACGATTATCTGTAAACTTTCTCGTTAGCGCTGCACCACCGACAACAATTGGAATATCAATATTCGCTGCTTTTAAATCTTCGGCAGTCGTTACCATTTGTTGAGCTGATTTTACTAATAAACCGGACAGACCAATAATATCAGGTTTCTTTTCTTGTACTTCTTGAACAATTCTATCCGAACGAACATTAATTCCTAAATTAATAATTTCATATCCGTTATTTGATAAAATAATTTCAACAAGGTTTTTCCCAATATCATGTACGTCCCCTTTAACGGTCGCTAATAATACTTTCCCTTTTTTCGCACTATCGCTAGATTCCATATGTGGCTCTAAATAGCTTACGGCAGCTTTCATGCTTTCAGCACTTTGCAATACTTCAGCAACTATAAGCTCATTATTATTAAATAATCGCCCCACCTCATCCATTCCTGTCATAAGTGGACCATTAATAATATCCAGCGGTTTTCTACCTTCTGTAAGCGCGAGACTTAAATCTTCTTGTAGTCCTTGCTTCGTACCTTCTACAATATAGTTTGCTAATCGTTCATCAAGCGTTAGCGTTTCTTGTACAACGACATCTTTCGTTTTGGCAACACGATAAAAGTTTGTAAACTCTTCTAACGTCTCTTTCGTCGTTTCAAATAATAATGCATCTGCAAGACGTTTTTCTTCCTCTGGAATTGATGCATAGCGCTCTAATTTTTCCGTATTGACAATCGCATAATCTAATCCTGCTTTCGTTGCATGATATAGAAAGACCGAATTTAACACTTCTCGGCCGGCCGGCGGTAGACCAAATGATATATTACTCACCCCTAAAATCGTTAAACATTCTGGTAACGCTTCTTTAATAAGACGAATCCCTTCTATAGTCGCTGCCGCTGAACCTATATATTCTTCATCACCTGTTCCTACAGGAAACACAAGCGCATCAAAAATAATATCAGATGGGCGTATACCATACTTCTTCGTTAGTAACTCATAACTTCTTTTAGCAATCTCTATCTTTCGCTCTGCACTAACCGCCATGCCATCTTCATCAATTGTTCCTACAACTATAGCGGCTCCGTATTTCCGAAGAAGAGGTGTCACTTTTTTAAAACGTTCTTCTCCATCTTCTAAATTAATAGAGTTGATAACAGCTTTTCCTTGAATATAAGTAAGAGCTTTCGCCATAACATTTTCATCTGTCGAATCAATCATAATCGGGACTTTTAGCACTTTCGTAACTTCTGCCAAAAATCTTTCCATATCTTCTATTTCGTCACGATCAGGGTCCGCCATACAAATATCAATAATATGAGCATTTTTCTTCACTTGCGCTCTTGCCACTTCAGCAGCCTCTTCAAATTTCCCTTCTGCTACTAATCTTTTAAACTTACGCGATCCAATTACGTTCGTTCTTTCTCCAACAAATAGGGGCCTCATAGAATCATCGTATTGCAGCGCTTCCAGCCCACTAACTCCATGTCCAACTCGTTCATGATGCTCACGAGGATTAATCGAGGCAAGCGCCGATTTCATTGCACTTATATGTGCGGGTGTTGTGCCACAACAACCACCAATAATATTAATCCAGCCTTCTTCAGCAAAACGTTTTACTTTTTCAGCAAGTGAAGCCGGCGATTCATGATAATGCCCATCTTCATCAGGAAGACCAGCATTTGGATAACAAGAAATATAACACTCCGATAAATCAGATAGCGAACGAATATGTTCCCTCATAAATTCCGGACCAGTCGCACAGTTTAATCCAACAGATAACGGCTTCATATGCTCTATTGATAAATAAAAAGCTTCGATTGTTTGCCCTGCTAAAGTCGTTCCCATCGGCTCAATTGTTCCCGAAATCATAATAGGTACTATTTTGTTTAGTTCTTCAAACGCCGATTGAATTCCAATATACGCAGCCTTTACATTACGCATATCTTGACTCGTCTCAACGAGCAATACATCAACTTCTCCTCTTAATAATCCTCTTGCTTGCCTTGTATATGCTTCGATTAACTCTTCAAAAGTCACACCGCCTGTAACACTAATCGCTTTCGTCGTTGGTCCCATCGCTCCCGCAACATATACTTCTTTCCCGCTTTCTTTAACCGCTTGCTTCGCCAAAAGCGCTGCCCTTTCGTTTAACTCTTCATCTAAATGAGACAATGCATAATCACTTAGTACAATATTAGTTGCACCAAACGTATTTGTTTCAATAATATCTGCACCAGCTTCAATATACGCTTTATGAATCTTTAAAATAACATCGGGTCTTGTTTTTACTAAATATTCATTACAACCTTCGTATTCTTCTCCTCCAAAATCTTCCGCTGTTAAGTCTTCTTGTTGGATCATCGTTCCCATTGCACCATCTAATATTAAAATTTCATTTTGTAATCTCTCTTCTATTCGTTTCATCAATTAATACCTTCTTTCACTTCTTTCACTTCTTTCACTTCTTTCACTTCTTGCTTTTCTCTCACATATTTCACGAGATGTTCTGTAATTTCATATTTTAAAAACGGCGTAATAAGATAAATACCGTTAAAATATTTCATCGCCGCATCAATTAATTGTTGTGAAATACGAATTCCTTCTTCGATAGCTGCCTCTTTCGTTTCATGTCCATACATTCTTTGCCTTATCTCTTCTGGAAGAGTAATACCCGGCACTTCAAAATGAAGAAAATCGGCATTCCGCTTACTTACTAACGGCATAATTCCAATAAAGATAGGTTGTTCCAAATGCTTTGTCGCTTCATATACTTCTTTAATTAAAGCTACATCATAAATCGGCTGAGTTAAGAAGTACTCTGCTCCAGCATCTATTTTTCTTTCCATTCGTTTTACCGCTGCTTTTAAATGTCTTACATGAGGATTGAATGCACCTCCGACAGAAAATCTTGTTGCCGGGCCGATTGATTTCCCTAAAATAGAACGACCGTCGTTCATCTCTTTAATCATTTTAATTAGCTCGATAGATGACAAATCATATACAGAAGTTGCACCTGGGAAATCACCAACACGCGCTGGATCACCAGTTAAAGCTAACACTTCCTCCATACCTAATGCTGATAATCCAAGCAAATGAGACTGCAGTCCAATGACGTTATGATCTCTACACGTTAAATGCGTCAATACTGGAATATCATGCTTCGTTAATAATGCACCCATAGCCATATTAGAAACGCGAGGAGATGCTAATGAATTATCTGCTAGAGTAATAGCATCCGCTCCAGCCCTTTTCAGTGCTCTTGCCCCTTCAAAAAATCGCTGCGTATCTAACGTTTTCGGTGGATCTAATTCCACTACAACTGTCGTTTGTTTCTTTGTCTTCTCCGCGAGAGTAACATGAGCTCTCGAACGCTTCTCGTGTGTATGGACCACTTTAGGCCTTGGAATCGTCTCCTTTGCTATTACGGGTGCAATATTTGCAATAGCACGTTTCATTCCTGCAATATGTTCCGGGGTAGTACCACAACAACCGCCTAATAAACGAATACCTTGTTCAATAAATTTTGGTGTCATCTCTTCAAAATATGCTGGACTTCCCTCATACACGTAACGCCCCTCTACATAATTTGGGAGACCTGCATTCGGATATGCTGATAAATAGCCATCTTGAGGGATCGATATCATTTTGAAAGCTTCCGTCATATGAAGTGGTCCTAGTTGACAGTTCAATCCAACGACATTTGCACCGTAATCTAAAAGCTGTTTTAATATTTCATTTACATCATTCCCATTTTGAGTCGTACCTGCCTCATGTAATGCTAACTGAGCTACAATCGGAATATTCGTTTGTTTACGCAATACTTTAACGGCATGCAATAATTCAAATTCATCATAAAAAGTTTCTAATAGTAATCCATCAACCTGTTCTTCTAGTAAAGCACCTGCCTGCTCAAGTAGCATAAATTCTCGCTCTATATCAGTCGTTGTAACAGCTCCAATATGTTTCATACCGCCAATTGTCCCTAAAATTGCATTCCGCTCTGTTACTGATGCTTTCGCAAGCTTCACCGCCGCTTTATTAATTTGGACAACTTGATTTTCCAAGCCATACATACGTAATTTCGCTTCATTTGCCCCATACGTATTCGTTTGAATAACATCCGCTCCAGCAGATACATATTGTTTATGGATTGATATAATTAAGTCCGGATCAGACAAATTCAATTCTTCAAAACTACTTTGTAAACCATGCGAATGTAATAACGTTCCAACCGCACCGTCACCTATTACAATTCCTTTTGATAATAAATCTAGTAATTTCACGTATCTCCCTCATTTCTATCAATATAAAAACCCCTCTTCACTTTGAAGAGGGGGACATAATTGTTCCTCCTCTTATTATGCAAAACATTCGTTTTGCAGGTATTAGCACCGTTTCAAACTTTCGTTTGAAGGTTGCCGGGTTTCACAGGGCCTTTCCCTCCACCGCTCTCAATAAGAGTTTGTCTTTATTATTTTATTTATGTAGCTAAAAGGAAATACGCTCCCCTTTTAACAATGTTTGTTAATTTTTTAATAAATTTAGCATGCACAAAAATAAAAGTCAATGACACTTGCGGAAAAATAAAAATTATTTAAAATAGAGTTGCAATTCAATTATCTTTTGTTGTAAAGTTAAAAACATAATAAAAATTTCATACGAACATTCTTATCTAGAGAGGTAGAGGGACTGGCCCTATGACGCCTCAGCAACCATTAACGTTCATTCGTTAATAAGGTGCTAATTCCAGCAAATTGTGAAAGATTTGACAGATGAGAAGAAGACTCTATTCAAACCGAAAGCCTTCTTCTTAGAAGGCTTTTTTTATTTTACATTCACATAGTCGTTCACTTTATAAAGGGGGAATTTTCACATGTCAACAATCGAAACAAAACTAGCACAAATCGGGAATCGTAGCGAAACTACAACAGGAACTGTTAATCCACCAGTTTATTTCTCAACTGCTTATCGGCATGAAGGGATTGGTAGATCCACAGGATTTGACTATTCAAGGACTGGAAATCCAACTCGAGGTCTTTTAGAACAAGCGATCGCAGACCTAGAAAGTGGCGATCAAGGTTATGCCTGTAGCTCAGGAATGGCAGCTGTTCTCCTTGTCCTTTCACTATTCCGTTCCGGAGATGAGCTTATCGTATCTGAAGACTTATACGGAGGAACGTATCGTCTATTTTCCGAACATGAAGAAAAGTGGAATGTTCGATGTAGATACGTAGATACACAATCAATTAAACAAATTGAGCAGGCAATCACATCTAAAACGAAAGCTATTTTCATAGAAACACCAACTAATCCGTTAATGCAAGTAACTGATATCGCAGCAGTCGCAAGTGTAGCTAAGCGAAACGGACTACTTCTTATTGTAGATAACACATTCTATACACCTTATATACAGCAACCATTAACAGAAGGTGCCGATATCGTCCTTCATAGTGCAACGAAATATTTAGGCGGGCATAACGATGTACTCAGCGGACTTGTCGTTGCGAAGGGGAAATCACTTTGCGAGAAACTTGCTCATTATCATAATGCTTCTGGGGCTGTCTTAAGTCCATTTGATTCATGGCTATTAATCCGCGGTATGAAAACTTTAGCACTTCGCATGAAACAACATGAAGAAAATGCTCATGCAATTGTTGCATTTTTAAATGATGAAGATGGTGTGACAGATGTATTTTATCCAGGAAGAGGCGGTATGATTTCGTTTCGTCTTCAAGATGAAACTTGGATTAATCCTTTCTTACAATCTCTATCCTTAATTACATTTGCTGAAAGTCTTGGCGGCGTCGAGAGTTTAATGACTTATCCAGCAACGCAAACTCATGCCGATATTCCAGAAAAAGTTCGAACAGCACGCGGTGTGTGTAATCGTCTTCTCCGTTTTTCAGTCGGCATCGAAAATAGCAATGACTTAATTCAAGACTTAAAACAAGCAATTAAACTTGTAAAAGAAGGTGTAAGAATATGAGTTATTCCGTAGATACGCTTTTACTGCATAATCAATATAAGCATGACTCACAAACAGGAGCTGTTAACGTTCCCATCTATAACACATCAACATTTCACCAGTTTGATGTAGATACTTTCGGAAAGTATGACTATAGTCGATCTGGTAATCCAACACGTGAAGCTCTTGAAGATATCATTGCTTTATTAGAAGGTGGAACAAAAGGATTCGCCTTTGCATCAGGCATTGCAGCAATTTCTACTGCATTTCTCCTTCTTTCGCAAGGTGACCATGTTCTTATTTCAGAAGATGTATATGGCGGCACTTATCGAATTGTTACTGAAGTTCTCTCCCGTTATGGTGTTTCACACACATTTGTTGATATGACCAATTTAGAAGAAGTGAGACAAAATATTAAATCGAATACAAAACTCTTTTACATCGAAACACCTTCTAATCCACTATTAAAAGTAACGAATATTCGTGCCGTTTGTGAATTAGCGAAATCAATCAATGCTCTTACATTTGTAGATAATACATTTTTGACACCACTATTTCAAAAGCCGCTTGATCTTGGGGCCGATGTCGTACTTCATAGTGCAACAAAATTTATTGCTGGTCATAGCGATGTCACCGCCGGATTAGCTGTCGTAAAAGATGAAGAGCTCGCTCAAAAGCTCGGCTTTCTACAAAATGCTTTTGGTGCTATTTTAGGACCTCAAGATTGTTCTCTCGTGCTTCGCGGTCTGAAAACATTGCATGTACGTCTCGAACATTCAGCTACCAATGCCAATAAAATTGCACATTTTTTACAAGAGCACTCTAAAGTTCAAAATGTCTATTATCCTGGATTACAATCACATCTTGGCTATAGTATTCAACAATCTCAAGCAACATCGGCTGGGGCTGTTTTATCTTTCACCTTACAATCCGAAGATGCACTGCGCCAATTTTTATCGAAAGTTAAACTACCCGTTTTTGCGGTTAGTCTAGGAGCTGTTGAATCTATTCTTTCATATCCAGCAAAAATGTCACATGCAGCTTTATCACAGGAAGCACGTGATGAAAGAGGAATTTCCAACTCATTACTTCGTTTATCGGTTGGTCTTGAAAATGTTAACGATTTAATATCTGATTTCGAGAATGCTCTTTCTTATGTAGAAGAACCTATAAATGCATAAATGAAAGAAACGAAGCTGTGTACGAATAATAAAATTTCCCAACAAATAAAATAGTTTTTAAAAGATGATATGAAATTGAATTTTCATATCATCTTTTAATGTTTCCTAGTACATTGAATGCTTTTTGACTTTTTTGTACCCTTCTATAATTCATTAAAAAACAAGAGTGTATAATACATCCCTAAATGATAGAATTATTAATATATTACAAAATGAAAGAGGTAAAAATAATGGAGACTTGTGCAGATGTTTTAATTGTTATCGATTTACAAAATGGCGTATGTTACAGCAGAGACCATTTATTTGATTTGCAAAATTTGCTCACTAAAGTAAATAATAGAATCGCCTTATATAGAGAACTACATAAACCAATCATTTTTGTTCAACACTGTGATGAAGAATTAGTACCTGAAGAAGAACTTTGGGCTATTCATGCCAATCTAGATGTTCAAGAACAAGATTTTTTTGTAAGAAAAACACATGCAAATTCATTTTATAAAACAAACTTAAAAGAGATTTTAGACAAATTATCTGTACATCGCATTGAATTTTGCGGTGCCCAAACAGAATACTGTATGGATGCTACGATTAAATTTTCTCATGGATTAGGATACGAAAACTTCATGGTACAGAAAGCAACCTCTACTTTGAATAATTCATTTATGTCTGCACAAGAGACGATTGATTTTTATGAGAATATATGGAACAACAGATTTTTAAAGTTGATAAAAAATGAACTCTAGAATAAATGATTACTGACTTGATCATGCTAAGATTTATCAGCTACACTCAAGTATTTCATTATCACCATAAAGAAGCTGATTACATTCGGCTTCTTTTATTTTAACCTGTTTTATATTCTATATGTAACATTATGATTCCTTTTTCATATTATTTTAAAAATTTTGTATATTCATTTGAAAGAATAAGAAAATCATGATAAAATTGTGTTACAAATATATCTATATCTTTCAATTTTTAAAACGCGTCAAAATTTTCAACCAAAAGTGTCATTTTACAAAACCGTACAAATTTATCTATTTTATTTACATCAGGGTCTCTTTTCTTACAATTTCTTTACTTTAGGACTTTTTTTCTGCAACAACTGTTTTCTTTTCTTTAATTTTTTGGTATGTATAGTATGGTAAAACAGCTCACACGGAGGTGGAAGAGAACATGTTAGAAACCTTTCAAAAAGAAATAGAACTATATGAAAGCAATGCAGAATTATTGAAAGTGCTTGCTCATCCTGTTCGCTTATGTATTGTAAAGGGATTAATTGAACGTGGCCCAAGCAACGTTTCTACAATGTACACAGGCTTAAACATGCCACAATCTACAATTTCACAGCATTTAGCAAAGTTAAAAAGTGCTAAAATCGTTTCTAGTGAAAGAAAAGGATTAGAAATTTACTACAAAGTAGAAAACGAAACAATTATTCAACTCGTTCGCGTATTATTAGGTTAGGGACCAATAGACAGAGAAAAAGAACGTATTCTATATTTTTCATCTCATATCTTTAATATAAATATATATCATGAGAGGAAATATATAATACTACATAAGTCGTATTAAAAAACAAGACACAGAAATAGGCTGTGTCTTGTTTTTTTCATATTGTTAAATACCAATTCAAATGTAATTTTTGCATATCTTTTGTATGTATAACAACATCAAAGGCACTCCCTAACCCTCCGTTCAAAATCATAGAACGAACTGCTCGATTTTGTTTTTGAGTTTCAGAAAAAGGATTCGTATCTTGATGACTCGTAAGCTGCTCTAATATTCCTGCAGCTAACAAAAACTCAGATTGCTTCTTATGCCATACTACACTCATTCCTTGAAGGCTAAAAATCTCCTTCAGCTCATCCCAATGAATATGAGTAGTAAGATCCATTTCACCTGGATGTGCTAGAGGATTACGTATTAGTTTATGTTGGTAATACCCTCGTAAACTTCCTTCGTGATGTGCAGGATGCATCCATTCTTCTTTTGTGTATCCATAATCAACTGTAATACATATACCTTTTTGAAACCATTTCGCAATCTCTTCTATATACTCTTCCATTGCAATAGGCACTTCAAAACGCTGTCCTTCCGCAATATGAATATTATATTTCAATAAGTAACGACCGATTTTTTTCTCTATCGGTCTAAATACTTCTGCAAGGTTCCCATCATCTGTATACGTGATACGTACTTCATACAAAATTCCATTTCTTTTCTCAACTACTTCAACAGGAAACGCATCAAATAATTCATTCGAAAAAATAATCCCTTCGAAAGGCTCTCCTATTTCAATATAAGATGTATAGTACGACACATTATTAAATGAGCAAAGACTCTCCTGCTGTAATTTTCTATGAAAAGGGCTCACTTCAATAATTGAATAGTTTACATTGATAAAGGTTTCCGGAGATAATTGTTTCCATTCTTGTAAAACATCATAGGCAAACTTTCCTGTTCCCCCACCAATCTCACAAATATTTGGAGAAACTTCACCATTTTCAACAAGACGAATAAAAAACCTAGCAAAAGTTTTTGCAAAGACAGAGGATACGTTGCTACTTGTAAAAAAATCCCCTTGCCTTCCAATCTTGTCACGTTCCTTCATATAATAGCCATGTTCTTCTGTATACAATACGAGGTTCATATACGTACTATATGAAATTGAATAATCCTTCTCTTTCCCCATCCATTCTCTTAAAATGAGCTCCATCCCCATAATGACTCCTTATTGTAAAAATGGATTATTTTCTTTTTCAAAACCAACGCTTGTTTCTGGGCCATGTCCACATAGAACCGCTGTTTCATCTGGTAATACAAATAATTTCTCTTCAATGCTTCCAATTAATTCAGCAAAACTTCCGCCAGGTAAATCTGTTCTTCCGATGCTCATTTGGAATAATACATCACCAGAAAATACAGCATTTGCCTCTTTACTATAATAAGAAATGCTCCCTGGAGAATGTCCTGGCGTCTCAAAAATTTCAAAATTAAATGAACCAATTGTTAATGCACCCTCTGCATCAATAATATGATCTGCAGGTTTTGCTGTAATACTGCGGTTCATCATAAAAATTTGTGATCCATTCACAGTTGCATCCCCTAACCAGTCCGCTTCTTCTTTATGTACATATACAGGAATATGGAACGCGTCTCTCACCGTATCAACAGCACCAATATGATCAAAATGAGCATGTGTTAATAAAACCGCCAGCGGTTTTAATTGTTCTTCTTGTAAATATGTAACAAGTTTCTCTCCTTCATGACCAGGATCAAAGATAATACACTCATTTTGATCGTTCATTAAAATATAAGCATTTGTTTGTAATGGGCCTAACGGCATTTGTGTCCATTTCATATAAAAATCTCCTCCAGTTATTAAACTTACTTTTAATGATACAACATTTCTTTCTCTTAGGAAAAGAAAGGATGCTATCTCGACAACCATTTTTAAAACATGTACAATATAAAAGAGTAAATATTCCAAAAACTCATTATAATAATGGGTAGACAGAGGAGGATATTGTATGGGCCTTGTTATTATTTTTGCGCTAGTCACTCTGTTAGCTGTATTTGCTACACTTAGAACACTTCGTGAAAAAAACTTATTCGCGAGCGGCTTTGCTATTGCAACTGTACTCGTTTTCGGATGGTTTACAATCATGACTGTTCTATATAGTGGGTACCCACCAACAGCTTAATTCATTTGCAGCTTAATTCATTTGCAGTTTTATTCTTCATCAAGATTTTGCATAAAAAGAGGAAGGGCTGCCCCTTCCTCTTCTCATATTTCACTACTTATATCATCTTTGCCTCGTATTTGTGCTTTTTTACAAGCCACGCTCCTCCAATAACACCAGCATCATTGCCAAGTGTTGCAATGGCTAACTTCGTGCTCTTTACAGCGCGTGAGAAAGCATATTGCTCAAAGTAGCGTTGAATTGGCTCTAATAGTGCGTCACCAGCTTTAGATACGCCACCACCAATTACAATTTTCTCAGGGTTCAACGTACTAGAAAGGTTTGCTACAGCTAATCCTAAATAAGAAGCTACTTTTTCTACTACTTCGCCTGCTAGTTCATCACCTTGTCCATGTGCTTCAAATACATCTTTTGATGTAATACGCCCCTCTTCTGCTAACATAGAACGTAACATACTCTCTTTATCAGTCTCTTGTATTTTTTGCATAGCAACACGCACAATACCCGTTGCAGATGCTACTGTTTCTAAGCAACCAGACTTCCCGCAATTACATGGGAAAGCATTCTCTGTTACTACTGTAATATGTCCAATCTCACCGGCAGCACCACTTACACCGTGTACAATCTCACCATTGGCGATTACACCGCCACCAACACCAGTGCCAAGTGTCATACAAATTAAATCTTTTGCTCCTTCACCAGCACCTTTCCACATTTCACCAAGCGCCGCTAAGTTTGCATCATTATCAATAACAACAGGTAACCCTGTTTCTACTTCTAGTAAATCTTTTAACGGATAGTTTTTCCATCCTAAATTAACCGCTTCATAGATCATTCCAGATGCCACATGTACAGGGCCAGGAGCTCCCATACCAATACCAATCAACTTGCTTTTTAATTCACCTAACTCTTCTAACTTTTTATCGATAGCTTTCGCTACATCAAGTGTAATATGTTTTCCTTGCTCATTTGTATTCGTAGGGATTTCCCACTTATGTAAAATTTCACCGTACACATTAATAAATGCTAATTTAATCGTTGTACCACCAAGGTCAACACCAACCAACCATTTCTCTTCCATGCTGCTTACCTACCTTTATCTAATTCTTATTTATCTCTTTTTGAATTTCTTGCTTCAACAAAAATAAAGCTGTTTGATAGTCTTGTGGATCGATTAGCTGTGATTGATTTAATTCACGTAGCTCATCTTGCATTAATTGTAAATCAGCGATCCGATCACCCGTATAAATAATCGTGCCAAATTTCTTTAACAATTGCTGAATATCATAAATGGATATCATTTTATCACCCTCTATGCTCACTTACTATAAAAAATTATAATAAGAAAACGTTCACATATTTTATTATAATCAAGAAGAAAAAGTCTCGTCAATTTTTATTTGTCTATACAAGCCCATTTATAACCATTGTTCCTTTTTCTGTAATAATTTTTTCTACATTTTTATCAAATGGCTCTACCGGAATATGTTTTACTATTTGAAAATCATAAGCTAATGATAGCGTTTTCCCTTTATAATGCACGAGGTAACGATCATAATAGCCCCCACCATATCCAATCCGTTCTCCTCGCTGCGTATAAGCTACGCCTGGTACGATTTGAAGATCAACTTCTTCTGCATTCACTTCTTCTGTAAGCATAGGGATCGGTTCACGCAAATTCATATATACCGTTTCTAATTGTTCAAAATTACTAATTTGCCGGAAAGACATCGTCCTTGTCCCTCTATTACATTTTGGGACAACTACTTTCTTTCCTTCTTTCCACGCTTTTTCAATAATAGGATATGTATCCACTTCATGTTCCATTGAGAGAGTTATTCCGATTGTTTTAGCTTCAACCCACTCTTTTTGCACATACAACGAAACTGCAATTTGTTCCGATAAAGTTATATACTGTTCTTCTGATAAAGAATTCATGTGTACTATTATTTGTTTACGCAAACGTATTTTCTCTTCCTTCACACACTTTTCCCCCTTGCAGTGACACTTTACTCTACGAAGATAGTGTATCACTTTTAACGTAGGAATCGCATAAAAAAAAAGAAACAGTAGGAAAATATTCCTACTGCTTACTTTGTTTCACGGTGTAACGTAGACTTCTTGTCACGCTTGCAATACTTTTTAAGCTCAATACGCTCAGCGTTGTTACGTTTATTTTTCTTTGAGATATAGTTACGATCTCCGCATTCTGTACATGCTAGAGTAATATTCACACGCATTCTTATTTCCCTCCAGTCACTAATAACTTAAATCAGACTATACTATAATACCACTTTTAAAATAAAAATTCTACACCTTTTGATATTGTCTAATTTTTTCTATAAGATTTTTCATGTTTTCCCTTGCTATTAATGGGTTTCTAGCATGTGAATACACCAAAAATTTTGGTTGTTTTGTATCAGAAACGATATAAGACCACTCTTTTTCTGTATATTTGAACTGTATTCCTTCTAATATCCCTTCTTCTTTTCTTTCCATATCGTCCAATAATTTCCTCATTACTTCCCCTTTTTCTTTCCACGAACATACAACTTCATCATAAAGTAGATAAAGTGGAGGTGATTTCTCTACTATGCTAAGTAACGTTTTTCCTTGCAACGCTATTAATTCAAATAATTTTCCAATTCGATATAAAATATCTCTCTTCCATCTTATTTGAAAAGGTTTTTTTTCATCATGCATATAAAAGAGAAGATAACATTCTCCTAACTTCAAAGACATTGGGTAAATATTACCTGCAGATTCGAGTAATAAATCTGGAATACCTACTTCTTCAAAATCAGTCCCTTGGTAAATATTACTATGATTATCATATAATTCGAAGTGATTTCCGTGTTCAGAGAACATAAGCGCCATATTTGCTTTACTCGATTTCATCAAAGCTTTCACATGATCTTTTTGTTCACTCGCATAAATCCATGTAACTGTGCACCCAAGCCTTTGTAGAAAGAGCATAAGTAAATGTTGTAACATATCATTTCTCTTATTAATAAGAAGATGAAACCTCTGTTTTTGTATCGTTTCAATATCAATGCGCTCTAATACAGCTTCTACATAATTATTTAAAGAAACGTGAACCTGTTTATTTCGTCCCATTTCTTTCTCACAGACGTAATAAAACGACTCAGACATATATACTTGTTCTATCGCTTTTTGCTGCTTATACGTCAACAACGTGCCATCCTTACCATACAGCTGTATTACAATACCTCTTTCGTTTTCCACTTGAATGAAAACTCCACCTGCACATTGCAAATTATGAATGGCATACTGAAAAAGTGACTCATTCATTTCTTTACATTCCATCGTATGAATCCCGATGCCATGAATGGCATGGAGGAATAAATTTTTAAAGGAAGTTGTTTCTATATTTTCCTGACTTCCGATTAATATACTCTCCCCCTTTGTCAAAAGAGATCCATAAGCCATTGCAGCTTTCACAATAAATTGAGGAGTAATTTCAACATTACCTCTTCCTACAATCCGGCTTTTTTGTAGCCATCCTGCACTCTTTTCACTCTCTTGAACACCGGCAGAACCTACTACTGAATGACTATCTATCTCCTTATATGGCCATAGTTTTCCTTTTTGCTTAATTACTGTACTTTTCCCGATATGACAATGGTCCGCTACAATGCTTTTTTGAAAGAGTGTAACGTCATCTTCGACCATTGTATGCTCTCCTATTGTTGTTTCTAATAACTCACAATTTTTTCCTATATGAGCATTCGCAAAAACAATACTTTTTTGAAGATGAGAATAACTTGAAACGATACTATTTTTTCCGATAATAGAGTACGGTTCAATTACAGCCCCCGCACCAATCATTGCTCCTTCTCCAATAAAAGAAGGACCATGAATTTTCGTCCCTTTCCCAATTGTTACACCTTCTCCCATCCACACCATCGGTAATACTTCTGTATATGGAATAGGTACTTTCAATTTTTTCGTCAACAAATCGAATTGTGCTTGCCGATATTGATCGAATGTACCAATATCTAGCCAATAATCTTCTGATAAATATGCAAATAACGCGTTTTTATTTGCCAATAACGGAAACACATCATGACTGAAATCAAAAAATTCCATGGATGGTATGTAAGAAAAAATTTCCGGCTCCATTATATAAATACCTGTATTCACAACATTAGAAACAACCTCATTCCAACTCGGTTTCTCTATATATCGTATAACTTCTTGTTCTTTATTCATTACAACTAACCCAAAGGAGAGTGGATTTTCTACTTCTTTCGCAAACATCGTTACCATTCTCTTCTTCTGTTCATGAAATGCAATTCCTTCTGACAATTGAAAGTCAGTTAACGCATCCCCACTAATAACAACAAATGTTTCATCTAAAAAACTTTCCGCTTGCTTAATGCTTCCTGCTGTTCCAAGCGGAGGAGAGTCTTCAAAATAATACAAGTCAACTCCCCATTTACTACCATCACCAAAGTATTGCTTAATGGCCGTACTCATATATTGAACTGTAATTGCAATTTCACGAATACCATGCTGACGTAATAATTCAATATTGTATTCAAGAACTGGTTTTTCTAACAATGGTAACATCGGTTTTGGAGTATTACACGTTAATGGTCTAAGGCGTCTCCCTTTTCCTCCAGCTAAAATAACCCCCTTCATATACTTCAGCCTCCACTTATATAATGTTCAATAACTCCGTATACCATATGTATATCATTTCCCCAGCATTAACTGGCAGTTAATGCCCGATTGTTGCGGACTAATAATCAGTGTGAGATAAAAATAAAAACCACTCATTTAAGTTTCCCTTTATACATGAATGTATCTTTTAAATCCCAGCAAAAAGAAAGCGCTTACTATTAACTTGGTAAAATTATTAATAAGACATTATTAACAATTATGTACTTATTTTTCCATTAATTATGATACATCTTATCATCATAAACTGAAGGAAACAACGAGCTTTTTTTGTCATGTTTTGACTAAAAAAAGCAGGTGATTTCTCATCACCTACTTTTTTCCCTACTCATTCAATAAATAATGCTTTCCTTTTACTAAATAAAATACATTCTCAGCAATATTTGTAATATGATCTGCTACACGCTCAATATATCTTGCAACAAAGGATAGTTGTGTAATTTGTGTAATCGCTTCTGGTTGCCCAGGAATAGAAGATATAAATTCACGAATCGCCTTTCCATATATTTCATCAACTGAGTCATCCATTTCAGCAATTTGTTTAGCCAAAGTTAAATTTTCTTGCTCGTATGCTTCTAATGCTAAATTTAACATTTTATGAGCAATCTCAAACATTTCCTCAAGATTATGCAAGCTAACAACCACTTCTTTTTCTCCAAGACGAATTGTTGATTTCGCAATATTAACAGCATGGTCTGCAATACGTTCTAAGTCTGTCGCTGTTTTAATTGAAATGAAAATTCTTCTTAAATCACTTGCTACAGGCTGCTGTTTTGTAATAAGCATAAGCGCAAGATCATTTATTTCCTCTTCTAAATTATCCATGCGATAATCCCCATCAATGACTTCTAACGCTTTCTCTACATCCCTGTTGTGAAGACCTTCCATAGCAATTAATAAAGCTTCCCTTGCTAACTCACCAAGCTCAATCACCTTTTGCTGTAACGTTTTTAAATCACATTGAAACTGTTCTCTTACCATCGTTTCTTCCCCCTCAATATTATGTGCCATTATATATAAATTCCCTACCCAGCCTCTTATACGTTTATTAAGCCTTGAGAAAAGAGAAATATTACTCCCCTATTAAAATGAGGTGAAAGTGAGAAATGCCCTCTGTTAAGAGGGCATTTACTCTTAGCCTTACAACGATATCAACCAAATCGTCCTGTAATGTAGTCTTCTGTACGCTTATCTGCAGGTGTTGTAAATAACTTGTTTGTATCTGTATATTCCACAACTTCTCCACTTAAGAAGAAAGCAGTTTTATCTGAAATACGTGCTGCTTGTTGCATGTTGTGCGTTACGATAACAATACTAAAATCTTTCTTTAACTCCTGAATTAATTCTTCTACTTTTAATGTTGAAATTGGATCTAGCGCCGATGTTGGCTCATCCATTAAAATAACGTCTGGCTCAATCGCTAAGCAGCGTGCAATACATAGACGTTGTTGCTGTCCACCAGATAAACCGTAGGCGTTATCATGCAAACGGTCTTTTAACTCATCCCAAATCGCTGCCCCGCGCAAGCTTTTTTCAACGATTTCATCAAGTGTTTTTTTGTCACGGATACCATGAATTTTCGGACCATATGCTACATTTTCATAAATAGATTTTGGGAATGGATTTGGCTTTTGGAACACCATTCCCACATGCGTACGCAATTCTTCAACCGGATATGACTTATCAAATATGTTTCGTTCCCTATATTCGATAACACCTGTAGTTCGAACTATAGGCACTAACTCTACCATTCGATTTAGCGTTTTTAAGTACGTTGACTTACCGCAACCACTTGGACCGATAATTGCTGTAACTTCATTCTCATGAATACTTAAATTGATATCTTTTAAAGCGTGATCTTCTCCGTACCATAAGTTTAAATTTTTCGTATCAAATACTACTTTCTTTGGTGCTGTCTCGATTTTCTCTGCATTTTTCACCTGTACATTTACTACTGTTGCTACCATTTGAATTCCCCTTTCATCCACTTCCAACTTATTTTCGATTTCGTAACCATAAGACAAATATATTTATAAAGAGCAGCAATCCTAGCAAAACAATCATCCCAGCTGCTGCTACATACTGAAATTCTTCTTGTGGTCTACTCATCCAATTAAAAATTTGAATTGGTAAAACCGTAAATCTATCAAGCATACTGAACGGAATATAATTTGCAAATGCAAGTGCCCCAATAACTAACAATGGTGCTGCTTCACCAATTGCTCTCGATACCGCTAAAGTACATCCCGTTACAATCCCTGGCAAAGCTGCCGGCAATACAATTTGATACATCGTTTGCCACTTCGTAGCACCTAATCCGTAAGAAGCCTCTAATAATGAACTCGGTACAGCTCGAATCGCTTCTTGACTCGCTACAACAACAGTTGGTAAGACGAGCAAGCTCATTGTCAGTGCCGCCGCGACTATGCTCTCTCCTAAGTGGAGAGCATATACAAAAATAGTTAATCCGAGTAAACCAAACACAACGGAAGGTACCCCTGCTAACGTTTGGTTATTTAGTTCTATTAACTTTTTAAAGACGGAGTCCTTCGCGTAATGCTCTAAATAAAGAGCTGTTCCGACTCCAAATATAAAAGAGACCGGTATAACAATGCTCATAAATAATACTGTCCCTGATAAAGAAGCAGCAATCCCTGCTTCTTTCGGATTACGTGACGCGAAGTTTGTAAAGAAATCTATTGAAAGATAACTTATACCTTTTTCAAAAATTTGAAACAGCAATATAAAAAGTATTGCTACAGAAAACAAAATTGCTATATAAAAAAACAACTTGTAAATTCGATCTTTCAAAAAACGTGATGCCATATTTTCTTGTATTTTTTTATGGTTTAGCATCCGCATATTATGTCACCTTCCTAAAACGGCGCATAATATATTGCGAAATAATATTCATAAAAAAAGTAAACATAAATAGCGTCGCACCTACAGCATACATGCTGTAATAAGTAATTGTTCCGTGCGGAGCATCCCCTAAACTCACTTGTACAATATATGCTGTTAATGTTTGAATGGAATGGGTCGGATCTATCGATACATTAGGTGTTGATCCGGCTGCAATAACAACAATCATCGTTTCACCAATTGCTCTAGAAGCTGCTAATATAATCGCTGCCATTATACCTGTAAAAGCCGATGGAAACACCACTTGTTTGACCATCTCAAAACGAGTTGCTCCTAGTGCTAACGAGGCTTCTTTAATGCCTTTTGCCACAGCTCTCATCGCATCTTCAGAGAGAGACGCAATCGTAGGTATCATCATAAAACCTATAACGATGCCTGGGCTAATAGCATTAAAGAACTGCAAATCTGGTATAATCCGTTGTAAAAGTGGTGTGACAACTGTTAATGCGAAAAAGCCATATACAATTGTCGGGATGCCTGCTAATAGTTCTAACAACGGTTTTAGTATTTTCCGGGCACCATTTGAAGCATATTCACTTAAAAATACGGCACAACCTAAACCAATAGGAATTGCTACAACCATAGCAATTGCTGTTACAAGAATTGTTCCACATATAAGTGGTAATATACCGAATTTCGGATCTTCAAAAAAAGGTAACCACTCTTTCTCAGTCAAAAAAGAATACAATGGTATCTTTTGAAAAAACATAATTGTTTCATTTGCCAACGTAATAATAATTCCAAGTGTCGTTACAATGGACACGCTAGCAATTGCTTTTAGTATTAACGGAACAATTCGATTGATTCGCTGCGTTTTTCTTCTTCTATTTGTATTTCTCTCAATCAAATGTTGTACAGAAAATGTAATTTGACTTTTGTCATTATGAGCCAAAGATGAAAACCCCTTTCCACCCTGACATTACCTTTTTATTTCTGTTAACATTCGCAGCTGTTCATTATATTTTTCTTCTGGTAATTTTACATATCCGACCTCTTCAGCAAGCTTTCCAACATGTTTAATCATAAACTCAACATAATTTGCTACACTAATTTTATTTCGGATAGATGCATGATTCACATAAGTAAAGAGCGGCCTAGATAATGGCTTATACGTACCCGACTGAATGGTCTCTTTCGTTGGAAATACACCATTCACTTTTATTGCTTTCACCTTATCTCGATTGGCCGTATAATAAGCATATCCTACAAAAGCAATGGCATTTTTATCATTCATTACCCCTTGCATAATAACTTGATCGTCTTCAGACAAAGAGACCGTTTTTACAAGGCGACTTTTTTGTAAGATGACATTTTGAAAATAGTCATAAGTACCAGAGTCTACGCCTGGCGCATAAAATTTCACTTGTTCACGCGGCCATGATGAATGAATTTGTGACCACCGTTTTAAGCATCCATCTTCACTCCATAATAGACGTAACTCATCTATCGTCATATTGTTTACCCACGTATTTTGACGATTTACAACAATCGTAAGACCATCGTAAGCAACCTCAAACGGTGTAAACTGAATAGCGTTTTTCTTCATCGCATTTTCTTCTACCTGTTTCATCACTCTCGAAGCATTGTTTATATCTACTTCTCCTTTACTGAAACGATTAAATCCTCCTCCTGTCCCAGAAATACTAATAGAAATTTTCACGTTTGGATGAACCTTCGTATATTCCTCTGCTACTGCCTCTATAATAGGAAAAACCGTTGAGGATCCATCAACTCTCACTTCTCCCATTTCATTTGAAGCAAATGCAGTAGACATGCTACAACAAAGGAAACATGTCGATAATGTCAAAACTTTAATCGAAACGCTCATCCATTTCACGTGTTCTTCCTCCTAGAAGTAACCAGAAATAACAGGATTACAGATATAAGAATACTGCTAAACTATTAATTCGGTTTTAATTGTTTGTAAAAGTTTTGTAAAGTTCCACAAAAATCACTATATATACAAATTTGATTTAAAGTTTTGTGATTTAAGTGCAGGAGCTTTTCTAATCACCCATAAAGTGAAACTTTAATCAGTGTGGGTTTTCCATCCCCTACTGATTATTAGCCCTCACCAATCGGGTTTTGCGGGATAAAACTGTTATCTTCCCATCACGCAGGACAAAATAAGAAGGTACGCATTAATCTTGTTATTTTTGAAACTATGTGCTGTTTTTTAACACTTTATGCTTGTCCACATTTACTAAACCATATGCTTAAGGTATAAAAAAAAGCACACTATCTTTTCAGATAGTGTGCTTTTTTTACAACTTTTTTATTCATCATCTTGCGTATTATTTTTTTTCTCTTTTTCATCTTTTGGAGCTTCACCAGTTAATGCTTGTTTTTTCAAATCAAAGTAAGCGTCCATAATTTGACGACCAATATATCCATTAATTCCTGATTTATCATCATGTACCCACGGTACAACAACAGAAAATGCTACTTCTGGATCTTCAAGTGGCGCATAACCTACTAATGTTAAATTATATGTTTCAATACGCTCACCTTTTGCATTTCTACCAATCTCTTTATCTCCGCCATACACAGTTTGAGCGGTACCCGTTTTCCCAGCTGCCTTATATGGTGCACCTGTAAAGTATTTTGTAGCTGTACCACCTGAATCGTTAAACACTTGTCTAAATCCTTCTTGAACACGTTTAATTTGCGATTCAGGCATATCAACACGATTTAACACTTTCGGTTCCATGGATTGAACAACTTTTCCAACTTCCTCTGGCTTCGCCGATGGCTGACGAATTTCCTTTACAACTTGCGGTTGCATACGATATCCACCATTGGCAATCGTCGAAATATATTGCGCTAATTGAAGCGGTGTATACGCATCATACTGTCCAATTGCTAAATCTAATAAGAAACCTGGTTGATTTCCTCTACCTATTTGACCAGCAGTTTCATTTGGTAAATCAATGCCTGTTTTTACACCAAGTCCAAACTGACCAAAATAGTAACGCATAGTATCGAATGCGCTTTGCGGAATATCTAACGTACCGCCTCGCACATATGGAACCCCAGCGATATTCATCGCTGTTTTAAACATATAAACGTTAGAAGACATTTTTAACGCTGTAAGGTCATTAATATACCCCATCGTTTTCCAAGATGACTTCGTAGGTGTACCTTTTAATTTAATTGGTTCATCTAATTGTACTGCCCCTGGCTGAATCGCACCAGTTTGATATCCAGTAAGTAATGTTGCACCTTTTACAGTTGAACCCATCGGATAAGTACTTGTCATGGTACCTAACGCAAAGTCATTTACTTTCGTTTCGCCGCCTTCATTCACTAATTGTTTCCCCGCCATAGATAAAACTTCACCATTTTTGGGATTCATCATTACAACGAATGCGCGGTCTAAAAGGGGTTCGCTCCCTTTAAATTTCAATAAATTTTTCGTGATAATCTCTTCTACACGCTTCTGTAATTCCATATCAATTGTTAAATTGAGATCATTACCTCGTTGTCCTTGTGACACATTAATAGTTTCTAAAATATTACCGTCTTTATCTGTAATATTTTTCACTTCAGCTTTTGTACCATGTAAACTATCTTCATACTGTTGCTCAAGATAACTTTTCCCTACGCGATCGTTACGATTATAATCGCGAACAAGATAGTAATCTAATCTCTCTCTCGGTAACCCCTCATCAGAAGAAGTTACACCACCAAGTACACTTCGGAACATATCATCATACTTATATTTTCGCTCCCAGTCAACATTTGTATCTACACCTGGTAACTTCGCTAAATTCTCACTAATAATCGCGTATTCTTCTTCTGTTGCACCTTTTTTAACGATTTGCGGCGTCATTGCATATCCGCTTTCCATCTTACTTTTAATTGCCAGTATTTCTAAATCTTTTGCTGACAATTGATTAATCTCTTCTTCTGTTACACGATTTCGTTGACGCTCATCTAGCTCTTTATCATCAATTTTATTCGCTTTAAGCTCTTCACGATCTTTTTTTGTGATTTTTCCATCTGCTTCTTCTTTATGTAAAGAAAGCCAGTAATCTTTTTTATCGCGATCTGTTAACTTATCTGTTGGGACTTCAATTAAATCTGCTAACTTTTTCGCCGTTTCTAAGCGATCCGCTGCAGTTGATCCCTTCATTTTTGTAAATGTAATGGTACGAATAGGCTCATTATCTACGACAGGTTGTCCATTACGATCAAATATTTTCCCGCGCGGTACAGGATTACTAATCGTTGAATTTTCTTTTTTCTCAACTTCATTTTTATATTCCTCACCGCGAACAATTTGTACGTATCCGAGCCTTACAATAACCGCGGAGAACATTAAAAATACGCAAAAAAACAACACGTTTAATCGAAAAGGAACGTGGGTCTTTTTCTTTGTTTGCTTCTGTTTCTTGCTCATACAAACCCCCTCTACCAACAGCTATGTAATGTGAAAGGGACACCTTCATACAGGTGCCCTCACTGCTGTCTTACATCTTTTTCTATTCTAGCATAAAACAAGCGAGAAGTTAACCTTCTGGTTCAGTTTGATTCTGCGTGGTTCCTTGCGCTACAACGCTTGTTTTGTTCGCATTTCCCTCATCATATTTGACATTTTTAACCGCAAAATAAATAAGAAAATGTCCAGCTCCTAAAATACATAGTAAGAACGGCAAACTTTTTTCAGGAGGAAAGAATATTACAGCACATAAAAAACTTAAAATGGAACAAATTCTTCCGGCATTTAACCATAATTCCCTGACAACTACATATTCTACACGCCATTCTCTCGCCTGTTTTGCTCTACCAATTACATCGTATGTCATGGATCCGTACGGAACGAGTAAAATAGGATATGCAATCGCGATACATGCTGCATAAATAAGTAATTTCGTGTATGTAACATTGAAAATAACTAAAAATACAACCGCATATAAAATAATGCCACCAAGTAAAATTGCTTTTTTTCGCCATTCTTTCTTTAACATACGTGCGACTAAATAATAGCATACAAATGATACAGCTGAATTAACTAAACTATACTTCCCTAATGCGAACTCACTACCAGATGCTAAATAGACGTATACCGAAATAACGAAAATAAACGTTCCTTCTCTCAAACCTTGGAAGAAGTGAGCGCGTGTAATTCCTCCCCAGTTTTTATCAACTTGCCGCTCTTTCAATACTTGCACAATTTCATAGCGCCCTTCACATTCCCTCTTCGATAAAAAAAAGCTTAGAACGACTGCAATCGCAAATAGCATTAGCGAGAGGAAGAAAACGACAGTATAACCACTCCATTTTTCCATACGTGAAATTGTATATCCTGCTGCTATCGGCCCAATCATTCCAGAGAAAGATGTAAGAAGTCCGAGAAAACCGTTAAAAAAATCTCTTGTTTCTGGTTCTGTAATCTCAAATGTCAACAAGTTAAAAGCGAGCCAATAAAAACCGTAACCAACTCCTAAAAGGGCTCCCATTAGTAAAATATAGTGAGATGCACTTTTTCCCGCTACTAAAACAACGATAAAAAAAACAGCTAACGTGCCTACGCCTATTCGCAATAAAATCGAGCGATCAATACGCTTCGCTAATTTCCCGCCCACAAGAAATGTTAGAGGTTGCAATACAACGCTGGCCAAATTATACAAGCCCAGATTCACATAATTTTGTGTTTGCTTCCATAAATAAATGTTTACAAACGTATTCGATAAAGAAATTGCGAGCGTGTATAAACCTCCTATAACGAGCAATAATACTAAATCTCGATTCACTTCAACATCACCAATTACATGTTTCCACTTCATACACAACTCTCCTTTACTTCATGTTCTAGTCTTCCAAAGACAAGCCCAATTATGTAAAAAGAGAGCATAGAAAAAGCTAGGAGAAAACTCCTAGCTTTTTTCTATCTGTATTAACTTTAATTATTTTGCTTCTTGGTAAAGTTTTTCAGCAACGTTCCAATCTACAACGTTCCAGAATGCACCGATGTAGTCAGGACGACGGTTTTGGTAATTTAAGTAGTATGCATGCTCCCAAACATCTAAACCGATAACTGGAGTTTTACCTTCAGTTAGAGGAGAATCTTGGTTTGGAGTGCTTGTTACTTCTAGCTCACCATTGTTTACTACTAACCATGCCCAACCAGAACCGAAGCGAGTTGCGCCAGCTTTTGCGAATTCTTCTTTGAATGCATCGAAGCTACCGAATTTCGCTTCAATCGCAGTTGCAAGTTCGCCTACTGGTTGTCCGCCACCGTTTGGAGATAGGATTGTCCAGAAGAATGTATGGTTAGCATGTCCGCCACCATTGTTACGTACTGCTGTACGGATTGCTTCTGGTACTTCGTTTAAGTTTGCAACTAATTCTTCAACGCTTTTGTCAGCTAATTCTGCATGACCTTCTAAAGCAGCGTTTAAGTTTGTAATATACGTGTTGTGATGTTTTGTATGATGGATGTTCATTGTTTCTTTATCAAAGTGAGGTTCTAAAGCATCATACGCATAAGGTAAATTTGGTAATTCGTGTTTTGCCATTGTTATATTCCTCCCGGTTTATGTATTGTCACTACATATGTGACATACAACTTCATTCTACCCTAATTGCCATAGGGTGCAAACAACTAAATCGCTTTGTCTTGCTATCATTAAAGTAGCAAAATTCCCACTTCTTTTCAATTAAAATGCTCATATATTCCGTAAAAAAAGCTCCCTTCTACAAGGAAGCTTCCTGCTGACATAATAAACATGTGAAATGGATATGGACCCTGTAGGACTCGAACCTACGACCGGACGGTTATGAGCCGTCTGCTCTAACCAGCTGAGCTAAGGGTCCACAATTATGTATGTGACATTGAAAAACAACTAAATTCCTATCGGATATTTTGTTTGAGAAATGTAAGATAAATTTACCATATACAAAAGAAAAGTGTCAATTGTATTTTTCTTCTTCAAAAGTAGAAAATTAATAAGAAGAAATTTAGTCCTCTCTACTATATGTAAATATAATATATCTTGAGCTTCTCTAGATTCGTACGTTACAATGATTTTATACATACATAAAGGAAGTGAATCTATGTCCATATTTACCCAAATAGCAAAAAGCGTATATTCGCCTAAAGATATGGCGCTTTTCCGATTTCAAAAAATCGGTAAAACCATTTTGTATATTATGCTCCTTTGCCTAATCACTACTATTCCAAGAACTTTCTTGTACGGTAGCGTTATTCAAGATGGCGTTAACATGGTAAATCAAGTAATCGAAAAAGATTTACCTGATTTTAAAATTGAAAATGGTGAGCTCAAAGCTGATATCGATCAACCTATCGAAAAAGAAGATGGAAATGCACTTTTCGTATTTGATCCAAATTCAACAGACCTAGAAAAATATCAAAATAAAACAGGTTTATTTGTTTTAAAAGATAAAGTAGTCTCCATGGGAAATGGCCAAACACAAACATACTCCTATAATGACTTATTAGGTGCATCTCTTGAGAAGAAAGATTTACAAGATTTCATTTCGTTATTTGACAGTATTTATCCAATCTTATTATTCATTATTGGGTTTTTACTGTATTTGTTCCAATTATTTATTACCTTTGTAGGAGTTACGTTACTTGCCTTCATCGGTTCTGCCATGAGTGGTCAGCGCAAATTATCTTATAAACAAGTTTGGACATTAACTGCTTACAGCTACACAATTCCAACAATCTTCTTTATGATTATGGATTTATTCAAAATAAACGTACCTGGTGCAACGTTTATTTACATTGCAGTTGTTTTAATCGTTCTATACTTAACGATTAAAGAAGTTCCAAAACCGAAAGAAAAACAAGAATTATAAAAAAAATGCCTAAATAGGCATTTTTTTTTTGGACAAGCATATATTCCTAGCAAAGGAGTGAAGGATATGAAGAGATTAGGTATACTCTTATTCGTGCTTGTTCTCGGTTATATATTTTATTACGATATAAAAATCGGTACTTTACCGATGTTAAGTTCATACAAAAAAACAACTGCTGCCCAAACAATAAATAAAGAAAATACAGATACAAAACAAAATAAAGAGAAAGAAACAGAAAAAGAAGCAGATGCAGCGTATAAAGCAATTGAAGTAAAAACTGGTGATACGGTTCTTTCTATTACAGAAGCAATTAATAAGAAAAAAATTCCTTCTATTGAAAAGGTAATTGATGATTTTAAACAATTAAATAAAAATACATCTGCCACAAAAATTCAAGTTGGAAAGTCTTATAAATTCCCCTTATATCAATAAGTAATCACTTAATCCTTGTCAATTATATAAAGGCGCTGATACAATAGTAAAAGTGAAACCGAGTACTTTGGTTTCTATAGCCCTTTCTCACACATACTATCATTGATGTAAGGGACTAAAATAAGAAACTTCTTTTATAAGGAGAGCGATCTATTCGTGAATGAAATGACTCATCGTACAAAAACACGTCCAGTTAAAGTCGGTAATTTAACAATTGGCGGTAACAATGAATTAATTATACAAAGTATGACGACAACAAAAACACATGATGTTGAGGCTACAGTTGCTGAAATTAAACGTTTAGAAGAAGCTGGCTGTCAAGTCGTCCGTGTTGCTGTTCCAGACGAACGCGCAGCAAATGCTATTGCTGATATTAAAAAACAAATCAACATTCCACTTGTTGCTGATATTCATTTTGATTATCGCCTTGCTTTAAAAGCAATCGAAGGCGGCATTGATAAAGTACGTATCAATCCAGGTAACATTGGACGTCGCCATAAAGTAGAAGCTGTTGTAAACGCTGCGAAAGAGCGCGGTATTCCAATCCGTATCGGTGTAAATGCTGGTTCATTAGAACGTCACATTTTAGAAAAATATGGATACCCAACTGCTGACGGTATGGTTGAGAGCGCACTACACCATATTAAAATTTTAGAGGACTTAGATTTCCACGATATTATCGTATCAATGAAAGCCTCTGATGTTAACTTAGCAATTGAAGCATACGAAAAAGCTGCTCGTGCTTTTGATTATCCATTACATTTAGGTATTACAGAATCAGGAACATTGTTTGCTGGAACTGTAAAAAGCGCCGCTGGTCTTGGAGCAATTTTAAGTAAAGGCATCGGAAATACACTTCGTATCTCATTAAGTGCTGATCCAGTGGAAGAAGTAAAAGTTGCTCGTGAACTATTAAAGTCATTCGGTCTTGCATCTAATGCCGCAACACTTATTTCTTGTCCAACTTGTGGTCGTATTGAAATTGACCTAATTAGCATCGCTAATGAAGTGGAGGAATACATCTCTACACTTCAAGTTCCAATTAAGGTTGCAGTACTTGGCTGCGCCGTAAACGGTCCTGGTGAAGCTCGTGAAGCTGATATCGGTATTGCAGGTGCACGCGGAGAAGGTTTATTATTCCGTAAAGGGCAAGTCGTTCGTAAAGTACCGGAAGAAACAATGGTAGAAGAACTGAAAAAAGAAATCGATGTAATCGCTGCTGAAATGGCTGCCGAACGAGATAAAGAAAAAGAAACACAAGAACAATAAAAAAGAAGGTTGTCCACAATTTTTGTGAACAACCTTCTTTTTACATTTAAATGAAAAACTCGTCAGTTATATAACCGACGAGTTTCTCATTTAGCACATTTTGGGCAACGACCATATATTTCAAACTTATGCCCCGTTACCTCATAACCTTTAAAATTTTTATTCATAAAATCCATTGGGCAGGAAGTAATTTCTTTCGTACCACCACAATCTAAACAAATGAAATGGTGATGATGTTCCATAATAGAGCATGTAAAACGAAAATGTTTTTCACCACTTAATTCCGTTTGCTCTAAAACACCAATTTCAGCAAAAACCGTTAAGTTACGATAAATCGTATCAAAACTAAGCCCTGGATAATCATCCTTCATATGTTCTAAAACATCTTTCGCAGTTAAATAACGATTATGCGCCGCGAATAATCTTAGCATCTCTTCCCTTTTCCCCGTATGTTTGTATCCTTTTTCCTTCATTAGGCGTAAAGCTTCTGTTAGATTCATACCTATCCCTACTTTATGCAGTTTTTTTCTTCTTCCATAAAATTGCACCGATTAAAATAAGAACCGCTATCATAACAATTGTACCACCTGGTGCTAGATTAAGTTGATACGAAGCAAACATTCCACCAATTACGGCAATTTCACCAAATAAAATGGAAAAGAAAATTGTTTGTTTAAATCCTTTTGCAATACGAATACTTGCTGCAACTGGTAACGTCATTAAAGATGATACGAGAAGAACACCTACAACACGCATTGATACGGCAATTACAAGAGCAACTAATATAATGAAGATAAAGTGAATCCACTTTGCACTCAAACCGGTTGATACAGCGTATTCCTCATCAAATGATAGTAAAAACAACTCTTTGTATAATAAAACAATCGTTGCAATAACAACAATTGCTACTATACCAATAATAATTAAATCCGCGCTTGTTACAGCACTTACACTACCAAATAAATAACTAAATAAATCCGTATTGAATCCATTAGCAAGTGAAATGAAGATAACTCCAATCCCCATCCCAGCTGAAAGTATAATTGGAATTGCCAACTCTTGATAATGTTTATATACAGTACGTAATTTTTCAATTAGCAATGCTCCACCGATCGAAAAAAACATTCCCATATATAAAGGGTTTAAAAAACCACCGGTAAAGATTGTCTTTTCAAGTAATAAACTTGCTGCAATTCCTGATAACGTCACATGACTTAATGCATCCGCAATAAGCGACATGCGGCGAATCACAACGAACACGCCGATAAGCGGTGCGACAAGCCCTATTAAAATACCCGCGTATAAAGAATTACGTAAAAAATCATATTGTAAAAAATCCTGTATCATTATATCCTCCCGTGATGCTCATGTTCATGTTCTAAGCGATGAACATGATGTCCATATAAAATCGACATTTCTGCATCTTCTAACTCTCGGAATTTCTCTACATTCCCATGGAAATGCAAATGTTGGTTTAAGCATGCAACATGTGTTACTTTTTCAGTAACAGCTCCCATATCATGAGTAACAAGAATTAACGTGATTCCTAATCTTTTGTTTAAGTCCTCTAGTATCTCATAGAAACTTTCCACATTTTTCACATCGATCCCAACAGTAGGCTCGTCCAAAATCAGCAATTCTGGATCACTTACAAGTGCACGAGCAATAAATACACGTTGTTGTTGTCCACCAGAAAGTTCTCCAATATTACGTCCTTGAAACTCGCTCATACCTACATCAGCAATTGCTTTTTCTACTTTTTCCTTATCGTCTTTCGTAAAAAAGCGAAAAAGACCTTTTTTCGACACAAGTCCCATTGAAACGACCTCAAAAACAGTTGCCGGGAAACCTGAGTTAAAGCTGTTTGCCTTTTGGGATACATAACCAACTTTATTCCACTCTTTAAATTTTTTACTATCAATGCCAAACAATCGAATATTTCCTTGCTTCGGCTTTAAAACACCCAATAAACATTTAAGTAAAGTCGATTTCCCTGAACCATTCGGTCCAACTAAACCTAAAAAAGCTCCCTTCGGAACTTGCAAATTAATATCTTCTAACACGTTTCGATCTTCATATCGAAACGTTAGCCCTTCTATTTCCAATATATTATTCATAGCATCTCACCTATTTTAATTCAGAATGATTCCGATTTATCTCTATTTGAATTATAGTACAGCTTATTATAGTTGTAAACCAATCTGCCCAAAATATATTCTTTATTTCCAGAAACCTTATTATTATAACAAAAAGCAGAGAAATTTTCTCTGCTTTTAAAAGATATTACAAATCATTTTTTAATGAATTGCCGATTTAAACTTACCACCATTTGTCTCTTGCGTGCTCATAATGGTAACAAATGCATTTTCATCAATTTCGTGCACAATTGATTTTAACTTTGTCACTTCAAGACGAGTTACAACTGCATAAATAACTTCTTTTTCTTTATCTGTATAACCACCTTTAGCAACAAGTTTTGTTGTTCCACGACCAAGGCGGTGTAAAATTGCATTTGATACTTCCTCATATTGATCCGATACTATTAAAACTGCTTTCGTTTCGTCCAATCCTTGGATTACCGTATCAATTGTTTTGAATGCGATATAGTACGTCATAACAGAATACATTGCTTGTTCAACACCAAACACAAATGCTGCCCATGCAAAAATGAATAAGTTCACAAACATTACGAATTCACCAACAGAAAACGGTAATTTCTTCGTTAATAGAATCCCCATAATCTCTGTCCCGTCTAACGATCCACCATGACGAATAACAAGTCCTACACCAAGACCTAAAATAAGACCACCAAAAACTGTTGCTAAAATTGGCTCTGTTGTAAATGGTGGAATAGCATGCAACGTTGATTCAATAAATGCTAAAGCTACAATCCCAAATGCTGAGGATAACATGAATGTTTTTCCAATTTGCTTATATCCGGAGTACATAAACGGAATGTTGAGGATAACAACTAAAGTAGAAAAACTTAACCACCAAATATTAGGAGTAAGATAATCTAATATAAGAGAAATACCAATAATTCCACCATCAATAATTTTATTTGGCATTAAAAATAGTTCAATCGCTACCGCCGCACATGCTGCCCCAAAGACAATCATAACTAAACGATACACAAGATGAATAACACTTTCTTTTCGATGTTGCTTTTTTTCCATAAGTCCTCCTTATACTCTTTCTCTATAATTTTGTTCTTATATTATAACATACGCTTCTTTTCCCCATGGAAAAAATGCACCTTTAGACGAATATATACAAGCTATGCGTACATATATTTCGATAGAAGAACGGTGAAGGAGGACAACACGATGAATCTCATTAAACAAATTGTGAACAAAAAATTAAATCATATTTCTACAAAAGAGTTATTGAAATATAGTAAAGAATATGAAGTTTCAATTACAACTGCACAAGCTGATAAAATCGTTTTACTTATGAAAGGGAAAAATATTAACATTTACGATAATACCGAGCGACTAGAGCTCTTAAAACAAATCGCAAAAGTAACCTCTCCTGCCACTGCCCAACAAGTAAATACTTTATTTCAGCAACTATTAAAATAAGGAGGGGGAAATCCCCTCCTTATTGCGCTTTAATTTTTTCAAGAAGTCCTTCATCAAAAGTACCATTTTTCAGCATTTCGATTTCTAATTTATATGGTGGCTTCTTATCTTTTTTATCTTCACCTACATACGGTGTTTCAAGAATTTTTGGTACGTGCTTTAGTTGCGGGTGATGCACAATGTGATGCAATGCCGTATAGCCAATATGACCAAAACCAATATTCTCATGACGGTCTTTTCCAGCTCCGCGGACATTTTTGCTATCGTTAATATGAAGTACTTGTAAACGATCTATCCCAACAATCTTATCAAAGTCATTTAACACACCGTCAAAATCATTGACAATATCATAACCTGCATCGTGCGTATGACACGTATCAAAACATACAGATAACTTTTCATTATATTTTACGCCATCAATAATTTTCGCAATTTCTTCAAAGCTACGACCGCATTCTGTTCCTTTTCCTGCCATCGTTTCTAGCGCAATATTAACCGTTTGTTCTGGCGTTATTACTTCATTAAGCCCTTTAATAATTTGTTGAATACCAGCATCTGCTCCTGCACCAACGTGAGCTCCTGGGTGAAGAACAATTTGTCTCGCCACACCTAATGCTGCCGTTCTTTCAATTTCCATACGAAGGAAGTCAACACCTAATTGAAACGTCTCAGGTTTCGTCGTATTCCCAACATTAATAATATACGGAGCGTGGACGATAATTTCCTCAATACCGTTCAGTTCCATATGTTTTCTTCCTGCTTCTATATTCAATTCTTCAATTGGTTTTCTTCGCGTATTTTGTGGTGCACCTGTATAAATCATGAACGTTGTTGCACCGTATGAAACAGCCTCTTCACTTGCTGCTAATAACATCTTCTTACCACTCATTGAAACATGAGATCCAATCTTTAACATACAATCACCTCTTCAATATACAATAGATATAATGATAGCATAATTTGTAGAAATATGTAGTGAATTGTTTGTTCATAAAAAAGGCACTACACAAATTAAAATGACTATTTAAACAGTCCGCACTCTACACTGAAATTAAACGGAGAAAGTGAAATTTTAGTCAACGTTGTTTCTAATCCCTCACTAATTATTAGCCCGCATCAATCGGTTTTCTCACAAGTAGCGAGATAAAAAAAAATAAGGGAAATCCCTTATCTTTTTTTATTGCTATATTTTTTCTTCACTTTTTCACGTTCTGTTGCAAGTTTTCGTTTATAGTTTGGTTTTACTTTTTTCGGCTTTTTAACAACTTTCGTTGCCATAACATCCAGTCCATCACTTGGTTTTTTACGACTCTTACGACGACGACGTTCACCTAAATCCGCCCACTCATCTCCGCGTAAATCTACATGCTTAAACTCGATATGACGTTGTTTTTCTAAACTATCTAACGCTTCTTCATTTGCTGGATCATAAATCGTCACTGCAATACCTGAATGACCCGCACGTGCAGTTCTTCCAACACGGTGAACGAAGAAATCTAAATCTGATGGAAGTTCATAGTTAATAACATGGCTAATTCCTTCAATATCAATACCGCGTGCCGCTAAATCTGTTGCGACAATGTATTGGAACTCTAAATCACGAACTTGTTTCATCATTTTTTTACGATCACGTGGTGATAAATCACCGTGTATACGCCCTACTTTTAACCCACGTTCTGCTAATCCATCGGCTACTTCATCAGCCTTCTTCTTTGTGTTTGTAAAGACAATTGCTAAGTACGGTTTAAATTGAAGTAGCATATTTTTCACTAATTCAATTTTATTACGGTGTCTTGAAGGCACAAGGTAATGCTCAATATTTCCTGCTGCAACTTGTTTCGGATTAATATGAATATGTTCTGGATTCTCCATATATTTCTTCAAAAATGGTTTTAATTTTTGAGGAATTGTTGCAGAGAAAACTAGCATTTGCAAGTTTTTAGGCATACGTGCTGCAATTTTATCTACATCTTGAATGAATCCCATATCAAGCATTAAATCCGCTTCATCGACAATAATAGTATCCGCTTTATAAACAAATAGCGCCTTTTCTTCTACTAAGTCTTTAATACGTCCTGGTGTTCCGACTACAATATGAGGTTGTTTTTTCAACTTTTCAATTGATCGTTGCTTATCAGTTCCACCAATTAAGCAACGTGCTGTAATCATTTGCTCTTCTGCACAGAACTTTGTTAATTTCACGATTTCTTCGTAAATTTGTTGTGCTAACTCACGAGTAGGCGCTGTAATAACAAGTTGTACTTCTTCACGACTTGCATCAATTCTGTTTAATGTAGGAAGTAAGTATGCATGTGTTTTCCCAGAACCAGTTTGGGATTGTCCAATTACACTCACACCTTTTTTCACAACCGGGAAAATTTTCTGTTGAATTCCTGTCGGCTCTGAAAAGCGTAGTTCACGAACTGCATCTATTAAAAATGGTTTAAAATCATACTGTGTAAAAGTTTGTAGTGTCATAAGTTACACCTTCTTTCTAAAATTTCTACTGCGCGCACAAATCAGTCAAGTCTACATTATATCGAAATCTACAAGTAAAATCCATCTTTTCTTTAGTTTAGGTTTTCATCATAAAAACTAACCTTCTTTCCTTCCACTGCATATTGTATGTGTATATACCTAATTGAAGAAAGGAGGATTTCTCATATGTATCCGAAACCCCCTATAGGGCAAATGCATCCTAATCAAGGACATCATTCTTATACACCATACCCAATTCCCCAACTACCACCGATGGCACAAAAAAAGAAAGGTTTTCTTTCTAAACTCTTTAAAAAACACGATCCTACGGAGCCTTTCATGCAAATGGTCCCTCCCTATCGGCAAATGGAAGGGCCGCCGATGATGCACCAGCAAACGCCGCCGCAATATCAACAGCAATACCAGCAACAATACTCACAGCAATATCAACCATATATGCAGCAACATCCTCAACAAATGATACCACCTCAAATGTATGAATCAAATGAAACACGCGGTGCGGCGACAACTACAGCTGCTGCGACATCTAGCAGCGGCATCGGAAGCTTTTTTTCGAATCTAATTTCGAATCCAACTAATATGATAAATAATATCGAAAAAGTATCCCAAGTTGTTCAATCGGTAGGACCTGTCGTCGAGCAATACGGTCCAATTATGCGTAGTCTACCAAGCATTGTTAAAATCCTCACCTCTGGAAAAGGCACGGAGGAAAAACAAGCTGAAGACCAGCCAGGAGAAGTTGAAGTAGTCACTCCACCTCCTCCACCAAAAAAGAGAAAAAGAAAAAAAATTGTGATTGAGCCAATAATAGAAAAAGAATTACCTGAAGAGCCTATCCAACAAATAGCAACAAAACCAAAACTATATGTGTAACAATCCTTTGTTTTCTATCCACTCCTCCTTTATAATGTAATGGACTATGCACAAAAGTATCCCTTGTTTAGAAGGAGAGGATTACTCACATGAAGATTGTTAAAATTTCCCCTCGTGGTTATTGCTACGGCGTTGTTGACGCGATGGTTATTGCACGTAACGCCGCATTAGATAAATCATTACCGAGACCCATTTATATTTTAGGTATGATTGTTCACAATAAGCATGTAACAGATGCTTTCGAAGAGGATGGCATCATTACATTAGACGGTCCAAGTCGATTAGAAATTTTAGATAAAATCGATTCTGGTACTGTTATTTTTACTGCACACGGTGTTTCTCCAGAAGTTAAACAACGTGCAAAAGAAAAAGGTTTAACGACAATCGACGCAACTTGTCCAGACGTTACAAAAACACATGACCTTATTGAAGCAAAGAAAGCTGAAGGATATCATGTCATTTATATCGGCAAAAAAAACCATCCAGAACCAGAAGGCGCAGTTGGTATTGCACCTGATATCGTTCATCTTATCGAAAGAGCTGATGATTTAAGAACATTAGAAATCCCAACGGATAAAATTTTAGTTACGAATCAAACAACAATGAGTCAATGGGATGTTCAACATTTAATGGAGGACATCCAAAAAAAATTCCCAACAGCAGAATTCCATAAGGAAATTTGTTTAGCAACTCAAGTTCGCCAAGAAGCTGTCGCTAAACAAGCTGATGTTGCGGATTTAACAATTGTTGTCGGTGATCCAAAAAGTAACAACTCCAACCGTTTAGCGCAAGTATCACAAGAAATTGCTGGTACGAAAGCATACCGTGTTGCAGATGTAAGTGAAATTCAATTAGAATGGCTACAAGGTATCGAAAACGTCGCAGTTACAGCAGGCGCTTCTACTCCAACGCCAATTACGAAAGAGGTTATAGCTTTCTTAGAGCAATATGACCCAATGAATCCAGCTACATGGGACAGAACTCGAAATGTACCACTTCAAAAGATTTTGCCACGTGTAAAAGTAAAGAAACAGCAATAATAAAAACCGTTGCCTACATGAGCAACGGTTTTCGTTATTTTTATACAAATGTGAAAGGATCCGTATGTAACTGCGAAGCATGAATTTGCACATTAAATTTCTTTTCATCTACTTTGTTTTGCAATTGTTTTTGTACGCCTTGCTTCATTACTTTTTCAACATTATGTCCTGGGTCAACTATATTTAAACCGAGCATCATCGCATCGTGAGCAACATGATAATACATATCACCCGTTACATATACATCTGCCCCTTTAAATTTCGCTTGGTTTATGTATTTATTACCGTCACCACCAAGCACAGCAACTTTACGCACTTTATCTTCTAACTTCCCAACAACTCTTGCACCCTTCACATGTAATGATTGTTTCACGTGTTCAGCAAACTGCCCAAGTGTCATTTCTTCTTGTAAATATCCTATTTTACCAAGACCTAATGTTTCACCTTTATTATCCAGCGGATATATATCATAGGCCACTTCTTCATATGGATGAGCTACCAACATCGCTTTAATAATTTTTCTTTGTAGTGAAGCTGGAATAATTGTTTCGATACGCACCTCGTCCACACGCTCTAACTGCCCAGTTTCCCCGATATAAGGATTTGTCCCTTCTCTAGGGATAAACGTACCTACCCCTTCACTACCGAACGTACAGTGGCTATAATTACCGATATAACCAGCACCCGCATCTCCAAGAGCTTTGCGCACCTCTTCTGCATGAGTTACTGGAACAAATACAGCAATTTTTTTCATTTCTTCTGCGTATGTCGGAACTAATACTTCTGTATTTTGTAACCCTAATGCATCAGCAAGTAAATCATTTACCCCGCCTGTAGCAATGTCTACATTTGTATGGGCCGCATAAACTGCAATATCATTTTTAATACACGTTTCAATAATTCTTCCGTACGCCTTATCTGTATGAATCGCTTTTAACGGATTAAAAATTAGAGGGTGATGCGCAATAATGACATTCGCTCCTAATTGAATCGCCTCGTCCACAACTTCCTCCGTTACATCTAACGCTATTAATACGTGCTGAACAGGTTTATTAAGCGCTCCAATCTGTAAGCCAATCTTATCCCCTTCCATCGCTAAATGCTTCGGATACATACCTTCAAATAAAGAAATAATTTCATGGCCATTCGGAATTTTACTCATGATAAAACCTCCCCTATCATTTTCATTTTCGCTTCTACTTCTGCACGCTTCACTTTTGTCTCTTCAGACTCTGCTGCACGCTCTAACTGCTTTAAAATATTTTGGAAGTTTTTCAATTCCCCTTCCCACTTTTCAACAAAAGCCTCACTTTTTTCTTTTATTAAAAATGGACCCATAAATAATTCAGCTTGTTTATGTTCAGAGTAAGGTACTGTGATATCTCCTCGCTCTCCGACTAAAATCTCATAAATTTTCCCGTCTTCTTTTACGATTTTTTCATGGATAAGCTCCCAGCCATTCTCAATAAACCATTCACGAATATGATGTGCAGCAATATTAGGCTGTAAGATTAAACGCGTTACACCTTTTAATTTTTCTTTACCACTTTCTAAAATGTCACGAATTAACGCTCCACCCATACCAGCAATCGTAATAACATCTACTTCTCCTGGGGTAATAACAGCTAACCCATTACCTTTACGAACATCTACTTTATCTTGCAAGCCACTCTCAGCTACAGTCGCTTGCGCAGAGCGAAACGGCCCATCTACAACTTCTCCTGCAACTGCTTTTGTAGCAATATTATTTATAATTGTATAACACGGTAAATACGCATGATCCGACCCAATATCAGCTACTGTAGATCCTACCGGAATCTCCCGCACAACTTCTTCTAATCGTTTTGAAAGCTTTACTTCATTCATGTATTTCCATTACTCCTTCTCTTGTCAGTCTGTCTCCATGATAATGAATTTATAGTAGTTGTTGCAAGTCCATAACAACACTTCAATTCTCTATTACTAATCGTATTTTAGAAAGTATAGAAAAACAAGCCTTTTGCACAAAAGCAAAAGGCTTGTAATACGAAACTTTATTTTTTCTTCGATAACCAATCAGCTACTTTAGCTGCTTGATCAGCTGGAACTACATTTGGTGGCATATTCCCTTTTCCTTTTGAAAGAATTTCTTTAATTTCATCTTTCGAGAGTTTCCCACCAATTTTTTGTAAATTAGGTCCTACTGCTCCTTGTAACTGATCACCATGACAGCTCGTACAGCTTTGCTTCACAATATCCTCTGGCTTTGATATTGTTTGTGCTGGTTTCCCGCCATTTTTTGCATCAGCTAACTCTTTAGATTTATGTAGCCCTTGAAATGAAAATACAAACATAACGATAATACCTAATGCTGCAATAAGAGCGAACGGAATCAGCGGATTACGTTTCATATCTCTTCTCCCCCCTCTATACCCCTAAATAGTTAGATGATTCAGTCATTTCCATTGTACTTGAAAACGCTCTATCAGAAAAGAGTAAACTATTACTTGTTGAAAATATTCCATAAATTCAGTTTATTGATTTTCACTATTATATCGCATATTATTTCGATAATTATTAACGTTTCTCATCATATTTTTCACTTTTCTACATATTTTTTTGTATAGAATAAACAAAATTAATCGAAAAATCGAAAAATGAGCATTTGCAAATCAAAAGACAATTCTGTAAAATAAATTACAAGAAATTGTAATCGTTGCTGATAGCTAAATTTTAACAAAAATTAACAAATTAAAAAAGTTTACTTCACAATCGTGAAGTAAACTTAAAAATAACCTATTCTAAGAAATCCTTAAGACGTTTACTACGGCTCGGATGTCTTAATTTGCGAAGTGCTTTTGCTTCAATTTGACGAATACGTTCTCTCGTTACGCCGAATACTTTCCCAACTTCTTCAAGCGTACGAGTTCGTCCATCATCTAAACCAAAACGAAGACGCAGAACATTTTCTTCACGATCTGTTAGTGTATCTAACACATCTTCTAATTGTTCTTTTAGCAATTCATACGCTGCATGGTCCGCAGGCGATGTTGCTTCTTGGTCTTCAATAAAGTCACCTAAATGGGAGTCGTCTTCTTCACCAATCGGTGTTTCAAGAGAAACTGGCTCCTGTGCAATTTTTAAGATTTCGCGTACTTTTTCTGGAGCAAGATCCATTTCTTCACCAATCTCTTCAGGAGATGGTTCGCGTCCTAAATCTTGTAATAATTGACGTTGTACACGAATTAACTTATTAATTGTTTCAACCATATGAACTGGAATACGAATTGTTCGCGCTTGGTCTGCAATCGCACGTGTAATAGCTTGGCGAATCCACCAAGTTGCATACGTACTAAATTTAAAACCTTTGCGATAATCGAACTTTTCAACCGCTTTAATTAGACCCATATTCCCTTCTTGGATTAAGTCTAAGAAAAGCATACCGCGGCCCACATAGCGCTTTGCAATACTTACTACAAGACGTAAGTTTGCTTCTGCAAGACGGCGTTTTGCTTCTTCATCGCCTTCTTCAATACGTGTCGCAAGTCGAATTTCTTCTTCAGCGGATAGTAAGTCAACGCGACCAATTTCTTTTAAGTACATACGAACAGGATCATTGATTTTCACACCTGGTGGCACACTTAAATCATTGAGGTCGAATTCTTCTTCCGTTTTTGTAATTTGGCGATTATTAGGACCTTCGTCGTTGTCATTGTCACCAACTAAGTCAATCCCTTGTTCACCTAAATATTCGTAGTATTCATCCATTTGGTCGGATTCAATTTCAAATCCATTCATGCGTTCTGCAATCTCTTCATATGTAAGAACGCCACGTTTTTTTCCGAGCTCAGTGAGTTGTTCTTTCACTTGCTCAAGGGTCATTTCAGTTTCAATTTGTTTAGAACGAGCTGGTTTGTCAGCCATCTGTTCCCCTCCTTACGCGAGATACAAACATTCATTATACTAAAATTTTATCGAAAAAGCTATTTTCTTGCTTTTTGATTTTGTAAATATGCTACATAATATTTAGCAGCCTCTACAGGATCTGTTTTTTCCATTTGTTTTACTTTAAAGATAATTTCCATCTTTTCAAGTTTTTCCTTATGACGTCTGAGCGCCTCCAAATGGCCTTGTAACGCTTCTTCTGTGTATTCTGGATTAATAAATTCATCCGTCGAAATATCAGTGATAATATTTTTCAACTTTTCATCAGAGAGCCAACTTAAAAATGTTCCGACTGAAGGTTCATTTCCCTTTTCATAATATGCGTATAGTTCATATAAAATCCCTTTATGTTCTTCTGTATAAAAATCTTCTATATGAGATTCCATACGCACTGCCACTTCTGCACTTTGCAACATATGGTAAATAATTTCTCTTTCTGCTCTTTCAAAACCTGTTAATTTCGGTTTAGTTTGAACAATTTGAGATGGCTTAGAGACCTGCTTTATTTGTTTTTGCTGTACCTTTTGTTCTTTGCGATATTGGTGTAATTGATTCAAAAGTGTTTCCATTGAATACGAAAATTCTTGCGATAATGACTTTAAATATGACTCGGCCTGCATCGCGTCCTGCAACAATGATAACTCTTTTAAAACACTTTTCACATATTCTTCTTTGCCAGACTCATCTTGCAAATTTTTCCCTAAACGCAAATAATTTATTTTGAAACCAACAAAACTTATACTTGATTTCACAAGATTTTCAAAAGCCGTTGTTCCATATTGTTGCACATATTCATCAGGGTCAAGCTTATCTGGCAATGGTGTAACTTTCACTTGGCAACCAACTTGCAATAATAATTGCCCTGCTTTCATCGTCGCTTCTCGCCCTGCTTTATCACCATCATAGCAAAGAACAACAGTTTCAACGTTACGTCGCAGAAGTTTCGCTTGTTCTTCAGTTAAAGCCGTTCCCATTGTCGCAACAGCTTCTTCCACGCCACTTTTTACCGCGGCTAGCACATCGGCATAACCTTCAAATAGGACAACCTGCCCACGTTTTCTAATAAACGGTCTTGCTTGGTGGAAATTATACAACAGCTTACTTTTGTGAAAAATCGGTGTTTCAGGACTATTTAAATATTTCGGAGTATCATCTCCTAGTGCCCTTCCACTAAACGCTATCACCTTACCTTGTAAAGTATATATCGGAAACATAACCCTTCCTCGGAAGCGGTCATAATGACTGCCATCCTTCTCACTTCTTACAAGAAGGCCAGCTTGTTCCATACTAGATAGCGACAAACCTCTTTTTTGTAAAATTTTCGTTGCTGCATCCCAAGCTGGTGATGCATAACCAATTTCAAATTTCTCTATCATCTCTTTTGTAATACCACGTTTTAATAAATACGAAAGTGCTTCATTTCCCTCTTCTGTATTTACTAATAAATGATGATAATACTTTTTCAAAAGCTCATGAGCCTGTTGCATGATGACAGTGTCATCAGATATGTCTTCTTGTTGTCCTTGCCCTGATGTATACTCTGCAATTGCAATTCCATTTCTTTCACCAAGCTTTTGAACAGCCTCGGTGAAAGCAAGTCCTTCCATTTTCATGAGAAAGGAAAATACATTTCCACCTTCTCCACATCCGAAGCAATGAAAGATTTGCTTATCAGATGAAACAGAGAATGAAGGTGAATTCTCACCATGAAATGGACAAAGGCCGAAATAGTTACGCCCCTGCTTTCTAAGTTGAACATACTCACCAATAACTTCTACAATATCGGATGATGTCCGAATCTGTTCAACAACTTCTTCGGGAATTCTGTTCCCCATAACTCCATCTCCGTGTCGTATTTTGTATTCGATATAAATTAAAAGATTCCTTTATAATTCGACAATATTTTTTCTAAATTTATTAGAAAGTGCTGTCGATCACGTTGTGTAAATGATTTTGAGCCTTTCGTATAAGCCCCCTGCGTAACTTCGCAGATACATACCTACTATATAAAATTGTATCCATTTGCTCATCTGTTACAAATGTACCTCTTGGAGACAATGCCTATACTCCATTTTTTCACAAGAAGACTAGCAAGACCCACATCCTGTGTGATCATGAGATCTGTAACTTTTGCATGTTGATATATATAAAAATCAACTTCATCTTGCTCAGAATCTACATAGACCCAATTCCTTGCTGTTTTCTTGAACGATGAGCATGCGATGCGACAAACAAAATTTCGACATAAATTTTTTGTTCCAACTTGCACAATTTCATCCTTCACGGGACATGCATCTGCATCAACTAATATCTTACTGATGTTTTGCATATTTCTGTATTCTACATCCCTTCTGTGAATCCTTCCATAATGTGCGTTTTCTTGTTTAGATTTTGTCGATTTAACGTAATTACATGTCTTTTTCGCAAATCCTATCCCTAGTTTATTCTGAAAAATTAAAGTCTAAACGTAAAATATAGGTTTTTATCACAATTTTTTATTATAATATATTTTCTTCAACTACGCTACATATCCCTTTAATTTTCATCTTACATTTAAAGATAACAAAATCGTTCCTTTAGCATAATAAAAAAACGGAAGAATATAAGTATAACCATTCCGCTATATTCTATTACTAAGCCGAAAGTTCATAATCTATTTCGCATTTTCCTCTACCTACTTCTCACGAGCGAAAAAAGCACATTCACCTTTGGTAAATGTGCTAAAACATTTTTTGGTTTTGCACTGCATTCACAATAATATTTGCCGTTTCCTCAATCGCCTTATTTGATACATCGATCACTTGACAATTTATTTTACTCACTACATTCTCAAAATGAATGATTTCTTCTTTAATACGATTAATATTTGCATATGTTGCTCCATCACTTAATCCAAGTGATTTTAATCGTTCTTTTCGAATATGATTTAACTTATCCGGTGTAATTTTCAAACCGAAACATTTCTCTTTTGCCACTTGATATAATTCCTCAGGTGGATCCACTTCCGGTACAAGTGGTACATTAGCAACTTTCAAACGTTTGTTATGCGCTAAATATTGTGAAAGTGGTGTTTTTGATGTACGTGAAATTCCAATCAACACGATATCAGCTTTTAAAATACCACGTGCATCTCTGCCATCATCATACTTAACTGCAAATTCAATCGCTTCAATTTTTTTAAAGTACTCTTCATCTAATCTTCGAACGACACCTGGCTCATACCTTGGTACTTGCCCTGTAATTTCTTCAATTTGATCGATAAGAGGTCCGATAATATCGTATGCCTCTACTCCTTCTTTTGCCGCTTCTGTCAATAAATATTGACGCATATCAGGCTTTACTAACGTAAAACAAATAAGCGCTTGATTGCTCTTGGCAATCGAGATCACTTCTTTTAATGTCCCTGTATCTTCTACATACGGTACACGTCTAATATCAGGAGCGAATGGGAACTGCCCCATTGCCGCTCTAACAACCAAATCAGCCGTTTCTCCTACAGAGTCAGATACGACATATACGATTTTATTATCCATTACATTACCTCACTTTAAACAAATTACACTTATTCGTTATTTACTAAATTGACAAACGCACGCGTAATATTTGTTTTTGTAATTCGTCCAATCACTTCTAGACCTTGTTGCGTATCCTTTACAACTGGCATCGCATCAATCTGTCTTTCTATTAATTCCATCGCAATATCATATAAAGAATCCTCCCTGCGACACATCGCAATGTTTGGCATCCTTGTCATGATAATATTAACCGGAAGAGAGGTTAAATCCTGCTTTCCTAAGCTAGCTCGCAATAAATCTTTACGAGATACAACGCCAACTAATAAAGTAGATTGATCTACAACAAATAATGTACCAACATCCTCTAGAAACATAGTACAGATTGCATCGTATACTGATACATTTTTATCAATTACAGCCGGTCTAGATTGATAATCTTGCACTTTAATTTTCTTAACAGCTTCAGATAATAGCTGTCCCCCAGTTTTACCCGTATAAAAATAACCTACGCGTGGACGCGCTTCTAAATAACCAGCCATCGTTAAAATTGCTAAGTCTGGTCTTAGCGTTGCACGTGTTAAACCCAATTGCGCAGCAATTGACTCCCCTGTAATAGGACCGTGATCTTTTACAATCTGAATGATATGTTCTTGCCGTTTATTCAGCTCTATGATAATCACCACCTTTAATGCACAACGAAAAAAGTTATACTATCTCTTAAATATTATATACTAAATATGCTATTCGAAAAAGAAAGTATGTAAAAAGGACCGTATACGGCCCTAATTATATCTGAAACTTATCAAGTTGTTCTAGAAAACGCCTTGATTTCAAATAAATCCCACAATATTCATCATAATATGTATTCAATACTGTGCGCATTTGTTTTTTTGTACTATCCTTCACCGATACATTACCGAGCCGGTGTAGATCGAAGTGAAAAAAGAGACGTAATAATTTATGAACAGCCTCTCCCACCGGGATACGATACGGATCTTGCTCCGCATGACGCAAGCACAGAAAACCACCTTCTCGGACAGAGAAGGCGACAAAATCTGTTGCTTGATGACAAATAGCACATGTATCAAAATACGGGCGCATCCCTAATACCGGAAGCATTTTCGTTTGATAAATTAACGATAATACCTCTGGGTCAACACCCTCACACATATAATGCAACGTTTGATATAACATTTCAAATAAATACGGATTATGCTTCTTATCTTCTGTTGCTTTATCAGTTAATTCAATAATAAATGATGCATAAGCAGTTAAAAATATATCCTCACGAATTTCTTTCATAGATGAAATAATCTCGCCTTGTTGCAAAGTTCCAAGTCCAGATCCCATTTGAATAAGAAAATGACCATGTGTCATAAGTTGCGAAATAGCTGCTAACCGACTTTTCGGTTTTTTCGCCCCTCTTGCCATTGCACTTACCTTACCAAATTCCCGTGAGAATATTGTAACAATCTTGTTCGTTTCTCCGTAATCTGTCGTACGGATAACAATGCCCTCAACTTTTTGAAACATGTTCGTCACCATCCAAGGTTTGAACAAAACGGGTCAAGAAATTGGAGAATCTAAATGCGCTAACTCCTCTTCATGTTGATCCATCTCATCGTTTACGTCTTTTTCCATTTCTTTCAAAAGCAAGTACGTTTCAATGCTTCCTGTTTTGGAGAAAAACTTCCAGGTAAAATCTAGCATAAGAATCCACCTTTCTCAATAAGCGTAGCCTATAAACCAATTTCTTTTGTTGTTATTAAATTGACCCATTTTGTTCATTTTCATGTGAGAAAAATTTTTCCTAATTTATCAAGGTTTATGAAAACCAATAATCAGTGGATGAACAAAACATCCACTGATCACAACTTTACTTCATATTAATATTCGTCTTCACGGAAACCAAGGTCACGCAGCTGTGACATTTTATTGCGCCAATCTTTTTGCACTTTCACCCATACTTCTAAAAATACTTTAGAACCGAGAAGTGCTTCAATGTCAAAGCGAGCTCGCTTACCGACTTCTTTTAACATCTTCCCTTGCTTACCGATAATAATTCCTTTTTGTGATGCGCGTTCAACAACAATCGTTGCATTTATATAAACTGCCCCGCCTTCACGTTTTTGAATTGCATCAATAACAACAGCTACAGAATGCGGCACTTCTTCACGTGTTAAATGTAGTACTTTTTCACGAATAAGCTCTGCAATAATAAATCGCTCTGGATGATCCGTTACTTGATTATCTGGGTAGTATTGTGGTCCTTCTGGTAAATACTTTTTAATTGCTCCAATTAACGCTTCCACATTATTACCGTCTAATGCAGAAATTGGTACAATCTCCGCAAACTCATGTAGCTTACGGTATTGATCAATTAACTCTAATAATTGCTCTGGATGAACTTGATCAATTTTATTAATTACCAAAAATACCGGTTGTTTCGTTTCTTGTAATTTCTCAATAATGAATTCCTCACCACGACCAAATCCTTCAGTTGCATTGACCATAAACAGAACAATATCAACTTCTTTCAATGTCGTTTGAGCCATCTTCACCATGAAGTCACCTAGTTTATGTTTAGGTTTATGTATTCCTGGTGTATCAATGAAAATCACTTGTGAATCATTTTCTGTATATACACCTTGAATTTTATTACGAGTTGTTTGTGGCTTGTCACTCATAATGGCAATCTTCTGGCCGATAATACGATTTAAAAATGTAGATTTCCCAACATTCGGTCTGCCAATAATAGAGACAAAACCTGATTTGTAACCTTTTCTATTCATGTAAATCCTCCGCTAAAAATGCTCCTGGTAACAATTCTCCGACTGTTGTCTCTTGAACGTCACCATGTAAGTTTGATAAGTATACTTTCGTATCCTGTTTACATAATTCTACCATAACTTGTCGACATGCTCCACAAGGAGGTACTGGGCGCTTTGTATCCGCTACGACTGCAATAGCTACAAACTCTTTATCCCCTTCAGAAATCGCCTTAAATAAAGCTGTTCTTTCTGCACAGTTACATAAACCATATGATGCATTTTCAACATTACATCCACGATATATTTTTCCATCTTTAGTTAGTAAAGCTGCACCTACTTGAAATTTAGAATATGGTACGTACGCTTGTTTACGCGCTTCGGTTGCTTCTTGAATTAATTGTTTGCTATTCATATTCCCGCATCCTTTCCGTTCACAGATGTGAATAGATACATTCTTTCATTAAAGGCCTTCACGGCGCTCCCAAAGCTTAATAAAAGCTTCGGAATGCCAACTATACCATATACGGTAAAAAGATAATAGCACCAATTACAACAGCTATAATTGCAAACAATAAAACCGCTCCCGCTGCAACATCCTTTGCAATTTTTGCAAACGGATGAATATCAGCGGTTGCTAAGTCTACTGTTTTTTCAATAGCCGTATTCACCATCTCTAAACTTATTACAATCCCAATCACAATAAGTAATATGATCCATTCTGTTTTTGTAATATGAAAATAAAAGCCGCAGCATATAACAATGACTGCGGCCAAATAGTGAATTTTCATATTTCGTTCATGACGAAGACAAAAGTATATGCCAGCTATAGCATATCCAAAACTATTTATAAGTTTTCCTTTTTTCATCGTCCTAATCCAAATGCCTCTAAAATTTCTTTTTGTCTTCCAAACATTTCTTTTTCATCCTCTTCCGTCATGTGATCATAACCAAGCAAATGTAAAAAGCCATGTAACGCTAAAAACCCGAGTTCACGATCAAAAGAATGTCCATATTCCTCAGCTTGTTCTTTTGCTCTTGGAATAGAAATAATAAGATCCCCTAACATACGTGGCATCTCTGCACCGACGATTTCCATTTCGCCTTCTCCCATTTCTTCCATTGCAAAAGAAATAACGTCTGTAGGCTGATCCTTATCTCGGTAGTCGCGGTTAATTTCGCGAATACGTTCATTATCTACAAACGTAACCGATAATTCTGCTCCTTCTTCTATATTTTCCATTTGGGCTGCTTTCTCTACCAATCCTCGAATCAAACTTATATATTCGTCTTTCACTTCTTCTGTTTCATCAATAAAATCAATTAATAAACTCATTCTTTCTCCTTTTCTTCCGGCAGTTCCGGATATGTAATACGAGAATGGAAAATACCATTTAATGTTTCACATAACGTTTTACCAACAATTTGTAATTCTTTAAATGTCAAATCACATTCACTAAATTGCCCATCTTGCAAACGATCTCTAATAATACTTTGCACTAAATTATTAATTTGATCTGGCGTTGGATGATTCATCGAACGTACCGCCGCTTCTACACTATCAGCAATACCAACAATTGCCGACTCTTTAGATGTTGCTTTTGATCCTGGATAGCGGAACATCTCTTCCTTATATTTCTCTTTATCCTCTTTAATCGCTTTATAGTAAAAATATTTAAGCAGCGTTGTACCGTGATGCTGTCCGGCAATATCAACAATTTCTTGGGGAATATGATACTCTTCCAACATCCTCACCCCATCAGTTACATGAGCAATGATAATATCTTTACTCGTTACAGGATCTAATTTATCATGCGGGTTTTTAATTCCCATCTGGTTTTCAATAAAAAACTGCGGTTGTACTGTCTTTCCTACATCATGATAATATGCCCCTACACGCGCTAACACTCCATTTGCTCCAACCGCTTCACAAGCAGCTTCAGACAGATTCGCTACCATTACACTATGGTGATACGTACCCGGTGCTTCTAATAAGATTTTACGCAGGAGCGGGTGATTCGGACTTGAAAGTTCCATTAATTTCATACTCGATACAATTCCGAGTCCACTTTCTAAATACGGTAAAATCCCCATAGCTAGAACAGAAGAGATAATCCCTGAAACTGCAGCCATTAATAATTGCATACCAATTTCAAGAGGCGAAAAGTTCCCATTTCGCAATAGTAGTAAAGCCGCCAATACGACTACATTTAATACAGAAACGAGTATACCAGCTTGTAAAATCATCGTACGACGATTTTTTTCTCTCAAGAAGATGCTAACCGATAATGAACTTAATAAAACATAAATACCTACACTATAATTCAGTGTACTCGTTACACCTTCATTAAACATAATACTTCCGCACACAGAAAAAATCATACTTGTTAAAAATACAAATCGATCACCAATCATTAATTTTACAAGTATCGTCCCCATCGCGACCGGAACAACATACGCAATCCCCGCATATTCAAGCTTTTGAAATAAACTAATGATTTTCATTAAAACAATCGTGATAGACAGAATTGTGATGTATGCTAAGACATACGGCCTATCTTCTCTTTTTCGCTGTAAAAATACTTCAAACTGCTTATGCATAAAGTATAGCAACACACAAATGAGCACCGCCAAACCAACATAAGGTTGGAAGGTATTACCTTTCTCTAGCAACCCAACTAATTTCAACTGATTATACATATCACTTGAAATCGTTTCTCCTTCCCTAACAAGAACTTGTCCTTGAAGGATATAAACAGGTGCAACTAAATCTTCCTCTGCTTTTCTCTTCTCTTTTGTTAAAGTCGGATCATAAAAATAATTCGCCGAAATTGCATATTTCCCTAGTGCCTTAACAGCCTCTTTTAGACCACTATCGACATTAACACTATTCATCTCACTTACATACCGCTCTTTTGCGTCCTTCAATTCATCCATTTTAATATGCATAGTCATTATACTATTAATGGCTGTGACTGCTGCATCTTTCGCTAATACCAATTGGCTTGAATCTGCGTTAATCAAGTTTAGTAAGTTTGAATCAGATAAATCTTTTGTTAAATCGACAGGTAATTTCTTTTTCAACTTGTCCACTTTATCAGCATCAGTAATCTTTTTTTGCTCATCTGGCCCAATAGCTTTAATCTCTTGCACCACTTCATCTACCTTAGCAAAAACATCATTAACAATATCCACTTTATTTTGTTTAAGCTCACTTCTATATGTATACTGATCTTCAACTTTTGTAGCGGCATCTTTTTTCTTTTTTTCCGTTGTAACTTTATCTTCAATTTTAATAGGAGAGTGGATTGTTTTTTTTGCAATAGAGTATATTTCAACATCTAATTGCTCTGGTTTCACATTATTCATAAGTGCAAAAAACAGTACTGCTCCTAATAAAATGTAAGAAATCCAACTTAGTTTTTTCGAATGTTGTAAATTACGAAACCACTTAGAAATTTCTTGAGATCTTGACATGATTTCAATACCTTCTCCTCTCCAGAAATAAAGTGAAACTATTCATACTTTCATCTCTTCCAGCCAATGATGCTTTTTGGGGCAACATTTTTATACAACATCACCTATAGTTTATTTCCCTCGTCTTTAATGATAGTAAAAAATATGCCGTTCGCCAACCTTATCATACAAAAAGAAATGATCCTGACAAATAGGATCATTCCATTTTATCATATGCCTCAATAATACGTTGCACTAACGGGTGTCTCACAACGTCTGTTTGTTCCAGTGTAATGAACGAAAGACCTGATACACCAGACAAAACATTAGCAGCAATAGAAAGACCTGATTTCACCCCTTTTGGCAAGTCTACCTGTGAAGGATCTCCAGTAATAACCATTTTAGAAGTAAAACCTAATCGTGTTAAAAACATTTTTATTTGGGCACCAGTTGTATTTTGCGCCTCATCTAATATAACAAATGAATCATCAAGAGTACGCCCTCTCATATAAGCAAGGGGTGCAATTTCAATTACACCTCGCTCCATCATACGCTGTGTATATTCTTGTCCAAGAATATCGTGCAATGCATCATATAGTGGACGTAAATACGGATCTACTTTTTCTTTCAAATCACCCGGTAAAAACCCTAGACTCTCCCCAGCTTCTACAGCAGGTCTTGTTAAAATAATTTTCTTTACATACCCTTGCTTTAACGCTCTCACAGCCATTACTACAGCCAAGTATGTTTTCCCTGTCCCAGCAGGTCCTATTCCAAATACAATATCATTCTTTTTCATTGCATGAATATATCGTCTTTGTCCCATCGTTTTCACACGAATGGATTTACCTTTTGCTGTTTTAAAAATTTCCTCTTCATATAGTTCTTCGAATTGAGCGATTTTTCCTTGTTGCCCAAGCTGAATTGCATACGCAACATCTCTTTCCGAAATTGACACACCTTTACGGATAACAACAAGTAACTGTTGTAAGATTTTTTCTACGAGCGCCACAGTTTCATCTGCGCCAGATACACGAACAGACTCTCCTCTAGTCACAATCGATACACTAAGTTCTCGTTCAATTACTTTTAAATGAGCATCATTTACCCCAAAAAGAGCGATTGCCTCGTTGGGATTTTCCAATTGTTGGTTCATCTCTACTAATTGTTCTGCCATTACTCAGTCTCCTTGAATATCGGATTCAGATATTGGTTGTGGCTCTGCAATATTTTCAATCACCGTATAATGTAATGTGACCTTTAGGTGATCCACCTCAACCTCTTTACTCAAAATCTTATCACTTACAATCATAGCATGTTCATCCAATTTTTTCTTTAGTTCTTTTTCTGCCATCTCTTTTGCTACTTTCATTGCTTGCTTTTCAGTATATTCTCGGTTCGCTTCTTCCTCTTCTCGTACAATATCTTTTTCGTATGCAATTGGTAATGTAAAACCAAATAATTTCACATCATGTTTTACACTTTCAGTACGAGAGCGCTTATACTTATCATGTTGAAATCCCCAAATTTTTATTTTAGCACTCCCAAATTTAAGAAAATATTCATTGTACGAATTACCCGTATACACATGAAATTGTGTCTTTAACGGCACATCCACCTCAGATTTGTACCACGTCTCTCCATATACAATACCTTTAGCGGAAACAACTGTTGGATTCTCCTCATTACCATACACCCCTGATACGAGAAGTTGCCCCTTTTCTACATGGTCATTTTTCATGACGACTGGTTTTCCAACTTCCACAAACGTTTTTGTAATAGTCGCTTCTTTTTTTGCCACTAAGTTTTGTGGCTGTTGTTCCTTTTCTTTTTTCGGTTCATTTTTTTCAACAATTTTAAAATGATATGTTGTCCCTCTTATTTCCAATCCTGCCCAAGTAATCGCATTAATATTATCCGTTAAATGACGTTGAACATCTTCTACATTAGGCATTTGGAACTGTAATTTTCCTTTTTTAATACCCATTTTGTCCAATTCTTTTATCAATATATATTCTGTTTCAGGTTTTGCTCCTGTAATTTCAATTTTCCACACCATATTCGATAATGCAATCATTCCGAAAAAAAATATTAAAAACCCAATTAAAAATCCACTATTTTTAATTAAACGCTTATTCCAAAAAGGAAAACCGTAACGTCCAATAAAATATAATTTGCACTCATTTTTTCTATAGATTGGTTTTATTTTTTTCACATCTCGTAATAACATGCAAAAAACTAACGTTTCATCTGCAATCTTCTTTACATCCCAAACTAATAATTTTCTACGAACACACTCGTTAACAAAGCGTTCCGCCCCTCTACCTTCAATCCGTACCTTTACATACCCAAGCCACTTTATAAACCATTTATTTTTCATCGACTATCTCCACTACCTTTCTAAAAGTAGATACAATACCTTTCACTCTAAGTATCAAAATAGCTCGTACTAAAATGAAATAAAGCGGAACTTTAATCAGCGAGGGTTTTCATCCCCACTAATTATCCCCTCACTAATCGGGCATTTTCTTTGTATAAACTAAATATTAAGATCGGATTACTACCTGTTAATGGGGATAAAGAAGAAAAACTTCACAAACGGAAGTTTCCCCTCACTCCTCTTTCTTTTCATTTTCTAAAAATGTCACTTGTTCAATTATCCCTTCAAGTAAAAGTTCTTCTGGAAGGATTGTTTTAATAACAAAGGATTGACCTTTAATTAATAATTGACCATGTTTTAATAGCAATCTTACCTCTTTATCTGAAAACACTAATAATCCTCGATGATTTTCTATATAGATATGCACTTGCCCAACAAGCGTGATCCGAGGTAGATCCATTAACACATCCACTGGCAGGTCTATTTGCTTCGTTAACCAATTCTTCATTTGTTCTAATTTCTTCATCTCCAAAAGACCCCCTCTCATCCCATATGTATGAAAAAAGAGCTTGTAATATCACGTCCAAACTGAAAAAAAGCATAAAAAAAACGTCTCATACGAAATGAGACGTTTTTTTATGCTAATAGCTGTATAACCAGCTTATTCACTAGTGATCCGTCTGTTTTACCTTTTACTTTCGGCATAATAGCAGTCATCACTTTACCCATATCTGCTTTAGAAGTAGCACCAACTTCAGAAATAACTTGCTTAATTAAATCAGCTAATTCTTCTTCTGTTAATTGCTCCGGCAAATATGCGCTTAAAATCTGAATTTCACTTTGCAGTTTATCAACAAGGTCTTCACGACCAGCTTTTTTAAATTCAAGGAGGGAGTCCTTATACTGTTTTACTTCACGAGCTAAAACTGTTAATTCCTCTTCTTCAGTAAGAGTATGTTGCAGTTTAATACCTTCATTTTGTAAAGCAGCCTTAACCATACGAATGACGGTTAATTTTTCTTTTTGTTTATTCTTCATCGCTTGTTTCATATCATCGTTTAAACGACCGAGAAGACTCATAACTTACACCCTCTCTTAGAATTTACGCTTTCTTGCCGCTTCAGATTTCTTCTTACGTTTTACACTTGGTTTTTCATAAAACTCGCGCTTTCTTGCTTCAGCAAGTGTACCAGTTTTAGAAACCGATCTTTTAAAACGGCGAAGTGCATCCTCCAAAGACTCGTTTTTACGAACGACTGTTTTTGACATTCTCTTTCCCTCCCTCCGAAACATCACACTTACATACTAACTTCAGCATGCAAAAAGAAACACTTCTTCAGCATGTCTTTTACGATTATAATACATTTTATCACTTCAGGTCAACTATTTGGCAGAATAAAAGAAGAATAGATGCTCTTCCTTTTTCAAAAACTATGTAGATAGCTGTTATCTCTTTCCCTTAAAAATAAATATATTTTTATCACTAAATAATTTTTATGCAGAGAACCGCTAAAAATACTCAGTTAACGAGCAATCCATTACATCCTCTTTCAATACTTAACTTCTCCACAAACGAAAAAAGCATGCAAACCCTTTTTGTTTGCATGCTTTTTATTATGCGCTTGCTGATTCTTTTTTCACATCATCTTCAAGAACACGAACAAACTGCGCTTCGTTATATGGATAACCAGCTTTTGTAATCTTCACTTTTACTAACTTACCAATTAATTCTTCAGATCCTTCAAACACAATTTTTAAATAGTTATCTGTATAACCTACATATAACCCTTCACGGTCACCGTCTTTAAATGTCTCTTCCGGAATAATTTCAAGTACTTCACCTTCAAACCCAGAAGCATACTCTTTCGCTAATTGATTAGATAGCTCAATTAGACGATGAACACGATCGTTCTTCACATCTTCAGGAACTTGATCTTCCATACGTGCTGCTGGTGTACCTGTACGTTTTGAATAAGGGAAAACGTGTAATTCAGAGAAACGATTCTCTTTAATGAAATTGTACGTTTCCATGAATTCTTCTTCTGTTTCACCTGGGAATCCAACGATTACATCTGATGTAATCGCAAGACCTGGTAGCGCCTCTTTCAAACGATCTAAACGCTCTTGGAAAAATTCCATCGTATACTTACGGCGCATACGTTTTAATACAGTATTAGATCCTGATTGCAGTGGAATATGCAAGTGACGTACAACTACTTCAGATTTATCTAGCACTTCAATTACTTCATCTGAAATTTGACTCGCTTCGATAGAAGAAATACGAAGACGTTTCAATCCGCCTACTTCTGCTTCCATATCACGAAGTAATCCAGCTAAGTTATAATCTTTTATATCTTCACCGTATCCACCTGTATGAATACCTGTTAATACGATTTCTTTATAACCTGCATCTACTAATTGCTGCGCTTGTTTAATAACTTCTTTTCCATCACGAGAACGCATTAAACCACGCGCCCAAGGAATGATGCAAAATGTACAGAAGTTATTGCAACCTTCTTGTATTTTTAAAGATGCACGTGTACGGTCCGTGAAATATGGTACATCAAGCTCTTCGTATACACGTGTTTTCATAATATTGCGGACAGCATTAATTGGTTGACGCTCTTTACGGAACTCTTCGATGTATCCTAACATTTTCTCACGATCTTGCGTACCAACAACAATATCTACACCTGGAATTGCCATGATTTCTGCTGGAGATGTTTGTGCATAACATCCAGTTACACAAATTACCGCATCTGGATTTTGACGTACAGCACGTCTAATTACTTGACGGCTTTTTTTATCTCCAGTATTTGTTACTGTACATGTATTAATAACATATACATCAGATTTCTTTTCATATTCAGTTCTTTCATAACCACCTTGTTTAAACAATTGCCAAATCGCTTCTGTTTCATAGTGGTTTACTTTACAACCTAACGTGTGGAACGCAACAGTCGCCATTGATTATCACCCCATCAATTCAAAATGATAAGAAGCGGCACTTAACGCATAAAGCGGAGCCGTTTCTGTTCTTAAAATTCTTGGTCCTAAACTACATGGTACAAATTTATGTTCACGAAGTGCAGTAATCTCTTCCTCCGCTAAACCGCCTTCTGGTCCAAATACAATTAACAGCTTTTGACCCGGTTTAACCGTCGCTAAAGCTTTCGCAAAATTAGATTTCTCACCTTGTTTTGCTTCCTCTTCATACGCAACAAGACAGCTATCATACTCACTACTCATTGCAAGTAATTGCTTAAATGATGCAGGAGCATGCACTTCTGGAATTTCACTTCTATGTGATTGTTCCGCAGCTTCTTTCACAATCTTTTTCAAACGCTCAACTTTTTTATCTGCTTTTTTCGCATCCCATTTTACAATAGAGCGAGATGCTTGAAAGGGTAAAAATGCAGCTGCCCCAAGCTCAGTTCCTTTTTGAAAAATTAACTCTAGCTTGTCTCCTTTCGGCAGTCCACTTGCAATCGTCACGAACACAGGAAGTTCGCTTGACGCCTCTATCCATTCTACAATAGCGGTATCCACAAATTCACTGGTAATTTCAGCAATTGAACATTCTGCTGTTTTACCATTTACACAGCAATAAATGTGGTCACCAGCTGACATACGCATCACTCTTGCGATGTGATGGACATCATCACCCATTATGCGAATACTTGTCTCATTTACATATTTCTCTTCTACAAAATAACGTTGCATATAATCACCTTAGTAGAGTTTCGTTCCTTTCGTAAGTCAACACTTACGAAAAGAACGAAACGTTATCATTTTCATATAACAAACGGCAAGTCCCTCACCTTATATAGTGAGAGACTCCCCTGTTCTTTATAGACTAAAATCTATATTACGCATTTCGTGCAATAATTGCTACCCAATCTTCCATTCGAAGCACGTCTTCAATTGTAAATCCAGCTTTTTCTAACGCTTCAGAAATTACTTTTTCTTTCGCTGCAATAATACCAGATGTAATAAATAATCCACCTGGCTTCACAACTCTCGCTGCATCTTCAGGGAATAGAAGAATAATTTCCGCTAATAAATTTGCTACGATTAAATCAACCGGACCTTCAATACCTTCTAATAGACTATTCTGTCCAACATTGACAATGTCATCTGTTTTATTTAAGCGCACATTCATCTCTGCACTTTCAACTGCAACTGGGTCTAAATCATATGCTTGAACAGAAGCCGCACCTAATTTTGCTGCTGCAATACTAAGTACCCCCGAACCTGTCCCCACATCAATTACAGTATCACCTGGCTGAACTGTTTTTTCTAACGCACGAATACACATCGTTGTTGTTGGATGTGTCCCTGTACCAAACGCCATACCTGGATCTAATTCAATAATTTTTTCATCTGGAGAAGACGGTGTATATTCTTCCCACGTCGGCACAATTGTGAATGTATCAGAAATTTGAACTGGATGATAATATTTCTTCCAAGCAGTAGCCCAATCTTCCTCATCGACTTCATTAATTGTAATGTTTCCTGTACCAATTTCGATGTCGAAAGATGGTAGCGCATCAATAGATGATTTTACACTCGCAACCGTTTCGTGTAAAGAATCCGTTTGTGGGAAATATGCTTTCACCAAAACACCCTCACTTGGGTATTCATCTGGGTTAAGTGCATAAATCTCACCGTATTGTTGCTCACGCTCTTTCGTTAACTCAGCCGGATCCTCAATTGCAACCCCGCTAGCGCCTGCTTCGTGCAAAATATGAGAGACAGCTTCTACTGCTTCTTCTGTTGTATGAATACTAATTTCTGACCATTTCACAATTTACCAACTCCATTTTTTATTTCCATTATTCCCCTTTGAAAGCACGTTTAAGCTTTCCGAATAAGCTATCATCTTGATTTTCCTGACCTGCGAACTCACGTAATAATTCTTTTTGATGCGAAGTTAATTTCGTCGGTACAACGACACGAACCACTACGTATTGATCTCCTTGACCATATCCACGTACATTCGGAGCTCCTTTTCCTTTTAGACGGAATTCCGTTCCTGTTTGTGTTCCTGCTGGAATTTTCAACTTCACTTTCCCGTGAACTGTAGGTACTTCTACTTCAGCACCAAGCGCTACTTGTGCGAATGTCAATGGCATTTCACAAATAATATGATCGCCATCACGTTCGAAGAATTCATGATTTCTCACATGAACAACAACATATAAGTCACCTGCCGGCCCACCATTCACACCTGCTTCGCCTTTACCAGACACGCGAATTTGTTGACCATTATCAATACCAGCTGGAATTTTCACATTAATTTTTTTGCGTTTACGTACTTTACCAGAACCATGGCATGTCGTACATTTCTCTTTAATCATTTGACCTGTTCCTGAGCAATGGTTACACGCTTGACGGTTTACAATACGGCCAAATGGTGTATTTTGTTCTACACTTATTTGACCTGTTCCTGAACAATGTTTACATGTTTCTTTTGAAGTTCCCGGCTTCGCTCCACTACCGTGGCAAGTATCACATGGATCTTCTACTGGAATCTCAACGTTTAATTCTTTACCAAAAATTGCTTCTTCAAACTCTAAAGTAACTTGATATTGTAAATCAGCACCTTGACGCGGAGCATTCGGATCACGACGTCTGCCGCCGCCACCAAAGAATGAACTAAAGATATCTTCAAAGCCGAAACCTCCACCAAAGTCTCCACCACCGAAACCTTGATTTGGACCAGCGTGACCAAATTGATCATACTGTGCGCGTTTTTGATCATCACTTAATACTTCATATGCTTCTTGTACTTCTTTAAACTTGTCAATTGCATTTTCTTCTTTACTTACGTCTGGATGGTACTTTTTAGCCAAACGACGATACGCTTTTTTAATTTCATCTTTAGAAGCGCCCTTGCTAAGTCCAAGCACCTCATAATAGTCTCGTTTATTCATAAATTTGTAACCCCCGAATCTTTCACATAAACGTAATTTTAACACCGAAAGAAAGTGCTTTGCAACAAAGTTTCCTCACTTACAATATGCAAAGCTCAAAACTTAAGACCTTCTCAAGAATGTCTTAGCTCAAATAACCACTTTTTTCTTATTCGTGAAAAAAGCCAAAGCCAAGGCACGCTTGACTTTGACTTTTTGTCATCTTACTTATTGTATTACTTGTCTTCTTTTACTTCTTCAAACTCAGCGTCAACTACATTGTCTTTTTTCGCACCAGCGTCTTGTGCTCCTTGCGCACCTTCTGCTTGCCCTGCAGCCGCTTGAGCTTGCTCATATAATTTAACAGTTAATTGTTGTACGATTTCTTGAAGAGCATCTTTTTTCGCACGGATTTCATCAAGTTCATTTTTCTCGATTGCCGCTTGTAATGCTTCTTTCGCTTCTGTTGCTTTCGCTACTTCAGCTGCATCTACTTTACCTTCTAAATCTTTTACAACTTTATCTGTTTGGAATACAAGTTGGTCAGCTTCGTTACGAAGTTCAACTTCTTCCTTACGTTTTTGGTCAGCGTCAGCATTTGCTTCAGCTTCTTGTACCATACGATTTACTTCGTCATCAGAAAGACCTGAAGAAGATTGGATTGTAATAGCTTGCTCTTTACTTGTTCCTAAGTCTTTCGCACGTACGTTAACAATACCGTTCGCATCAATATCGAATGTTACTTCGATTTGTGGAATACCACGTGGTGCTGGCGGAAGGTCTGTTAATTGGAAACGACCTAGTGTTTTGTTATCAGCTGACATTGGACGCTCACCTTGTAGCACGTGAATGTCTACCGCTGGTTGATTATCAGCAGCTGTTGAGAATACTTGTGATTTACTTGTTGGAATTGTAGTGTTACGCTCGATTAGTTTCGTAAATACACCACCCATAGTTTCAATACCTAAAGAAAGTGGAGTTACGTCTAATAATAGAACGCCTTCTACATCACCAGTAAGTACGCCACCTTGAACTGCAGCACCTAATGCTACAACTTCATCTGGGTTTACACCTTTATATGGCTCTTTACCAGTTTCACGTTTAATTGCTTCTTGTACAGCTGGGATACGAGTAGAACCACCAACAAGGATAACTTTATCTAATTCGCTTGGAGCAAAACCAGCGTCTTTTAATGCACGACGAGTTGGCTCTAATGTTCTTTCAACAAGACCTGCTGAAAGCTCTTCGAATTTCGCTCTTGTTAACGTTAATTCTAAGTGTAATGGACCAGCAGCTCCAGCACTAATGAATGGTAATGAAATTTGTGTTTGCGTTACACCAGAAAGATCTTTTTTCGCTTTTTCAGCTGCATCTTTCAGACGTTGAAGTGCCATTTTATCTTGACTTAAGTCAATGTTGTTTTCTTTCTTGAATTCAGCTACTAAATGATCGATGATAACTTGGTCAAAGTCATCTCCACCAAGACGGTTGTCACCAGCAGTTGAAATAACTTCAAATGTTCCATCTGCTAACTCAAGGATAGATACGTCAAAAGTACCGCCACCTAAGTCATATACTAGAATTTTTTGTTCTTCGTCTTGCTTCTCTAAGCCATAAGCAAGTGCTGCTGCTGTTGGTTCGTTAATAATACGTTCTACTTCTAAACCAGCAATACGACCAGCGTCTTTTGTCGCTTGGCGTTCTGCATCGTTGAAGTATGCTGGTACTGTAATAACAGCTTTCGTCACTGTTTCACCTAAGTACGCTTCAGCAGAAGCTTTTAAGTTTTGTAAAATGATTGCAGAAATTTCTTGAGGTGTATAATCTTTACCTTCAACTTCTACTTTATAATCTGTACCCATATGACGTTTAACAGACATAATTGTATTTGGGTTTGTAATTGCTTGACGTTTCGCAACTTCCCCAACTTGACGCTCTTCATTTTTGAAAGCTACAACAGAAGGTGTTGTACGGTTTCCTTCTGGATTTGGGATAACCTTTGGTTCTCCACCTTCCATAACAGCTACACAAGAGTTTGTTGTACCTAAGTCAATACCGATAATTTTACTCATAGCGAATCCTCCTACATTTATGTAAATTATTGATTTACTTTTACCATTGATGGGCGAATCACACGGTCTTTTAGTTTATAACCTTTTTGGAATTCTTCCACAACCGCGTTTGATTCAAACTCACTGTCCTCTACTTGCATAACAGCTTGGTGCTCATGAGGATCAAACTGTTTACCAACAGCTTCAATCGCTTCAACACCTTCTTTAGTCAGTGCTTCTAACAATTGACGATGCACCATTTCCATACCTTGTAATAAGGACTTCATTTGCTCATCAGTTGCTTCCACTTGCATTGCTCTTTCAAAATTATCAAGAGCTGGCAGAATATCTGACACAAGACTTTGTGCTCTATATTTTTCAGCAGCCTGTTTATCCATTTGGACGCGGCGCTTATGATTTTCAAAATCAGCTTGTAGACGTAGTGTGCGACCTTCCGTTTCCGATAGTTTCGCTTGTAACTCATCTACTTTCTCTTGTAAAAGAGCAGCTTCACTTTTTTCTTCTACAGCTTCTTCACCGTTTTCTGTCGTGACAGCTTCTTCAACTTGCGCTTCTTTCACTTCTTCTACCACTTGTTCGTTACGCTCTTCCACAATTTTCACCTCCTTAAAAGGTATTAGGTATCATGTATAGCATGATTACCTAAGCATTATATATTACACACAGCAATGAAAATTTCATCACTTGAGCGAATGTATTACTCTCATTTACTTTTTAAGTCCGTCTGTAAATTGTCTTGTAAATAACTGCAGCAAACTAATTACACGAGAGTATTGCATTCTCGTCGGACCTAAAATCGCAATTGTTCCTAGTTGCTCTTCTCCAATCGAATACGTTGCAGAAATTAAACTACAATCTTCCATAGCTATCGAAGAATTTTCCCTGCCAATTTTCACTTGAATACCTACTTGTTTATGACGCAAAATATCATAAAACTCAGCTTCGTTATCAATCATCGTCAGCAAGGACCTTACTTTTTGAATGTCATGGAACTCTGGCTGCGAAAGCATATTTGCTTTTCCTCCAAAGTATATCTTTTCCGATAAAGGAACTTGAAATGTACCATCTAACATTTTTATTGCACTATCGTAATTATGAACATACCCACGCAAGACTGTAACAATCTCTTTAAAGATTTTATTATGAAGTTCCGACATAGGTACACCCGATAGCTTTTCATTTAAAATATTAACCATTTTTTCTAAATCTGATAAATCAACAGATTCCGGAACGGTAATCGTTTTACTTTGTACATGCCCTGTATCCGTTACAATAATAGCGACTGCTGTTTGACGATCAAGCGGTACAATTTGTACATTTTTAAGTTTATTTGTGCTTAATTTCGGGCCAAGAACAATAGCCGTATAATTCGTAAGCTCTGACAAAATCTGAGCAGATTGTTGTGCAATCTTTTCCGCTTCAAAAATTCTTTCAGCAAATAAATCTTTAATTTGTACAATTTCATCGTTAGGTAAGTTTTGTGGTGCTAAAAGATGGTCTACATAAAAACGATACCCTTTTTCAGAAGGAACACGTCCAGAAGAACTATGCGTTTTTTCGATAAATCCTAGTTCTTCTAGGTCAGCCATTTCATTTCGAATAGTCGCTGAACTAAACGTAATTTCATCTTTCTTAGCCAACGTCCTCGACCCAACAGGTTGCGCTGATCCAATAAAGTCATCAATAATTGTTTGTAAAATTAAGAGCTGACGTTCCGTAAGCATCTCATCATCACCTCTGTTAGCACTCTTTGTCTTCGAGTGCTAAATCTATTAATAACTTACCAAAATTGACATTCAATTGTCAACGGAAACGTCACGAAATCACGAAACTTTTTCACACTTATGGAACATTTAATCAATCAAAAATGACTGGAATACTTCATTCCCTAATAGTTTTCCTTTTCTCGTTAAACAAACATGCCCATCTCTGTTTTCAAGTAACCCCTGTTCTTGGTTGCTTTGTAACTGCTTTGCAAAAACGTGATCCATTTCCACATTAAATTTCTTTTGGAATTCTACCTTAGAAACACCTTTTGTTTTTCGGAGCCCTAAAAACAACTCTTCTTCCATTTTTTCTTTCTCCGTCACTATGTGAACATCTAAATATGGAAATCCCGTTTCATCAATTTTAGTGAAATATTGCTTGAGCGGCCCTACATTTTGAATTCGTTCTCCATTCACATAACTGTGCGCTCCAGCTCCAAAACCATAATACTCTTCATTATTCCAGTATGTGAGATTATGTCTACTTTCATTATCACCTTTTGAGAAGTTGCTAATTTCATACTGGCTATAACCATGTTTCTCCATTTCATCCATTACCATTTCATACATTTTCGCTTCATGGTCTTCACCCGGAAGTCTCAACTTCCCTTTATTCATTAAGTTATAAAATACAGTCTTCGGTTCCACAATTAATGAATATGCTGAGAAATGTTGTACACCAAGCGTGAAGGCAATGTCTAATGTTTCTTTTACATCTTCTATCGTCTGTCCTGGCAAAGCATAAATTATATCTACATTAATATTTGTAAAGCCAACTTCCTGCGCTTCTCGAATTGCTACAAATGCATCTTCCCTCGTATGTTTACGCCCAATCTTCTCAAGTAGCTCATCACGAAACGTTTGCACACCAAAACTAATTCGGTTTACTCCACCTTCTAGTAATAAGTTCAACTTCTCTTTCGGTAAATCACCTGGGTTCGCTTCAAACGTTAATTCACAATTCGGAGCAAACGGACGCAAACGACGGTTTATAATGTCGAGTAGTTTTTTTGTTTGCTCCATATTTAAGGCTGTCGGAGTTCCTCCGCCAACAAAAATCGTTTTCATACTTTCAAACGGTACTTTTTGAACCGTATTTATTATTTCTTTCTCTAAATATTGCAAGTATTGATCAACCGGTTGGCGTTCAATAAATACTTTATTAAAATCACAATAGTGACAAATATGCTGACAAAATGGAATATGAATATATGCAGCTTGTACCAAATATAACTCCTACCTTTCTACAAAGAAAACCTCCGCACTCGGGAGGCTCTTTTACTTCTCTAACGTATTACGAATTTGTTCCATTCGCATTTTTCCCCAATCATACATCATTTCAACGATTGGTAAAAGCGACATGCCTAGTTCCGTCATATAATACTCAACACGCGGAGGAATTTCTGGATATACCGTTCGTTCAACAATCCCATCCTCCATTAATTCTTTTAGTTGATTCGACAACACTTTATGAGAAATGCTCGGGAATAGTCGTTGCAATTCACTAAAACGATGGGGCCCTTCTACACCGAGGTGCCACAATATCACAACTTTCCACTTCCCACTAATAATAGAAAGCGTCAATTCCTTTTCACAATTAAAATTACCATTTTGTATTTTATCTTGAATATCTTTTCGAATATTTTCGGACATTAATAGTCTCCTAACTCTAGATCAATCACTAAAAAGTTCTCTCATCATTGTAAATGAGAGAGGCTCAGATGTCTAAAAAGTACTTAGCAATAAAAAAGAAGCCGAACGAACGGCTTCTACTTTTAATCCAATTAGTGCGGACTAATAATCAATACGGATTGAAAAACCACTGATTATAGTTTCACTTTATTAGTTATCATCCATTTTCAATACAGCCATGAATGCTTCTTGTGGTACTTCTACAGAACCAACAGACTTCATACGTTTTTTACCTTCTTTTTGCTTATCAAGAAGTTTACGCTTACGAGAAATGTCACCACCGTAACATTTTGCAAGTACGTTTTTACGCATCGCCTTAATTGTAGAACGGGCTACAACTTTGTTTCCGATAGTTGCCTGAATCGGCACTTCGAACTGTTGTCTTGGAATTAATTCTTTTAGTTTCTCTACAATTACTTTACCACGGTCATACGCTGAATCACGGTGCACAATAAATGATAAAGCATCCACTTGTTCATTATTTAAAAGAATATCCATTTTCACAAGTTTAGATGGTTTATAACCAATTAACTCGTAGTCAAATGATGCATATCCTTTCGTATTTGATTTCAATTGATCGAAGAAATCATATACGATTTCTGATAACGGGATTTCATATGTCAATGTAACACGCGTTTCATCTAAATATTGCATATCAATAAACGTTCCACGTTTACCTTGGCAAATTTCCATTACAGCTCCAACATAGTCATTCGGAACCATAATTGAAGCCTTCACAAACGGCTCTTCTACACGATCGATAGACTGTGGATCTGGCATATTTGATGGATTATCAACAATAACATCTTCACCGTTTGTTAAATAAACTTTATAAATAACGCTTGGCGCTGTTGTAATTAAGTCAATCTTAAATTCACGTTCAATACGTTCTTGAATGATTTCCATGTGAAGAAGTCCTAAGAAACCACAACGGAAACCAAATCCTAGCGCCTGAGATGTTTCTGGTTCAAACTCAAGAGCAGAATCATTCAATTCTAGTTTTTCTAATGCATCACGTAAGTCGTTATAACGTGCAGAATCAATCGGATATAAACCACAGAATACCATTGGGTTTAATTTACGATATCCTGCTAACGGCTCTGCCGCTGGACGTTTCGCGTGTGTAATTGTATCACCAACGCGTGTATCACCAACGTTTTTAATCGATGCTGCTAAGAAACCTACATCACCTACTGTTAACTCGTCACGTTGCGTTGTTTTCGGTGTAAACACACCTACTTCTGTTACTTCAAATTCTTTTCCAGTTGCCATCATACGTACTTTATCGCCAACTTTTACCGTTCCATTTACAACACGGATATAAGCAATTACACCGCGGTACGGATCATATAAAGAGTCGAAAATCATACATTGTAACGGCTCTTCCGAATCACCTGTCGGAGCTGGTACTTTTTCAACGATTTGTTCTAAAATTTCTTCAATACCAATCCCAGCTTTTGCTGAAGCAAGTACTGCTTCTGATGCATCTAAACCAATTACATCTTCTACCTCTTGACGCACACGTTCTGGGTCCGCACTTGGTAAGTCGATTTTATTAATTACTGGTAAAATCTCTAAATTGTTATCAAGCGCTAAATATACGTTTGCTAACGTTTGCGCTTCAATACCTTGCGCTGCATCTACTACAAGAATTGCGCCTTCACAAGCCGCTAAACTACGAGATACTTCGTACGTAAAGTCGACGTGTCCTGGTGTATCGATTAAATGAAGAATATACTCTTCACCGTCTTTTGCTTTATACGTTAATTGTACTGCGTTTAATTTAATTGTAATACCACGCTCACGCTCTAAATCCATAGAGTCAAGCAATTGAGCTTTCATTTCACGTTGTGTTAACGCGTTTGTTTTCTCTAAAATACGGTCTGCTAACGTTGACTTTCCGTGGTCAATATGAGCAATGATAGAGAAATTACGAATGTTCGACTGTCTTTTTGCTCTTTCTTCTTTATTCATCTATGTTCTCAACTCCTAATAGTCTCGCCAATATACACTAGCACTGATTATATCAATAGAGCAGCAAAGATTCAATGAAAACTCGTGCTGCTTACAATACAAATCATTCTATCTATATCTTATGCGAACAAACCATAAGAGACAAACCTTTTTCAAATTAAAGGACGGCTTTCTTACAAAACAATAGACAACCGTCCTTCCCGCTATCCTTCACTAAAAATTCCTTTTATTTTCCCAACAACTATATCCGTTCCAAACTTAGTTATATCGTAAGCAGCACTTGCTATTGCCATACCAATACCTTCTACGACATTAAAACTCCTTAAGTTTTCCAGCTGTTTTTGTTTTTCAGCGGCTGAAAATACATTTCCCAAAATCTCCGATTCAGCCCCGGTACCTTCTGTTCCTGTCATTTGAGCAATTTGTTCATATGACAACTGACGATACCCCTTCATACTTTTTAAACCTTGATTAGCGAGTCCCACTCCAGCTATCATCATAAGTAAACATACGACTGTACCGCATATACACAAGAGCGCAAATCGACTCAAAAAACTTCTGTTTCTTTCCATTAATGTGTATATGCCCCTGTATTATCTTGATCGATTTGATGATGTAGTGCTGCATTTAAACCACTTGCTATTACATTTGCCATATCTTCAATAAACGCATCTACTTCTTTTGGGGTCACCATTAAATTATGACCAAGAGGTGATAACACTTCATAAATCAACTTTCTCTTTTCTTCGTCTTCTAACGTACCAACAGCTCCTAAAAACATATTCCTGCTCTTCTCATCCGGCATATCTTCTTCTGTTAATTTTTTCTTTTCTCCAAATGTAAAACCTGCTGGCAATAAAGAGCGTGACGGTTTGTTTCCTTCTTTCAGTTCACGTCCAAAATGTTTCAAAATAAAATCAATTGTATCGCTTGTAATCGAGACAGCATCGACCACTGTCGGAACACCAATTGCGATAACAGGAATACCTAATGTTTCTTTACTTAGTTCCTTACGCTTATTTCCAACACCAGATCCAGGATGAATTCCTGTATCAGAAATTTGTATCGTGCTATTTACTCGTTCAATAGAACGTGCAGCTAATGCATCAATTGCGATGACAAAATCTGGTTTTATTTTCTCAATAATTCCATAAATGACGTCGCTTGTTTCAATTCCTGTAATCCCCATTACCCCCGGACGAATTGCACTAACAGGCCTGAAACCTTCTTCCACACTTTCAGGCTGCAATTTAAACAAATGTCTTGTCACCAATACATTTTCTACAACTATCGGTCCGAGCGCATCCGGTGTCACATTCCAGTTCCCAAGGCCGACGATTAAACAACTCGCTTCTTTTGTAACTCCAACATCTTCTAAGAAATAAGAAAATTCTTTTGCAAAAATACGCTCTACCTTTTGCTGAAGTTCCGTATCTTGCTGCCGTATACCTTGCACCTCAAGAGTTAAATAATTCCCAGGTTTTTTCCCCATCGATTCAGATGCAATTTCATCAATAGTTACTTTCGTAATTGTAACACCCTCTTCTTCCCTCTCTTTTACAATTACTCCTTGTATCCCTTTTTGTTCTTCTTGGCGTTCTTGCAGCATTTGGTGCGCCTCTACAGCAAGGTCAGTTCTAACATTATATTTACTTAAATCTAATGGTTCTTTCATCGTATCTCCTCCGTAATTCATAGTAAATATCGTTAGATTTCCCAAAGTTATATAAGGCCATTCTTTCCTTTACGTGAAATTTCATTGATATACTATTGCAATTCTCTTCACCGTTTGATAGAATATCACTTGTTCTATGTAAGAATCGAGTCATTCGATTGCACCAGGGAGGTGAAAAGTATGGCAAACATCAAATCTGCTATCAAACGCGCTAAACTTAGCGAAGAGCGTCGTGCACATAACGCTTCTATCAAGTCTGACATGCGTTCTGCTGTTAAAACTGTAGAAGCTTTAGTTACTAATAACGATCTTGAAAATGCTAAAGAAGCTTTCAAAACTGCTTCTAAAAAACTTGACAAAGCAGCTCGTAAAGGTCTTATCCACCAAAACGCTGCAGCTCGTCAAAAATCTCGCTTAGCGAAACAAGTAAACGCGTAAGGCGTTTAAAAAACGATCCATTTGGGTCGTTTTTTTACATACAAAAAGTTCATGTACTAAGTACATGAACTTTTTGTATCATTACATATGATTTAAACGCATTAAGAAAAACTCGAGCACAAGCTTCTTATCCATCTTTCCCGTCTTCATACTATAATCCGCTTCCGCCAATTCTATAATAACTGTTTTTAATTCTTCAAAAGAGAAAAACTTCGTTTGATTCATCGCCAACTTTACACGATACGGATGTACACCAATATGAGACGCAATTTGATTTTGTCCATAACCACGCTGTTGCAACTCTTTCACTTGATGTAGCAAGCGGAATTGACTTACTAATAACGCGAGCAGCTTAATTGGTTCTTCCTGCTGCGTAAATAATCCATCCAAAATTTGCATCGCACCCGCGATATCTTTTTTTACCACTTTCTCCGTCAAAGCAAACACATTTTGCTCAACAGATTTCGGCACAAGCTCTGTAACAAGTTTCGGTGTAACCTCTCCTCCCATACCAACGTATAACGTTAACTTGTCCATTTCCTTCGCCAACATCGTTACATTACTTCCTACAAGCTCTAACAACAAACTAACAGCCGCATTATCAATATGCACATGCACCTCATCTGCACGAGACACAATCCACTTCTGTACATCCTGCACTTGCATAGCATTCGCTTCTACTACATCCGCTGTTTTCTTTAATAGTTTTGTAATTTTTTTTCGTTCGTCTAATTTTTCATACGGCGCAACAAAAACAAGAATAGAAAAAGGAGATGGCTCCCCAATATATTCTTCCAAAATTTTTATATTTTGCTCTAATTTCTCTTTTTGTGACGTTAAAAATAACGGTGATTTTATTAATATAACTTTACGATCCCCAAAAAAGGGAAGCGTACGTGCATCCTCAACTACATCTTCTAAATATGCCTCTTCCAAATCGTATGTCACAACATTAAACTCTCGATCTTCCTCTTCAAGCGCTTCTGTTGTAATAAGTTTTATCGTTTCATTTATAAAATAGGCTTCCGTTCCATACAGTACATACAACGAAGCAAACTGTTTCTTTTTTATTTTCTTATGTATATCACTCATACTTTTTCCTACTCCCTAACTTGGCAATATATATATTTATACTAATGCCCTAGCTTTTGTTTTACAAGTACAAAGGAACAGGCTTTATAACCCGTCCCTTTATTTATATAAAACGCCACGCAATAAGCCCCGGGTTTCTTATTGGTGTGCGTTAATCACCTTCCCTTTATTATTTACAATAATAATTCTAGTATAAGTGCCAACTGTTAACATGCTTGGAAATGAAAAACTCACACTTCTTAGCTAACTAGAAATAGTATACAAATGCTCTATTTCTCTTCATATGGAAATTGTAGATTTTTTTCTGACAATATTTTATACTAAAATGGAATGTTGGGGAGGGATTCTAAATGAATGATTTTGAACAAAACGTTCAAAGTAAACGCAATGACGCTATTGATTCAGGGGTAGGATTTATCGTCTCATTTGGTTTTTTCGCAACACTTTTCATTATTGCAACTGTTATTAAATTCATCGGTTCTTAAAGGCTGCTGCTTAATAGCAGTCTTCTTTTTTTCATCTATTATGTGTTTCATCATATGTGATTTTACTTTGAAAGGTTCCTTTTTCTCCATTAAAAACATAGGAAATAGCACCTTGCTTATCCGTGCGCCATATTTCAGTACCTATCTTCTTAAAACGCTCTATAACTTCCTTATGCGGGTGCCCATACCTATTACGTTCTCCCACAGAAATAATCGCCACACTAGGCTGTACAAGGCTTAAAAAGGGATCTGCAGACGATGTTTTACTCCCATGATGGGCGACTTTTAAAATATTAGCCCGCAACTCAGGATATGTCGATATTATAAACTTTTCTCCTGCTTCTTCTAAATCACCCGTAAATAGCCACGTTAGTCCTCCTAATTTCGCCCATATTACAATTGAGGAGTCATTTTCGCCTTTTTCTTTCCCCTTTGGAGATAATACGAAAAATTCCGCTTCATTTATCCTCCAACTCTCACCTTCTCCTACTACACTTATCTTCACTCTCTTTTCTAATGCCTGTTTCTTCAACACTTTTTCTAATACAGCATCTTGCTCCTTTCTCCCAAATACAACTTCTTTTACAGTAATAGAAGATAATAAATCCAGTGCATCACCTATATGATCCGCATCTCCATGCGTTACAATTAATTTATCAATTGTTTTTATACCTTCCTTTTGTAAAAAAGGAACAAGAATATCATGCCCAACAGAAAATTCATGCTTTTTTTCTTGCCACGCTTCCTTCTTGACATGAAGCGCTCCACCTGTATCAATAAGGTAGACCCCTTTATCGTATGGGAGACGAATTAATATTGCATCTCCCTGACCAACATCAAGAAATGTAACACTCCCACTTGCGCGAAAATATGGAGATACATAATGACAAATACTAATAAGAAGAAATACACCCACAACTATGACCAAAATTTTTTTCATTATTACTCTTTCCCAGATCACAAATATACTAACAACACTAAAACAATATATAGCTACAAGAAATAAAGGAGTTTGACCAAAAGTAAGTCGGATAAAAGGGAAACTTTCACAGTAACTTAGAAAATCATTAGAAATGGTTAAACATATTGAAAGTGCATATGCAATTCCTTTTGCGAAAAATGGAATGGTTGGCATACATATAAAAATAAAAATGCTACACGGTAATACAATGATGGATAGAAAAGGAACATATATAAGATTGAGGAAAATACTATAAGGAGAAAAATAACCAAAATGATATAACAAGATCGGGGTACTAGTGAGCTGTGAAATTATAGAAATATAAATAGAATTCCGAACTACCCCATTACTACGCCCTAATAATATCGGCACAGATAGTAATAAAGCAAAACTACCTACAAATGAGAATTGGAATCCAATATTAAAAACAAGATACGGGTTGTATATAAGCATACATATGGCTGTTATACTTAGGGCATCTAGGCTAGATAAGCGAACAGAACACATGAAAGCTACCAATAATAAAACTCCTGTTATAGAAGCCCTCACAACAGATGGCGACGCCCCCGCTATGATCATATACAGAGGAATACAAACTATAAGGCATACTGTTGCTACCTCCTTCGTCACACCACTTCTTAGTAAAACAAAATACATCATAACCATTAATAATACGATGTGTGATCCTGAAATTGCCAACAAATGTATAAGACCAAATTGTTGATATTGCTCTTCTACTTCAAACGTCATTTGTTGTCGATCTCCAAATAATAATGCATTCATAAACGCACCTGATTGTTCTGGAAACATTTCTGTAACTTTTGAGATTGCTTGCTGCCTGAGAAGGGAAATCCATTGTACGAGTGACAACGATGTTTTTTGACATTCAGAAATGTATGTCACATCGAATATAAAATGTATCTTTTGCTGATATAAATAATTACGATAATCAAAAGCATGAAAATTCCGAGCAGTTTGTGGTTCTTTCACCTTCCCTTGAAATTCACATGATATTCCTGCATATAAGCGTTGCAATTGCTTCTTTTCCGAAGCAGATTGAATTTTATAGTTTAACTGCACTATATTTTTATTTTGATCTTCAATTTGAAAAGAAAGGCGATCCCCATTAATAAGAGGTGTATTTTGTATAACCCCTCGTGTAACTTCGTAGGGCTCTCCTAGCGGCTTGTTTTGACTCTGAACATACGTGGTGTACATAGCGCCACTAAAATACGCTAACATACAAAAAATGAAGGTTTTACGCGAAGTACGATATAAACAAAATAAAACATAACAAACGAAACAACAAGCATTCAACAAATACGACGAGGAAAAGGCAATTGCAATCCCCATTATAAACGAGATTGCAACATAGCCCCATTGTCCCTGCAACTCATATCCACCCCTTATAGCATCATTTTTGCTTCAGTGAATACACGCTGTAATTCTTCCATTGACAAGTTATCTTTTTCTAAAGATGCAAACAGTTCTTTTAGCTGCAAATGACGTTCTTGTTCCTCTAGCGATGCAATGTCATATTCTAGCGGAACGTGCTTCACTGTCACATTTGCTTGTTCAAATAACTCTATAGCATACGGATGATTTTTATAATCCTGTGCATAATAAACTGCTGTAATACCACTTTGAATAATCGCCTTGCAACATTGTAGACAAGGGAAATGCGTAACGTATATTTCTGCTTCCTCTGTTTTTACACCAAACTTCGCACATTGCAATAAAGCATTCATTTCAGCATGAATTGTACGAACACAATGATTATCAATGACGTAACAACCATCGTCTATACAATGTACACCACCTTTAATTGAACCGTTATATCCACCAGCAATAATTCGTTTATCACGAACGATCGTCGCTCCTACCGCAAGTCTTGTACACGTACTACGCAAAGATAACAGATGGCTTTGCGTCATAAAATATTGATCCCATGAAATTCGTTCCATATTTTTCACCTACTTTTTTGTCTACTTGTAGTGTAGCGAAAGAGGAAAAACTTCGTCAATCTTTTATGGAATAATTATTTGATCTTTTATTTTTTCAAGGGACTTCGTTCCAATCCCATCAATCTCCAATAAATCTTCTATTTTCCGAAACGGGCCGTGTTCTTCTCGATATTTCAAAATACTTTCCGCCTTCCGAGAACCAATACCCGTTATTTTTTCCAGTTGCTCTTTAGAAGCTGTATTTATTTGCACTTTACCCTCGCTTTTTGAAAAAGCAGCTCCTTCTTGCACTAGCTCATTTTTGTTAGGAACATAAAGAATCATTTGATCTTGGACCATTTGCGCCAAATTCACTTTCTTCATATCTGCATCTGGCAACAAACCACCAGCTTTTTCAACCGCGTCCTTCACCCGGTCCCCTTCCTTCATTTCATACACACCCTCTTTAAAAACCGCTCCTTTTACATCAATTATAATTATTTTCTTCTGTTCCTTTGCATCCGATACTTTCGGTTTGCTTTTTTTCACCACATCTTTCGCTTGAACATCCATTGTAATGAGTGATTGTTCTGTATGCTGGTTCGTTTTCCAGAAAAAAAGGAATATCACAATGCCAATAATAACTACTAATCCCAACCATTTTTTCGGAAAATCCCACATCATTTTACACCTCTAATCATAAATTTATAACATCATTCATATTGTTTAGGAGAACGCTGTTACGAAGGAGGGATGAAACATTGAATATAGGAATTATAGGGACAGGGAACATGGGGAATATACTAATCGATGCATTTTTAGAAACCCGTGCTGTCAAACCTTCGTGCCTTACTATTATTAATCGGACGCCTGCCAAAGCATATCATATAAAAGAAAAATACCCTTCTGTTCATATAGCCAAAACAATCCAAGAGGTAATCGAACAATCGCAGCTTATTTTCATTTGCGTAAAACCGATAGATATATATCCTATCCTACAAAAATACGCTGAACATTTCTCTGATGAAAAGTGCTTAGTTTCTATCACAAGTCCAATATCTCCAGCACAATTAGAAACACTTGTACCTTGCCATGTCGCGCGTATCATTCCAAGCATCACAAACCGCGCCTTATCCGGTGCATCACTTTTTACCTTTGGAAATAACTGCTCTGAAGAATGGCAGCAAAAACTACTTCGTCTATTCAAAAACATTTCTACTCCCCTTGTTATAGAAGAAAATATAACGCGCGTTTCATCTGATATAGCAAGCTGTGGCCCTGCTTTTTTTAGTTATTTATTACAATGTTTCATTAACGCTGCTGTAGATAAAACAAATATTACACATGAAGAAGCCACTACTTTAGTAAGTGAAATGGTCATTGGAATGGGGAAATTACTTGAAAAAGAGATTTTCACATTACCCACATTACAAGAAAAGGTATGTGTCAAAGGCGGTGTTACAGGTGAAGGTATTCGTATTTTAGAAGAGCACGTCGGGGATATGTTCCATAAATTAATTGAACGGACACATGAGAAATTTGATGAAGATTTAAAGTGCGTTGAGCAGCAATTCAATAAACACACATAATAAATACGCCATCGTAATTCCAAACCCTTTTTATTAATACGTATCTTTTTCATACTACATTTTCACTAAAACTAGCATTTTTACACTTTACACATTTCATCTTTTTATTTTTCTAGAACTAAAACTACATCTTTTCTATAAAACAAAAGCAACCTTATCGGTTGCTTTTGTTTTATCCATTCTTCTTCGCCATAAAAAAGATGCGCTCTGTTTGTTCCGTCACTTCAATTCGTTCAAAATCACCTGTGACACGAAGCACCGTAAACCCAGATTCTTCAAGCCATTTCGTTAACACTTCAACCGAATATGCACGCTGCACGTGACATTCGTCAAAACGATGATACACATCTTCTTCTGAATCTTGTACAAAGAATGTCAAATCATGTTCCACACTATCTGATTCTTCTCCAGGGAAGCAGTTCCAAATAAGTGATATTTCTTCGCCATTCACTGTATATGTTTCATTTTGAAATACGTGATGTATTTTATATAAAGAGTGTACATCGAATAAAAACAAGCCATCCTGACGTAAATGGTGGAAAACTCTTCTAAATGTTTCTTGCACTCCATCTTCTTGCAATACATAGTTTAATGAGTCACAAAAGATTGTCACACAATCGAATTCACCAGGAACATCGAGCTCTCTCATGTCCTGTTGGTAAAAAGGAATAAAGTAACCTTCTCCCCCCAATTTCTGCTGCGCGACAGTTAACATTTCTTCCGAAAGATCTACACCAATTAAATCATAACCTTTTCGCACAAGCGGAAGTGTTACGTTACCAGTTCCACATGCTACGTCAAGAATTTTTGCCTCTTTCATAGATGCCTGTTGCAAACTTTCTTCTGTGAATTCCACCCATTTGTCATAAGGGACATCATTCATCAGTTCGTCATACAGCAATGCAAATTGTTCGTATTTCATTGATCTAACTCATCTGCGATATCTTCACGCGGCACATCGCCCCATAGACGCTCTAAATTGTAGTGATCACGCTCATCTTTATGGAATACATGTGCAACTACATCACCAAGGTCTACTAAAACCCAACGTGCTTCATCAAAACCTTCCATACGTTGAACATCAATTTTCAACTCATGTGCCTTCGACTTAATTTCACGTGCAATTGCTTGCACTTGCTTGTCTGAATTCCCGTGACAAATAATAAAATAGTCAGCAATTGGTGAAATTCCTTGCATATTTAGTACAACCATATCTTCTGCTCTCTTATCATCAGCTGCTTTTGCCGCTAATACTAATAACTCTTTATCTTTCATTTATTAATTTCCTCCTTGATAACTGCGTTGTATGTTTGGAATGTTAATGGATAAATCGTTTGATCTTTTTCCATTAAAAATTGAATTGTTCGCTTTAAAGCAAACAATAAAGCTTGATTTATATCTTTATATGCGAGTTTTCTCGCTTCTTCCACACCAGGAAATTTACGACCTGGTTCAATGTAATCTGCCACATAAATAACTTTATCTAACATTGTCATTTTTTCATGACCACTTGTATGATATGTAATAGCTTGTAGAATTTCAGGATCAGTAATGCCCACTTCTTTTTCTACTAAGTATGCCCCAACAGGTGCATGCCATAACTCTTTGTTATAGTGAAGTAGATCCTTCGGCAAAGCTTCTCTCTTAATAATCCCTTCCATTTCTGGAATCGCTCTACATTTTGCATAATCGTGAAATATAGCAGCTATCTCTGCCTTTTTCTCATCTACACCATATAACCGAGCAAGTTCAATCGCTGTTTCCATTACACCAATCGTGTGTATATAACGTTTTTCATGCATTTGTTGTTTGACAATTTCAAGTGCTTTTTCACGATTCATACAACCCATTCCTCTCGATATATACCTGTACTTTTTCAGGAAGTAAATATTTGCACGTTTTCTTCTCCATGTATCTCTCACGCAACAAAGAGGAAGAAACTGCAAACTCTGGAATTTCCACTTTCACGATATCATAAGGCGTATGCAATGTATAACCTGGTCTTGCAACTCCAACAAAAGTTACAAGCTTGAGTAACTCCTCAATGTTATACCATTTCGGTAAATACTCAACCATGTCTCCGCCAATAATAAAGTGAAACTGTACATCCGGATACTCCTTTGTTAATTGTAACATCGTGTCATACGTATAAGATGGGCCTTCTCTGTTTAGCTCTTCTAAACAAATTGAAAAGTATGCTTCTTCTTCAGTCGCCATTTGCAGCATGTTTAATCGGTTGTTCACACTCGTAATGTTACGGCCTTGTTTGTGCGGCGGAATTTGGTTTGGCAAAAACCATACCTCTTCCAAATTTAGCGCATGATACACTTCATTCGCAATTAATAAATGCCCATTATGAGGTGGATCAAATGTGCCGCCAATAATGCCAATTTTTCTCAAAAGAAACGCTCCTTCCTTTTACATACAGCAACTCTCCCCATAAACATTCGAAGAGAGTCTACTGTTAATAAAAGTTCAATTGGTTTCGCTCTCTACATATCAAGCGTCAATTACGAAACAACTCACTTATACCTTTTATCGTGGAAGCTTAATTTGTTTATTTTCTCTTGATTCTTTGTATAAAACAATTGTGCTTCCAATTACTTGAACGATTTCAGCACGTGCACCTTGTGCAAGCTCTTCTGCAACTTCACGGCGATCAAATTCACAGTTTTGTAACACGCTCACTTTGAATAATTCACGTGCTTCTAAAGTGTCTGCAATTTGTTTAATCATATTTTCATTTACGCCGCCTTTTCCAACTTGAAAAATCGGTGTTAAATGATGTGCCTGCGCACGTAAAAATCTTTTTTGTTTTCCTGTTAACATATAATTAGCCTCCAAGCTTTCTCATTACTAATTGTTTCATTCTATCAATATTCGGCACACGACCTGTCCACATTTCAAATGCAAGTGCACCTTGATAAACGAACATATCGATTCCATTTTGAATTGTTGCACCTTGTGCTTTCGCATCGCCTAAAATTTTCGTCTCAAATGGATTATAAATAATATCAGAAACAATCGTTCCTTGTTTCAACGAACGAATTTCTAGCGGTGCATACTCAACATGCGGATGCATGCCTATCGTTGTTGTTTGAATGATAATATCATATTCCCCTTGAACTTCCGCTGCGCGTTCTAGCGATAGAGCATGTGAATTAACATTTTCCATGCATCCAGCGATAAGATTTTCCGCCTTATCTACAGTACGATTAGCAATATCAATTGCTTTCACACCTACATCTGCAAGTGAAAAGTAAATAGCTCGACTAGCACCGCCTGCACCGATTAATAAAATACGTTTCTCTTGAAGCGGATCTTTACTAATTGACTGTAAGGCACGAACAAAACCAATTCCATCCGTATTATACCCAATCAATTTTCCCTCTCGATGAACGACCGTATTTACTGCACCGATTTGCTCTGCTAGCGGGGCAACTTCATCTAGATACTCCATAATTGCAACTTTGTGCGGAGTTGTTACATTAAACCCTGAAATTCCTAATGCTTTTAAACCTTTTACTGCTTCCCCTAACGTTTCTTCTTCTACAAGAAACGCGTGATAGTGGGCATCCATATTCAAGTGTTCAAATGCATCGTTATGCATAACGGGTGATAATGAATGTCCAATTGGATTTCCGATTACACCATATAATTGTTTCATAAATCCCTCTCCATATTAAATTAAAGATTTACGTAATGAAACACTTACTCCTTTTGGTACATGAGCAACAATTTTCGCTCCTGATTCATTTACAGTAACCCAGCCCAATCCAGAGAATACAACATCCGTTTTCGGTTCACGAATATTAAATTCATATTTCACAAACTCAGGCATATTTTCTAATTCTTCTGGTGTCGGTGGATTCAATAATTCCCCAGCATGTCTTTCGTACAATTCATCAGCCTTTTCGAGCTTTGTGCGATGGATTGTTAAACGGTTTGAGAAATGACAAGTGAATGCACGACGGCCTCCACTTACATAATCAAATCGTGCTAATCCGCCAAAGAATAATGTTTGTTCCTCATTTAATTGGAATACCATTGGCTTAATCTCTATAGTCGGTGTAATAAGCTTTAAGCTTTGTTTCCCAACATAATGGGCCATTTGATGATGATTAATAATACCCGGTGTATCATATAGAGATGATGCTTCATCTAATGGAATATCAATTAAATCAAGTGTTGTTCCTGGGAAATGAGATGTTGTAATTACATTCTCAGTTTCATCACTAAACTCTTTAATCATACGATTAATAAATGTTGATTTACCAACATTCGTACATCCGACAACATAAACGTCTTTGCCTCCGCGGTAATACTCAATTGCCTCAGCAAGTTCAGCGATTCCTTGCCCTTTAGCTGCACTAATTAAAAAGACATCTTCTGGTTTTAAACCAAGTTGCTTTGCACTATAGCGCATCCAATGTTTTACTTTATCATGCTTAACTGACTTTGGAATTAAGTCAGCCTTATTCCCTACAAGTAATACTTTATTATTCCCTACAAAACGATGTAAGCCTGGTAACCAGCTACCATTGAAATCGAAAATATCTACGATTTTGACCACTAGTGCGTCTGATTGTCCAATTCCATTCAAAATGCGAAGGAAATCATCATCTGTTAAAGATACATCTTGAATTTCGTTATAATGTTTCAAACGAAAACAGCGTTGGCAAATTACTTGTTCCTTCTCTAAAGATGATGCAGGAGCATATCCTACTTCATTTTTATTTTCTGTTTGAATTTCTACACCGCAACCAATACATTTAATTGTTTCAGTCAAACTTTATTCCTCCCAGTTAATTAAGCCTTTTTTCTTCATATTTCTCATAATTCTTCGCTCGATTTTTCGATTAAAGCGCGTCACCAATCCGTCCGTTTGCGCTACTGGCACAACTAAAATTGTATGAAGTCCTACTCGATTTCCACCGAGCACATCCGTTAGTAGCTGATCTCCAATTACTACGACTTCATCTGGCTGTAATTGCATCTCTTGTATCGCACGCTTAAATGCGCGAACAAGCGGTTTACGCGCACTATGAATAAATGGAATACCTAATGGATCAGCAAAGTCTTTAACGCGTTGCTCGTTATTATTTGAAACGACCGTTACTTGAATGTCATTTTCTTTCATTTTCAAAAACCACTCTTCAAGCTGTGGTGTTGCGTTTGGACGATCCCATTCAATTAAAGTGTTATCTAAATCAGTAATAACCCCTTTAATTCCTCGTTTTTTCAAATCTTCTGGTTGAACATGATATACATTTTTCACATATTCATTTGGTAAAAATAACTTCAATTTCTTTCACCTCTTTGAGGATTTTTCATAAAATTTTTCGACAACATTTTTCGATAGATAACCTGTGGATAAACTTGTACACACTTTCCACATTAATTTTTCAGTCAATTTGGAATTTACTAACAATCTATACACATTTTATCCACTGAGGTATGTGGATAACCCCTTGTTTGTGACTGTCATATTTTTTTGGTACATTAAATGCAACAACGAATCAATCCTTATATTATTAGGAGGTGACTCACCTTGAAAACAAAACATATGGAACAGTTATCTACTGAGTTACTCACTGAGTCTTATTATAAAGCAAAAGAGCTAAAATTAAATCCCGACTTCATTTTACTTATAAAACAAGAAATTATTAGACGCTCATTAGAGGACAAGCTTGTCAAATCTTCTTGAGTACATATAGATTACTGATTGACCTGTAAAAAGAGCCATCCTACGATGGCTCTCGAATAAACAAGTACTCCCATCTAGGGGATTTCTTCATTAAGCACCTTTGTCCATATTTCTTAATTAGAGCCTTCACAAGTTTATAATAAAATCTTTTCTTTACTTATGAGATAATCGAGTTGCAATTTTTTCACCAAGACGAAGCTCTTGTCCACTTGTCAATTCCTTCATTACTTCAATCATATCTTTTTCAAACAATAAAACAACTGTTGAACCAAATGTAAAGTATGCCATCTCTTCGCCTTTTTGAACAGTACTTCTTTCATGAAGAAGCTCAATACTATTTACAAACATTGCCCCTACTTTTACAAGCGCCATATGTTCGCCTTCACTATTTACTTCTGTAACAGAGCGATAATTTTTCGACAACGGTTCTTTCCCATATTCCATACCGGCTGCATTTACTGGATATGATTTTCTACCGAGTACAAATCTTTCAGTCACAGAGCCTGAAAGTGGACTATGAATACGATGATAATGACTTGGACTCAAATAAATTACCATATATGTACCGCCTGCATATCGTTTTGCGCGCTCTTCATTACCTAGCATATCCACTATTGAATAACGTTTGCCTTTAATATCGAATATTTTTGTATCCTCAATAGGACCTTGATCAGCAAAAACACCATCAACAGGACTAATGATACTCGATGCGTCTGTATCAATACTACGTTTTCCTTCTTTTAGCCTACGTGTAAATAAATCATGCAATGTTCGATATTCCTTCAAACCCTTTTCCATCTCATCTTGATTGATTTGAAAAACTTTCGCATACGATGGAATAATGATAGAGCTTAAACGAGATTGTGCAAATTTACGTAATATATAAGAAGTAAAACGACCATTTGTAAGTTCGATCATAAGTCGATATAATGTACGTCGCAAATTGCGAAACCTCCTAATCAGTCTGTAACTTTAGTTTCCCCTTCTTTTCTCTCTATATCATATGTAAAATTGGTTCTTATTCCCACATATAGAATGGAGCCGCCTCGTTATACACGAAGAAAAACTAAGTATAATTTTTATTCTTAAATTGGTTAGCACCTTCTAATATTACAGATAGAACCCGTCATTTTCAACAGTGAACATGTATTTCTTCTTAGAGTGGCTCGTTTTCTTTCCTTTTTTCCGAAAGAAAAGCAGCCACTTTTAAAGTGTAGCTGCCTACAATGTACATTATTCTTTTGCTTTCTTCTCTTTCTCAGCTCGCACAAATTCATGGAACATTTTCATTAAAGCACGCTTTTCAATTCGTGATACATAGCTCCTTGAAATACCAAGCGCCTTCGCAATCTCCCTTTGTGTTTTCTCCTTATCAAGCCCAAGCCCAAAACGCTTCACAATCACTTCTTTCTCTCGTTCATCTAAAATATCGATATACTCTTTAATCTTCTCTAACTCCATACTTAACTGAATCATATCAATTACATCTTCAGATTCTGATTTTAATATATCAATAAGTGATATTTCATTCCCCTCTTTATCTTGCCCGATCGGATCATGAAGTGAGACATCTTTTTTCGTTTTCTTCAGTACACGTAAATGCATCAAAATTTCATTTTCAATACAGCGTGCTGCATAAGTTGCAAGCTTTGTTCCTTTCCCTGCTGAATAGCTTTCGATCGCTTTAATAAGCCCAATTGTACCAATTGAAATTAAATCTTCTGCATCTTCACCGGTGTTTTCAAATTTTTTAACAATATGAGCTACAAGCCGTAAATTATGTTCAATTAAAAGATTTCTCGCTTGAGCATCACCTTGCTCCATTAACTCTAAGTACTTTCTCTCATCATCTGATGATAACGGCTGCGGGAACGCATTGTTCTTCACATAAGAAACAAATACAAACACTTCTCGAACCATATATCCAATTGCGGCGAATAGACTCAAACCCTTCACCTCCGCCAAAATAGTGGTCTTTACTATGTGTATGTGGGCGTGAGGCTGTTTGTGTCTGTACGATATCATTCCAATATGTTTTTTAAGCATACTATTTGTCTCACAAAGCTTCGCTACGTATACTTAAACAAAAGATTGGAGAGTGGAATATGAAACATTTCATTACCCTCTTGTTCATAAGTAGCTTGTAAGAGATGAACTCCTTGTACGCTCTTGCAAGCTGCTTGTACTACAAGGAGGGATTACAAATATGAAATTTGAAAGAACACGTGCTTATACAAGACACCAACGTCAACGTACAATACGCCGAAAAATGAATATTGCAAAACACGCATGGGGATATACTCCTGAAATTACCGGTATTTTTGCAAAAGGAAAAGTTCACTGTTCTTGCGGAATGTGTACAACAAAGTGGAGAACAGAAGGACCACCTGCTAGTGTACAGAAGTGGTTATACAAAATTGATACATACGAAGAATAATCGTTCTTTCTAAAAAAGGTCTTCTCTCGAAGACCTTTTTCCCTATTTAAAGACTTATTTACTCCAAATCTTCTCCCCAGTATGTGCATCAATATAACGAATTTCTCGGCTAAAATCGAAGAACTCTTTACGATTTTCATCCGTCGTTTGTTTATACAGTAATTGATATACCGTTTCCTCTGCATCATTATCTATATACCATTCTAATTTAACTCGGATGGCCTTTTTATATATTTCTAACGCTTTTTCTTTTGTTACTTTTGGTGTTGTTTCATATGTGAGCAATTCTTTTATAATGTTGCTAGATTCTCCTGAGTAGTGCATCACAGCACCATTTTCTGTATTGATGTTGATCATAAATTGCATATACTCTACTGGAATCCCATTCACATATACGGAAAAGAAAAATCTTTCAACTCCATATTTTTCCTCATCGCGTTCATCCCAAAGATGAAGATATTGTGTGACATCTGGAATAACTCGTTCTAAAAATTGAAGTGCTTTCTGTAAGCATTCCTCTCTTGACAGTATTTGTTTTGCTTCTTTAGCTTCTGTCAGTTTTATAAAGCCAATTAACTCATTGGTTGATTTATTAATAGTAATGCCAACTAAATTATTATACTTTAACATCGGCAAATGTTTTTTAAAAAATTCATTCATTAAATATGGATTCTTCTCTTTCTTTTTGCAATTCCTCTTTCGGTACAAATTTCATCCTTATTTCAAATTCATTTTCCGTCTCATCTACTTTTGTAAAACTTTCTTTATCCCAATCAAACAAAGCAAATATATCATCTTGTTGACTACCTTTTGTCGGTTTGATAACCTCTACTGTTGGAGGTAATTTATAGTGATCTGGTCCAAACAAATCCTTACCTGTACTTGCATGAATAGACGCATGGACAGGTTCTGGCTCATACAAAAGGTGATATCCTTTTATTTCTTGTCCATTTTCATATGCACATGAGGAGAATGTTAAATCAGCAAACACCAGCCTCATATCTTGTCTAGCTTTCAGATTTTCTAAAACGATGTTCTCATTAACAATTTCAATTGGCCATAACGGCTTTTCTTGTATACTTTTTCGTCCGTTATAGGAGAAATTCACAACATTCCCTGAAGGATGCACTCGCACAACACACCTTGTATTCGGCAATGGATATCCATTCACCTCTTGCATATAATTTACTTCCTTTAAATCTCGCCAATCCTCCACATACACATATGTATAAAGCTCAAATCCTTCTCGCAAATGATTTTTTATAAATTTATTTGCAATCTCTTTCGCTTTGTTCTCATCCATCTTTTCATTATTACTCGGAAAATAATCGTCATCATCTATTTTTAATTCAAGTAACGCTCCGGTATGTCTATTTAACGAAATTTGTATCGTTTTCTCCTCATCCTCTTTATATTCCCACCATAATAGATGGTGCGGATCATCCACTCCTTCTTTATCATCTACAACAAGCCTATATTCATCTGGAATTTCAATAATATGAGCTACTTGCTCTTTTCTTTCTTTATCTTTTCGATTCATCATACCTCTCCTTAGTTATACGTTAAGTTAATTATAACAAAATTCCAGAAAAGGATTTAATTGACTAAAATAAAGCTAGAGATATATCTAATCTTTTACTTCATTTCACGATGTAGTGTCACTCGCTTTAATCGTGGACAATATTTTTTAGTTCGACGCGCTCTGAGTTGTTTCGTTTATTTTTCTTAAAAATATAATTCCAATCACTACATTCTGTACAAGCCAATGTAATATTTACACGTACGTGTATTTCCCCTCTCATTTATTCACGATTACAAATAAAACGTAATTATTATGATTCATTTAATATATAGTTCTATTTCAAATTGCCGATTATAAAAAAGACAAAAAACTGAAACAATTAGTTCATACGAATTTCACATGAATCTATTACTATAAGAATTGTACATAGTGAACTTACTAACAATCGCGTTTATTCATATATAAAATTTCATTTGAAAGGAGTTGAAAATATGAAAACTAAATATCGCTTTATGATTTCATCATTTGCTGCTTGCGCCTACATGATTTGGTGTTTAGTATAATAACAACTTCACTTGTAAATAGGAAAAGGTGTGTATATAAATGGAATATAACCAATCAACAGTTAACTACTGGAAAGCTTTTGTATTACCTTATACATTCGCTTTAGAAGAGTTAAAAACTAAATTTGAAATTATGAACCGGGAAGCTCAATTTTTAGAAGACTACAACCCGTTTGAACATATAAAAACTAGACTTAAACAACCCGAAAGTATCATTAGGAAGCTTGAGCGTAAAAACTTATCACCAACAGTTGAAAATGCTCAAACACAATTACAAGATATTATTGGCATCCGTATTACATGTTGCTTTGTAGAAGATATTTACCATTTAAAAGAGGTTATTGAGAAGCGCGAAGATATGGAAATTGTAGAAGTAAAAGATTATATCGCTAGCCCAAAACAAAATGGCTATAAAAGTTTACACATGATAATAAAATATCCATTGTCACTAAATTCTGGTACGAAAGATGTCTTTGCAGAAATTCAATTACGTACACTTGCTATGGACTTTTGGGCAAGTTTAGAACATAAACTTTACTACAAATATGAAGGAAACATACCTGATTATTTGAAGGATGAACTGCACGATGCTGCTATGAAAGCTGAAGATCTTGATAATAAAATGGCAACAATCCGTCAAGATATTGATGACATTGAAGCATGTTCAAATCAAATTTTATTACCACTTTAAAAAGGTTCTCTCCTATGAGAACCTTTTTTATTTCTTTTCTATCGTACGAACCTCTTCAATTTTCCATCCTTCATCTTCTTTTCCAAGCCCATATTGTACTTTCTTCTGAAGAGTAATTCCCCCGTCTATTTCCTTTTCCTCTGTTTCAACAATAACAAGCCCACCTTTAAGAGCTTTCATATTCATATGTTCCAATTCGATTTTCTTATTTCCCTTTTGAAATGCCGCTTCCTTTTGTGTTTTTAAGTCTTCCGCACCGAGCATTTTGTTTGAAAATAACGTCATATGCTCAGTAAATTTTTTTTCATTCGTCGTTCGTACAAATGCTTCAATAACCCCTTGAATAGCCCCCTCTTCTTCTTTCGTTATATGTACTTGTTCTTCCATCTTCTTAGCGACTGTTTTCTTTTCTATATGCTCCTCTTTAGATTGACAACCAACTAACAATAGTCCGACTAGAATAGCGACTCCTAATTTCCCCGTAAAACCTCTCATCTTTTCACCCTTCCTAAAAAGAAAAAATGAGGCAAAAATGCCTCACTTTCTTTTATAATTAGCGTCTTCCTTTATTTGGGTCGCCGCCGCCAACAATATCAAAGACACGTTTAGCTATATTTGTATTCTCTTGAACGCCAGAGAATAAGTATTTACCTGGTCCGAATGCATATACGTTCACATCTTCACCTGTATGTCCACCCGTTGTCCATCCTGTAACCGAACGCTTATTGAAGATATCCTCAATCGCATTATCAATCTTTGTTACATCTTTTGATGGAGCTATATCATTTACAGCTTTAATTTCTTCTGGTGTTAATTGTAGATCAATATACTTTTTCAATGTTTCTTCTACATTTGCACCTTTTGCAATCTCATTTGCCATAAAGTCTGGTGTACGTTTCGCAGCTTTAATCGGCTCTACTTTAAAGTTATACTCACCATTCGCACCTAAAGACAATCCTCCAGTAGAATGGTCTGCAGTTGCAACAACTAATGTATTTTTATCTTTTTTCGCAAACTCAATCGCTGCTTTAAATGCTCTTTCAAAGTCTTCCATTTCACTCATTGCTGCAACGATATCATTATCATGTCCAGCCCAGTCGATTTGACTTCCTTCAACCATTAAGAAGAAACCATTTTTATTTTTGTTCAAACGATCAATCGCTGCATTTGTCATCTCTTCTAATGACGGTGTTTTATCATTACGATCAATCATTTTATCTAAACCGCCTGGTGCAAATAGGCCAAGAACTTGATCGTTTTTATCATTTAATAATTGATTGCGATCTGTTACATAACTATAACCAGACTTCTTAAACTCTTCGGTAAGATTACGGTCTTTTCTAACAAAGTTATTTACGCCACCGCCAAGCATAACGTCTATTTTATGCTTATCTTTTATTTTCTCATCAAAGTAATCATTTGCGATTTCATCCATATTTTTACGACTAATGTTATGTGCACCGAAAGCAGCTGGTGTTGCATGTGTAATTTCAGAAGTTGCAACAAGTCCAGTTGACTTTCCTCTTTCTTTCGCTTGCTCAAGCACTGTTTTTACTTTTGCTTTATCATTATCAACTGCAATAGCTGCATTATATGTTTTTATACCTGCTGACATCGCAGTTGCTGCTGATGCAGAGTCTGTAATATTTTCATGTTCATCTTCTGGATATGTTTTTTGTGTTCCTACAAGATGTTTATCAAATTCTGTAGATTCCATTTCAAATGTTTTTGGATTGTCTTTCATGTAGCGATGAGCTGTCATATATGAAGGCCCCATACCATCCCCAATTAATACAATGACATTTTTAATCTTTTGATCGCTATCTTTCCCATCTGCTTTAACACTGTCTGTGCGTGTGAAATTCCACGTCGCTACAGAAGTAATTGCCAATGACGCCACAACCGCAAATGGCCATGCTTTTTTTACGAACTTTTTCACTTTTTTGTCCCCCTAATTAGGTTATTCATTTCCCACTATCAAATTTAATAGAAGACTGTTAAGAGAAAATTAGTTATATGTAAATTTTTTGTTAACTTATGTAAATATAAGTTATAATTTGTATAACTGTGTCCTTTCATATCAATCATAGCGCCCTTTACAAACTAAATATAAAAAAATCAGATTTCTTTTAACGTAAACCTCTTACTTTACATTTCATAACAATATCAACTCTATTTTTAAAAATAAAATGGAAACTTGGTGAACCTTTATGAAAACAATAAAACTAAACGAATCTTCCATTCCAGATTTACTCTCTCTTTGTGAATCAGTCGGGTGGCTACAGCACGAAAGTTTTATGAAAGAACAATTCCATATGTACCTTTCAATTGGCACAATTTTTGGCTATGTACATGAGAATAAACTTATTGCATCTGGAGGGGTGTTTTCATTCGACCCTGGATTTTCTTCTATCGGCATGTTAATCGTACATCCTGATTTTCAAAGACAAGGCATTGGCCGTATCTTGCTAAACAACAGCTTAAAACTAGCTCATTCACCGCTTCCTATTATGCTCATTGCAACAAAAGCTGGTGAACCTTTATATCAATCATATGGATTTCAATCAATAACAACAATTCATCGTTTCGAAAAACAAGCGACTTACATAAATACAAATTCCGTTCCCATAAAACAAATTCAGCAAACTGATCTTCAATCTCTAATTTCTCTTGATCAAACTGCGACTGGTGCACATCGTTCTAAGATTTATTCATCGCTACTATCAAGAGCAACTTACTCATTTAAAATTGAACGGAATAATCAAATAGATGCTTTTGCTTTATGCATACAAAAAGGAAATGTACTATGTATTACTCCACTTATTTCAAAAAAAGAAGCAGACTCTATTCAATTATTAGAAATGATTTGTAAATCGTGGAATGGGACAATACGCATTGATGTTCCGCATTCACAATTCATATTCCGCCAATTTCTGCAAACAGCAAATTTCCATGAAACACTTCTTTCACCTCTTATGATAAAGAATAGTAATCAACTTCCTGGAAACCGTAATATGCTATTTGCTATGATAGATGCAGCGTTATGCTAGAAAGGGGACAACTAATTGAAGCAACTTACCTATCTTATGGCGGGCTGTCTGACTCTTGCATTATTAGTAGGATGTAGTGCCGCAGAAAAGCCCGTGGAACAAGTAAAACAAGTGAAAAATACAATTACTGCGAAATTAACTACAGAAGAAAAAATGATTGAAATAGATGGTCAAACGATTTACTTTAAGCAAATTGGCAGCAAGAAACCACCTTTACTTATGATTCATGGATTCGGTGGATCATCAGATGGATTCCAAAAGATTTATTCTGATTTAGCAAAAGATCATACAATTATTTCTGTGGATGCTTTAGGATTTGGGCGTTCATCTAAACCGATGGACTTTTATTATTCCTTTCCAACTCATGCGAACTTATATTATAAGTTAATGAAAAAACTAGGTTATGAGACATTCGCAATACTCGGTCATTCCATGGGCGGAGAAATTTCTCTTAATTTAACATATTTATATCCTGATGCGGTTACCCATCTTATTTTAACCGACGCTACAGGTGGCCCGCACTCATTAGTAAGTAAACAAGGCTCTCCTAAACCACAATTGTCGACGGATTTAAGTACAGTTTCTTCTGTTGCAGACTATGATGAAAGCAAAGTAAAATTTAAACGTAATGATGAAGAACATTATAACAAAATGAAATTGTGGCCTAGGCGTCTTCAAATCAATGCAAATGAAATAAAACAACCAACTTTAATTATATGGGGAAGAAATGATAGTAGTGTTTCTTGGAAAGAAGGAGAAACTTATCATCAATTCTTAAAAAATAGCACTTTTCATATTATAGAAAAAGGTTACCACGCACCATTTCGTCAAGAACCACAAGAATTTGTAGGGTATGTACAAGATTTCTTTGAGAAAAATCCTATAAGTGCTGAAAAATAAACGGGTATCTCATTTTTGAGATACCCGTTTTCATATATTAAGCAGCTTGCTTTTGGCGTTTTTGAGTTTTTGATCCTAATACTTTCGGTATAACGAAACCATCGATTCCAAGTTTTCCAGCATTCATACCAGAAACAAGAACGAACATTGATAAGATAACCATTTCAGGGTTTACACCAATTGACCCACTAAACAGATAGGAAAAGTTCATTACAAGACCGAAAAAGACCGCTGTTTTTGTTAAACAGCCTACAATTAAACCAATCCCGACTAAAATTTCTCCCCACGTTACAAGTGTATTAAACAGATCTACATTTGGAATTGCAAATTCTTGTAAGAATGATGCCCACCAAGATTGAACCGCCGGTTGTGCTCCCTTAGATTTTTCAATTGCACCTTGTAGATAACCAGTTGCATCGAATCCTTTTCCTTGTAGTTTACCGATTCCAGCCATTAGCCATGTGTAACCAAGATATACTCGGATTATCGCTAATACAAAAGAAACTGCTTTGTTTTCTCTTAAAAATTGAATAACCATATCTTCCTCCTAAAGTTGTAATTAAGTTAGTTACAAATAATATAATAACATTAGTTACTTATTTTTATAATGTTAATTATGAATAATTTGTGACATCCGAATACAACATCCAAAACTAACGTTTATATAGTAACTTTTATTACCTGTAAAAACTTGAACATATCATACCACAGTTGATAATCATTTTCACTGAAAAAATTGTTAAAAAACTGTGTGCTAAATGTAAAACGTGTTCATTCTATATTTGAATAAGTGTATTTTAGATTATTCATACAATCGAAATGTACGGGGCTTTTCATCAATTAATCTTGCTTCTTGAAAAGCATCTTCTAATGTTTTTTTATGATTAATAAGCCCGTAAAATAAGCAAATTGTAAACATAAGTGCTGCATTTCCATCCACATAATCTATCGATCGAATATACGATTTTGCACCATTTTGTAAAAATACTTCTGCTAGTTTTTGTTCTCCTAACGTACAACCACTATTTACAATATGGATATTATGCAATTTTGCATATCTCTTAATTTCTGCTGCACCAAAGTATCCTCTCGGTTCATTTTCGTCATACACATCTTCTCCTAACTCTTCCATTACAAATTCCCCTTCATCACCATGAAAGCAAAAAATAACATAATTGATATCTTTATATAAAGTCTTTCCGGAAAGAACATCGATGAAATCTTTCGGTCTACCGATCCAATATGTCACAACTCTCGCCCCAAAATATTCAAGTGTTGCTCGAATTGATTGCGCTTCCAAATCAGAGTTATAGCCAACTACTAGTGCAATGTTCATTTGACATCCCCCTTCCTATAAATCTATTTGATATATCCCCGTTTCTTCTAAAAAATCATCTCTCGTTAAAACTACTTTTTGTAAATATTGTCTATAAGCTGTAATTGTTCCATCATGCGAAACGATACAAACTTTTTCTGCTTTTAACTGATAGCACCAATGCAGAAACTCACCTACTATTTGTTGAAATTCCTTCTCTCGGATTATATTGATTCCCTCATTCCATAACAGTTCATTTGTACTTTCTTCTAACGAAAAATGTGGAAATAGATTTCTAATTATCTTTCGATCTAACAATTGATCACACGGCAATGTTTTAGCTAATTCACGATAAGGGAAAATGCGTGGGGATATATATGGATGAACGATTTTTTGACAAGCAACATTCGAACTCCACATTGTCGCAGTTTGTAGTGTTCGAAGTGTAGGACTAGTGATTAATATGTCCCTGTCTTGTAATGGTACATCGCACTGAAGCAATTTAGCCTGCTTCTTTCCTACTCCCGTCAACGGCGGATTCACCACTTGCAAACTTAATGGTAAATCCTTTGTATGTTCACCTTCACCATGACGAACAAAGACAAGTTTCATACTCCTCTTCCTCTCAATATAAAATAGTCTCACATATTCCTTCCCTATTTTATTCTTCATTCCTGCTATATGAAAAAGTAATATGTAAAAAATATTTGACATGCATATTTGGAAAACATTACAATTATATATGTCAAATATTTTTTACAAGAAGAGAAGGACCACAAATATGAAATGGATTATCGTCTTTATCGGAATGATCATATAGGGATACATAAATAGCTTTTTTAATAGTGATAAAACTGCTAATCCTTGGATTACAGATGATGAACGTGAAGCAAAAATTAAGCAAAAAGCAATTATCGCAAGCTGGTCCGGTGTTTTCATTTTTTGCATCATTAATCTCTTAAACAAATGGTTAGATTTAGGAGCGAGCGAAAAATCCCCTTACTTGCCAGACCCTTTCGGGGCTATTTTAAAAGAAAATGTAGAGTTACAAGTTTTACTTATGCTATTTATTACGTATGGAATATTTTACTTATATTACCGAAGAAAACTAAGTGCTTAACTTTTATCTCATGATTTTCCTCCTAAATGGTTATAGTAATTAGGACGAAATGAAAAAAGGAGAGATATAAAAATGAGTAACTCAAATGACTTTTTAGATACATTGCATGAAAAGCAAGCAAAAGATGAACAAAATAGAAAACATCAAGGGAATGGAAACCCTGCGAAAAAAAAGCCAAATAAGACGCATAAATAACATTGAAAATCCTGCCTGAAAATTATATTTCAGGCAGGATTTTTTACTCGTCTTTCACCGAAATGACATCTTCCCAATTCCATTTCTCATAATACCACTCTGGTACATCTATATTTTCAATCCACTTCTTTTCATATTTCCCATCGCTATAAGCAAGCCATACATCAGCTTTCTTACGATTTGAACGTATCCACATTAATTGGTTGCTCTTCTTTATAAAGATAGGATTATAATCACCTTGATTATAAGGTGGCTTTGTGATTTGATGTTGTTCATCGCTTGTACTATTTATCTCATATAAAGTTGGTAGTGGCCTTTTTTCCGGATGTATCGATAGTTCTGCTTCCTTTGCCCTTGAAACGATAATTACTTTATCGTTCTTCCATGTGAAGTCCCAATCAACATATCCTTTTGGAGTAAATGTATTTTGCTGTAGGGCTGGTAATTCTTTTACTTTTAAATGTTTATTCTCTAATGCAACTCTTCCGCTACCTTCAATATACGCCAATATATTTTTTGATGGCGACCATTGAAACCATTGTGTATTTAACAACATTTGATTTATTTTTTCAAAACGACTGCCGTCCGCTCGAATTAAACAAAGTGTATTACTATCCGCTGACAAAGAAGCTGTTGGTACTGCTAAGAACGAAATCCACTTTTGATCTGGTGACCACTTAAATCCACTTGCAACTAATGCTAAAAAGTCATCATGCTCATTCGGTAGTGCATATAAATGTTTCATCTTATGAGGATTCATATTTGCATCCTTTTCCGTTTCATATAGCTGAGCTCCTGTCCATCCTGTTGGAAGCAAATACGCTTCAGATGATACAAGAAACCTCTTACCATCAGGATACCATGCATAGTCACCTACACCAGCTGATACATTTTCAAAATCTGCTTTCTTTTTTTCAGCATCAAACGTATTTAATGTACATGCAAATACAAATGCAATTACATTCTCTATTGGTGACCATTGATAATTCGATGCTTCTGATTGAAACGGTGTAACTTTCTTTCCATCTTTCAACCGATACAGTTCAAGATGATTTCGCTTCTTTCCTTTTGCATATGCAAGCCATCCTCCATCATATGACCATTTCGGCCCTGTTATGTACTCTCCTTTTGTAATCTGCTTTTCTTTTTCACCGACTTTAATCCAAAGATCATGATTACGAATAAAAGCAACTTTTACTCCATTATTTTCTGCGCTAGTAATAGAAATTGTACAGAAAAAAAGAAACAAAATCACGCTGCCACTTACTATAAACTTTTTCATATAACACCCCTATTTTTCCCTATAGCATCCCTCACATTCCGCTTGCTATATGCATGTTGTAGCCATTCGACATAATCCTCAAAAATTTCCCAAGAAATTTTCAATTCAAAGAAGATTGGTATGAATTATGTCGAATGTATAGTTTAGCCAACACCCGTCTTTATAATTAACGATAGAAATATAATATTTATTTCCTGAAAATTAGAACTTTTATTAGTGGGAGTTTCATTGTTGCAACTGATGCAACTGGAAATACATCTAATTTAAACGTTGATTTAGAAGTAAAGTAATAAAATTATTGTTGACAAGCTTTTAAATATAGTTTTATAATACAAAACATAGTTTAGTTGAACGAATTATATATCGGCTTTGAAGGAATACTAGTAGCGACTTATATCCCTGTCTCAGAGAACTGATGGTTGGTGCAAATCAGTACATATACAAGCGTGAATTACAATTCTGGAGCTTCTTTCCCGTAATGCTTTTTATGCATGAAGAGAAAGACGGATCTTTCCGTTATCTTAAAGTAAGTGGTAAACAATTAGTTGTTTACAAATAGGGTGGTACCGCGATTTTTATCGTCCCTATCGGATATTCCGATAGGGACTTTTTTGCGTCCTTCCCTTTTAAATAACTTCATATATACGCGTTGAAAGAATCGCAGTAGTATCTTGTATCCCTGTTTCAGAGAGCTAATGGTCGGTGGAAATTAGCACATATATAAGTACGAATTACAATTCTGGAGCTTCTTTTTCGTAGTGCTTTTATGCATGAAGGAAAAGACGGAGTTTTTCCGTTATCATTAGTTGAGATGTAAGTATATTTTCACTTACAAATAGGGTGGTACCGCGATTCTTTCGCCCCTATCGGATGTTCCGATAGGGGCTTTTTCTATTTCTCACACAAACAGTTGTTAAATAATTCCGAATCTTATGATAAAATTCTATAAGCGCTTACAATTTTGAAAGGAGGTGGTACAAGCTATACGAACCGGTATTCATTTTTATAGAAAAAAAGGAGGATGTCTAAATGACAAAGAAAACAAAAATTCCATCACATTTAAAACCATTCGTATCCACACAGCATTATGATCAATACACGCCGGTGAATCACGCTGTTTGGCGTTACATTATGAAACAAAACCATAACTTCTTAAAAGATGTTGCTCATCCAGCATACGTTAATGGACTACAATCATCTGGTATTAATATAGATGCGATTCCAAAAGTAGAAGAAATGAATGACTGTTTAGCACCAAGCGGCTGGGGCGCCGTAACGATTGACGGACTTATTCCCGGCGTCGCATTCTTTGACTTTCAGGGGCACGGATTACTACCAATCGCAACAGATATTCGTAAAGTAGAAAATATCGAGTATACACCAGCTCCTGATATCGTTCATGAAGCAGCAGGACACGCACCGATTTTACTTGATCCTACATATGCAAAATATGTGAAACGATTTGGACAAATTGGAGCGAAAGCTTTCTCCACCAAAGAAGAACATGAAGCTTTCGAAGCTGTTCGTACATTAACGATTGTAAAAGAAAGCCCGACTTCTACACCTGAAGAAGTTGCAGCTGCTGAAAATGCTGTAATCGAAAAACAAAACTTAGTTTCTGGTTTATCAGAAGCAGAACAAATTTCACGTCTATTCTGGTGGACAGTGGAATATGGCTTAATCGGTAATATAGATGACCCGAAAATTTACGGTGCTGGTCTCCTTTCCTCTGTCGGTGAAAGTAAGCATTGTTTAACAGATGCTGTAAAGAAAGTCCCATTCTCAATTGAAGCTTGTACAGGTACAACTTATGACGTAACAAAAATGCAGCCACAGCTATTTGTTTGCAAATCATTTGAAGAGTTGACTGAGGCACTTGAGAAGTTCTCTGAAACGATGGCATTTAAAACAGGTGGCACAGAAGGATTAGAAAAAGCAATCCGCTCCGAAAACCATGCTACAACTGAGCTAAGTAGCGGATTACAAATTACAGGTACATTTACAGAGACAATTAAAAATGATACTGGTGAAGTCATTTATATGAGAACAAATACACCAACTGCATTAGCAATTCATAATAAACAGTTAGCAAATCATTCTATATCTGTGCATAGCGATGGATTCGGGACACCAATCGGCTTACTAGATGGAGATATTGCATTAGAAAATTGTACAGAAGAACAATTACAATCATTATGCATTACAATTGGAAATAGTGCAGAGTTTACTTTTGCAAGTGGTATTCATGTAAAAGGAACAGTAACAGACATTGTAAAGAATGATAAAAAGATTGCTCTTATCTCCTTTATAGATTGTACAGTTACTCATAAAGATCGCTTATTATTTGATCCTTCATGGGGAGCATTTGATATGGCTGTCGGCTCACAAATCACTTCTGTATTCCCAGGAGCGGCAGATGCAGCTGCATTTTTCCCAATAGATGAAGAAGTACAAGAAACTCCTGATCCGCTTGTACTGATTGAGCTTGAACGTATGTATCAAACGGTTCGTGATATTCGAGGTGAAGGTACTTTACACGACGCGCATGTCGAGCAATTAGTAGCAATCCAAGAAGTATTAAATAAATTTTATCCGAAAGAATGGTTGCTTCGTCTTGAAATTTTAGAATTGCTTTTAGAACATAACAAAGGTCATGAAGCATCAGCAGCATTATTACAACAACTTTCTACCTTCACAACTGACGAAGCTGTAACGCGTCTTATTAACAATGGTCTTGCACTACTACAGATAAAGGATGTGAAAAATGATGCTACGATTAACTAATGAAGAAGTACAAGAGGAATTAGCAAAGCTGGATAAATGGACAGTGAAAGATGAAAAATGGATCGAAAGAAAATATATGTTTTCCGACTACTTAAAAGGAGTCGAATTTGTCTCTGAAGCCGCCAAACTATCAGAAGAACATAATCACCATCCATTTATCCTTATCCAGTATAAAGCAGTCATTATTACTTTGTCATCATGGAATGCAAAAGGTTTAACGAAACTAGATTTTGAGCTTGCGAAGCAATTTGATGAATTATTTTTACAAAACGAAAAAGCAATTATAAGAAAGTAAAAAAGAGAAGCCGTTTTTAGGCTTCTCCTTTTATTTTGAAATGTATACAATGTCCAAATGGGTCCTCAACTTGTAATATTCCATCTTTGTACGTAGCAATCTTGCCAATATTTTTTAAGCTTTCACATACTTGTTCTTTTTGTTTTTCATCCGCTAGTACAATTGTGAAATATTTCAAGCCAACGGAATTTGGCATTTGCGGTGGTATCCCTTCACCTTGCCATGTATTTAAACCAATATGGTGATGATAACCACCTGCGGATACGAACAACGCTCCATTACGAGCTGGGATGGTTACTTCAAAACCAAGACCATCAACATAGAAACGTTTCGCTTCTTCCAAATCAGCTACATGGAAATGAATATGCCCCATCACAGTACCAGCTGGAAAGCCATTCCATGTACTTCCTTGCTGTAATAATTCTTCACCGGCTAACGGGTTACTAACAAATGGTAGCTCTCCATTTTCATCACGCCAAACTTCTTTTTGGCGATCATGATAAATTTCAATCCCGTTTCCATCTGGATCAGCTAAATAAAGAGCTTCACTAAAGTAATGATCGGCTCCGCCGTGCAGTGGATATACCATCTCTACAAGATGACGAAGAACATTCGCTAAATCCTGTCTGCTTGGTAATAAAATTGCGTAATGATATAACCCTGTTCTCCCTCTTTGTTTCGGAAAAGCTTCTTTCTTTTCTTCAATGATAAGGAGTGGTTCGTCATTTTCATTCCCAAATGTAACGACTGTTTCATCTTCTTTTAACACTTTCATGCTTAGTACTTCCGTATAAAACTCTAGTGATTTCTTTATATTTGATACGTATAAATGAACAATATCAAGTGTTGTATCGGGATGAAGTTGAAAACCCATCTTGTTAGCCCCCCATGTAAATTAAGCTTTTTTAAACACTTTTTCTTTTAAGAAATTATCTATAAAACCGTCTGCTTTTGCAACAAATAAGTACGCACCCATCGCTAACAATGCAAGTTCTAATTCGAAGCCAGGATTTTTTCCATCTCCTAATAAACCAGCTGACCATTTCACTTTTACAATTGCTCCAACCATAACAAGTGCAAATAATAATCCAATATATCTTACACCTAAACCTAGAATTAACAATAGACCACCAACTAATTCCACTGTTGCTACACCGTATGCAAGTCCTCCTGGTAAACCAATGCTTGTGAACCACCCTGCAATATTGTCAATTCCTGATTGGAATTTTGTTAAACCGTGCATAAAGAACGTTAGCCCTAACACGATACGAATAATTAAGTTACCGATATGTTGATTCATTTCTTTCTCTCCTTTATAGTTTTCTTATACAGAACTTTTATTTACATTACAAAACATACACTAATTTTTTTTATTCGTCAATTCATTTTCAGTGGGAAAAAATATATTTTTTTTGCTATGATACAAATAGTTGTTTACAAAAAGGAGCTTGATTTTTATGAACATTGGTTCTGCAATACGTGAAATTCGTCAACGTAGAGGGATAACAATCGCACAAATTTGTGAAGGAACAGGTCTTTCTAAAGGCTTTATGAGTCAGGTTGAAAATAATAAAACATCACCATCTATCTCAACTTTAGAAACGATCTCCAATTTTTTAAACGTTCCCCTTCCCTATTTATTATTAGAACAAAAAGATCGGTTGAAAATTGTAAAAAAAGAAGAACGTAAATACAGTGTATACGGAAAAGATGAACAAAGAATTGAACATGTTGCGGAGCAAGGTGGTCTTCGCCTATCTCTAGTAGAAATTCCTACCGGGTTTCCGAAAGAAAACTCACCAAATGCTCATGAAGGAGAAGAATGTCACCTTGTATTACGTGGAAAACTAGAAGTTCAACATGGGGAAGATATTGCAATTGTAGAAGAAGGTGATTCTTTCTCCTGGAATGCATGTGTTCCTCATATTGTTCGTAATGTAGGTGAAGAAACTGCATTATTACTTATCTCTAGTCATGCGGAAAATCGAAAACGTGTTTACTAAATAATAAAAAAGAAGCCTGTTTCAAACAGGCTTCTTTTTTATTCCCGTATAATTCCATAACTTGTCCCAACTAGTACCGTCTTTTCATGTTGGTTACGATAAACTGACTCTATTGAAACTTTTTTATACCCTTCCATTTGTTCAATATTTGTTAAAGTTAATTCACAAGTAATCGTATCCCCTGTAAAAACTGGTCTAATAAACTCACTTACTAATTCCCTTGCTATGTAATGTAACTCTTCGCCTACTTTCGTCCCAATGCTAGCAGTCAATAAACCATGAACCATTAATCGTCCATTCTCATCATATTCCATATGATGTCTACCTTTATCGCCTGTAATATTTGCAAATTCAAAAACTTCTTCCTCGGTAAACTTTCTTTCGTATTTAAATACATCCCCAACTTTTATACTCATTTTTATCCCCCTAATAATAACTGAATTTTCTTTCATTTTACCATAAAATGAGCCTCAATTCATTTTCTATTATGAAAAGAATCAGAATTACTTAACTATGATTTTTCTTTACTTTCCGCTCATTTATCGATGGCCATCCCTTTTTGCAACTTGGTATCCGTAGTACGCACATGTTCCATTTCTTGATAACTCTCTTACTTCAAAACCACAACTTCTATAAAAATCGAAATTGTTAGCAGATGTATGCGCAAACCAATCGCCATGCGGAAGCTTTTGCAAACAAAGAGCCACAAGTTTCTTACCTAATCCTTTTCCTCTATACTCACATTTCACAACTAAATTTACTATGTTAGCAACCATGATTTGATCAGAAATCACTCTAACCATCGCGACCATCTCTTCTTCATCCCAAATTGTGAAAGCCCATGTTGAATTTTCAAATGCAATCGTAAACTTTTCAATTTGCCAAGAAGGGATATTATCATTACTCCAGCCAGCATCTTCAAATAATGTCTTAATCGCATATGCTGGCACTCCATTCGTTCCTTCACGAATAATTAGTCCATTATGATAAATATACATTTAATCCCTCCTTTTATTTTTATATACCATTCTTCAAAAGATACTTATTACCTTTAAAAAAATGAGTTTTTCATCCAACTCTCTTAATAGAATAAACTAGGACATCAATTCCATGAAATGCAGTTGTTTTTTCATAGCTAAGCCCTGTTTTTCTGGCGACAAATATTGAAGCTGGGTGGTTCGGATTAATAAGTGAAATTAATTTATTCATTTGTAACGCTTGAAAACCATAGTCTCGAAATGCTGCCGCTGCCTCTTTCGCATACCCTTTTCTCCAATACTTAGGAAGTAGCCAATAGCCAATCTCAATTTCCTCTTTTCCATCTACTTTCTGCTGGACAAGCCCTGCATGACCAATTCGTATGCCCGTTTCCTTTTCAATCATTACAAATAAACCGAGACCATTTTTATAATTCGGAAGTACCCACTCCTCCAAACTTTTTTTACATTGCATGTATGTTTTTAACGTTCCATTTCCAATATAACGCATTACCTTCTCATTCCCCCATAACGAAGCATAGAACTCTAAATCCTCCATTGTATATTTGCGAAATTGTAGACGATCTGTATGGAACACTATTTTATTCACTCCCATCATTTTGAACCTCATTACATAACAACATATCTCAAATTACGTAAGTGTTGAATGCTTTGTATTAAGAAAATCCCTAAAAAGAAAGAAGATTCAGTCTTATTAAGTTGTATTATATCAAAAAAAAAGCAGTAGACAAAAGAGTGTCTACTGCATCCATATCATAACTAGTATAAAGAAAACTACAACTGAGGGGGTGTAGGCTTTCGAAATATACTAGATACTTATCCCGTTCTAACGGGCGGTAAACTTACCAATTTTTCAAGTGGAAAGTTTACCGCCCATAAGAACTTTTGCGGTCATTAAGAAAGCACCGTTAAGTATTCAAATACACGTTGAGCTTTTTCTCCACCCATTCGTGCATGTTGAAGCAACGAGATGCCATGCGGGCCAGGTGCAGATAATGCTTCTGGCTGTACTACTAAAATAGCTTGTACAACGTCTAACTCTCCAAGCATGGCTGCTGCAAAAATATCCATCCGAGCTCCCTTTTCCAGTAAATAAAGAGCAATATCTTTACGCCCTACATGGGCCGCTGCTCCTAATGCACTTTCCCAATCTGAGCCGCCCCAATTATAAGAAGCATGCAGTAAGCTAGGTGATTCGGCCAAAATCTCCTGTACTCTTTCTAGATCTCCATGAGCTGCCATAACAAATTCTCTTACTAATTCAGTGGTAATACGTTTCTCTGTTTGCATCTCTCTGCTCCTTTTTCACAAATTCGTTTCGGTGTAAAAAATGGCTTGTCGTTTCCTTGAAAAATATCTACTTCTATGCCAAATACATGTTGAAACATTTGATGACATAACACTTCTTCTGGTACACCATCATACTGAATCTTTCCTCGCTTTAATACGAGTAAACGATCACTGTAAACAGCGTAACAGATTTTTTCATTCCTTCACCTCTAATTGATAATGATAATCATTAATTACTATTCTACTTTAATTGACAAGGATTATCATTGTCAATATGAAACGCATACAGTTTCTACAAAAACAAAAAAACGCTACAAAAAGAGTTCTTCTTTTCGTAGCGCCTCATTTAACAATTCTCTTCATATTCGCTCTCCTCTAATTGATCACGCATCGCTTTAACACGCTTAAAGAAGAGGAATGACAAACTTAAAAATAATATGATACTCCCCATCATAACAAAAGTTTGTACCGTCTCTTTTGCTCCATTCGGAATTAATAAACCAACCATCAAAAATGTACTTACTGCAAGAAGCACTTGTCCGAATCGAATATAATCTGCTATTTTTTGTTGTAATTCTTTCATTTATTTATCACTCCCCTCCTCACTGTATCATATTCTATAAAACTTAAAGACAAGTAAATAGAGCCAATCTGGGAGATGTTTTCCAAAGAAAAAGAGCCGCTTAAATGCGACTCTTTCATATCTATTACAGGCCTTTATATGCCTCCATATAAATTTCTTTCAGTTCTGAAATAAGCGGTAATTTTGGATTAGCTGTTGTACATTGGTCTTCAAAAGCTCTTTCTGCTAACACTCCGACAACCTCTTCAAATTGTTCTTTAGCAACTCCTTGCCCTGCAATGCTCATATTAATATTCAAGCTTTTTCCAAGCGCAATAATTGCTTGAACGAGTGATTCCACACCTTCTGCTGTTGAGCTTGCTGGAAGTCCGAGCATTCTCGCAATATGTGCATAGCGTTCATCCGCTACAAAGTGCTCATATTTTGGGAACAATGCGTGTTTTCTTGGCTTAATAGCATTATAGCGGACTACGTGCGGCATAAGAATTGCATTTGCACGCCCATGTGGAATATGGAATTCTGGTCCAAGTTTATGTGCTAAACTGTGATTAATACCTAGGAATGCATTTGCAAATGCCATACCTGCGATTGCGGAAGCATTATGCATTTTTTCTCGAGCTTCTTCATCATTTCCATCTTTATATGCTCTCGGTAAATATTTAAATACGAGATCAATTGCTTTTAATGCTAAACCATCTGTATAGTCATTTGCCATAACAGACACATACGCTTCAATTGCATGTGTTAATACGTCCATGCCAGTATCTGCTGTTACATGAGGTGGTACTGTCATTACAAATTGTGGATCAACAATCGCTACATCTGGTGTTAATTCATAATCTGCGAGCGGATACTTTATATTATTTTTCTTATCTGTAATAACCGCAAATGGCGTCACTTCTGACCCTGTTCCTGATGTTGTTGGAATTGCAACAAACTGCGCTTTATTTCCTAATTTCGGATATTTACATGTGCGTTTTCGTATATCTAAAAACTTCTGTTTAATTCCATAGAATGTTGTTTCTGGGTGCTCATAGAATAGCCACATCCCTTTTGCTGCATCCATAGCTGAACCACCACCAAGTGCGATAATTACATCTGGTTTAAAGCTTTTCATCATGTCCGCACCTTTAAAAACAGTTTCATCTGATGGATCTGGCTCGACTTCAAAGAAAACTTCAACTTTCACATCATTTACATGTTTACGTAAATAGTGTGTAACTGTATCTACATAACCATGCTCCACCATTCCTGGATCCGTTACAATAAATGCACGTGAAATATTAGGCATGTTTTCCAAATATGCTGTCGCATGTTTTTCAAAATAAATTTTTGGTGGTAATTTGAACCATTGCATATTCTTTTTTCTATTTGCCAGCCTTTTTATATTTAATAAATGAGTCGCCGTTACGTTTTGGGAAACTGAGTTTTTCCCGTAAGAACCACAACCAAGCGTAAGTGATGGAATAAATCCGTTATATATATCGCCAATTCCCCCTTGTGATGAAGGTGCATTTACGATGAGACGGCAAGCTTTCATGCGTAATCCAAATTGTTTTTGTACTTCTTTATTTGTAGAATGAATGACTGCTGAATGCCCTAAGCCACCAAGGTCTAACATTCCTTCGCAGTATGTTAATCCTTCTTCTAATGAATTTGCTTTTACACAAGCTAATACTGGGCTCAGTTTCTCACGAGATAGTGGATACGCTGCTCCGATACCTTGTATTTCAGCTACAAGCATTTTTGTATTCTCAGGCACAGTAATCCCAACTAATTCGGCAATATACTGCGCTGATTTCCCTACAATATCGCTATTTACTGCACATGTATTTTCATTAATAACAAGCTTTTCTAATTTTCTTCTCTCTTCTTCTGTTACAAAGTAACAATTGTTTGCAATCATTTCTGTTTTAACATCATCATAAATTTCCTTATCTACAATGATAGCTTGTTCTGATGCACAAATCATTCCGTTATCAAACGTTTTCGATAAAATCAAATCATTAACAGCTCGTTTAACATGTGCCGATTTCTCTATATAACATGGTACATTACCAGGGCCTACGCCTAACGCTGGTTTGCCAGTAGAATAAGCTGATTTCACCATACCAGCTCCTCCAGTTGCTAGAACGAGTGCAACACCTTCATGGTTCATTAATTGTTTCGTTGCTTCGACAGAAGGTCTTTCAATCCATTGAATACAGTGCTTTGGTGCACCAGCCTTCACTGCTGCATCATATACTGTTTTCGCCGCTGCAATGGAACAATTTTGTGCAGAAGGGTGAAATGCGAAAATAATTGGATTTCTCGTTTTTATTGCGATTAATGCTTTAAACATCGTTGTCGACGTTGGATTAGTTACTGGTGTTACTCCTGCTACTACACCGACAGGTTCCGCAATTTCTATTATTTCTTCATGAGGATCTTCGTGAATAATTCCTACCGTTTTATCTTTCTTTATGCTATGCCAAATATATTCAGTGGCAAAAATATTTTTAATGCATTTGTCTTCATATACACCACGGCCCGTTTCTTCAACAGCCAATTTCGCAAGTGGCATATGTTGATCAACACCTGCTAGTGCCATTTCATGAACAATGTTGTCAATTTGCTCTTGTGTAAAACTATCTAATGCTTGTAAAGCTTTTTGACCGTTCTTCACTAACGTATCAATCATCTCTTTTACCTCTTGCATTTCATTTACAACTTTCTCTTTGACTACCATGTAAATTTCCTCCTATTCTACTATCGTGGTCCTTATATGTCCCTATAGGTCAAAATAAGTCCCTATTATCGTAAAAAAAATAGAGTTGCCTTCTTACATGAATCTCATTATTTGTGAAATATTTCACAAGTTTGTTCGTGAGTAACATTTCATGAATTTAATATACAGGAAATCATTTCATTTGTGTGTGTCTAATTTGTGAAACATTTCACAAATTAGCATAATAAAAATGTACTGCTCTATATGAGCAGTACATTTTTATTATGCTAACGCTTGTGCTAAATCTTCAATTAAATCTTCACCATCTTCAATACCGACAGAAATACGAATTAATGTATCTGTAATTCCTAATTCTTTACGGCGATCAGCTGGAATAGATGCATGTGTCATTTGTGATGGAATAGAAATTAAGCTTTCTACTGCTCCTAAGCTTTCAGCAAGTGTAAAATATTGTAGTTTTTCTAGCACTTTATTTAATGTTTCTTCACTATCTACATCAAATGAGATGATTGCACCAAATCCATTTGCTTGTTCTGTTGCTAATTCGTGATTTGGATGCGATTCAAGACCTGGATAATATACTTTATTTACTTTTGGATGGTTATTTAAAAACTCGGCAATTGCACGTGAATTCGTTTCATGCTCTTCCATACGAATTCCTAGTGTTTTTAAACCACGAAGTAGTAAGAAGCTATCTTGTGGTCCAAGAATGCCTCCTGTTGAGTTTTGTACGAAATGAAGGTCTTCTGCTAATTGTGGGCTATTTACAACAACTAGGCCTGCAACCACATCACTATGCCCACCTAAATATTTTGTTGCACTATGAAGTACAATGTCTGCTCCTAAAGAAATCGGTGACTGCCAATACGGCGTCATGAATGTGTTATCAATAATTGTTAATAAATCTTTCTCTTTTGCAAGAGTGGATATTTTCTTAATATCAGTAATTTTCAGTAACGGATTCGTTGGTGTTTCCACATAAATCGCTTTCGTATTTGGGCGAATTGCTTCTACAACTTCCTCTAGGTTTGTTGTATCTACAAAGGTATGCTCAATGCCGAAACGGTTTAGTACTTTTGTAATAACGCGGTATGTTCCACCGTAAACATCATCTGTTAAAATGACGTGATCTCCTTTTGAGAATAACATAATTGTTGCTGTAATAGCTGCCATCCCTGAACCAAATGCAAATCCAGCATGACCATTTTCTAATACTGCAATCATTTCTTCTAAAGCTGAACGAGTTGGATTACCTGTTCGTGAATATTCATATCCTTGATGCTTACCAACTGCTTCTTGTTTGTACGTACTAGTTTGATAAATCGGTACGTTTACAGATCCAGTTGAAGGTTCTCCTATGCGAATACCATGAATTAACTTTGTCTTTGCTCTCATTTTTTATTCCCATCCTTTGTATATATCTTTACTTAAATAACGCTCACTACTATCTGGAAAAATCGTTACAATATTTGTACCTGGTTTTGCTTTTTCAGCCTCAAGCAAGCTTGCATGGAATGCCGCTCCTGAAGAACTTCCAACGAGAAGACCTTCCTTTTGCGCCAATTCTTTTACACGTAAAAATGCATTTCGATCAGAAATCGTATGAATTTCATCGAAATAAGATGTTTTTAAAAATGGTGGAATAAATTCAAGGCCAATTCCTTCTGTTTCATGTGAACCAGCCTTACCACCATTTAAAATAGATCCTTCTGGTTCTACAATAACCGTTTTAATATCAATGTTTTTCTCTTTTAAATAAGACGCAGTTCCCATAAACGTACCGCCAGTTCCTGCCCCTGCAACAAATATGTTAATCTCTCCATTCAGTGCATCCCAAAGTTCAGGACCTAGTGTTTTGAAATAAGCACGAGGATTTGCTTCATTAGCAAACTGACTTGGAGAGTATGAATTTGGTATTTCCTTTACTAATTCTTTTGCCTTTGCAATTGCGCCGGTCATTCCCTGCTCAGTCGGTGTATGCACGACCGTTGCACCTAACGCTTTCATTAATTCTTGCTTTTCAACACTAAATTTCTCTGGTACACAAACAATGACGCGTAAATCATGTTCTAACGCTGCAAGTGCCAGTCCAATGCCAGTATTTCCAGCCGTCGGTTCAATAATTGTTCCGCCCTGGGTAACAAGCCCTTTTTCTAGTGCATCTTCGATTAATTCCCTTCCTAAACGATCCTTAACGCTTCCGCCTGGGTTGTAAAATTCAAGCTTTGCAAATAAACGGACTCCTTTCGGAAGTGAAAAACGAGTAATTTCTATGAGTGGTGTATGGCCAATCAACTCATGAACGCCACGATATACATTCATCGTGTTCTCCCCCTTATTTGCCAATAAAGAAAAGGCAACTGTATGTATTTTCTTTATATGAGACAGTTGCCTTTTTGTTACATTACTTTAACTCTTCTAGTACTTTTACGATAAAGTTTGTAGAATGAAGAGCTGCTTGATCTAAAAATTGATCAAATGAAACATTTGATTCTTTGCCAGCAATATCAGAAAGTGCACGAATAATAACAAACGGAACTTCATATTGGTGGCATACTTGCGCAACAGCTGCTGCTTCCATTTCTACTGCATAAAGGTCTTCAAATTTATCACGAATTGCTGCAACGCGGTTCGGATCACTCATAAATGAATCACCTGTTGCAATCATACCTTTTACAACTTGAATATTTTCTTCTGCTTGCATACATTTCTCAGCTAATGCAACTAATGCCTCATCAGCTTTAAATCCAGGTGGCATTCCTGGCACTTGACCATATTCGTAGTTAAATGCTGTAACATCTACGTCATGATGACGAACTTCTGTTGAAATAACCACATCTCCAACATTTAAAGAATGATGGAATCCACCAGCTGAACCAGTGTTGATTACTTTTTCAGGTTTATATCTTTCTAATAAAATTGTCGTTGACATCGCTGCATTTACTTTACCAATACCAGACTTTAGCAAGATTACTTCATGTCCTGCCAATAGCCCTTTCGTAAATTCACAACCTGCAACAGTTTCTGTTTCTGCTTGTTCTAGTTTGTCACGTAAAATACGTACTTCTTCTTCCATTGCTCCAATTACAGCAATTCTCAATCTAATCCCTCTTTCTATTGCTTAGTTGCCTCCATTACCCATACGAAATGATTTAATCTCGTAAACGTTACATGGAAGCCATTGTTTTCAAAAATAGATTGCATGATAGGAATACGTGTATAGTATTCTGTTTGCAAATCGTTTGCTAACTGATTAAAACCTCTTTGTTTTGCTGTTTCAACAGTTTTATCATATGCATCTTGATCTGCAAATATTGTATCAGCAAACACTATTTTACCACCTTTGTTTAGCAATTGACTATACTTCGCAATTGCTACGTCTTTTTCTTCATCTGTTAAATGATGAAATGCATAGGTGCTCACAATAGTATCAATTGAATTTGGGACTTCAAATGAAAGAAAGTCACCCTCTGTAATTGAAAACTCTTTTGGTAATTTCTCTTTTGCAATAGTACGCATTTCGCGTGACGGTTCTATACCGTAAACTGTGCGACCAGCAAGTAATAATTTATTTGTTAAATTGCCAGTACCAACACCGAATTCTAATACGTTGCCAAATGACTTGTTAACTACATCCTCTAAAATGTCCTCATAATGGGCGAAAACTTCTTTATATTGTATATCTTCGCCTTGTACAAATGAGTCGTACGTATGAGCCCATTCATCAAATAAACCATTAAATTCTATGCCCATAAAAATTCCCCTTTTTCTTATCGGTTTTATCAGTATGATATTCCCTCTTTCTAAAAATGTCAATTGAAATGCACATAGTATTTCCTTCTTTTCTTTGTTACACTATAGGTGATTACATAGGAGAGGGGTCGTCTTCGTGTCATTTACCTTTGAAATGTTAGAAGATAAAGTAGAGTTTTTTGAAGCGGCGGACTTAGCTTCTTTAGAAAAAAAAATTAGTGAGCAAATTGATAATAATAAAGCACTTATGCTCGAAGTACATCATATCTCGCATCAAATGATTATGGATTCTGAAAGCAAAAGACCTTATTATAGTGCGGTTGTTCATTTTAAATTAAAGAAATTACGCTAACTAAAAAAGAGAAGCTCCTAAGAGCCTCTCTTTTTTAGTTTAGAGTTTGAACAAGTACTGGTTTCCAGCCCTCATTATCTACCCAATCAATGTTTACATAATATTTTTTACCTGATTGCTTATCTTGTACGTTACCGTAGGCTTTATTCTTACCGTTATTTCCGATTCTATGAATAACTAATTGCTCTACTGGAACATCAATTGCAGCGGAAATCGCTTGATTCATCTCATTCCAATCTGCTGTACCTTTTTTAAACGTCATCGCAGGTGTTGCACCTTGTTCTGTACCTACTGGCTTCCAAGAAGGTTTCGTATAAGCATCTGTTGCCTTTGGCTGTGTTTTTTCAGCTGATACTTTCTCATTAGCTTTTGCTTCTTCTTCAGCTTTTTTCTTTTCTTCTTCAGCCTTTTGCTTCTTTTCTTCTTCAGCCTTTTGCTTCTCTTCTTCTTTTTTCTTAGCCTCTGCTTTTTCTTGCTCGTTCTTCTTCGTCTCTTCTTTACCTTTAGCTTTCTCAGCTTTATTCTCTTTTGTTGTTTGCTGAGCTACTTTTTTATCACTAGGAGACGCTTGCTCTTTTGTATCAGGAACAAACAATTGATATGCTACTATAGCTACTGCTACTAATACAATAGCAATCGCAATATTTAAAACACCGTTTTGACGACGTTTTTGTTGTTTCTGTTGAAATCTAGATCCTCCTGCCATTCTTCAAACCTCCATGCAGTTTTTCATACTTGCTATTGTAACATTAAATCTAGAAAGGTTGAACATTTACAATAATATTTTCACGAAATGAAAACATTTCATAAATAATTGCAAGATTACTTTTCATTTTCTAATTGATGAATTGCTTCTACCAGTTCTGTAAAAACTGGTGTAACTACATTTACGTTACTATCTGTTTCTATATCAACTACAACTAAAGCATATCTTGGGTTTTCATATGGAAAATAACCTGCAAACCAGCGATTCACCTTCGTTCCTTTTCCTGTTTGTGCCGTCCCAGATTTTCCAGCGACACTTAGTGGTAACGAACGAAATGCCGTTCCTGTTCCCTTCTCCATCGTTACAACGCCTCTTAATAACTCTTGTAGTTTTTTCACCGTTTCATAAGAAAGTTGTTTCCCATTTAATTTATGGTTTTCAAATGTAAAAAAGTCGGTTCCATTTTTATACACTATTTTTTTCACAGCTTTCACTTCCAGCTTCTCTCCATCTCTAGCAATTGTCGCCATCATATTCGCTATAGCTAGAGGTGACACGCGTACATCTTTTTGTCCGACCATCGTTTGGGCAATCGCTTTTCTACTATCTTTATTTTCTTCGCTTCCCCAAATAATAGCACTCTTTTCTTCTGGCAATTGCTCAAATTCCGGTGTATGAAATACGGAACCTTTCCACCCTACCTTCTGACTTGCTCCTAAGGCCTCTAAGTACGTTTCTAAAACTTCACTATCCTTTTGCATTAGTTCGTTACCTAATGCGGCAAACGTCCGATTACAGCTTCTAGCAAAGCTTTCCTTAAAATTTAATGACCCCATCATAACTTGTGGCAGATTTTCATCGTATAAATCCGTATTACAGTTAAATGCACGATTAAACCGCACCAAATTCTCATCAATTACTGCTGCTGCAACCACTGTTTTAAAAACAGACCCCGGAAAATGAGGAGTTAACATTTGATTTTCAAGTGTAGCTTTATATACACTCCTATCACTCATCTGTAAAGATGGCTTACTTACCATTGCTAAAACTTCACTATTCTTTATGTCTAGTAATACTAACCCACCTTTTTTTATTCCGTTTTCATCGATAATCTTTTCTGCCTGGCGTTGCAACGTTTTATGTATTGTCGTTTGAATAGTAACTGGATAAAATGGATTTCCTGGTGAAGTATATTTCGCCTGTTTCCCGAAAATCGGTTCTCCTTGTCGATCCACTTGATATAGTACTTTCGCCTCTCCATCAGTTAGTAAAAATTCATCAAATGATTGCTGCAATCCGGAAATACCAATTGGCGTTTGTTTCGAAAGTTTTTTCATTTCTCCATAACGCTTTTGAAATTCCTGTTCATTCTCTCCCACATCACCTATTAAATGATTTGCCTCTCCCGTTTGCTTCAATCGAACTTCTGCTGCTACAATACCTAAAATATCTAAGCGATTTACCTTCTCCATCTGCTCGACCGTTAATTGAAATGGGATATTCCCCCTTCGTAATATAAATGCTTCATTCTTATTTTTTATTTGCAGTCTTATCTCTTGTCTCGACACACCAATGATATGCGCAATTTTCTCTAACATGTCATTTTTTATTTGTAAAAATGGGAAAATAATTAAAACTGGATATTTCTCTTCACCAATTTCCTTACCATTTCGATCTATAAAATGACCTCTTCCATTATCTACTGTAAGTGATTGTGTGCGCTGCGTAACACTTTTTTCAATCAAATTAATATTTCGGTCAGTAAACGATTCTGTATCTATAATCTGTATTTGGATTAAACGACAAAGTAATAAAAAAATCATACCCATAAAACAAATTAAAACAATTATAATTCTCCGTTTCATTTTCATAAAAAAAACACCTCGTCTATTGTAGTTTAGACGAGGTACTGTTTTATTTATACAAACTGCAAAATTTAAAGCTATATTACCTCAATATACTTAAAGTCCTCAATTATGATATCAAACTATTTAGTAGTTTATTGTCCTTTCCTGTCGAACCGTTTGAAAGTTCTAACAGCTTTTTATTTGTATAAAAAAGTTAAAATAATAAAAAAGATTCCCCCAATTGGGAGAATCTTTTTTATTATTTTACAGAGATAATTTCTACTTGCATTTCTCCACCTGGTGTTTGGATTGCTACCTTCTCACCAATTTGCTTACCTAATAAGCTTTTTGCGATTGGAGAATCGTTAGAAATTCTTCCTTCGAATGGATCTGCTTCTGCGCTACCTACGATTGTGTAAGCTTCTTCGTCTCCACCTGGTAACTCTTTAAATGTTACTGTTTTACCTAATGTTACAACTGTAGACTCTTCACCATTGTCTTCAATGATAACCGCATTACGAATCATGTTTTCCAGTTGTGTAATACGTCCTTCTACGAATGCTTGCTCATCTTTCGCTGCATCGTACTCAGAGTTCTCAGAAAGATCTCCGAAGCTACGTGCGATCTTAATACGCTCTACAACCTCTTTACGTCTTACTGTTTTTAATTGCTCAACTTCGTTCTCTAGTTTTTGCTTACCCTCTTGCGTCATAGGGTATGTTTTTTCTGTTGCCATATTTTCCACTCCTTTTATATACCAATCCCCTGAAAAAAGAGGAGTTCCATATGAAAACTCCCCCGCTTTTATGTATAGCGGAGGTTTCTAGTACGCTTGCACTAGCGGAGTTGTCACATACAACCCCTTATTCCCAATTTTTCTTTACATAAAGAAGATATGTATGGAAACTTGATATAAATATGCCCTCACCTATATATAGATGAGGTTGCATGTTTCATTGTATTCGATAGGAAGGGAAAAAATCCCTTCCTATCGAATATCTTTTACTATGCTATTACAAATTTACTTTTTGTTCAAGAATTGTTGCAATTTTTGTCACCATAATATCAATTGCAACGTGGTTTTGTCCACCTTCAGGGATAATAATATCCGCAAATTTCTTAGAAGGCTCAATAAATTGATTGTGCATTGGACGTACAACACTTACGTATTGATCAATAACTGAATCCATCGTACGACCGCGCTCTTCAATATCACGTTGCATGCGGCGCAGAATACGAAGGTCAGCATCTGTATCAACGAATAGCTTAATGTCCATTAACTCACAAAGACGTGGGTCTTCTAAAATAAGAATTCCTTCTAAAATGATTACATCTTTCGGCTCAACTGGAATAATTTCTTCTGAACGCGTATGCAATGTATAGTCATATACAGGCTTATCAATTTGCTCATATGCAAGCAACTGCTGCAAATGTTCAATTAACAGATCATTATCAAACGCAAGCGGATGATCATAATTTGTTTTTAAACGCTCTTCCATTGGTAAATGGCTTTGATCTTTGTAATAATAATCTTGCTCTAAGATTAAAATAGAATGACCTTGAAAATGGTCAAAAATCGCTTTCGTTACACTCGTTTTACCTGATCCTGAGCCACCAGCAATTCCAATTACAACAGGCTTATTCGTCCCCATTCGACTATCACTCTTTCTTATTGAAGTATGCTTTTGCGCATCATATTATTCACATACACTGGTTGATCCACTTTGAATTTCACGATTTGCAACGGATGTCTCGCTGCATCTAATTCGTTTCCATCCTCATCCCAAATTTTCTCCACCGTCTGCGTAAAGTTTTCTATTTCTGGTCCAAAGAACTCCACTTCATGTCCTGGTTTGAAATGATTACGTTGCTCAATCGTTACGATGCCCGTTTCTTCATTATAATCTAACACTAAACCAGCGAAATCATACGTTGTTTTCTTACTATGATTTCCAAACATTTGCTCTTGATGTCCTGGAACCCCTTCAAAGAATGCAGGAGCTGTATCACGATTTGCACATTTATCAAGCTCATCTAGCCATTCTTGTTTAAACTCAAAATTATCCGGATCCGCACAATACGCATCAATTACTTTACGATATACAGTTGCTACAGTCGCTACGTAATGGATAGATTTCATACGTCCTTCAACTTTCAAGCTATCAATTCCAATTTCAATCATTTTCGGAATTGATAAAATTAAATTTAAGTCTTTTGGACTCATCGCAAAATGAGCATCTTCTTCTTGGAATAGAGGAAGCTCTTTTGCATCTTTATGTTGTGATACTGTTTGAACTAAATCATAGTCCCAGCGACAAGATTGACAACAACCACCACGGTTAGAGTCACGCGCTGTCATATGGTTACTTAATGTACATCTTCCTGAATATGCGATACACATTGCACCATGGACGAATGCTTCAATTTCAATATCCACTTTTTCTTTAATTTCTTTCATCTCTTCATAGCTTGCTTCACGAGCTAATACGAGACGATGTAAACCTTCTTCCTTCCAATACTGTGCTGCTTTCCAGTTGGATAGTGATTGTTGTGTACTTAAATGCACCTCAACAGAAGGCGCTACACGTTTACATGTCTCAATAATAAGCGGATCGGCAACGATAATTCCCGTTACGCCAGCTTTTTCAATCCCTTTTAAATATTCCTCTAGCCCGTCCATATTTTCATTATGTGCAAAGATATTTGTAGTTACGTATATTTTTGCTCCATATTTCTTTGCGAACTCAACGCCTTCTGCCATTTCTTCTAGCGTAAAGTTACCTGCATTCGAACGAAGACCAAATTCTTGTCCACCTAAATATACAGCATCTGCCCCATAATGGATAGCTACTTTTAATTTTTCTAAGTTACCCGCAGGGATTAACAGTTCAGGTTTCTTCACAATAACGCGTTTGCCATCGATCACTCGTGAAATTTCTTGTACAGTCATTTCCTACACCCTCCTCGTTTAATAAACCGTCTCTTTAAAGAAGAACCCTGTATCTAACGGACGATTTACTGGTTGCATTTCTTCTATCTCGTTATATAAATCGTCTTTCACGTCATAATACGCATCACGATCTTCTACACATAAATCAATTGCTTTACGATATTTCTTCGTTACCTCAATAATGTATTCAGAACTTTTTAGTACACCCTCGATTTTTAAGCTATCAACTTCAGCATCGATTAGTTCCTCTAACTCATCAATGAAACAAATATCGTTTGGACTCATAATATGAGTACCATTTTCATCTTCATAAATTGGATATTTATTATTGCGCTCTGGATCATATAAGAACATATTCTCTTCATACTTTTTCTTTTCAATATCGAGATTACGACCTTGATACTCAAAGTAGTTTCCGACTAATGAACGCTTTGATTGGAACATGCAAGTCATACCGTGAATTTGCACCTCAAGTTCCACTTCAGCATTTTCTTTTAATTCAACAATTTCATCTAAGCTAAGCTCACGAGCTAATACAGCGCGTTTCGCACCTCTTTGTCCCCAATAGTTACAAGTAAACCAGTTTGTTGCTGTCGTTTCTGTATTCCAGTGTAACTGCATGTTTGGTGCAACTTCACGAACAGCCATTAATACCGCTGGATCTCCGAAAACAATCGCATCTACATGTATCTCATTTAAAAATGCAACATAGTCCGTTAATTCTTCTACTTTATCGTTATGGAACATCGCATTCATTGCAACGTATACTTTCACACCATTTTCATGTGCAATGTTTACAGCTTCTTTCACATCTTCACGTGAAAAATCTCCTGCTAAACGTAAACCAAACTTTTGTTCACCGATCATTACTGCATCTGCTCCTGCTTTTGCAAGAGGTTCGATATCCGCCACTGCTCTAGGCGTTACTAACAATTCAGGTTTCTTCATACCTTTGTCACCCTTTCTTTTTACTTACAGCCACTCCATCACCAATCGGGAAAATCGTTGTATCATATCCTTCATGGTTCATAAGCCATTCATTGTACGTCTTAATACGACGAATCAAACCACGTGTACGTCTATTTTCAATTTTCTCTTTTGTCGTTACCAGGCCATGGTACATAACATTATCTGAAATAATAACGCCACCAGGATTTAATAACGGTTCATATAAGTCAAAAAAGCGACGATATTGCCCTTTCGCTGCATCAATAAAAATAACGTCAAATGTTCCATGTTCTTTCACTTGTTCGCCCGTTTCTAAAGCATCACCGTAAATAACAGAGATACGGTCTGTTACCGGGGAACATTCTATATATTCAAGTGCCTTTTCATATCGTTCGCGATTGCGCTCTACTGTCACAATGCGAGAATTCGGAATAGCTTGCATCATACGAATACTAGAATAACCGATTGCTGTTCCAAGCTCTAAAATGCTTTTCGGTCCAATTAAACGTAAAAATTGCAGCATAAATTCCATTCCAAGTCGATCCATAATCGGCACATGGTTTTCTGTTGCATACTCTTCCATTTCAAGAATTAATTTATCTTTTGGATCAATAAATGATAATAGGTACTCGTTAACTGCATCCTCCATAATTGGTCCTCCTTATTTACATGGAGAAGTGCCTCTATGACGCGTAAAACTTTGTCTTTTCACACATAGAATGCAATAAAAATACAAGCCAGCTTCACCCTTAGCTTGTACGTCCCGTTTTGATATTAAAAACGATTCTTCTGCCAGTTTTTAACCCGATATATTTTATCATAAAAAAGAGGGATGTGCGACCTTTTTCGCTACCCCTCCCCATTTTACTGTTTTTTCGTTATATATTTTTGCTTTAATGCATTATGTTCTTCTAATGTTTTCGCATAATACACTTCACCACTTGGTGCAGCTAAGAAATAATAATAATCTGTTTGCGCGGGTTCTAACGCTGCTTCTACTGAATGTTTACTAGAGTTTGCAATCGGTCCAACTGGCAATCCTTTCACAACATACGTATTGTACGGTGAGTTCACTTTTAAGTCTTCGTATAATACACGTTGTTTATGCTTTCCAAGCGCGTATAATACCGTCGGATCCGTTTGAAGTGGCATACCTTTCGCTATACGATTATAGAAAACACTAGAGATCTTTTGACGATCTGTAAAACCAGTAGCCTCTTCTTCAATAAGTGAAGACAGCGTAAGAAGCTGATGAACATCCCAGTTCTTCGCTTTCATTTTCGCCTCATTTTGAACAATGATTGCATTCGTTTTCTCAAGCATCGGCATTACGATTTCTTCTAATGTCGTATCTTTCTTATAGAACGAATACGTTGCAGGATATAAATAACCTTCTAATGGATATTTAATATTGCTATCAAAGATTTTGTCAGTCAATAACTTCGGATACTTTTGCTGCATTTTTTGAACAAATGCCTTATCGTTTAATTGACGTATAACATCATCTTTATTCCACTTTAATTCTGCCGCAATCACTTCTGCAATTTCAGTTACTTGTGCTCCTTCTTTAATCGTCACTTTATAAAGAGCCGGACGATGTACGTTGCCCGATGACATTTGTTCAATGACATCGTTAGCACTCATCGAAGGATTTAATAAATATGTACCTGCTTGTAAACTTTTTGATTTAGCCTTCGTATAAAAGCTAAATACTGTACCGTTTTTCACAGCACCTTTTTCTTCTAAAATCTCACCAATTTTGCTTGTAGATGACCCCTTTGGAATCTCTACTTCAATCTCTTTTTTATTCTCGCTATCAACCGGTCCTAACGCCGATGAAATATACGCATAGACTGAACCACAAACTAAGAGCAATGCAATAATCGAAAATAAAAAAATGCGTCTACGCTTCTTTTTCACTTGATTCTCTACCAAAACTCTTCCTCCTTATTCAATTGTAGACCATTTGGACATATTTCTATACAACACGATGGAAAACCACAACAAACTCACCTATCTTTTTTAGATAGACGTTTTATCCCGATTGGTGTGGGCTAATAATTAGTGGGGATGGACAAAACCCCACTGATTAAAGTTTCACTTTATTTTTCTACAATCCGTCTCATTATACTACAAAGGATTACGCAGTTTCGACAAAAAATCTTTTATTTTACATATAAAAACAAAAAAGATGGACTATATGTCGTCCATCTTTTCAGTACTTACTATTCTGCGTCTTGATCTGCCTCATCAGCTAGAGTGTTGAACATTTCTTGTACCATTTCCCACTCTTCTTCAGATTCGATTGGAAGTAAAGTTCCGCCCTCTTCTTCATTTTGCTCATAAGCCATTGCATCATAAATTTGGTCTCCATCTTCGTCTACTTCACCGATTGGAGAGAAGACTACGTATGATTTTTTTCCAAATTTTTCAGCATCAAAAGTGAAAACAATCTCACATAAATGTTCGTTACCTTTTTCGTCTACAATTGTAATTTGATTTTCTTCCATTTTGGTCACCTCTTATTTACTATCTAAAAATCCTTGTAAGATTACGACTGCAGCCATCTTATCGATTACTTGCTTTCGCTTCTTACGGCTTACATCAGCTGAAATGAGCAGACGTTCCGCTGCCATCGTCGACAAACGCTCGTCCCACATTACAACGTCTAATTGTAACAGCTCTCGTAGGTTTTCTGCAAATTGCTGGCAAGCTTCACCACGTGGGCCAATTGTACCATTCATATTTTTAGGTAAACCTACTACTATCTTGTCCACATCATACTGTTTTACTAACTCGGAAATACGGTCAAAACCAAATTGACCTCGTTCTTCGTTAATCTTGATTGTTTCCAATCCTTGTGCTGTCCAGCCCATTTCGTCACTAATTGCAACTCCGACTGTTTTTGTACCTACATCTAAACCTAATATCCGCATAAACTACTCCTCACGATGATGTTTCAAGTAAGACTTCACAAGCTCTTCAATTAACTCATCACGCTCAAGCTTGCGAATGATGCTTCGAGCATCTTTATGGCGAGGTATGTATGCTGGGTCTCCACTTAATAAATAACCGACGATTTGGTTAATCGGATTATAGCCTTTTTCTTGAAGTGCATCATACACAGTTAAAAGTACATCGTTTACATGGACACTCTGTTTTTCATCTTGAATGCTAAACTTCATTGTTTTATCAAAACCGTCCATTTCAAGCACCTCACTTGTAAGTAGTAAGTATAGGGAGAAGAACTTCTCCTCTCCCTACCATTGTACACTACTATCTCTTTATTTTGAAACAGATTTAACGTACTCTTGTACAAATGCTAAAGCTTCCTCAACTTGCGCTGGGTTTTTACCGCCTGCTTGTGCCATATCAGGACGGCCACCACCGCCACCGCCACAACGAGAAGCTACTTCTTTTACAAGCTTACCTGCATGGTAACCTTGGCTAATTAAATCTTTCGTTACGCCAGCTAAAATGTTTACTTTATCATCATTTACAGACGCTAATACAACAACTGCAGACTCTAATTTATTTTTAAGGTCATCCATCATCGTACGTAAGTTGTTCATATCTGCAACATTTACTTTCGCTGCTAATACGTTCACTCCATCAACTGTCATTACTGAATCAGTTAAGTTTCCAGCTTCGATATTGCTTAATTTCGCAGCAAGAGATTCGTTTTCTTTTTGAAGTTGTTTCACTTCAGCAAATAAACCATCAACTCTTGTTAAAATATCTTTCGGATTTGTTTTCATTTTTCCTGCTGCTTCTTTTAATAAACCTACTTGATCGTTCATTAATTCGTATGCAGACTTACCAGTTACCGCCTCAATACGACGAGTTCCTGCACCGATACCAGACTCAGCAACAATTTTGAAAATACCGATAGAAGCTGTGTTATCAACGTGACAACCACCACAAAGCTCTAAGCTATAATCGCCTACTTGTACAACGCGTACAACATCTCCGTATTTTTCACCGAACAATGCCATCGCGCCCATTTCTTTCGCTTCTTCGATTGCTTTTTGAGAAATCGCAACATCAATACTTTCCCAAATTTTTTCGTTTACGATACGCTCAATTTTTTCTAATTCGTCAGCTTGTACTTGACCGAAGTGAGAGAAATCAAAGCGTAAACGTTCAGAAGTTACAAGAGAACCAGCTTGGTTAACATGCGTTCCAAGTACATCTTTTAATGCTTGGTGCAGTAAGTGAGTTGCTGTATGGTTTTTCACAACGCTACTACGGTTTTTCGTATCGATAACAGCTTTTACAGCCGCTTCTTTCGTTAATGTACCTTCTTCAACAACAACTTTGTGTAAGTTTTGACCATTTGGTGCTTTTTGTACGTCTTTTACAAAAACTTTCACGCCGTCAGCAAGAAGGTAACCACGGTCTGCAATTTGTCCACCGCTCTCAGCGTAGAATGGTGTTACGTCAAGAATTAACTGTCCTTCTTCACCTGCTTGTAAGCTATCTGTGTACTCACCATTTTTCACAAGTGCAACAACGTTACTTTCGGTTGCAACTGTACCGTAACCAACGAATTCGCTCGCTACTTTAACTTCGCCAAGGACACCGCCTTGAACTTGCATAGAATCAACGTCTTGACGAGCAGCACGTGCACGCTCACGTTGTTTTTCCATTTCAGCTTCAAAGCCTTCATGATCAACTGTCATACCAGCTTCTTCTGCGTATTCTTCTGTTAATTCAATCGGGAAACCGTACGTATCGTATAGACGGAACGCATCTACGCCAGAGATAACAGTTGTTTTTTCTTCTTTCGCTTTTGCAATTACTTCAGCTAAAATTGCTTCACCATCATGAAGTGTTTCATGGAAACGCTCTTCTTCATTTTTCACAACTTTTGCGATGAAATCTTTCTTTTCAAGTACTTCTGGATAGAAGTCTTTCATTACCTCTCCAACAACCGGTACTAATTCAAACATGAATGGACGGTTGATATTTAATTTTTTCGAGTAACGAACAGCGCGGCGTAATAAACGACGTAATACATAACCACGGCCTTCGTTAGATGGAAGAGCACCGTCACCAACAGCGAATGTTACTGTACGAATATGGTCAGCAATTACTTTAAACGCCATATCTTTTTCTAAGTCGCCATTACGATACTTCTCACCAGAAATTGATTCTGTCGCGCCAATCATCGGCATGAATAGATCTGTATCAAAGTTCGTAGGCACATCTTGAACGATAGATGTCATACGCTCTAGACCCATTCCTGTATCGATGTTTTTCTTAGGAAGTGGCGTATATGAACCATCTGGATTATGGTTAAATTGAGAGAATACAAGGTTCCATACTTCTAAGTAACGCTCATTTTCTCCACCTGGATATAATTCTGGGTCACTAAAGTCATTACCGTAAGATTCTCCACGGTCATAGAAGATCTCTGTATTCGGTCCACTTGGTCCTTCACCGATATCCCAGAAGTTTTCTTCTAAGCGGATGATGCGCTCTTTTGGAACACCCATTTTCTCATTCCAAATTGTGAATGCTTCTTCATCTTCTGGATGGATTGTAACTGATAGTAATTCTTTATCGAATCCGATCCATTTGTCGCTCGTTAAGAATTCCCAAGCCCAAGTAATTGCTTCTTCTTTGAAGTAATCACCGATTGAGAAGTTTCCTAACATTTCAAAGAATGTATGGTGACGAGCTGTTTTCCCTACGTTTTCAATATCGTTTGTACGAATTGATTTTTGAGCATTTGTAATACGTGGATTTTGCGGGATTACACGGCCATCAAAATATTTTTTTAATGTCGCTACACCACTGTTAATCCATAGAAGAGATGGATCCTCATGTGGAACTAGTGATGCACTAGGTTCTACTGCATGTCCTTTTTCCTGGAAAAAGTCTAAAAACATTTGACGAATTTGAGCGCCTGTTAGTTGTTTCATTGTATTTTCCTCCTTAAATATAAAAAACTCCCGCCCCTATAAAAGGGACGAGAGTTAACTCGCGATACCACCCTAATTATGAATTGATTATTATAACAATCAATTCATCACCTCATGGTGCCGTAACGTGGCAAGACGGCAGTGATTAGCTGCTCTCAGGATTAGCTTTCTGGTACCCTTCATTTAAAGCTTCTTTCAGCCAGTGGAAGCTTCTCTCTATAAATGGACTGTAACATACTTGTTCCGTCATTGATTTAATGTATTATATGACTAAATATAATAGAATTCTCTTAAGTTTGTCAATGTAGATAATCATTTATATTGTATCAATTGCTTATTAACCATAGTTATTCTACTATTCATTCTTAACAGCCTTTTAATATATTATGCATTTATTAATAAATCGTACTATCCTCATAAAAATATCCCTGCGAACTTTTCTGAATATTACATTTTTGTTATAATTAAATTATTAACAATAAAGGAGCGATTATAATGACAACTTTATTGAATCAAGCTAAAGAAATGTTAACTACTGACGAAAAAATCCTTTTTTATGCAGCATGTTCATTAGATATATTTATCTATCGTTCCGTCGCAAGGCCAGGACTGTTAATCTTGACGAACAAAAGGCTCTTCTTTTACGGACCAGATTTAAGCAAGAACCCTATATTTGAAGAGTACTCTTTCGCAAAAATTTCTAATCTAAAAGAACAGAAACGACTTTTCAGCAATCAAATTGTATTTATGTATGATGATGAATGGAAAATAATAAAACATATTCAAACAAATGATGTGAGCGGGATTGTTCAGCAAATAAAAGAACAACTACCTAAATAGGCAGATTGAAAGCCCTCTATTTCTATAAATAGAGGGATTTCACATTAAATATCTTCTCTTTTCCAAAGAGGCCTTACATGAACGATCACTGTACGAATGACCGCTAAAATAGGAACCGATATTAGTAAGCCTACAATCCCCGCAACTTCTCCCCCAACTAGTAATGCAAACATAATAATAACAGGATGCATACGGAGCGACTTACCAACGATGTAAGGAGATAAAATATTACTTTCAACAAATTGCAAAATCGCAATTGTAATTGCCGCCTTAATGAGTAAACTCGTTGATACCGTTGCCGCGATCATCAATGTCGGAATGGCTCCTAAAATAGGGCCAAAATACGGGATTATATCCGTTACCCCAATAATAATACCGAGCAGCAATGGATATTTCATACCGATAAACCAAAAAGAAAGAGCGGATACTCCCCCTAATACTAAGCAAACAAATAACTGTCCTCGAATATAGCTTCCAAGTGACTTGTCAATTTCTTTCGCGAGCATTTGTCCTGTACTACGCCATTTACTTGGAACTAGTTTCCAAAAGATATGATAAAACTCACCGTAGTCTTTTAATATGTAAAATACAATGAACGGAATTAAGAAAATAATGAGCAATGAATCCAGTACACCACGAGCTGTGCTCATTACTTTATTCAAAAGCGCTTGAATCTTCATTTCTACACCAACAAAAATTTGTTTCACCTTTTCATGAATAAATGATGGGAAATTCGCTGTTTGTTCTGTTACCCCATCCATCCAAGAATCGTACATTTTTGTAAACTGCGGAAATTGTTCATTAATCTCTTGCAACTGCTTTATAACAATTGGCGTTCCTTTATAAATTCCATAGCCAATCCCGCCGAAGAAAAGGACATAAATGAGCAAAATAGCAAGTGTGCGTGGCATCCCTTCCTTATGGATTTTTTCAATTAACGGGTGTAATAAATATGCAATGAAACACGCAATAAGAAATGGTGTAATTGCCATTTTAAACACAAAAATAATCGGTGCCCATAGCGGCTTAATTTTTAAAAAGACAAGCAAACAAAGAAAAACGAGTAACAATAATCCTAAACGATATATCCAAATGATTTTAAGATTCTTCACACGAAAAACCTCCTCCACCTTTATTTTGAAAATAAATAGGGTAGGTTATGTGCAAAACTTTTAAAATCTTTTCATACAGACCATACTGTTTTTTAAAGACGTACATATATTTAACATAATAAGGACAACCACCCCTGAGAATACAAAAAATCAAAATATAATCAGGAGGCTAATTATGGTTTTATTTATGCTCGTATTATCCGCACTTTTTATGATTCTTGAATGGATTTGTATCGGGTTTGGCATTTGGAAAGGTTTCTTTATTCGTTCCTCGCGAAAAGAAAGAGCGAAGCAATTATGGCATTATGGAATACTTGGAGTTGGATGTTACGGTCTATCTTATGTTTTCTCGGAAATCGGACTTTTATATTTGCATATGAACACGTAAAAAAACTCCCTCGTCAATAAGGGAGTTTTTCACTTTATCGAAATGATTATAAATAAGACTTAATCATCTTACGCGCTTTTTTCATATTGCGTTTTGAAAATACATCTTGCTTGCGAGCATATCGATATGCTGCAGCCCCAACACCTAATGCGATTAATGAATTGCGTAGATTCAAAGTAGATCCCCCTTTTCGTTATCCGATCGTTCTCTCATTCTCATCAAATAAATCATCAAGAGAGCTTAATGAACCATCTTCCTCTACTTGATGTGTATGGATTTTCCCCTTTGAAACCGATAATTCAATATAACAATTCCAGCAATAAAATTGGTTGACACCTATTTTTCCAATGTCTTTCCCTTTGCAATTTGGACAACTGAACATATGGCTTTCATCTCCTCACAGTCTCCCAGATTCTATTCGCCATTATGTCCAAACCGCATTCATTTATACATGCTAGAGCCTTTCAACGTTGTACGTTTGAAAGTTTCACTATATAATCTCACCTTGTTACATGAAATCATACGGTGAAATGTTTTCCACGTCCATTTCTTCACCATTAACCGTTACCATCTGTACCTCTCCTTGTGATTCTTGCAATCGACCAGCTAAAGTCGTTTGACGCATTGCATCATCAAGGCGATTTACACCGGATTGAAAAGCTGTTTCCTCTCCGCAAATAATAAGGAATTTTTTACTTCTCGTAATGCCCGTGTAAATTAAATTACGACGTAACATACGATTGTAACTTTTTACAATCGGCATAATAACAATCGGGAATTCACTACCTTGTGATTTATGAATCGAACAACAATATGCATGTGTAATTTGATTTAAATCTGGCTTTGTATACGTTACTTCAATCCCATCAAATGAAACGATAATCATATCTTGTTGCTCAACGTTTTCTTTCGCATAAAACACCGAAACGATTTCTCCGATATCACCATTAAACACTTGGCTCTCTGGCTGATTCACCAATTGTAGTACTTTATCACCTCTTCGGTATACAACATCACCGTAAGCAATTTCTTTACTCTTTTCTTTTTTCGGATTAAATACTTCTTGCAACGCTTCATTCAGCACATTAATACCAGCAGGTCCCCGGTACATCGGCGCTAATACTTGTACATCTCTTGCACTAAATCCTTTTGTCTTTGCATTTTCACAAACCTTTTTGACAACCTCAACAATTTGATTTCCTGTACAAGCAATAAACGAACGGTCTTTTTTGTTTTCCGCTAAATCTGGTGGTAGCATTCCATCTTTTATCGCATGGGCAAGCTGAATAACAGATGATCCTTCCGCTTGACGATAAATTTCTGTAAGTTTGACTGTCGGAACTGCACCTGCATTCAATAAGTCTTTTAACACTTGTCCAGGGCCTACAGATGGCAACTGATCTTCATCGCCTACAACGATAACTTGAATATTTGTCGGAAGCGACTTGAATAGCTGATTTGCAAGCCAAATGTCAACCATTGAAAACTCATCAATAATGAGTAACTTCCCTTGAACCGGGTCAGTTTCATTACGCTGGAAAGAACCTTCTGGCGTCCAACCAAGCAAACGATGAATTGTGCAAGCTGGAAGTCCTGTTGATTCACTCATTCGCTTCGCCGCTCTTCCTGTCGGGGCCGTTAATAGTATTGGAAATGGATTATCATCACTATATTCATTTGGATTTAGTGATAATCCGTGCAATGACGCATACATTTCAACAATTCCTTTAATAACTGTTGTTTTCCCCGTTCCTGGTCCACCTGTTAATAACATCATCGGTTTATGAAGTGCAGTTTGAACTGCTTCTTGCTGAAGCGGTGCATACTGCACCTTCAACTGTTCTTCAATTTCTCCTAATGTTTTTAACACTTCTGCTTCAGGGAATGAAGGAGTTTCTTCTTGATTCATAAGACGACGAATTGACTTTACAACGCCTTTCTCAGAATAGAATAAAGAAGCTAAATACACTCGCTCTTCTTCTATAATGACTTTCCCTTCACTTTGCATCATTTCAACGCAGCCTACAATGTCTTCCTCAGTCACTCTGCCTTCTTGATTATTTAAAAGTGACATCGTTTCTCTTACAAGCTGACCTTTTTCCATATAAACGTGACCAAATTGTAATGACACATTCTCTAATGTATAAAAACATCCCGCACGTACACGGTCGTCGTGATTGCCCGATATACCTAATGCACGCCCTATATCATCTGCTCTCCCAAAACCAATTCCATCCACTTCTTCAATAAGCTTATATGGATTATTACGAATCACTTCTAATGTCATCTCTTTATATTGCTGATAAATTTTAATTGAAAGCTTCGTCCCAAAACCGTAACCATTTAAAAAACTCATCACTTTTTCTAACCCTTGGTGCTCAATAATCGTCTCATATATTTCCTGCGCTTTTTGCTTGTTTACAACACCATTTAACGCATCAGGATCATCCATAATTTTAGAAATGGCATGCTCACCAAGATGGTCCACGATTTTTTCAGCCGTACGCTTTCCAATCCCTTTAAATAAATCGCTCGCTAAATACTGCACCATACCTGCTTTTGTTTGTGGCAATTCTTTCTTAAACGTTTCAACTAAATATTGTTTTCCATACTTTGGGTGGTCTTTAAAATGACCTGTTAATGTAAACACTTCATCTTCATGCATACGGGGAAAATGACCGTTTATCATTACTTTTTTTTCGTCGTATGTTTCATTCGTTTCAATGACTTTCATACTGACAACGGAATAGAGGTTTTCTTCGTTGTGGAAAATGGTATGAAGAACTTGCGCTTTTATAAATTTTTTCTCTTCCTCAAACAAATCCATTGCATGTTGATTTCCCATCTTTCCTCTCCTTTCCGATTTCTTTTCACTTTAATGAGCAGTACATCCCCCACCTGTTGCACACTCTTTAGATGAGGGGTAACTGCGCATTAAACTATAATTTCACTTTATTCAGCTTCTTGCTCTAATAAACGAATACCATTACCAGCTAAAAAGTGATCTGGCTGAACTTCAGTTGCTTTCTTAAATAAAGTAAGAGCTTTCTCGTTATTTTCTTCGAATACGTACGCAACACCTAAATTATAATACGCATCTGCATGCTCTTCATCCATTTCTAATACCTTTTCAAAATAAGGTTTCGCCTCTTGAATATGTTCTAGTCGCGCGAAGCAAAGTCCGCATTGGAATACAGCTTCTACATCATTTTCATCTAATTCAGTTGCTCTTTGTAAAAATGGCAATGCAAGACGATCATTTCCAAGTTGCACATGTGTGATACCTAGCATAAATGTTACATCAGCTGATTGTAGTCCTGCTTGCATCGCTTGTTCAAATACAGCCTTTGCTTCTGTAAATTGCTCTTGACCGTAATATACATTCCCTAAACCATAATAAGCAGCCGCAGATTTATCATCTAATTCTAATGCACGTTTATAAAATAAAATTGCTCGCTCACTATCACCTAATACATCTAATAAATTCGCAAAGTTAATGTATCCAAGCGCATCTTTCGGATTTTCTTCAATTGCTTCCGTAAAGTTTTTAGCTGCTTCTTCCCAGTTTCCTTCTTGCATATATTGAATACCTGTTTCAAGTTTGTTTGACATGTCCTTCACCTCTACAACAAATTATAACAAAGAATGTATTTTTCAAGCGAACGAAAATTCGCTTTATGTAAAAGAAACCTCTAACCGCTAATCGGCAGAGGCTTCTTGTTCTATCCTAAATAATCTAATTTCTTACCACTACGATATACTTCATCAATTGTAGCACCGCCTAAGCACTCATCTCCATCATAGAAAACAACTGCTTGGCCTGGCGTAATCGCACGAATTGGCTCATCACAAAGAATACGAACTGTATTTTCATCAACGATTTGAACCGTTACTTTATTGTCTGCTTGACGATAACGGAATTTCGCTGTACATGTAAATTCTTTTTCCTTCGCTTTATTACTTACCCAGCCTACATTCGTAGCAATAACTTCATCACCATATAGAAGTTCGTTATGGAATCCTTGGTCAACATATAAAATGTTTTCTTTCAAGTTTTTCCCAACAGCAAACCACGGATCACCGTTACCACCAATACCAAGACCATGACGTTGTCCAATTGTATAGTACATTAAACCATCATGTTTCCCTTTCACTTCACCAGATAATGTTTGCATCACACCTGGTTGTGCTGGCAAATAGTTGCTTAAGAAATCTTTAAAGTTACGCTCACCGATGAAGCAAATGCCAGTACTATCTTTCTTCGCCGCTGTCGCTAAACCAGCTTCTTTCGCCATTTCGCGAATTTGCGGTTTCTTTAATTCACCTAATGGGAACATTGTTTTTGATAATTGCTCTTGGCTTAATTGATTCAGGAAATATGTTTGGTCTTTATTATCATCAACGCCGCGAAGCATTTTATATTCGCCGTCCATATAAGCAACGCGTGCGTAATGACCTGTTGCTACATAATCAGCACCAAGTGCAATTGCATGCTCTAAAAATGCTTTAAATTTAATTTCTTTATTACACATTACATCTGGATTTGGTGTACGCCCAGCTCGGTACTCATCTAAAAAGTACGTAAATACTTTATCCCAGTATTGTTTTTCAAAGTTTACTGCATAATACGGAATACCGATTTGGTTGCACACTTCAATTACATCATTGTAATCTTCTGTTGCTGTACAGACACCATTCTCATCTGTATCATCCCAGTTTTTCATAAAAATTCCGATTACATCATAACCTTGCTCTTTTAATAAAAGAGCTGCTACAGATGAATCGACGCCACCAGACATCCCGATGACAACGCGTGTTTCTTGAGGTAGTTTGTTCATCATGTCACCTCCCATGCTAATTTTGTGTTAATCGCTTCACGATTTTCACTGTTTCGTACGCAGCTTTTTCAATTTGCTCTTTCGTATTTCCAAGTCCGAAACTAAAGCGTACGGATGAACGTATTTGATCGGAGTCTTTTCCGAACATCGCTACTAATACATGTGATGGATCAATCGAACCAGCTGTACAAGCAGAACCACTTGATACTGCAATGCCAGCTAAGTCTAAGTTTACAAGAAATGGTTCAATGTTCATTCCTGTAAAGTTTATATTCAACACATGCGGTAAGCGATATTCCAAGTTTCCGTTTACCTCGAAATGAATGTCCTCATTTTTGAAGACAGATACCATTATATCTTTAAACTCTTCATATTGGGCATTTTTTTGCTCACGAGTTTTTTCAGCTAGCGAAACTGCATGTTGAAGTCCGGCAATACTAGGTACATTTTCAGTACCAGCACGACGTTTTCTTTCTTGCTCCCCACCTGTTAATAACGGTTCAAATTTCACATCTGTACTAGCATACAAAAATCCTACACCTTTTGGACCGTTAATTTTATGAGCTGAAATTGATAATAGGTCAATTCCAAGTTCTTTCACATCAATTGCTACTAAACCGTAAGCTTGTACAGCATCTGTATGGAAATAAGCTTGATGTTCTTTTAACAGCCTTCCTATTTCCGCAATTGGTTGTATTGTCCCAACTTCATTATTCCCGAACATAATAGATACAAGAATTGTCTCACTTGTTAACGCTTCTTCTATATCAGAAACTTGAACACGCCCTGTTTCATCAACAGGTAAATACGTCACTTCAAACCCTTCACGCTCTAGCACTTCACATGTATGCAAAATCGCATGATGTTCAATTTGCGTTGTAATAATGTGGTTACCTTTATGACGATTCGCGCGTGCTACACCTATAAGTGCTAAATTATCAGCTTCTGTACCACCGCTCGTAAATATAATTTCATTTGGATTTGCATGAATGCTACGTGCACACACACGTCTCGCCTCATCTACCGCATGGCGCGTTTGACGCCCATAAAAATGAATACTAGACGGATTTCCAAATACTTCTGTCATATATGGAATCATCTTTTCGACCACTTCTGGGTGAGTCGGAGATGTCGCGGCATGATCTAAGTAAATGCGTTCCATTAAATCTCCTTCTTTCCAAATCGTTTCACAAGGAATTAAATGTAAAACATATAGCCCCCATGATTTTCTTCCTCATAACGTACTAAATCTTCTAAAGTTGTACTATCTAATACTTCTTGCACCGCATCACGAACACGCATCCATAATTGGCGTTGTGCAGGTTCTTCTTCCTCTATCATTTCCACAACACTAATTGGCCCCTCTAGTACACGGATTACATCCCCAGCTGTAATGTTAGCCGGTTGATCAGATAATACATATCCACCGTATGCACCACGCGTACTCTTTACAAGTCGAGCGTTACGAAGCGGCGAAATTAATTGCTCTAAATAATGCTCAGATAAGTCATGTGCCTGCGCAATTGATTTTAATGAAATTGGACCTTCACCAAACTTTTTTGCAAGGTCGATCATAATTGTTAAGCCGTAACGGCCTTTTGTTGAAATCTTCATCTATTTTGCACCTCTTTTCAAATTTTCACTTCTATTGGTTATATCTTTATTCGTAAAAGAACACAATTTAAAATCCTATGAAATTATAGCATAATATAGTATTATAAGAAATTTCAACTTGTGTAACAAAATGATAACATAAAATCACATTGAAAAACTCGGGAATTATTACAATTGAAAGAAAAATAAGAATATTTAATATTAATATACAAATAACACCGCAATATATTTCAATTTTTCACATAAAAAATGATACGATACAATGAGATTACATATTAAGGGAGACGGTCAAAATGAAACAACCACTCGCACATCGAATGCGTCCAACAACGATTCAAGACATTATTGGACAACAGCATTTAGTTGGTGAAGGAAAGATTTTATGGCGGATGGTCCAAGCAAACCATTTTCAATCAATGATTTTATACGGTCCTCCAGGCACAGGAAAAACATCGATTGCAAGCGCAATTGCAGGAAGTACCGGAACGCCGTTTCGCCTCTTAAACGCTGTTACTCATAATAAAAAAGATATGGAAGTTGTCGTACAAGAAGCAAAAATGCATCGCCATCTCGTTTTAATTTTGGATGAAGTTCACAGGTTAGATAAAGCGAAGCAAGACTTTCTATTACCTCATTTAGAAAGCGGACTCCTTACTTTAATCGGTGCAACGACAAGCAATCCGTTCCATGCTATCAATTCTGCTATACGAAGCCGTTGTCAAATTTTCGAATTACACGCATTAACAGAAGATGATATTTTAATTGGTTTAAAACGAGCGCTTGAAGATAAAGAAAAAGGGCTTGGAGAATATGATGTCATTGTCACAGAGGAAGCTCTCCTTCATTTCGCAAATGCCTCGGGCGGTGATATGCGCTCAGCTTACAATGCACTTGAACTTGCTGTTTTATCTAGCTTTACTACAGACGACCAAGCGGCTGAAATCACACTCGAAATCGCTGAAGAATGTTTACAGAAAAAGAGTTTTGTTCACGACAAAGGTGGCGATGCTCACTATGACGTTTTATCTGCTTTTCAAAAATCAGTACGCGGAAGTGATGTGAACGCCGCACTTCATTATTTAGCACGTCTTATTGAAGCAGGTGACTTACAAAGCATTGGTAGACGTCTTCTTATTATGGCATATGAAGATATCGGACTTGCAAGTCCACAAGCTGGCCCACGTACACTTGCAGCGATTGAATCAGCTGAACGGGTCGGCTTCCCAGAGGCACGCATACCACTTGCAAATGCCGTTATCGAACTTTGCCTATCACCGAAATCAAATTCGGCCTATAAAGCACTCGATGCCGCACTACACGATCTACGTAATGGTCAAACTGGCGATATTCCAAGTCATTTAAAAGATAGTCACTATAAAGGAGCCGAATCGCTAGGTAGAGGCATCGGATACTTATATCCACACGATCATCCAAACGGCTGGGTACAACAGCAATACTTACCTGATAAAATAAAAAACAAGCAATATTATAAACCGAAAACGACAGGAAAATTTGAACAAGCGCTGTCTACCGTTTATGAAAGATTACAAAGTTCGCATAAAACGAAGAATAAAGGGTAATATAAGCGAAAACGTCACTATTACGGAGGCTTCGCTTATGAAAACACGTCAAGATGCCTGGACAAAAGAAGACGATCTCCTTTTAGCAGAAACTGTTTTACGACATATTCGCAGCGGAAGTACACAAATAAAAGCATTCGATGAAGTTGGCAATACATTAAACCGAACTTCAGCAGCTTGTGGATTTAGATGGAATGCTGAAGTAAGACCAAATTATGAAGATGCGGTGCAACTTGCAAAAAGACAACGTAAAGAATTAAAGCGTTCGGAAGCTAAAATAGAAAAAGAGCAGTTCTCACAAACGAAACAACTCGTAATCGATGCCAAGTTTGCAGAAGATATTCCGCCAAATAAACAAGATCTTACAATGCAAAATGTCATCTCATTTTTGCAAAACTTGGAGTACCATAATCCTTCACTCACAAAGTTACAAACTGAAAATGACGTATTACAAGATCAGCTCACTTCCCTGCAAAACACGAATAATGAACTTGAAGCAAAATTGGCTGTTCTCACAAAAAAACAACAAGCAATCGAAGAAGATTATGCAATGCTTGTTAGAATTATGGATCGTGCTCGAAAACTTGTTTCAGTCGAAGAACAGGAGGAGCAGATTGCTCCGATTTTCAAGACTGATCAAAATGGAAATTTAGATATTATATATTCAGCAGAAAATTGAAATAATCCCCACCTAATATTACATGGTGGGGATTATTTTTTGTGCATTCAAACTACAATAAGGTAAAATATAACTTTTATGTTATTGCAACCCTAATGGTGTGTATTATCGAAAGGAGAGATGAGCTATTTCATTACCAATTTTCAAAATAACACTTGGGATTCTTGTCTTACTTTTAAGATTTTTCACTATTAGAAGCTTAAAAAAGACTTCCTCATACAAGTCAGACAAATGCGATAATTATCTATTATTTTTAACTGCTTTTGAAGCTATCGCATTACCAATATGGATATTTTTTAAAAATTTTTTATACAAATTAAAAAGCGCATACTCCTCATGGAATATGCGCTTTTGTTTTTTATTCTTGCCCTACACGCTTCACTTCTACGTTTTTAATACATTCACGTACAACATGACTCGCCATAATTAAACCAGCCACAGATGGTACGAACGCATTTGAAGAAGGTGGTAATTTCGCTTTACGAATTTTTGCATTTTCGTCTGGTACGATTTCTTTACGTACCTCTTCACGAATTACGATTGGGTTTTCGTCAGAGAAGACAACTTTTACACCCTTTTTAATACCGTCTTTACGAAGCTTCGTACGAATTACTTTCGCAATTGGATCTGTGTGTGTTTTAGAAATGTCCGCAATACGGAAACGAGTTGGGTCCATTTTATTTGCCGCACCCATACATGAGATAATTTTAATTTTACGACGTAAACATTGTTTAATTAAATGAATTTTGAACGTAATCGTATCAGATGCATCTACTACGAAATCTAAACCGTGTTTAAAGAACTCTTCATATGTTTCATCTGTATAAAACATTTCTAGTCCAATTACTTCACATTCCGGATTAATGTCTGCAATACGCTCTTTCATTAATTCTACTTTTGAACGTCCTACAGTAGATACTAAAGCGTGAATTTGACGGTTTACGTTTGTAATATCTACAACGTCTTTATCAACCAATACAAGACGTCCTACGCCAGAACGCGCTAACGCTTCTGCCGAAAATGACCCTACTCCGCCAATTCCTAAAATACCGACTGTACTATTTTTTAATATTTCAAGGCCCTCTTTTCCGAAGGCTAATTCATTACGTGAAAATTGATGTAACATTCAGCTCTACACTCCTATTACAAAAATGGTCTACCATGTATTCTAGCGTTTTTCCGACTATTTGTATAGAAAAAGTTATAGAATTCCTAAAAATACATATTTCAAAAATGAAAGCACCTTGTAAACCGGACTTTTTAAACTTCCTCTTCAATATACGTTTAAAAAGGAGGATTTAGAGAACCGAGCTAATCGAGGCGCTGAAGCCAGGAGGAGCGCAGTGTAGCTTCTACTACTCGAGCACCGGACTGGCGAAGCAACGATGAGATGCGACCGTTATCTAAACCGGACTTTTTAAACAACCTCTCAAAAAAAGTCTAGACGGCTATAGTATAACCATCTAGACTTCATTCTTACTTCTCTTCTTTCAAGCTCAATTTTAAGTTTAACTCTTCAAGCTGAGCTTCTGCAACTGGGCTTGGAGCTTCTGTTAATAGACAGCTTGCGCTTGCTGTTTTCGGGAATGCAATTGTATCACGAAGGTTTGTACGACCTGCAAGTAACATAACAAGACGGTCTAAACCTAATGCGATTCCGCCGTGTGGTGGTGTACCGTATTCGAATGCTTCTAATAAGAATCCGAATTGCTCTTGCGCTTCTTCTTGTGAGAATCCAAGCGCTTTGAACATTTTCTCTTGTACGTCACGCTCGTAAATACGAAGTGATCCACCACCAAGCTCATAACCGTTTAATACAAGGTCATATGCTTGTGCACGCGCTTTTTCTGGTGCTGTTTCTAGTAGTTCAACATCTTCACGGAATGGCATTGTGAATGGATGGTGAGCTGCGAAGTAACGATCTGCATCTTCATCGTACTCAAGAAGTGGCCAATCAGTTACCCATAGGAAGTTAAATTTACTTTCGTCAATTAACTCAAGTTCTTTACCTAGACGTAAACGAAGTGCACCTAAGCTATCTGCAACTACGCTCTTCTTATCTGCTACGAATAGTAATAAGTCGCCAGCATTAGCTTCTAATGTACTCATTAACGCATTTGCATCTTCTTCACCGAAGAATTTCGCAATCGGTCCTTTTAAGCCATCTTCTTCAACTTTAAGCCAAGCTAGACCTTTTGCACCGTATACTTTTGCGAATTCAGTTAATGCATCGATGTCTTTACGAGAGTATTTGCTCGCTGCACCTTTTGCGTTAATTGCTTTTACTTGTCCGCCGCTTTCTACAGCACTTGTAAATACTTTAAATCCACAACCTGCTGCAAATTCAGATAGGTCGGTTAGTTCCATCTCAAAGCGTGTATCCGGCTTATCAGATCCAAAGCGAGCCATTGCATCAGCATATTTCATACGAGGGAATGGTGCACTAACTTCTACACCTTTTGCATCTTTCATGACTTTCGTCATCATACGCTCCATCATTTCTAAAATTTCATCTTGTGTTAAGAATGATGCCTCGATATCGATTTGTGTGAATTCCGGTTGACGATCCGCACGTAAATCTTCATCACGGAAACAACGTGCTACTTGATAGTAACGCTCAAATCCACCGACCATAAGAAGCTGTTTAAATAGCTGTGGTGATTGAGGTAATGCATAAAATTCACCGTCATGCACACGGCTTGGTACTAAATAGTCACGTGCCCCTTCTGGTGTGCTCTTCGTTAAAATTGGTGTTTCAACTTCTAAGAACTCTTCTGTATCTAAGAAGTTACGAATTGTTTTCGTTACGTCATGACGCATTTTGAATGTGTTGAACATTACAGGACGACGTAAGTCTAAGTAACGATATTTTAAACGCACATCTTCTGATGCATCTGTATCATCAGCAATAATGATTGGCGTTGTTTTCGCTGCATTTAATACGTTTACTTTCGTTGCTTGTACTTCAATACGGCCAGTTGCCATATTGTCATTAATTGCACCTTCACCACGTTCCACAACTGTACCTTCTACGTGTAATACGTATTCGCTACGAATCGTTTCTGCTACTTCTAGCGCTTCTTTTGATGTTTCTGGGTTAAATACAACTTGCACGATACCTGTACGGTCACGTAAGTCAATAAAGATTAATCCACCTAAGTCACGGCGTTTTTGTACCCAACCTTTTAATTGAACTGTTTGTCCAACCGCTTCTACTGTTACTTTTCCACATGCATGTGTTCTTTCAGCCACTGTAAGTTCCCCCTATATTAATTTCTCTGCTACATATGAAGCAAATACATCTAACGCTACTTCTTCTTGTCCGCCAGTTGCCATATCTTTTAAGTTAATGATGCCTTTATCTAGCTCATCTTCCCCTAATACAGCTACATATTTTGCATTTAAACGATCTGCTGATTTAAATTGTGCTTTCATTTTGCGATCTAAATAATCTTTTTCAACTGATAATCCAGCTTTACGAAGATCAAACGCAATTTTCGCAGCATGGTCTTTCGCTTTTTCACCAAGCGCTACAACGTAACAATCAATACTATGTTCAATTGGCAACTCAATATTTTCAGCTTTCAGTGCCATAATTAAACGCTCAATACTCATCGCAAAACCGATACCCGGCATCTCCGGCCCACCAATTTCTTGCACAAGTCCGTTATAACGGCCACCGCCACTTAATGTTGTGATAGCACCGAAACCTTCTGCCTCACTCATAATTTCAAAAACAGTGTGTTGATAGTAGTCTAAACCACGTACTAAGTTCGGATCTTTTTCAAATGGTACATCCATCATCGTTAATAGTTCTTGAACTTTGTCGTAGTATACTGCTGAATCTTCGTTTAAGTATTCTGTAATAGATGGTGCCGTAGCCATTAATTCATGATTACGGTCCTTCTTACAGTCTAAAATACGAAGTGGATTCTTTTCTAAACGAGATTGGCAATCAGAACAGAATTCTCCGATGCGCGGCTCAAAGTGAGCAATTAACGCATCACGGTGTGCTTGACGGCTCGCTGCATCACCTAAGCTGTTTAATACAACTTTAATATTTTTTAAGCCCATGCCGCGGTAAAACTCTACAGCAAGTGCAATTACTTCTGCATCAATTGCAGGATCGTTACTGCCGATTGCTTCAATACCGAATTGTACGAATTGACGATAGCGACCTGCTTGTGGTCTTTCGTAACGGAACATTTGACCGATATAGTATAATTTCGTTGGTTGTGTTGCATCACCGAACATTTTGTTTTCAACATAAGAACGTACAACAGGTGCAGTACCTTCTGGACGTAATGTTAAACTACGCTTTCCACGGTCTTGGAATGAATACATTTCTTTTTGTACGATATCTGTCGTATCACCTACACCGCGTAAAAATAGCTCTGTGTGTTCAAAAATCGGTGTACGAATTTCTTTATAATTGTAACGACGGCAAATTTCGCGCGCTTGCCCTTCGATGTACTGCCATAACTCTACACTACCTGGAAGAATATCTTGCGTTCCGCGTGGGATTTGAATAGACATATTCAGTTCCTCCTCAAATTGTTTTAATCTTAATAAAAATAAAAAAACTCCCGCCTCTACTGTTTGAACAGTAGGGACGAGAGTATTATACCCGTGGTGCCACCCTAATTGAAGCACGTATGCTTCCACTTTTTTAATAACGCTTAAATTTGCGTTCATCTCTACTAAGCATATACACCTTTCGAGTTGAAACCTACAGAGTGTCATTCAATCAGTCATCATGTAGAAATGTTTTCAGCCTAGGACATTTCTTCTCTTTCCATGTGTGTCTCATTTACTCTTCTCTATCAACGGCTATATTCATATGTAAATATAAAATTACTATACGTTTGTTGCGTAGGATTGTCAAGTGCTCTAGGAGCGTTCAATTTGCTTCTTTAGACGCTTTACATCTTGTAGTGAAATTCCGAACTCAGAAGCGAGTTCCATTGAAGTATTGTTTTGCTCTTTTGAAATAAAATCATGAAAATTCACGTTAAACAGTTGATTTGCACCATTTGTAACAGAATGTCCTTTTTCATTCATACGCATACGTATATCCCTCACATTCAATATGGATGTTTTACTTTTTATTGTTCCATATTGATGAGATAGTTATACATAACTGAAACAGCTATTGATTCCAAACAAACATTAGAATTCGATTAACAATAATAACAATAGCTAATCCACTCGCCAGCATAGGATGCTTCAAATGATACAATGCTGCAACGCCTAATCCAAAAACGGTAATCTCTAATAGAACGTGTAGAGTGCCATGAAGTTCCCACTCTGCATTGGGCGCTCCAAATAGCCCCCATATAACAGCCACAACAACCGGAAGAATTACAGAAAGCATAAGTTTTACAGCCGGTATTTCTCCTTTACGAAATCCCCAGTACCCAATACTCCCAAGAATGCATAACTCTAACATAAAGCGCAAAGCTATATTGAATTCTTGAATCATGATACACCTTCTTCTACTTTTATTCCCCTTCACAATCATCCTATGATAAATCAACAAAACATACAACAATGTATGAAAAAGAGAGGATTATATAATCCTCTCTTCTCGGGCAACACTATTTACTTTCCACAATTAAGGTCACCGGACCATCATTGATTAAAGAAACGTCCATCATCGCTCCGAACTTCCCTGTTTCGACATGCAGCCCTTGTTTACGAACTTCTTCATTAAAGAAATCATATAAACGCTCTGCATAGTCAGGTTTCGCAGCATCCATAAAGTTTGGACGTCTTCCTTTACGGCAATCTCCGTATAATGTAAATTGCGAAATAGATAGAACTTGTCCCTTCACATCAAGTACAGAGTGGTTCATCTTTCCGCTCTCATCTTCAAAAATGCGTAGGTTTGCAATTTTTTCTGCAATATAAGTTGCATCTTTTTCTGTATCTTCATGCGTAATGCCAACTAGTAATGTTACACCGAATGGAATTTGTCCTACAATCTCACCATCTACTGTGACAGACGCTTCCTTTGATCGTTGTAAAACAACTCTCATCTTTTCTACACTCCCTATTAATGCATCATGCGTCGTACTGCATAAATTTCCGGAACACGTTTAATGCGCTCCACTACTTTTTTCAAGTGTTGTAAGTTACGAATCGAAATCGACATGTTAATCGTCGCCATCTTATTACGGTCACTTCTACCGGAAACGGCTGAAATATACGTTTTCGTTTCTGTAACAGCTTGTAATACTTCATTTAATAAACCACGACGATCATAGCCTGAAATTTCAATATCAACATTGTATTCAATCTCTTTTTCAGGGCTACCTTCCCACTCTACTTCTAATAAACGCTCTACCGCTTCTTCTGTATGCACATTAACGCAATCACGACGGTGAATCGATACGCCTCGGCCTTTCGTAATATACCCAACGATATCATCGCCCGGAACTGGGTTACAGCATTTCGATAAACGAATTAATAAATTATCAGCACCGCTTACCTTTACACCAGAATCCCATTTTCGAATTTTCATCGGTTTACGAACTTCTTTAACTTCAACGATTTCTTCTTCTTCACGTTGCTTACGGAACTTGTCCGTTAATCGCGTAACAATTTGTGCAGCTGTAATTCCGTTATATCCAACTGCTGCAAACATATCTTCTTCATTTGCAAAGTTAAACTTCTCAGCAACACGTTTTAAATTATCAAGCGCTAATACTTCTTTCATCTCATACTCTAAGCCACGCACTTCTTTTTCAACAAGCTCACGGCCTTTTTCAATATTTTCATCTCTACGTTGTTTCTTAAAGAATTGACGTATTTTATTTTTCGCATGAGATGTTTGAGCAAGCTTTACCCAATCTTGACTTGGGCCATACGAATGTTTCGATGTCAAAATTTCAATGATGTCACCCGTTTTTAGCTTATAATCAAGCGTCACCATTTTCCCATTTACCTTTGCACCAATTGTTTTGTTTCCAATTTCCGAATGGACACGATACGCAAAATCAATTGGGACAGAGCCAAGAGGTAATTCCATAACATCGCCTTTCGGTGTAAAGACAAATACCATATCAGAGAACAAATCAATTTTTAATGATTCCATAAACTCTTCTGCATTAGAAGCTTCATTTTGCCATTCTAATATTTGACGGAACCATGTTAGTTTCTTCTCCAATGTACCCGTTGTTTCTGCTGTTTTTCCTTCTTTATACGCCCAATGTGCCGCAATCCCGAATTCTGCAATTTCGTGCATTTCTTTCGTACGAATTTGCACTTCAAGTGGATCACCTTTCGGCCCAATTACAGTCGTATGAAGAGATTGATATAGATTTGCTTTCGGCATTGCAATATAATCTTTAAAACGACCTGGCATTGGCTTCCAGCACGTATGAATAATTCCAAGTACCGCATAACAATCTTTAATACTATTTACAACGACACGTACAGCTAATAAATCATAAATTTCATTAAATTGCTTATTTTGCAGTGCCATTTTACGATAAATACTGTAAATATGCTTTGGTCTTCCAGAAATCTCAGGTTGAATTGCAACTTCTTTTAATTTCTCACGAATGCCAGTCATTACTTCATCTAAATATTCTTCACGCTCTGCACGTTTACGCTTCATTAAATTCACAATACGATAATATTGCTGCGGGTTTAAATAGCGAAGTGACGTATCCTCTAGCTCCCATTTAATAGTACTAATTCCGAGTCTATGTGCTAAAGGTGCAAAGATTTCTAACGTTTCATTTGCAATGCGACGCTGCTTCTCTTGAGGCAAATGTTTCAATGTACGCATGTTATGAAGACGATCAGCTAGTTTAATTAAAATAACTCGAATATCTTGAGCCATTGCAATAAACATTTTGCGATGGTTTTCTGCTTGTTGCTGTTCATGGGATTTATATTTAATCTTTCCAAGCTTTGTAACACCATCGACAAGCATAGCGATTTCTTTATTAAATTCCCGTTCAATATCTTCTAATGTAATTTCTGTATCTTCCACTACATCATGCAAGAAACCTGCCGATACTGTAGATGGATCCATGTGTAAATCAACTAAAATACCTGCAACTTGAATTGGGTGAATAATATATGGTTCACCCGATTTTCTATATTGTTCGCTATGTGCATCACGCGCATATTCATAGGCACGTGCCACTAGCTCAATATCTTCATCCGCTAAATATTGACTTGCTTTCTCGAGTACCTGTTCAGCTGTTAGTACTTGCTCATTTGCCATCGAATCACCTTTTATTGAAAATTGACTTTATCTTTATTGAATAGAATAAATTATATTCTATCATTATAACCCAATGATTGTGAATTGTGAAAAGGAAAAGATTTTACTGACATTTCACCATATTTTTTGTGCAATTATACAAAAGTACCCGCTCCTCTCCAAGAGATTCACGGGTACTTTTTATCACCGTAGTTTCACCTATATAATGATTAGTATTTTTCTAATACTAATACATCGTAACCATCTAACATTTTACGACCATCTAAGTAAGTAAGCTCTACTAAGAATGCAATTCCTGCTACAACTCCGCCAAGTTCTTCAACTAGTTTAATTGTCGCTTCGATCGTTCCACCTGTAGCTAATAGGTCATCTGTAATTAATACACGTTGACCTGGCTTAATTGCATCTTTATGGATTGTTAAAACATCTGTTCCATATTCTTTACCGTAGTCAACTGTAATTACTTCACGTGGTAATTTTCCTAATTTACGAACTGGTGCGAAACCTACTTCTAATGCATAAGAAACTGGGCAACCGATAATAAAACCACGTGCTTCTGGTCCTACTACAACATCAATGTCTCTTTTTTTTGCATAAGCAACGATTTCATCTGTTGCTGCTTTGTATGCTTTTCCATCGTTCATTAAAGGTGTAATGTCTTTGAACACAATACCTTCTTTCGGATAATCTGGTACAATTGCGATATGTTGCTTGAAATCCATATTTCTGAATCCTCCTCAGATATAAAAGGCTTGTAAATACAAATCCTTTACCATAACTGTTCTACTTATTTATGATTACGAATCGTTTCAAACCATGTATATAGTTGCTGATATGTGCTATAAACCAATTCTTTCTCTAATTGTAAGTGGTTCATTTTCTCACGATATGTGTTCGATTCAATTAAATCACGCTTTTGTTTTTTGTCTGCCATAAAAATGACACCGTCTTTTATTGTAACAAATTCTAACTCAAAAAACACCTGTGTCATGAAATTTACTGTATCTTTTGACCAACCTTTATGACGACACAATTGTTCCCCATATTGCCTTAAAGAAAATGGAGCTTTTTGGTTCAAGAAAGAATAGTACCATTTAAAGTGTTCCCTCGTTGGGACTGTACTAAATAAATGATTATTCTCTTGATACAATAGTGTATAAATCCGGGCAGGGAATCCTGACTTAAATAAATCACGTAATTCATCTGTTCCTTTCGGTAAATCAAGTAACACAATGTATTGATCATCTAAATGACTTACCTCTGATGCATGCACGAGCTGTTCTTTATAGTCTTCTAAAGCAAATTTATTCAATACCTCTTCAGAAAAATACACCATTATTATTTTTTCTTTCGGAAGTTCTGCTAAATTCGCTTCTACATTACGCATACTACGCCAGTCAAATAATTGCCATGCCTCTACAGCAATATCTTGCACCATTAATTGCGGCTTTTTAAAGTTATTCCATTCATTAATGGACGCTTCTCCTACTACAGAAACCTTCGCAACCGGAGAGATTTCTTTCGCATAAGCACCGAATCCAAATCCAATTGTGTCCAGTGTTGCTTGTCCATCACGAAGAGCCATTTTCAAATGAGATCCATCAGATCCGATTGCACGAATACTTTCTAAGTCAGCGTTTTTCACCGCAATACGTGGTTTCGGATTTCCTACGCCAAATGGCGCTAACTTTTGCATATCCTCAATCGCGGCAAGCGTTACATCCTCTACTTTACAAAATGCATCCACTGCTGTAATCGGAATAAAATCTTCTTCTGTTAAAATTACATCTGCTTGCTCATTTAATCGCCTTCTTAATTCATCCACATCATTCATATGAAGCGTCATTCCCGCCGCCATCGGATGGCCTCCGAAATGCGGTAACAGTTCACGGCAATCTGAAAGGTTTGCAAACAAATCAAACCCTGCAATACTACGAGCTGATCCCTTTGCTGTTTCTTTATGAGGATCAATACTTAATACAATCGTTGGACGGTAAAAACGTTCAACTAACTTAGAAGCGACTATTCCAATTACCCCTGGATTCCAACCTTCTTTCGCAAGAACTAATACTTTATTTTCTTCTGGCGGGAATTTATTTTCGACTTCAGCGATAGCTTCTTCTGTAATTTGCTTTACAATATCTTTTCGAAGTTTGTTCAGCTCATCAATCTCTTCAGCTAGCTCTTTCGCTTCCTCTGGATCGTCCGATAATAAAAGGTGAACAGCAGGTGCTGCATCTTCTAAACGTCCAACGGCATTAATACGCGGCGCGAGCGAGAAGCCAATACTTTCTTCTGTAATTTCACTTTGCGAAACGTTAGCAACTTTAAATAACGCCTTTAAACCGATATTTCGCGTCATTCGCATATGCTTCAGTCCACGCTGTACTAGCAATCTATTTTCACCGTGAAGTGATACTAAATCGGCTACCGTACCGATTACTGCAATTTCCAACAAATGCTCCGGCACACGACCTAAAAGTGCATGTGCAACTTTAAATGCAACACCAACACCCGCTAAATAATGAAACGGATAAACACCGCCCTCTAATTTCGGATGAATAATCGCAAGTGCTTCTGGTAATTCTGGTGGTGGCTCATGGTGATCTGTAATAATAAGATCTATTCCAAGTTCCTTCGCTACCTTCGCTTCATGTACCGCTGCGATACCAGTATCAACAGTAATAATTAGCGAGAACCCTGCACTGTGCGCCCAACGGAATGCTTCTTCATTTGGCCCATAACCTTCAGTAAAACGATTTGGAATATAAAACTCAACATCTGCACCTAATTCTTGAAGAGCAAGATATAACACAGTCGTACTACTTACTCCGTCCGCATCATAATCACCAAATATTAATATTTGTTCTCCATTTTCAATAGCTTTTTTCACACGTTCTACAGTCCGATCCATCCCTTCAAGTAAAAATGGATCGTGAAATTCTTGATCTGCTGTATTTAAAAAGTCTACAATCTTGTCTTCTGTATTTAAGCCTCTACCTAGGAATAATGAAGTCACTAAAGGTGATAATTGTAATTTACTTGCTAATTCACTCACTGGTTCCTCATTATATTCTTTTTCTTTCCAACGCGTTTTCGGTTGTAACACGAAATCACCCCTTAACCTATCCATTATACAAGACAGATTAAGGGGTGACAATATAATGCAAATAACGAGTGGATATCTGCATAATCAAATATCTACTATACTCAATTTGGAGAATACGGATTAATATGTACAAAAACATTTTGTACGTTATCTTGTTTCATAAGTACTTCTTTTACATGTTTTCCAATGCGATGTCCTTCTTCTACAGTGATATAAGGATCTACAGATACTTTAATATCAACAATTACATAATGACCATGTTCCCTCGCATATAAAGATCCGATTTTTTTCACACCTTCCACTTGAAGAACTGCCTCTCTAAGCGGAACAACATCTTCTTCATGACGAACATGATCGAGCGTTGCATGAATAGCTTCCGCTCCAATATCCCACGCCATCTTCGCAACGAGAAGTGAAACAAATAATCCTGCAATAGGATCAGCATATACAAGCCAATCTATACCTAACTTACCGCCGATAATAGCTGCACAAATGCCGATTAAAGCTGCAATTGAAGAAAACACATCAGAACGATGCTCATATGCATTTGCGATAATTGCATCACTATTTATACGTTTTCCTAATCGGAATTTATACTGAAACATTCCTTCTTTGACTACAATCGAAAGAACGACAGCAAAAATCGTAATTCCTTTTGGTGGTTCTAATTCTTGCGAAAAAGCTTTTATAGACGAGATCGCTATCTCCAGTCCAACAATAAATAATAATACCGCAACAATAATCGCTGAAATCGATTCCGCTTTACCGTGACCGTACGGATGATCTTCATCAGGCGGTTGCTTCGCCGCTCGCAATCCAAAAAGTACAGCTAACGAGCCAATTACATCCGATCCAGAATGCACCGCATCCGCTAAAAGTGCCTTACTGTTTCCAATGTAACCAATTACCGCTTTTACAATCGCTAATATAATATTACCAACGATTCCGACAATAGCACCAAACTCGGCCTGTTTAAAACGTTCATCTTTTTCCATAATTAAAATCCCTTCTTTTCTTAACCTATCGTTTTATCCCGCTTTAACGGGCAGTAAGACTCCCACCTCAAAATCCGGCAAATACGAGGAAGTTAGGTGGGAGATCAACTGCCCGTAAAAGCCCGATTGGTTCAACTAATAATCAGTGGGGGATGACCCCCCACTGATTAAAGTTTCACTTTATTATAACAAAACTAAAGACCTCTCCACCACTTTCTTCCATTTGTTCTTTTTTAAAAGACGCTACATTATTGTATCCAGAAACGAAAAAAGAGATGCCCCATAAAAGGACATCATCTTTATATATATTTTCATTTTTACACTTGCGGTTCAGTTACTGGTTTTTCTACTTTTTTATTTCCTTTACCCTTTTTCAAACGACGGTTTTCAAGCATTAACCAAATTTGAGAAGCAACGAAAATAGAAGAGTACGTACCTACAACTAATCCAATTAATAACGCAAGTGAGAAGTTACGCAGTGATTCACTACCGAAAATAAGTAGTGCAATTACTGGGAACAACACTGTTAATACTGTATTAATTGAGCGACCAATTGTTTGACGAATACTTGCGTTTACGATTTCTTCTAAATCTTTTATATCACGAACTCGTTTTTTCTGTTTGTATAACTCACGGTTTCTATCGAACGTAACGATTGAGTCATTGATAGAATAACCGATAATTGTTAACACAGCAGCGATAAACGTTAAGTCTACCTCTATTTGGAAAAGACTAAATATAACAATCATAACGAATGCATCGTGTAATAATGCGATTACTGCAGATACTGCGTACGTAAGGCGGAAACGAATACTTACGTATAAAACGATTACTGCAGAAGCAATTAATACTGCGATAAATGCATTTCGCGCAATTTCTTTCCCTATTGTCGGCGAAACTGTACTTACGTTTGGATCTGTACCATATTTATCGTGGAAGAATGTTTTTGTTTTCGCAATTTCATCTTTTGATAGAACACCTAATGTACGAACTGCGAAACCTTTATTGTCATTTCCAGTCGGTACAATATTTTCTTCCTTCACATCAATCTTCAGTTCGTTGAAATCTTTATGAACGTCGGACACAGTAAGTGCTTGTTTTGATTGCAAGTCAATACGTGTACCACTTGCAAAGTCAATTCCAAGGTTCATTTTGAAGATCGGTAATATAATTGCCCCAGCAATTACAACTACAATTGAGAATAAGAAGAATTTATGACCGATATTTACGAAGTTAATACGATCAAATTTCGTCGGTGGATGTACTACACCTTTTGTTAATGGAATAATATCCTTTTCCTTAACACCAAAGTAAGATGGCTTTTTATCGAAGTAACGGCTCTTTACAAGTAAACCTAGTAAGAAACGAGTACCGAATACATTCGTAATAAAACCAACTAAAATACTTACGATTAAACTTGTTGCGAAACCTTTTACAGAGCTATTACCGTAAGCGAATAAAACACCTGCTGCTGCAATTGTTGTAATGTTCGCATCTAATATTGTCGCTAATGAACGATGGTTACCAGCACGAAATGCTGACATCATCGACTTACCAATTTTCAGCTCTTCCTTTAACCTCTCGTACGTAATGATATTCGCATCAACTGCGATACCAACCCCGAGCACTAATGCCGCAATACCTGGCAACGTAAGAACTGCATGCATCCAGTTAAAGACTAGTAACGTAACGAAAATGTATAAACCTAACATAATAACCGCTACAAGTCCTGGCAGACGGTAGAATACAAGCATAAATAGGAAGATAATAGCAATACCGATCGCACTAGCGAAAATCGTTTGCTCTAATGCTTGTTGACCAAATTTCGCTCCAACAGATGTTGAATACATTTCTTTTAAATCAACAGGAAGTGCCCCTGCATTTAATAAAGATGACAGTTCTTTCGCACTTTCAACTGTGAAGTTTCCACCTACGATAGATACTTCAGCTTGATTAAATACTTGATCTACTGTTGCTGCTGATAAAAACTTCGGATTCGGTTTTGCAGATTCTGCTTTATATGAATCTTTTCCTTCTTCAAAATCAAGCCAGATTACCATTAAATTCGTTGGTGGTGGCATTTTTGAAATCTTTTCAGTTACTTCACGGAATTTTTCAGCGCTTTTTAACGTAAGTCCAACACTTGGACGACCTTTATCATCAAATGTTTGCTTCGCTCCGCCGCCTTTTAAATCCGTTCCGTCCATAAGAAGATTGTCATTCACATCACGGAATGTTAATTTCGCTTGTGTTGATAACATTTCACGCGCTTTTTGCTGATCTTGTACACCAGCAAGCTGGACACGGATTCGATTTTCTCCTTCGATTTGAATGTTCGGCTCACTTACACCGAGAACATTGACACGATTCTCAAGAGCACCTACTGTACTTACAAGTGCATTATGATCGATTTTATCACCTTTTTTGGCTGGTTTTACTTCATACAGAATTTCAAAACCACCGCGAAGGTCTAGTCCTAGACTAATTCCTTTTGCTATGTCTTTTCCTGCCGCACCAATTACTCCACCAATTAATAAAACGATGAGGAAAAAGGCGGCAATTCTTGTACCACGCTTTGCCATATGTACCCTCTTTCTGCTACTAACAGATTCCATACATCACTTGATTCACTTGCAATAAGCAAATCTCTATACCTATATGCTTGTCTAGTTAGTAGACTTCCTTTCTGTAAAATACATGTGTTTCTTGCTAGGTCATCACTAGCTGTGTCGGTAAGACCTACGTAATACCTACACTTTCATTATTTTTTCTCTTCACTACCTCCTTTATATATAATCTTAGACATAATTATTTCCTCTTTATCAATACCTATCATTATACTGCAAAAGGAAGAACAAACCAATTGCAGTCGGTTATTTATTTTCATATTCATCAAACGACCAAAGTGGCGCTTGATATGCTTCAACAGTTAAATAATTCATATATTCATTAGTACTTACTCTTAATACATCATTTACTAATTCATATAATCTAACATCACTGTCTATCTTTTTCCACTTTTTCACCTTGAGAAACTTCCAAATATCATTATCTGTCACTCGGTCGTAACCAAACATTTGAAACTCTTCTACTTTACTTTCTAAAACGACTTGTAACTGTCCGCGGTATGATTCTACCAAAGCCTCTTTATCCAACATATATAACATCTCCTTCTTATTTCAGCACGAAAAGTCGCTTTTAATCCCGCTCTAATGGACAGCAATAACTACTTTCAAGAGCATTATCATACTCCACTCTCTTAAATGCTTGTCATTCTTGTCTCATACGTGCATATAAATTATTGTAAATCATTCCATTGATTTTGAGAAGGTAGGAGAAGACCATGACGAAACAAAGCTTTTTAAAAGGTGCTTTTATTTTAATGATAGCTGGCTTTATTACAAAAATCCTTGGGTTTATTAACCGCATTGTAATGGCACGTATTTTAGGAGAAGAAGGCGTTGGCCTTTATATGATGGCTGTCCCCACCTTCATTTTAGCAATTACATTAACACAAATCGGCCTTCCTGTTGCGATTGCAAAATTTGTAGCAGAAGCGGAAGCAGTGAACGATAAACAAAGAGTTAAAAAAATATTAACTGTCTCGCTAGCAGTTACATCCGTTATTAGTATCGTTTTAACAATTGCGATTATGCTACTCACACCTATTTTAGCAAAAACATTATTAACAGATGAAAGAACATACTATCCATTAATGGCTATTTTACCTGTCGTCCCTGTTATTGCAGTTTCTTCTGTTTTACGTGGTTACTTCCAAGGGAAACAAAATATGAAACCGAGTGCTTATGCCCAAGTTTTAGAACAAGTGGTCCGCATTACAATTATCGCTGTATGCATTCGTTTATTTTTACCTTATGGCGTAGAATATGCTGCAGCCGGCGCCATGCTATCAGCTGTTCTTGGCGAAGTTGCATCTTTATTATTTTTACTTACTTTATTCCAACGCGAAAAACATTTATCTATACGCTCTGGATTTTTCACTACTGTAAAGGAGAGCAAAAATACATTTTATTCCCTTATGGACATTGCACTCCCAACTACAGGAAGCCGCTTGATCGGTTCCATTTCTTATTTCTTTGAACCTATCGTCGTTATGCAAAGCTTAGCGGTCGCCGGCGTTGCTGCTTCTGTCGCAACTCAGCAATACGGTATGTTAAACGGTTATGCGTTCCCGCTTCTATCACTGCCAGCCTTTATTACATACGCTCTTTCTACAGCACTCGTCCCATCAATTAGCGAGGCAATGGCAAAGAGACAACACAAATTAGTTGAACACCGATTACAACAAGCACTTCGAATTTCATTAATAACCGGCGGATGGTCAGTCGTTATATTATATGTATTTGCTTCTCCTGTTTTAACTCTCATGTACGGCTCAGACAACGCGACGGCGTTCATCCAGCTTCTTGCACCTTGCTTTTTATTTCATTATTTTCAAAGTCCCCTTACATCTGTGTTGCAAGCTTTAAACTTAGCACGCGCTGCTATGATGAACACATTTATTGGTGCTATCGTAAAATTAATCGTTATCTTTGTACTCGCTTCACGCCCAGAGTTCCAAATGATGGGGGTTGCTCTCGCCATCGCAGCAAATATCGTGACGGTAACATTCCTTCACTACGCCACTGTTTTAAAGAAAATTACATTTACCATTTATGCAAAAGACTATATTTTCGGCGGGATTGCTATCGGGATTGCTGGTACCTTCGGTTTTTATCTTCATAAGCATATCGTTTTTTCTCATTCACTTGGCGTACAAACATTATGGGAGATCACCTTAACAACAATCGTTTATATCGTTCTCCTTTTCGTTTTCAAACTCATCCGAAAAGAAGAATTAAGTCGGCTCCCTATCATTCGTAAACTTTCATTTTTGAAGTAAAGTGAAACTTTAATCAGTGGGGGCATCCCCCACTGATTATTAGCCCGCACCAATCGGGCTTACCATTCAAAATGGTAAGCCTCTAATTCTCTTTCAAATCAACAAAAAATTGTCCATTTTGAAAACTACAATATAAAATCTGTTTCACATCTTTATAACCTAAGTTATTCAATTTTTCAACGAGCCATTCATCTGTATGCTCAATCATTTGCAAATGATTGTATTGAATTTCTCCATCAATAATTAGTGGGAGTGTAAAAATTGGTGTATCATTTTTACTCTTTTTACTTTTTTGTTTTTGAAAGACAGATAACCTCCCAGTTGGTTCTAAAATAGCGTATTCTACATCACGTACATCTCCGACTCCTTGCTCCCGTAGTTGCATCATTAAATCATCTATGCTATACCGCTGCTTCCGCATCTTTTTTTCATCAATTTTACCTGCATTTACAAGGATAGCCGGCTCCCCTTCTATTAAATGCCGAAAACGTTGAAACTTTAATGAAATGACTGACAAAATGATTTGTATACACATAAGAAAAGTCATTGGAACTAATTGATGCCAAAGTGACTTATCTGTATTTTCAATTGCCACTACAGCCATTTCACCGAGCATAATGAATACAACTAAATCTAATACACTTAATTCTCCAATTTCACGTTTACCCATAAGACGAAAAATAATTAAAATGATTATATACAACAGCATTGTTCGTCCAATTATTGATATCCATTCCATTTCTACATCTCCTTTTTTACTTATAGGTTCCCCCACAAAAAAGAAACTAGTCTAACTTAAACAAAATGAAAATATGCTTGTATTAAAAAGGGGGAATGCATAATGGATGGAACGAAAAAATTATCAACTGCAATTGGCTTTGGTATTATCACCCTATTAATCCTCGCATCTATTACAAGTATGATTATGGCTCTTTTATTAAAATTCACTAATATTGGCGAAGAGACATTAGCGGTTACCATTTTTATACTAGCTCTTCTATCTACTCTCATATCCGGATTTGTAGCTGGTAAAAAGGCAAAAGGAAAAGGATGGTTAGTCGGCCTCACAACAGGACTCACATTCACTCTTCTCGTCTTTCTCGTTAACTATTTAGGCTTCTCTCAAACTTTATCGAACTCACAGTTACTCTACCAATTGGCATTAATGGGTGCGAGTACACTCGGAGGTATTTTCGGTGTAAATATGTCAAAACAAAATAATTAAAAAAGGCCCTGCACATTTCATGCAGGGCCTTCATCATTAGTTTTTCACAACTTCACGAATCGCATTACGATCGAAAGTTAAGTGTGAACCACCAGATTTAACAACAATTTTAGTTTCATCTACTGATTCAATTGTACCATGTAAGCCACCAATTGTTACGATAGCATCACCTTTTTTGATTTCATTTTGCATTTGAGCTACTGCTTTTTGACGCTTTTGCTGCGGGCGAATTAATAAGAAATAGAAAATCGCAAACATCGCAACAATCATAATGATATTCATCATACCTGGATTCATCTTTTGTTCCTCCTTTTAAATTATGTATTAGAAGTTTTTAGCATTCGGTTTATTAAAGCCATACTGTTCAAAGAACTCTTCGCGGAAATCGCCAAGACGGTCTTCACGAATAGCTTGTCTCACCTGCTCCATTAAGTTTAACAGAAAATGAAGGTTGTGATAAGACGTTAAACGAATTCCGAACGTTTCATCACATTTCATTAAGTGACGAATGTACGCACGAGAGTAATTTTTACATGTGTAGCAATCACAGTTTGGATCAAGCGGACCGAAATCTCTAGCGAATTTCGCGTTTTTCACAACTAAGCGACCTTCACTTGTCATACATGTACCATTTCGGGCAATACGAGTTGGAAGTACGCAGTCGAACATATCAATACCACGAATCGCACCATCAATTAATGAGTCAGGAGAACCTACTCCCATTAAGTAACGTGGCTTATTATCTGGAAGAAGTGGTGTTGTAAATTCAAGTACACGGTTCATAATATCTTTCGGCTCTCCAACAGATAAACCACCTACAGCGTAACCAGGGAAGTCCATTGAAACAAGATCTTTCGCACTTTGACGACGAAGCTCTTCAAACTCTCCGCCCTGTACAATACCAAATAAACCTTGGTCTTGTGGACGCTCATGCGCCTTTAGACAACGCTCTGCCCAACGGCTCGTACGCTCTACAGACTTTTTCATATATTCAAAAGTAGCTGGGAACGGTGGACACTCGTCAAATGCCATCATGATATCTGAACCTAATGCATTTTGAATTTCCATCGCCTTTTCTGGAGATAAGAATAATTTATCGCCATTTAAATGATTACGGAAATGAACACCTTCCTCTTCAATACGTCGGAAATCACTTAAACTAAATACTTGGAATCCACCTGAATCCGTTAAGATTGCACGATCCCAGTTCATAAACTTATGCAAGCCACCTGCTTCACGAATAATTTCGTGACCTGGGCGTAGCCATAAATGATACGTATTACTTAAAATAATACCAGAATCCATTGCTTTTAATTCTTCTGGTGACATCGTTTTAACTGTTGCAAGTGTACCAACTGGCATAAATGTTGGTGTATCAAATGAACCGTGTGGCGTATGCACACGTCCTAAACGCGCACCCGTTTGTTTACAAGTTTTAATAAATTCATAACGAATTGCTGTCATAATTTACTCCTTTTATTTGTTTCTCATTTTAGCGTGAGATGCAACGAACATCGCATCACCAAAGCTAAAGAAACGATATTTTTCTTTTACTGCTTCATTATATGCATGAAGTACATTATCTCTATTTGCAAATGCACTTACAAGCATAATTAATGTTGATTTCGGCAAATGGAAGTTTGTAATTAAACCATCAATTGCTTTAAATTCATATCCTGGGTACATAAAAATATCTGTCCATCCAGAAGCGGCACAAAGCTTACCATCATGATCTGTCGCAATCGTTTCTAATGTACGAGTTGATGTCGTACCTACTGTAATAATACGTCCACCATTCTCTTTCACACGGTTTAATAACGCAGCTGTCTCTTCAGACATATGATAATACTCTGCATGCATATGATGCTCTTCAATAGTATCTGCAGAAACTGGTCTAAATGTTCCAAGTCCTACATGGAGCGTAATAAATGCTAATTGAACGCCTTTTTGCTTCAATTTCTCGAGTAACTCTTCTGTAAAGTGAAGTCCAGCTGTCGGTGCTGCTGCTGAACCAATTTCCTTCGCATATACCGTTTGATAACGATCGCGATCTTCCAACGTCTCTTTAATATACGGAGGAAGTGGCATTTCTCCAAGTTCGTCTAAAATTTCATAAAAGATGCCGTCATATGAAAACTCAAGTTGACGCCCACCTTGATCTGCAGTTCCTGTACAAGTTGCTTTTAACTTTCCTTCACCAAAAGAGATTACAGTACCTTCTTTTACACGCTTCGCTGGCTTGACAAGTGTTTCCCACTTATCGCCTTCCTCTTGTTTTAAAAGAAGCACTTCGATATGTGCACCTGTATCTTCTTTCACACCGTGCAAGCGAGCAGGCATAACTTTCGTTTCATTTAAAACTAAGCAATCCCCCTCATGTAAGTAAGAAAGAATGTCCGTAAAATGTTTATGCTCAATATCCCCTGTTTCACGGTCTAACACCATCAATCTTGATGTTTCACGCTCTTCAAGCGGGATTTGTGCAATAAGCTCTTCTGGTAAATGAAAATCAAACAGATTAATATCCATAACTATATCCACCTATTTCTTATTTGAATCGATTTATTATATACATAACAAAAGATAATACAATACTTAACACAATACATGTAATGATAGGAAAATAAAAGGTAACGTTTCCTTTTTTCACAAAAATATCGCCTGGAAGCCTTCCAATAAACTTCCAAGCCAGACCAACAACAATGAGTAAAATACCAGCTGTAATAAGCAGCTTTGGCATCTCCGTCATACCTTTGGCATCTCCATTCCGAAATGTTCATATGCGAGTGGAGTTACGATTCGGCCTCTTGGAGTTCGTTGTAAAAAGCCAATTTGTAATAAATACGGCTCATACACATCTTCAATTGTATGAGATTCTTCTCCAATCGTTGCCGAAACTGTTTCTAATCCAACTGGACCACCGCGGAACTTTTCAATAATACCAAGCAGTAATTTATGGTCAATATGATCAAGTCCTAATTTATCTACTTGTAATAGCTCTAACGCCATTTGTGTAATTTCCATCGCAATCGTTCCGTCACTGCGAACTTGCGCGAAGTCACGTACACGTCGTAATAGACGATTCGCAATACGAGGTGTACCACGGGCACGTCTTGCAATTTCTAGTGCTGCCAACGAATCAATCTCCACTTCGAATACTTCTGCTGTGCGTTCTACAATCGCAGAAAGCTGATCTACTGTATAATACTCTAATCGTGAAAGTACACCGAAACGGTCACGAAGTGGTGCTGATAATGCACCTGCACGCGTCGTTGCCCCAACTAGCGTAAATGGGGGTAAGTCTAGACGTACAGATCGAGCTGACGGTCCTTTCCCAATAACGATATCAAGGCAAAAGTCTTCCATCGCTGGGTATAACACTTCTTCAATAGATCTATGCAAACGATGAATTTCATCAATAAATAATACATCCCCAGGCTGAAGTGCTGTTAATACAGCCGCTAAATCTCCTGGTCTTTCAATTGCGGGACCTGACGTTGTTCGAATGTTAACACCCATTTCATTGGCAATAATATTCGCAAGCGTCGTTTTACCAAGTCCAGGTGGCCCATATAAAAGTACGTGATCTAACGTTTCTTCACGCATTTTCGCCGCTTCAATAAAAACTTCTAAATTATGCTTCGCTTTATCTTGGCCAATATACTGACGGAGCGTCTGTGGCCGTAATGAATACTCTAAATCTGCATCTTCATATGCAGATTCCCCTGAAAGGAGACGTTCGTCCATTATACTCACCTCTTACCATTTAGTAAAAGACTAAGTGCCTTTTTAATATATTGATCCGTCGTTAGTGATTCTTTTAATAGTTCTGGTACAACGCGAGAAACTTCTCGTTCTGCATAACCGAGTGCACGCAGTGCTTCCAGCGCTTCATCAAGTTCAACTGATGAACCTTTCTTCTCATCAAAACTTTCGACATCTGAGAACAAATCAACAAACGCATCTGGTACAACATCTGCTAATTTCCCTTTTAAATCTAAAATCATTTGGCGCGCTGTTTTCTTTCCAACACCTGGGAATTTCACTAAAAACTTCTCATCTTCATGTTCAATTGCTTGAACGACCTGTCCTGTTTGACCAGAAGCTAAAATTGCAAGAGCGCCTTTCGGTCCAATGCCTGATACACCTAACAATTTTGTAAATAATAAACGCTCTTCACGTGTTTTAAATCCGTAAAGTGCCATAATATCTTCTCTCACATAATGATATGTATAGACACGAATTTCTTGCTTACTTCTTTGAAAGACATATGGATTTGGTGTAAAAATTTGATAACCAATTCCATTATGATCAATTACGACATATTCCGGTCCTACATACTCCACGTAACCTGTAACATATTCAAACAAAATACGATCTCTCCCTCTCAAATCATGTATTCCATTTTAACATATTTAACAATAGAAAAGCGAGGCTACCCCAACAAATGTTCTCTGTTTAAAATTTCCGTTTTTTTCTATTGACATAAATACAGAAAGAACATTACTATACAGTAGTCGATAATGATTATCAATATTAATTAAAGGGGTTACATCAGGATGAAAAAAAGGCTATTTATTTTATTTACTATCATGTTAGTTGTTCTTTCTATCGTTGGCTGCTCTTCTCAAAAAGATGAGTCAAAAGCGAAAGAACAACCGAAAACAAAAGTTGTCAAACATGCTAAAGGAGAAGCGACAATTCCAGTAAATCCAAAAAGAATTGTTGACTTATCTGGATCAACAGAAGAATTGTTACTTCTTGGACATAAACCTGTTGGTACAGCAAATACATATAAAGATAAAATCCAAAATCATTTAACAGAAAAGCTAGACGGAGTAAAAGCTGTTGGCTGGTATTGGGCACCTAAAGTTGATTTAGAAGCTGTTACTGCTTTAAAACCAGACTTAATTATTTTAAACAATCGTCAATTGAAAATTTATGATCAACTAGAAAAGGTGGCACCGACAGTTGTTCTAGAAACAAATCTAGAAGACTGGCGCGGTAAGTTTAAAGAAGTAGGTAAACTATTTGACGAAGAAAAGAAAGCTGATAAATGGATTACAGACTACGATAAAAAAGCCGACTCTTTATCTAAAAAAATTAAAGAAAAAACAAAAGACGAAAACTTTATGTTCGTTGCAGTAACACCTCAAAACTTCCGTGTATACGGTAGCTTCGGATATGGTGACATCATCTTTAACGACTTAAAACTTCCAGCAACAAAAGGTACAGACTTAAAACAAACGATGGCACAAGTATCACTAGAAGGTCTCGTTGCATTCCAGCCTGATCAAATGTTCATTGTAAACTTCGGCGGCGAGGCTGATAAAGTGTATGAAGACTATAAAAACAGTGCAGTTTGGAAAGATAATAAAGCAGTGAAAAATAATCACGTATACGAAGTATCGAATGAAGTCTTCAATACGAAAGCATTTAATCCAATCGGAAAAGATATGCTAATTGATGAAATCGCTAAACAAATTTTAGATAAAAATAAATAAGAAAAGCAGCTCGCATTGAGCTGCTTTTCTTACTTTCTCACTGCATACTGCTTCATTTTTTCAATGGTCTTCACAAAACCTTCTTTTGATTTTATACGAATGCCACGTTTTAATTTCGCCCGTTCATAACTTTCAAGCTTTTTCATATCAATTTGAAAAAATGAGTGAATCGCGTTATCACTTTTCGGTACACCTTTAAAAATTTGTAATATCCCTTCCTCTGAAACACCAAAATAACCACTTGTTTTCAACAAAGGTGAAATATCATCAATTTTCTTTTGTAATACGATTTGTACATCATCACGATCAACAAGTTGCCACTCTTTATATTGCTGCAAAAACTGCTCCAAATTCACTACTTTTTCCGTAAATATTTCCTCACTTACTTCTCCATCAACATACATACGCTCTAATAAAATTGTAACTTGAGGTTCTTTTTCTTTTACTTCTGGTACTGGCCCTTCCGCCCTCACACTCGTTTCATAAACTAAACAAAACACCATAACGAAAGCTTGCACTGCAATCAGTATCCATTTCATTTCCGTTCACCTCTTCTAGGCAAAATCATACTTTCATTTGTAGTTTTTCCGGAAATGGGGGTTTTATCCCTAATTCATAGAATACCCCTATTAAGAATTATAGAATTTAATTTTTTGTACACCTTTACACTATTTCCAACTATTTAGAATCGCAGTGATTATGCGAAAGTAGTTTTTTATCTTTATTGGATCGCATCAAGCGTATTCAATGAACCACTCGTAATAACAACTATTACACCGATAAGCGATAAAATTAAACTTATTCCTATTTTTAAACTCCAAGATTCTTTAAAAAATAATATTGCTCCCAATGTCACAAAGACTGGCATTGTAGCAATGATAAGTGAGCCATTCATAGTAGAAGTATAGTGAAGTCCCATAAAGAAAAAAACGTTGTACCCAAAATTACCACTACATATTAATTCTTTTGAGAATATTTATAAATACATTCCAAATGTTTCGTCATTAAAACCAACAAAAAAAGTGAAGTTTAGATTTCTCTAAACTTCACTTTATCTTTATAAAATATAAAAGACGCCTGCATAGCAGGCGTCTTGATGCGTTTACGGCGAGAGACCAGGCGACCACATTCGCGTGTTTAGCACTTAAGCATATCTCTCGTCTTACGTAAATTAGCTCATCGCTTTGCTAATATAACATTAATAAGATAGGAGCGCAACATGTTTATAAAAATATTTAATTCCCTTTTTTACCCAAATAAAGTTTATGTAAATTATAAATTGATTAATGTAATATATATGTTACAATTAATACTATAAATATAAACAGGGGCTGAATACTTTGAAAAAAATTAAAGATGAACGTCTCATACTCCAAACATTAAAAAACATACGTATTGCCTTTCTCTTTCAATCAATTGGTATAATCGGAATTTTAGGCTATATCGGATTCACTGAAGGAATGGATCAAATTACGAAATCTCCATTATGGTTATTATTTATTCTTACAAGTATTTTACTTAGCTATTTACAATTAAGTATTTCAATCGATGTAGAAGAAAGCGAAAAGGAAATAAAGTTAACTCCTTATTACAAACTTGTCTTACGCTCCCTTATTGTAGGGATTATTATGGCTATTATTTATATCCTTTTCAGTCCAGAGAGACCTCTGTTTGAAGCTATCCTTACAGGTAGTATCCTCTTCGTATGCTTTTTAACTTCTTATTCCGTTAGTTATCTCATTAAAAAACGTCGTTTAGAAGACGAAGATGAATAAAGAGGAAGGGATTCCCCTTCCTCTTTATTGTTATCGTACTGTACCAGTTAGACCGTAACGAATGTCTCGGAACATATTTGTTATGTCACGATTAAAATTGTTTGTAACTGTGCCGTTACGTAGACGCGTACTCATTGCATCAACACGAGTAAACATGTCATTTCTTACAGAGACGTACACGTTTCTGTTTCCAGCTTCACTCGCAACAGCTTGACGAATTTCGTTTGCCATCGCTGTTTCATCTGTCGCTGTATTACGTGGTTTTACCGCAATCGCTACATCGTTTCCATATACAACTGTAGAAACTCGATCTACGTTATTCATACGTTTCACACGATTCGTAATTTTTTCTGCAGTTTTACCATCATTGTTAATGTATGAATTGTTCATTGTAATATTACGTGTTGGGTGCGGATTAGCAATTTGTCCATTGTAATTTACATCACGGTAATAATTATATCCGGTACCGTTACGATTATCATACACATTGTCTGTTGCTCTGTTTCCATTTCGGTATGTTACATAATCTGTATAACGATCGTTATGCGTTACATTAGTACGATTTGGATGTGTATCATTATAAGATGTACGCTCGTAATTATAATTACGCCCGTCCATCGCAGTTTTCTCTTTAGGTGTACCACATGCAGCTAACGCACTGGTAACTAACAAAGAAGCAGCAATAATTTTAACTTTCGTATTCAATACAAAAACCCCCCTTGTTAGAATGCACTTCTCTTTTCGAAAAGCTCCCTCTTATGATGAGTAACAGAGAGGTTTTTTACACTGTTAATATTTCACTAGGAATTTTCTAGCACTTAATGTAAATCTTCTATTTTTTCTAATAATCACAAATACAAAAAAGGCGGGAATTCCCCACCTTTTTTAAACTTCCTCTTCATCCTCTTCTTCTGAAACTGGTTCTCCAAATACATTTGGTGGATCCGGCTGATAATACATCGTTCCCGGCTGCGGTGCATGTGCTGGCTGAGTCGGTTGATAATATAAAGGATTGGCGTATTGTGGTCCACCTGGTTGCGGACTATATAACCTACTTTCTCCTCCACATCCACAATCTTCCTCACCTTGCACAAGTGGTGGCATATTATTATCCATTGGCATCATATTCGGATTTGGCATAGAAGTATATTGTGGTACCACCTGTGCTCCTTGTTGATATGGCATATTATAGTATGGATTTTGTTGTTGATAATGCGGATATGGCGGCATCATTGGCATTTGATTTGGCATCATGTTTGGCATTTGATTGTTATCCATTATCGGCATCATGTTTGGCATTTGATTGTTATCCATTATTGGCATCATGTTTGGCATTTGATTGTTATCCATTATCGGCATCATGTTTGGCATTTGATTGTTATCCATTATTGGCATCATGTTTGGCATTTGATTGTTATCCATTATTGGCATTATGTTCGGCATTTGATTGTTATCCATTATTGGCATCATGTTTGGCATTTGATTGTTATCCATTATCGGCATTATGTTTGGCATTTGATTGTTATCCATTATTGGCATTATGTTTGGCATTTGGTTATTATCCATTATCGGCATTATGTTTGGCATTTGATTGTTATCCATTATCGGCATTATGTTTGGCATTTGGTTATTATCCATTATCGGCATTATGTTTGGCATTTGGTTATTATCCATTATCGGCATTATGTTTGGCATTTGGTTATTATCCATTATCGGCATTATGTTTGGTATTTGATTGTTATCCGCTATTGGCATTATGTTTGGCATTTGATTGTTATCCGCTATTGGCATTATGTTTGGCATTTGGTTGTTATCCGCTATTGGCATTATGTTTGGCATTTGGTTGTTATCCATTATCGGCATTATGTTTGGTGGTTGATTGTTATCCAGCATCGGCATTATATTTGGCACTTGAATATTTGGCGGTATTACTTGCGGGATAACAACATTTTCCTTTGATACGTTTGGTGATACTATGTTTCCTATATTTTCTTTCTTCACTTGTGGTGATACTATATTTCCTATATTTTCTTTCTTCACTTGCGGTGATACTATGTTTCCTACATTTTCCTTCTTCACTTGCGGTGATACTATGTTTCCTACATTTTCTTTCTTCACTTGCGGTGATACTATGTTTTCTACATTTTCCTTCTTCACTTGCGGTGATACTATGTTTCCTACATTTTCCTTCTCCACTTGCGGTGATACTATGTTTCCTACATTTTCCTTCTTCACTTGCGGTGATACTATGTTTCCTACATTTTCCTTCTTCACTTGCGGTGATACTATGTTTCCTACATTTTCTTTTTTCGCTTGTGGTGATACGTTTCCTACGTTCTCTTTCTTTACTTGTGGTGATATATTTCCTATATTGTCTTTTTTCGTTTGCGGGGAAATGATGTTGTTAGGTTTCATTTTATTAATTTGAGGAGCAATTAACTCGCTTCCCTTTTTTATTACGTCTGAAATTTTATATTCTTTTTTCGGTTTAATCGGCGGTTGCGGCGGCTGCGGTAATACATTAACAGAAAATTTAGTGTTCTCTTTCGTAGTCGGTTTTGGTTTTTCTACTTTCTCTACAACAGGTGGTTTTTGAATGACAGGTGGTTTTTGAATTGGTATTTCTTTTTGCACTTCTTTTTGCGGCTTCACCTGTACTTCTTTTTGTGGTTTCACTTGCATTTCCTTTTGTGGTTTCACCTGCATTTCTTTTTGTGGTTTCACCTGCATTTCTTTTTGCGTTTGTTGCATAGCTGGTTGCTGTGTAATAGGTGCTGATTGATACGTAACTTCTTCTTCATCTGCTATTCCGAGTGGAGTTGGTGTTGATGCAAACTCTTTTTGCTGCACCTCTTTTACATATTGTTTCGGAGGCGCTGAACCCGATCCAGCCTGTTGTTTCACATGAACGCTACTCGATGGTACTTTAATTTTCATCCCTGGCATAATAAGGTCTGGATTACTAAGTTGTGTATTTGTTTTTTTTAGCGTTTCAAAATCCACTCCGTACTTTTTCGCAATTTTCCAAAGGGTATCCCCTTTTTGCACGATATGAATTTTCAAATTTTCCCCCTCCTGTATAACTTATCTATAAGTAAAAACACTTCGAAGTAACACTTTCTAAAAAACTTAACTTCATCTACTTTTATCACTTCTTCTATTTTCAATATGGTTTGAAGTGGAATAATCATAAAAAAATCACAATGATTTCCTCAACACAATGTATGCCTATTTCACTCTTCTTATGATTACATGCAAGAAAAAAAGCAACGGAAGTCCCGTTGCTTTACACACGCTCTAACATACGATTCAATGCAAGAACCGCCTCTTTTGTTACTTGCTTATTTACACGAATAACATTGAGTTGTTCTCCTCTTTCTATATTCTCAAGCGCCCATAACAGGTGGGGTAAATCAATCCGATTCATCGTTAAACAAGGACACATAAACGGATTTAGAGAAATAATTTCTTTATCTGGATGTTGCTGAATAATTCGATTCACTAAATTCATCTCTGTACCAATCGCCCATTGACTTCCTGCTGGAGCTGCTTCAATCATATCAATAATATATTTCGTCGACCCTGCATAATCAGACGCATCAACAACTTCATAACAACATTCAGGGTGAACAATAATATTCATATCCGGATAGTTTTTTCGCACACTTTCAATATTTTTTACAGTAAAGTTTTGATGAACAGAACAATGGCCTTTCCATAAAATCACTTGAATTTCTTCTATATCTCCATCGTACTCTAGTGAATCTGTATGCGGGTTCCACACTGCCATTTTCTCTAAAGGAATACCTAAATCGTACGCTGTATTTCTCCCTAAATGTTGGTCTGGTAAAAAGACGAGACGCTCTTTTTGCGTAAACGCCCAAGACACCATTTGTTTTGCATTAGAAGAGGTTACTGTTGCCCCTCCATTACGACCGCAAAATGCTTTAATCGCAGCTGTTGAATTTACATACGTTAACGGGATCATCGTATCCCCAAATAACTTTGTGAGCTCTTTCCACGCTCTTTCTGTTTGTTCAATATCTGCCATATCCGCCATAGAGCAGCCGGCACGCATATCTGGTAAAATGACAACTTGATCATCTGTTGTTAACATGTCTGCCGTTTCTGCCATAAAGTGCACACCACAAAACACAATATATTTTGCCTCTTTATTACTCGCTGCAACTTGTGCAAGTTGCAACGAGTCCCCTGCTGCGTCTGAAAATTGCACTACTTCATCTTTTTGATAATGATGCCCTGGAATAAATAGTAATTCCCCCATTTTTTCTTTAATTTCGCGAACACGCTCTTCCATTTCTAATGTAGACATCGTTTGATAACGCTCCGGTAACATTACTTCAATTGGCTGAACTTTCTCTAAAATACCCATTTATGATTCTCCCCCTCTAAACCACTCTCATTAAGACTCAATATTAAAACTAATATCAAGTGCTTTCACTGAATGTGTTAACGCTCCAAGTGAAATATAATCTACTCCTGTTTTTCCGTATTTCGATAAATCTTCAATTGTAATGCCACCTGAAGCCTCCGTAACGATAGCACTCGGTACAAGTTTTGAAAACTCACGAATCTCTTCTGGCGTGCGATTATCGAACATAATAACATCTGCGCCAGCCTCTACTGCTTCTCTCACTTGCGCCTCCGTCTCTGTTTCAACTTCTACTTTTACCATATGCCCTAATCTTTCTTTCACTGTCGTAACAGCCTTTGTAATAGACCCCGCAAACGCAATATGATTATCTTTAATCATGACACCATCATACAAACCGAAGCGGTGGTTAAACCCGCCTCCGCACACTACCGCATACTTATCAAACATGCGCAATCCTGGCATCGTTTTTCTCGTATCACAAATACGCGTGTAATTGCTATCTAACGTAAGAACTGCTTTACGAGTCATCGTTGCTACACCGCTCATACGCTGAGTGATATTCAATATAACGCGCTCCGCTGTTAATAAAGACGCAATAGGCCCTTGTGCCGTTGCTATAATTTCACCTTTTTCTACTAAGTCCCCATCTTTTTTATGGAGTGCAACTTCAATTTTTTCATCGATTAGTTTAAAGCCCTCTTCTATTACTAAACTCCCTGCAAAGACCCCTGAATCCTTTACAAGAAACGTTCCTTTCGCAAGTGCATTACCGGGAAAGATAAACTGAGATGTTACATCTCTTTCTCCTATATCTTCTAGAAAAAATCTATTTAATGCTTCCTTAACCTTTAACGTGTTCATAAAACCCCTCTTCCCCTCTTTAAACAAGTTGTAGTTTTCTTCTCACTCGAATAATCTCTTTCCTTACTTTATTTCTTTCTGGATAATCACTGCGGTAATGACCACCAATACTTTCTTCTCTTTGTAAAGCTGATACTGTTATAAGCTCACAAACCGTTAACATATTAATAAGCGTTATCTCTTCATTTGTAAGTGCATCATATTGTAATATCATATTTCGCACACCGTACCTACTAAACCATCTCTTAGCATATGATAAACTTTTCTCAGTTCGTACAATCCCAACGTGCTTCATCATGTATTCTTGTATTTCTTCTTTCAACGGTAAATCATTAAGAGCTATAAAGCTTTTTTCTCTCTCTTCTGATACATTTTTTCTTTCTTGTACTGGTCTAGTTAAAATATGTTTTCCTATTCTTCTTCCAAACACTAGACCTTCTAATAATGAATTACTTGCCAATCTGTTCGCACCGTGAACCCCATTACAAGCCACTTCGCCGACTGCATATAAATTTGGAATAGACGTCTCGCCGTCACAATTCGTCTTCACGCCGCCCATATGAAAATGAGCACCAGGTACGACTGGAATACGATTTTCTTTTAGATTCACACCATTCTTTTTACATAATGATGAGACGGTTGGAAAACGCTTTTCAAAGTTTTGAATGCTTTCGATGTTCAAGTACACTTTTTCACCTGCAAGAAGTTGTTCATGAATAGCCCTTGCCACAACATCACGCGGTGCGAGATCTTTCCCGGGATGTATATCCATCATAAAACGCTGTCCTTTTCCATTTATAAGGACAGCTCCTTCACCACGGACTGCTTCAGAAACGAGACCACAACATCGCCCGCCCACGTATAACATTGTCGGATGAAATTGCACAAATTCTAAATCAACAAGTTCGCCCCCAGCTCGATAGATCATCGCAAGTCCATCACCTGTAATTGTCTCATCATTCGACGTAAAGGCGTACAAACCACCAATTCCACCTGATGCTAACACTGTATAATCAGCATAGTAACGCTTCAACTTTCCTTCACTATTTCGTGTTAAAGCCCCTATACATTTATTATTTTCTATAATAAAATCAAGTACCATTTCTTGCTCAACGATAGTAACGTATGGAGCTACTTCTTGAATTAAATGTTCTAATAGATTTTTACCAGTTGCATCTCCTCCCGCATGTAAAATACGACGTTTTCGATGCGCCCCTTCTTTACCAAGATGGAGCCCTGCTTCATCCCCATCAAATTTCATTCCATTTGTAATAAGTTTATTTATTTCTTTCGGCCCTTCTTCAACTAAATACCGAACTGCTTCTTCATTGTTATAATGACAACCTGCCACTAATGTATCTTCAAAATGCCCACTCGGATTGTCATGTGCAGCAACAGCTGCTGCAATTCCTCCTTGAGCTAAATGTGTATTGTTATTGCGCCCTGTTTTTTTTGTGATAATTATCACATTCTTTTCGTGACAAAGCTCTTTCGCAACACGAAGTGCCGCAACGCCACTTCCAATAATTAAGACATCTGCACTTGGCATAATTGTTGCCTCCTACTTTACACTTTTCAACTGTCTTGACACCTATATTTACATAGTTTTAAAATAATGACAAGAGTTTTTTTACAATTCTTATTTTCACTACCATTCTAAAAACGAAAATTAATATCACTCTTACTGAAGAGAGGAAATTATATAATGATATATCTTGATTATGCAGCGACAACACCTATGAGCGAAGAAGCTTTAGAAACATATATACAAGCAACAAAGAAATATTTCGGAAATGAACAAAGTTTACACGATATCGGTGGAAGTGCCTCGTCTTTATTACAAGTTTGTAGAGAAACATTTGCAGAAATGATTGGGGGTAAAGAACAAGGTGTATTCTTTACAAGCGGCGGTTCAGAATCTAACTACCTTGCGATTCAATCCCTTCTAAATGCTAGGAATGGGAAGCATATTATTACGACACCTATGGAACACGCATCGATTCGAAGTTATTTTCACTCCTTACAATCGCAAGGCTATACGATTACTGAAATCCCTGTTGATAAAAGCGGGCTAATTCATTTAGTAGATTTAGAAGCAGTTATTACAGAAGATACTGTTCTAGCAAGTATACAGCATGGAAACTCTGAAATCGGGACCGTTCAAAACATTGCAGAGATTGGAGCACTTTTAAAAAAATATAATGTTTTATTTCATTCGGATTGTGTTCAAACATTTGGTAAACTTCCAATAGACGTTACAGTGATGGAGATTGATAGTCTCTCTGTTTCAGCACATAAAATTTACGGCCCAAAAGGAGTCGGCGCTTGCTATATAAATCCGCAAGTTCGTTGGGAACAAATATTTCCTGGAACTTCTCATGAAAAAGGATTTCGCCCAGGTACAGTGAATGTACCTGGAATTGCCGCCTTTTTAACAGCCGCAGAGCATATATTAAAGAATCAAAAGGAAGAGAGCTTTCGTTTTAAACAATTACGATCTTATTTTTTAGAGCAATTACAAACACTTCCTCTAGAAATTGAAGTGGAAGGACATTCTACTTCTTGTTTACCACATATTATTGGGGTTACAATAAAAGGAATAGAAGGTCAGTATACGATGTTAGAATGTAACCGTCATGGTATTGCCATTTCGACCGGAAGTGCTTGCCAAGTCGGTAAACAAGAACCTTCAAAGACAATGCTCGCAATTGGAAGAACGTATGAAGAGGCAAAACAATATGTCCGCTTTTCTTTCGGACAGCACACAACGAAAGAACAAATTGATACAACTATTCATGCACTACACACAATTGGAAATCAATTTTATAGAGGTGTTAAATCATAATGAAACAAAATGATCAAAAAAAGATTTTAGGTGAAGAAAGACGACAGCTCATCCTGCAATGGCTTCTTGCTGCAAATGAACCGTTATCAGGAAGTGAACTATCTAAAAAGACGAATGTAAGTAGGCAAGTTATCGTTCAAGATATTTCCTTACTAAAAGCACGAAATGAACCGATTATTGCGACTGCACAAGGGTATTTATATTTAAAACCACAAGCGAAACAACAAGCTTTTGAACGTGTAATCGTATGCCAACATAAACCAGCAGAAGTACGTCAAGAACTTACAATGCTTGTTGATCACGGCGTTACGATTAAAGACGTAAAAGTTGAACATCCTGTATACGGTGACTTAACAGCATCGATTATGGTAAGTAATCGCTTTGATGTAGAGCAATATTTACAAAAAATAGAAAACACAAACGCTTCTTACCTTTCTCAGCTAACAGATGGTATTCACTTACATACAATTGAAGCAGATTCTAAAGAAAAATTAGATGCAGCTTGCGATGCACTAGATCGAGCTGGATTTCTCGTTTATTAATGTAAAGCACAGAGTTTTTCATCAATCTCTGTGCTTTTATTTTGTAGATGATATAATATTGTAAACAATTATAAAGGAGATCAACTATGGGAATTGAACTCGTTCACTTTAGCATTGGCAAACCGAAACAAATGAAATATAGCGAAGATAAAGAAATGATTACAGGTATATGTAAAGAACTTACAGAAGAAGCTTTTCTCTCAAAAGACGGCTTCCGTGGTGATGATGTAGCAGATTTAAAGCATCACGGTGGACCTGATCGTGCTGTTTGTGTGTATCCATATGAACATTACGCACTATGGGAAAAGGAATTTCAAACAACGCTCCCAGCTTCCACGTTTGGCGAAAACATTACCGTAACAAATATGTTAGAGCGTGATGTATGCATCGGAGATACATATCAACTAGGCGAAGCAATCATTCAAGTAACACAAGCTCGCGTACCTTGTAGCACAATTTCAAAACGTCTTGGTATTCCAGGCATTTTACCACGCATTGTAGCAACTGGATATACTGGGTATTTATGTCGTGTTCTTCAAGAAGGTACCGTACGTAAAGATTCTAAAATTACATTACTAGAACGTCAACCGAGCAATGTTTCTGTTTCTTTCTCTAACGAAATCTATTTTCATAATAGAAAAGATAGAGATGGCATTGAGAAGATTCTTGCTGTCCCAGAACTAGCTGATGTTTGGCGTGAGCAGTTAGAGGATCGTCTTGCGAAGTTAAAATAAAAAACTCCCACCTTTGCAGGTGGGAGTTTTTTAATCTATCAAAATTTCATCTCTTGCTTCAATAGAATAGACAGCTTGCTCTGCCCCAAACCGATAATATGTTTGAATTAACTTCATACGTAATCTTTCTAAAAGTTTACGCGAAGGTATATTAGCCGTTTGTGTTACTGCAATTACTTTTGATAATTGTAATTCATGAAAAGCATAACCGATTACCTCTTGAACTACTTCCGTTGCATAGCCAACTCTCCAAAACATCGGCAAAAATTGATAGGATACTTCAATCTCTTGATTCACATCATTTGGATCGAGCGATACTACTCCAATGAATGTTTTTGTTTTCTTTTCCCTAACAATCCAATACCAACAGTTTTCTTCTGGGTATAACATTTCATTGAAAACACCCCTAATTGTCTCCGCTTTCCGCGGCCCACCGAGGTATTTTCTCACTTCTGCATTTAAATATAGTTCTTTGATACTTTCGTAATCTGATTCATGAACTGTGTCTAATAAACAACGTTTTGTTTCAAACAAATTTAACAGCCCCTTCATGTCTTACAACCAATAAGAAGAATAACTCCCCAGTACAGTAACAGAAAACCCAAGTGCTTCAAGTTCCATCGTTACGCCTGGCAATAATACGTCATCATATGCTTTATCTACGTCGATTAGGAAAAAGTAATTGCCAAGACCTGTTTTCATTGGACGTGATTCAATTTTTGATAAGTTTAATTTTCTCCATGCGAAAGCTGATAACACTTGATATAGCGCTCCAGCATAATCCGCAGGTAACGTTATCATAAGCGTTGTTTTCTCTCCGCGGTTTTCTCCGTTATTTGGGAGTGCCGCCCTTTTTTTCTTATGCAAGACAAGAAAACGTGTATGATTGTTTTTATGTGTATGAATATCACGCCTTACAATTGTTAATCCGTACTTTTCTGCTGCTGCTTCATTTGCAATAGCTGCAATTTTTTCTTCTGGATGTTCTTTCACATATTGTGCAGCTGCACTTGTGGATGTCATATCTCGAACTGTTATGCCTTTTAATTCCTCATTTAAAAACTTATGACACTGTGCAATGGCATGTGGATGAGAATGCACAGCATATACTTCTTTCCACACTTCTTCATAATGTGGATGCACGAGTAAATGTTGCTGAATTGGTACTGTAATTTCTCCTACAATGGAAAGTGGCTGCTCATGTACGAGATAATCAACCGTTATATTAACTGAACCTTCTATGGCGTTTTCTAACGGTACAACCGCATAATCTACATTTTCATTTGCAGCTGCATCAATACAATCTGGAATCGTTCGATACGGTACATGCTCTGCTTCCGGAAAAAAACGACTCACCGCCATATTTGTAAATGTTGCCTCTGGTCCTAAATATCCTACTCGAATCATCGTCTTTTCCCCTCTTTTTCATTTTCTTACTGTTATACCATACTTTTTTATATTCTTCTATGTAAATTTCGAATATTAAAAAAAGACTAGCATTCGCTAGTCTAAATGTTTCTTATATTCTCTTTGAGCGAAGAAGAAATAAATGATACATGCAGCGATATAAAACAGAATGAACAAACCTACTTTTCTTAATGATCCGTCCATAAAGAAAGTATTATGAAACGTATATAACGCAACTGCACTATGCATACTCCCTACTATAATCGGCGCAAAAAATAGCATACACAATTGCCAACGAGAAACCTTCCACACTTCTTCCTTCGTCATTCCAAGTTTAGATAGTGCACCGTACTGCTTTCGGTCCGATGCAATATTATGAAACCATTTAAAATATACGATACTGCATGAAGTAAGGAAGAATAATATACTAATGAATGAACCTACAAATAGAGTAATATCGCCGCCTTCTTTCATATTCACATATAACTCCATATTACTTCGAAATGCATTATTATTATCTTGTTTCATATGTTTCCGTAAATCTTCATTTAATTCTTTCGTATTTTCGATATTTGGTAATGTGTATCCTCTATACATCAGTTTTTCAGAATCCGGAATTTTATTTGCTATGCTATCAAAATCTTCATCATTCATGACGAAAAACAGACCGTTAATGTGCGCAGGGTGATGGTTAAATTTCACCCCTTCTTTCTGACCGTTAAATACGAATGGATACGTTTGATTCATTACTTGTAATTGAATCTCTTTTTGATTATATACATTCGGATTATTGCGTTTATTATAATAAACGAGTGTCACTGTACCTTTTTTTGGATGATACGTTTTCTGTTTTTGTTTTCTCGCCTCTTGATTGTATTCACTTTCCTTTATAAGCGGTGCAACTTCTGTTTCTCCCTTATTGGACTGAAAAGATGCATACACTCCAACAAAACTCATATATTGAAAATCATCATACCCATATTGATGCAGTAATTTTTCAACCGTACCTTCCTCAAAGACTTCGTGAGAAGAAGTACCTTTCTCTATGTAAGAAAACGAGTGCACTCCTCCATCTCGCCACATATCTTGCATGCTAGAAAAATATAAGAACACCGTACCTGTTGCTGTAACAACAAACGTCGTTGCCATAGACATCAGAAAGAAAAAGCGACCATTTTCCTTCATTCGATGTGACAATTGATTCACTATAAATAAATACGGATATGTATACATAATCTTTTTATTTCGCTTTATCATTTCTAACACTTGGGTAGCTCCGTGTGTAAAAGAAAAGTACGTTCCGAAAAAGACAAGTATAGACACAGGAAAAAAGTATAATGCTATCGTTTGTATCGTCACTTGTAGCGCTAACGCATATCCCGTCCCTAAACAAGCAAATCCGAATAAACAAAGCCACTTCGATGTTTTTCTTTCTCTTTTATCTGTTCGAAATTCTTTTAATAACCGAATGATTTTTATATTCCATATACGTAAAGCACTTATAAAAGATAAGACAATAAATACGACCATATATGTAACAAACGTTACACCAATTGCTCTTACGTCTAATATGACAGTGAGTTCTTTCGGAAGACGAAGTAACATGCTAAATACCATAAAGAAGAGCTTCAAAAAGATCATGCCAAGCCCAATACCGAAAATGTTAGCAAAAATCCCAATCAACATTTGCTCGGTCATAATTACTCCTATTACGTTAGACCTCGTCGCTCCCATTAACATATATAGTCCTAATTCTTTCTTACGTGCTTCTATGAAAATAGAAGTAGAATACAAAATAAATATAACGAAAAAAGAAATAATTATAACATTACATAGGATAAGTCCCCAGCGTACGTTTTGATACCACATCGTTTCTTGCATATACGGATGTACAATTACAGACATATATGCATAAGAAGCAAATATTGCAAAACAACTACTTAAGAAAAACACTTTATAATTACGCCAATTCCCCTTTATATTTTGCATCGCTAGTTGCCGAATGTTCATCTATCGTCCTCCTGTAACTTACTACATACGTAAAAAGCTAGAGGTTTCCCTAGCTTTTTACGTGTTTTAAATATCCTCTTTGCGCAATCATAAAGTAAATGGCAGAAGCTAAAATATAAGCCCCTATTACAATCGCACCTGATTTCCATAAATCGATATAAAGCATTTTTCCTAACGTATGAAGAGCAAATCCACTATGAATCGCACCGATCAAAATCGGGATAAAGAAAATAACGCCCATTTGTCGAATTGCAATTTTGCGGATTTCCTTATCTGTCATACCAATTCTCTTTAACGATTTAAATTGAATACGATCTTGTTCTTTATCGTTAAACCATTTAAAGTATGTCATACTACAAGCGAAGAAGAAGAACAGTACTGCTACGAAGAAACCGATGAACATTGTAATTGCTCCTGCCTCTCTTATATCTTTATAAGCAAGCACTGAGCTTTTCAACTCTCCTTGTTTTTCTGGTGCAATTTCCTTTTTCAAATCTAGCACAAGGTCTTCTGTACTTTTCCAATCTTCAATATAATAACCGTAATATTTCGTCTTTTCTTCATCTGGTACGAGCTTTGCATATTTCTCAAAATCTTGATCATTCACAATGAGATAATCGTCATCATTAAAAACCGAATATGAAGTTGGTTCATTTAACTGAACAGACTGTTTTTGTCCGTTGATTGTAACTTCATATGGCTTCGTACGATCTATCTTTACTATATCATTTGTCATATCACTCATGATCATCGTCGCACTACCTGGTGCATTATGAACTTCTCTAACTTCTTCCCTTTTTTGTTTACGCACTTCCGCATTATATACTTTCTCTGAAATAACTGCAGTTGGTACTTCATGTTCACTGTTAAAAAACGTTACTTTCTGCGTTGCAGGTAGTTTTACGAAAGTTAATTTTCGTGCATCTTCAAATCCATGTTTTTTTACAATCTCTTGTACTTTATCTTCATTAATAATGTTATGTGTATTTATACCCTTTTCCTCATATGAAATAGCATGCGGCGTAATATCTACCGTTTTCGCACTCATATTTTCAAAATATACGTAAAGTGTGCCAACTGCTGAAGAAACAACCGCCGTAATAATAGAAATGACAAATAGAAAACGAGCATTGTCTTTCATTTTATAAATAAGATTGCTAAGGACAAACATATTTGGATACGTATAGAAAGATTGCTTTCTTTTTTGCAATGTTTTTAATACGACTGTACTTCCTTGTGTAAATAGTAAATACGTTCCGCCAATTGTCAGCCCTACAATCGGTAAGAAATACATCAGAAAATTCATAATTGTTACTTGGAAGCAAAGGACGTATGCAGCAATGAGACATCCTATACCGGCTACACATAGCCATGTAAATGCAAAAGGCTCCACTTTTTGTTTTCTTGCTTCTCTTAATAAATCAATGATTTGCAAGCGTCCTACTGTCCAAACACTAAACAATGATAATATTAAAAAGAGAATAAAGTACACACCAGCTGTAATAAGAATTGCTTTACTATTCCACACAAGCGGAAGTGTTTTATCAACCTTTAGTAATACACTCAGTGCTTGGAAAAACAGTTTTGAACAAAGCATTCCAATTCCAATACCTGCTACAATGGCAATACTACCTAACATCAATTGTTCTAATATAATCATTCTGCCAAGTTGAGACTTCGTTCCGCCTATTAACGTTAATAAGCCAAACTCTTTTTTTCTTGCTCGTAAAAACGTTGAATTTGCATATAAAATAAAGAGTGCTGAGAAGATGACTACAATATAATTCATCGATTCTAATCCTTTTGTAATCATCGTTCTCATACTAATATTACCGCTTACGACATCTGGATGATAAATGAAGGAAGCATACATGAAAAATACGACGATCGATAAACAACTACTAATAAGGAATGCTTTATAATTACGCCAATTTCCTTTTACGTTACTAAGCGCGAGCTGGCGAAAGTTCATGATATTCTCCTCCTAGCATCGCAAGTACGTCTAAAATTTCTTGGAAAAAGGCTTGCTTCGTTCTTCCTTTATGTATTTCTGAGAAAATTTCTCCATCGCGAATGAAGAGGATACGTTCGCAATAACTAGCTGCTACTGGATCGTGCGTTACCATTGCAATTGTCACTTTCTTTTGCTCATGTAAATCTTGCAGAGCACCCATTAATGATTTCGCAGACTTAGAGTCTAAGTTTCCTGTTGGCTCATCTGCTAAAATTAATGTTGGGTCATGAATAATTGCTCTCGCTGCTGCCGCGCGCTGTTGTTGTCCCCCAGACACTTCATATACTTTCTTATTTAAAATACCTTCGATATTCAAAAACTTCGCAATCTCAAGTACTTTCGCATCAATTTCTTTTACAGATTTCTTCGCCATTACAAGCGGCAAAATAATATTTTCTTTAATCGATAACGTATCAAGTAAGTTGAAATCTTGGAAGATGAATCCTAAATGTGTACGACGAAATTCCGCTAATTTTGCAGCACGCATTTGATTAATTTCTTCACCATTTACAAGCACATGACCTGAAGTTTGCTTATCAATTGTTGCTAATAAATTTAAAAGTGTTGTTTTCCCGCTCCCTGAAGGACCCATAATTCCTACAAATTCGCCTTCCTCAATTTTAAAATTTATATCATTTAAAGCAGTCGTCGCTACTGAACCTTTCGATTGGTATACCTTTGTTAACCCTTTTACTTCAAGAACACTCATTTCTAATCCCCCTATGTGTTTTCTTCTTACATTTACTATAAGAAAAATAAGAAAAAGGAACGAGTGATTTCCCTTACAAAACGTTTTGTTATCTTACAGTTTTGTCATTTTTCTCATTAATGTATGATATTCTTCATCTTTTGCAAATTGGAACGTAAACGTTGTCCCTTCACCTTCTGTTGATTGTACATAAATTCCATGATGTAAATTATCGCAAATTTCTTTCGTAATATATAAACCCATTCCAGTTGCTTCCCTCGTTTTACGGCCGTTTACTCCCGTAAAGAACGGATCAAATATACGCTTCACATCTTGTTCTGGAATACCGATTCCATTGTCCCTAATATGTAGTAACACCTTTTGATCTTTCTCTTCAATTTGAAATTGAATTTCTTTTTTCTCTGCTTCTGAAATTTTCGTATACTTAATTGCATTTACAACAATTTGGCTCATAGCGATACTAAGCCACTTTCTATCAGACGCAATCATACAAGCCTCTTCCTCAAACATCAGTTTCGGAAATACAGAAGATTGAATGAACGACTTTCGATTTTCATTAATAATATCTCGAATAGCATCTATAACATTTACTACTTCTACTTTATAATCCTTCGCAAACTGATCTAATCTTGCCATATGTAACGCTAAATCTAAGCCATTTAAAATACGATTATTTTCTTCACGAATACTTTCAATCGTTCCCCTGGCTTCACGGTGTTCCTTACCATATCTCTGTAACAATAATTCAATAACAGATACCGGTGTTTTCATTTGATGAATCCATTGGTTCATAAATATCATTTGCTGTTGCTCTTTCGCATGCTGCTTATGAACTTCATTCATATATTGCTGCCTTAGCAACGTGAACGCTTCAACGACCATTTCTTGCTCTAATGTATAAGAAGCATCTATGAGTAAAGCATCGTGTAATGTATGTCCACCGGCAATATACTGTTCTATTCTTTTTAAAAACACACTTCTTTTTCGGTAATCGTAAATAAGGTATACACTAAACACAACTGTCCCTAATAAAAGTCCATATAGCCAAGTACTCCAGTCCAATGACCTCTTTTCTAAAAGGCTTTGTAACTGCAGTACGAGCCCAAATAAACAAAGGCTTATAATGTAAGAAAGGATTAAGGAAAAACGGTCTATGAGGTAGCTTTTAACCTTCATGCCCTTCGCCCCACTCTGTAAGAAGCGCATAACCGTACCCACGTTTTGTTACAATAGCATTTTTAATACCTAGCTCCTCTAGCTTCTTTCTTACACGCTTTACATTTACGGTTAATGTATTATCATCAACAAAAGCTACTTCATCCCATAAAGCCTCTAACAACTCTTCACGTGTTACGTATTGATTTGCTTGTTTCATTAAACATTCTAATAAATAAAACTCATTTTTTGTAAGTTCCGTTTGTTGACCTTTCCACTCTACTGTGTGCTGGGATGGGAATAATAACAATCCATTAACACCTAAACAGTCACTTTCCGCGGCCAAAGCATACTCACCATATCCGCGGCGAAGTGCACTTTTCACCTTTGCCATTACGATATCTAAATGGAATGGCTTTGTAATGTAATCATCTCCGCCATTCTCAATCGCCATGACTTGATCCATTTCTCCTGTTCTTGCAGAGACAAAAATAATTGGTGCATTCGATACTGTGCGAATTTGGCGACACCAATAGAAGCCATCAAAATACGGTAAATTAATATCGAGTAACACTAGATGCGGATTTACTTTTACAAACGCATCTTTTATATGGCGTAAATCACTTGCTCTAAATGATTGATAGCCATATCTTTCTAAATGTTCCTCTAATATTTCTGCAATTTTCTCATCGTCTTCTACAATTAATATTTTATACATGCTTCTTTTCTCCCCATAAAATATTCTTCTAAAATCACTCCTTTTTCTATTATAAATTGAAACTTTATTTAGTGGGAAGTTTTTCCTATCCCTACTGATTTTCATCCTACACCTTCTTTAATTTTACCGGCAGCCCGATTCTCACCTAACTTCTTAATATCCTCTAGTTTTCAAGGCGAGTTTTATTGTCCGTAAATAATAAAAAAAGACTGCCATATTTCGGCAGTCTTAATCGATAAATTCAAATTCATATTCAAGAATTTTTACAATATCTCCATCTTTTGCACCGCGTGCACGAAGCGCTTCATCAATACCCATTCCGCGCATTTGACGAGCGAAACGACGTATAGATTCATCACGTGAGAAGTCCGTCATTTTGAATGTCTTCTCGATATCGTAACCAGAAATAACAAACGTGCCGTCACTTTCACGTGTAATTTCAAATTTAAGACTTTCAGCATCAAATTTGTACATTACACTTGCTTCAGACTCCTCGACAACATCGTACATTGGAAATTCTGGTGTTGTTTCTAATAAGTTCGCTACTTCAAATAGTAAATCACGAACACCTTGTTTCGTTACAGCTGAGATTGGGAAGATTTTTACTTCGTCTCCCACTTTCTCTTTAAATGCTTGTAAGTTTTCTTCCGCATCTGGCATATCCATTTTGTTTGCAACAACAACTTGTGGACGCTCTGTTAAACGCATATTGTATTCTTTTAATTCATTATTGATTGTGACATAATCTTCATATGGCTCACGGCCTTCTAAACCAGACATATCGATAACATGCACAATTACACGTGTACGTTCGATATGACGTAAGAATTGGTGTCCAAGTCCGACGCCAGCGTGTGCGCCTTCAATTAGTCCAGGAAGGTCAGCCATAACGAAGCTGCGGTTATCACCCGTTTCAACAACACCAAGATTTGGAACGATTGTTGTAAAGTGATACTCTGCAATTTTCGGACGCGCTGATGATACAACAGATAATAATGTAGATTTACCTACACTTGGGAATCCAACAAGTCCAACATCTGCTAGTACTTTAAGTTCTAGAATGACATCACGTTCTTGACCTGGTTCCCCGTTCTCAGCGATTTCAGGCGCTGGATTCGTTGCTGTTGCGAAACGTGAGTTACCACGGCCACCACGGCCACCTCTTGCGATTACAGCTGTTTGTTCATGCGTTACTAAATCGGCAAGAATTTGACCTGTTTTTTCATCTTTTACTATTGTTCCTGGTGGAACCTTTACGATTAAATCTTCAGATTTACGACCGTGCTGACCTTTACTCATTCCGTGCTGACCGCGATCAGCTTTGAAATGACGTTGGTAGCGGAAGTCCATTAATGTACGTAAGCCTTCCTCAACAACGAAAACAACATCTGCACCTTTACCACCGTCGCCACCTGCTGGGCCACCTTTAGGTACATACTTCTCACGACGATACGCAACCATTCCGTTACCACCGTCGCCGCCTTTTACATATATCTTGACCTGATCTACAAACATTATTTCACCACACTTTTTTCGATTGGTTGTAATATAACTGAGACCTCTTCGTCTCGTACTGTATAAGAAATGGAATACCATTTATTGTTTTGGTTCGCAAGCCAGTTCTGTAGTTCTTCTACATTCGTTAGCTTTCCACGAAAATCAAAAAAGAAACGAGCATTCTCCGCGTCACTTTCAATTGTGATACAAACATAATTTTCAACATATACGTCTAAACTATGCTGAAGCATTAAGAAAAACTGATTCGTCCATGTACATACATTCTCATCGATATGAGATAAGTTATGTAATTCTCCCAATACTTCGTACTCCAATAAGCACGGTTGCTGTTTCCAATTATATGTTAAAATCCACTCTGAAAATAAAGGCATTGATAGCCCCATCAGATTGGATTCTTGTCTCGCTTCTTGGACAAAACGATCGATGAGCTTATGAATCTCTTCCACTTTTCCAAGGGAAAGGTTTCCTTTAACCATCTGCAAACGATTGAGCCAATCATGTCTTGAGTGGCGCAACGCATCTATAATTGTCCATTTTTCATTCATTTAGATACCCCTTAATATAGAAAAACTCTAACCTGCACTCAGGTTAGAGTTTTCCGTGAGTTCTTATGCTTCTTGAGCAACAGGATATACGCTCACTTGTTTGCGGTCACGGCCAAGACGCTCAAAGCGTACTACGCCGTCAACTTTCGCGTATAAAGTGTCATCGCCACCACGACCAACGTTAACACCTGGATAAATTTTTGTACCGCGTTGACGGTAAAGAATTGAACCACCTGAAACCGTTTGACCATCTGCGCGTTTAGCACCAAGACGTTTTGACTGAGAGTCACGACCGTTCTTTGTACTACCTACACCTTTCTTAGATGCGAAAAACTGAAGATCTAATCTTAACATACGTTACACCTCCTGCACTTTTTCTATTAAACGGATATACTTTCCGTAATCAAGTTCGATCGTCTTAAGCGAAACAACCAATCCTTCTAAAAGTATTTGTGCTTTTTCTGCTGTATGAACGTCTAAATCATTAGGCAATTCATACGTTAAGAATCCGCCATCACTTCCGAGTTCAATAGTTGCCTGCACATTACAAAGTTCTTCCACTGCATTTATAGAACCAAACACAACCGCTGTAGTTCCAGCACAGACAAGGTCTTGTCCATGTGGCGCATAATTGGCATGTCCAGTCATTTTAAATGATTGGATACTTCCTAATTTCGTGCGACTTATCGTAATTTTAATCATGTTAACCAGAATTAAGCGTTGATAGCTTCAACAACTAGCTTAGTGTAAGGTTGACGATGACCTTGTTTCTTACGATTGTTCTTTTTCGCTTTGTATTTGAAAACGATGATTTTCTTAGCGCGACCTTGTTTTTCAACTTTCGCAGTAACTGTTGCACCTTCTACAACTGGGCTACCAACTTTAACGTTTTCGCCACCAACGAAAAGAACTTTGTCAAAAGTAACAGTTTCACCAGCTTCAACATCTAATTTTTCAATGTAGATTGCTTGACCAGCTTCAACTTTAATTTGTTTTCCACCTGTTTCGATAATTGCGTACATACTTGCACCTCCTCTTAATTACTAAGACTCGCCAAAAACGAGGTAGACATAAATGCCTTTAGGGAACCTGTCTTGTGCGGTTGTAGCATATAGCCGTTTAGGTGCTATAAACTATAACATAAAGATGTTATCATGAATCATTAACTATTGTCAACAAATGTTCTGCTAACTATTTTTTCCGTTCCATTATTTCTTTTTTACTTCCGAAACGAATTACTGCATACTTCTCTACATCTTCGTCTTTGAAATAAATTTCAAACGGAATATTTTTTTGTAATTCTTTTTGTAAAAATATTTTTTGCACCTTTTTCGAGGCACCAATCAATACAGCTTCATCCTCTATATTACCATAAGTAATAAGTTCTCTCTCTAGCTCGTACGCAATTGTTGCATTAGATATAACGTAACCTGTCGCTTTACAAGGCGCACACTCTTCTAATAATACGTCACGTAACGAATGTTTCTTGCGCTTACGCGTCATTTCTAAAATTCCTAACTCAGTAAACCCAAGCACTCTCGTATATGTACGATCATCTTGTAAAGCTAACATTAAACTCTCTCTTACTTTATCTTTATCTTCCCGTCTTTTCATATTAATAAAATCGATTAATATCATGCCGCCAATATCACGGAGTCTTAATTGACGAGCGATCTCTTCAGCAGCCATTTCATTTGTACGAAGTACTGTATCCTGTAAATTTTGTTTTCCAGTAAACTTACCCGTATTCACATCAATTACAGTCATCGTCTCCATTTGTTCCACAATTAGATAAGCACCATTTGGTAGCCAAACAATTTTTTGAAGTGCTTTCTCGATTTCACGTTCTATTCCAAAATGGTTAAACATCGAAGATTTTTCATTATACAGGGAGACTCTTTCTTTTCCGACTTTTTCTTCTAATTCTTTTACTACACTTCTCGTATCTACAACTACTTTTTCAATCGTTTCAATTGGATTCTCCTGAAATACACGATCTAAAAACGTCGCTGGTCGATGAAGTAGTAACGGTGCCTTCCCTTGGTTTTCTTTTCTTGTTAATTCTTCATATAGTTGTTGCAGTCGCTGCATTTCAGCTTGTATTTCATCGATTGTCCCTTTTTCAGAAGCAGAACGGAATATATATCCTCCTGTCCCTTCCACTTCAATATGAAGTAACTCTTGTCTTCTCTTGTTATTTTTTATTTTCCGAGAAACAGCACGCATTTCATCATACGGCATATACACGACATATTTCCCAGTAATTTCTATCTTCGCCGTTAATTTTGGCCCTTTCGTATCAATTGCCTCTTTCACAACTTGTACAAGTATCGCCTGCCCTTCATGTATGCGATATGAAGATGGTACATCATCGTATGAAAGATATGCATGTTTTTCTAATCCGATATTTACAAAGGCTGCGTTCATTCCAGCAATTGTTCTTACGATACGTCCAACATAAATATGTCCGACAATTTCCTGCTCTTCATTACGTTTCCATAATAGTTCGACAACTTTTTGCTTCTCTTCTATCGCAACACGCTTTTCCGAACCAGTGTAGTTAATATATAACGTCTTCAAAATTCTTTCCTCACTTTTCACTTCTTTTCCTTACAATATAAAAGGTTAGTGTCGTCGTCAACACTAACCAATTAATTCTTCAACAGATGAGGTTGTTCTTTTTTCAGCAAAATACGCATACAACAACTCATTTTCATCCAATGTGTAGTGCTCTTTATATTTTCCATGGACGATAATAGAGTGCTTATATCCTCTGCGAAATTTTGTGAAAATCGTATATAAACGATCTTCTGTTTTCACCTCAATAGGTGCAATCTTTTCAATATCTCTTTTATTCCCATAATAACGTTCTAATAAAAAGCGCATAAATGCGTACCTTCTTTGTTTCCATTCTTGATATAAAGAAATCGCTAGAAAAACGAGTAATACCCACATCATAATGTTATTACTATTCCAAAGTAACTGCCATCCTAATATTACACTAAAAAAAACACATGACAATTTCATCATCTTTTCATGTGCTTGTAAATAAGGAAAACGATATGATAATACATTAAATAATACTTTCCCACCATCAAGTGGCCAAATAGGCAATAAATTAAAACCTAAAATGACAACATTATTCCACACAAAGAAATGATACAAATCATTAGTTACCCAGCCCGCTTGATACAAAATATAAGCAACCGCAATCATCCATACATGCTGAATTGGCCCAGCTATAACGACAATTAATTCTTCTTTTAATGATTTGTTCCCATGTTCTTCAAGCTCAGCTACGCCACCAAATGGCAAAAGCTGAATTTGTTTAATACGCCAATTATAATATGCCGCTGCAAAAGCATGCCCAAGTTCATGAACTAGAACGATACAAAATAATAATATTAACTCTTTAAAACGTGCCGTGAAAATGCCAATAACGATAATAACCCAAAACAATGGATGTACTGTAATTTTCGTTAAAACATCTCTATATTTAATCAAATGAAATCACCTGAATGGGATCAATAAATTTTTCATTCTTTTTTATCGCAAAGTAAAATTTACCGTTTTTATGATTTTCGTCACTATTCACCGTTCCGATTTTCTGTTTTTTTGAAACGTAATCATATAACTTCACTGACATATCACTTAAATTTCCATACCATGATTCTGTACCATCGGCATGTTGAATTTGAACTGTATTTCCAAGATCCTCTTTCTTGCCTGCAAAAATAACTACACCTTCATTTACTGACTCCACCGTTGCATTTGTAGCTGTTTGAACAAATACACCTTGGCCGTTTTTTTGAAATCCTTGCATCACCTTTCCAGAAGCAGGAATTGCATAATCTTTTTGCTGAATAGCCCCTTCTTTTTTCTCATTTGGAGAATAAAACACAAGAGGTTTTCCAAACTGCTTTTCATACCATTTCGATATAGTAGCAAATTGAAACTCTTCTTTCATAACTTTTTCTGTAACAGCTCTAGTACCATCAAAGGACGGAGGAGCATTTTTAAATAAAATAGCGATTGAAAGAACTAATATTGCTGATAGCAAAACTTTGAAGAGAAAGACTTCTTTTCGAAATAGGGGATGAATTCCCTTTTCCCCTTCTTCAATAAATACCGTTTCGCTATCAAAATCCCCCCCAGCAAAATACTGCTCTTCCTCCATCCTTTCTTGCTCTGCTTTCCTTTTCGCAATCCGCTTTTTAATTTCTTCTACACGTCTATTCTTCATACTGTCTCCTTTCTTTAGTTAGCCTTATTCAAATAGAAACAGTTATATACAGTTTGTACATATGTATGAGCTACGGAAGAAAGATATTCATGCGAAGAAAAAGAAAGCACTCCGCATATATGCGAAGTGCTTTTAACGGATTCCAAAGAAGTTTTTCATCTTTGTAAATACCGATACTTTTTCTTGTTCAAATGCTTGTAATGGTACATTCTCACCTAATAAACGTCTTGCAATATTACGATAAGCTAGCGCTGCTTTCCCACTAGGTTGCAGTGCTACAGGTTCACCTGTATTCGTAGCACGAATAACTTCATCATCATCCTCGACAACTCCAAGAAGCTCGATTGACAGTGTACGTACGATTTCATCTACATCTAACATATCTTGTTCATGAAGCATATGACTACGCACACGGTTAATAACAAGTTTCGGTGGTTCAATATCCTCTTTCTCTAAAAGCCCGATAATACGATCCGCATCACGCATTGAGGATACTTCTGGTGTTGTTACAACGATTGCTTTATCCGCACCCGCTACTGCATTTTTAAATCCCTGCTCAATCCCGGCAGGACAATCAATTAATATGTAATCATAATCTTGACGTAATACTTGTATTAATTCATCCATTTGTTCAGGTGTTACCGCCGATTTATCACTCGTTTGTGCTGCAGGTAATAAATATAGATCATCAAAACGCTTATCTTTAATAAGAGCCTGAGGTAAACGACAACGCCCTTCAACGACATCAACAAGATCAAATACAATACGATTTTCCAGCCCCATTACTACGTCTAAATTACGTAAACCGATATCTGTGTCAATTAAGCATACTTTCTTTCCAGATAACGCTAAGGCTGTACCAATGTTCGCAGACGTTGTAGTTTTACCTACTCCGCCTTTTCCAGATGTAATTACTATTGCCTCTCCCACAGCTATACAATTCCCCTTTCTAACTTTGTTAAATTAGGTCTAAGATGAGTGAGAAGTTGCAGGCGATCGACAACAATGTGATTGTTCTCATTAATATACGCACATTCCGCCGCCTCAGCTCCGTCTTCTTTCTCTTCCGGAGCCCGCATTGCCACATCACTAATTCGGAGTTGCATAGGGTTCATAATAGATGCAGCAATGACAGCTTCTGAATCTCCATTATACCCAGCATGTGCAATCCCTCTTAATGATCCCACAACAAAAATATTCCCCCCAGCGATAACCGTTCCGCCTGGATTAACATCCCCAATTAATAATAAATTTCCTTTTACATGTAACACTTGTCCAGAGCGAACAATTTTAGAAATAGGGACAATTTCTGTTTCTTCTATCCAAGCTATTGCTTCCGCTTTTGTTATAACATCACTTTCAATAGAATCCACAACAAGGTTCTTCTTATTGCGAATTAACGTACGAATCTCTTCTTGTTGAACTTCTGTTAAATAACGATTTCCTACTTTAACATGCACTTCAATTAAAGAGCGTCCGTCACCGTCATAGTAATGTGTAGAAAGCTTCTCGTCCAATTCTTTCAGTAATTCTGAGAATGAACAGCAATCATCTAAATGAAGCGTTATTCCATCTTTCGTCCCTTTTATCGTTACATTTTGTTGCTTTTTTTCTTCCACTAAAGTTCACCCCACCGATTCAATTCGACATAAAATTAGAAAATCCTTTTTTCTTTTTCTTCCATCGCTTTTGAAAGACGCACTAAATATCGTCTCAGTGGGAAACAAACTATTAATAAGAAAATTCCATTTAGCAATAAAGTAGCAAGGAGACGATCGGTGAAAAAGACATGCGCCGACATATGAGTACGTCCTAACAAAGTTAAAAATCCATACACATAGTACTCTAATGCTGCAATACCAGCTAATACGATAGAAACAACAATAAATAGATTCAATTGTAATACCTTCATCGCACTATAAACTAAGTAAGCTAAAATTGGATAAGCAAATATATATATACCGACAAGCTCTGTGTATACGGTATCAAATAAAAAACCAAACAATAGTCCGTAGTAAATCCCTTGAATCGGACTATAGTACACTGTAATAAAACAGAGCACAATTATAAAGAAATGCGGTGCTGCTATACTGCCTTTCCAAAAAACTTCCGTTGGAACAACAGTAGAGAACATATTTTCAAATAAAAAAACAAAAAGGAGCAAAAGAGGAAGAGCTGCTCTTTTTAAAATCTTCATCATCTCTTCTTCCCCTCCTATTCTAACGGCGCTGTAGGCGTAGCGCGTTTGGCAACCGTAATATGCTCTACGTCATTTAAATCAGCAGCAGGTTTCACATAAGCTGTTTTTGTTAAACCGTATGGATCTGGCTGAACATCAACGATCTTCCCAATTACAAGACCTTTCGGGAAAATATCACCAAGTCCAGATGTTACAACTAGTTGATCTTTTGCTACTGGTGCATCAGAGCCAATCTTTGTGAAAAGAAGTAATTGTTTTTCTTTATCATAACCTTCAATCAATCCAAAGATTTTTTCTTGTCCTTGTACAATAGCAGAAACACGGTTTGTCCGGCTCATAGAACTTAACAACTCTACTGACGATGTAAACTGCGATACACTTTTCACTCGTCCAACTAAACCTTGTGAAGTGATTACAGCCATATCTTTTTTAATTCCTTGCTGTGCCCCTTTATCAATTCCAATTAAATCGTACCATTTATCTGGATTACGAGAAACAACAGTAGCTGGAATTTCAGTATAATCGCTATTCAACTCTTTTTTACCAGTTAACTCTTGTAATTTCTTTTTATCATCTTCTAATTGCTTTACTTTTCCTGATAGATCTGCATAATTATCTAATTTTGCTTTTAATTCTTTATTCTCTTCATACGTGCGCTTTACATCTTCTACGTTTTCGAAGAATCCGGCAACATAATTCGCTGGCTTTTGGAATACACGTTCTACAACACCGACAGTATCTTTAATAAACTGCTCTGGCCATGTTAAACTGTTCCGTTCTTTCAATGAGATTCCAATCAATGCCACGAGAAGAATAATACTAACTAACAAAACAATTAATCTTTTGTTTAAGAAAAACTGTGGCACGTTCACACCCTCTTAATTTCAGTGATTTTTATTTTGCAATATTATCGAGCAGCAGTTTTGAAAAGATCGATATTGTCTAATGCTTTACCCGTTCCAATTGCTACGCAATCTAATGGGTCCTCTGCAACAAGAACTGGCATATTTGTTTCTTCACTAATAACTTTATCTAAGTTACGAAGCAATGCTCCACCACCTGTTAATACAATACCACGGTCCATAATATCTGCCGCTAATTCAGGTGGAGTTTTCTCTAACGTATTTTTAACTGACTCTACAATCGCATCTACTGTATCTTTTAATGCATCTGCAATTTCTTCTGGTTGAATTAGTACTGTTTTTGGTAAACCACTTACTAAATCACGACCGCGAATTTCCATCGGCTCAATACCTTCTGGCTCGCCTGCAGAACCGATTTCTAATTTTAATGCTTCTGCAGTTCTTTCACCGATCATTAAGTTGTAGCTTTTCTTAATGTACTGAATGATTGAATCATCCATATCATCACCAGCAACACGAACTGATTGACTTGTTACAATACCACCTAAAGAAATAATTGCAACTTCTGTTGTACCACCACCGATATCAACAACCATACTACCAGTTGGCTCCCAAACAGGTAAGTTCGCACCAATTGCTGCTGCAAATGGCTCTTCAATTGGATATGCATCACGAGCACCTGCTTGACGAGTCGCATCGATTACTGCACGTCTTTCTACAGCTGTAATACCAGATGGTACACATACCATTACATATGGTTTACGTGAGAAGAATCCATTTGATTTTTGAGCTTGTTGAATATAATATTTCATCATTGTTGCTGTTGTTTCGTAATCAGCAATTACACCGTCTTTCATAGGACGAAGTGCCACTACGTTTCCTGGTGTACGACCAATCATTTGTTTTGCATCGCTACCTACCGCAACGATTTGTTTCGTATCAGTTTGTAATGCTACTACTGAAGGTTCACGTAAAACTACACCTTTTCCTTTCACATATACAAGCGTGTTCGCTGTTCCTAAATCTATTCCAAGATCGCGAGTAAATCCACCAAATCCAAACATATCATCTATCTTCCCTTCTTATTTTCACGGACTCATTTTTCTTACTTTATATTTATAAAAACAGTACGTTTTTTATATTTGTATCCTTTTTATAGATAATTTTCTACAAAAAACTCATAAATCACATTATAAAACAAAATAAGTAAAAAGAATAGTCTTAAATATGACCTTTTTCCTTTAAACTCACGAATTTATGGTCACCTATTATGATATGATCAAGCACTTCAATTCCGATAATTCGGCCACATTCTACTAATCGTTTTGTAACTTCAATATCTTCACGGCTCGGCGCCGGATCTCCTGAGGGATGGTTATGAAGACATATAATAGAGGCTGCTGCACGACGGAACGCTTCTTTAAAAACTTCCCTTGGGTGCACAATCGACGTATTTAAACTTCCAATAAAAATCGTTTGCCTATGTATAACTTGATTTTTCGTATTCAAATATAAACAAACAAAATGCTCCTGCTGCAAAAAACGCATTTCTTCCATCATATAGCTCGCACAATCCTCTGGACTTCGAATACTATATCTATTTTGATATTCTAAACGTACCATTCTTCTACCTAATTCGAAAGCAGCCACAAGCTGAGACGCCTTTACGATCCCAACACCATGAATGCTCATCATCTCTTCTAACGTTGCATCTTTCAACATTCGTAAGCCATCAAAATGATGTAAAATTTTGTCTGATAACATTAAAACCGTCTCTTCTTTAGAACCCGTTCTGAGTAAAACTGCAAGTAGTTCTCGATTCGATAAACTTCCAGCTCCTTCTAACAATAAACGCTCCCGTGGCTGTTCTTCTCTCACAACATCACGAATACCGTTCATCTCTTCACCCCTTTTTTACGATTTCTCCCAAAGAAAACCCCATGCAATTTTACACATGGGTTACATCGCTATCAAACTGCTTTAATTCACGGACAAGACGCGCAATTGGCAATCCAACTACATTGTAGTAGTCCCCTTGAATATGCTGAACAAAAATAGACCCTTTACCTTGAATCCCATAGCTTCCTGCTTTATCAAGTGGTTCCTTCGATGCAACGTATACGTCAATTTCCTCTTCTGTTAATCCCCAAAATGTTACTTCTGTACGTTCATAAAAAGTTACCGTTTTCTCTTTTGATATAATTGCAACACCTGTGTATACTTCATGTGTTTTCCCCGATAATAATCGTAACATTTCTTTCGCCTCAGCCTCATTAGACGGCTTTCCAAGAATACGCGAATCATATGTAACAATTGTATCTGCACCTAGTACAACGTGATCACTATGATTTTCCGCCACAGCAGATGCTTTTTGCAAAGCAAGCGACATAACAATATCAGAAGGTGATGAATATGCACCAATCGTCTCTTCTACTTCACTAACAACAATTTCAAATGGCACATCAGCTAATTCAAGTAATTCCTTCCTCCGGGGTGATCCTGAAGCTAAAATAATTTTTCTCATATTTTCTCCTTCCTTTCTCATATGCAGCAGAACAATTCAAATCAATCGTATCAAAGGAATAGTTTCCCCACAAATTATAGAAATATCATTTTCTCTAAACAAAATAATGATTCTTTTTAAATACGATTATATTCTGCCATAAAGAAAGTACTTTGCCCTAAATTCAAAAGAAAAGAAAGAAGTATACATACTTCTTTCTCCTTCATCTCATTATCTTATTATTTTCCTTTTTGTGAAACCATTTTTTCGTACGAAAGTAATCCATCAATAATAACTTGATTTAATTTAGCTACAGATTCCTTATCGCTCTTTCCTTCCTTAATCGTTTGCATAGCCACAGATGTATACGTATAAAGCTTCTTCGCATCTTCACGCTTCATACTCTTCCCTTCCTTTTCAATGGCTTGCCATTCTTTTTCAATCGCCTCTACATCTTTTGAATTACTCTTTCCACTAGTTTGTACGGTGGACACATATTTTGTTAAATGAGTATATAATGGCTGCACTTTCGCTAAAAATCCACCTACTTCTTTATCATTTTTGAGTAATGCTTTATCTGTAATATCCCAATTCTTTTTCAAAACTGAAACGCCATCTTGCTTATACTGATCTATTAATTGATTAACTACCTGTTCATCACTCGCAACCCCAACAACTAACGCATACTTATCACCACTTGGTTTCAAAGCAGCAATACCTCCATTTCTTTTCCACTCTTCAAGAGCGGCCTGTCCCTTTTCTTCAGAAGAATAAAGCCCTCCTTGAACAAAAAATAATTTCATTGGTTCTAATGAAGCACCTACCTGCGCTTTTTGTTTTTCATCTTTTGGTTCTGCTGTTGGTTCTGTCGTTCCGCCCACCTTTTTGCCCTCATTCCCCACCTGCTTCGAAGCTGTTGCCGTACTTTCTCCTGTTGTCCCTTGTCCCGTTAGCAAATGAAGCATCCCCATTCCAAATGCCGTACCAATAATAATTGCAGTTGCAACTATTACGATTAGTGTATTACTCCATTTCTTTCGGTATTTTCCCATATGCGCTGACTTCGCTTTTTGAAACGGCACGACATTTTGCGGTCTTTCACTTTCTACTACCATCCATTCAAACTCATCTTTCTTCTTTTCCTCATACTTCGCTTCTGTTCCATTTACTTTCACCGAGATTGTTCGTGATTGCTTGTCCATACACTCACACCTCACCTCTTATCGTTGTCCGCATCATATCATATTCATTTCACAAAAAAACGAGATATTTGTCAGAGGAATTCGCCAAATTACCCTATATAATTATCTTATATGTATGCATTTGACTTCATTTGTAGAACAAAAAACTAGATAGCAAATACTATCTAGTTTTTCTTGCGAATATATTTTCGAACTTCAGAAATGAAATATAGAGAACCTGTTATGATGAAGACATCATTTTCTCCTATCATTTCAATCTTCGTATCAATTGCCTCTTTCCAATCTTCAAAAATTATTTTTGATTCTTTTTGTGAATACGATGCAAGTTTGTCAGCAGAAATGGCACGATCAAAGGCGAATGTTGTAAAAATAATTTCATCTGCAATTGTTTCTAATTGTCCTACCATGTTATGCAATTGTTTGTCGCCAAGAGCAGTAAATAAAACTATTACATTTTTATCTTTGTAATGTGACGATACGGTTTTCACAAGACTTTCAATACCTTCCGGATTATGAGCACCATCAATAATAACGTCCGGATTGCTTTGTAATTTTTCAAATCTACCAATCCAGTATGCTTCTTGTAATCCAGCTTTCATTTCCTCTTCATTAATTAAAAATGATAAATATGTCTTTAAATACATCACTGCCATAAGCGCTACTGTAGCATTTCCTACTTGATGACTACCTTTCATTGAAATCCTAACATCTTCAAATGAGGCGAATGGACAAGAAAAATCAAAATGTTCCCCATCTTCATTAGAATGTTTATGTAGTGATGTAAACTGTTTGCCAAGTTCATATACGTTTGCATAATTTTCCTTCGCAACTCTTTGAATTACTTGCAATGCTTCTTCATCTTGCACACCAGTAATAACCGGCACACCAGACTTAATAATCCCTGCTTTTTCATATGCGATTTCTTCTAGTGTATTTCCTAAAATATGCATATGATCGTGACCGATATTCGTAATAATCGTGAGAACAGGATGAATAACATTTGTAGAATCAAATCTTCCCCCAAGCCCCGTTTCAAATAAAACAACATCACAGAAATTAACTTTACCGAAATAACAAATTGCCATTACTGTAATAATTTCAAACTCAGTCGCTTCCCCTAAGTCCGTCTCATCTAATTTTTCAACAACTGGCTTTACCATATTTACAAGTTCCGCAATCTCTTCATCTGCAATTGGTGTTCCGTTTACACTTATACGTTCATTAAATGTTTCTATATAAGGAGATGTAAACGTTCCTACCTTATATTTTGCACCTTCTAACATGTAGCGCATATATGTTAAAGTTGAACCTTTTCCATTTGTGCCAGCAAGATGAACACATTTTATGTGACGCTCTGGATTTCCGAGCTCTTCTAGCATCCATCTCATTCTTTCTAATCCTGGTTTAATACCAAACTTCAATCGGCTATGAATCCATCCTATCACTTCTTCGTATGTATGTATCACGTATGTTATTCCCCTTTCAAAAGACAACCTTCATAATTCTATTATACGCAAAGAAAAGAGACTCACCAATATAGTGAGTCTCTGAAAAACATTTTTATTTCTCTAGGTCAGCTAGACGTTGACGAACCGCTTCACGTTTTTCTAGATAATCTTGCTCTTTCGCACGCTCTCCGTCAATAACTGCTGCAGGAGCTTTCGCTACGAATCCTTGGTTTGAAAGTTTCTTCTGTACACGTTCTACTTCTTTATCGAACTTCTCAAGTTCTTTTTCAAGACGCGCTTTCTCTTCATCAAGATTGATAAGATCAGCTAACGGTAAGAATAACTCTGCACCTGATACGATTGCAGTCATCGCTTTTTCTGGCGCTTGTAAATCAGTTTTAATTGTTAATTCACTTGGATTACAGAAACGCTCAATGTAAGAGCTGTTTTTCGTAAGTTGAGCTAGTACCGCCTCGTCTTTTGCTTTAATTTGCATTTGAACTTTTTTACTCATTGGCGTATTTACTTCTGCACGGATGTTACGAACAGAGCGAATGATATCAACTAGAAGGTGCATTTCTGCTGCCGCCTCTTTATCTTGTAAATCTTCGCGAACTGTTGGCCATGCAGCTACTGTAATAGACTCACCTTCATGTGGTAAGTGTTGCCAAATTTTCTCTGTTACAAATGGCATGAATGGGTGTAATAGACGCATCGTTTGGTCTAGTACGTAAGCTAAAATAGAACGCGTTGTTTTCTTAGCCACTTCATCTTCACCGTATAGTGGAAGCTTCGCCATTTCGATGTACCAGTCACAGAAATCATCCCAGATGAAGTTGTATAATGAACGACCAGCTTCACCGAACTCATATTTATCCATGTTACGTGTTACACTTTCGATTGTTTCGTTTAAGCGAGTTAAAATCCACTTATCTGCAACTGATTTTTCACCAGTTAAATCGATTTCTTCATACTTCATATCATCCATGTTCATTAATACGAAACGTGATGCGTTCCAAATTTTATTAATGAAGTTCCAAGTAGATTCTACTTTTTCCATGCTGAAACGTAAATCTTGGCCTGGTGCACTTCCTGTTGATAAGAAGTAACGCATTGCATCTGCACCGTACTTCTCGATAACATCCATCGGGTCGATACCGTTACCAAGAGATTTACTCATTTTACGTCCTTGCTCATCACGAACTAAACCGTGAATTAATACATCTTTAAATGGACGCTCGCCTGTAAACTCTAAACCTTGGAAAATCATACGAGATACCCAGAAGAAGATAATGTCATAACCAGTTACTAGTGCATCTGTTGAATAGTAACGTTTAAAGTCTGCTGAATCTTCGTTTGGCCAACCAAGTGTTGAGAATGGCCATAAAGCTGAACTGAACCATGTATCAAGTACGTCATTATCTTGATTCCAGTTTTCAATATCTGCTGGCGCTTCTGTACCTACGTATACTTCACCAGTTTCTTTATGATACCAAGCTGGAATGCGGTGTCCCCACCATAATTGACGAGAAATACACCAGTCATGAATGTTTTCCATCCAGCGTAAGTATGTGTTTTCAAAACGCTCTGGTACGAACGTTACTTTTTCTTCCTCTTTTTGTTGAAGTTCTACCGCTTTTTCTGCAAGTGGAGCCATTTTTACGAACCATTGTGTTGATAAGTAAGGCTCAACAACTGCACCGCTACGCTCACTATGGCCTACTGAGTGCATATGAGGCTCGATTTCTACTAATACACCAGCTTCTTGTAAGTCTTTCACTAACGCTTTACGGCATTCGAAACGATCCATACCGTTGTACTTACCAGCTTTTTCGTTCATCGTTCCATCTTCGTTCATTACTAAAATACGTGGTAAGTCATGACGGTTACCTACTTCAAAGTCATTCGGGTCATGAGCTGGTGTAATTTTTACAACGCCTGTTCCGAAGTCTTTTTCTACGTATTCATCAGCAATAATCGGAATCTCACGGCCTACGATTGGAAGTGTAACTGTTTTTCCGATTAAATGTTTGTAACGATCATCTTCTGGATGTACTGCTACTGCTGTATCACCAAGCATCGTTTCTGGACGAGTTGTTGCAAGACGAATGTGACCAGAACCATCTGTTAACGGATAGTTCATATGGTAGAACGCACCTTGAACTTCTTTATGAATTACTTCAATATCAGAAAGAGCCGTGCGTGTTGCTGGGTCCCAGTTGATAATATATTCACCGCGGTAAATTAAGCCTTTTTCGTATAATTGAACGAATACTTTATTAACCGCATCAGATAAACCTTCATCTAATGTGAAACGTTCGCGAGAATAGTCTAGCCCTAAACCAACTTTCCCCCATTGTTGACGAATATGAGAAGCGTACTCTTCTTTCCATTCCCAAGCTTTTTCAAGGAACTTCTCACGGCCAAGATCGTAACGTGAAATACCTTCTTCACGAAGTTTTCCTTCTACTTTCGCTTGTGTTGCGATACCAGCATGGTCCATTCCTGGAAGCCATAATACATCGTAACCTTGCATACGCTTTGTACGAGTTAAAATATCTTGAAGCGTCGTATCCCAAGCATGACCTAAGTGCAACTTACCAGTTACGTTTGGCGGTGGGATTACGATTGTATAAGGTTGTTTCTTTTCATCTCCTGTTGCTTCGAAATATTTGCCTTCAAGCCACCATTGATAAAGGCCTTCTTCAACGGACATATGATCATATTTAGTTGGTAAATTCTTTTCCGTGTTTGACATTATTTTCCCTCCTTAAAATAAAAAATGTCCCTCATCCAAAAAAGGACGAGGGACATCGCGGTACCACCTTTATTTACAAACAAATTCAGAATTTGCTTATACTCTTAATTTGATAACGGACAAATCCGTCTTTTCCTAATGAGAATCATTCCGTTCAGAAAAGATGCTCCAGGGCTACCTTCTAACATAACTATCTAGAGAATCTCCCAGCTAATGATTCCCCTCTCTGAAGACGTTTCATGTTATACTCTTCCCCTTCAATGCATTTATGTGATTGTTAATTATTATATACAATAGTGTAAAAAACGAAACCTTATTCGTCAAGATAAATTTGAGACTACGACTTTTATCTCACAAAAAAGACAAGCAGGACACTCCCTACTTATCTTCTTTATCCGTTCCCTTGCTGGGCAGCTTGTAATTGTGAAAGGAAATATTCTGTATTGCTAACGAGCCAATGCGATTGTTGCAGGCTTTTCACTCCGCGGAACTCATTTTCTTCATTACGACTCTGTCTTCTTTTCGTATAAGACTCAATTTGCCGAATAAAATGCGATGGGTACGTCATATACGCAAACATAAGAAGTTGCTCCTCTTTCGTAAACGGAAAATTTTTTTGATACATTTGATACCATTCAAAGCGGTCACTCCGTGCAATTGGATATGTGTTCAAAGATCTTGAATAAAAGCTAACGATATCTTGTACGGGTGTGGCAAACTGTGATTTTTCTAAACTAATAAAATAACCGTTTCGTTCATAATCAAATAAAAAATGGTTAAGCGATACATTTCCGTGAACGAAGGTAATACGTGTTTTTTCCTTTTCTTTCATTGCATCATGCCATTCATTTAATTGTTTCGTTGCGAACTCACGTGCTCTCATAACATGGTGATAATACGTACAATATTGTAATTCAAATGGAGACATATACCACTTCGCTTCAGATTCTACAAGAAACTCTTCTAACATCTCACCATCATTTTCCCAGCGATCCGATATATTCGTATAATGCTTTTCTAAATCTTCTTCTGTATAAGTCTCCTCTTTCACCGTTTTCTGATGCAACATTCCAAGTGTCTGGAACATTTTATGATATTGATCATTATCCTCGCCGTTTCCTTCTACACGTTCTAACCAAGGCATTAAATAATAACTATACGTCCCATCACTTAAAATATAGTTCCCGTCCGTCGCATGATATATAGGTACATAATTCGAAAAACCTTTCTCCTTCAAGTATTGAATATGATGCAAAAAGTTATTCCGTTCTAATTTTCTATCTTGTATTCTCTTTAACGCATACGGACCTTGATTCGTATAAATTTTCATTACACTTCCGTGCTCTTCCATATGCTGAGTGTCCAATCTATATTGCCTCACAATGGGTTCATAGCGATTTCGTAATTCAATATCCATACGAATAACCCTTTCTTATTCAAAACATAGCTTCTAGGAAAAGAAAAGAGGTGAGTGAAAAAAACTCACTCACTTATTTCACCTTTGCTTTTGAAACAGGAATATATATAATTTGCCCTGTAGTTAAATATATATCTTCTGTTTGATTTACACGGTATAGGTTTTGTACAGACGTTTCGTAACGTTCTGCAACTGATTCAATTGTATCTCCTTCTTGTACGAAATACATTCTTAACTTCGTAAATTCTTCTTCTGGTTCTTTCGTAAATATTTTCGTTAAATAAAGTGCGTTTTCATCTCGCTGCGAGTAAGCTTCTTCCTCTTGCGCTTCCTGCTTTTTCGCTTTCTCTTTCTTAAAATCTTTTCTTCCGAACAATTCAAACTGTGGCGCTTTTTCTTGCTCCTCTTCACGCTCCACATTCTCAAACTCTTCGACTTCCTCTTCTTCTATTTCCTGCTCTTTTCTTTCTTCTAGCTGGAACGGTTCAAATGCGTAATCTTCCCATCCATCTGATTCTTTATAAGCTGATACCTCTTCAAGCTGCGCTGGTCTACTTTCCTCTTCTTCAGCTTGAGTATCCTCTTCTAACTCAGCATATCCCTCTTCTTCCTCTTCTTCCTCTTCTTCCTCAATTCTTTCCTCATCACATAAACCTGTAATAGATATATCCGCTAATAGTTGTAAGCAACCATGTTCCTTTAACTCATAATCAAATTCCTCGATTGATACATATAACTCTTCAATTACTTTCACTCGATTTCTTGGAATTGATATTTCGAGTGGAAAGGAATGGACAAGCTCATTAACCCCATCTTCCCTTGTTTCTACATAATCAATTGCCTTTGCTGGTGATAGTTCCCTTAATGAATAAGCTGAATCATCTTGCCTTGCAACGTACTCTCCCGTTAAATCTAATTGCCCTCTCACGATGACTTCATGATCAAGCTCTTCTATCTCAACGTCTGGATCTAACGAAATTGACAAAAGTTCTTCGACTTCCTGTCCTTTTTGGAACCAAACAGATTCTTTTAACGAAAATCGTAATGAATGATCTGTTGCCACTTCTTTTCCCCCTCCCAAACTATATGTCATTACAGATTTATGTTTCTGAAGGCCACTTTATGAATAAAAAAAATCGCTCCCCTTATGGAGAGCGATTTTCTCTAAGAAATTATGCTTTTAATTTTGACATTGCAATTTCAGCCGCTTCAATTGTCGCTTCAATATCTGCATCACTATGTGCTGTCGATAAGAATAAACCTTCAAATTGAGAAGGTGGTAAAAATACACCTTGTTCTACCATTTCACGATAGTAAGCTGCAAAGAATTCTAAATTCGAAGATTTTGCTGCATCGTAATTGATTACAGGCTCATCTGTAAAGAAAATACCAATCATAGAGCCTGCGCGGTTAATATGATGAGGAATGCCATGTTTTTCAGCCGCTTTACGTAATCCAGCCTCTAACATTTCTGCTTTACGCTCAAATTCCACGTACGATTCTGGTGTTAACTGTACTAACGTTTCATAACCTGCTGCCATTGCAAGTGGATTACCTGATAATGTACCCGCTTGGTAAATCGGCCCGCTTGGCGCAACCTGACGCATAATTTCTGCTTTACCACCGTATGCTCCTACCGGTAAACCACCACCGATTACTTTACCTAAACAAGTTAAATCAGGTGTTACGCCGTAGTAACCTTGTCCACAGTTGTAAGCAACGCGGAATCCTGTCATTACTTCATCAAAAATAAGCAGTGAACCGTTTTGCTCTGTCACTTCACGAAGTCCTTCTAAAAATCCTGGTTGCGGAGGAACAACCCCCATATTCCCTGCCACTGGTTCTACAATTACACAAGCGATGTCATCACCGAATTGTTCGAAAGCATATTTTACACTTTCTAAATCGTTATACGCTACTGTAATCGTATTTTTCGCTACACCTTCTGGTACACCAGGGCTATCTGGTAAACCTAACGTCGCTACACCCGAACCTGCTTTAATTAATAAAGAATCACCGTGACCGTGATAACAACCAATGAATTTCAAAATTTTGTTACGCCCTGTATAACCACGTGCTAAACGTAGCGCACTCATTGTCGCCTCTGTTCCAGAGTTAACCATACGTACAATCTCAATCGATGGCACGCGCTCAATAACAAGTTTTGCTAGTTTATTTTCAATTTCTGTTGGTGCACCAAAGCTTGTTCCTTTTTCAGCAACAGCTTTTAAAGCCTCAACAACACGATCGTTCGCATGACCATGAATTAAAGGTCCCCACGATAATACGTAATCGATGTATTCATTACCATCGATATCATATACTTTAGAGCCTTTTCCACGCTCCATAAACAACGGATTCATACCAACAGACTTAAAAGCACGAACAGGGCTATTTACGCCTCCAGGCATTAAGTCTTGTGCCTCTTCAAACGCCGCAATCGACTTATCAAATTTTTTCATTATTTAGCGCCTCCTTCTTGTAACCATCTTGCTGCGTCTTTCGCATGATACGTAATAATTAAGTCTGCTCCTGCGCGCTTCATGCTTATTAATTTCTCTAATACAACTTCTTTTTCGTTAATCCAGCCATTTTGTGCTGCTGCTTTAATCATAGAATATTCACCACTTACATTGTAAGCTACGACTGGTAAGTTAAAGTTATTTTTCACATCACGAACAATATCTAAGTAAGAAAGAGCTGGTTTTACAATTAAGAAGTCGGCCCCTTCCATTACATCTGATTCTGCTTCACGGAATGCTTCCATACGATTTGCTGGGTCCATTTGATATGTTTTACGATCACCAAACTGCGGTGCACCATGTGCTGCATCACGGAACGGTCCGTAAAATGCTGATGAATATTTCACAGCGTACGACATAACTGGTACGTGTGAAAAACCATTTTCATCTAACGCGTGACGAATTGCCGTTACAAATCCATCCATCATATTAGATGGAGCAATAATGTCTGCTCCTGCTTTCGCTTGGCTTACAGCTGTTTTTGCAAGAACTGCAAGAGACTCATCATTTAAAATAACGCCATCTTCAATAACACCGCAATGACCATGGCTTGTGAATTGGCATAAACATGTATCTGCAACTACTACTAGCTCAGGGAACTCATCTTTAATTTGTTTAATTGCAAGCTGTACAATTCCATGCTCACAATATGCTGATGATCCAACTTCATCCTTTTCAGCAGGTAAACCAAATACAATAACAGAACGAATACCTAAATCAACAACTTCTTGCATTTCAGCTTGCAATAAATCTAAAGAGATTTGATATACGCCTGGCATAGAAGGAACTTCATTACGAGTATTTTCTCCTTCTAATACAAAAATAGGGTAAATAAAATCTTCTGTATGTAAAAAAGTTTCACGCACAAGCGCACGCATGCCCCCGCTTTGTCTTAAACGACGATGACGATTAAATTGTAAAGAATTCATAGATTTCTATCCCCATTCTTTTATTTTGATTATGCATGTAAAGTAGATTCACAAATGCATTGTATTAACGATTCTATTGTGTATTCTTCCGGTACGATAACATCTGAGAAATAGCTCCTTGCCTCTTTTGCTGTTATCGGTCCTATACAAGCAATTGTACATTTTTTTGTCCATTCTCTCCAGTTTGTACCCTCAAGTAAATGAACAAAACTATCAACAGTTGAAGGGCTCGTAAATGTAATAATATTTACTTTCCCTAATTTCAATGCAGTTATAAGCTCTTGCTTTTTCCCTACATTCGCTTTCGTACCGTATACGATTAGCTCATCTAGAAAAACACCAAACTCCCTTAACTTTACTGGGATTACATCTCTTGCTAAGTTCCCTTTCGGAAATAAAATGCGTTCGTTTCCACTTAACTCTTTTACAAACTCCTCTGCAAATGCCTCAGCGACAAATGACGATGGAACAAAATGAACTTCATAGCCTCTTTTTTCCAACTCTAATTTTGTTTTCACACCTACTGCAGCAATTTTAATAGCTAAAGGTATTTTCTTTCTCAAACCATCCAGAAAAAAAGTTACACCATTTTTACTCGTAAAAATAACCCAGTCATACGAATGTAGTTGCCTTGCTGCACGTTGAATTTGTTGCTGAGATGTGCCTTCCATACGCAAAAGCGGAATTTCCAATGGAATTCCGCTCCTTTCTTTCACCGCTACACTCATTTGTTTCGCTTGATGCTGGGCACGTGTAATCAATACTGTTTTGCCAGCGAGAGCATCCATATTTATTGTTGCTCCTTATTTGCAGCAAGGATGAGCTCTTTTGCTCCTTGTTTAATTAAACGGTCTGCAGCTTCTAATCCTACTTGCTCTGGATCAGTTCCTAATACTGTCTCTTTCAATAAAACAGAACCGTCCATAGAACCGACAAGCGCAGTTAATTCAATTGCATCATTTTCTTTAAGGGTTGCATATCCAGCGATTGGAACTTGGCATCCACCTTCAAGTTTATGAAGGAATACTCGCTCTGCTGCCACTGTTTTTTCTGTTACTGCATCATTAATATGTGATAACAACTCCAGTAAATCCTTATCGTCTTCACGACACTCAATCGCTAATGCACCTTGTCCTACGGCTGGTACACATAACGTTTCATCTAAATGTTCTGTAATAACTTCATCATCCCAGCCCATTCTCTGTAATCCAGCTGTCGCTAAAATAATTGCATCGTAATCTTCATCTTTCAACTTACGTAAGCGTGTATCGATGTTTCCACGAATCCACTTCACTTGTAAATCTGGTCTCGCAGCTAGTAGTTGTGCACTACGTCTCAAGCTACTCGTCCCTAATATCGCCCCTTCCGCTAAGTCTTTAAACGATTCTCCGTTTTTAGAAATAAAAGCATCACGAGGGTCAACACGCTTTGGTGTACAACCAATCGTTAATCCTTCTGGCAGTACAGCCGGCATATCTTTCATACTATGTACAGCCATATCAATTTCTTTCGTCAGTAACGCGTGTTCAATTTCCTTTACAAATAAACCTTTTCCGCCTACTTTTGAAAGAGTAACGTCTAAAATAACATCACCTTTTGTAACGATTTCTTTCACTTCAAATTCATATGGTAAGCCGAGCGCTTTTAACTGATCGATAAACCAATTTGTTTGTGTTAATGCTAGTTTACTCTTTCGTGAACCTACAATAATTTTGCGCATAATTCTCTCTCCTCATTATAAATACCAAAAGTGGAAATTAGATAAACTGCTTAATAGAAAAATGTTAACTAGCATTACGAGAAATGCCCCGATATTCCACTGCACAATTTTCTTACCTTGCAACACATCTGCCGCTCGTAAATATAAGCCTGCACAATATGTAAATAGGACGACAAAAGACCCGATTACTTTCGTATCATACCAATGGAAATTATCCAACTTTGTATATCCCCATATGCACCCTAATATAATTGCTAATAAGAAAAACGGAACAGAAAATAAATTTAATCCGTAAGACATAGATTCAAGCTTCGGCAAATTTCCTAATCTTCTTAATCTCGCATTCCATTTTTTCTTTTTTAATAGCCGATATTGCAATAAATACATAATAGAAAAAATAAACGATACAGTAAACGTTGCATAGGAAATAATCGCCATACCGACATGCACGTATACAAGTTCTGACACTAATTGTTCTGCAAGTACTGGCGACATCTTTCCAAGCGGTGTAAAAATAGAAAAAGCGCTTACGCCAAATGCGACAACGTTTGTAAAAAAGACTAAAAAGTCAATTCGCATAAATCGATTAATGATTAATGACATCGTAATCAATAACCAAACATAAAAATAAATCCCTGATAATAAAGTCAAAATGGGATTCGTTTCTGAATCAGTAGCCCTAAGCAACATAAAAATAGACTGCAGAACCCATACAATCGAAAGTAACCAAAAAGCAAATCGATTCGCCTTTCGGTTACTTTGGAAATAATCTATAAAATATAAACTAATGCTACAAGCATATAAAATAATTGCAATATGATAAATAATACTGTTATTTAAAAAACTCATCCGATCATCCTTCCAAATTATAAAGATGGAACGGATGGTGTCCACGCTCTTTTATGTTCTACTTCTTCCGTATCTTCTGCGGTTTCTTCCGCTTCTAAATCAAAAATCTTCGCAAATAGAGCTAATTTTTCGTCAGCTCCCTCTTCAGCAGCTAGTTCTTTAGCTACTAAAATTGGGTCTTTTAACAATTGATTAATAATACTTTTCGTATGTTTACTAATTACTTTTTTCTCACGATCACTAAGAGTTGGTATTTTTCGCTCAAGACTTTCCATCGTGTCACTTTGAATTGCTAGCGCTTTATCACGAAGAGCAGATATTAACGGCACAACACCAAGCGTACTTAACCACGTTTTAAATAACACAATTTCCTCTTCAATCATAAATTGAATTTTCTCTGCTTCTTTCAAACGTTCAGCACGGTTTGCTTCCACTACACCTTGCAGATCATCGATATCATATAAGAAAGAGCCTTCTAGTTCATCAATTGCAGGATCAATATCACGTGGTACTGCAATGTCAACCATAAATAACGGACGACCAGAGCGCATTTTCTCTACTTTCGTCATCATCTCTTTCGTAATGACATATTCTGATGCACCAGTTGAACTAATTAAAATATCTGCTTCTAATAATGCACATTGCAATTCACTTAAAGGCTTTGCGTGTCCCATATATTTCTCAGCCATCACTTCCGCTTTCGTAAGCGTCCTATTCATAACTGTTACTTTACGAGCTCCACTTCCGTATAAGTTTTGCAATGCAAGTTCACCCATCTTACCAGCACCAAGAATAAGTACATGACAATCTGTTAACTCGCCAAATATTTTCTTTCCAAGCTCAACAGCAGCATAACTAACAGACATCGCACTTCCACCAATTGTCGTTTCTGAGTGCGCACGTTTTGCTAATGTAACCACTTGCTTAAACAGTTCATTAAAAATTGTACCTGTCGCTTTTACTTGTTGTGCTTCTAAAAAGCTATCTTTTATTTGACCTAAAATCTGTGTCTCTCCAACAACCATGGAATCTAAACCGCATGTTACGCGGAATAAATGATCTATTGCGCCATCTTGTTCAAAAATAGACAAGTATGGTGCGACTTCTTCTATTTCAAGCTGAAACCAATCAGCTAAAAACTTCTTAATATAATATCGTCCCGTGTGTAATTGATCCACAACAGCGTAAATCTCAGTGCGATTACAAGTTGATACAATGACATTTTCTAGCACGCTCTTTTGATTTTGTAATGTAGTCATTGCTTGCTCTAGCTCTGCTGCCTGAAATGTGAGTTTCTCACGAAATTCTACAGGGGCTGTTCGATAATTTACACTAACAACAAGAATATGCACGCAGCATGTCCCCCTTCACCCGTTTTATCACTTTATCTACTATCATAATACAACTTTCCTCTTATGAATCTGACAATCGTGTGAACAATCGATTGTTTTTATATATTCTCCGTATGTAGTACAGGAGATTCAGTAAATCTTATGAAATAACTTTCTACTTTATAATAATTATAAAATAATAACTCTATTTGTACGTTACCAAAAAAAGTCCTCATAATCAAGTGATGGAAACTATTCCATATTAATTATACTATCATCTTTTCTATCTTCTTTCATAACGAAGGAAAATATGTATGATTGTTCCAAAATATAGCACTCACTTTCTCAATACAATGTATTTGACATTGTATTTCTTTTTCGTTATATTAATTTTACAAAATTAAATTGTGCACAATTTAAAAAGAAAGGAGTTACTCATGAAAAAAGATTCTTTGCATCTAGATAAACAACTTTGTTTTTCTATTTACGCTTGTTCAAGAGAAGTTACCCGTTTTTACCGACCATATTTAGAAGAAATGGGCATTACGTACCCCCAGTACATTACTTTACTCGTACTATGGGAACAAGACGGACTAACAGTAAAAGAAATTGGAGAACGTCTATTTTTAGATTCTGGTACTTTAACACCTATGTTAAAACGGATGGAATCATTAAAACTTGTAAAACGTGTTCGTTCAAAGGAAGACGAGCGAAAAGTTTGTATCGAATTAACGGAACAAGGTAAAGATTTAAAAGTAAAGGCTTGTTCATTACCGACAACGATGGCTACAAATTTAGGAATTACAGAACAAGAATATCGTTCTTTATTAATCCAATTAAATAAATTAATTGAAACCATGAAAATAATTAATGATAGAAAAGGGGAATAAACATGGATAAATTATATACAGCTTCAGTAACAGCAACAGGTGGACGAAATGGGAAAGTAGTTTCAGATGATGGCATATTAAATCTTGATGTGAAAATGCCAAAGGCACTAGGTGGCGCAGGCGGAGAGGCAACAAATCCAGAACAACTATTTGCAGCTGGTTATGCAGCTTGCTTTGATAGTGCATTACAACTTGTCATTCGTACAAAACGTGTGAAAGTGGAAAATACAGAAGTTACAGCACACGTTTCTATCGGGAAAGATACAGATGGTGGTTTCGGACTATCTGCTGTACTTGATGTACATGTCGCTGGCGTTTCTCATGCCGAAGCACAAGAACTTGTAGAAGCCGCTCACGGTGTATGTCCTTACTCTAAAGCAACGAGAGGGAATATTGAAGTAACATTAAACGTACGTTAAAAGTGTATATAAAGAAAAAAACGCGCGACATTCGTCACGCGTTTTTTGTTTTTGTCATTTTATGAATTGCTTTCCATGCCTCTTCTTTTCCAAGTCCTGTTTCAGAAGAGAATAGAACGATTTCATCGCCAATTTCAACAGCAAGCGTTTCTTTTACAACTTTTAAATGCTTTTGCCATTTCCCTTTCGGAATTTTATCGGCCTTCGTTGCAATAATGATTGTTGGGATTTCATAATGCTTTAAGAAATCATACATCATCACGTCATCTTTTGTTGGTTGGTGACGTAAATCAACTACCAATACAGCAGCGTCTAATTGCTCACGTGTTGTAAAGTAAGTTTCAATCATCTTACCCCATGCCGCACGCTCCGTTTTAGATACTTTCGCATATCCATAACCTGGAACGTCAACAAAATGCATCATTTCATTGATTAAGAAAAAGTTCAGCGTTTGCGTTTTTCCTGGTTTAGAAGAAATACGTACTAACTTTTTACGATTTAAAATTTTATTAATAAAGGAAGACTTCCCGACATTAGAACGACCCGCCAAGGCAATTTCTGGTAAATCACTGTCTGGATATTGTTCCGGTTTCACGGCACTAATTACAATATCTGCTTTTGTTACTTTCATTGTTTCACTCCTACTAATGCGTGCTCCAATACTTCGTCTAAATGAGATGCAAGCACAAACGTAAGGTTTTCTTTTACGCTCTCTGGAATATCATCTAAATCTTTCTCGTTCTCTGCTGGCAAAATAATTTTTGTTAAGCCTGCGCGGTGAGCACTTAATGTTTTTTCTTTCAAACCACCAATTGGTAATACACGGCCACGAAGTGTAATTTCACCTGTCATACCAACTTCTTTACTTACAGGAATACCTGTTAGTGCCGAAATAAGTGCCGTTGCCATCGTAATACCTGCTGACGGTCCATCTTTTGGAACTGCTCCTTCTGGAACATGAATATGAATATCGTTTTTCTCATGGAAATCTGGATCAATATGAAGCTCTTCTGCACGAGAACGAATATAGCTAAACGCCGCTTGTGCGGATTCTTTCATAACATCCCCAAGTTTCCCTGTTAAAATTAATTTCCCTTTTCCTGGTGCTACAGACACTTCAATTGCAAGTGTATCTCCACCAGCTGCTGTGTATGCTAAACCTGTCGCCATGCCAACTTGGTCTGTCTTTTCAGCTTGCCCATAACGGAATATGTGCTTACCAAGTAAATCAACAACATTTTTTTCCGTTACAACAATGCGCTTGCGTTCTGCTGTAACAATAATTTTTGCTGCTTTACGACAAACTTTTGCAATTTGACGCTCTAACGTACGAACACCAGCCTCGCGCGTATAATAACGAATAATTTCAAGAAGCGCTTCATCACGCACTTGTAAATTACCTTTTCGTAAGCCGTGCTCTTTTAATTGTTTCGGTAGTAAATGCTCACGAGCAATGTGCACCTTTTCAAGTTCTGTATAACCAGCAATCGAAATGATTTCCATTCGATCCAGAAGAGGGCCTGGAACACTTGCAAGTGTATTCGCAGTTGCAACGAACATAACTTTCGATAAATCATATGGCTCTTCAATATAATGATCACTGAAGTTATGATTTTGTTCTGGATCTAACACTTCAAGTAATGCCGCTGATGGATCTCCCCTGAAATCGTTAGACATTTTATCAATCTCATCTAATAAGAAGACTGGATTAACTGTTTTCGCCTTTTTCATACCTTGAATAATACGTCCTGGCATCGCTCCTACATATGTACGACGGTGACCACGAATTTCAGATTCATCACGTACACCACCAAGAGATACACGAACAAAATTACGATTCAATGATGTTGCAATAGAACGCGCTAACGAAGTTTTCCCGACTCCAGGAGGTCCTACTAAGCAAAGGATAGGTCCTTTTAATGAATTTGTTAACTTCTGTACAGCTAAATATTCAAGTACTCGCTCTTTCACTTTTTCAAGACCATAATGATCTTTGTTTAAAATCTCTTCAGAATGAACAAGATCAATCATATCTTCTGTTGCTTCTGTCCACGGAAGCGCCAATAACCAATCAATATAATTACGAATTACACCACTCTCAGCAGAACTTACAGGTAATTTTTCATAGCGATCTAATTCTTTCAGTGCAGCCTTCATTGTTTCTTCAGGCATTCCTGACTGTTCAATTTTCTCACGAAGTTCTTCAACTTCCCCGCCCTTGCCTTCTTTATCACCAAGTTCAGTTTGAATCGCCTTCATTTGCTCACGTAGGAAATATTCTTTTTGCGTGCGCTCCATTGAACGTTTCACTTTTTGTCCAATTTTCTTTTCTAGGCTAAGTAATTCTTGTTCATCTTGAATAATTGAAATAAGTGTATGTAATCGTTCTTTCACAGATACAATCTCTAAAATCTCTTGTTTCTGCTTTGTTTTAATCGGCAAGTGAGAAGCAATTAAATCAGCTAGTCTTCCTGGTTCTTCTACATCAGCTACCGTTGCAAATGTTTCATTTGAAACTTTTTTCGAAACTTTAATATATTGTTCGAAATGCTCCAGTAACGTACGCATAAGAGCCTTCTCTTCTAAATCATCTTCTACTTCTTCAGTTACCGTTCTAATAGAAACTTGTACTACATTTTCTTCTTCAATATACTCTATTACTTCTGCTCTATGTAAACCTTCTACAAGGACACGAAGCGTACCGTTCGGCAATTTTAACATTTGCTTCACTTTCGCCACTGTACCTACACTATATATGTCATCTTCTTTCGGATCGTCGATATTCATTTCTTTTTGCATTGCTAAAAAGATGATATTTTCATCCATTGCCGCCTGCTCTAGTGCTTGTATCGATTTATCACGTCCTACATCAAGATGCAGAACCATCGTTGGATATACGAGAACGCCTCTTAATGGTAGGAGGGGCACGATTCTTTCGTTCGCATTCATACTAGACATAGCACCTCCATAATAAATTAAACTCCTGTTCAACTATTTTATATTACAATACATCTAGATGCAATTGCAGAGATTATTCGTAATTGTAAATCCCCTGTTTTTTTCTGCCTCATGAAAAGAAAAAGGACTCCGCTTAAGCATACAAACTTAAACGAAGTCTGGCAAATTTTATTATTATTTATTCTCACATTGATTGTGCATCTGTTTCGTCCAAAGCATTATGTACATCAAGCTCACGATGCTTGTTTTCCTGCATAAATGTTAGCTCAAATACTTCTTTTAGTTTGCGAACGGGAATGATTTCAATTCCCTTAATAGTATACAAAAATGGTTGCATGTTTTCCGCAGGAATGATGACTTTCTTAGCTCCTGCTTTTTTCGCAGCTTTTATTTTTGCGTACACACCACCAATAGGCTTCACCTCTCCGTGGATACTTATCTCACCTGTCATCGCTACTTCATTGTTCACATACGTACGATGCACCGCTGAATAGACACCTGTTGCCATAGCAATCCCTGCCGAAGGACCATCAATCGGGATACCACCTGGAAAATTAATATGTATATCATACCCTTCTGGCAACACATCTAGAGAACGAAGTACTGTTAACACATTATCAACAGAACCTTTCGCCATACTTTTTCGACGAATCGATTTCGTTTGGCTACCAATACTTTCCTCTTCTACAATTCCAGTTACATTTACTGACCCTTTATCTTTCGCAGGGATAGCTGTTACCTCAATTTCTAATAACGCGCCTGTATTCGGTCCATATACAGCAAGTCCGTTTACAAGACCAATCCTTGGAATTGGATAAATACGTTTTTCGTACTTTGGTGTAAGTTGACTCGAATGAACAACCCACTCAATATCTTCATCTTTAATGAAAGAACGTTCTTCATTTATCGCCATACCAGTAGAAATTTGCACGAGATTAATTGCTTCCCGTCCATTTCTTGCATACATTCCAATCATTTCAATACCGTTTTCACCCATTTGCATTTCCACTTTATCAGCTGCATTTTTCGCTACCTTTTGGATTTCTTCTGTATCTAATTCACGGAAGAAAACTTCTAAACAACGCGACCGAATTGCAGGTGGAATCTCCTCTGGTGAACGCGTCGTTGCACCAACTAGACGAAAATCTGCTGGTAAACCTTTTTGAAAAATATCATGTATATACGTTGGGATCATCGAATTTTCTTCACTATAGTACGCACTTTCCAAAAATACTTTCCGATCTTCTAACACCTTTAGCATTTTGTTCATTTGAATCGGATGTAATTCACCAATCTCATCAATGAACAAAATACCACCATGTGCATCTGTTACAGCCCCTTTTTTCGGTTGTGGGATACCCGCTTGCCCCATTGCACCCGCTCCTTGATAAATCGGATCATGCACTGAACCAATTAAAGGATCTGCGATACCACGTTCATCAAACCTAGCTGTCGTCGCATCAAGTTCGATAAATGTCGCATTCGTACGAAATGGAGATTTCGGATTTCGTTTTGCTTCTTCTAGTACAAGGCGTGCTGCCGCTGTCTTTCCGACACCTGGCGGACCATATATGATCACATGTTGCGGATTAGGACCACAAAGAGCCGCTTTTAACGACTTAATTCCGTCTTCTTGCCCTACAATGTCTAAAAAGGATGTAGGACGTACCTTTTCCGCAAGTGGTTCTGTTAAAGAAATCTCACGCATTTTACGAAGTTGCTCTAATTCTTTTTTCGATTCTCGATCAATTGAAACTTTTTGTGTTCGCTGATTTCGAAGTAAATGCCAAAAATACAATCCGACAATTACGCCAAAAACAAGTTGAACAAGTAAAAATATATTTGTCCAGCTCATAATTCATTTCCTCCCGCTATGTTTTATCTTTTAGTATTTCCTGGGAGGAATAGTGCTAAACATAAAGAAAAACAGCAATTATAAAAATTGCTGTTTCTCCTTCACATTATGCAGATGTTTTTGTATCAAGTACAGTACCATCTTGTAACACCAATTTCGGTGGCTCATTATCAGCTACTGTTTCTTTTGTAACAATACACTTCTCGATATCTTTGCGAGATGGAAGTTCGAACATTACATCAAGCATTAAGCCTTCAATAATTGAACGAAGTCCACGAGCACCTGTTTTACGTTCAATTGCTTTTTTCGCAATCTCAATCAGTGCACCTTCTTCAAACTCTAACTCAACATCGTCAAGCTCCAATAGTTTTTGGAATTGCTTAACAAGTGCATTTTTTGGTTTAGTTAAAATATCTACAAGAGCATCTTCATCAAGCGGCTCTAGGTTCGCAATAACTGGAAGACGACCGATAAACTCCGGAATTAAACCGAATCTTAAAAGGTCCTCTGGTAAAACGTGAGATAAAACATGCTTCTCGTTTACATCAGCATTTTTCTTCTCAGAACCAAATCCAATTACTTTTTCACCAAGGCGGCGTTTAATAATTGGCTCGATGCCATCAAACGCTCCACCACAAATGAATAAGATATTCGTTGTATCAATTTGAATAAACTCTTGATGTGGGTGCTTACGACCACCTTGAGGTGGAACGCTTGCTACAGTACCTTCTAAAATTTTCAGAAGTGCCTGCTGTACGCCTTCACCAGATACATCACGTGTAATTGATGGATTTTCGGACTTACGTGCCACTTTATCAATCTCATCAATATAAATGATTCCTTTTTCCGCTTTCTCTACATCATAATCAGCCGCTTGGATTAATTTTAGTAAGATGTTTTCTACATCTTCCCCAACATATCCAGCTTCTGTTAAAGATGTTGCGTCCGCGATCGCAAATGGAACATTTAAAATACGCGCTAATGTTTGTGCCAATAATGTTTTACCACTACCAGTTGGCCCAATAAGTGAAATATTACTCTTCGCTAATTCTACATCATCAATTTTGCTGTTAGAATTAATGCGTTTGTAATGGTTATATACCGCTACCGCTAGTGCTTTTTTCGCGTTATCTTGTCCGATGACATACTCATCTAAGATTTCACGAATTTCTACCGGTTTCGGTACATCTTTGAATTCTACTTCTTCATCCTTCGCAAGCTCCTCTTGTACAATTTCAGTACAAAGCTCGATACACTCGTCACAAATGTAAACACCTGGACCTGCAACTAACTTACGAACTTGCGTCTGTGTTTTACCACAGAAAGAACATTTTAATTGCCCTTTTTCATCATTAAATTTAAACATATTTTCACACCCCTTACAAAGTGCTAACCTCTTGCCTTCGTATGTACACGATAAATGTATCGTATGTAAATACATATTATGTCACTACGCGGCTAGAAATACAAATAATATGACTAGTTATGTACAGATAAATTTTTTTGAAACTTTTGAAATATGTATATTCGACTTATAAAGGAACTTTTCCTTCTTCATCGAAAAGTTTTATAAATATATTTCTATATTTATAAAACAAGGCACGATTAAAATCGCGCCTTGTTATTTTATTATGCAGCTTTGCTGTTGTCTACTAAGAAGTCTACAGCTTTACGCACTTTAAGATCTTCAGATAAAGCGTCTACGCTTCCAAGAGCTTGCTTGATAGCGTCTACTGGCATACCGTACATTTCAGCCATTTTTTCAACTTCTGCAGTTACTTCTTCTTCAGTAACTTCGATGTTTTCAGCTTCAATGATAGCTTCAAGAACAAGGTTGATTCTTACACGTTTTTGTGCATCCTCTTTCATTTGCTCTTTTAATTTGTCAGCGTCAGTACCTGTGAATTGGTAGTAAAGCTCAAGGTTCATACCTTGTTGGCTTAAACGTTGTTCGAATTCACGAACCATACGATCTAACTCAGTGTCGATCATAGCTTCTGGAATGTCGATTTCAGCGTTAGCAGCAGCTAATTCTACTACTTCGTCACGTACTTTGTGCTCAGCTTCGTGCTTTTTGCCTTCTTCTAAGTTTGTGCGAAGTTTTGCTTTTAATTCATCAAGAGTTGCAACCGCTTCGTCAGCTTCTTTAGCAAACTCGTCGTTTAACTCAGGAAGTTCTTTTGTTTTGATTTCGTGAATTGTTACTTTGAATGTTGCTGGTTTACCAGCTAATTCAGCAGCATGGTACTCTTCTGGGAATGATACTTCAACGTCTTTAGAATCACCAGATTTAAGACCAATTACTTGCTCTTCGAAACCTGGGATGAAAGTACCAGAACCGATTGCAAGAGAATAGTTTTCGCCTTTTCCGCCTTCAAATGCTTCGCCATCAACGAAACCTTCGAAGTCGATTACAGCTGTATCACCGTTTTCAACAGTTCCTTCTTCTTTAACAACTAGTTCAGCTTGACGCTCTTGTAAAGCTTTCACTTCGTTCTCTACATCTTCGTCAGTTACAGTTGTTTCAACTTTTTCTACTGCTAAACCTTTGTAATCACCTAATTTAACTTCAGGTTTTACTGTAACTTTTGCAGTGAAAATTAAGTTTTGGCCTTTTTCGAATTTCTCGATGTCAATCTCAGGATGAGCAACTGGGAAGATACCAGCTTCATCGATTGCTTCACCGTATGCTTTTGGTAAGATGATATCTAAAGCATCTTGGTATAAAGATTCAATACCAAAGCGTTGTTCGAATAATGGTCGAGGCATTTTTCCTTTACGGAAACCTGGTACATTAATTGTTTTTACTACTTTTTTGAATGCAGCGTCGATAGAGTTGTTTACTTCTTTAGCATCAACTTCGATTGTTAAAACGCCAACGTTACCTTCTAATTTTTCCCATTTTGTAGACATTTATTCTTTCCCTCCAACTATAATAATGTATGCACATACCTCTATAGATTAAGATTTTTATTATCTCTTTTTTGAAATAACAAATGTACAAATAATCCTCTAGCAAAAGCTTTCAGATATAATGTTCCAATCTACTAATTGTCTAAAAGACAACTACGGTATATTTTGTTCGAGACTAATATGAAACATATTAAGTAAGAGAATTATACTCCTCTTCTCTTACAAACAGGCAGTTTTCTGCCTTTTGCAACCCTTACATTATAACATAGAATATGCTCGTTTCAATAACTGAACGATTCTTTTTCATAATTATACGGGCAAATACCCTTCTCTTTCAACGCGTAGTAACCATTGATAAGCAATATGAAATTCCTCAAACTCGATATTGTATGCTGTCATAAGTTCTTCTTCATCAATAGCCAATCCGAAACGCTTTCTTCCAATTCTCTCTATGACGGCAGCCCAAATTTCTACTTTATCCATTAATAGAGGAAATGGGAAAACGCTAATTTGTAATTCTTTCCAGTATGTAACCATTGCATCAAATATATCTGGATAATTTTGCTCTAATCGGCTTGATAATTTATGTATAATTTTATCGGATTGCTCCTCATTATGACCTATAAATGCTGGTATCACCTTTATCGTATTTCCAAACTTCTCTACTTCTATCTCTTCTTCTATTTGATTTTCTACCATTTTATACAAAATAGAAGTTTTTAAATACGGGTGCTGATCTTCGTCTATTAAAAATTTCTTTAAAGCAGGAAGTGCGAGATCAAGATCTTTTAACGAAAGCTTCTGAATTACCCTTAATTTTTGACCAAAGTTTTCTCCAAAAAGTTCATTGGTGAATTCTCCCAATTCGAAATTCGAACCCACTAGCGGTATATCTTCCTCATTCAGCATCCCTTGCGCAAACAAAGCAAGCTGTGCTAGTTTTTCCTTTTGCTCTGGAATTATATCTTTCGTTTGCAAAACTTCCTCAACAGTTTCGATAACACCTTCATAATCATTTGTTTGAACTAAAATAGTTACATACGTTTCAAGAATATCACCAAATAATACAGCTCCTGTTTCAAGCAACTGCTCACATTTTTCTTTCGCTTCTTCCATACGTTTTAATTCTAGCAAACAAATAACTGAAGCTAATTCTGTTTGTTCCGTTTCTGCATTATACTGACGTAATATTTCAAAGCAGCGCAATGCATCTTCGAATTTCCGCTCTTTCAGCGCTAAAAAACCTTCGTCAATATAGCGTTCTGATAGTTGCGGAAACAATACGACCGTATTTTCTTTTTTATCCATACGTCCGCCTCTTTTTCTAGATTTTAATTATCTTCACAGTAAATATATCAAATGCGTAATGAGAACACAACATTCCAAAACTGTTTATTTGAAATATAGGAATATTTAATTTTTACAACAGAAAATCAACAAACTTTTACATGAAATTCATTTTTTCATAAACAAAAACCCTCAGCAACAGACGCAGAGGATTCATCATTAATGGAAAGCTTTTATAATTGTGGGATATATAACAAGGGTAATAATTTGGAGAACAATAATTGCCATAACAATCATGCTAAAAAAGAAGATTGGTTTACTTCGCTTCATTAAAAACATAATAATAAGCATTGTACAAGCAAACAAACTTAAGAAGAATAAACTTGTTGTCGAACTAAGTATACCACTCGGGACAAAGAACAATAAAACTACACTACAAGTACCTATAATTCCGAATAACCATTCCATTCATTCACTCATTCCCTTTCCCTCTCATGGCAGTTTTTTCTAAGCTACTAAATGTTTTACAACGTCAATTACATACGTTAATTTCTCATATGCTACAAATCCAAACGCTACTGTTAAACCCGTTACGATTAATCCTTTCATCATCTCTTCCTCCTCATTTATCGTTGTTATCTTCATTATAGAGGATTCGTAATTTGTTACCATCGAACTTCCTTACACTTACCTTACAGAATTGTAAGATTTCAAAAAAAGACAAACAAAAAACCTTGTTATCAAAAGATAACAAGGTTTTTTTAGCGTCCCAGGAGAGATTCGAACTCCCGACCGACGGCTTAGAAGGCCGTTGCTCTATCCTGCTGAGCTACTGGGACATGGAGCGGGTGAAGAGAATCGAACTCTCGACCAGAGCTTGGAAGGCTCTTGTTTTACCACTAAACTACACCCGCACATGTTATTTTATTTTCTTTGTTAGCGCCGATGTCCTATCGACAATATTTATTATATGTATATCCATACACAAAGTCAACACTTTTTTAAAAAGAGGATAATTTTTCTTATCCTCTTTTTAAAACCGCTTGTTCAACTAGTTGTCCGTCCAATGTTTCAAAACGAACTTCCATTTGATTTTCATCCATTTCTAATAAAGCAAATGTCTTTTCTACACGCTGACGTGGTAATAAAATACTTCCCGGATTAATAAATAAAACTCCGTCGATTAATTCCGCACCTAATACGTGAGAATGTCCGAAACATGCAACTTGCGCTCCTACTTCTTCCGCATGGTACGCTAACGTTTGTAACGTCATTTTCACATTATGACGATGACCGTGTACAACTAAGAAGCGAATTCCATCTACATCAGTTACAATTTCATCTCGAAAGTTAGCATAATCACAATTACCTTTTACAACATGGAAACCTTGCAGCTCTTCATGAGCAGGCGTTAACTCTGAATCACCGCAATGAATCATGACATCTACTTTCCCTTCGTATTTCTCTTTTAACTGCTGTAATTCCTTCACAGAGCTATGACTATCGCTTACGATTAAAGCTTTCATCAATCTCTCTCCCTTACTCTTCTAAAAACCATTCTGGGATTTTTTCTTCTAATTTACGAAGAGCACGCCCACGGTGACTAATTGCGTTTTTCTCATCTGAACTTAGCTCAGCCATCGCTTTTTTATATTCTTCTACATAAAAAATCGGATCGTATCCGAAACCATTTTCCCCGCGGCGCTGTTCTAAGATCTTCCCTTCGCACGTTCCGTTTACAATAACCGGCTCTTTATCCGTTTCAGGGAAGGCAACTGCTAACGCACAGTAAAAACGAGCAGTACGTTTTTCTAAATCGATGTCAGCTAACTCTTGCAAAACTTTATCGATATTCGCTTGATCATCTTTCGGTTCTCCAGCAAAACGAGCTGAATATACACCTGGTTTTCCGTTTAAAGCATCTACAATAAGACCAGAGTCATCCGCAATTACGATGGAATTCAATTGTTTACTAAGACTATCCGCTTTTAAAATTGCGTTTTCTTCAAATGTTTCACCAGTTTCTTCGACTTCTTCAATATGAGGAAAATCGTGTAAAGATTTCACCTCTAAGTCAAATCTCTCAAATAACTCAGCAAACTCACGTACTTTCCCCACGTTTTTTGTCGCCACAACAACTTGCTTCATATTTTCCACCTCTACTCTATATGAGATACGATGTCACCTAACGCTTCTTTTTGCTTTTCAACAAGTTGGAAAATCCCTTGTTCAGCAGCATCAAGTAATTCATTTAATTCCGCTCTACTAAACGTCGCTTCTTCTCCAGTTCCTTGTACTTCAACAAACTGACCTTTTCCAGTCATAATTACGTTCATATCAACGTCTGCTTTAGAATCTTCTATATAGTTTAAATCTAAAACGACACCTTGCTCTTCAACAATCCCTACTGACGTTGCTGCTAAATAATCTTTCACAGGGATTTTAGATACTTTTCCTGCTTGCAATAATTTTTCAAAAGCTAATACCATTGCTACATAAGCACCTGTAATAGAAGCTGTTCTCGTTCCGCCATCCGCTTGAATTACATCACAGTCAATCCACACTGTTCTTTCACCAAGCGCTTCTAAATCAACAACCGCACGTAATGCTCGTCCAATTAAACGCTGGATTTCCATTGTACGACCCGTTACTTTCCCTTTACTTGACTCTCGAATTGTACGTTGCTCTGTCGCACGTGGAATCATTGCGTATTCTGCTGTTACCCATCCTTTTCCTTCTCCACGCATAAATGGCGGTACACGCTCTTCAATTGTCGCTGAACAAATTACCTTTGTATCCCCAACTTCAATTAGTACCGATCCTTCTGGATGTTTTAAATAATTTGTATGAATATGTATATGGCGTAGTTCCGCTTGCCCTCTACCATCTACTCGCATAAAAATAACCCCCTCTTAACTACTACTCATTAGTATAGCCAAATTTAAATGTATGATATGTATAACAATAAAAGAAGGGGAACTCAAAAAGCAATTCCCCTTTCTTACATAATTATATCAAATTATTCACGATTAAAAACTACCTGTATTCACGTTTTGTGGACGATCAACAGGTTTTATTAATTTTTCACCTTTCTCATCCATAAGATTCGCTTTACCATTCACTTCAATAGAAACATTTTTTACACCTTGTTTTTCCGTTAAAGATAAAACTAACGATTTCAGTACGTAATTTGAAATCATATTTTTGTCTTGATTCGCAAATATATTTTCATTAAAGTTTAATGTAATATTTCCGTTCTCCACTTTTGGATTCGTAATAAGCTTAACCCCTGGATTGAAATCATTTAGTAGCGAACCTTGAATCGGACCTTTTACAAGCTCATTCACAATTGTCGAATAATCATTCTCTTTCCCATCTGCAACGCGGCGTGTTACTGGTACGTAGTATTGTTTCTTATTACTTTGCGCCATAAAATAAAGTGTAACCGGTTTTGTATTCGTTACATTTGCTACTTGTTCATCATCAAAGTTAATTCCATTTGCACGGCTCACACCTTCACCAAGCGGCGTACCCGCTACAGGCATCTTCGCTAACTTCTCACCATTTATTTGGAACTGCACTTGTTTTATCTCTTTAAATTGCGTCAAAGTCCACGCTACTGATTCAACAATTTGACGCTCTTCTTCTTTTGCATAGCTTTTCATTTCTTTAGAGAAATCAATTACCGCTGTCCCATCTTTCTTCAAATCTAGGGTCATCGTTGTATTTGCTGGGAGAACTGCTCGAAATCCATTCGGCAATAAATTTGTGACTGGTCCATCTTTCACAAGATATTCTAACGTTTGCTGTACAACTTCATTCGCTTTCGGAGTAGGCATTGCAATAGTTTGCGGTACAACATACCCATTTTTATCAACGAGGTATAACTCTCTATTTACTGTTTGCCCTTGTTTATCTTTTTTAGCCGTTTCTTTCTTTTCACCTTCTGTATACGTAACTTTTTTCGGCGGATCAATTTGCTCTGTCGCTTTCTCCTGATTTAATAAGCCACACCCTGTTAATAAAATTGCACTCATAGTAGCACCAACAACCCATTTAAAAGTGGATTTAGGCATGCCATTCCCCCCTAAAATCTAAGTTTGTACTATTATGTATACGAGCTGTTTCATGTTTTAGAACAAGCTATGGCTACTTATACAGAAAAAACCCCTGATTTCTCAGGAGTTCTCTTATATGAATCTACTATTATTCTGTTTCTAAATTAATATGCTTCACATTTTCAATCGGCTGACCGAACCATTTTGAAGCGATTTCTTTAAACAAACCTATTTTACCAGTTGTTAAGAAGAGGTGGTCACTTTGTTCTTCTCCCTCATTTAGCATCTTACTATGGTATAGGATCGTACTTACTTCACGTGCTGTTTCATCACCCGAACTAATTAATTGTACTTGATCTCCCATTACCTTTTTAATAACAGGACCTAAAATAGGATAATGTGTACACCCTAAAATTAGGGTATCAATATCAGTACTTTTCAACGGTTGCAATGTTTCTCTTACAACTTCATATGCCATTTCACTTTCGAAATTCCCGCTCTCTACAAGTTCTACGAAAGGCGGGCACGCTAAACTTTCTACCATAACACGGTTATTAATAGACTTTAGCGCCTCTTCATATGCACCACTTTTCACAGTGCCAATCGTTCCAATAATCCCAACATGATACGTATTTGTCATTTTTAAAGCTGTACGTGATCCAGGATGAATAACTCCAACTACTGGAATTGGTAATTGTTTTTGCATTTCTTCTAACACAACCGCAGTTGCTGTATTACATGCAATAACTAACATTTTGATGTTTAGTTCTAACAAATGTTCTGTCATTTCCCACGTGAATTTACGCACTTCTTCACGAGAACGCGGACCATAAGGGCAACGCGCTGTATCCCCTAAATATATAATACGTTCTTTAGGTAACTGACGAATTAATTCCTTCGCTACTGTTAATCCACCTACTCCTGAATCAATAACACCGATCGCTCTATTCAACTTAATCACCCGTTTTCTCATTCATCATCTTATTTTATGTTTATCAGTATATTTTACACACTTTAAGTTCGCTAACTTAAAATGCCCCTGTATAAAATTTTTCATTTGTACCTGTATAGACCAGGACCTTTTTTATTTTGCTCCTTTTTTTCATAATTTGCAAGACAGAAAAATAACTGACCTACTATATGAAGGTCGGTTATTTTCTATACATAAAATACTCATTTCACAATAAAACTCCCGCTACCTTTATTAGTAGCGGGAGTTTTATTTCTATAGTTTATTCAAAGCTCTCTTTATAGCCTTACCAATTTTTATGCTTGATTGAGGATTTTGCCCTGTAATTAAATGTCCATCTACTACAACATGCGGCGTGAAATTAGGGGCAACATAAAATAAAGCCTCTTCTTCTTTCAACTTACTTTCTAGCAAAAACGGAACTCGATTTTCTAAATGTACAGCTTTTTCTTCGTCATTTGTATAGCCTGTTATATGCTTACCCGCACTAAAAAATGAGCCATCCTTATTTTTTACACCGACTAATGCACTTACTCCGTGACAAACAGCCGCTACAATCCGATTATTGTTATACATATTTACAATCAAACTTGCTACATATGGATTACCCGGAAAATCTACAATAGCCCCGTGCCCACCACCAAATAAAACTGCATCATAATCTGAAAAATGAGCCTTCGAAATCGGCTTCGTATTTTGCAATATCGTAGCTACGTGCTTAAATTCACGAGGTATACCATTCGGAATAGATACTCTATCGATAGGTACCCTTCCACCTTTTATAGATACAAGGTCAACATCGAACTTAGCCTTTTTAAATAAATCATACGGAGCCGCTAACTCCTCCAGCCATAATCCAGTAGGATGCCCACGCATATCATGCGCGCTTGTTGAAACTAATAATACTCTTTTCAACATATCCCCTCCTTACTACCTATTTATGTATGAAACATCCTTATCATTCATATAGAGCATGAAACAAACAGAAAAATAGCCGACTCTTTTTATAAAAGTCGGCTTCTTCTATTTATAGTTCGAGTTCTCCCATACGAAGAAGCTCAACAACTGCTTGTGAACGTCCTTTAACCCCTAGCTTTTGCATTGCATTTGAGATGTGGTTGCGCACTGTTTTTTCACTTATAAAAAGTTCACCTGCAATTTCCTTCGTCGTTTTATCTTGAACCAGTAATTCAAATACTTCTCTCTCTCTCTTTGTGAGTAAAGGTTTAGATTGATACGCTTTTTCCTTCAACTGGTATAACCCTCCTTGCTTAAGCCAGAGCTGTGTATGTGTAAGTTGGGTGTTTATTTAGTCAAGATATTGTATGAACGAAATGTGCAGGTGGTGAATGAAAATGGGCTTTATTTCTTATGTTATTTTAGACTTTTATACTGTTTATGCACTCGTTTTATACATTTACTTCTCCGTACGCCATATTTGTTCTAGCAATATACTTACAACGGTACCTACAAACAAACCATTACCGAATATATTTTGTATAACAGATGACAATGACTGGAGTGCTCCAAACAGTAAAAACATAACGCCGCAACCCCTAAAATCGTTACATTCCTTTCGCTAAGTTGTATTTTTTTATGTTATGAAACCCAATTCCAATTAACTGTACGAACGAAGCCATTAAAACTGCAGATGCGACCGCGGATGGCAGAGATGCTAGGTAGCGGATAATACTTGGAAACAGCGACATAACAACTAGTAGCACACATGCAAATAAGACCCCTTCTCAAAACGTCTAAACGATTCTTCTATACAAGATTATCTAATTTCACTTGATCTAAATTCCCCATAACGACATTCCCCTTATACATAACTACACACTTCTCCGTTTGACGAGCTACTGCTTCAGCGACACATGTTGCATTCGTTAAAACAAAACTCGCCTCATCCCCTACATTAGGCCACACTCGCTCCCCTTCATTATTTAACGTTTCTTTCCCTCCTGTAATAAAACGAAGACCTTTTCCCAAAGATCTTTCATCACTCCAGCCAAACCGTTCCGCCAATCGATTCGCTTTTTGAAGCATATCTCCCGTTCCAAACGGAGACCAATGATCTGTAATACTATCATTTCCTAATGAAACTTTAACTCCTTTTCGATCTAATAATGGAATCGGGATTACTTGTTTACCAATTGGAACAGTTGAAGTAATATCGATCTTTAATGCCGCTAATCTTTCTGCCACTTCTTCAGCTTCTTTATCAGTAACGCCTCCAAGTCCAAGTGCATGGCTAATCGTTACACGCCCTTGCCATCCTGCTTCCTCTGTTAGGCTTGCCAATCTCTTCATCGTAAACGTTCCAAGGTTATTTGCATCATGCAGATGAATGTCCACATCCGCATTAAACTCTACTGCAATATCCATAATTGTATGTAATGATTTTTCGATGTCATTATCTACAGTAGCTGGGTCCACTCCGCCAACTAATTGCGCGCCCATACGCATTGCATCTTTCACAAGTTGTACAGAATTACTGCGCAATAATCCATGTTGCGGAAATGCAACTATTCTACCAGACAACCGATCTTTATATGTTTCTAAAGCCGCTAATGTTGCTTCCAAATTACGAAGTCCAATAATTGGATCAACATTACAATGCGTTCTAATATTCGTTGCGCCATTTCGGAGCAGTAACTCTAACATATTTTCCGCCCTATGTTGAGCAGTTGCTAATTGCTTTGGCAAAATCGTTTCTTCTTCATTAAAACGTGTAAAAATATTTTCTGCTGGCATGCAAGCTTTCCAAGGCCCACTATAATACGTTTTATCGATATGAATATGCATCTCTTCGAAAGCTGGTAAAACTAATAAACGATTAGCATCAAAAATTAAAGTTCCTTCCTCTTGAACGATTCCCGATATAATTTTTTTAATTATGCCATCTTCAATAAGAAGACTGTATATCTCTGTTTCCGTTTGTGAAATTTTCGCTTCTTCATATGTATAACCTGTTTCAAGCTTTACATTAGTCAACCAATACAATGTCATTACCATTTCCCCACCTTATATTAGAAAATACGTCACACCCTCATTTACATTTTAATATCAACTGAAAATTAAGACAATTAACAAGCTATGAACCTCTTTGAAAAAAATAATATAATCAAATGGTATTCCCGTAAATTCCCATATAGAATAAAAGTACATACGCACACATAAAATTTTCACAATGATGATATAAAAAGGGGAGGCTCATTATATGTCGAAGAAATTATGTAAATCTGAAACTGACAAAATGTTATTTGGTGTATGCGGAGGTTTAGGCGAATATTTTGATATTAGCGCTACTCTCATTCGTATCATCTGGCTTATTGCCGTTCTATGTTTTGGAACAGGGTTTTTAGTTTATCTCATTTGTTTATTACTCATGCCACGTTCGTACTAATAACATCATTCAATATACTTTAGCAGTGCATATAAAAAAATCACCTATAGAATTCTATAGGTGATTTTTTTATGAAGAATATTTCATCGTTAAATGCAATACCGCCACTTCATCCTCTTCATTTTTATAACTATGTTTCTTATTCGCTTCAAATTGAATGGAATCAAACTCATTTAGCTCATACACATCATTCTCAACTTGAATAGAAACTTTCCCTTTCATTACCGTTACAAGCTCAATTGCTCCTTCATGATGAGCTTCAGGCTCATATATACTATGCGCTCTTAAACAAGCCCGGTGCATTTCCATCCCCGTTTCTTTCGTGTAACGGAACATTGTTTCTAAGTGCCACGCTTGTCCTACATCTACTGCAAACCCTTCTCCGCAGCGTGCAACAGCTACAGGCTCTCCAACAACCATCAATCTCGATAAAGGGATTGATAACCCTTTCGTAATTTTCCAAATGACAGCTAATGTTGGATTCGTTTCACCTCTTTCAATCTTTCCTAGCGTTAATTTACTAACACCTGTCTTTCGGGCTAAATCTTCTAAACTTAATTTTTGTTCATTTCGAATTTGTCTTAATAGCTGACCTACTTGCTGAATGACTTCCTTCGTTTGCATGTCCTCATTTTCTTTCATCTATAAAACCACCTTAAAATATAAAATAGTTTACTTTTATTAAATTAAAGTATAGTATACTATACATAATTATTTAATTCCGAAAGGAGTGTTATACTTCATGCGCGCAATATTACTAGGTCTTTTATCATCGGCCTTTTTTTCTGCAACCTTTATTATTAACAGAGCAATGAATGTATCTGGAACAAGCTGGGCTTGGACTGCTTCCTTCCGCTTTCTATTTGCTCTCCCTATTTTATTCCTTATCGTTTTATTTCGCAAAAACTTAGGAGCTTTATGGGCAGAGTTAAAGAAACATCCATTTGCATGGATTGGGTGGGGCTCCGTCGCTGGCATCGGCTTCTATTCTTTATTAAGTTTCGCAGCTGTTTTTTCTCCAGCTTGGCTCGTTGCTGGAACTTGGCAAGTTACGATATTAGCAGGTTTACTTTTATCACCATTATTTTTCATTAAAATAGAAACAAAGTCTGGTACAAAACTTGTGCGCGGAAAAATTCCACTACGCAGTTTATATGTAGCATTATTTATTTTACTTGGTGTAATTTGTATGCAAACTACTGCAGCGGGTCATATTACAATGACTCAGTTCATTTCTGGTTTTTTACCCGTCGTTTTAGCAGCTTTCTTATATCCCTTCGGTAACCGAAAAATGATGGAACTTGTTGGCGGGCGTCTTGATACATTCCAACGTGTATTAGGAATGGCAATCGGAAGTCTCCCTATTACAATTTTACTTGGTATATACGGATTTTCCACTACGGGTATTCCATCATCAAGTCAAATGCTGCAAGGGTTTTTGTTAGCATTATGTTCTGGAGTTATTGCGACGATGACATTTTTCTTTGCTACTGACTTAGCAAAAGACAATCTTGGTTTACTTGGAGCTGTTGAAGCAACACAAGCTGGGACGATGGTCTTTACCGTGCTCGGTGAGATTATTTTCTTAAATGGTTCATTCCCTGGTGGTCTGTCACTGATTGGGATGATTATTATCATGCTAGGCATGGTCGTAAATAGTGTTTTAAACCGTTCTGTTCCAGTCGTTAAACAGACAAAATCAGCATAAAAAAAGCGTGATTCTTCTTTATAGAATCACGCTTTTTCATTGTCCCCCTATTCAGGTTTATCAGAATAGTATTTCATTAGCTATTTATACTAAAACCTATGTTATAATACGTTTCATGCGCATTAATAGGAGGTAAATTATGTTAAAAAAAGCAATTGCTGAATTTATTGGTACATTTGTACTTGTACTATTCGGAACTGGAGTAGCTGTCATTGGCGGCGGAATTGAAGGAATTGGAACATTAGGTATCGCTATGGCTTTCGGATTATCTATCGTGGCTATGGCATATAGCATTGGAACAATTTCTGGATGTCATATTAACCCAGCAGTATCAATCGCTATGTTCATCAACAAAAGAATGAACGCTATGGAACTTAGCTATTATTTATTAGCTCAAATTTTAGGTGGTTTATTAGGAACTGCAACGTTAGTAACAATTTTACGATCTGCTAAATTACCTTTAGATAATTTAGGACAAAATAGTTTTGGAACTCTTGGTTTATCTGGAGCATTTTTAGTTGAATTCATTTTAACTTTCGTATTTGTTTTAGTTATCGTTGCTGTAACAGGTAAAAAAGGAAGTTCTTCTTTAGCTGGACTAGTAATTGGTTTCACGTTAGTATTAATTCACTTATTAGGTATCCCGTTAACTGGAACATCTGTTAACCCAGCTCGTAGTATCGCACCAGCTTTATTCGCTGGCGGAGAAGCAATTTCTCAACTATGGGTATTCATCGTTGCACCAATTCTTGGTGGTATCGTAGCAGCTGTTGTAGGAAAGTTTATTTTAAATACTGAAAAATAGAATTTTCAATATTTCCGAATAAAAAAAGGCGAGCCCTCTTCATGAGAAGGCTCGCTTTTTTTATTCTTTAATTTTGGACTTTAAATTTGTAACTAATTGCTGCACCGTTACATTTTCAAGTACGTTTTCCATCGCTTCTTGCGCTTGCATTAAAATAATTTCTAATACCGATTGAATATTAGCTCCTACTGGACATTCAATGTTGGGATTTTCATGGAAAGAAAATAGGTGTCCTTCTTCTACAACTTCCACAGCTTTATATACATCAAGTAATGTAATTTCATCTAAATCACGAGCAAGTGTCGTACCACCTTTACCAGCTTGTACATCAACAAGTCCTGCTCTCTTCAACATTCCTGTAATGCGACGAATCACAACTGGATTTGTATTCACACTACCAGCAATCCATTCAGAGGTACAGCGAGAGTTTCGATCTATTGCAAGTAACGTTAACATATGAACACCTACTGTAAAACGACTACTAATTCCCATCTGCACACCCTCCTTTTTATTCATTCTATTAAAAGACAACTCTTATTATTATATACTATTTTTAATTTATACATAAAGAAAAAGCATGATTCCACTAGAAAATCATGCTTTTCTCTCCTTATTGACGCTTTATAAATTTCGCTAAATCTTTAAATTTCACTTTGTCGGAGTAATTCATTACACCGTTTACATAAATACGACTTGTAATAGCATTTAATATACCAATTGTCGCCAATAAAACTACTAATGTTATCGTAATTTCTAACATACCTGCTTCACCAGCTACAATACGCGAGAAGGTAACCATCGGCGTGAAAAACGGAACATACGAACTTACAACGACAATAGTACTATTCGGATCACTTAATGATTTAATACTAATGAAGAATGCAGCCATAATCAAAATCATTACCGGGAAAGATACAGCTTGTAAATCCTCTGTCTTAGAAACAACAGCTCCAGCCGCAGCGTACATCATCGCATAAAGTAAATATCCCGTAATGAAATAGACAAGAAACATACTTATAACTTTTGCATCTAATTTTGTAAAGTCAATCGGAATCCCAAATAATGAGGCACTTTCTAAGTCGACCCAACCTAACAAATAAGGAATAAGATAACCACACGCCAGTATTACAAGTTGTAGTAACGCCGTTGAAACAACCGCTAAGATTTTCGCATACATCATCGTAAGAGGTTTTACTTTCGGAAGCATCACTTCCATTACGCGTGACGCCTTTTCAGATGCAATATTCATTGCGATTGTATTCCCGAAAGCAACAATAAACATATACAAAGCAAATGTAAAGAAATACGCAATTCCGAAAGAAGAAGTACGGTCTTTTATCGCTTCTTGCTTTACTTGAATTTCTGCTTGTAATTGCTGTGCAATTTCCGGCGAAACATTATTTTTTGCAATTGTCACCATTGTATATTGTTGTTTTAAATAACCCGCCATAATTGCAGAAGTTGCTTGGCTTGGGAATCCATTATACATATATGTAACCGATGGGGCTCCATTCTTCTCCGTCACATGGAATAGACCATCTAAATCGCCTTCTTCTACTTGCTTATGCAGTTTATCAAAATCAGCCTTTGAACCAACCGTTATTTTTGCTGATGGTAATAACTTATCTAACTCTTCTTTTTGTATTTTGTAGGTGGCACTCTCTGTTACAACTGCAATTTTATCTTTATCCTTATTTTTATCTCCACCTGAAGTAAAATGATTAAATGCAAAAATACCAAACACAACTAAAAATAAAATCGCACTCGTAATTAATGATTTTTTAGATAAAAACGCTTCCCTAAAATAAAATGAAAATACATGAGAAAATTTACGCATCGTTACTTCGCCCTCTCTACAAAGATTTCGTTTAACGTCGGCTCTAACATTTTAAATTGTCGTAAGCTAATACCTTGTTCTTGCAACTGTTGCAAAATCTTTAGAGCTTCTGCATCGTCTTGTATTTTCACATAAAGAAGGCCTTGTTGTTTTTCATACGGAACAGCTATAACTTCGAGCCCTTTTTCATTCTCTACTGTATCTTCAACCGTTAAATTACGAAAACCATATTCTTTCTTTATATCACTTAATTGACCTTCTACGACCGCTTCACCTTTTTTCAAAATACATACATGCTGGCAAAAAGCTTCTACTTGCTCCATACGATGACTTGATAAAATAATTGTCTTTCCCCTTTGTACTTGTTCTTCAATAATACTAGCTAGCATCCCAGCATTAACTGGATCAAGTCCACTAAATGGTTCATCTAAAATAAGAAGCTCTGGATCATGAAGAAGAGCAGCAATTAATTGAATTTTTTGCTGGTTTCCTTTCGAAAGTTCTCCCGCTGTTTTGAATTTATATTCTGGGATTGCTAATCGCTCTAACCAGTGATCAATTGCAAGATCCACTTCTTTCTTCGTCATTCCTTCTAATCTGCCAAAATATCGCAACTGATCTATTACTCTACTTTTTGTATATAATCCTCTTTCTTCTGGTAAATATCCAATCGTTACCCCGCTATGACCAAATGATTTTCCATCCCACGTAATAGAACCTTCATTTGGCGTTAATAAACCTAGTAACATTTTAATCGTCGTTGTTTTCCCTGCACCATTTCGACCAAGTAATCCTAACACTTCACCTTTTGGTAACGAGATTTGCAAACCATTAACTGCTTTAGATTCTCCAAATAGTTTTGTTAAGTTTTGAATTTGTAAACTCAATGTATATATCCTCCCCTTCAATAGCATTCTCGCTCTCGCTTACATAATAATATTTTTTAAAACAACATATAGTAACCTTATTCCATCTTCTTACATACATTCCTTTTCTTCAGCTACTTAGTTTTTATCGCATCTTTTTTATGCATCTTATCTACTATAGGACAAACTACTATATATACAAAAGACAATATGCAAATGTTCATAAAAAAAAATGAAAAAAATATTATATTTTAATATATAATATTAATTGATTTTCTAACATCAAGGAGGATACATATGAAGATGAAGAGGGGTATTACCACTTTATTATCTGTAGCCGTTCTTTCCACATCGCTTGTAGCATGTTCAGGAACAGCTGAGAAAACAGTGGCAAAAGAAGAGAAAGTAAAATTAACAGACCAGCAATTGATGGCTGATTTATGGTATCAAACAGCTGGCGAAACGAAAGCGCTGTACTACCAAGGATACAATATTGGTCAATTGAAGCTTGATGCAGCTCTTGCAAAAGGTACAAACAAAAAACCTGCTATCGTACTTGATTTAGATGAAACTGTTTTAGATAACAGTCCTCATCAAGCAATGAGCGTAAAAACAGGAAAAGGCTACCCTTATAAATGGGACGATTGGATTAATAAGGCTGAAGCTGAAGCCCTTCCAGGCGCGATTGATTTCTTAAAATATACAGAGTCTAAAGGTGTAGATATTTACTACATCTCAAATCGTAAAACGAATCAACTAGATGCAACAATTAAAAATCTCGAGCGCGTAGGTGCTCCTCAAGCAACGAAAGAACACATATTACTACAAGACCCGAAAGAAAAAGGAAAAGAAAAACGCCGTGAACTTGTTTCTCAAACACATGATATTGTCCTATTCTTCGGTGATAACTTATCTGATTTCACTGGTTTTGATGGAAAATCTGTAAAAGATCGCAATCAAACAGTAGAAGAATCAAAAGCACAATTTGGTGAGAAATTCATCATTTTCCCTAATCCAATGTATGGTGATTGGGAAGGCGCTTTATATGACTATGATTTCAAAAAATCAGATGCAGAAAAAGATAAAATTCGTCGTGACAACTTAAAATCATTTGATGCAAAATAAAAGAGGATGGCTTTCGCCATCCTCTTTTATTTTGTTTTCTCTGTTAAAGGCAAGATAAACACTTCCACACGCCTATTCTTTGCCTTTCCTTCTTGTGTATCATTTTTATCAATTGGACGATACTCTCCATAACCAATTGCACTAAAACTATCTGGTGGCAACTCCTTATTTTGAAGCAATACTTGCATAAAGTTCACAGCGCGCTGTGTACTCAATTCCCAGTTTGATGCAAATTTCGCATTGGCAATTGGAACATTATCAGTGTGACCAGATACAGTTATTTCACGAGGAGCTGCTGAAACAAGTAAATCAGACATCTCTTTTGCAATCCCTAACGATTCCAATTTCACATCTGCTTTCCCTGAATCAAATAGTACATTCTCTAATATCGTCACCATTAATCCCTTTTCGGTTAACTTAGTTTGAAAAGAAGAGGATAATTGGTTCTCATTAATATATTGATCAATCTTTTCTTGTAATGCTTTCAACTCATCCATTTCTTTCTTTTCATTAGCTCTAGCCTCTTCTTGTTTTTTTGCTTGTTCTGCCTCAAGGCTACTTGCTGATAATTCTTTTTCCTCATTCGGTTTTTGATCACTTAAAAACTCTTTATTTCCTGTTCCACCTGCTAGTTCACTGCGAAAAGCTACTGCCATCTGTTTAAATTTCGCAGCATCTATACTACTCATTGCAAATAGAACAATAAACAGCGCAAACAACAACGTTAGCATATCAGAATACGGAATTAACCAAGTTTCATCAATATGCTCATCGTGTTTTTTCTTTTTACCTCTTCTATTTTTCTTACTCCGCATTTTTTTCCGCTCCTTTTTCTAGCTTCTTACGCTCAGTCGCAGAAAGCGCACCTAAAATGCGGTTTTTCATAATAAATGGATATGTACCTTCTTGTAACATTAATAAACAATCAATAATTAAACGTTTCTTCTCTAATTCAGCGGCAGACTTTTGCTTTAATTTATTTGCAAATGGATGCCATAATACGTAACCCGAAAAAATACCGAAAATTGTTGCAATAAACGCACCTGAAATAGCATGTCCTAACTTTTCAATATCAGTTAAATTTCCAAGCGCAGCTACAAGACCGATAACAGCACCTAAAACCCCCAATGTAGGTGCATATGTACCAGCTTGCGAAAAAATAGCAGCCCCTTTTGCATGCCTCTCTTCAATTGCTTCTAATTCAGCTTCTAAAATTTGTTCTAAATCTTCCGCAGATACGCCATCAATAACAAATTTCATACCACGCAAAAGAAATTCATCTTCAATTTTATCTAATTGTTGCTCTAAAGACAAAATACCATATTTTCTACTCTCAGATGTCCAATGAACAAATAATTCTAGCAACTGTTCATAACTTAAATCTTTTTTATTTGAACCAAAAAGAACTTTAAATAATTTTGGAACTCTTTTTAGTTGATTCATCGGAAACGCAATACATACTGCAGCAAATGTACCGACAAAAATAATTAATGCTGCGGCAGGGTTCATTAAGGCCATTACGTCAGCGCCCTTGACGACCATCCCCACTACTACCGCCACTACTCCTAAAATGATTCCAATAATTGTTGCAAAATCCATTCCCATTCACTCCTAGTCTATACAAGAAGTCTTTTATTCTCAATAATCGTTACATCTTCTTATATATATATTACATAAAAAATGAATTACATGAAAGATAAGAAATGAATTATGTGAAAAAATTCTACAATTTCACACATTTTCTGACATTTTCTTTGCATTTCTATTACGTTACGACTCTTATATTTCTTTTTCAACAAACTAGATTTATAATCAATAATGATACAAATTTTATTAAGAAAGGACTGTGGTTACAGGGCATCATGAAAAAAATAGTAATTATTTCTGCCGCTACTATTGTAATCGGTATCACATCTTTCGCTTACTTCGGTTCTAAATCACCACTACAGAATGAGGCGAAAGCTGTCGAAAGTCAAAAACATAATAACCATCAAAAAGAAGAGATTCCTGCTTTTCCAAAAGCTGATCATAATGCAAAGAAACTAGATGATAATTTTTCCGTTGTAACAAATCCAGATTCTGATCTTGTATTGGTCAATAAACATCGTAAATTACCAGATGGGTACATTCCAGAAGATTTAACTAAACCGAACGTACCATTTACTAGTCCAAAAGATAAGGAGAAAACATTACTTCGTAAAGATGCTTCAGACGCGCTCGAAAAAATGTTCCAAGCAGCGAAAAAGGAAGGCTTAGAACTTACAGCAGTTTCAGGTTACCGTTCTTACAAACGCCAACAATCATTACATAACACATATATTAAACGCCAAGGAAAAGCTGAAGCTGATTCAGTAAGTGCAATTCCTGGAACAAGCGAGCATCAAACTGGTCTAGCAATGGATATTAGCTCAAAATCTGCTAAATTCCAATTAGAACCAATCTTCGGAGAGACCGCAGAGGGAAAATGGGTTGCAGAACATGCCCATGAGTTCGGATTTGTCATTCGTTATTTAGAGGATAAAACAAAGACAACAGAGTATGCATATGAACCGTGGCACTTGCGCTACGTTGGTAATCCATACGCCACATACATATATAAGCACCATCTAACATTAGAAGAGGCGATGGAGGACAAAAAATAAGAGAGCGAATCGCTCTCTTATTTTTTTCATTCTATTATTGTAGCAATTTCTTCTTCCATTCTTCAGGCCATGGTTCGCCTCTTCCAGTTTTTTTCGATGCTTGCACCATTGTTCCACGCCCAACTAAACAAACTTCTTCCTTTGCATTCTTGACCATATAGTGTAAATCTAAAGAAGAATTCCCCACCGCTCCTGCCTTTACATATACTTTCAAATGCTCATCAAAATAAATTTGTTTTATGAAATTGCATTGTAGATCTGCGACGACTATCATCGTTTCTGAAGATTCATGTGTCCATTCTTGCATAAATCCAAGTTCTTTAAACAATGCGATACGTGCTTCTTCAAAATATGTAAAAGCAACGACGTTATTCACATGGCCAAACATATCTACTTCACCAAAACGAACTTTAACAGGATTATAAAATGAAAAACCACTTTCCCACTGCTCAAAGTCTTCAATATAAGAAATTCTCTTCATTGTTCCCTCTCCTTTTCTTTTATTAATACACAGAATAAACAGAAAAATTCAGTTATAAATATTGCCTCTTCAAAATGAAGAGGCAATATTTATTAATAGTTATTGTCGCTACCAAAGAAATCTTTGAACGATTGAATTGTTGTATCACGGTTTAATGCTGCAATTGAAGTTGTTAATGGAATACCTTTCGGACATGATTGCACACAGTTTTGAGAGTTACCACAGTTTGCAAGTCCTCCATCACCCATAATTGCACGTAAACGATCTGCTTTATGCATTTCACCAGTTGGATGCGAGTTGAATAAACGCGCTTGTGAAAGCGGTGCTGGTCCAATAAAGTCAGATTTACTGTTTACGTTCGGACATGACTCTAAGCAAACACCACATGTCATACATTTTGAAAGCTCATATGCCCATTGGCGCTTTTTCTCTGGCATTCTTGGACCTGGTCCAAGGTCGTACGTACCATCGATTGGAATCCAAGCTTTCACACGTTTTAACGCGTTAAACATGCGACTACGGTCAACTTGTAAATCACGTACAACTGGGAATGTCTTCATCGGCTTTAAGCGAATTGGTTGTTCTAATTGGTCAATAAGAGCTGTACATGATTGACGTGGTTTTCCGTTAATCACCATCGAACATGCTCCACATACTTCCTCTAAACAGTTCATATCCCATGCAACTGGAGTTGTGTGGTTTCCTTTTGAGTCAACAGGATTACGACGAATTTCCATAAGCGCCGAAATAATATTCATATTAGGACGATACGGAATTTCAAACTCTTGTTCAAACTCTTGTGCATCTGGTCCATCTTGTCTCGTAATGATGAGGCGGATTGTTTTCTCAGACATGTTGTTTATCCCCCTTCTCTTCACCCTTAGCAGCTACATCATGTTTTGAAGAATAGTCACGTTTACGTGGTTTAATTAATGAAACATCCACTTCTTCGTAATGGAATGCTGGTGCATTTCCTTCTCCTTCAAATTTTGCCATCGTAGTTTTTAAGAAGTTCGCATCATCACGATTTGGGAATTCTGGTTTATAATGCGCTCCGCGGCTTTCATTACGGTTGTATGCCCCAATTGTAATAACACGCGCTAGCTCAAACATATTTGCAAGCTGGCGTGTAAATGAAGCACCTTGGTTACTCCATCTTGCTGTATCGTTAATGTTTATGCGTTTGTAACGAGCCATTAACTCTTCAATTTTCGCATCTGTTTCTAGTAATTTTTTATTTTCACGAACTACTGTAACGTTATCTGTCATCCATTCTCCAAGCTCTTTATGAAGAACATATGCATTTTCGTTACCATCAAGCGTTAAAATATTGTTAAATTTCTCTGTTTCGATTAATTCATTTTGCTCATATACAGTAGATGACACAGCATCAGATGATTTAGAAAGACCTTTCATATACTCAATTGCATTCGGTCCTGCTACCATACCACCGTAGATTGCTGATAATAGTGAGTTCGCACCTAGACGGTTACCACCATGCATAGAATAATCACACTCACCTGCTGCAAATAAACCTGGAATACTTGTCATCTGCTTATAATCAACCCATAATCCGCCCATTGAATAGTGAACCGCTGGGAAGATTTTCATTGGTAGTTTACGAGGATCATCACCTGTAAATTTCTCATAGATTTCAATAATTCCACCAAGTTTAATATCTAGTTCTTTTGGATCTTTATGAGAAAGATCTAGATATACCATGTTTTCACCGTTAATACCTAGTTTTTGCTCTACGCAAACATCAAAGATTTCACGCGTTGCAATATCACGAGGTACAAGGTTTCCGTAAGCTGGATATTTTTCTTCTAAGAAGTACCATGGCTTACCATCTTTATATGTCCAAACACGTCCACCTTCACCACGTGCAGATTCACTCATAAGACGTAACTTATCGTCTCCAGGAATTGCTGTTGGATGGATTTGAATGAACTCACCGTTCGCATAATATGCACCTTGCTGATATACAGCAGATGCTGCTGTACCTGTATTAATAATGGAGTTCGTTGATTTCCCGAAGATGATACCAGGGCCCCCTGTTGCCATAATCACGGCATCAGCTTGGAAACTTTTAATCTCCATAGTTTGTAAGTCTTGTGCAACGATTCCTCGGCACACACCTTCATCATCCACAACAGCTCGTAAGAAATCCCAACCTTCATATTTCGTTACAAGTCCTGCTACTTCATGGCGACGTACTTGCTCATCTAATGCGTATAGTAATTGTTGACCGGTTGTCGCACCAGCAAATGCTGTACGATGATGTTGTGTTCCACCGAAACGACGGAAATCAAGAAGTCCTTCTTCCGTACGGTTGAACATAACACCCATGCGGTCCATTAAATGAATGATACCAGGTGCTGCTTCACACATTGCTTTAACTGGTGGTTGGTTCGCTAAGAAGTCCCCACCATAAATTGTATCGTCAAAGTGGATCCATGGAGAATCCCCTTCACCTTTCGTATTTACGGCACCGTTAATTCCACCTTGGGCACATACAGAATGTGAACGTTTTACTGGTACTAATGAAAACAGTTCAACATTTACTCCTGCTTCTGCCGCTTTAATCGTTGCCATTAAGCCAGCCAAGCCACCGCCGACTACTATAAGTTTCCCTTTCATGCTCTCCCACTCCTTACTGGTTTGCTAGCTGTGGATCGATGAACGCTAATAATGCACTCACACCTACATAAGATAGACCTAAGAAAATAGCTAATGTTACATAAGTAGAGATTCTTTGTGAACGTGGAGATACTGTAATTCCCCAGCTTATGCAGAATGTCCATAGTCCATTTGCAAAGTGGAAAATAGTTGAAACAACACCAACTAAGTAGAATGCAAACATAGCTGGATTGCTTAAAATATCTGCCATCATATCATAGTTTACCTCTTTACCTAACATTGCTTGAATACGAGTTTCCCAGACGTGCCAAGAAATAAATATCAGCGTAACGATACCTGAAATTCGTTGGAAGACGAACATCCAGTTACGGAAATAACCGTAAGATACCGCATTGTTCTTAGCTGTAAATGCAATATATAAGCCATATATAGCATGGTACAGTATAGGTAAAAAGATGATGAAAATTTCTAGCGCATACCGGAATGGAAGGAGCTCCATAAAGCCTGCAGCTTTGTTAAAAGCCTCTGCTCCTCTTGTTGCAAAGTTGTTTACTACTAAATGTTGCGTCAAAAAGACACCAACCGGGATGACCCCCATTAATGAGTGCCACTTACGAAACGTATACTCGCGGCCTTTCATGTCCCCATTACCCCCCTTGAATGTTTGACTGCTGTTTTCAGATTAGTTTACAACAATAATGTTTTTTCACTATTGGCATAAGAAAAACTGAAAAAATTATTCGAAATATTTCAGCATAATTTGATACCAAGTTCATTTTACTCCTATTTTTGTCGAAGCGTCAAGAAAACGTATACATAATTTGCATATAATTTGTCATTTCTTTTTTTCTTCTTATATATTCAGATTTCCCAAAGAAAAATCTGTTTTTATAAATGAGAAATGTTATATAATAATCCCTATAGAAAGAGGGGAATATTGTGAGCAAAAATACAATCGATATAACATCTTTAGAAGATGTTTCATTGAACGCCTTCGCTTATGAATTACTGCGTGAAGAACTACTACCTGATTTAATTGGTAATGATTTAGATGGAATTTTATACTGGTCCGGTAGAAATCTTGCAAGAAAATATCCACTAGAAACCATTGAAGAAGTTATTCAGTTTTTCGAAAAAGCCGGTTGGGGCACTTTAAGCATCGTTGAGCATAAACGTCGTGAAATGCAGTTCCAACTTAAAAGTGCACTCATTGCTGAGCGTCAAAAACAAAAAAGACATTCTTCTTATCAATTAGAAGCTGGATTTATCGCCGAGCAAATTCAAAGGCAAAGAAACGTCATTGCCGAGTCCTACGAAGAACAGAAAAAACGTTCAGACTCTATTACATTTCTTGTTAAATGGGATATAAAAGATCTCATTGAAGTGTAGCATTTACCTACAGTCAACTAAACTAGACATATACGTTTAGTTTAGTTGATTTTTTTGTATATTCATTCAGGTGTGTTTATTTAAAATCTTCAGAAATTATACCAAAAAACAGAAGACATTGTAAACTACAACGTCTTCTTATCTGTTAAATAAGTATAAATTGTCTCCGCTACATTTTTCGGCATACCCGCTTCGACAAATTCCGATATGGAAGCTTCTTTCATCTTTTTTAATGAACCAAAATGTTTTAACAATACCTTTTTCCGTTTGTCACCAATTCCTGGAATATCATCCAATGCTGATTGAATAACAGATTTCCCGTGTAATTGACGATGGAATGTAATTGCAAATCGATGCACTTCATCTTGAATGCGCTGCAATAAATAAAATTCTTGGCTATTCCTCGCAAGCATAACAGGCTCAGGCGGATCGCCAATAATTAAATGTGATGTTTTATGTTTTTCATCTTTGACAAGCCCTGCCATTGGAATATATAATCCAAGCTCGTTTTCAAGAACATCACTTGTAGCCGCGAGATGTCCTTTTCCCCCATCGATAATTATTAAATCTGGCAAGGGTAAATTTTCCTTTAACGCCCTCGTATAACGGCGCCTCACAACTTCCCTCATAGACTCGTAATCATCTGGCCCTTGGACTGTTTTAATTTTATATTTCCGATATTCTTTCTTCGCTGGTTTCCCATCGATAAAAGCAATCATTGCTGAAACAGGATTTGTCCCTTGAATATTCGAGTTATCAAACGCTTCAATACGATATGGCGTTTCAATACCGAGCTGCTTCCCTAAATTGTCAACAGCTTTAATCGTCCGCTCTTCATCGCGTTCAATTAAGTAAAATTTCTCTTCTAGTGCAATTTTCGCGTTTTTACTTGCTAATTCCACAAGATCTTTTTTCTTCCCACGCTTCGGCTGTGTCGCTTCAACTTCTAAAAAGCGCTCTACTAATTCTGAATCTATACTTCCTGGAACGACAATTTCCTTCGGCTTAAAATGACTACTGTTTTCATAAAATTGACCGATAAAAGTTAAAAAACCCTCTTCAGGTTCATCATAGATTGGAAACATTGAAACATCACGTTCAATTAGCTTTCCTTTTCGAACGAAGAAAACTTGAACACACATCCACCCTTTATCAACTGCATATCCAAACACGTCACGATCCACTAAATCACTCATAATCATCTTTTGTTTTTCCATAATTGCATCAATATGAGCAATTTGATCTCGCAGCTCTTTTGCCCGTTCGAATTCTAGTTTCTCTGAAGCCTCATACATTTTTGTTTCTAATTCTGAACGAACTTCTTTATGTCCACCATTTAAAAACTTAATAATTTCATCTACAATTTCTTTATTTTGTTCTTCCGTTACTTCTTTTACACAAGGTGCTAAACATTGTCCCATATGATAATAGAGACAAACTTTATCCGGCATATTGGTACATTTACGAAGCGGATACATACGATCTAATAACTTTTTCGTTTCATGAGCTGACTGGGCGTTCGGATAAGGACCAAAGTACTTTCCTTTGTCCTTTTTTACATTTCGCGTAATGAGTAAACGCGGCTGCTTTTCAGCTGTAATTTTAATAAAAGGATATGTTTTATCATCTTTTAATTGAATATTATATTTTGGATCATACTTTTTAATTAAATTTAACTCTAAAATGAGAGCCTCCAAATTTGAGGAGGTTACAATATATTCAAAATCTACAATTTCTCCTACAAGCCTAAGTGTTTTCCCATCATGCGAACCAGTAAAGTACGAGCGCACACGATTTTTGAGTACCTTTGCTTTTCCAACGTATATAACCGTTCCCTGTTTATCCTTCATTAAATAACAACCAGGTTGATCGGGCAAAATTGCTAACTTCTCTTTTAAATGCTCGTGCACTCGTCTCCCTCCATTTCTACATGCTTATCATTTTTATTTTCATACGAAAACATACTATGCTAAAACACCCAACATACGTTCTTTTATTGTAACGGAAAGGTTTGAAAAAGGAAAATAAAAAAAGCTACCAAATGGTAGCTTCTTTATTTTAGAAGTGTTTAGAAACTAATTCTACTAACGCTTCTTTCGGTTTGTAACCTAGCGCTTGATCAACCACTTTACCATCTTTTAACACGAAAAGAGCTGGAATGCTCATTACTTCGAATTGACGAGCAGTTTCTTGGTTTTCATCAACGTCAACTTTTACTACCTTTACTTTCTCGCCTAACTCTGCATCGATTTCCTCTAATACAGGAGCGATCATTTTACAAGGTCCGCACCAAGGCGCCCAAAAATCTAATAATACAACACCTTCGCTAGTTTCAGCTGCGAAGCTTTGGTCATTTGCATTTACAATTGCCATTTTATTTCCTCCTTCAAGTATATTCTACCAAGAGTATATCATTAACTTATATACGTGGCGAATATTATGTATCGTTATGTATTGTAACAAAAAAATGTTCCTTTATACTATATAAAAATACGGATTAAATACTAAAAAGATGAGAGACAGGGGATCTCTCACCTTTTTCTATATATAGGGGTACTTCACTTGGAACTCAAGGGTACTCAAATCATGAATGTACTTTTAACTTTTTAAACTCTTCTGTTAAAAGAGGTACTACTTCAAATAGATCACCGACAATACCGTAGTCAGCTACTTTGAAGATACTAGCTTCTGGATCTTTATTAATCGCAACAATTATTTTTGAGTTAGACATACCAGCTAAATGCTGAATCGCACCAGAAATACCGCATGCAATGTATAGGTCTGGCGTAACAACTTTACCAGTTTGACCAATTTGTAATGAGTAATCACAATACTCAGCGTCACAAGCACCACGAGATGCTCCAACAGCGCCGCCTAGTACGTCAGCTAACTCTTTTAATGGTTTAAATCCTTCTTCACTCTTCACACCACGTCCACCAGCGATAATAACTTTTGCTTCAGAAAGGTCTACACCTTCTGCTGTTTTACGGACAACATCTTGAATAATTGTACGTAAATCTTTCACATCTACTGTAATAGAAGACACGTCACCTGTACGAGACTCATCTTTTTCAAGAGTTGCAATGTTATTTGGACGCACTGTCGCAAATAAGATACCATCTGTTACAATCTTCTTCTCAAACGCTTTACCAGAGTAAATCGGACGAGTGAAGATAACATTTCCACCTTCAACCTCTAAAGCAGTTACGTCAGAAACTAGACCAGCTTCAAGCTTCGCCGCTAATTTTGGTGATAAATCTTTACCAAGTGCTGTATGTCCAAATACAATTCCTTCTGGTTTTTCTTCAGCATATACAGCTAAAAACGCTTGTGCATAGCCATCAGATGTATATGATTTTAATTTATCATTTTCAACTGTCACAACGCGATCTGCACCGTAATGAATCAATTCATTTGCAAAAGAGGTAACGCTGTCTCCAACTAGAAGACCTACCACTTCACCGCCTTCTGCAATTGTTTTTGCTGCTGCTACCGCTTCAAACGAAACGTTACGTAGCGATCCGTCACGAACTTCACCCATTACTAATACTTTACGAGCCATAGATTTTCCCTCCTGCATATATAATTTCGTATTTTATTAGATTACTTTCGCTTCTGTATGGAGCAACGATACAAGTTCTTTTACTTGATCTTGCAGCTCGCCTTGTAACACTTTTCCTGCATCTTTCTTAGGAGGCAAATAGATTTCAATTGTTTTTGTTTTTGCTTCCACATCATCTTCTTCTAAATCTAAATCATCTAATTCTAATTCTTCTAGGGGCTTCTTCTTCGCTTTCATAATACCTGGAAGCGATGGATAACGCGGTTCATTTAAACCTTGTTGCGCTGTTACTAAAACCGGTAATGATGTTTCAATTACTTCTGTATCTCCTTCAACATCACGCTCGATTTTCACATTTGTACCATCAATTTCAAGCTTTGTAATTGTCGTTACATATGGAATATTTAACGCTTCAGCTACACGTGGACCAACTTGTCCAGATGCACCGTCAATCGCAACGTTTCCACCTAAAATTAAATCTACTTCTTTATCTTTCAAATATTCAGCAAGCACTTTTGCCGTTGTACACTGGTCACCATTCTCAACATCATCTTCAATGTTAATTAATACCGCTTTATCGCAGCCCATCGCTAATGCTGTGCGAAGTTCTTTTTCACTATCCTGGCCACCAACTGTTACAACAGTAACTTCTCCACCTTGTGCATCTCTTACTTGAATTGCTTCTTCAATCGCATATTCATCGTAAGGGTTGATGATGAATTCCGCTTCGCCATCGTAAATTGCACCGTTTTTAATTACGATTTTTTCTTCTGTATCAAATGTTCGTTTCATGAGTACGTAGATGTTCATTCCATTTACCCCCTTATTTTTCAGAAAGATTCTATCAATTTTAAAATTCTGTTAATTTATATTAAAAAAATATTCGGACTACCTACCACTAAATGAAGGCTTACGTTTTTCTAAAAATGCTGCTACGCCTTCTTTTCCATCTTCACCCGTAAATACTTCACCAAAAATCTGTGATTCACGTTGTACACCTTCATAATAATGAGACGATTTTGTTGTTTGTAATAACTCTAGCACAGCACGAATTGTTGCCGGACTTTTTCCAGCAATCTGCTTTGCAATTTTAAGCGTATCTTCTAAAAGTGATTCTTCAGAAAGTACCCCGTTAACAAGTCCCCATTTCAATGCCTCTGCACCAGTAATTGGTGTACTTGTTAACATCATTTCACAAGCTTTCGCTTTACCAACATAACGCGGTAAGCGCTGTGTACCTGCAAAACCAGGAATTAATCCAAGTGTTAACTCAGGTAAACCAAGCTTTGCACTTTCAGTTACAAAGCGCATGTGGCAAGACATAGCAAATTCAAGGCCGCCGCCAAGTGCCGCTCCATGAATTGCCGCAATAACTGGTTTTGAACATTTTTCAACACGCTCAAACGTAACTTGCCCAAGCTGTGCTAATTCTGTCGCTTGCTTCGCTTCAGTAACAGATGTAAATTCTTTAATATCTGCTCCCGCTGAGAAGAAGCGCCCTTCACCATGTAGAACAACAACACGAATGTTATCATCCTTTTCCACTTGATCGATTAATTCAGTAACGTCATGCATAACTTGTGAAGACATCGCATTAGCTGGCGCATGGTTTAACGTCGCCACGGCGATATGGTCTTCAACTCTTACAGATAGGAATTTCAACATGATCCCTCCCATTATTGACGATAACCACAAGCTGCAATAAGTAGCCCATGTACCGTTTTTGAAAGTGCGACCAGATCATACTTATGATCGCTCATTACCCAATTGGTCACAACTTCATCTACTGTTCCAAAGATCATTTGTCTTGCCACGCGAACATTTAAATCCGCCTGAAATTCACCTTGCTTTATACCTGTCTCTAAAATCTCATCCATAACTTGTAAGTAGCCTTTTAATACTTCATTTATCTTGAGGCGCAAGTCTTGATTGGACTGTCTTAGCTCTAATTGTGTAACGATAGCAAGAGGATCATTTTGCGACAACAGCAAGAAGTGCGTTTCTACCAACATAAATAACTTCGCTACAGCGCTTTCAATTCCTGCTATTTTTTGACGAATTGTTTCAACAAATTCTCCCATCTTCTCTTGGAATAAGGATATTAATATATCTTCTTTATTTTTAAAATATAAATAAATCGTGCCATCAGCTACCCCAGCTTGCTTTGCAATTTTAGAAACTTGCGCTTGATGGTATCCATTCTCCGCAATCACAATGACTGCTGCATCAATAATTTGATTGTATTTCGGTCTATTTTTCTTCACTTTACTGTCCCCTTCAAGAAGATGACTGAATGAATAGTCATTCATATTCTTATAATACTGACTATTTAGAAAAGTGTCAATCCTATTTTTTCAAAAAGAAAGGGCCTTAGCCCGTTTGTTCATCCTCATTCTTTCTCTTCTCTTCATCTATTAGGACACGTCGTAAAATTTTTCCAACTGTCGTCTTCGGTAACTCACTTCTAAACTCATATACTTTCGGGACTTTGTAAGCTGCTAAATATTTACGTGCAAACTGATCTAATTCTTCTTCAGAACATTCGACACCTTTCTTCAAAACAACAAACGCTTTTACCGTTTCCCCTCGATACGGATCAGGAACACCGATTGTTACCACTTCTTGCACCTTTTCGTGTTCATATAAAACCTCTTCTACTTCACGAGGATATACATTAAAACCGCTAGCAACAATCATATCCTTCTTACGATCTTTCACATAGAAAAAGCCATCCTCATCCATGTATCCTACATCACCTGTATGGAGCCAGCCATCTTGCAATACAGCCGCTGTTTCCTCTGGCTTATTCCAATACCCTTTCATAATTTGTGGGCCTTTTACAACAATTTCTCCAATTTCACCCGGAGGTAATGCCTCTCCTGTTTCAAGTGACATAATGATTGCCTCTGTGTCTGGCCACGGCACCCCAATACTTCCCGGCACGCGTTTTTCCCACAAAAAATTCCCATGTGTAACTGGTGATGACTCCGTTAATCCATAACCTTCTACTAATTTACCACCTGTAACTCTCTCAAACTCTTCCTGCACTTCTACCGGAAGCGGCGCAGATCCACTAATACAAGCCTGAATAGAAGAAATATCGTATTCTTTTAAAAGGGGACTATTTAATAAAGCAATATAAATGGTTGGTGCTCCTGGAAATAGTGTGACTTTATGTTTTTTAATTGCTTCAAAAACCATTTTCATATCAAACTTCGGAATAAGCACCATTTTATATCCTTGCATAATACTTAAATTCATTACAGCTGTCATCCCGTACACATGAAAAAACGGAAGGACACCAAGGATTACTTCTTCTCCTTCTTTACAATTGTATAACCAATGCGCTCCCATTAAAGTGTTCGAAACGAGGTTTTTATGCGTCAACATAACCCCCTTTGGAAATCCTGTCGTTCCCCCTGTATACTGCAAAAGGGCTAGATCATTTGCAGGATCACACGGTACTTCAACATCCGTATTTACTTCTCTTTCTACTGAATCCCAAAGATGAATCGTTTCACTTTCTGATACTTTCACAACTAAATTCGACTGTTTCTTCTGCACAAATGGATACAATAAATTTTTAGGGAAAGGTAAAAAATCTGCAATACGGGTTACGATAATATGTTCAAGCTTTGTCGTATTTTGAACATTCGTCACTTTCGGAAATACTAAATCCAGGCAAAGAATTACTTTTGCTCCCGAGTCACGAAGCTGATACTCCAGCTCTCTTTCTGTATAGAGTGGATTTGTTTGTACGACAATTCCTCCCGCAAGTAATGTACCATAATAACCAATTACAGATTGCGGACAGTTCGGCAACATAATGGCAACTCGATCCCCTTTTTCCACACCTAGCGTTTGAAGATAATTTGCAAATCTCTTCACCTTATCATGGAAATCTGAAAATGTAATATCTTTCCCTAAAAAGTGAAGCGCTTTCTTTTCTGGATAACGAGAAGCCATCTGTTCTACATATCCATGAAGCGGCTGAATATCATAAGAAATTGTCCCTGGAATTTCATCTGGATAACTCTGTAGCCAAGGTTTTTCCACTCTCATTCCCCCTTCCAATATTTGCGAAAATAAATGAATGTTCATTCATGATGGTTGTTTTCATTATATTATAGTCATAACAACGTTACAATCATAATATTCTGACTTCTGTATAACTATGCTTTACTTCATTAACTTCTTCTTATATGTATAAACTCTCCTAATTTTAATAGAATAAGAGAGTTATTAGTATTTAGCTTAATCTTATAATTGTTAATACCGCTTCTGGAGTAGCTGTTGATAATGTTGCAACAGCTACCAAACCAAATAATTGCAAACTAATGGCACTTCCAGCTGCAAGAGTTGTAATTATTGTTGCACTAAAGGAAGTCGTTGCAAGCAATGCTAACATGTCTCTTTTTCGTAATCCCTCTACTATCTCTTTTTCGTAATCCCTCTACTATCTCTATTTCTTTCATCCTTATCACCACCCTTTATTCCATTCTCTACTCACTAAGTATACGAATGAACTCGTCAGTTTCCTGACACTTCCACAAATATTTCCTAGTTATTTCTATATTGTAGCAATACTTGATTAAATGTTCTTTATTAAACAGGGATTATATTATCTCTCACGAATTTAATCTATGAACGAAAATAGGGGGGATAACATGTACCAAACAATTGAAGGCTTTTTACAATCATGGACATACGAGGCTGAGTCTACTCAGAAGATGCTCGATGCATTAACGGATGAATCTTTATCACAGGAAATTGCGCCTGGGCACTGGACTTTAGGACGAGTTGCTTGGCATATCGTTACTGCAATTCCAATTATGCTATCAGGGACAGGATTAAAGTTTGAAGGCGAAACGAAAGATTATCCTGTTCCAACTTCAGCAAAAACAATTGCAGATGGGTATCGCAAAGTGAATGCAGCTTTTGTTGAAGCACTTCAAAGTGAATGGGCAGATAAAGACTTATCTACTATTAATGACTTCTTTGGTCGCCCTATGCCGAATTCTATATTTTTAATGACACTCATTAATCATCAAAATCACCACCGCGGACAAATGACGGTTTTAATGCGACAAGCTGGATTAACAGTTCCTGGTGTATACGGTCCTGCAAAAGAAGAGTGGGCTGCGGCTGGAATGGAAGCTCCTAAAATGTAATGACAGAAAAAGACAAGGTGTTTACGTACCTTGTCTTTTTCTGTAACTTGTTTCATGTGAAACTATTTTCTATTAAATGGTTGTTTTACGAGGAAGATAGGTTAAAATAAATTCATATTATTAGGAAAGGGGAACTGGATTGATTACGAAAAATAAAAAAATAAAAATAGGAACTCTTCTACTAACTTCTATCATTGGAGTTATCGGGTTATCTATTTACTTCACATGTAATGGTACCCCATGGGAGAAACAAACAGCAATTTCTGAATCTAAAAATTATATTACAAAATACTTTAATCTAAATGCGAAGGTTAAGAATACTTCTTACGATTCTAAAATGGATAGCTATGCGGTCTCTTTTGAAACAAATGAAGATGGAGAGTTTACTATCGAATATAAAGGTCCTAATCGCTTTAATATTTCTCCAGGAGTTCAAGAGTATTTGAGTAAACACTACAAATTTACAGAGTAGTAATTAAGTATACATATACAAAAAGAGTTGGCGTCACGCCAGCTCTTTTTCACATATTCTTGTCACGCTGCTACATCTTCCCTCTCAATATTTTTAATTCCGTAATATGCAATTACAATTCCAATAGCTGCAAATGCTAGTTGGAGAGGGAGAAAAGTCGCTATAGAAAACATTGGCTGGTTATTAATTGCAATTAGCACAACGATAATAGATGAAACGATTGTAGTTGGTACCGAATGTTTACGCATTCCGAAGTATAAGGGAATTAAACTTATTCCTGCAGTTGCAATCGCTAAAGGAACAAGATTTGCCCCTTCTTGAATCAATTGATCTACTGTGAAGGAATTAGGAAGAATTGAAAAATAACTATCTATCCCAAAGAAAAGTCCTACTACAAGAATATTAGATAAAATAACTGTTATGAATGTTAATATTGCTGTAATGGCCAACTTACTAGCCATCATTTTCTTTCGGTTAATTGGATAAGAGAACATAAGTAGTATTGTTTTATTTTTATATTCATCAATTATTAACTTGGCTATTAGTACACCACCAAAAATAATAAATGTTCCTCTTACTGACGCACTAGCCATCAACAAAATTGCTTGAGGATCCCTTATTTCTGGATCACCTTCTATTTGAGCAACATAACCAACAGAGATTAATAGCGCCAGTATAGCGATATTTGCAATAATTGCTCCCTTCACATACCATCCAAACTTAAGCTTCTTCAATTCTAGCTTCATAAGACGTAGCATGACAGTCCTCCTTCCTTTTATTTAAGGTTTAATCGATATAAATTACCCCTGTTTCACTTACAACCTTTACTTTATTTGTCGCATCACCAATAGTTCCTTCTTTTATCTTTTCTGTATTTTTATCTTTCTTAAGTCCGTTTAAATCTACCATTATGTCAGTCGAATTACTTTTAGCCGTAAGTTTCAATGAAGTCGGAGCACCCTTATACCTTACGCCAATATCGCCTGATTTTGTTTCTACAAATAATGATTTTCCTTCTGTCATATCTTTCAGTAATACTTCACCCGATGTTGAAGTGATGTTCATATTTTCGTTTTTTACATTTTTCACATAATTATCGCCAGTAGTAGAAGCTACATTTACTTCTTGTAATGAACTATCTTTTAAAATTAAATCTCCACTTTCGGATGTGAACTCACCCTTTTCCGCCGATAGTCCTGCAAACATTTCATCTCCCGACTTGCTTTTTGTCACGATACTTTTTACTACTATATCGCTTATTTTCACATTACCCGATTTATTATTTAATACAATTTTATCTATTTCTTTCTTCGGAATAGATATAGAAATGATATTTTTCTTCCTAAACGTAAAACTATTAAAAAATTTAGTCATCTTTTGTTTTTGCTTAATCACAATTTTCTTTCCGTCATTTTCTATTTTAACAGGATCTAGATCTTTATCTAATCGTTGACCTTGAGCGGAAATTACTATTTTATTAGAGTCTGTACTTTTAAATTCAATATCCCAGTTTTCGCTGTCCACTTCTATTTCTTTTATATTATTTATCTCAAAAGAATTTTCTTTCTTAAAATCTTTTCCCTGAAATGTCTTAAAACCAAAAACCACACTAGCAATTGTAATCAATAATATTGCAATTACTATTATTTTTTTCACTATTCATACCCCAGTTCGTTGTTGTATTAGGCTTGCTTCACGCCACATCGATCTTATCGATTTTACGATACGAAAGATAACTAATAAAAATCCCTAATAAACAGAGCGCAATTGGGATAACTATAAAATCATACATACTTACTTGATTGTTTCCAACGTTACTGTTCATTATCATCCCGATTATTACTGCAGAAGTAATCGTTGTCGGTGTCGATTTCTTTCTCATCCCAAAAAATAAAGGAACTAAACTTATACCAGATATCATAAATGCACTTATAAAAGTAGCTGGAACAGTAGCTATTATTTCGCCTATCGTAACAGGCGTTTCAATTACTCCCATCATTGGATTCACAAAAAATATGAGCAAACTAATAATGAAAGTAGCGATAACCGTGCTCACAAAACAAAAACCAAAAACAATTGTTAATTTCGCTCTCATTACCATTTTCCTTTGCAGTGGGTACATAAACAATAATTGCATTGTTTTGTTCTTATACTCATCAATTACTAAACGGGATAAAATGACCGAACTAAAAATAATGAATGTTGTTCTAATAAAAATATTTACTAAAGCCATATATTTTGCGAAATCAGTGAGCGCCGCATCTTCTTCACCTTTTGCTCCCAACCCCATAAGGCTTACCGCAACAAAAATTGCTATAATACAAATTGCTACACCTTTAAAGTAACTAGATAATTGATGTTTCTTCCATTCAAGCTTCATTAATCTAAACATATAAACCACACCTCCATTACCGTCTCTACATTACTAACATTCTAATTCCAGCTGTAATTACACTTACTATTCCTATTACTAGTAAAATTAGAATCCACTTTCGTTCTGGTTTTCTATAATATAAAATTCCACTTATCAGCATTACGATAAATCCCGCTATAAGATTCAGTATTAATGCATTCATCATCATAGCCCCTCGCTGTAGTTACATTACGCATGGATGCCCTCTCCATCCATTACATTTAAGAAATACTCTTCTAAAGAGCTATGTTTCTTATTAATACTTTCAATTTCCACATCGTTCATAATAAGTGCTTTTGAAATTGCTTGCTGCGTCACCGCCACTTCATAAACACGAATCATATTTCCACTCATTATTTTGTAATTTTTTATACCTAGTTTATCTTCTAAAATATAAGCTGCACGTTTCACATCAGGAATAGTAATTTCAATGTACTCTGTTTGTTTTCCATTAATACTCTTCATCGAAACTTCTTTTATTAGCTTCCCATTTTGGATAACACCGATTGTATCTGCCATTTGTTCCATCTCACCTAAAATATGACTAGAAACTAATAAAGTAATGCCATATTCTTTGCAGAGCATTTTAAACAAGTCTCGTAATTCTTTAATACCAATTGGATCTAATCCGTTAATCGGTTCATCTAAAATGAGGAGCTCTGGCTTTGTCATGATTGCTCTTGCAATACCTAGTCTTTGTTTCATCCCTAATGAAAAATCTTTTACTTTTTTATTATCTATGCCGTGCAGTTTCACTAAATTCAAAGCATGATCAATTGCGTTCTTATCGTAATAGCCCATGTATTCACAATGTAAATCCAGATTTTCCTTCGCCGTTAATTTATCATAAAAAATCGGATATTCAATAATCGTTCCCATACGCTTTAACAATTCATAAGATGTATCTGTTAATTTCTCACCGAAAATTTCAATATCTCCGCTCGTCGGTTTAATCAAATTTGTAATCATTTTCATAATTGTTGTTTTACCAGCACCATTCGGTCCTAAAAAGCCATAAATTTCTCCTTTTTTCACATGCATGTTGACACCAGAAATAACTTCTTTTCCTTCGAATACTTTCGTTAACTGGTTCGTTTTTAATATATATGTCATGTCACTTTCCCCTTTCGCACTACTCTATATTTCTATAATAGACAACGGAAATCTCTTTTTTCTTACCCGTTCCTTACAAATTCCTTACGTTCAAAAAAAGCTTGTAGAATAACCTTCTCTACAAGCTAAAACTTCATTTTTTTCAGTATAATTGTGAAAGTTGTTTTTTCATATGGCTTACTAGAAAGATGAATTTTTCCATCCATTGCTTCTACAAGCCTTTTCGTAATCGTTAAACCTAGACCACTGCCCTGGTACAATCTATTTCTTGAATCTTCAAGTGTGTACATACGCTCAAATACTTTATCAATATGAGATTCATCAATTCCTTTCCCTTTATCCCATACGTCTATATACACACTCGTTTCATCCTCTCTTAATACCATACCGAGCGTCTTCCCATCATATCCATAGGCAATCGCATTTGATATTAAATTGTTTAACACCCTTCCAATCACTTCTGCATTTCCAAATGCATATATATTTCTCTCTGGTATATCAATATGAACCTCGAATCCTTTCGAGGTTACTAAATCATAAAACGATAAAATCTTTTCCCTGCATATTTCATTCATGCTTATCTTCGTTATTTCAATTGCTTTATCACCAGATTCCAATTTTGCTAAATCGAAAAACTTATGAATCAGTTCCATTACTTCTAATGTTTTCACATGTACCTTTTGTAATAATAATTGCCGTTCTTCTCCATTTATCGTTTTATCTACATTTAACATTTCTGTATATCCAAGAATGACGGTAAGCGGCGTTTTTAAATCATGTGAGATGTTCGAAAGCATTTTTCTCATTGAAATTTCTACTTTCGCATGATCTGCATTCGTTTTCTGTTTCGCATCTAACAAATGATTAATAGTAACTAATAGTTTTTGCAGTTCTTTATCATCTGTCATAATTAATAGCTTCTCACCAGTTTTCTCTTTTACAATATCGTCTAATTTTTCATATGTATAACGTAAATTTCTACTATTATTTTTTCGAATTTTATATTGTACATAAATTATTATTAACAATATAAAAATAACGGCCGTTAAAAAAGTAACCATACTACATCCCTTCCAGCTTATAACCGATGCCCCACAATGTTTTTACATACGCTGGGTTAGATGGATCAGTTTCAATTTTCTCGCGCAATCTTCTCATATGGACATTAATAACGTTGTCATCACCATAATATTCTTCATTCCAAATTAGTGAATAGATTTGCGCTTTCGTAAATACACGATTTTGGTTCTTTACAAACAGTTTTAAAATCTCAAATTCTTTTAAAGTAAGTTTAAGCTGTCTTCCCTTTTTCTCTACAGTAAAATTAATTGGGTCAATTATTAAATCACCAATCTGAATGGTCTCATCTTTTGATTCCACAGCTGAATACTTTGTAGATCTTCGAATAGCAGCTTTTACACGCGCTGCTAGTTCAATCATAGAAAACGGTTTACAAATGTAATCATCCGCTCCAAGACCTAAACCAACTGCCTTATCAACATCTGTATCCTTCGCTGACATCATTAAAATCGGAACGGCACTTTTCTCTCGAATGATTCGCACAACCTCTAAGCCATCTAACTTCGGCATCATAATATCGAGAATGATCAAATCAAATGAACCTTTTAAAAATGCGGTAACTCCTTCTTCTCCATCAGATGCGATTTTAACTTGAAAACCTTCTTTTACTAAATATGTTTCAACCATCTCTTGAATTGAGACATCATCTTCAACTAATAAAATATGATGTGACATATTCTCATCCCCTTTTTACAAACATTAACATTTCAATTGTATCGCAACGAATGAATGCTGGAAAGAATTATATGAATTTTCAAACCAACTTCCCTTCCTTCCTTAACAATGATATGATGAAATTCACTACTATTGTTCATAATTAACTTTATATAAAGGAGACTTATCATGTCAGAAAACAAAAAAGTAAGCTTAGCTGATTTAATGCGCGAACAACTTGCAAAGAAAAAGCAAGGAAATGGAAATGGTTCAAATAATACAAATCAAAGCCAAGCAACGAAAAAATTACAAAACCAACAAACGAAGAAAACAAACAACCAACGTAGACGTACAGGTGTGTAAATGAACGGGCAAAAACGATCTAACATCGCGCCAGGTCTTGAAGTTGATATTGTGTTAAAACAAGATCAACGAACTGGTAAGTTAACAAGAGGAATTGTAAAAGATATTTTAACGAATTCCCCTTCCCATCCGCACGGCATTAAAGTAAGATTGCAGGACGGACAGGTTGGTAGAGTACAAAATATTGTTCAATAAAGAAAAGGAGCTCATTTAAAATTGAGCTCCTTTTCTTATTTTCATTACCCTTTAATTTTTTCGACGAAAACTACTTTTAAATAGTCTCCCTCTTTAAATTGATCAATTGTACGGAAATCTTCGGGTAAAGAATGTTCTTCTAATATTTTATATTTGCCGTTCATTTCTTTAAATGCTGTATCGATAAAGCCTTTAAATTTTTTCATATCGAATGCGCTACAATTTGTAGAAGCTACGATAATACCGTTATTTTCTGTAATGGCAATTGTTTCTTTTAATAAATTTTTATAATCTTTCGCTGCACTGAATGTATATTTTTTCGAACGTGCAAAACTTGGAGGATCAAGTACAACCATATCAAATCTCATCTTTTTCTTAGCTGCATATTTGAAATATAGAAATACGTCTTCTACAATAATATCTTGCGCTTCGTAATCAATTCCATTTACACTGAACTGCTCGATCGTTTTACTTAAACTACGATTTGCAAGGTCAACACTCGTTGTTTTACTTGCGCCGCCAAGTGCTGCAAATACAGAAAAAGCTCCAGTATAAGAGAACATATTTAAAACTGTTCTTCCTTTTGCATATTTATCACGAATTTGTTTTCGAACGTTACGCTGATCTAAAAATACACCAACCATCGCCCCGTCATTTAAATATACAGCAAAGTTTACACCGTTTTCTTTTACGATAAGTGGAAACTCACCGCGCTCACCTGCTACGAAATCATCATCTTCAATGTATTTCCCTTTCGTATCAAAACGCTTTTTCTCATAAATACCCTTAAAGTTTGCTACTTTTTGAAGTGCTTCTACGATTTCATCGCGGAAAGTATAAATCCCTTCACTATACCAACTTATTACGTAATAACCGTCATAATAATCGATGATTAAACCACCAAGGCCATCACCCTCACCATTCACAACACGGAATGCTGTTGTATCATTTGATTTATAAAAATCTTTTCGTTTATGTAAAGCAGATTTGATTTTACTTTCAAAGAAAGGTTGATTAATTTGCTCCTTCTCTTTTCTCGTTAAAATCCATCCATATCCTTTATTTTGTTTTCCGTAATAGCCTTTTCCGATGAATTGGTTCTTCTCATCCACTACTTTGATGATTGTCCCTTCTTCACGTACATCATTTAAATTTTGAATAGCATCTTTTAATATAAGTGGATATCCACTTTTAATTTCTTTTATAAACTTCGGTTTTATTTTTATAGTTACTTCAGATCGCATGTAATGTCTTCCTTTCCATTTGAATGCTTTCTAACCATAGGAAGCATTTAAAAAACGAGACTGAAAAAACAGCCTCGTTTCACTATACCATATTATTGCTTTGCTAGTACAACTAGCCTATCCTCTCGCATAACCGCTATATATTTACTAACTTTTGAAGTGAACATCTTACTATCTACAATAACCGAAAAAACTTATATAAAAGAGACTTTTTTTCATAGAAAGCCTCTTTTCTTTATTTTTCTACAGCAATTTCTTGCTTTTGAAACTTAGAAACTATATAACCAATTCCTATACCGATCATACCTGGAACTAACCAGCCAATCCCTACACTATATAATGGAATCTTATCTAAAATAGGTGCTAATGCGGCAATTTGAAGATTTGCATTGTGCAATCCATCAAAGAAGCTAATCGCGAACGCCCCTATAATACCGCCTACATACATTGCTAATGGAAGACGAACGTAATTTTCAACGAGTGATAATACGATAAGTACAATACCAATTGGGTAAATTGCAATTAAGATTGGTAATGCTAATGCATTTAACTGAGTTAAACCAAGATTTGCTACCATAAATGCTAATACACAGAAAATGAAAACAACTTTTTGATAAGAAAGCTTTGGTAATAAAGAAGAGAAGTATTCCCCACAAGCTGCAACAATACCTACAGAAGTTGTTAAACATGCTGCTGTAATTGCGATACCAAGTAATAACGTTCCGTAATTGCCAAATAAATGAGTCACTACGTTTGTTAAAATAATTCCGCCGTTTGCTCCCATGCCAAGTGAAACACTAGAAGCTCCAAGGTAAGCAAGCGCTAAATAAACAAGTAGTAAGCCAAGTGCTGCAATAAATCCTGCAAAAATTGTTACTTTCGCAATGCTATTTTTATTTGTAATACCTTTTGCTTTTAAAGCATTAATTACAACATTTCCGAAAACAAGTGCTGCAAGTCCATCTAAAGTTAAATATCCGTCAATAAAGCCTTTAAAGAGTGGAGCACTATACGCTTCTGTCGGTGCACCAAACTCTCCAATTGGTGTCATAATTGCTTTCGCTACAATAATTGCAATGACAGCTAATAAAATTGGTGTTAACACTTTACCGATGCGGCCCACTAATTTCGATGGGTTTAAAGCTAAATAGAAAGTTACTGCAAAGAAAATAAATGTAAAGATAACAAGTGGATATGATTGACCAGCTACCTCACTTGGTAAAAACGGTGCAACACTCATTTCATAAGCAACAGTTCCTGTACGTGGTACACTAACAAATACACCTAAACATAAATAAATTGCAGTGATAAAAATAAGTGCGAATACAGGGTGTACACGTCCTGCCAGTTCATTAATATCTCCTTTTAAAGCTATAACAATAACCCCTAATAAAGGAAGTCCCACACCTGTTACGATAAAACCAAACAACGCAATCCATACATCCGTTCCAGCACCTTGTCCTAACGCTGGTGGGAAGATCATATTACCTGCACCGAAAAACAATGCAAATAACATTAAACTTATTGCAAACATCTCAGAAAACTTTAAAGACGATTTCATTTCTACTAACCTCCTATATAATTATCAGATTAACAAAATATTCTGAATTAAATTCCGTCACATTTCCTCTTTCAAGCATACTTCCCTATAAAAGAACGCAAAAAACACCCGTCCCTAACAAAGGGACGAGTGTTGAAATCGTGGTTCCACCCTTATTCTAATAAAATGAATTTATAACGAAATAAGCTCATTTTATAGCTCGTGTAAATTGATAACGGTTTTATCCGCCAAGAATTACAATGCATCATGCAGTTCACTCTTGAAGTTTAGAGGTGGTAAGTATGTCTTTCCGTATTAGGAAGCTCACAGCCTAAGGCTTCCCTCTCTGAGAATCGTAAAAAACAACTCGTGTCCTCATCATTACTTTTATAAAATATCTTGTCGAAACTTGTTGTTTTTTATTATATGGGCTATTTTTTAAAAAATCAATAGTTTTATTTTTTCTGACAAAAAAATATAGGGAGAAAACATTTCCCCCTATATTTGCCCCATCAATCTTTCTAATTCTTCAGCTGTAATGTTCCGCCATTTTCCGGTTTCAAGTTCATTTAGCTCTATATTCATAATGCGAACTCGCTTCAACTTTGTTACTGTATACCCGAAAGCACGACTCATTCTACGAATTTGTCTATTCATTCCTTGTGTTAAAACGATGCGAAATGTAGATTGGTCAACTCTCGTCACTTTACATGGTTTCGTCATTCCATCTTTAATCTTTACACCGCTGGACATCATATCAATAAACCAATCTGTAAAAGGCTTATCGACCGTAACAACATATTCTTTTTCATGCTCATGATCACCGTGCAAAATTTGATTCGCGATCGTACCATCATTCGTTAATAAAATGAGTCCTTCCGATGCTTTATCTAACCGCCCAACAGGAAAGATTCGTTCTGGGTAATTGATATAATCAATAATATTATCTTCAATATGATCGGCTGCCGTACAAGTAATGCCAACTGGTTTATGGAAAGCAATATACACTTTTTCTTTCTCTTCTTTTGCAACTACCTGTCCATCAATCGTTACAACATCACCTTCGTTAACGATTGTACCGTGCGTACATATTTCACCGTTAATCGCGACACGCCCTGCTTTGATGAGACGATCTGTCTCGCGTCTTGAGCAGGATTTTGCTTCGCTTATGTATTGGTTGATTTTCATGTTTTATTCCTTTTCTTATAGATTAAAAGCGTCAATCCATGGCAATATCATTATGCCAAGATTGACGCTCCTTTACTTCGCAAAAACAACTAAATAAATAACCCCAATCACCAAAAATATTCCGCAACAAGCTAACAATACTTTTGCAAGTTTGTCCATAAACATATAATGGTTTCCCCTTTTGTTTGGTTGTTTGCTATTTTAATTCGACAACTGTTACGCCTAGGCCTCCCTCGCCCATATCACCGTAGCGGTAGTTTTTCACGCCGCGATGCTTCTTCAAGTAATCTTGTACACCTTGGCGAAGCGCTCCTGTTCCTTTACCGTGAATGATCGATACGCGCGGATAGCTTGCAAGCTGTGCATCATCTAAATATTTTTCAACGCGCATCATTGCATCTTCATAACGTTCACCGCGAAGGTCAAGCTCTAATGAAACGTGATAATCTCTACCCTTCACACTTGCGACTACTTTTTTCTCAGTTTGCTTCGGTGTATTAATGTATTCCATATTGGATTCTTTCACTTTCATCTTCAGAATACCAATTTGTACGCTCCACTCTGTATCACTTACTTTTTCAAGTAGTTGACCTTTTTGACCGAACGTTAACACTTTTACTTCATCGCCTGCTCGTAATTGTTGTTTCGGCGCTGTGTTTTTCACGTTTACTTTTTGTTTCTTCACAAGCTCTGGCGCTGCCCCTTCTAGACGGCTCTTCGCTTCAATAAGTTCATGGTCTTTCACGTTTACAAGCTGTGCTTTACGCAATTGACGAAGTTCTTGAATAATGCCTTCTGCTTCTTTCTTTGCAGCTTCGACTTTTTCTTCCCCTTCTTTTTGCGCTTTTAATAATTTTTCATCACGCTCTTCGTTAAATTCAATAATTTGACGCTGTAATTCACGATGAAGTTTTTCAGATTGCTTGCGAAGCGCTTCTGCTTCGTTCCAGTCACGCTCTGCGTTCTTTTGACTTTCTTCTAACTTCGCAATCATATTTTCAATTTTATTTGTATCTGTACTAATATGGTTACGTGCTTGATCGATAACTCGATCAGATAGTCCAAGGCGCTTCGAAATTTCAAAGGCATTACTACGTCCTGGTACACCGATTAATAATTTGTACGTTGGGCTTAATGTATTCACATCGAACTCAACACTCGCATTAATAACTTGCTCACGGTTATATCCGTATGCTTTTAATTCCGGGTAATGCGTCGTTGCAACAACGCGAGCACCGCGGTTACATACTTCATCCAAAATTGAAATTGCTAGTGCAGCCCCTTCTTGTGGATCTGTTCCAGCACCTAATTCATCGAATAAAACTAAGCTTTCAAAATCAGCTTTTTCTAAAATATCTACAATGTTCACCATATGTGAGGAGAACGTACTTAGACTTTGTTCAATCGATTGCTCATCACCGATATCAGCAAAGATATTTTTAAATACACAAATCTCTGACTCGTCCATTACTGGAATGTGAAGACCAGATTGCGCCATTAATACACAAATACCAACTGTTTTCAGCGTAACTGTTTTACCACCTGTATTCGGCCCTGTAATAACAATTGTTGTGAAGTCTTTACCGAGCATAATGTTATTTGGCACAATAATTTCCGGATCAATAAGCGGATGACGTGCTTGTCTTAAATCCATGTACCGCTCGTTATTTACGATTGGCTTCGTTGCTTTAATTCGCTTCGCATAAAAAGCTTTCGCAAAAATGAAGTCAAGATTGGCAACTACTTCTACGTTAGATAAAACGATATCCGCTTCTACTGCTACTTCTTCTGTTAACATCAATAAGATGCGTTCGATTTCTTGTTTTTCTTTCACTCGTGCTTCTTGAAGTGCGTTATTTAATTCTACAATGACTTGTGGTTCAATAAATAAAGTTTGCCCAGAAGCTGATTGATCGTGAACAATACCGCCATATACGCCGCGGTATTCTTGTTTTACCGGGATTACGTAGCGTTCGTTACGAATCGTTACAATCGCATCTGATAACATTTTTTGTGCATTTGAAGAACGCGTCATGTTTTCTAACTTCTCACGGATACGGCTTTCCGCAGTACGAATTTGGTTACGAATACCACGCAGTTTATCACTTGCGCTATCGACTACTTCACCGCCGTCACCGATGCAATTTGTAATTTTCTTTTCTAAATCATATAAAGATACAATTTGAGCGACATGAGTTTCTAAAATTGGAAGCTCGACACCATTATCAACCATATCTTCAATGAAACGTTTCATATTGCGACTACCATACATCGTATTGGCAATATCAAGTAGTTCATTTGGGCTTAACATACTTCCAATCTTTGCACGCTTCACATTTGAGCGAATATCCGTAATACCACCTAATGGTGCACTACCTTTTAAACGAATGACTTTCGCTGCTTCATCCGTTGTATCTTGCATTTCTACAATTTCTTCAAAATCAGTGCTCGGCACTAAATTCTTCACTTTATCACGGCCAAGTGAAGAGGCTGTATGTTCAAGTAATTGTTCTTTTACTTTATTGTATTCTAATACACGCAACGTTCTTTCTAACATGTTGCAGGTCCCCCTTGTGTTACTTATTACGTTTAATATAGTCCAATAAACGTTCAATATCCCATGTGTTAATCACGTTATCTTTTTGAATCCAACCTTTACGTGCTGCTGCTACACCTGTTTCCATATCTTCTAACATTTCAAGTGTGTGAGCATCCGTATTAATCGCTACTTTTACGCCTGCATCTTGTGCTTGCTTTAATAATTTTGCACTTAAATCTAGACGGTTCGGATTCGCATTTAATTCTAAAACTGTATTTGTTTCTTTTGCGAGTTCTATTAATAAATCTGTATCTACATCGTACCCCTCACGGCGCCCAAGAAGACGACCTGTCGGATGAGCAATCATTGTGACATGCTTATTCTCAAGCGCAGTGCGAAGACGTTTCATAATCGTTTCACGATCTTGTGAGAAACTAGAGTGAATTGCACCGATTACATAATCCAGTTCAGCTAATACTTCGTCGTCAAAATCAAGTGTCGCATCTGGTAAAATGTCCATTTCAATTCCGCGTAAAATTGTAATGTCATGATACTTTTCATTCATACGTTCAATTTCTTTTGCTTGCTCACGAAGATGCTCTTTCGTTAAGCCATTCGCTACTTTCAAGTATTGTGAATGATCGGTAATTGCCATAAACTTATATCCACGAGCGCGACATGCTTGTACCATTTCTTCAATTGAAAAAGCACCATCACTCCACGTTGTATGCATATGTAAATCACCTTGTATGTCAGAGAACTGAATTAAGTTCGGATACTCTTTAATTAATTCAATTTCTTTTCCATCTTCACGCACTTCTGGCGGGATGAATGGAAGACCGAAATGAGCAAAAAATTCCTCTTCCGTTTCAAATGTTTTCACTTCACCTGTCTCTAAGATTTCCACACCATACTCACTAATTTTCTCGCCTTTATCCTTTGCGATTTGGCGCATTTTTACGTTATGGTCTTTTGATCCTGTGAAATGGTGAAGAGTTGTAATAAACTCTTCTGGTTTTACAAGGCGGAAATCAATTGAAATATCATATTCATATTGAAGACGAACAGATACTTTCGTATCCCCGCTCGCAATTACTTCAATCATATTATCAAATTGTAGTAAATGTTCACGTACTACTGCTGGTTCTGTCGTTGCAATGATGAAGTCTAAATCCTTCACTGTCTCACGAACACGGCGTAAACTACCAGCGCGGGAGAAACGAATCACCTCAGCAATATTCGACAATTTCTCCTCTATTTCCCCGGCAATAGGCAATACCATCGCAATTGGTAAACGCTCTGGACGAGATCCTACTTGATCAATTGCTTCCAATATTTTCTCTTCTGTTTTTTTACCGAAACCTGCTAAAGCTTGTACTTTATTTTCCTCACAAACAGCTTTTAACGTTTCCATATCGACAACACCAAGCTCTTTGTATAACTTAGCTACCTTCTTACCCCCAAGGCCTGGTAGTTTTAATAGCGGTAATAAACTGCTCGGTACTTCTTTTTCAAGTTCTTGTAGTACTTCAGATGTTCCCGATTCTATATATTCTTGAATTACCGCTGCGGTTCCTTTTCCGATGCCCGGAATCTTTGTGAAATCTTCAATTTCAGAAAGACTACGGTCATCACTTTCTAGCGCTGCCGCCGCTTTACGGAATGCAGATATTTTAAATGGATTTGCGCCCTTTAATTCCATAAATAGGCCGATTGTCTCCAATAATTTAATAACTTGTTTTTTATTTACTTTCATCATTGCCCCCGCCTTTCTTTCATAGAAAAAAACTTCTCTTTCCGAAAAAAGAGAAGTTATACTCTGCTACCTGTCTGCCATAGTTCCTTCACCTTTTCAGAAAGAATCGGTGTATCGTCTATAATTATTTTGCTAATTGATGATTTTTGTAATGGTGTTTGCAATTGTTCAATTGGAAGAATTGTTCCAACAATAATTAAGACAAACAAAATAATATACACTTCTAAAAATCCGAGGATTGCCCCCGCAAGTGCATTCACTTGCTTTAAAACCGGTATTTCTGCAAACATATTTAACAAATTACCAAGTAATGAAAGTGCGATTTTTGTAATAATAAATAATACGATAAACGCAATTGCTTGATAAAATACTGTTTCAATATTATTTGCATCAATCCATTCTGGAACAGATACGTTTTTATCAAATGGATACGGAATAAATTTCGCAAGTGTTGGCGCTAAATCTTTACAGTACCAGTATGCAACAAGGTATGCGATAATAAAGCTTGTTAACTTTATAAGTTGCAAAATGAACCCTCTGCGTAAGCCAAGGAAAAATCCCATAACAAGCAGTAAAATGATAATAATATCAATCATGTTATTCCATTCCTTTTTTTGTCATACTTTCTTTCAGCTTCTCATGTTCTTCTTTTAATTTTATGTAATCGTGTATGACGTTTACCGCCGTCAATACCGCTAGTCTACTCGTATCAAGCGAAGGATTCTTGGCATTGAGTTCGCGCATTTTATCATCCACAATCGCTGCTACCATGCGGATATGACTTGTACTTTCATCGCCAACAACTGAATATTGCTGACCATAGATTTCTACATTAATTCGACTTTTCTTTCCCTTTTGTTGTGACAACTCACCGGCCTCCAATCACGTACAGAATCCTAAAGTTTATCATACCATGAACCATCATAATATGGAAACAGAAAGAACAATCCGATATGATAAAAATAACAATATAAAAAAGGAGCGACCATCTTGTCAAATTCTATCGTATTACAAACAAGTTCTACAGTAATTGAAGACATGAAACAACAATATAAACAGGCGCTTAGCCCGAAAATTCCGCAAGGCGGTATCTTTATGGCAAAAGTTCCATCTTGCACGATTACAGCATATAAATCAGGCAAAGTGATGTTCCAAGGTGGCCGTGCTGAAGCAGAAGCTACTCGTTGGCAAACTGTCTCTCAAGCACCAAAATCAGCTGTAAAAAAATCGGCTAACTCACATCGTTATGCCCCGCCCTCTTCCATCGGTACAATGTCTATTGTAGGATCCGATGAAGTAGGTACTGGCGATTACTTCGGCCCGATGACGGTCGTTGCTGTATATGTGGACGCAAAACAGATTCCACTTTTAAAAGAACTTGGTGTAAAAGACTCTAAAAACTTAAACGATGCCCAAATTGCTGAGATTGCAAAACAACTCCTTCACGTTGTTCCTTATAGCTCTCTCGTTCTTCACAATGAAAAGTATAATGAGCTATTTGATAAAGGAAACAACCAAGGTAAACTGAAAGCTTTACTACACAATAAAGCCATCACAAACTTATTAGCAAAAATTGCGCCTACAACACCAGAAGGCATCTTAATCGACCAATTTACGCAACCTGATACATACTATAAATATTTAGCGAAACAAAAACAGGTACAGCGTGAAAATGTTTATTTCGCTACGAAAGGTGAGAGCGTTCACTTAGCGGTAGCCGCTGCTTCCATTTTGGCTCGTTACTCATTTGTAAAACAATTTGACGAACTAAGCAAAAAAGCTGGTATGCCACTTCCGAAAGGTGCTGGCAAACAAGTAGATATTGCCGCTGCTAAACTCATTCAGAAGCTTGGAAAAGAAAGACTACCTGAGTTTGTGAAACTGCATTTTGCTAATACAGAAAAGGCGTTTCGCTTATTAAAATAGTATCGACAAAAACAGGAGCCTACAAACTCCTGTTTTTTGTTTCATATTGCCTCGATTCAATATAGTTGCATTTACTATTTTCCTCTCTAACATATCGCTCAACCACCTCATTTTTACTAATTTCCCTATATAAAAGGGAGAGTCACCACGACTCTCCCTTTTATATTAGCTTCGTTTTTGCTTCTTATTTGATGAAGATACTTTATGAGAACCAGTTTCATGTGTCGTTGTTCCTTGTCCTTCCACTTCTGGAGAACCTAGGCTTGATCTAGAATGATCTTTTTTCACTTTTTTACCCATTTACATTCACCCCTTCGCGTTACTATTTGCTGCGAGGTAATAAACTATTCAAAATAAAAAAGCGAGAGGATTCCCTCTCGCTTTTTTATATTTTAGAATTCAGAAGAACCTGGAGTTCTTGGGAATGGAATTACGTCACGGATGTTAGCCATGCCAGTGATGTACATTAGGAAGCGCTCGAAACCTAGACCAAATCCAGCGTGTTTTGTACCGCCGTATTTTCTAAGTTCTAAGTACCACCAGTAGTCCTCTTCGTTCATACCTAATTCTTTAATTCTGTCTACTAAAACGTCCATTCTTTCTTCACGTTGGCTACCGCCGATTAATTCGCCGATACCAGGAACTAGAAGGTCAGTAGCAGCTACTGTTTTTCCATCTTCATTAAGGCGCATATAGAACGCTTTAATGTCTTTCGGATAGTCAGTTACGAATACAGGGCGTTTGAAGATTTCTTCTGATAAGTATCTTTCGTGCTCTGTTTGTAAGTCAATACCCCATTCTACTGGGTATTTGAATTCAGCGCCTGACTCTTGAAGTACTTTAATTGCTTCTGTATATGTGATGCGACCGAAGTCAGAGTTGATTACGTTGTTCATACGTTCTAGAACTGTTTTATCAACGAAGCTGTTGAAGAATTCCATTTCTTCAGGTGCATGCTCTAATACGTATTTCATTGCATATTTCAGCATATCTTCTGTAAGGTTCATTACATCACCTAATTCAGCGAATGCAATCTCAGGCTCAACCATCCAGAACTCAGCTGCGTGGCGAGTTGTGTTAGAGTTTTCCGCACGGAATGTAGGTCCAAATGTGTACACATCACGGAACGCTAATGCATAAGCTTCAGCATTCAGCTGTCCACTTACCGTTAAGTTTGTTTCTTTACCGAAGAAGTCTTTTGATTCATCAACTTGTCCGTCTTCACCTTTTGGTACGTTGTTTAAATCTTGCGTTGTTACGCGGAACATTTCGCCTGCACCTTCTGTATCACTACCAGTGATAATTGGTGTGTGAACATGTACGAAACCACGCTCTTGGAAGAATTGATGGATCGCAAACGCTGCGATAGAACGCACGCGGAATGTTGCTGAGAATGCATTTGTTCTTGGACGTAAGTGAGCGATTGTACGTAAGTATTCAAACGTGTGACGCTTCTTTTGAAGTGGGTAATCAGAATCTGATAAGCCCTCAACATCAATTTTTTCTGCTTTAATTTCAAATGGTTGCTTTGCTCCAGGTGTTGCAATTACTTTCCCCTCTACTTTAACTGAAGAGCTTAGTGGAAGCTTCGCAATTTCTTTGAAGTTATCTAATTCTGTATCGAAAACGATTTGAACACTTTTGAAAAAGCTACCGTCGTTTAATTCGATGAAACCAAATGCTTTTGAATCACGTAAGTTACGAATCCAACCTGATACTTGTACTGTTTGATCTGCGTATTTCTCTGTATCTCTATACAGACTTTTTACTAATGTGTTTTCCATAGTGAAATTCTCCTTTGCTGATATATTTAAATACAAAAAAACCTTTCATCCATAAAGGGACGAAAGGTTAAACTTCGCGGTACCACCCAATTTGTCATAAAGACCAACTTTAACTCGTATGTAATACATACTTCCCGGTTTGTAACAGGCCGGATTCCCGTCTAAGTCTACTCTTGAATACAAGCTTCAATTTCGGTTAGCAACTCCAAGGTGTTCTTCACATATACCGCCTCATCAGGCTCTCACCGCCCCTGACTCGCTTTGGATTATAGTATATACTACTTTTCCTTATCATCGTCTTTCATTTTGTTAAACTAAAATTAATGTACTACATTCGAGGAAAAGATGCAAGATGTCGGAAAATATATCAGCGATTTTTATCATATATCGACCGTAACTCGAAATATATCAGCGATTCAACATAGAATATCGACTTACCGACAGTAATCGACAACCGCTCTACTAAAAAAATTGCCGGAATTAATCCGGCAATTTTTTATTACTTACGTAACTCCGCACCAAATTTTTCTTCTACCGCTGTTAATACACGGCTATGTGCTTCTGTTACTTCTTCGTCTGTTAATGTACGTTCTGCATCGAAGTAGTTCATAGAGAATGCAAGTGATTTCTTTCCTTCTTCCATTTTCTCACCTTCGTATAAGTCGAATAGTGTTACTTCTTTCAGAAGTTCTCCGCCAGCTTCAGCAATTACTTGCTTCATTTCACCAGCTTTTGTTTCTGTTGTTACCACAACAGCCATATCACGTGTCATAGATGGGAAACGTGGAATTGCTGAGTAGTAAGTTTCTTCAACGTCTGCACCGAATACTTTTACAAGAGATAGTTCGAATACAAATGTATTTTTCACATCTAGTTGTTTTTCTGTTTCTGGGTGCAATTGACCGATGAATCCAATTACTTCGCCATCTAATAAGATGTCAGCTGTACGGCCTGGATGCATACCTTCACGTTTTGCTGGTGCATAAGTGATTTGGTTTGCAACGCCAAGTACGTCGAATAATCCTTCTAACACACCTTTAACAACGAAGAAGTCTACAACTTTCTTCTCACCTTGCCATGCATGGTGAAGAGCAAGGCCTGTCATAACACCTGCAAGATGTTGTTCTTCTTTCGGAAGTTCTCCTGCTACTGTTGGTAAGAAGATAGAACCTACCTCGTATAAAGCAACGCTGTCGTTTTTACGTGCAACATTGTATGAAACTGCTTCTAACAATTGTGGCACTAAGCTTAAACGAAGTTGGCTACGCTCTTCACTCATTGGAAGCGCAAGATTTACAGGTGCTTTTTCGTTCGGCTCAACCATATATTGTTTCGCTTTTTCAGCACTTGTTAATGAATATGTGATTGCTTCATATAAACCAGCGCCTTCTAGGAAGCGGCGTACTTTACGACGTTTCGTTTGAGCTGCTGTTAATTTACCACGTGTCATTGTTCCAGCTGGTAATGTAACTGGAATGTGATCATAACCGTACAAACGACCTACTTCTTCTACTAAGTCTTCTGAAATTGTAATGTCAGGACGGCGCGCTGGTACATTCACATGGAATGTTCCTTCTACTTCTGTGAATGGGAATTTCAAGTTTGTGAACATTGTACCCATTTCACTTGTAGAAATGTCTGTACCTAATACACGATTTACTTTCTCAGCTGTAACAGATACTGTACGCTCTTCTACTTGTAAGTTATCAACTTCTACTACACCTTCAAGCGCTTCTCCGCCAGCATATTTTGCCATTAAAGCAGCAGCGTGTTGAATTGCTTCAAATGTACGTGTTGGGTCGATTCCTTTTTCAAAACGTGCACTTGATTCGCTACGAAGACCTAAGTCTTTTGATGTACGGCGCACTGTTTGACCTGCAAAGTATGCAGACTCAATTAAAACGTTCACTGTATTACTATCAACTTCAGAATCCGCTCCGCCCATTACACCAGCAACAGCTAAAGCTTTTTCACCGTTTGTAATAACAAGGTGGTGGCTTTGTAATGTACGCTCTTGATCATCTAACGTTTGAATCTTTTCGCTTTCTTTAGCTAGACGAACAACGATTTCTTTTGAACCTAATTTATCGTAATCGAATGCATGTAACGGTTGACCATATTCCATTAAAATGTAGTTTGTAATATCAACTACATTACTAATTGGGCGAATGCCAGCTGCCATAAGGCGAGTTTGCATCCACATTGGTGATGGACCAATCTTTACGTTCTTAACCATTTTCGCAATGTATAATGGATTCTCTTCTTTCGCTTCTACACTTACAGAAATATAATCAGATGTTTTTTCAGCTGATTCTTGTAAGTTGATAGCTGGAAGTTTTACTTCACGGCCGTAAATAGCAGCTACTTCATATGCAACACCTAGCATGTTTAAGCAATCTGCACGGTTTGGTGTTAAACCAAGCTCAAGTACTTCATCATGTAAGTTTAAAATCTCAAGTGCATCTGCACCAACCTCAGCGTCACTTGGGAAGATGAAGATACCATCTGCGTATTCTTTCGCAACTAGTTTCCCATCAATACCAAGCTCTTGAAGAGCACAAACCATACCGTGAGAAGCTTCCCCGCGTAGTTTCGCTTTTTTAATTTTGAAGTTACCTGGAAGTACAGCGCCAACTTTTGCAACTGGTACTTTTAAACCTTTTGCAATGTTAGCAGCACCACAAATAATTTGTACTGGTTCTTCTTCACCGATATCGATTAAGCATTTGCTTAATTTATCAGCTTCTGGGTGTTTTTCACATTCTAATACGTGACCAACTACAACACCTTTTACACCTTTATTTAATACTTCAACGCCTTCTACTTCAATACCACTTTTCGTGATTTTGTCTGCTAGTTCTTGTGCTGTTACATCTTTAATATCTACATACTCTTGTAACCAACGATATGATACGAACATATTTATCCTCTCCTTCCCTTACGCTCGTTTGAATTGTTGTAAGAAACGTACATCATTTGTATAGAAATGACGAATGTCATCTACGCCGTATTTCAGCATTGCGATACGCTCTGCGCCCATACCGAATGCGAAGCCTTGATATTCTTTTGAATCATAACCAGCCATTTCAAGTACGTTCGGGTGAACCATACCTGCGCCTAAAATTTCGATCCAGCCAGTTCCTTTACAAGTGCCGCAACCTTTGCCGTGACACATCATACAAGAAATATCCATCTCTACAGATGGCTCTGTGAATGGGAAGAAACTTGGACGAAGACGGATTTCGCGATCTTCACCGAACATCTTTTTCACGAATACTTGTAGTGTACCTTTTAAGTCACTCATACGAATGTTTTTATCAATTACAAGACCTTCAATTTGCATGAACTGGTGTGAATGCGTCGCATCATCATCATCGCGGCGATACACTTTACCAGGACAAATAATTTTGATTGGGCCTTTTTCTTTATTATTTTCCATCGTACGTGCTTGCACAGAAGATGTATGTGTACGTAGTAACGTTTCTTCTGTAATGTAGAATGTATCTTGCATATCACGCGCTGGGTGATCTTTCGGTAAGTTTAATGCTTCAAAGTTGTAGTAGTCTTTTTCTACTTCTGTCCCTTCAGCTACTTCATAACCCATACCGATGAATACATCTTCAATTTGCTCAACAACAGCTGTTAACGGATGGTGACAACCTGTTTCAACAGGACGACCTGGCAGTGTAACATCAATTGTTTCAGTAGCTAATTTTGCTTCGATTACTGCTTTTTCTAAGTTGCTAATTTTGTCTTCTAGACGCGTTTGAATCGCTTCACGTACTTCATTTACTAATGCTCCCATACGTGGACGCTCTTCTGCTGATAATTTTCCCATGCCGCGTAATACTTCTGTAATTGGACCTTTTTTCCCTAAATACGCTACGCGTACGTCGTTTAAGCCCTTTAGCTCTTTCGCTTCTTCAATAAGCTCTAACGCTTTTTGCTTTAGCTCTTTTAAACGTGCTTCCATTTGGAACCCTCCTAATTTTAAAAATAAAAAAACCTCGCTCCCAAAAAGGGACGAGGTAAATTCGCGGTACCACCCTAAATTGACAGAACAAGTCTGCCCACTTCATTAGTTATAACGGCCAGCTTTGGCCGGAACGCCTTTACATATAAATGGTCCTGGCGTCAACTCCAGAGGTGAATTCACTTTCGTCTACCATAAGAATGCTTTCAGTCTACGGCACTCTCTCCCTATATGGCGATTTTGTAAGCTACTCTTCTCTATCAACGTTTTTCATTATTTAACTTTTATTATATGTTCATTACGAACATGTACTTCAACTTATTATAAGAAGTTTTTTATTTGTTCGCAACTGGGCTTTGTAAATAATACGTTAAAATCCCTGCTGCAACCGCAACATTTAGTGATTCTGCCCCGCCGTAAATCGGAATATACAAGTTTTGATCAGTTTTCGCAAGAATTTCTTGGCGTACGCCACTTCCTTCATTTCCTACAATTAATGCAAAACTTCCTGTTGGTGTTACTTCACCATATGGAACTCCATTTTCAAGAGCTGTTCCATATACAGGGACGTTATTTTCTTTTAACTTGTCTACCCATTCTTCTAAGTTCCCTTTCACAATCGGTAAGTGGAAAATAGAACCTTGTGTAGAGCGGAGTACTTTACTATTATAAACATCAACGCAACCTTCTCCAAGCACAACGGCATGAATACTAGCTGCATCAGCTGTACGAATAATCGTCCCTAAATTACCTGGGTCTTGAAGACCGTCTAATAAAAGGAATTTCCCATCAGTAAGAGCTACTTCTTTCTCCTGTTTTTCACAAACAGCAAATACACCTTGCGTTGTTTCTGTTTCACGAAGTACCTTTACAATTGCTTCAGGCACGATATACATTTCAACATCATTAACTGTCCAATCTTTCGGAAGGTCTGTCTGATCTGAAACGATAAGTTCTGTTACAACTCCTGCCTTTAAAGCTTCCTCTACTAAATGGAATCCTTCTACAAAAAATAAACCTTTTTTATCGCGCTCTTTTTTCGTCTGCAGCTTTTTCCACTGCTTCACACGCGGGTTTTGTACTGAATCAATGTTTTTCATAATATGTATTTCCCTCTCTTCTTGTCTTATCATTATAGCCTATTTTTCATACATATTTACATAAAAAAGAACAAAAACTAACGTCAGTTTCAATTCTGAAGAAGAGGTGAAAGTAATGAATTTTAATTTACGCGGCGCTGTATTAGCGAATATATCTGGAAATTCACAAGACCAATTACAAGAAACGATTGTCGATGCAATTCAAAGCGGTGAAGAGAAAATGCTTCCAGGTCTTGGCGTTTTATTCGAAGTCATTTGGAAAAATGCTGATGAAAATGAAAAACACGAAATGTTAGAAACGCTGGAGCAAGGATTAAAAAAATAAATACTAAAAGGTCACCTTAGAAAAAACTAAGGTGACCTTTTATGTCTATAAAATTTTTCTTCTCCTAAACATTTCTACTTTACTAACGCTGATCGATGGAGTACAATGTTCAAAATACATTTAAACCGATCGATTTTCTTCATATACATCAATAGATAAAAGGAGTGAATGTTTTATGCACCGTATTACGCTTGAACAAATTTTCAAACATCATATTACACAAAAATACGTAAATCGTTCTGGGATGGTCCACGCGATTGCTGTCGCTTACCATGCGTTTCACTTAGCCAAAAAGCATCACGCCTCAGTCGACGCTGCAACAAAAGCTGGTTTCCTTCATGATATCGGACATCATACATGGTATACAGGCGGAGAATGGGACTATGAATTGTATAAAAAGAATGATATACATGCAATTAAAGGGGCGGAAAGAGCTCATAAATTATTAATCCGATTAGGAGAACATCCGAAGCAAGCAAAAGAAATTTCTGTTGCAATTCTATTGCACACTGATTCTTTCTTAGTAGAACAAACACTTGAAAGAACACCTCTACAAAACATTATTAAGTGGGCGGATGAAGCAGACGAAGAACCAGGCGGAGCTCACCATTACCGAACTATTTCTTATGAAAAAGCCCTAAAGGCAATTCAGCAATTAGATCGATTGGTAGAGCGTGAATTACAAATAGAGCAAAAGAAATTAAATAAAACAACAGAACACATTTACCAATGAAAAAGAGGCATCACTACAGAGTGATACCTCTTTTATTATTTTACCTTAAAAAATAAACAGAATTTTTCGATAATTTGTTTTCACAGAACATCAATATAAGATTATTACTGTCTGTAAATAGTGAAGTCAAAAATATACCTTTTACTATAGTAATGACTTTTTCTTACATATATTCTATAATCTTTATATACAATTTCGATATATAAGGATAGGTGATTCACTATTATACAACAAGCCACACAACTAACTTACTCACAAAAACATCCTATGTCACTCTCACAATTTCTATTTTCAATCGTTTTTGCGATTTGGGGAACAGGATTCCTGGCCGACCTTTTCATAGGCCTTCCTACTGTTATTTATACAGAAGGCCTAACCGATCCAAAACAAATTGCTTTAACCAAATCCCTTACTACTTCTGGAAGAAATTTATTTGTATTGTGCATTTTATTAATTTTAATTTATTCATACAAACCATTAAGAAATTTAATTGTCCCAACGTTAAACTTTACACCATTAAAAAAAGTAAGCACATATATATATATAATCCTTTTCTATGGACTATATATTGTTAGTGATATATTTATAATTACTAATCTTTTTCCTGATGCGGCAAAAGAACAGTCATCCGCTTTAAACCTAGAAATGTTAAAACAATACAAACTGTTATTGCTACTAGGCAGCGCTATCTTTGTACCTATTTTTGAAGAACTTATAGTCCGCGGTATTATTCTTCACTTCCTACAACAGCGCTTCCCTTTTTGGATTGCAGCACTTGGGTCTAGCTTCCTCTTCGGAATAGGTCATACATATTCAACTGGTGTTATGTTTAGTATGTTCATCATGGGTCTATTTATGGCTATTTTATGCAAAAAGACAAATTCAATTATCCCAGCTATTTTATTGCACATGCTGAATAATACCCTAGCATTATTATAAAACTTCCATCAGTGGTGGATTCTTTATCCTCCACTGATTATTTCTCACTTAAAAATCAAATTTATTGAAGACACCCCCATCCCACCTTTTTACTATCAAGAAATAAAATCAATATATAAATAAAAAAGAAAGGGTTTTTCATATGCAATCAAATGCACAGTTTTCAGATACTCAAAAACAATCCATGTCATGGGGACAGTTTATTCCCTCTGCTCTATTTGCATTTTGGGGCACTGGTTTTATAACTGGATTCCTTATACTCCCACTAATAATTTATAAAAGTTTTTTTGCAGATAAATCACAAATCGCCTTATGCGAATCTATTATAGATACGACTAGCATTGCACTACAACTGACTATTCTATTGTTCTTCATATTTAAATACGAGCCTGCCAAAAGGTTATTATTATCATCATTTAACTTTAGAGTATTAAAAGGATGGCGTACATACGCATATTTACTCATTTTCTTCTCATTAAATATCCTTTTCAATTTATTCGTATTAGAAAACGTATTTCCAGATGCATTAGAAGAACAAACGGCTGCATTAAACTTACATATTTTAGAGCAATATCAAATATTGTTACTTATTGGGTCCGCAATACTTACACCCATTTTTGAAGAACTTATTTTCAGAGGTTTTATGCTTCGCTTCTTCTCGGAGCGGTTCCCATTCTGGATTGCTGCAATTTTGACAAGTTTATTTTTCGGAGTCGCCCATACATACTCACTCGGGATAATGGTGAGTGCTTTCTTCGCAGGACTAATGATGGCCATTTTATACAAGAAAACAAATTCCATCATTCCAACCATACTATTTCATATTATAAATAATATGGTAGCATTTTTAGGATAAAGAGAGGTATCATCACGATACCTCTCTAACGTTCTCTACATCTATTAATTCGTATCGTTACTACTCATTTCTATCAAATTATACATATTTATTAATAATATCCAAAATAAACCTCATGTAGTAAAATATAACTTAATTAATATAAAGGAGTTTACATATGTTCAGTATTATTTGGATATTTTTTATGCCGCTTCTCTTATTATGTGGAATTGCTGGTGGTATTTTTTTAGTAGTAACAGGAATTATTCATCAAAAATTACTTGTTATCTTAATGGGGATTATTTGTTTCTCATTCGTTATAATGCCTTTTATTTTTTTGAGCAAAGGTATCAATGGAGAGGACATTCTTCACATTCCAACTGTTCTATATTGGATGCTTTTCTCTTTAGCTGGTCTATTAGCAGGAATTAATGGAGCACGTTCAAAAATTAATAGTATACGCAACATGGGATTCATTATTTTCTCAATAGGACTGTTCGCAGCTATTTGTTATCAACTCATGTCTATGCCTGATTCATTTTTCATTCGTTAAGGAGTTATTATACATGGAATCTACCGGATTATTTATTTGGCTTATCTTAGCCCCTATTTTATTGTTATGTGAAATCATCGTTGGTATTTTCTTAATTGCTGCCGGAATTAAATATCGTAAATTACTTACCATTATAGCTGGATTGATTAGCGTATTATTTATCGTTGTTCCTATCATTTGTATAGGTAACGGAATAGATTTAGAGGGGAGTCTCCCAATTTCAGGAACTTTATATTGGTGTTTCTTCTCTTTAGCTGGACTATTAGCTATTATAAGCGGAAGACAAATATCAAGTATTCTTTCTATGGGGACGATTTTGTTTATAACAGGATTATGCTCCGTGATTGGTTATCATTTTTTATATCTAACTCTTTAAAAAGACAAAAAAGCAGGGAATTTAATTCCCTGCTTTTCTATTTGGTTTATTGCCTGATGGTAAGAAGAACGATAATACCCAAGCAACGCCTGCTAATATCGTTGCAATTAAGAAGGCATCGTTAATACCGTTAATTGCAGATAGCTTTGAAATTTGTCCGAATAATAGTTGCGTGCTCATCGCATCTCCTGCTTGAGCTGATCCGGCTAATGCCGCTAAGCTTTGGCCCATACCGTGTACTTTATCAACTAAAATTGGGTTTGACGTTGTTAACATATTGCCGTAATCCGCTACGTGAGCAGTCGTTTGTTGCGTCATAAGCGTGATTAATATCGCTGTTCCAATTGAACCAGCTACTTGTCTTGACGTATTTTGTGTTGCTGTACCGTGAGAAATTAATTTCATCGGTAACGCGTTCATACCAGCTGTCATAATTGGCATCATAATGAATGACATACCAATTGAACGTATAATATAATCCGTCATAATAACGCTATACGGTGTATCCATCGATAACGTTGTAAATTTATATGTCGCAAATGTTGTAATGGCTAATCCGACAATTGCTAACGGACGAATACCATACTTATCAAATAGTTTACCTGCAACTGGTCCCATAATTCCCATAATTAATGATCCTGGAAGTAATAATAACCCTGATTCCATCGGTGTAAAACCGCGAATGTTTTGCAAGTATACTGGAAGTAATAACATACCTCCGAATAAGGCCATCGTAACGATTGCATTGATTACTAAAGTAAAAGTAAATACTGGATATTTAAACACTTGTAAATCAAGCATTTTATTGTCCGTTGTTAGCTCTCTCCAAATAAATACAGCTAAACCAATGACACCGATGATAAGTGTTATAACAACTTCTGCACTAGTCCAGCCATTATTTCCAGCTTCACTAAATCCGTACAGTAAGCTACCTAGTCCAATACTTGAACTAATAACACCGAATACATCTAACTTTGTTTTAGACACTGGCTGGGCTAGTGTAAAGAATTTTAAAGATAAGAACGTAATAATTAAACCGACAACAAACATCCCATAGAACATTAAGTTCCAGCTATAGTTTTCAATTACCCAACCTGTTACAGTTGGTCCGATAGCTGGTGCTAAAATCATCGCTACCCCTAATAGTCCCATAGCTGCTCCGCGCTTATTAGGCGGGAATAATGTCATGAAGATATTCATACCAACTGGCATTAAAATACCCGCACCAACCGCTTGAATAACGCGGCCCGTCATCATCATTGTAAAGTTACCTGATGTAGCACAAATGATAGATCCTACAGTGAAGAATAACATTGCTGCTACGAATAATTTACGATACGTAAACCGTGAAACTAAAAATGCACTAATCGGTACTAAAATTCCGTTTACAAGCATGAAGCCTGTAATTAACCATTGTGCTGTTGAAGTTGATACATTAAATTCGTTCATTAATGGAGGCAATGCAACATTAATGATCGTTTGGTTTAAAATAGAAACGAACATACCGAGAATTAATACAGCTACAACTGCCTTTACGTTTACATTCTCTAGAGGCATAGACATTTGTTTTTTCGGCACTTCTATTTCTTGTTTTACTTCTTCTTGCTTCCCTGTTTCTAATTCAACAACATTAGAAAGTTCTGTTTCTTGTTTTGATTCAATTTCTTTCTCTACTGTTTCTATCTTACTTACTTCTATCTTACTTACGGCTGGGACTTGTTCTTCTCCCACATTCGTTTTTTTCTTTCGTAAAAGACGATTTACAAGGAAGAAGACGATTATACAAAATAGCGCATATCCTACAATTGCAATTGAGGACATCTCATCTCCCCCTTACTTATGAATACGAACTGACACATTCATTCCAGGAACAATATTTACTGATTTACTATGATCTAAAGAAATTTTAACTGGTACAACTTGCTTTACTTTCGTATAGTTCGCTGTTGCGTTACTTGATGGTAACATCGAGAATGTATTTGCTGTTGTTAATCCAACCTGTTCTACTTTTCCTGTTAACGTTGTATCTGGGTATGCATCTACATACACATCTACTGTTTGACCTTTTTGAACATCATCAATATTTGTTTCTTCAATGTTTGCTGTTACCCATAAATTATTCATATCAAATGCGTAAGCAATTGGGCTTCCTGCTCCAACGAACGCATTTGTTGTTGCGTTTGATTGTACAACTGTTGCATTTTGTGGAATCGTTACGTCTACTGTTTGCTCACCATTTGCTCCTGCTACAGTAACAGCACCTAATTTATCATTTTCATTATAATTTTTACCTACTTCAGCTTTCCAGTCTGTTAATTTACCTGCTACTGGTGATGCAATTGGGATTACTTTCCCGTCAATCTTTGCATTTTCTGTCTTTAAATAATTTTCTGTTTGATTGTAATAGTAATAACCGCCAATACCGCCGCCAACTAATACAATTAATGTGATAATGTTGATAATTACCATTCTTCGAAACTGATTCATTGCATTCCTCTCCTTATATCGCATATAATTTTTTTCTAAACTATTTATATCCTTTTTGTTTAGATTGCTTAATTGTTAATTATATTAACTTTTAAGCAAAAAAATCACACCATCTGCAGTGTAAACCGTAGTTCATCTGCCTGCGATCGGTGCTGATTTCTAAAGGACTATCGTTTATAATTATAAATAATTATTCCGAATCTACAACCGACAATTTAAACATATATGTTGTTTAAACAACATTACACTATACATGTGTTGTTTAAGTAAAAAAAATTAAACGAGGTGAAGTAAAAATGTCTATTAAAAATACAAATGATCCACGCGTGAAACGAACGAGACAACTCATACAGGATGCTTTTGTCGCTTTAGTAGGCGAAAAGGGCTTTGAAAGTGTATCCGTTCAACATATCGCAGAACGCGCCCCCGTAAATCGCGCTACATTTTATAGCCATTATCACGATAAATATGACTTATTAGAAAAAAGCATAGAAGAGATGTTAGAAAAGCTAGTCGAGGTGATTAAGCCAGAAAAGCGCAGTAAAGAAGACTTTCAGCTTACGTTTGATTCTCCACATCCGACCTTTTTAGCTTTATTTGAGCATATCGCAGAAAATGCTAATTTCTATAACATTATGCTCGGTGATAAAGCAGCCGGAAACTATACTTATAAAATGATGAAAGCAATTCAAACACATTTAACGTTAAGTTTATCCATTTCACAGCCTAACGACGAAAAGCTTATGGTCCCTCGTGATATTCTCATTAGTTATGTTACTGGTGCTCATCTCGGAATGATTATGTCATGGCTAAAAAAGGGCATGATCTATACCCCGCATTTTATGGCAATGCAGTTAACGCGCTTAATTATTTTAGGAGCTCATACGGCAGCAGGATTAGAAAGACCCTTTTAACATAAAAAAAGCGAAGGAAATTCCCCTTCGCTTTTTTTCTATTAATTAAATGTAATGTTATGTACAGCCTCTTTATCAAGACGTTTAATAACTTCTACAATTAACTTCACTGCGTTTTCATAATCATCACGATGTAACATCGCTGCATGAGAATGAATGTAGCGTGTCGCAATCGTAATTGCCATAGACGGAATACCGTTTACAGAAATATGAATTGCTCCTGCATCCGTTCCGCCACCCGCTACAGAGTCATATTGATACGGAATTTGTAATTCGTCAGCAACATCCACAACGAAATCACGTAAACCTGTATGACCAATAACAGAAGCATCATATAAAATGATTTGTGGGCCATCACCCATTTTACTTTGTGCTTCTTTCGCCGTTACACCTGGTGTATCACCAGCAATACCAACATCTACAGCGAATGCGATATCTGGCTTAATATAGTTTGCAGATGTTTTCGCACCACGAAGACCAACTTCTTCTTGTACAGTCCCAACGCCGTATACAACGTTTGGATGCTTTTCATCTTTTAATTGTTTTAATACGTCAATTGCAATTGCACAACCAATTCGGTTATCCCATGCTTTTGCAAGTAACATTTTTTCATTCTTCATTACTTGGAATTCAAAGTAAGGTACAACTTGATCTCCTGGTCGTACGCCCCACTCCATCGCTTCTTCTTGGCTAGAAGCACCAATATCGATGAACATATCTTTAATGTCAACTGGCTTTTTACGAGCTTCTGGAGGTAAAATGTGCGGTGGTTTGGAACCAATTACACCTGTTACATCTCCTTTACGCGTTACAATCGTTACACGCTGCGCAAGCATAACTTGTGACCACCAGCCTCCAACCGTTTGGAAACGAAGGAATCCTTTGTCATCAATTTGCGTAATCATAAAGCCAACTTCATCTAAATGACCTGCAACCATAATTTTCGGGCCGTTTTCTTCCCCAACTTTTTTCGCAACTAAACTTCCTAAATTGTCAGTAGAAAGTTCATCTGCAAACGGCTCAATATATTTCTTCATTACTTCACGTGGTTCGCGCTCGTTACCCGCAATACCGCGTGCATCTGTTAATTCTTTTAGCATTGTCAATGTCGCGTCTAATTTTGTCATTGCCAACACCCTCCTTTTTCTTCAGTCACTTCATTATACAATAAGTAAATTGAAATATTCAAAAAATAACTTAGTATCCTTGTGTTTGACGCTGATGATTTACTTCATTTTTATCTAAGTATGCTTTTTCAATTTCTTCTTGTTCAAATTCAAGTGCTTGTCCAAGGCGAAGATAGCTTGTAAATAATTCAATATAGTTCGTAATAGAAGGTTGATCTGTAAAACGAATTACTTTCGCATATGTGTCTAAGAAAATTTCTACTTGTGTTTTATTCGTTTGCGCACATTTATAGAATAAGAAGTTTTTATCAATTCCTAAATCGATTCCGATTGATAAAATAAAATGTAGGCCATCTACGTATTCTTCTAATATTACTTCACGTTCTGATGCTGGTTTATTGCTCCAATATTTAAAACAACGTGTTTCATTTGCAAGTTCTCCAATTTCTACAAGAAGAGCTAACATTTTTTCTTTTAACAATTTCTTCGGTTGTAAGTCATGCTCTTTCACAATACGATCGTCTAATTCTTTTTGTAATTTAAATAGTTGTAGTAAGTCCATTCTATTGTCCTCCTCCAACATCGCATTTTCCGCAACAATGTTGTTTCATCTCAAAGTTCATTATTATTTTTCGTTTCTTATTAACAAGTCAGCTACCTACATCTTTATAAAGATAGCTTGTCCTTAATTTGCAAATACGTTTCAATCATCATTCATAGATTATTCATCTGATGAAAGTTCCATATCATCTTTCCATTATAGCAGTGTCGTTTCTGCTAGGAAAGGTACACTTCCTCACGAATGAGTGCAAATAAAAAAGTCAGGAGGATTCCTCTGACTTCATATGTATATTCTTCTATATTGCTATAACTTTTATATTGATTTTGTCATATCGATAACGACACGCCCGTAGATCTTTCCTGCTTTCATGTAAACACCTCTTCGTTATCTTTCCAAAAGTCCTTACAAGCACATACTAATATACTGAGGCGCGAAATAACGCACTCAACTGTGACGATATCACGTAGGGAATTTTATAAATTATTGAATAATTATAATGAATACAAATAAAAAACCTTAGAAGAAAAATCTTCTAAGGTTTTAAACAATTAGTTAATGTTGTTTTTTGCAACTGTTGCTAATTCAGCGAAAGCTTTTTCGTCATGAACAGCTAAGTCAGCAAGCATCTTGCGGTTAACTTCGATGCCAGCATTTTTTAAACCGTGCATTAAGCGGCTGTAAGAAAGACCATTCATACGAGCTGCTGCGTTGATACGTGTAATCCATAATTTACGGAAGTCACGTTTCTTTTGACGACGGTCACGGAATGCATACATTAGAGATTTCATAACCTGTTGGTTAGCAACCTTAAATAATGTGCTCTTAGAACCGTAGTAACCTTTTGCTAATTTTATAACTTTTTTACGACGTTGACGAGTAACTGTACCACCTTTTACTCTTGGCATAATATTACCTCCTATTTGTTCTATATATCAGCCGAACTTATTTTAAGTTGTCAAGCATTTGACGAATGCGTTTGAAGTCACCAGCGCTTACTACACCAGCTTTACGTAATTTACGTTTAGCTTTTGTAGATTTGTTAGCGAATAAGTGGCTTGTGTAAGCGTGAGAACGCTTCAGTTTACCAGATCCAGTCTTTTTGAAACGCTTTGCAGCGCCGCGATGAGTTTTTTGTTTAGGCATAGGTATTTCCTCCTCTATCTATTACTTATCGTTTTTCGGTGCTAAAACTAAGAACATACTACGTCCTTCCATTTTAGGCTTAGATTCAATTGTACTAACTTCAGCACAAGCTTCTGAGAAGCGATCTAAAACACGTTGACCGATTTCTTTATGAGTAATGGCACGTCCTTTAAAGCGAATTGACGCTTTAACCTTGTCGCCTTTCTCTAAAAACTTGATAGCATTACGAAGTTTTGTGTTAAAGTCGTGTTCATCAATTGTTGGACTTAAACGAACTTCTTTCATGCTAATTACTTTTTGATTTTTGCGCTGTTCTTTTTCTTTCTTTTGTTGCTCAAAGCGGAATTTACCGTAGTCCATAATGCGGCATACTGGCGGTTTCGCATTTGGAGCAACCAATACTAAATCAAGATTAAGATTTGCAGCTAAGTCTAAAGCGTCATTACGAGACTTGATTCCAAGTTGATCGCCGTTCGCGCCAACTAAGCGTACTTCACGTGCACGAATTTGCTCGTTAATCATCATATCCTTGCTAATAGTAAGCCACCTCCAAGGTTTTCTTAGAATACGTTTTGTAATTGTAGAACCCGAACAAAAAAAGTGCGGGCATACGGCACCCACACTTGTAATATCTTTAGTAAGAAATACATTTACCTGCTAACTGCGAATGCGTCCATCAGGTGAGAAGCGGGTGCTTCTACTTGTTCCAAAACCATATTCTATTATCCTTGATGAGTTTATCATAGGACATGACGTCTGTCAAGAAGACGCGATGTATTTTACTAACAACAAGAAATATTGTAACAAACAACTAGCATACTTGCAATACTTTTTTATGATAAGTATTGTTTGGTTATTTTTTCTAGATTTTCTTATTTATAATACATAAGAAAGCCGCGGTATACCGCGGCTCTTTCTTATCGTTTTCCTTCTACTTTAATCATGTCAACAAACGCATCTAATGCGATTGTTTCTGATTTTTGTTCACCATATTTACGTACGTTTACGCCATTTTCAGTCACTTCATTGTCACCTACTACAAGCATGTACGGGATCTTTTGCATTTGTGCTTCACGGATTTTGTAACCAATTTTCTCTTCACGAGTATCTACTTCAACACGGATACCAGCACGTTGCAGGTCTTCTTGTACTTTCTTCGCGTAGTCTAAATGTACTTGCGGAGAAACTGGAATTACTTGCGCCTGAACTGGAGCTAACCAAGTTGGGAATGCACCTTTGTATTCTTCAATTAAGAAGGCAACGAAGCGTTCCATAGTTGATACAACACCACGGTGAATTACAACTGGGCGATGTTGTTTACCATCTTCACCTACGTAAGTTAATTCAAAGCGTTCTGGAAGTAAGAAGTCTAATTGTACAGTTGAAAGTGTTTCGTCTTTTCCAAGTGCAGTACGAACTTGAACGTCAAGTTTCGGACCATAGAACGCTGCTTCACCTTCAGCCTCATAGTACTCAAGACCCATTTCATCCATAGCTTCTTTTAACATACCTTGTGCTTTTTCCCACATCTCATCATCAGCATAATACTTTTTAGTATCTGCTGGGTCACGATAAGATAGACGGAATGAATAATTTTCTAAGCCGAAATCTTTGTATACTTCTAAAGTTAAGTTTACAACGCGTTTTAATTCTTCTTTAATTTGGTCTGGGCGAACGAAAATGTGTGCATCATTTAAAGTCATCCCGCGTACACGTTGTAATCCAGATAATGCTCCAGACATTTCATAACGGTGCATTGTTCCAAGTTCCGCAATACGGATTGGTAGTTCACGGTAGCTATGAATATCATTTTTATAAACCATCATATGGTGAGGACAGTTCATTGGGCGAAGAACTAATTCTTCATTATCCATTTCCATTGATGGGAACATGCCATCACGATAGTGGTTCCAGTGACCAGAAGTTTCATAAAGCTCTCTGCTTCCTAGTACTGGAGTGTATACGTGGTCATATCCTAAGCTTGCTTCTTTATCAACGATGTAACGCTCAATAATGCGGCGGATTGTTGCACCTTTTGGTAACCAAAGTGGTAAACCTTGTCCTACTTTTTGGCTATTAGTAAATAGTTTTAATTCTTTACCTAATTTACGGTGATCGCGCTCTTTTGCTTCTTCAAGCATACGTAAGTGCTCATCTAATTCTGCTTTCTTAACGAATGCAGTACCGTAAATACGTTGTAACATTTTATTATTGCTATCGCCGCGCCAGTAAGCACCTGCAACGCTTAATAATTTAAATACTTTAATCTTTCCTGTAGATGGAAGGTGAACACCACGGCAAAGGTCGAAGAATTCGCCTTGCTCGTAAATTGAAATAACTGCATCTTCTGGAAGATCGTTAATTAAATCTAATTTTAACTCATCGCCAACTTCTTCGTAACGACGAAGTGCTTCTGCACGTGGTACTTCATGACGAACGATTTCTAAGTTCTCGTTCACAATTTTTTGCATTTCTTTTTCGATTTTCTTGAAATCTTCAACTGTAATTGCTTCTTCCATATCGATATCGTAGTAGAAGCCATTTTCGATTACTGGACCGATACCAAGCTTAACATCTTTATATAAACGTTTTAACGCTTGCGCTAAAAGGTGGGCTGTTGAGTGGCGTAAAATATATAAGCCATCTTCAGAATCTAATGTAATGATAGAAACTGCACCATCTTCTTCAATTGGTGTAGAAAGATCGATCATCTCATCATTTAACTTTCCAGCCACAGCTTTTTTCTTTAAGCCTGGGCTAATAGAAGCTGCGATTTCTTCAGTTGTTACTCCTTTTGGAAACTCCTTCACAGCTCCATCAGGGAAAGTAATTTTAACTACATCTGCCATCACTGGTCACTCCTCTTTTTTTCAAAATAAAAAACACTCATCCCATAAAAAGGGACGAGTGTTGAATTCGTGGTTCCACCCTTGTTCCAATTAACTTTATTGTTAATTGCTCAAGTTCAACATAACGGTGTTGTCCGTTAGCAATTACTAGAAAAAGGTTCACTGCTAAAGTTTAGAGGTGGTAAGTAATAATCCCGTACTAGGAAGCTCACACCCTAAGGCTTCCCTCTCTGAAAATCGTAGAAAACTACTCATGTCCTCATCATAACATTTCGATATATTTCATTTATGTAGGTAATTATATGCTCAAAAACTTAGAAAATCAAGGGCGTTACCCTTATTTTTTAAATTTTTCACGTTGCGCTCAAATTCATGTAATCCATGTAGTTGTACTCGTTCTTGAAATACATTTCGCAAAGTAATAATCATATTATGATCTTGTTCTTTCGTATATAAATAAATCTTTTTCGGCGAAATGGAAAGAAGTGGTGCAATTACTTTCGTATCGATATATACATCCTTTTGCTTTAATAATTCTTCATCTATATATTGAACCAATTTCTCCTGCTTTAAACGTCTACCTTTATCATCATAGAAAATAAAACTTTCATCAAAAATAAGATGCACACAGGACAAACGCGATTTCCGGCTCCTTACTTGTTGGCGAAGTGTCTCAATGAACATTTGATATTCCTGCTCCATCTTATACTCATCAATTGCAACTTCAGCAAGCCGATCTACCATTTCCCTATATGTACGAAGACGAAAACGAACGTATGATGAAAATGAAAATGAGAGCGGATCACAAAGCCAATCATTTAAAGACGACGCAATATAAGATTCAAATTTATGACGCGTTAAATCACTAGCTACCCCTTTTCTTCTTTCCTTTAAAATCTCATGTGCCATATGCAATATTTGATGACACTCTTCTTGTTCTTCATAAAAAAACTTTTCCTTTAAAATGGTATGAATCCATTCATTTTGTTTCACATTCATAATGAAATATAGTAATACTGGCAATAAAATCTTTTCAATATAATTCGATTCACATAATGGCATATGAATAACAACCTTTTGTTCATTTAAATATACACTTGTTTCCTTGTATAAGGATTCCATTTTTTTCGTTAGTTGTCTGTATACGTGCACAGCATCATTTTTTTCTTCGAAGCAAATTTCAATCACTTTTGTCCCCCCTTTTATCCCCGCTCTAAAGGATTTAAAAACCCTATAAGAGTCCGATCCGTGGCAAAGTCTCTCAGCAGAAACAATCTTCTACCCTTAGACAACCCACTCGATACAACTTGCTAATTTCATATATATTAAAGGAGAGAGAAAAAAATGATACAAGCCAATTTAATTTTTTTATTGTATAATTTACCCATTAATAAAAAGGGGTATATAAATATTTGAATATAAGTTTGTGAAAATCGAATTAACCTGGGGTTTTACCCGCTCGAAACCAGCTGAAGATTATCAAAAAATTATTCAAGAACATGCTAGAGACGGATGGAGGTTCGTGCAGATTTTCGCCCCTGCAATCGGTAGTTCCGGACAACCTGAATATTTCGAGCTCATATTTGAAAAGAAAATAACACTATAATAAAAAAGAGCAAGCTTCTCAGCTTGCTCTTTACTTATGACGACGGTTCTTTCCACCAATAGAAATGGGCTTCGCTAAATATTGAATTCGTTCCATAATACGGGCCGCTTTCATCTCTTCTGCTTCACCACGCTGTGTATACGTTAAATGATGTTCTAACTGTTTGAAATCAAAGTTAGACGTAAAGAACGTCGGTAAGTTTTCTAACATACGGAATTGCAAGATTGCACCAAGAACATCATCACGCACAAAACTTGACATTGCTTCCGCTCCGATATCATCTAACATTAATACTTGTACGCGTTTTACCGCATCAATCTTTTCACCAATCGTATTATCTTGAATCGAGCTTTTAATTTCACGTAAAAATTCTGGGAAGTATACGATCATTGAACTTATTTTCCTAAGAGCAAGCTCATTTGCAATCGCCCCTAAAAGATATGTTTTCCCTACACCAAATTTACCGTACAGATATAAGCCCTGCACTTTTTTCCCTGGTTCATATGCACGTAAAAATTCATTCGCTGCACCAATTGCATCAATACGCGCATCTAAATCTGAAGGGTCTAAGTTTTCCATAGACGCCTGTAAAATATCATTTGGCATATACACACTTTGAACAAGTTTTTCATGTTTCTTTCTCTCATCATATGCTACTTTTCTTACGCAGCGATCATATTGAATATCAATCATCTTACCTTGGATGACAAGCTTCGGCTCATATCCTTGCAGCATATTTTTACATGACCCTAAATCTGGACAATCAGCGCACCCTACACTTTGCCCAATATATTCATATAACTTCACAAGACTTCGTTCAATCATCGAAGTCGTTACTTCACCTTTATGTTCGTCTATAAATTCTTTCACACGAGGGTGCGCCATCACTTCTGCCTTTAAGACTTCATATCTATTCTTAAAGTTTTCATTCTCCATTAATTTCGCAAACGAATTTTGAATATGCTCCATTTCCTCACCTCAAAGAGCGTTCATTCTCTTCTATTAATCACGCTTATATTTTTTCAATACTTCTTCTAATCGTTTTCGTTCATCTTCTAACGTACTTGCATTTTTTTCCACACTCAAGTCATTTTTCACAGTTTCTTTCGCTTGTTCTTTCGGCTCTTCTTTAAGCCAATCAGGTACCATTTCTTTACGCACCGTTTTCTTGGTCGTACGGCCTTTCTTCTTCGTCTCAGCCCACTCTTGATATTGACGATTCTCTTCTTTTGCTAGCGCCATTGCTTCGCCTACTGTACCAACCTTTTTTCGCGCCCAATGCCCAGCAATCTTCTCAACATACGTTTTAGCAAGCTTCATATCTGAGCGTAGCATAACGTAATAAATAAGTACATTCACAACCCCTGGCGTTAATTTTTGGTTTATCATTACATCCTCGACAATTTGCAAGTCCGCCTTCGTCGCCTCTGCACCGCCCGAAATCTCCTTCAATAGTTGTTTTGGCGAGATTTCCTCTAACTGCTTCATTAGCATCTCTTCTTGCGTAGATGGCTCTTTCTCTTTCATTGTACGAGCAGCATGAGGTTGCACCCTTTCACTTAATACAGGTAATGCTTGACCATTTTCGAATTGATACCAATCGCGTGCTCCCTTTCGAAGCCTTTCAATATCAATTGTTTGCATCTCTGTCACTGCGCCAAGAACGATATTTTGCATCGATAACACATCCACACCGTACACATAAGAGAGTGTAATGACACATTCTCGCACTTGATCTGTAATCGCCTTTTTAGGAACAAGCGCTGATAATCCTTCTACAAATAAAGAGAAATCAAAGAAATCATTCCAAACTTTCGGAGCATCCCCATTCTCATTACTTGGCATAGTTGTCGTTTTCGGGATACGAAGTTCTTCTTGCGCATACTCAAACTGACCTGGGTTAAATGAATCAAATACATCATTGAAGGAGCGCGTAACATTTTCATAAGAAGCAAAATCGAATTCTTCTTCTAAGAAATATTGCTTTACTTGGTTGTATTTTGTCCGACTCAATCGATTGTATAAAAAGATACTTAAAACAATATCATCAAAAAACTGCTTCGGAGATAAAGGTGGTTGCAATTCATATATAAACATTCGAATATCTTTTTCTTTCTTAATATATACATTTAAAAGCCCAATCGCCTCTAACTTTACTCGTTCCCCATATATTTCAGGAAGTTGCATTTGCATGGTCACCATAAGGGAGTGATGTGTATTCTCTTTTCCAAACACACGATCTTGCTCTAACTCTCCCCATAGCGTCATGTATAAGCTAAAAGCTCTACTACCTACTAACGGCTGATACAACATCGTTAACACTTTCCGGTCGTAATTATGTAGCAACCCTTTCGCACTTACTTTATAACGATCAATCGGCAATAGCTCCATCCATGACTGTTTTTCCATTCTTGCTTTCCTTTCTCTCATCCAATCTAACCTATATTTCATTCGTTCTATCTTCATTATATAATTTCTTAGCGAAAAAGAGCTATTAGCTTCCGCTTCTAGCTCTCTTATCTCGTTTACTTACAGTATATAAAGAGAATGGATTACACCTTCTACTCTCTCTCTTTTTGCAGTATATCTTTTAATTCTTCAATAAATACATTTAAATCTTTAAATTGACGATATACAGAAGCAAAACGTACGTAAGCAACATCATCGATATCGCGAAGTTCTTCCATAACAATTTCACCAATCATATCACTTTTCACTTCTGATATACCTAAGTTACGAAGTTCACGCTCTACACTTTGCGTTACTTCCTCTAACTGCCTTAAAGATACAGGTCTTTTTTCACACGCTTTAATTAAACCGCGTAAAATCTTCTCTTTATTAAACTCTTCTCGTGTTCCTTCTTTTTTAACAACGATAAGAGGTGATTCTTCTACCCTTTCAAATGTCGTAAAGCGACTTAAACAACTCTCACACTCTCTCCTTCTTCGAATAGAGCGCCCCTCGTCTACCGGACGCGAATCTAACACTCTTGTGCCATTATGAAAACAGGATGGACAACGCAATTCATTCACTCCTTTACAATATACTCTTTATTTTTTACGATTCATCTACACGTGAAAATATATATACAATATTATATAACTCATTCTTCTACACTGACCACTCTAAGTTAATACATATCATGATCTTATTTTATATAAACTAAAAAAGAGGTGCATTATACACCTCTTTACATTTTAAATCAATTATGTTCTTTTTTAAAGAGCTTTTGTTTCTCTCTGCTTAATTTCGAAGCTACCAGTGCCTCGAGGAAGCTCGATGCTCTCACGCGTTTTCGCGTTTAAACCTTCTGCAATATATTCTGCAGCAACATTTGGATCAATACGATCCCCACAAGTATAAACATCAATACTTGCGTAACCGTGCTCCGGAAAGCTATGAATTGTTAAATGTGATTCCGAAATAATTACTACTCCACTTACACCTTGTGGTGCAAATTTATGAAAAGCAACCTCACGTACTTCAGCACCAGCTCTTAGTGCTGCATCCACAAATAATTGTTCAATATACGGCATGTCATTAAGCTTGTCGAAATCGCAATCCCAAAGTTCAGCGATCACGTGACGACCCATCGTATCCATAGTATCCATTCTACAGTTCCCCCTTGTAAATTTAATCTAACTGTTCGAATTGAAAACTAATTTGCAATTTGGCTTGCTCCACTACCACGGGGGAAAGTTAGTCCAGAGAGGTCCTAACCCTTTAAGTAGTGACTACGTACCTCAGCTCTTAAGTTTACGAGTGTTAGTATACTTTGTTTATTTTCATTTTGCAACAACAGTTTTTTCGATTTTCTGTCATATTTTCCTCTTTACTTTTCCCTAAAAAAAATAAACCATTCACAAATGCAGTAATCCCAATGGTTTTTGGTATGTCCACTTTTTGAAAATATACTCATATAATTTTTTCCCTTTTCAGAAAAAAATAAAAAAGAAGGCAAATATTTACTTGCCCTCCCTTTATTTCACTTAAATGTGTTGAACATTTTCTTGTTTCGCTAATTCATTAACAACTAACGTTACAAGATCTACAACACGACGAGAGTAGCCCCACTCGTTATCATACCAAGCAAGCACTTTCACTTTACGATCACCCATTACCATTGTAGATAAACCATCAATAATAGCTGAGTGTGTATTTGTATTAAAGTCGATAGACACTAAAGGCTCTTCGCTGAATTCTACAATTCCTTTTAATGCACCGTTTGCAACAGTTTTGAACGCTTCATTAATATCTTCAACTGTCACATCACGTTTTACGTCTACTACTAGGTCAACTAGAGACACGTTTGGTGTTGGTACACGAAGTGCCATACCATGAAGTTTTCCGTTTAAGTGTGGAAGAACTTTTGCTAGCGCTTTCGCAGCACCCGTCGTTGTCGGAATGATAGACTGTCCGCAAGCACGTGCTCTTCTTAAATCTTTATGTGGATTATCAATATTTTTTTGGTCATTTGTATAAGCATGAACAGTTGTCATTAAACCGTTTTCAATTCCGAACTGCTCATCTAACACCTTTACAACAGGCGCTAAACAGTTTGTTGTACAAGATGCATTTGAAATAACAGTATGTTTTGTAATATCTAATTGGTCATCGTTCACACCAACTACAATTGTTACATCTTCATTTTTACCAGGCGCTGTTAAAATAACTTTTTTCGCTCCAGCCTCAACATGAAGAATTGCTTGTTCTTTCGAATTAAATTTACCAGTTGCTTCAATTACAACTTCAACACCTAGATCTTTCCAAGGCAATTCCTTTGGATCGCGGTTGTTTAAAAGGCGAATCATTTTCCCATCAACTAGTAGGTGATCTTCAAATGCTTCTACTGTTCCGTCAAACTTACCATGAACTGTATCATATTTAATTAAATGTGCTAACGTTTCGGATGGATAGCTTGCATTGATTGCTACAATTTCGAATGCGCTTTCTTTTATTGCTTGACGAAATACCATTCTCCCAATACGTCCAAATCCATTAATTGCCACACGAGTCATAATATGTTATCCCCCTTGAATGCGTTATACTATTTATCTCCAATCCCAATAATAGTATAACACAAAAAGGAGATATGTCACTAAGCATTTTCATTAATTTCACAATTTTTTAATCAATAATGTTCCATTCTTTCAAAATAGCAGCTAATTGTGTTTTCGTTTCAACAATTGTGCCATCATTATAAATTACTTCATCCGCCATCTTTACCTTTTCTTCTAGTGGCATTTGAGATTGAATACGTGCCGTTGCTTCTTTTTCTGAAAAATCATTCCGTTTCATTAAACGTTCTAATTGCGTATTCGGCGTAACCGCTACAACTAATACTCGATCAACGAGATTTGTTAATTTACTTTCAAACAAAAGAGGGATATCTAACACCACCGCTTGCATACCTTCTTTTATGTACATCTCCTTTTGTTCATTCATTTCTTCACGCACCGCAGGATGAACAATTTTGTTTAACTGCAATCGTTTTTCTTCATTATAAAAAACAACACTTCCAAGCTTCGGTCGATCAAGTTCTCCATCTTTTTGTAACACTTCCGTTCCAAAAACTTCTACAATTTTGTTATATGCTGGTTTTCCACGTTCTACAACTTCTCGCGCAATAATATCGGCATCAATGACTGGTATATTTATTTCACGAAACATTTGTGATACTGTACTTTTCCCACTCGCAATGCCTCCTGTTAATCCAACTACAACTGTCATAATAATCCTCCTCATAATAATAGGCGCGAAACTAATGTTCCACGCCCATACTTACATTTTCCAAATTCCAATAATAATGAGTAAAACCCCAGGCAGGAATGTAAATTTTTGTAACCATTTCATATTCGATAAAACCGTACCGAGCTTCATTCCAATAAATAAAAATAAAGAACTCATAACCGCAACTATCGTCGCCATCATCGCAGGTGCATACCCTAATAAAGATGCACCAATTCCAGCACCAAACGAATCCACAGAAAGAGCAATACCGAGAAGTAGCGCTTCTCCTGCAGAGATGATTCCTGATTTATCAAAATCCGCAACAGTCGGTTTTCGCAAAATTTGAACGACTAGCCCTAACGAAGCAATTTCTAACTTCCAAACTTTCTCTTCTTGCTTCGGTTCTTCTTTTTTATCGCCCCGAAAAAACTGATATAGCACCCAAATACCTATTCCAATAAGAACAAGCCCACCGATACGCGTTGCGATAACAGGTGAAAATATTTTCGCAATCATATGTCCAATTCCCATGGAAACGAGCATGACAGCTGCTGAACAGATCCCGATAATTATAATGGATCTTAGCGGAATTCTTACGCTTCTTAACCCGTATGTCAGCCCTACACTACAGCTATCTAAGCTTAATGTAAAAGCTAATAAAATAAGAGATAAATAAAGGTACATCGGTAAGCTCCTCCCTTATACATAGCTCTGCTGTATGTATATGACAAATGCCTATCCGATGTTATCTCTTTTCTATATTCTAGGCTGGCAAGTTGGGCAGTAATGCGTTCCTCTTCCACCAACCACTGTTTTTTCTAATATCGTGCCACAAGTTACACACGGTTCTCCTTTTTTTCCATAAACATTCAGAAGCTCTTGGAACGAACCGATTTGACCTTGCGAATTAATATACGTTCTAATTGTACTTCCTCCGCGTTTAACAGCTTCTCCTAATGTCGTAACAGTCGCTTCATAAATTCTTTCTATTTCATCTTCTGTTAAAGATGCCGCTTCTCGCTCCGGATGAATTTTAGAACGGAACAACACTTCATCTACATATATGTTTCCAAGCCCCACCAAAAGACGCTGATCTAATAATACAACTTTTATTTTACGATTTGTCTTTTGTAGTCTTTCCCTTAAGTACTGCGGTGTCAATTCAGCATCAAATGGTTCTGGCCCTAAATCTGCAAGAGGCATTTGAGCAAATTCTTCACCTTTCTTAAAGAGATGCATCGTACCAAACTTTCTCACATCTTTATAATGCAATTCAGTTCCATCTGTAAATAAGAAACGCACATGTGTATGTTTATCGATTGGCTCATCCTCTTGATGAAGTAAAAACTTACCTTCCATACGCAAATGTGAAACAATTACATAGTTCGTTACATATAAAAGTAAAAACTTACCTCTTCGTTTTATATTTTCAATCGTCTCGCCTCTCAGCATTTCTTTAAAGATTTCTGCATCGTCCGGTCGTTTCACTATTTTTGGATAAGTGACAATTACATCTTCAATTACTTTTCCCGTTACAAGATTTTCAAGTGTCCGTCTAACGTTTTCAACCTCTGGTAATTCAGGCATTTTATCACTTCCTTATTTCGCGTCGTACCAAGTTGAGCCGTAAGAATAATCAACTTTTAATGGAACTGCCAACTCAATTGCATGCTCCATTACTTCTGGTACAAGCTTCTCTAATTTTTCCACTTCTTCTTTTGGTGCTTCAAAGATCAATTCATCGTGTACTTGCAGAAGTAGACGCGCTTCTAATCCTTCTTCTTCTAAACGATCCACCATAATAATCATAGCCTTTTTAATAATATCCGCCGCACTACCTTGAATTGGTGTATTCATTGCAGTACGCTCTGCAAAGCTACGCAAATTAAAATTACGGCTCGTAATTTCTGGAATGTAACGACGACGATTTAATAGCGTTGAAACATATCCTTTTTGCTTCGCATCTTTTACAATGTCATCCATATATTCTTTTACGCCAGGGAAGCTTTCTAAATACTTTTCAATAAATTCTCCTGCCGCTTTTCGAGTAATCCCCAAGTTTTGCGAAAGTCCGTAATCACTAATACCGTACACAATACCAAAGTTTACAGCTTTTGCTTGTCGTCTCATATTAGATGTCACTTCATCTTTTCCAACGCCGAATACGTCCATAGCTGTTTTCGTATGAATATCCATATCATGTTTGAAGGCTTCAACTAATCCTGGATCATTTGCAATGTGAGCAAGCACACGAAGCTCAATTTGTGAATAATCGGCCGCATACATAACCCATCCTTCTTCTGATGGAACGAATGCCTGACGAATCTTTCTACCTTCTTCTAATCGAATCGGGATATTTTGTAAGTTCGGATCTGTTGAACTTAATCGCCCTGTTTGCGTTAACACTTGATTAAAACGAGTATGAATTTTAGATGAATCTTCATGTACAACTTTTAATAAACCTTCAATGTATGTTGAATTTAGTTTCCCTAATTGACGATAGTGTAAAATATTCGGAATGATTGCATGATGATCCATAAGCTTGTCTAGTACATCAGCAGACGTAGAATAACCTGTTTTCGTCTTTTTAATAACAGGTAAGTTTAAGTTCTCAAACAGGATAACTCCAAGCTGCTTCGGTGAATTAATATTAAACTCTGTTCCTGCAAGCTCATAAATCTCTTGTTCCATTTCCTTCAGTCTGCCAGCTAGCTCTTCTCCCATATTACGAAGACGCTCCGTATCAACTTTCACACCTTTTACTTCCATATCAGCTAATACTCGAGCAAGCGGTAATTCTAATTCGGTAAACAGTTCATATTGCTCGTTCTTTTCTAATTCTTCCTCGAATGTTTGCTTCACATCATATAATACATGTACTTTACGGGCAACATGCTCAGCTACTACCTCTTGTTCTGGGACAGCACGCTTCGCACCTTTACCGTATACTTCTTCATCAGACTTTACCGCATGTGTTTCTTTCATTTTTGCTACAGTACGAAAATCTTTATCTGTATCAGCTGGATCAAGTAAATAAGCAGCAATTAATAAATCAAAGTCAATCCCTTGAATATCTACACCTTTCCAGTTGAGAGCAACGATAGCACGCTTCGCATCAAATGTATGTTTCCTCATTTCTCCATTCGCTAGCCACTCTTTGAAAGCATCTGATTTAAGAGCGACGTCTGTCGGAATAAAGTAACAACCATTTTCATTTTGAATACCAAAACCCTGAATATCAGCTTTATGGTAATTATCTTCTTGCACTTCCACAATAATCGCGCTATCTTGCCCGAGCATTTCTTCTGTAACTTCTTCGGCAATATCAAATGAAATATCATCTAGTTCAGCAGGAGCTGTTTCTTCTGGCGTAACACCTAACTTATTTAAAAGAGATGTAAATCCTAAATTCTCGAACATCGGAATAACATCACTTGCTTCGTATCCTTTATATTCCATATCATCTACATGCACAGTAATGGGTGCATCCGTAATAATAGTCGCCAAATCTTTACTCATAAGAGCTTGTTCTTTATTTGCTTCTAACTTTTCTTTTAATTTCTTGCCACTTACTTGATCTAAGTTTTCATATACAGCTTCTACTGTTTCAAATTGTGTTAACAATTTAATCGCAGTTTTTTCACCAACACCTGGTACGCCAGGAATGTTATCTGATTGGTCTCCCATTAAACCTTTCATATCGATAATTTGTTTTGGTGACAAGCTATATTTCTCAAATAAAGCTTCTTTCGTATATTCATCTACTTCCGTAATCCCTTTGCGAGGAATACATACGAGTGTATTATCTGAAACAAGTTGAAGTAAATCTTTATCTCCTGAAATAACTTTAACATGAAACCCTTGCTCACTTGCTTCTTTCGCTAACGTCCCCATAATGTCATCCGCTTCATAATTTTCTAACTCATAACGCGGAACATTAAATGCATCAAGTAGTTCACGAATAAACGGGAATTGCTCCGATAGTTCAGGTGGAGTCTTTTGACGCCCTCCCTTATAATCACTATATGTTTTATGACGGAATGTTGTTTTTCCCGCATCAAATGCTACAAGCATATGCGTCGGTTTTTCTTCCTCTAATATTCTCATTAACATCATCGTAAAACCATAAATTGCGTTCGTATGTATACCCTTGTCGTTATTTAAAAGCGGTAGTGCAAAGAAAGCACGATACGCGATATTATTACCATCTACTAATACGACTTTTTTTTCCAAACTGCAAACCTCCCCATACAAATTTGAAACGATTTTTCCACAGAAAAAAAACCGTTCCTTTCCTCTCTCTATATTAACATGACTAATAGAGAGAAGAAAAATAACGGTTTTTTCTATTATATATAAACAGACTTATATTGGCATAAAGGGAAGTGACGAGAATAGCATAACTACTCTCGTCCAAAATTACTCCTTGGATGAAGGGGTTTTCATGTATTATATTAACAGAACTTTATTAATATTTAATTAAGCAATTGTTAATATATTGTAAACATCCTTCGCCCTATTTTACAGTTGCCGATTTTGGTAAAACAACTGTAAATGTTGTTCCTTCTCCAACCTCACTATCCACTGTAATCGTACCTTGATGTGCTTCCACTAAATGTTTAACAATGGACAAGCCAAGACCTGTTCCACCTGTATTTCTACTTCTCGCTTTATCTACTCGATAAAAACGTTCAAAAATACGAGGGATTTCTTCTTTACTAATACCAATTCCAGTATCCGATACTTTTATATAAGCATTATATTTATCTTCTGCTAATTCAACAGAAACAACGCCTCCAGCTGGCGTATATACGATTGCATTATTAATTAAATTAATAAAGATTTGTTTTAAGCGGCTAGGATCTCCAATAACAGAAACTCGTTTCAATACATTCACTTGTAAAGAGATTTCTTTTTCTCCTGCTTTATTATCAAGCACCATGTGAATGTCTTCAAGAAGCCCCTTCATATCAACCGTACCCATATTCAACTTAAATCCTTGTTGCTCGATCTTTGACAAATCTAATAAATCCTCAATTAATCCTTGCATGCGTTCACTTTCTTTTAGAATAATATGTAAGAAATGTTCACAAAATCTTTTGTTATCCATCGCTCCATCCAAGAGCGTTTCTGAAAAACCTTTAATAGAAGTAATCGGTGTCTTCAATTCATGAGAAACATTCGCTAAAAAGTCTTTTCTCATTTGTTCTAATTTCTTTAGCTCAGTAATGTCATGGAATACGAGAACAATTCCCTTCCATTCATGGTTCGTCCCAATAATTGGCGCTCCATATACTTCGAAATGCTTTCGCTCAATGCCAAGCGGCAATAACATTTGTTTACGCACTTTCACTTCCGTCATAAAAATTTCTTCCACAAGTTCAATAATTTCCGTATGGTGAAACGATTCATAATATAAACGATTTAAATATTCTTCATCAGTTACGTGGAAAGTTTCCTTATAAGAACGGTTTACAAGGTTTATATATCCACGGCTATCAATTAAAATCATTCCGCTTCCCATATTTTCAATTAATGTGTGCAAACGATCTTGTTGCATTTCTTGTTCGAGTGTCATCTCTTGTAAATTACGAGCTAAAATATTAATCGCTTTACTCAGCATTCCAGTTTCATCTGAATGACTTTCATATGCACGCGCTTTATAATTCCCCTTCGCTAATTCAATCGCAACTTTCGTAACCGATTCAATCGGCCTAATATATTGCCCTGTAATTTTCATACCAAGGAATACAACTACGAGACAAGCGATGACAAATCCGATAATTAATAATCCCCACGTTTTTTGGTGAATGTCCCTCAAAGGTTCAATCGTACTTTTCACCAAAATATATCCTTGTTTCCCTGCTACATCCTGAACGAACACCGCATGATAAAATGCATTCTTTTGATCTGTTTTTTTCGTAATGACTTTATTTCTTTGGTTTGCTGTTTCGGAAGAAAGTTCTTTAATCGTCTCTTGACTAAATGCAGATTGTTGCCCACTGCTATATTGAACCTTCTTTTTTTCATCAACAAATAGAATAGAAGCTGGTATTTGTTCTTCTAACTTTTCAAATACATACGGCTTTTTTAAAACAGCATCAAACCCTTGCTCTTCTGCTAATAACGCAACATACTGCGTCTCTTTTACCATTCTCTCTTTAGCATGATCTATATAGTAATTTTCAAATACAGTTTCTAATAACACACCTAGTCCAACTAAAATAAAAACAATGAGAGAAACAAATGTAAAAAGAAGCCTGGAGCGAAATTTATTCATCCCCTTTTGGCTCCTCTAATTTATAACCTAAACCACGTATCGTTTTAATGTACGTCGGTTTTTTCGTATTTTTTTCAATTTTATCGCGCAAATGGCTAATATGGACATCAACAATCCTTGTATCACCGGCAAAATCATAATTCCATACAGCACTTAATAATTGATCACGAGTTAATACACGACTTTTATTTTTCGCAAGATAAACAAGCAGCTCAAATTCTTTCGGCGTTAACTCCAGCTTTCTCCCTTGGAAGTACGCTTCATAAAACTCAGGTAAAATTTTCAGTTCTGCAATCATGATGCTATCTTCATCTGGCGCTTCTGAAACTTGTTCTTCCTGTTGTAATTTCGTACGACGCAAAATCGCCTTCACACGAGCAACAACTTCCCTTGGACTAAATGGCTTCGTCATATAATCATCAGCCCCAAGTTCAAGACCTAGCACCTTATCAAATTCATCATCTTTTGCTGTTAGCATTAGAATCGGCGTCATAACACGCTGCAATCGTAATTCTTTACACACTTCCATACCATCCATTTTCGGAAGCATTAAATCTAATATAATTAAATCTGGGCGTTCTGTAGTCGCTTTTTGAAGCGCCATTTCTCCATCCATCGCCGTTATAACTTCAAACCCAGCTTGTTGTAAATTAAATTCAATTAAAGTTAAGATAAACTCTTCATCATCAACTACTAAAATACGATTGTTCATTCTTTTCCTCCAAGTTATAGACTTGAAACCTTCTTCACCCTAGTATTTTCCCCGTTATTCTCATCATACTAGAAAACAGGTTCCCCCTCAATAAAATTGTCTATTCATGAAGCTCAATTATAATAAAGTTGTTCCGAAAAATCGAAATAATTACAATTTCACTTTAGTGATCCAGTTGTTATCCAAACCTTATAAATCATCCTATCTTTTTTACAACTCACTTCTGTACAAACTATAAAATCTTGATTTTGCGCTAGGAAAAACGAAAGAGCATATGCTATTTTATAATCTGATGTTTCATATCCATCAAATACTCTCCCATACATTTCATTCGCGATCGAATCTGCCCATACTTCAGCTTCTCTCATCGTTTCAAAGATCGTGTCTTCACTTTTCCATCTCATTCCTCTAAAAACCACTCCTTCATTTGACTTCCATTATTTAATAATGCGATAATTAAAGTTAAAAATCACCATATATAAATTTAAAAGAAGCGAGGTTTTATTATGCGACTAGTACTACCTATTTTATCTTTAGTGGTAACATGTATTCTTACTTTTAACATCTCAAACTGGGATACAATTAAAACTAACTGCTCAGATTTCGCCCAAGGATTCGTAGATGGATTCTTCAACTAAAAATAGCGCTAGCATCTCTTTAATACAGGGATGCTAGCGCTATTCATATTTTCATGTTTTAAAAATTATCTAATGCTTTTTCCATAATAGAGACAGATTTAAAAGGTGGCGTTACTGTTAATGAACCTTTTACAACCTTCTCTTCTTGTTCATCATAAGCTGATACAAGCATATCAATTGTATGTTCCTCCTCAGAAACAGCCACAACTTCAAAGTGGATTTGTAACGTTTCATAATGGTGAACAGGCTTCACGAACGTAAGGTCCTTCCTAATAATATGACTACCTGGACCTGGCAAATATTTCGTAACCGCCGTTGTAATCATCCCTGTTAGCATAATGCTTGGTACAATCGGCTTTTCATACGGAGTTTGGGATGCGTAATCATGCTGAATATATAATGGATTGGCATCATTCGTTAACCCTAAATACAATAACAAATCTTTATCCTCAATTTTTTCAGTGATAGATAGTTTCTCTCCTACTGTAATTTCATCCATTCTACGACCAATTTGAACTTTTTTCTTTAACATGTTACAACCCCCTCCGATTTTTTCACCTTATTATCCTACTAAAAGCGATACCTTATCCGAAAATTACTATGATGAGGGCAATGTATAGTATAAGTCTATAGTTTCATTATAGGATCCTACAAATGATAGCGTTTTCATATTATTTTAAAAAAACAATTCAGTAAATAGTAGAAAAAGATTCGGGGCCCCGAATCTTTTTCTATCTATATTTAATTATTAAACAAGAACTTTCATAACGTTACGTACAGATTCTACAGAGCGATCTAACGCTTCTCTTTCATCTTCAAGAAGTTCTAATTCAATAATTTTTTCAATTCCGTTACCACCTAGAATTACTGGTACCCCCAAGTAAAGGTCACTATAACCATACTCACCTTCAAGGTATGCAATAGCTGGTAATACACGGCGTTGATCTTTCAAGATTGCTTCTGTCATTTCAACTAAAGATGCTGCTGGCGCATAATATGCACTACCGTTTCCTAATAGGCCTACAATCTCACCGCCACCTTTACGTGTACGTTCTACGATTGCTTCTAAACGCTCTTTCGGAATTAATGTTTCTAACGGTATACCACCTGCATATGAGTAGCGTACAAGAGGTACCATATCATCACCATGTCCTCCAAGAACAAATCCTGTAATATCTTTAACAGATAGATTTAATTCTTGCGCAATGAATGTACGGAAACGAGCTGTATCTAATACACCTGATTGACCAATAACACGCTCTTTCGGGAACCCAGCCTCTTTAAATACAGAATATGTCATTGCATCAACTGGATTTGTTAACACAACAATAATTGCGTTTTGTGAATGTTTTGCAATATCACGCGTAATACTTTTCATAATTTTAGAGTTTGTTGCTACTAAATCATCACGGCTCATACCTGGTTTACGCGCAATACCTGCTGTAATAACTACAACGTCAGAATCAGCAGTATCCGCGTAGTCAGATGTGCCAATGATGTTAGCATCAAAACCTTGTACTGGGCTCGCTTCTAACATATCTAACGCTTTCCCTTTTGTTGGATTTTCCAGCTGTGGAATGTCCACTAACACAACATCTGCAAGCTCTTTTTGCGCTAATAAGAATGCCGTTGTTGCTCCTGTAAATCCTGCACCGATGACTGAAACCTTTTTGCGTTTGATTGTCATAATTTACCCCCCGCTTTAATTATGCGTTTTTGATTATCGCTACATCCATGTTTTTAATAAGTTCATTAGCAAATTCAGAACATTTCACTTCTGTTGCACCTTCCATTAAACGTGCGAAATCATATGTTACTACTTTTGATGCAATTGTTTTCTCAACTGAAGCTGTTACTAATTTCGCTGCTTCATTCCATCCTAAATGTTCTAATAATAATACACCTGAAAGAAGAACAGAAGATGGGTTTACTTTATCTAAACCTGCATATTTCGGAGCTGTACCATGTGTAGCTTCAAAAATAGCATGTCCAGTAACATAGTTAATGTTTGCACCAGGTGCAATACCAATTCCACCTACTTGTGCAGCAAGTGCATCAGAGATATAGTCTCCGTTTAAGTTCATTGTTGCAACAACATCGAACTCACGAGGACGAGTTAAAATTTGTTGTAAGAAGATATCTGCAATAGAATCTTTTACGATGATTTTTCCAGCAGATTCCGCTTCTGCCATCGCTTTATTTGCTGCATCCTTACCATCTTTCTCAACAATACGGTCATATTCAGCCCAAGTAAATACTTTATCGCCAAATTCTTGTTCCGCTACTTCATAACCCCAGTTTTTGAAAGCACCTTCTGTAAATTTCATTATGTTTCCTTTATGAACTAATGTAACAGAAGAACGTTTTTCGTTAATTGCATATTGAATTGCAGCACGAACAAGACGCTTTGTCCCTTCTTCTGAAATAGGTTTAATACCAATCCCTGAAGTTTCTGGGAAGCGAATTTTATTAACGCCCATTGCTTCTTTTAAGAAAGCAAGAACTTTTTCTGCTTCTGGAGATCCTTGTGCATATTCAATCCCAGCATAAATGTCTTCTGTATTTTCACGGAAAATAACCATATCAGTATCTTCCGGACGCTTTACAGGTGAAGGAACACCTTCAAAGTAACGAACTGGACGTAGACATACATATAAATCTAATTCTTGACGAAGTGCTACGTTTAGAGAACGAATACCACCACCAACTGGAGTTGTAAGCGGACCTTTAATCGCGATTAAATACTCACGAATTTCATTTAATGTCTCTTCTGGTAACCACTCGCCTGTTTGGTTGAATGCTTTTTCCCCTGCAAGCACTTCTTTCCAAACGATCTTTTTCTCACCATCATAAGCTTTTTCAACTGCTGCTTCTAGTACGCGAGATGCAGCTGCCCAAATATCAGGACCAATTCCATCTCCTTCGATAAATGGAATAATCGGATTGTTTGGTACATTCATAACACCATTAGTTACAGTAATTTTTTCACCTGTTGTCAATGTGATAACCCCCATGTTTGAAATTTCATATGTATGAAACTGAGGGAGTAACCCCTCAGTTCAAACCGTTAGTCAAATTAAAATATTCTAATCATTACATCTTCCCAAAAAAGTCAGACTTTTGAAAGCGTATTTTCACTATCAAAATAGTGTTTTTCGCTTATCGTTGTGCTAGCGGAACATACACTTGATGTGTCGGTCCATTATAATCAGCACGCGGACGGATTAAACGGTTATTTTCATATTGTTCTAGAATATGAGCTAACCAGCCTGACATACGGCTAATTGCAAAGATAGGTGTAAATAAATCATGGTCAATTCCTAAACAATGGTATACAGAAGCTGAATAGAAATCAACATTTGGTGGAAGACCTTTTTCTTTTGTTACAATGTCTTCAATTTTGATAGACATATTATACCATTTCTCTTCTCCTAAAAGCACGCATAATCTCTTAGACATTTCACGTAAATGTTTCGCGCGTGGATCACCATGCTCATACACACGATGGCCAAATCCCATAATTTTCACTTTATTTTGAAGAGCATTATGAATATATGATTCTACATTTTCTTCTTCGCCAATTTCAGTTAACATCTTCATTACATTTTCATTTGCCCCGCCGTGAAGAGGACCTTTTAACGCACCGATTGCTGCTGTAATACCAGAATATACATCCGACAGCGTAGCAACACAAACACGTGCAGTAAATGTAGAAGCGTTTAACTCATGATCTGCATGAAGTACAAGTGCTTTGTCAAAAGCCTCAATTTCAACTTCATTTGGCTCACGATTATTTAACATGTACAAGAAGTTTGCAGCTAATGATAAATCTTCTCTTGGCTCAACAACCTCTAAACCTTTGCGAATTCTTGCATAAGCCGCAACTAAAGTTCCCACTTGCGCCTGTAATTTAACCGCTTTCAAATAATTGGACTTCTCATCCATTATTTCAGCGCTCTCATCATATAATGATAGCATGGAAATTGCAGTTCGTAAAACAGACATCGGGTGCGCAATATTTAAATCTACTTGTTTTAAATATGTTAAAATCTCACCTGGAACTTTATAGTATTGAGACACAGTTTCACTAAATTCCGCTAGTTCTTTTTCGTTAGGAAGCTTGCGGTGCCATAATAAGTACACTACTTCTTCAAATGTAGCATTCTCAGCTAAATCATCAATATTATACCCAACATAAGTTAATGTATCATCAATAATAGAGCTCACAGATGATGTTGTTGCTACTACCCCTTCTAAACCTCGAATAACAGTCATGACATTCTCTCCTTTTCCTGAAAATTCTCCCAATCTTGCTCCTTATATCTATTTGCTCCCCTTATAAATTATGAACGCTCGTTCACTCTTTAGGCAAGCAAAATGCACGATCATGCAAATTTATTGCGATGTTCCCCTCTTATTGTCCATTGCTTACATGGAAAGCATGAGCGTGAATGTCTCCCCGAATCCTCACGCTCAGAACAACAAGTTAGTGAGGAAAATTAATTCCGAAGAGTTTTATGATAAAAACAACATAAAACAATATCATTATAAAATTGTTTTATGTTGTTTTTATTTTATCTGGTGTAAAGTCTTTGCTGTTATGTAACTTTTCAAAGTTTCTAATCCTATTATAAACAATTATCTGACTTTTGTGAACAGAAAGAATTCAAAAATTTTATATTACTATAAAATTCCTCATTTAAACATTTGTATAATACTCATAACTGCATAGGCAATTCCAGCCCCAATTAATGGACCTACAGCGACCCCATTAAATAAAGCGACAGCTATAATTGTCCCAAAAACAAGCGCAGTTGTAATATGAGGGTCAGTCGTTAATAATTGCACTCCACCTTTCGCCAACAAGGCAACCGCTATCCCTGAAGCTAAGGCAATCCATGCATAATACGATTTCGCCGCTTCTCCAAGTTGTTTAAAGCCTATCTCACCCGTCGCAATTGGTACAAGCACCGCAATTGTAATAACCGTCACACCGAGGTTAATTCCCTTCGTTTGTAAATAAGGAAAAACCTTGTCTCCTAAAAACGTAAACTTCAATAAAAATAACACACCAACAGCTACAGTAAGCGATTGGTTTTTAGCAATTAGTCCTATAATAAATAGTATGAATAAAAATAACGTTGACTGACTAATCATGATTGCACTTCCTTTCTGAAAATAATGAACTTGTTTCCAAACAAAAATACCTTTAAACCTATCGTTATACATGCTATATCGATGCGCATTTATCAATTATAATAAAGCAACAAATTAATTTTTATATGCGTTTCAAAATTACAAACAAGACTTTAACCAGAAAAAAACTAAAGCATGCATACACCGGCTGTCTCTCCTTTCTTTTCTAATAAGAAACAGGTAAAATAAAAAGGAGAGAAAATGAAGTTTTTACCATATAGTAGAAGCATCACCAACAAGCTTTTACAGTCATTATTCCACTGCAAAAGCAAGCTAAATCCATCATTCCACTATAACATAAAGTGAAACTTTGATCAGTGAATCTCACTAGTTATAAGTTGAACGAATTAGGATAATCCAAATTGGAATGGGAGGTATACATCTTTGAACCGAAACTTACTATATACGATATTACGACTCATATTTGTCATTGTAGCAACGGTAGTTGGGTTCTATGCCTTACTTTACATGTCAGGCCTTATTTACCCTTTTATTATCGCTTTTGCATTCGCTTATTTGATTAATCCTGTCGTCAATTTCCTTAATCAAAAACTACAATTTCCTCGTGCGTTATCGGTACTCGTTAGCTTAATTCTCGTGTTCGGAGCTATCGTCGGACTTGTTACATACCTTGTAACTGAAGCAATATCTGCCACAACATACTTACTACAAATTGTTACAGTGAAGTTTCCAGATATCGTTGCATTCGCCCAAGAATTTGCACTTAATCATATTATGCCTCTCTATGATGATTTAATCTCTAAATTTAATCATCTCGGAGAACCACAGCGATACACCATTACACAAAACATTCAAAACTTAGGTACCGAAGCAACGACACAAATGAAAGAACTTTTAACCGCCATTATAAGCGGATTAACAAATTTCATTAGTGCATTACCAACAACTTTAACTGTCCTTGTATTCGTCTTATTAGCCACTTTCTTCATTAGTTACGATTGGCATCGTCTTGCTCATAAAGCAAGAAAACTCCTACCCAATCGTGTACATGGATACGGAAAAACTATTTTTGTCGATTTAAGAAAAGCTTTGTTCGGTTTTGTTAAAGCGCAACTTACACTCGTATCTATGACAACTATCATTGTACTAATCGGTCTTTTAATATTACGCGTGCCATACGCAATTACTATCGCGATTATTACAGGAGTTGTAGATTTACTCCCGTATTTAGGAACAGGAGCTGTCTTCGTTCCTTGGGTTATATACGTATTTTTCACAGGCGACACTGCATTCGCCATCGGTCTTCTCATCCTATACATCGTCGTGATTGTCCAAAGACAAATCATGGAGCCGAAAGTACTTTCATCTAATATTGGACTTGATCCATTAGCGACACTCATCGCTCTATTTGTCGGCTTTAAGCTCTTTGGTTTTTTAGGATTAATCATCGGTCCAGTCACATTAGTGCTACTTAATACATTACACAAAGCTCATGTATTCCATGACTTATGGAAATTCATCAAGGGCTCACCATCAAAATAATATTTTCTAATTCATACACAATAAAAAAATTAACTGTAATCAGTGGGAATTTCCCACTGATTATTCACTGTACTTTTTTTGTACTAACTACATCCGAAAGAGAATTTCCTAAAAAAGGATAATTCTCTTATTTTTTGCATAAAAAACGCATGTTTTAGGTTAAAATTACATTTTTATTCTATTTACCCTATAATTATTCCTTACATTTATTACTTTTTATGTAAATGAATAAATATACAAAATGAGGTAGGGGACCCTTTTAATCAGTAGTTTTCCTCTTCTCACCTACCTTCTTTGCACTAGTCAAACCCCAATATAAGAGCATCACTTAAAGTAAAACCTTTAATTCATAAGAAACACTCTCTATCCCTACTGATTATTAACTGGCAACAATCCAACTTTTACAGGAAGCTCACATTCCAACTAGATTCTAACCACTCATAATTAGCAAACAAAATAAAAAATAACGCGTAGATCACTATGATCTACGCGTTATTTTTGAACAATAATAGTAGTTCTCTTTCTAAATTTCCAATCAATCCACTTCATAACAACTGGTTTCAATAAAGCCCTCGTTGCAGGAACAACAAAGATAAAACCAATTATATCCGTTACGTATCCAGGCAAAACCAAAAGAATACCTCCTACGAATATAAAAATACCATCTAAAACCGCATCACCCGGCATTTCTCCTCTATTTAACCTGAATTGAATCTCCCTAAGTACTTTAAACCCTTGTCGTTTCGCCAAATACACACCTACAATACCCGTAAATACAATTATAGCGAACGTAGACCATAAACCTATTACATGACTCGACACTATTAATACCGTAATCTCAATCGCCGGTATTAAAATAAGCAAGCATAGTAACCACTTCATAACTCCACACTCCTTCATATTTCATTCAAAAGGCTTAAACATCGCCTCTTCCTCATCAACTTAACAAATCCCCTTATAAGCCCCTCAAAACGCTCATATAAGCTCTACAAAAGATAAATAACCTTTGGGCCGTTAAACATTATAACAAACGTTTTCCAAAGTAATTTCAGGCATTTAAAGCTATCTCTACCCTTGTTTGTGTAAAAAAAAGAGAAGGACTCCGCTCCTTCTCTCCGTATTACTTCTTATAGCACTTCCGCATGTCCATTATAAACAATTCCGCGTGCTGCATCAACTGTTACTTCTTGGCCATTTTTTAAAGTTGTTGTTACGCCGTTTACACCAACGATAACAGGAATACCGATTGATACACCTACAACAGCCGCATGGCTTGTTAAGCCACCTTCTTCAACTACTAGAGCAGCAGCTTTTTCAATTGCAGGAATCATATCTTTATCAGTGCTTGTTGTAACAAGGATATCACCTTTGTTTACGTTCGCTACAGCTTCAGCAGCTGTTTTCGCTACAACTACTTTACCTTTTGCAGCTTTACGACCGATACCTTGCCCTTTAGCAACTTCTTCACCAACAACGTGGATTTTCATTAAGTTTGTTGTACCAGTTTCAGCAACTGGAACACCAGCAGTGATTACTACAGTATCTCCAAGTCCAATTAGACCTGCATCCATACCTGTTTGAATTGCAGTATCTAACATTTCGTCAGTAGAAGCTGCACGTTTTCCAGCCATAAACGCTTGAACACCCCAAACAAGCGCAAGACGACGTCCTACTTGCTCGTCAGATGTTACAGCTACGATTGGAGATTTCGGACGGTATTTAGAGATCATTTTCGCAGTATATCCACTTTCTGTTGGAGCTACGATTGCAGCTACATCAAGAGCAAGTGCTGTGTGCGCAACAGATTGGCTAATTGCATCTGTAATTGTTGGAGTGAACTCTTTAATACGTTTTTTGAACATATCTTCATATTGTAATGATTTTTCAACACGTACTGCAATGTTAGCCATCATTGTTACAGCTTCTACAGGGTATTGACCCGCAGCAGTTTCACCTGAAAGCATGATTGCATCTGTACCATCGAAGATTGCGTTTGCTACGTCACTTGCTTCCGCACGAGTTGGACGTGGGTTACGTTGCATAGAATCTAACATTTGCGTTGCAGTAATAACTGGTTTGCCTAATACGTTACATTTTTTGATTAGACGTTTTTGTACTAATGGTACTTCTTCTGGTGGAATTTCTACACCCATATCACCACGAGCTACCATTAAACCGTCAGAAACTTCTAAGATTGAATCGATATTGTCGATACCTTCTTGGTTTTCGATTTTTGGTACGATTTGGATATACTGAGCGTTATGCTCTTCTAATAATTCACGGATTTCTAATACGTCAGATGCTTTACGTACGAAAGATGCTGCGATGAAATCAACTTTTTGCTCGATACCGAAAACGATATCTTTAACGTCTTTTTCAGTGATACCAGGAAGCTTAATGCTTACATTTGGTACGTTAACACCTTTTTTATTTTTTACAGTTCCGCTGTTTAATACTTTTGTACGGATGTTTCCGTCAGCTTTCTCGATTACTTCTAGTTCGATAAGACCGTCATCGATTAGAATGCGAGAACCTGGGTCTACATCATCATAAAGACCAGCATAAGATACAGAGAACTTCTCTGCAGTTCCTAATACTTGTTCAGTAGAAAGAACTACTTCTGCACCTGTTACAAGCTCAGCTTGTCCGTCTACGAAGTCATGTGTACGGATTTCTGGGCCTTTTGTATCAAGTAAAATACCAACTGTTTTACCAGTTTTCTTTGAAGCTTCACGAATGTTTTTAATACGAGCTCCATGCTCTTCATGGCTACCGTGAGAGAAGTTTAAACGAGCAACGTTCATACCCGCTTCGATTAATTGCTCTAATTTCTCAATACTTTCACTAGCAGGACCTATAGTACATACAATTTTAGTTTTACGCATATTGCACCTCCGAAAATTATGAAACCGTTCCCAAATATCTGACATTAAGTCAATTAGATGGATAATTCTTTAGATAATTGATACATATCTTTATCGATTGTATGCTTTTGAGCTAACGCCTCGATAATATCATGATCAACAAGTTTATTGTTTTGAATACCAACACAACGTCCGCCATTACCAGCAATTAATAATTCAACTGCTCTTGCGCCAAGACGACTTGCTAATACACGGTCTTGTGCACTTGGTGATCCACCACGTTGTACGTGACCTAATACAGTTACACGAGTATCAAAGTTTGTTGCTTCTTCAATGTGCTTACCGATATCAATTGCACTTCCAACACCTTCAGCTACAACGATAATACTATGCTTTTTACCACGTTCACTACCGCGTTTCAGACGAGCGATAACATCATCCATGTCATACTTCTCTTCTGGGATTAAGATAGTTTCTGCACCATCAGCTAAACCAGCCCATAATGCGATATCTCCAGCGTGACGTCCCATTACTTCAATAACATATGTACGTTCATGAGATGTAGCTGTATCACGGATTTTATCAATTGCATCAATAACAGTATTTAAAGCTGTATCGAAACCAATTGTGAAGTCTGTTCCAGGAATATCATTGTCGATTGTACCTGGTACACCTACACACGGGAATCCTTGCTCAGTTAATTTTTTTGCGCCTTGGTAAGAACCATCTCCACCAATAACAACAAGTCCTTCAATACCATGTTTCTTTAATTGCTCGATTCCTTTAAGTCGTACTTCTGGGTCTTTAAACTCAGGACATCTTGCTGTATATAATTTTGTACCACCACGGTGGATAATATCGCCAACAGAACCAAGTTCTAATTTTTCAATATGACCAGAAATTAAACCAGCGTATCCATGGTAAATACCATATACTTCAATATCATGGAAAATCGCTTTACGAACAACTGCACGAATGGCAGCATTCATACCAGGTGAATCTCCACCACTTGTTAATACACCAATACGTTTCATTTGTACTCACCTCATAAAGATTATTTGCCTTATAATAAAATAACACGAAAAAATATAAAAACACAATGGAGAAGATGTGTCTTTTCATAATAAAAACGTGCATTCGCGAAGAGGAACGCACGCTTTTCTTATTTTATCCAAATGGAAGCGTTTGAAAACGAAACTTGCCCAATTTTCATATATTTTTCATAACGTTTTTCGATTAATTCATCTTTCGAAATTCCGCTTAATTGTTCAAAAGTTTTTCTAAGCATTAAATCTATATTTTCTGATTGTTTCAAAACATTACGATGCGCCCCGCCTCGCGCCTCTGGAATAATTTCGTCAATTACACCTAATTCTTTCAAATCTAATGCTGTAATTCTCATCGCTTCTGCAGCCTCTTTCGCTTTTCCAGCGTCTTTCCAAAGAATTGCCGCCGCACCCTCTGGTGTAATAACAGAATAAGTGGAATTTTCTAGCATATGAATGTAATCTCCTACTCCAAGACCTAGCGCACCACCACTACCACCTTCACCGATAACAATACAAATAACAGGTACAGTTAAACCGGCCATTTCGAATAAATTACGGGCAATAGCTTCACTTTGACCACGCTCTTCAGCTGCTTTACCAGGATAAGCTCCCTTCGTATCAATGAAACAAATAATTGGACGATTGAACTTTTCCGCTTGTTTCATTAGACGCAGTGCTTTTCGATATCCTTCTGGATGAGGCATCCCAAAATTACGACGAATATTTTCTTTCGTATCTTTTCCGCGTTGATGCCCAATTACAGTTACAGGCATTCCCTTATATTTCGCAATGCCGCCGACAATCGCTGCATCGTCGCCAAAAAGACGATCTCCATGACATTCAAAAAAATCAGTAAATAAGTGCTCAATATAATCGAGCGTTGTCGGTCGTTCTGCATGACGAGCAATTTGGACACGGTCCCATACTTTCATATTGCCGTATATATCTTCCTCTAAATGTTCTAGCTTGTCTTCCAAAATACGAATCTCCTCACTGAAGTCCATCTGGCTGTTTTTCGTATAGTCTTTCAGTTCACGAATCTTATTTCTTAGCTCAACAACTGGTTTCTCAAATTCTAGCTCTGCCATACAGCCATTTCCCCTCCTTGATGAACTTCTAAAATCTTACGGAGTGATTCTCTCATATCATCACGATGCACAACCGCATCTAATTGACCGTGCTCTAGTAAAAATTCTGCCGTTTGGAAATCTTCCGGCAGTTTCTCACGCACTGTTTGTTCAATTACACGTCTACCAGCAAATCCGATAAGTGCACCTGGCTCTGCAAGATTATAATCACCAAGTGAAGCGAAACTCGCTGAAACCCCGCCCGTCGTCGGGTGAGTCATAACAGAAATAAATAACCCTCCTGCATTACTATGCTTTTTCAAAGCTACGCTTGTTTTCGCCATTTGCATTAAACTTAATATCCCTTCTTGCATACGGGCACCACCCGACGCAGTAAAGATAATAAATGGAACTTGTAAGTCGTATGCCTTTTCAACTGCACGGGCAATTTTTTCTCCTACAACAGAGCCCATACTGCCCATTCGAAAACGAGAATCCATTACTGCAACAACAACAAGCATGTCATCAATTGTTCCTTCACCAGTTACAACCGCTTCATTCAATTCAGTCTTCTTACGATCGTTTTCTAGTTTCTCTTCATATCCTGGAAACTCAAGCGGATTTAATGAAACCATCTCTTTGTCATACTCACGAAATGAACCTTCGTCCAATATACTGTCAAGACGTTCCCATGCATTCATTGGATGATGATATCCACAATTTACGCATACTTTTAAATTCTTAAGAAGCTCTTTCGTATACATGATTTTTTTACATTTCGGACATTTTGTCATAACGCCATCTGGTACATCTTTTCGTACTTGTTCTGAAGGTATTGCAGCGTACTTTTTCTTTTTCACGAATAAATCTCTTAGCACAATTTGACCCCCTTCGTTGAGAGCTAAGGTTAGCGTAAGAAGAAAATGGGGCTAACACCAAAGTTTGATGTTAGCCTTATCTTCTCAATCTGTCTAATAACCTCTCTCTTTACGTTTAACTTTAACCGCTATGCGGTAGAATGTTTGTCATAACGTGTCATGGTCATTTCGACAAATTTTATACATTACGAGTGAAACTGTATATTCTCTACTAATTCATCGTAAATTTTTAACGCATCATTTTCTTGTTTCACTTCCAAAGTAGTATACAGCTTTCTATACAATTCGATAGAATCTCCTGAAACTTCACAAGAAAGAGTTGCAACGTAATCATTTACGATCATCCAAATGCGATATAGTAAATAATTATCGACTTGTTCAATAAGTGTTTTAAAGAACGTTTGATGAAGCATCGGAATTGAACTTGCGTTTTCTTCAAGCACTTGATGTAATTTACTTAGCACTTTAGAAAACGCTTCTTTCGGTAAATTACATACAATTCGAATCATATCTTTCTCAAGCAATCGTTTTGTTTGTAATAAATCACGAATTGTTTTCTCATCTTGCAGTAGAAACGGAGCAATTAATTGTACAAGACCGTTATCGTAAAAGTTTCGAATAAACGTCCCCTCACCGCGTCTTGTTTCAATTAACCCTACCAATTCTAAAGCACGCAATGCTTCTCTTACAGAGGATCGTCCAACGTTTAAACGTGAACTTAACTCACGCTCAGACGGCAAACGATCCCCCGCTACTAAACCATCCTCTTCCATAATGGAACGGATTTTTTTTACAATTTCGAGATATACTTTTGTATTTGATGATGTCAATGGAAATTCCTCGCTTATTCTTTGCCAATCAGCGCTAATTGTTTTGTTTTCTCAGCGACTTCATTTGGATCTACTTGACGGCGAGCTACTCCTGTCTCCATTGCTGCTTTCGCAACGTAAGCCGCTACTTGAGGCGCTACACGCGCGTCAAACGGCGCTGGAATGATATGATCTGCATTCAACTCATCCTCTGATACAAGCTCTGCAATGGCTTTTACAGCTGCCATCTTCATTTCTTCATTAATTTGTGTCGCATGTACATCAAGTGCACCGCGGAAAATACCAGGGAACGCTAGTACATTATTTACTTGGTTCGGGAAGTCAGAACGACCTGTTCCAACAACAGCTGCGCCCGCTGCTTTTGCCAATTCTGGCATAATTTCCGGAACCGGATTCGCCATTGCGAAAATAATCGCATCGTCATTCATTGTACGAACCATCTCTTGAGTTAATGCACCTTCGGCAGATACACCAATGAATACGTCCGCACCTTTTACAACGTCAGCTAAAGAACCTTCTATACGATTCTTATTTGTATATTTTGCAACTTCATCCTTCACGGGATTCATACCGACAGGACGACCTTCATAAATCGCACCTTTACGGTCACACATAATAACGTCACGTACACCATAGCGATATAAAAGTTTAATGATTGCAATACCTGCTGCACCTGCGCCATTTGCGACAACTTTAATGTCAGACATTTTCTTCCTAACTAATTTCAGCGCGTTCACAAGGCCTGCTACTGTTACGATAGCTGTTCCGTGTTGATCATCATGGAAGATAGGAATATTTGTCTCTTTTTTCAAACGTTCTTCAATAATGAAGCAATTTGGTGCTGCGATATCTTCTAAGTTTACACCACCAAAAGTTGGCTCCATTAATTTTACAGTTTCAACAATTTTATCTACATCGTTTGTATTTAAGGCAATTGGGAATGCATCTACACCAGCAAAGCTCTTGAATAATACAGCTTTACCTTCCATTACTGGAAGAGATGCTTCAGGTCCAATGTTACCAAGACCAAGTACAGCCGTTCCATCTGTCACAACTGCTACCATATTTCCCTTCATTGTATATTCATATACCTTACTTTTATCGTCATAAATTTCTTTACAAGGCTCTGCTACCCCTGGAGAATATGCAAGACTTAAATCTTTTGCATTTTCTACTTTTACTTTTGATACAGTTTCTAATTTTCCTTGATGCACTTTATGCATGTGAAGTGCTTCTTCACGAAGTGTTGACAAACTATCCACTCTCCTCAAATTATTCTTGCTGATATCAATTTCTCCAAGTGGTCTGACCACGAACACTACTACTATAATAATCGAAGTGTAGGGAAATTGTCCATTATATTTTCACAACGACATTTTCGTCACCGACAATTTCACGAAGTGCTCCTAAACATTCTTCACTTGGATGAATTGATAAACTTCGAGATAATTGTACCATTTTATGTTCCTTTTCATAATAAATTAGTACTTTCGCAAAACCTGAATAGTCAAACAATGTTTTTGTAACTTGATTTACAAGCTTTTTTTCATACTGAGACGGCAATTTCACGTAAACAGACGCTTCTTTCATCTCTTCATAAACATCCATTTCTTCTAGCGGATATAGTCCATTCACAATCCATTGTAACTTATGATTTCTTTGCTCAATCGTGCCATCAACTAAAACAATTTCTCCTTCTTGTAGCCTGTTTGAAAAATGTATATATGTTTCCGGGAAAAGGACAGCTTCCATTTCATCATTTTGATCACAGAATGTAATAAACGCCATCTTTTGCAACTTTTTCGTACGAATAACTTTCACACTTGTTATATATACGATTGCCCTTTGTACTTTTTTCTTATGTCGCATCGCCTGAGCAAGAGATGGAATTTCTAATTCTTTTCCTAACTTCACATACTGCGCTGTCGGATAGCTAGATAGATAAAAACCGAGTGCTTCCTTCTCTTTATTTAACTGTTCAATAAAGGATAGCTCTTCTCCTTGTACGTATTTTGATTTCGGAACAGCATCTCCTAAATCACGTGCAAGATTTGCGTACTCTAACGCCCCTTTAAGACTTTTCCATAAAGTCGTCCTCGAAACACCAAAATCGTCAAAACATCCAGACCAGACGAAAGCCTCTAAATTTCGCTCTGTGACAAACTTTGATGGCATACGAAGACAAAATTCAAATAAATCTTCAAACATTTTGTTCTCTCGTTCCTCCAATAACGCCGTCACTGTAGCCATTCCGATATTCCGAATCGAAAGTAAACTATAACGAATCGCATTTCCTTCTATTTGGAAATTGTAACCACTTCTCTGAAGAGACGGCGGTAAGACGTGAAAACCTTTCCGCTTCGTTTCTCGTATATACTGCACAATCTTATCTTCATTACCAATTGCACTTGATAATAATGCTGTCATAAATTCCAGCGTATAATTGGCTTTTAAGTATGCAAGCTGATATCCGATCATACTGTAGGCTACAGCGTGACTTCGGTTAAAACCGTAATTCGCAAATCTTACAATTAAATCGTAAATTTGTTCTGATGATGTCTCGTCGTATCCATTTTTCAAACAACCTTGAACAAAATGTTTACGTTCTTGATCTAAAATATCACGATTCTTTTTACTCACTGCACGGCGCAGTAAATCCGCTTCTCCGAGCGAAAATCCAGCTAACTTCGATGCGATTTGCATAATTTGTTCTTGGTATACAATTACGCCGTATGTTCGTTCTAAAATCGGCTTTAAATCTGGATGTAAATATTCAATTCCTCTTTTTCCATGCTTCGATTCAATAAAGGTTGGAATTTGTTCCATCGGTCCTGGTCTGTATAACGAGTTAACAGCGACTATGTCTTCAAATTCATTCGGTTTTAACCCACGAAGTACATTTCGCATACCACCTGATTCAAGCTGGAATACACCTGTTGTATCCCCTCTCCCTAACAATTGAAACGTCTTTTCATCTTGAAGAGGTAGATTTCTTATATCAATTTGTTCCCCCGTTTTTTTAACGATAAACTTCATAATATTTTCAAGTAACGTTAAATTGCGTAAACCTAAAAAGTCCATCTTTAACAGGCCAAGTTCTTCTAATACATCAGCTGGATATTGCGTAACATAAACATCGTTATGCCCTTCTTGAATTGCTACACTTCCCGTTAACGGTTCTTGGCTCATAATAACGCCAGCTGCATGAATAGACGTATGCCGCGGTAATCCCTCTACACGTTTTGCAATTTCAAACACACGCTCATGCAAAAGGTTCCCTTGTATAAACTCACGGAGTGATTGTGATTCCTCATATGCATCTTTTAATGTTATACCAAGCTTTGATGGAATAAGTTTTGAAAATATGTCAATATCTCTTGGCGGTAGCCCCATTACACGAGCAATGTCTCTAATTGCAGCTTTTGCTGCAAGGGTTCCGAACGTTACAATTTGTGCAACACGAAGCTGACCATATTTATCTTTCACATATCGAATCATCTCATCACGTCTTATATCTGGAAAATCAATATCAATATCTGGAAGTGTCACACGTTCAGGATTTAAAAACCTTTCAAATAATAAGTCATATTCAATCGGATCAATATCTGTAATTTCCAATACGTAAGAAACGAGCGAACCAGCTGCTGAACCACGTCCTGGTCCTGTTAAAATATGATTTTCATGTGCATATTTCATAAAGTCCCATACGATGAGGAAATAATCACTAAATCCCATGCGGGAAATAACATTTAATTCATGATCCAAACGCTTTATATGCACTTCTTTCGGCACGCCATATCGTTTCTGCAAGCCTTCTTCACAAACACGGCGCAAGTACATATCACTCGTCTCGTTAGATGGAACAGGAAACTTAGGTAGTTGATTTACCTGGAAAGGAATCTCCACTTGGCAACGCTCCGCGATTTTTATTGTGTTTTGAATCGCTTCCTCAGTATGAGAAAATAGTGCTTCCATTTCATCCGACGACTTTAAATAATACTGATCCGTTTTCATCCTCGGCCTATCTGGATCAGTCATTTTCGTTCCACCCTCAACGGATAATAAACATTCATGAACAAGTGCATCGCTTTGATTAATGTAGCGCACATCATTTGTTGCAACGACTGGAACGTTTACCTTATTAATAAATTCAGGCAGTTTTTCTTGCAAAAGCAGTTCATCTTGAATCGCGTGATACTGTAAACTTATATAAAAATTGCCGAACATATTTTGATACGTGCGGGCTACTTCTTCAGCCTGACTCTCTTTGTCTTCTAATAATAACTGTTCAATTTCCCCATCTTTCCCTGGTGAAATCGCAATTAATCCTTTCGCATAATGAGCAAGCCATTTCTTCGGAATACCCTCTTTTGACTTCGTCATAATACTGCTAGAAATCTTTAATAAATTTTGATAGCCTATTTCATTCTCAGCGAGTAAGACGAGTGGATAAGACCTTTCTCCCTCTTCACTAAAAATAGAGGCTGTTAAGCCGATAATAGGCTGTATACCATTTTTCTTGCATGCTTTATAAAACGGAATAACTCCATACATGACATTTTCATCCGTAATGGCCAGCGATGAAAATCCAAGCTCTTTCGCCCGAATGACAAGCTCATCAATTTTACAAGCACTCTTTAATAAACTAAAAACGGTTTGACATTGTAAATGCACAAACTTCACTGTTGTACCCTCTCTTTACCTATTTGACTACTTTTATTATAGGTGATGAGGAAAGCGGAAATCAAAACATACTTCTCATACTTTGTCCATATATATGAAGAAGAAAGGGGAATGACGATGGATGTAAGAGAACATACTTTTTTCTCTCTGCTTATTATTAGTTACTTTATTGCCTTTGGAGTTATACTTGGTGGTTCATTAATTGGTGGATTTGGTGCATTTCTCATCGGAAAACCAGCTCTAACTTATATTAATCAATTTGCCCAAAATTTAAGGATTTGGGCACTCGTTGCAGCAATTGGCGGAACGTTCGATACCTTTTATAGCTTTGAAAGAAGCTTCTTTGGCGGAGATATGAAAGATATCGTAAAACAAATTCTCCTTATTTTTTTCGCAACTGGTGGTATGCAAACTGGTCTTATTATTATTAAATGGCTTACACAGGAACATGTATGAGAGTACCAAGTGCCAATACAGCAAAAAGGTGGTATTTAGTTTTAGCTGGTGCTGCTGTTGGAGGGGTTTTGAGCTGGTTTATTTTTTTGTACATATACGGTGTTTTCCAGCAAGAACAAGCTAGTAAAATAGCAGAACAAAAAGAAATTATAGAAAAGCAAGAAGCAAAACTCCACGTCCTTCTCGAAGATCAAGAGAAATTGAATACGGAAAATAAGCGGCTCTTAACAATTCAAGAAATCAAAATAAAAATTATAAATCGAGAAAAATATGACTTAGACAACCTTACACTCGAAAATATGACCACTTCTATCCATAACGATCTCCAACATCTTTTAACGAAAAACATTCAAAGCATCGCCAAAAATAAAGACCTACTCAAAAAGGTAATCGAAAATAAAACGTACAAACATTACGATCGTATATATCGCTTCAAAGTAGACACAGTCTCTTTTGATACCGTACTTGAAATTAGTATTGATATAGAGAAAGAAAAATAAACGAAAAGAAGGAGGGCTTCTACGCCTCTCCTTCTTTTCGTTTTAACATATAAGCTCTTATCTGCACAGCTCACGTAAATCAGCAAAAAGACGATCCGCTTCTTCCCAAGAAGATGCTTTTGCACCAGAAGCCATCGGATGTCCTCCACCGTTATATTGCATTGCTAATTTATTAATAACCGGTCCTTTTGAACGAAGACGAACACGAATAACATCGTCTTCCTCTAAAAATAGAACCCACGCCTTTAATCCATCAATATTACCAAGCGCTCCGACAACACCAGATGCTTCAGAAGGAAGTACATCAAACTTTTCTAATACCTCTTTCGTTAATTTAATGTACGCTGCTCCTTCTTCTACCATCGTAAAGTTTTGTAAAATATAACCGTTTAAACGAGCAATCTTTTCTTTTGTCTTATACATTTCGTTGTATAAATCCGTAAATTTAACTTCCATTTCGACAAGCTCACTTACGTAACGAAGCGTTTTTGCTGTTGTATTTGGGAATAAGAAGCGGCCTGTATCTCCAACAATACCTGCTAAAATAAGGCGAGCTGCTTCCTTTGGAATCGTTAATCCTTTATCTTTTCCATAAGAATAAAACTCATAAATAAGCTCACTTGTAGAGCTTGCTGTCGTATCCACCCACGTAATATCTCCGTACGGATCTTCATTTGGATGATGATCAATTTTAATTAACATCTTTCCTTTTGTATAACGCTGATCACAAACACGCTCTTGATTTGCTGTATCACAAACGATAACAAGTGCATCTTCATATACACTATCTTCAATATCATCCATTACTCGTAAAAACGATAAAGAAGGCTCGTTGTACCCAACCATATAAATATTTTTCTCTGGAAACGATTCTTGCAAAATTGTACCAAGTCCGCACTGAGAACCTAACGCATCTGGATCCGGACGCACATGACGATGAATAATAATTGTATCGAACTCTTTAATTGCTCCTAAAATTTGTTCATGCATATGTATAATCTCCTTTTCATTCAACTTCTTCACTTTATCCCGCATTAACGTGCAGTAAAACTCCCACCTCAAAATACATTGAAACTAATGAGACAAAGTTAAGCGGCAGATCAACTGCACGTAAACGCCCAATTCGTTCAACTAATAATTAGTGTGGGGGGGAAATATCCCCACACTAATTAAAGTTTCACTTTATCCTCCATTATAGCGGAAAATATTTCATACATGCGAACAATTGCTTTATAATAAAAGTTAGAAAGTTTAGATATTTCTTTATTCTCCACTATTTTATATAAAGCGATGGGAGTGTGCATTATGCCAGTTTTAGTCTTCTGTATTATCGTCTCATTTATGTTGTATCTCTTCTATAAAACAAAATTCTTTCGTACAAACCGTCCAATGGAGAAAGGTTGGCTCTCAGGGAAATCCGCTATGGCACTCGGCTTATTCGTCCTATTCTTTGGGATAAACCAATTTTTTTTAGAGCTTTCAACTGCCCGCATCATCGTTGGCGTTTTGTTTATTTTATTTGGCACTGCGAGTACATTTAATGGATTCCGCCAATATAAACATTTTCTACCATTAGCAGTAAAAGAAGCTGAATCTTATAAAACAACGTAAAAAAGCATCAATATTGTGATGCTTTTTTACGTCCCTTAATCTTCAAAATCATACTTGCAACAAACGCAGAAGGTATATTAAATAGATTGCCTTGTACGTGAAAATGTAATTGTTCTTCTTCAAAGGACATCTGTTTGTACAGTTCTTGCTGAGATAATCCTGTTCGTTTCTTTTTTTCATTTAATCCTTGTAAATATAAGTATTGAATTGGTATCATCACAAGAAAATAAAAGAGTGCGATACCACCAAAAAAGAGTAATTCTGATGACATATTGCATCCCCCTTCCGACATCCATTATCTTACAATCCAATTATAACATAGTATATAATCTAAAAGAATCAATATTCTGTCACTTCTCATTATATAATCATCTCTCCGCATAGCTCTTCTGTTAAAAATCCCCACACCTTTATTAATAACTTTAAAACCCAATAAAACAAAAAAGATGGAACAAATCAAAGCGATTTGTTCCATTTTTTTATTTATCGATCAATTGCACCATAAGCAATGCTTTTCCAACAACATTACCTTCATGATGCACTTCTACATCAACCTTACCAAATTTACGCCCAATTTCTAATACTTTCGGATGAACTGATACAACATTATCAATTTGAACTGGCTTTACGAAATAAATGGTTAAATTCTCAACAATTAAGTCACTCTTCTTCTGCGCACGAATGACGCGATTCGTTGCTTCTGTCACAATCGTTGCGAATACGCCGTAAGATAACGTCCCGATTGAATTGGTCATTTGTGGTGTCACTGAAAATTGGTATAGATGCTCATTTTTTGCTTCTTTCGGAGTCATAAATTGATTCGTTACAATATCATCAATTGTTTCACCAACTTGCGGTTGACGCTGAATCATTTGCAGCGCCTGAAGTACATCTTGGCGGCTAATAATTCCTTGTAATTTATTTCCTTCGTCAACAACAGGAAGTAACTCAATACCTTCCCACACCATCATACGTGCCGCAGCTGCGACAGACATTTTTCCATTTACCGTAATTGGATGCTTTGTCATTACTTTATCAATTGGTGTTTCTTTCACAACACCAATCATATCTTTGGAAGTTACGATACCTAACACCTTTTTATTTTCATCAACAATTGGATAACGTCCATGCATCGTCTCTTCATTATAGGCATGCCATTGCTGTACTGTATCACTTGGCTTTAAATATAACGTTTCTTCAATTGGTGTTAAAATATCTTCAACGAGTACAATTTCTTTCTTAATAAGCTGATCATAAATAGCACGGTTAATTAACGTTGCGACCGTAAATGTATCATAGCTACTCGAAATTATCGGTAGCTTTAACTCGTCTGCTAATTTCTTCACATGATCTTCCGTATCAAATCCACCCGTAATTAACACCGCAGCTCCAGCTTCTAATGCTAATTGATGTGCGTTCGTACGGTTACCGATAATAAGTAAGTTCCCTGCTTCTGTATAGCGCATCATCGCTTCTAATTTCATAGCCCCGATTACGAATTTATTTAATGTTTTATGTAGTCCGTCTCTGCCTCCAAGCACTTGACCATCGACAATGTTAACGACTTCTGCATATGTCAGTTTTTCAATATTCTCTTTCTTCTTTTGTTCAATTCGAATTGTTCCGACACGTTCAATTGTACTAACATATCCTTTATTTTCTGCATCTTTAATTGCTCTGTAAGCTGTCCCTTCACTTACACCTAAATCTTTCGCAATTTGCCTCACAGAAATTTTATGCCCTACTGGCAGGCTATTAATATGTTCTAAAATTTGATTATGTTTGGTAGCCAAATGGTTTCACCATACTTTCTTTTCCCTAAATTCTTCATGTGTTGTATTTTCAGTATACTATATTTTCAAAACTGTTACACACTCTCTTTGTATATCTGTACTATTTTTTTTATAACAAAATGCTCCTTACATTACACCAATCATTCCATTACAACAATGTAATGGTATTGTCATCTCGTTCGATAGTTTGTCCACACGCTTCCATATACAATTAAGACAAGAAATGAAACAAAGGAGCGAATAAATGATGAAAAAATTTTTAGAGGTTGTAGGTGCTGTATTTTTAGCTTTCGTAGATGGAAAAAAGGTTGCAATGGAATTGAATGAAACACCGGAACAGCCACTCCCAAAAAGAAAAGAATCACCAAAACAAGCGCAAACTTTAAAAGCTGTGCTACACACGTAAAAAACCCTTCACTTGTCTGTTCAAATGAAGGGTTTCTTTTTTATAGTGTAATACTTTCTCCAGCTTCTAATACTTTCCCTGTACAATTTTGTAGTTTTTCTACAAATTGATAAGGGTCTTGTTCAATAACTGGGAACGTATTGTAATGCATCGGTACAACTGTTTTCGCACCTACCCATTTTGCAGCTAAAACAGCATCTTCTGGCCCCATTGTAAAATTATCACCAATTGGTAAAAATGCTAGATCAACGTTATTAAGTTCTCCAATTAACTTCATATCAGAGAATAAAGCAGTATCTCCTGCATGATATACAGTTTTCTCCTCTGCCGTAAACAAAATACCAGCTGGCATACCTGTATATGTAATTGTTTTATTTTCTTCATCAATATAACTAGAACCGTGGAATGCTTGCGTAAATTTCACTTTACCGAAGTTAAATTCGTGTGAACCTCCAATATGCATTGGATGTGTATTTACACCTTGCCATCCTAAAAATGTCGCTAGTTCAAACGGTGCCACAACGACCGCATTATTTTTCTTTGCTAACGCTACTGTATCGCCGACATGATCACCGTGTCCGTGCGATAAAATAATCGCATCAACTTTTACATCTTCCGCCTTTAAATCTGTTTTCGGATTCCCCGTTAAAAATGGGTCAATTAAAATAACTTTTCCATTCGTTTCAATCTTTACAACTGAATGCCCGTGATAAGATACTTTCATCATTCCATTCCTCCCCTATTCACATTCACACTTTTTATTCTACACGATTTCTTAATTCCCTGTCTTTTCTAACATCTATTTACTTGTCATAACGCTTTCATCCGATGTAAAGTTATATTTGTAATTAAATATCTCGGGGGTGCCTATCGATGAATGCTAGATTAGAAAATTTAATGCAATGGCTAAAAGAAAAAAACGTAGAAGCTGCGTTCTTAACTTCTACACCAAACGTCTTCTACATGACAAACTTCCACTGCGAACCACATGAAAGACTACTTGGTATGTTTGTATTCCAAGAAAAAGAGCCTATTTTAATTTGTCCTAAAATGGAAGAAGGCCAAGCGCGTAACGCTGGCTGGGCACATGAAATTATCGGATTTACTGATACTGACAAACCATGGGATATGATTGCAAAAGCAATTAAAGATCGTGGTATTGATGCAAATGCAGTTGCAATTGAAAAAGAACATTTAAACGTAGAGCGCTACGAAGAGTTAACGAAATTATTCCCGAAAGCGGCTTTCAGATCAGCTGAAGAGAAAGTTCGCGAGCTTCGCCTAATTAAAGATGAAAAAGAACTTTCTATTTTACGTGAAGCAGCTAAAATGGCAGACTATGCTGTTGAAGTTGGTGTAAATGCAATTAAAGAAAATCGCAGCGAGCTAGAAGTATTAGCAATTATTGAGCATGAATTAAAAACAAAAGGCATCCATAAAATGTCATTTGATACGATGGTATTAGCAGGTGCAAACTCTGCTCTTCCACACGGTATTCCAGGTGCAAACAAAATGAAACGCGGCGATTTCGTACTATTTGATTTAGGTGTAATCATTGACGGTTACTGCTCTGATATTACACGTACAGTAGCATTTGGTGATATTTCTGAAGAACAAACTCGCATTTACAACACTGTACTTGCTGGACAACTACAAGCAGTTGAAGCATGTAAACCAGGCGTTACACTTGGCGCGATCGACAACGCTGCTCGCTCTGTCATCGCAGATGCAGGTTACGGAGACTTCTTCCCACACCGCCTTGGTCACGGACTTGGAATTAGCGTACACGAATATCCAGATGTAAAAGAAGGCAACGATTCTCTATTAAAAGAAGGTATGGTCTTCACAATCGAACCAGGTATTTACGTACCAAACGTAGGTGGCGTTCGTATTGAAGATGATATTTACATCACAAAAGACGGATCAGAAATTTTAACGAAATTCCCGAAAGAATTACAATTTGTGAAATAATAAAAAAAGGTAGCTTGATCGCTACCTTTTTATTAAAGAAGGCTCCTTAAAAAGTGCCTTCTTCTATCTCACTAATATTTATTTGAAATTTCACGATCCAAACTGAGAAGAGGTGGACAAGAAACGCAATCACCATACATGCTCCACTTAAAAAAGTTAATATAGGATGCGAATACACGTGCCCTAAACCATAGGATATCCCCACGAAAAACATTGTTATGTAAATATAAATTGCTCCATGTATTTGCCTCATATAAACCTCCTTTTCCCATATTATAACACAAGTTTTCTGATTATTCACATTAATTAGTTGTAATCAATATTTCTCAACTGTTACACCTCTTACAGCGGCCTTAATATATGGTGACCCTTGTAAACTTTGTAAATCCTCTGTTTTTCCGGTTACGACTACTCCGTATATTGGTAGGTCTTTTGGTTTGGTGTTTTTTTATTTCTTTTTATAGTATTGTTCAAAATAATCACTTGGTATACCTTCACTATTTTTTGCTAAAGACTTCATTTGGTACAGAAACTCTTTTGAGTATATTGTTAAATCGTTTTTCACACCTTCTTTTACTTTTGCATAACTCCCTTCAAATCCAAAAACATTTATAGCCATTTTTAGGATCTTTTAACCCTGTATCAGCACTAAAGTTTTATACAATGTATCTTGCACTATATCTTTCGCTTCTTTTCTATTTGCTCCAATTTTAATTAAGTATCCAAACACAACTTTTCTAAAAAAATTTTCATAATAAAAAGCACATCTGTTTTAATGTGCTTCTCACATATATTTTAATTTTCCAACATACAAATCAATTTTTTTGAAACAAAAACTTCCACTCTTTTAAAAGGTATATTCTCATAATATCGTTATGATTTAGTTGTCATAATAATTGAACGTGGATAAAATCCCAACTTTTGATAAAACGATACAGCTTCATTTCCGTACACTACCGTTAATTCAATTTCATCTATTTGTTGTTCTTTAAACCATTCCACTGCACTATTCATTAATTTCAAACCGAGTCCGTTTCTTCGATATTTTTCATCAACAAATAGAACCTCAATCTTCCCGCTTATTTTTTTACTATATGCTATACAAAATCCTAATATATTATCTGTTTCTGAATCAATTAATAATTCAATTCTGTATTCCCCATACTTTGAATTCCTTTTATACTCTTCAATACGTTCCTCAAATGTAATTCTTGGATAATCACCAGAAAAATATTTTGATTTACTGTTATGATATTCATGCAATTTATCTAAGGAGTCTCTTATTATCTCTATTTCATCGAGAGTGATATATTTATTACTAATTCTCATCCTACAGCATCTCCAATAATATATATTGCCGCAAAAAAGAAGACGGTTTTATCTTTTGCAAAATACTACTCTATTTTTCCATCGCTTCTTTCACAACATCTTGAATCATAACAACTTCCGTCTTCATATCGACAGCTGGATCATCCTCATCAATACATTCATACCAAAACTCTAAATGTTTTTTATCAACTTCATGATGAGAATTTTCGACAAGAGTACCACCTTCTCCTTGCACAGAATACCAATATAAGTACTCTTCTCCATCTCTTATTTCCCGGAAAATTGTCTCTACATACATTTTTTCGTCGTTTAATGTCAAAAGCACTTCTTTCATATTGTCATTAAGAAGCTGCATCCATTCATCTACACGATAACTTTTACCTTTCTTCACCTTAAATCTCGTTAATTCCACATTCATTTTTATTCCCCCGTTCTCTTACGCACAAATAGATCATATTCTACTGGATTATGAAAACTTATTTTACTAGCTAACTTTTGCGAAGGAATATTATCCACATTACAATCCCAGCACGGTGTAATATGATTTTGTATACAATGTTCAATGAAACTTGTTGCGACAACTTTAGCTAATCCTTTCCCTTGATATGCTTCATGCGTAGCAATATCAATTTCAGCAAAACCATTCCCGCTAAATATTGAGACGCATTCAGCTATGATTATCCCATCTTGTTCTATACAAAAACCAAAGCCACTATTTAAAAACGCTTCTTTTGATCCCCAATATTCTTTGTAATATTCCTCTGTAAATTCATTACTTCTTTCTATATTGCTTTTATCAATACGCTTAACTTCATATGTATTTTTGTTAAAATCTTGTTTTCTTTCTTCAAGAACTTCTCTTTGAAATTGAAATGTCATTCTTGGAATTTTCCGGAGTACATTACTAAAACGCTCTTCAATAATCATTTCCCACTCTTTACTCGAAGTGAACAGTGTAAATCGTTTCTCTGTTTTTTCAATAGCTGTTTCAATATATGAAACTAAATCTTCGGTAAAACTTCGGTCATAAGTGTCGCCAAACAAATAATAAATGCCGTTAGCTGTAACGATTAGTCCTGCTGTTAATTTCTCATTTATAAAAATTTCACCATCTATGATTTGATCACAAACTGCATACGCAAAAGTTGTTGTTCGTTGATTCCCTTCTAAAAGCGGAATTACTTTATCGTATTCCTCAATCTCTAACCTTCTCATACGACCTCCACAATTACTGTATCCGCCTCTACATTTTCAAAACAAAGATTTACCGTTCTCTTCAACGCTCTCGTTCTATGAATTGTACCTGCTGGAATTAAAATAGAATCATTTGGCTTTAAAACTGCCGTCTCTCTATCTTGAAAATCGATCAGTAATTCTCCCTCTAACACAATGAATAATTCATCCGAATTAGAATGATAGTGCCAATCATATTCACCAGTAAATACAGCAATTCGTAAACAATGACTATTTACATTTGAAACGACGAAGTTCTTATGTTGGTCTTTAATATCTTTTGTTAACTCTAATAGATTTACTGTTTCCATAGTTCTCCCCACCCAATCCCCTCTATCGACTTTCACTTTCCGTTTAATTCCAAATTATCACAAAAATATACATTGTAACAAGCAATATCTCTCGTAAAGTTTTGTTCACTTTTTGTAAAGTTTTATTTACATTTTACCTAAAAATGGATATAGTGAATGTAACAAATTTACAAAAAGGAGACTTTGTATATTTGATACAAAATAAAGTAAAACAATTCCGCGTCGTTAGAGACATCACTCAAGAGCAATTAGCTTCCGCTGTTAATATCACTCGTCAATCCCTCATCGCCATCGAGAAAAATAAATACAACCCAAGTTTAGAATTAGCATTGAAATTATGTGAGTTTTTCAACTGTAAAGTAGAAGATTTATTTCAATTAGATAAAACTGGGGAGGAAAAATAATGAAAAATACTTTAAATCAAGAATTCATTTCGAATCTTACCATTTTATTGTTAGGTTCAACTTTTCTTTATTTCAATAGTAATGATGAAGAAAAGATTCGCTCTGTCCTTCTATTCGCTGGCGTATACATACTCTTAGCCTTGATACTATTAGTAGTGAAACGAATATTCTTTAAGAAAAAAAAGAACGATGCCGAGAGATATCCATTACCTGAGATTGATGAAAGAATCGAGAAGATGAGTTTAAAACTTATGGCGCAAATTTTCGGTCTCTCTCATTTAATCGGCTCTGCGATACTATTTATTTTATATATCACTGATAAAAATTCGATGATACGAGTTGAGTATGCCTTGTATTACTTGTTTGGAATTCTTTTCTTCACAATGATGTTCGGCTTGAAAATTGTGAAGAAATTAGATAATTAGTTTAAACAAAAAGACCCTTCCTACAAAGGAAAGGTCTTTATTTTATTTCTATTATGATAAAGCAGGAGCTTTTTCAAGAAGTTCTTTTGCATCAGCATATTGTAAGCCGTGCGCTTCTGCAACTGCTTCGAATGTTACATATCCATCTAATGTGTTAATACCTTTTAGTAATGCAGAGTTGCCTAAGCAAGCATCTTTGTAGCCTTTGTTAGCAATTTGTACTGCATATGGTACTGTTACGTTTGTTAACGCAAGAGTTGATGTGCGTGGAACCGCACCTGGCATGTTTGCAACTGCATAGTGAACAACACCATGTTTTTCATAAGTTGGGTTGTCGTGAGTTGTAATACGGTCAGTTGTTTCGAAAATACCACCTTGGTCAATCGCGATATCTACAACGACAGAACCTGGTTCCATTGATTTAATCATTTCTTCTGTTACAAGTTTTGGTGCTTTTGCACCTGGAATTAATACTGCACCGATTACAAGATCAGATTCTCTAACAGCTTCTGCAATGTTGTATGGGTTAGACATTAACGTTTTTACTTGATTACCAAAAATATCATCTAATTGACGAAGACGTTCTGCACTCAAGTCAATGATTGTTACATCTGCACCTAAACCAACTGCAATTTTTGCTGCGTTTGTACCAGCTTGACCACCGCCGACAATTGTTACTTTACCGCGTTTAACCCCTGGAACACCTGCAAGTAAAATACCTTTACCGCCTTTGTTTTTCTCAAGGAATTGTGCACCGATTTGCGCAGCCATACGGCCTGCAACTTCACTCATTGGTGCAAGTAATGGTAAAGAACGATTCTCTAATTGTACTGTTTCGTATGCAATTGATACAACTTTGTTATCAATTAATGCTTTTGTTAATTCTGGCTCTGGAGCTAAATGTAAGTATGTGAATAAAATTAAACCTTCGCGGAAATAACCGTATTCACTTTCAACTGGCTCTTTTACCTTCATAACCATATCTTGATTCCATGCTTCTTCAGCAGTTTCAACAAGTTTCGCACCAGCTTGTACGTATTCTTCATCTGTAAAGCCTGATCCTACACCTGATCCTTTTTGAACAAAAACTTCATGACCATTTTGTACTAAATGTACAGCTCCCGCTGGCGTCATTGCCACACGGTTTTCATTGTTTTTAATTTCTGTTGGAATACCGATACGCATTATTAGTTCCCCCTTGAGTTATGAAATGACCCCTGAATCATTTTTTAAAGCGCTTTCTACGCTCTTATATTTTAACATAATATCTCAATATTTGACAAAAAATAATACAAGTTTTCCGATAGAATTTCTTCCACATAAAAGGACAGTATGATTCTTATATATGAAAATCACCTGTCCAATTACTACAACTACTCATTATTTAAGATGTTTATGGATAACATCAACCGCACCTGTTACTTCAATAATTGTACCGGTAATCATATCTGAATCTTCCTCACATAAAAACGAAATAGTTCTTGCGATATCTTCACCTGTTCCGGATCTACCAATTGGTGTGTTACTATCTTTTAGCTTTCGTGCTTCTTGAATCGTCGCTTCTTTCATTTCACCAATTATATCACCAGGACAAACCATGTTCGCAGTAATACCATATTCCGCTTCTTCGTAAGCTACTGTTTTCGTTAATGAAACAAGCCCTACTTTCGCAGCTGCAAAGGCTGAACGATAAATCCATCCAGGCGCGCTATCTGCTCCTTGAAAACCGTAGTTAATAATACGACCAAATTTCTGTTTTCTCATAATCGGCACGACAAGTTTTAATAAATGAAACACCGCTGTTAAATTACCTTGGATCATTTCATTCCATTCGTCTTCTTCGTAATCGACTAATTTTTTCCGTTCAAATACATACGGACCAGCATTATTAATCAAAAAGTCAATTTTGCCAAAACGGCTCATCGCTTCTTCTACTATTTTATGTAAATCTTCCTTTTTCGTGACATCAGCTTGCACGAACTGTAGACGTTCTTCCATATTTTTATAAGTTTCTTTCATTATTTCCATAGCACATATATCACTATGATACGTTACTGTTACTGAATATCCTTTAGCCAATAACTTTTCTGTTACTTGCTTTCCTAAACCTTTCGTACCGGCTGTAATGAGCGCGTGTCTCACAAAACTGCCTCCTTTTAAATTGCTATACTTCATATGTAACAAGTTCTCGCTCCAATTACAACTAAAATGAACTAAAACAGAGTTTTCGAAATTCTGTAACGTTTTAGCAAGCACATTACCATAATTTGTTTTATAATTAAGTTGTAAACGGTTATAAAAATGAATTGGGAGGAATCTACTATGAATAATACATATACAAATATTTTAATTGCAGTGGACGGTTCCAAAGAAGCAGAAAAAGCCTTTAAGAAAGCAATTCAAGTCGCAAAACGAAACAATGCAACATTAACAATTGCTCATATCGTTGATGTGAAAGCATATTCCGCAGTAGAGGCTTATAGCCGCGCTATTGCTGAGCGTGCAAACCTCTTTGCAGAAGACTTATTAGAAGACTACAAAAAGACTGCGGTTGAAGCTGGTCTTGAAAAAGTGGAAACTGTATTAGAATTTGGTAATCCAAAATCTAAAATCTCAAAAGAAATTGCCCCAACACATAAAGTGGATTTAATTATGTGCGGTGCAACTGGTTTAAATGCTGTAGAACGTTTCCTAATTGGTAGCGTCTCTGAACATATTATTCGCTATGCGAAATGCGATGTCCTTGTTGTTCGTGGTGATGAGGAGCAAGGTGATCTTTAATTTATAAAAATAAATAGGGTAGGTAAGAGGAAACCTCTTACCTACCCTATTTTTATTTATACTTTAGGAATTCGATAATCTGGATTATGTTGTTCCCAACCACCTTTGTTCCCCAAGTTTCTTTATTTCCTCTTCTATTCTCTTACTCGCTAGTTCTCTCGCTTCTTCTTAAATAGGATTTTCTTCTTCCCCTCTAAACTCTTCACCTAATATATGTAATTCTTTCTATATAGTATCGTTGAGTTCAGACACAAAAAAGGTTATCTTTCCATACGGTGTGTATGGAAAGATAACCTTTTTTGTCGGATTTTACTCATTTCCTTAACTTGATGGCTATGCGCCCTATAAGGATGCTTATTTTATCATTTTAATCTTTTCTCAATTTCAAGTGTCGGGAAATAATCACCAAACTCATTTGTTTCCTTTTCATTACGATTCATACTAATACTTCCTATATTATCATATGTAACATTTAATATTTGCCAACCTTTATGGTTTAATAACTCATCTGATAATTGGCTGTATCCATTAACTGCCATATCCTTAGCAGAAAATAATTCGTTGGATGCTAATACAATAGTTGCTTTTATTTCACCATTTTCAACAGAAACGTTATTTAATTTGTCATTTCCTCCAAGAGAATACTGCCCAATAATTTCTTTCACTTTATCAACTGTAATTTGCTCTTGTGATTGTTCTGCTTCTGCTGCTTTTGCATCCGCTTTAGCTTTAGCGGCTGCCTCTGCTTCTTGTTTTGCTTTTTCTGCCGCTAAACGTTTCTCTTCAGCTTCTTTTTGCTTCTGCTCATCTTGCATTTTAAACCATGGAGCTGCTTCATCTACTTTCGCTTGTAAATCTTTATTTTTTATTTCAAGGCTCGCTACGGTTTCTGTTTTAACAGACAGTTGTTTTTTTAATTCATCTACTCTAGCATTCGCATCATCAATTTGCCCTTGCGAAGGACCAACTGCAGCTCCAATACTAAGAGCAATCAATGCTGTTATTACATATTTCCATCTCTTTTTCAAAAATCCTAAAACCACTTTCAACTTGTAACTCCTCCTAAAGTATTTTCATATGATGTCAGCCTAATTTTACCAGAATAACATAAAAAAAGAACTAGACTTTTTTATTTCCCTCCAAAATATAGCCCGATTGTTGGATAGAATGACTTCCATTTTTTAACGACTTTATTGTAAATGAAACAATTTTTTGTCACTTTACACGTGTAATACAATTAGCGTGTACAAAATTAACCCTATAAAATAAATACGTCTCACCTTCCATTCCTTTCTTATTTCCTAACATTAGGTCAACATACATTTTTTAGAAATAGACGGACAAAATATATGTGTTTAAAAAAGGAGGATGCTTTATGGAAGATTATGAACGAATCATTTTAGATGTGAACGGAAAAGAAATCGAAATGTTAAATACAATTCGCTCACACTTTAAAGAAAAGCATGGGGTTGAACTAAGTCACGGAGCGCTACTTCGAGATTTGATGGATATTGAGTATATTCGAATTACGGAAGATCGACATAAGTATGATTAATCGATGGATAATTAAGCCTAGAACATATTGTTCTAGGCTTAATTATATTCACATGTAAAATGTTATAATTAGGAAAAACATGTATGGAGGATGCTCTACTATGAAATCTGAAAATATCTCAAAACACTTTCACACATTACATGTACAAAGAAACCAATTCCTTCCTAAACTTCATTCACTTTCACAAGAGCAACTATGGTATAAGAAAGAAGACACAAAATGGTCTATTGGTGAGCACTTTTATCACTTATATTTAATTGCAAGGATGCTAAAAGTAGCGATTAAATTCTCTTTCGCTCTTATCCCCTATGCCAAACTAAGAAGAAATACCCCATTTGAAACTGAAATACATGACATTTATGCCGAATATAAAGAAAAGCATGGAAAAGGGATGAAAGCCCCTTGGATTTTAATCCCTTCAAAAAAAGTCTATTACGCTATGAATGTAAACGAATTAGAAGAATTACTTTCACGTGAAACAGATGAAATAAAAAAACTAGTTCAAAATATAGAAGAAAATATTGCAGGACATATCGTATTTTTAGATCCAATTGCTCACTATCCTAACCTTATTCAATCTATTCAACTATTAGTGATTCATGAGAAGCATCATTTTATCATTATGAAAAATGACTATAAAACGCTCGATGCACCTCTAAAAATATAAAAGACTGCTAATATTACTTTTTAGCAGTCTCTCTTATCTATTTAAGTTCCTGATGCTTCCCACCCATACCACCTGGCGCATTGCTATCCTGGTGTACAGTTAGTTCATTTGTTTTAGCATCTTTCGAAACTCTATATGTATACGATTCATTTGGTTCATCTTTAAACTGTACATTCATACCGTAAGAACCGATTTTACTATAAAAGGCCGGTTTTATGTATGAAATATCACTTTCTTTATATCCTTTTTCTTGCAGATGCCACATCGTTGCAATAATCGCTTCTTCTCGCTTCTCTTGTTCACCAACAATCATATATTTGTCCAAAAGAAATACTTTAACATTTGCAAGTAAGCTAATTAATAGTACAACGATAAATATTGTTCTTTTCATAGATTCCCCTCAATTATTATTTTTTACTATATCATAACTTGAATACTAAAAAAAAAGAAAGTACGCCACCCTTTAACAGAATGGCGTACTTTCCAACTTAATTTTTAATAACCTCTTTAGTTAAACTCTTCGCTTTCTCCAAAGCTTTTTCAATTTGTTCAAAGCCTGTTCCACCAGCACTGTTACGGCGCTTTACAGCTGCATATGGTGAAAGAACCTCATATAAATCTTCTTCAAATAACGGACTCATTTCTTTATATGTTTCAAGTGGTACATCTAATAAATAGATTCCTTTTTGTGTGCAATGTAGAACTAACTTCCCAACAATTTCATGAGCTTGACGGAATGGCAGTCCCTTGCTTGCTAAATAGTCAGCAATTTCTGTTGCGTTAGAGAAATCTTGCGTCACAGCTTGCCCCATTTTTTCTTTGTTTACAGTCATCGTTTCAAGCATGCCCGCCATAATATGAAGGCATCCTTCTACTGTTTTCACTGTATCAAACATTCCTTCTTTATCTTCTTGTAAGTCTTTATTGTAAGCAAGCGGCAATCCTTTCATTACAGTAAGTAAGCTAAATAAATTGCCATATACTCTGCCTGTTTTACCGCGAATGAGCTCAGCCATATCGGGATTTTTCTTTTGCGGCATAATGCTACTTCCTGTCGCGTATTGATCACTCATTTCAATAAATTGAAACTCTTGACTACTCCATAAAATAAGTTCTTCACAAAAGCGTGATAAGTGCATCATGAGCATAGATGAGTTACTTAAAAACTCCAGTATGAAATCACGATCACTTACCGCATCTAAACTATTTTCATAGATTCCATTAAATCCAAGAAGCTCCGCACTATATTCTCGGTCAATCGGGAATGTTGTACCAGCTAGCGCTCCTGCTCCTAATGGTGAAATGTTAATACGCTTTAACGAATCTTCATAACGATTCACATCGCGCTCTAACATCCAAAAGTAAGCAAGGATATGGTGCGCAAATGAAATCGGCTGGGCACGCTGTAAGTGCGTATAGCCAGGCATAATTGTTTCAATGTTATTTTCCGCTTGATGAACAAGAACAGTTTGCAATTGTTTGGTAGCTTTTATAATATGTTCTACTTTTTCTTTTAAATATAAGTGCATATCTGTCGCTACTTGATCGTTACGGCTTCGGCCTGTATGAAGTTTCCCTCCTACTTCGCCAATTTGTTCAATTAACATTTTTTCAATGTTTAAATGAATATCTTCTGCTTCTACCGAGAATTGAAGCTTATTCTCTTTTGCTTCTTTTAATAAATACTGAAGCCCTATCTTTATTCTCTCTGCTTCTTCTTTCGTAACGATGCCTTGTTTTGCTAGCATTGTTACGTGTGCAATACTCCCATTTATATCTTGATTTACTAATTGTTGATCGAAGGAGATGGATGCTCCAAACTCTTCAACCCATGCTTCCGCTTCTTCTGTAAAACGTCCGCCCCAAAGTTTGCTCACGCTTCCACCTTCTTTTGATTCACTTGACTATATACTTTCGTAGGTAAACCGAATAATGAAATGAATCCAACTGCTGCATCATGATTAAATTCATCATCGACAGTATACGTTGCTAATTTTTCATCGTATAAAGAGTATTCAGACTTACGCCCTTCTACAATTGCATGACCTTTAAATAATTTCACACGCACTGTACCTGTTACATGTTTTTGCGTTTCTTGTAAGAAAGCATTGAGTGCTTGTTTTAAAGGTGAGAACCATAAGCCGTTATAAATTAATTCTGTTAGTTTTTGCTCAATCATCGGTTTGAAATGAGCAACCTCTTTCACAAGTGTTAAATCTTCAAGTTCTTTATGCGCTGTTATTAATGTCATTGCTGCTGGGCATTCATATACTTCACGAGATTTAATACCAACAAGGCGATTTTCTACATGGTCGATACGTCCCACGCCATGTTTGCCAGCAAGTGCATTTAACGTTTTAATTAATTCAGAAAGCGAATATGCAGTGCCGTTTAAAGTCGTCGGTACTCCTGCTTCAAATCCAATTTCTACAAACTCTGGTTTATTTGGTGTATCTTCTAATGCCAATGTCATCTCGTATGCATCTTCTGGCGGCGCTGCCCATGGATCTTCTAAAATTCCACATTCGTTGCTGCGTCCCCATAAGTTTTGGTCGATTGAAAATGGGCTATCTAAATTAATCGGAATTGGTACATCGTTTTCTTTTGCATATGCAATTTCTTCTTCACGTGACCATTTCCATTCACGCACAGGCGCAATCACTTCTAAGTAAGGATTTAATGCTTGAATAGAAACCTCGAAACGAACTTGGTCATTCCCTTTCCCTGTACATCCGTGTGCAACTGCAGTTGCACCTTCTTGTTCTGCGATTTCTACTAATTTCTTCGCAATAAGTGGACGAGATAATGCAGAAACGAGAGGATATTTCCCTTCATACAACGTATGGGCCTGTAATGCCATCAATGCATATTCATTCGCGAATTCTTCTTGAACATCAATCATATACGATTTAATTGCTCCTACTGAAAGTGCTTTTTCTTTTACAAATGCTAAGTCTTTACCTTCCCCTAAATCTAAACAAAGCGCGATAATATCATAATTCTTCTCTTGTAACCATTTAATTGCAACGGAAGTATCAAGACCTCCGGAATATGCTAACACAACTTTTTTCTTCTCCATTTTGCATCCCCCTAAAGAATAAATATTCATTTTCTTTTATAATAATTCAAACTTTAACACCTTTTATAAAATGTATCAAGGGGCATTTTCAATTTTTTTCAAACAATTTCGTCGAACTTCTTTCTGTTTTTATGTACAATATAAGCAGGAAAATGGGGGTGAACTTATGGAAAAGTATTTCTTATACGATGAACATCTAGAAATTGAAATTCCGCATTTACAAGAAGACTGGGAAGACATCCCCGAAAAAATGCAACATGCTATTTTACTAAAATGGGAACAAGTTCGCGGGAAAATTCCTGATCGCATAAAAGAACTCGAACACTATATTAATGCAAAACAACATCATTTAAATAACGAGGAAGACTTCGAAATTTCTTGCAAACTTAATTCAGAAATTGCCGATCTCGCTTCCATCATTAATGATCTTTGGCTTTGGTATCGACTTACTCAAAATGTATCTGAGGGAAAAGCACACCAATGAAAAAAGCATGCCCCTCAATTACTTTGGGTCATGCTTTTTTGTCGTAACACGATTTACAATATATTTCTTGCGCTGTTTTTGCTAAACATACATCAAACGGGCCAACTAATATACTTCTTTCTTTCGGCAACTTCACAAAAGCAACAAGCTCTTCTTCGTATTCAATCTTTTTCTGACATGAAACACATTTTAATTCTTTTCTTTTAAACATGTCTTTTAGCATATCTCCACTCTCCCTTTCATCTATCTATATCAATATAATCTCATAACAATTAGAATTTGTAAAAAAATGACACATCCCAAAATGAATTATTCATATACTATGTACAAAAGGAGGCCTCAAACTTATGCGAGCTTTCATTATTATCGCTTTAACTTTTTTAAGTGTGATTAGCTGGGATGCATTTTTTAAAGATAAAAGTGATAAGAACAATACCACTGAATAAAGACCCATCTTTTCTTACTTATTGGACAAACTTTAAAAACTGTCCAATCTTACGGAATAGCTTAGGCTTTTCTACAAAAATATTTAAACATAACAATTTTTGTAGATTCCCTCCGTTTATTGTCGGTTTCCATCCGCATACATTTTTTGAAAGTATGATATAATAATATAAATCTTGAAGGAAGGGATTTTGATATCATGATCGCTCGAAGGAGCATGTGGCATCGTATTGACGAATCATACACGTAGCGTATTTTTCAGCTCAGATACTTTAGTCTAGCGAAAAAAATACGAGAGTGGGGAAATTATGATTGCCCGAAGGATAATTTGGCAAAAAAAAGACTCTTCTTACACATAGCGTTTTGTTTAGGACTTAATTGTTACTAGCTAAACAAAACAAAGAAGAGCAGGATTGCTAAATGACGAATCCTACTCCACGTTTTGTTTAGTCGTTTTAAGACTTAAACTAAAACGAAGGTAGGGAGAATTGATGGACGAGAGGATTATTCGTTATTTCTTCAGCGACATATAGCGTAGTTAGTTTTTTCGTAAACTAACTGAAAGCTACATGTGAGCTCGTAGTTAGTTTACAACACAAAAAAGGACTACTAACTACGGAAAGAAGGAATAACGATGAGGAACATCCAAAGTCGACAAATTATTAAAGAAGTTTTTATGGTTTTAATCGGTTCATTTATTTTAGCAGCAGCGCTATATCACATTCACTTCCAAAACCACTTAACAGAAGGTGGCTTTGTAGGTATTGCACTATTCATCCAAAATTTTTATGATATTTCACCATCTATTTCAACTGTAATAATGGATATCCCTATTATTTTACTATGCGCTTCATTTTTAGGTAAAAAAATGGTTGGCTATTCATTCTTAGGTTCAATTTCATTCGGAGTATTTTATTCCCTTATGGAAAATTATTCTCCTTTTACGGTAGACTTATCAAATAATTTATTTATAGCTGCAATAGTTGGCGGTGCTTTAGCTGGTATTGGACTCGGTTTTATATTGCGATTTGGCGGTGCAACCGGTGGAGACGACATTTTAACAATTGTATTAAGTAAACGAACTCGTTTTACAATTGGGCAAATTTTCTTCGTCTTTGACGCGATTGTTCTTGCGCTTTCATTATATTATTTAAATTGGACAGAAATCGCTTTTACTATTCTTTCGATTGCCGTACAGGCAAAAACATTGGATTTAATTTACTATCCAAAAGCAGAAAAGCAACCAGTATCTATTCCAATGTCCAAAAAACATGCGACAAACTAAAAAGCGAAAGGCTTCGGCCTCTCGCTTTTTTTCATGCTCTCTTTTCTTTTTCTAATATGTAGCGTACTTGATAAAACTTATTTGCAAATTCAGTAACATTCCTCGTTAAGCGATAGTTCACTGTAGAGCCAATTGCCATTCCGAGTACAGGAATACCTTGGAGTAATTTACGACGAAGAGCATAAATCGAAAATGTCTTCAAAATTTGTTTTAACACAACCTCCGTAGAAGCTGGCTTTAACACTTCTTCGTCTCCTTCATAAAAGAATGAATCTTCTTGCTCGAGTTCTCTCAGTAAATTGTACCATGCATATTGCTGAAGTCTTGCTGGTAATAATGCTGCATGGAATACTTTCAACGCGAGCATCATTTCATACGGCTTGTTCACATCATGCCCAAATGATGTCGCAATAAGTTGTACAGCCTTCACATTTAACGCAATCATAACCGGAAAATCAGCTGTTAATAATAATAGACCGCCAGCACCTGTTGCCCCGCCTTGTACGAATGAATATAGACGATGACGTGCTGTTTGCTGCTCTGCTATGTATGTTAATTGATCAATAGATAACGCCTTCAAATCTTCAAGTTGCTCAATTGATTCATCAAATAATCTCGATGTTCCTAAAATACGATTACGTGCATCTAACTGTGATTGCGAACTTTGAATGAGTGCATGCAAATGAAAGAGCCATCCATCTGCTTTCGCAAAGAAATCTTTTCGTTTTTTCTCAGGCAGTTTCGTAATTGTAGTATGCAACCACTTATCAAACATTTTTTGAAAATCAGTCGCTTCTTGCTCTACTAATTGCCCTTCCCACTCTTTTATATTTTCTAAAATGGCTTGTTCTCGCTTCGATCGCATCGCAACAACCACCTCGTTCGATTTTTTTCTATTGTAACATATTTCCGCTTATTCTTTACAATTAGCTCAACCAATTGAATAAAAAGGTGATTTTCTCCATATTTCAAATTATAATTATCCACATATTAATGAATAAGGGGCGATCACATACATGTATCCACGTGCAAAGGCCTTCGGTATTGTAATACGAGATAATTTCCTTCTCGTACAAGAGTATAGCACGGCCGATGAAACATATTACCGACCTCTTGGTGGATCAATTGAACTCGGAGAAAAATCGGCTGAAACAGTCATTCGGGAGTTTAAAGAGGAACTTCATACAGAAGTGGAAATTATCGATTATTTAGGTTGCTTGGAAAACATTTTTCATGCAGATGATGAAATTGCTCATGAGATTATTCAACTATATACAATCCACCTTTTAAATACATCACTACATACAACAGAAATACTCCCCATATATGATGAACAAACATCTTCCTATGCAAAATGGATCCCCATCACTGCATTCATTCAAAAGGAAAAAGTACTATATCCGGATGGAATCATAAAGTTTATCCAAAAGAAAAAAGACGAAATCCTTTAGGATCTCGTCTTTTTCATGCATATATTAACCAATGTTTCCAAGACGTAATACGTCACGAGCAATCATAACTTCTTCGTCAGTTGGAATTACGATAATTTTTACTGGAGAGTGTGGGAAGCTGATGAATGCTTCTTCACCAAAGATGTTATTGCGTTTTGCATCGAAGTATACGCCCATGTACTCAAGGCCTTCTAATACGCGCTCACGAATAACTGCACTGTTCTCACCGATACCAGCTGTGAAGATGATTGCGTCAACACCTTTCATACGAGCTGTGTAAGAACCGATGTATTTGTGAATACGGCTTACGAATACGTCAAGTGCTACTTTCGCACGGTGGTCGCCTTCTTCTTCTTTCGCAATGATATCACGTAGGTCACTAGAGTAACCAGTAAGACCTAACATACCACTCTTCTTGTTTAATACGTTAATTACTTCTTCTACCGTTTGGCCTGTTTTTTCCATGACATATGGAATTAACGCAGGGTCAACGTTACCAGAACGTGTACCCATTGTTACACCAGCAAGTGGAGTGAAGCCCATAGAAGTATCGATAGACTTACCGCCTTCTACTGCTGTGATACTTGCACCATTACCTAAGTGACAAGAAAGTAAACGTAAGCTTTCAAGTGGACGACCTAATAATTCAGCTGCACGCTGTGTTACATATTTATGAGAAGTTCCGTGGAAACCGTATTTACGGATGCCGAATTTCTCATAGTACTCATATGGTAAGCTGTATAGGAATGCAGATTCCGGCATTGTTTGATGGAATGCTGTATCGAATACTGCTACTGATGGTACGTTCGGAAGTACTGCTTGAAACGCTTTAATACCAACAACGTGTGCTGGATTATGAAGTGGTGCTAATTCGCTTAAATTTTCGATCTCTGCTAATACTTCATCAGTAATTAAAGCAGAATCATCAAATTTTTCGCCGCCGTGTACAACGCGGTGACCGATACCACTAATCTCATCAAGAGATTTCAAAATTCCATTTGCAGTTAATTTGTTAAGTAACATATTAACTGCTACTCCATGATCTGGGATACTTGTTACTTCTGTTTGTTTTTCACCGTTCACAGTAATTGTGAAGATACTATCTTCTAAACCGATACGTTCTACTAAACCTTTTGTTAATACTGTTTCACTTGGCATTTCAAATAATTGGAATTTTAAGGAAGAGCTTCCTGCGTTAATCGCGATGATTTTTGACATCTAGTCTTTCGCCCCTTTTTTCTTGGTAGTTGTGTGGATCATTCCACAAACCGCTCGATTTTATCTAATTAAATTCACTCATAATGAAAACGTTTCATCATCAGTAAATTTTATACTCACGATTTTAATTTAAACATCGTACGACATATATTTCAAGTGAAAAAATTGTAACACCAAGAAAAAAAATATATTACAGATTTCAAAAAAATTCAGTTTAATCTTGTATATATTAAAAAATATTATATATCATATACAACTGTACTATATTAGATACTAACCCTGTTACATATATATTGTATTATTTATGTGTTGCAAACCAAGTATTTAATTGATCCATAATGTTCTCCATAGCCTTCATGTTAGAGAATTTAGGTAATTCCACTAGTAGTGCCTGTTTCGGCATTGTTACACCCTGGCCTTTCTTTTGGAGAACAAATATACTTTTTGCATTTTTCTCGTTTTTAAACATGGAAACAGGTAGCTGTAACAACCCTTGAATAAAGCATGTTTCTTTAATAAATGCATGTAGTTTTGGCGCTTGATCACTTTCAAAAATGAAGTTTGGTACTAAGTAGAATAAATACCCGCCTTCTTTCGTATGTTTCACACTTTGTTCAATAAACAAGTGATGCGCATATGACATTCCTTCGTCTGCTTTTAATGTATATTCACTTGCACCGATTTCATTTGGATAGTAACCAATTGGTAAATCTGAAACAACTGCATCAACTGGATCGATATAAAGTGGTGCTAGTCCATCTTGATGGAAGAATTCGATTGCATGCTTTTGTAAATTCGCATTTACTAAAGCAAGTTTGATTAACACTTCATCCACTTCTACACCAAATCCACTCATTGCTAGTCCTTCTTTGGCACTATTAAACACTGTAGTCATTAAGTTACCTGTTCCAATTGCAGGGTCTAAAACAGTAATTTCTTTTTGACCTTGCATAAATTTATGGAATAAGTAGCTCATGAACATTCCAACTGCATCAGGCGTCATTTCGTGATTCGCTTGCACGCCTTCTTTCATTCCTTTTAAAATGGCTAGCTGAAATGCTTTACGAATTTCTTCACCTTTATATGTTTCTTCATTAAACGTACTATATTCACGATTCAACCTTTCAATTGTTGATTCGGATAATTCCTCTTGTAAAATCGCTCCTTCAAACAAGTTATCACCTGTTTCTACAAGCGCCTCTAAATATGTTACATCTAATTCTTTACGTAAAACTACCGTAGAAGAATCAAAAATAGAAAATAATGTTTCTACTGCCTGACTCACGTACATTCCTCCTTCTCTCATTTACACATAACCTATATCATACCACAAAGTGATTTTTTCCAAAAAGAAAAAGCGACCTCTTCTAAAGAGCTCCCCTTCAAGTTGTTTATGATGTAACGTCTTTTCTCATATATTGGTCCTGTTAACAATATATGAGAAAAGACGACCTCTTCTAAAGTAAAACTTTAATTAGAGGTCGTCTTCTTTTACATTACTTCGCAGCTTTTGCTGCTTCTAATGCTGCTTCATAGTTTGGATGGCTTGTACCTTCGCTTACGTATTCTACGTAAACTACTTTGTCATTGCTATCTACTACGAATACTGCACGAGCAAGTAAACGAAGTTCTTTCATTACTAGGCCGTAAGCTTCACCGAATGAAAGGTCACGGTGGTCAGAAAGTGTCGCAACATTTTCTAAACCGTTAGCTGCACACCAGCGTTTTTGAGCGAATGGTAAATCAACGCTAATTGTTAATACTTTCGCATTCTCAATACCTGCTGCATCTTGGTTAAAACGACGAGTTTGTGCATCACATACACCTGTGTCGATTGAAGGTACAACACTAATTAATTTCACTTCACCTTTGTATGTTTCTAAACTTACTGGAGATAAGTCATTTGCTAATACTTGGAAGTTTGGCGCTTGGTCGCCAACTTTAACTTCTGTTCCAACTAAAGTAATTGGGTTACCTTTAAAAGTTACGTTTGCCACTTAAAAATCCTCCCTTATTTAAACAAAATATGTACAATGTAAATGATAGTTTGTCCCTATCGATAATGCAAATAAAATCGCTTCATTTACAAAAAAATAAAGAAGCTAATCCATTGATTAGCTTCTTTACTCATTAAATTTGAAATTCTGGATCATCTTCTTTTCGTTTATCCATCATTTCTTTCACTTTATCAACAGCTTGTGGCGCTAATTCAATTATTTTGTCAATAACATGTGTTTGTTTATCTAAATGTAAAACTTTCACACCTTCTCCATTTATAACGAGAAAGGCAACTGGATTAATGGAAACTCCACCACCGCTACCTCCTCCAAATGGATGACGACCAGAATGTTCTACTTTTCCAAATTCACTTCCACCAGCAGCAAATCCAAAACTTACTTTTGAAACGGTAAGAATTACACTTCCATCTGCCGCTTTAATTGGATCACCAACAATTGTATTTACATCAGTCATTTGTTTTAAATGCTGCATTGCGGTTGTCATTAAGCCTTGAATTGGATGGTCCATTCTATATCCCCCCTATGCTTGAACAGATTTATCTGCCATACCAGACTTTTGCTTTCTCATAAACATGAGTAGTTTTACCCCTGTTTTCACAGTACGAAATATATGAAAGGAAGCCGTTAATTCACATCTTGATGCAAATCCCTTCCCTTGAAAAACAGGTGTAATTTCAAATTCTGGTACGTCGACAATATGCATATATTGTCCTACAACTCCAGCAGCCATTCCTTTTGTCCCCCATGCATATCCAGTGACAATTCCAGTACTAGCTGCGTCGCCTGCTCCAATTTGCGAATGCCATTTCCAACCATTGATTTTCACTCGTTTGAGAAAATCTTTAAGAATAGTATGAACTTCTTGAAGCTTTTTTATCAGTTCTCCAATGCTATCAAGTTGTGCCATAATTTTATTATCTATTCCGCCATCTTTTTCAGCTTTTTCGATTTTTTGCCCTGTCTTTTTCTGCTGTTTCTCAATTCTTTCCAATACATCAAACGTATATCGAATCATCCATATTTTCACTTGAAATAAACACTGTTTTTCCATTTCTGAATATAAAAACGTCACCTTAAGCGATATTTTCGATAGTAGTATTAGCAAAATAAAAAGTAGAAGAATTATCATTCCAATTACGAGCCATTTCATTCGTACCATCCTTTCACTCCATACCCATTATCGACAAGTTTATTCATCATTAAACAACCTTTTATAAAATTGAATATAAAAATTTTTCTAAAAATAAAAAGGAATTTTGACATTTTATATCGAAATATACTATTTGAGCATATCATTCAGAATACACTCTCATGATATGCAGCACTAAGATTAGAAAATTTGACTGCAGTGGAGGGATACATAATGGCAGATCGTCGCAATTTATTTTTCTTTTATGGTGATGACAAAGTAACGCTCGTTGAAAAAATGAAACCAATATATCGTATTTTAGAGGAGAATGGATTTACCATATTAGATCATCCAAAAAATGCAAACGCTATCGTCAGCGTTGGAGATGATGGAACTTTCTTACAAGCCGTTCGCAAAACTGGTTTTAGAGAAGATTGCTTATACGCAGGTATTTCGACGAAAGATGAAATTTCTTTCTACTGCGATTTCCATATTGACCACGTTGATACAGCCCTTCAAGAAATTACAAAAAATGAAATTGAAGTGCGAAAGTATCCAACAATTAAAGTAGATGTAGATCACGGCACATCTTTCCATTGTTTAAATGAGTTCTCATTACGCTCTAGCATCATTAAAACATTTGTCGTAGATGTACACGTCGACGATTTATATTTCGAAACATTTAGAGGTGATGGATTAGTTATCTCCACACCAACAGGAAGTACCGCTTATAATAAATCATTACATGGTGCAGTTGTCGATCCACTTATCCCATGTTTCCAAGTAAGCGAACTAGCATCTTTAAATAACAACACATACCGTACACTCGGATCACCGTTTCTTTTAAATCACGAACGTACGTTAACTTTAAAACTTAGACCAGATGGAAATGATTATCCTGTTATCGGAATGGATAACGAAGCACTTAGCATTAAACAAGTGGAAAAAGCCGTTGTTCGATTAAGCGATAAACAAATTAAAACTGTTAAACTAAAAAATAATTCCTTCTGGGAAAAAGTACAGAGAACGTTTTTATAGTAATAAAATAACCCTCGAATTATGGAAATCCCATAATTCGAGGGTTATTTATTTCCCCCGCTATTGGCGCACAGCCTCATATCATTGTCAGTTTTTATCGGTAAATCGATATATTTTAAAAATCACTGATATATTTTGAGTTGCGGTCGATATATTCCGAAAATCGCTAATATACTTTCACACATCTTTTCTATACACAATCTCCCCATCAATGACGGTCATTTCTGCTTGTACTTCTTTTATTTCTTCTGGCTCAATTTCAAATATGTTGCGATCTAATATCGTAAAGTCTGCTTCATATCCTTTTGCGATTTGCCCCCGCTTCGCTTCTTTGCCAATTGCGTATGCACTTCCTGTCGTAAACAAAGAAACTGCCTCATATACCGTTAACTTTTCTTCTGGCATATAGCATACACCGTCAATAAAGCTTCGACGTGTAACAGCACTATATATGCCTAAAAACGGATTTACTTGTTCAATTGGAGCATCAGATCCTCCGTTACAATGTAATCCCGCATCGAGTAATGTCTTCCAAGCGTATGCATAACGAAGGCGATGTTCTCCTAGTTTTTCAATAACTGATGGAAAATCCGACGATACAAAGACAGGCTGAATATCAATGATTGCTTGCAAACTCTTCATTCTTTCAATTAAGTCTTCACGAGCAAGCTGGCAATGAATAATACGGTCACGCAATCCTTCTGCAGGTGGATATAATTCAAGCGCATCAATTACATATTCAAGCGATAAATCACCGATTGTATGAATGGCAACCGGCATTTGTAAATCACGTGCTTTCTTCACTAACTCTGCAAGCTCTTCACGTGAAAAAATGGCAACTCCATTCGTTTCCTTCGCATCTTCGTACGGCTCGCTTAATAAAGCCGTTCTTCCGCCAAAAGAGCCGTCAGAAAAAATTTTCATCGCTCCAAATTCAATATAATGCTCATTTTCATATTCGTTTCGTTCATTCGCTACTTCATGATGAACAAGTAAATGTGCTTTAAATGGCATTTCGTTTATAACATGCGAAAACGCATTATACGTTTTTTGAAAGCCACCATAATAATTTAAGTCTTCCGTATGTCCGCCAACTAACCCGTATTGCCAGCAGTCTAAAATAGCTGTTTGTAACGCGCTTTGCAAATACACTCCATCTATTTCAGGCTGAACATGTTTAATTAACTCTTGTCCTTGCTCATATAAAAGTCCTGTTAACTTATTAGACGCATCACGACCAATTTTCCCGCCTTTCGGGTCTTGTGTCGCTTCTGTTATGTTCGCTTGTTCCAATATGTATGAATTCACCCATGTAACGTGACGACAAACGCGCTTTAATAAAATCGGATGCTCTTTAGAAATCTCATCTAAATCACGTATATGAACATGCTTTGTATCTGTAAAATTATTTTCATTCCAGCCTTCCCCAATAATCCATGTTCCTTGTGGAGCTTCTTCTACTCGCTTCTGAACAAGAATAAGCACTTCGCTATAAGATGTACAATTTGATAAATCTAGACGAATCAACCTCTCCCCATGCCCAATAAGATGCATATGGCTATCAACGAGCCCCGGAATCATTGTTTTCCCTTTTAAATCATACAACTTCACCGCAGAATATTGGCTTTCTAGTTCTTCCTTATTCCCCACAGCAACAATGATGCCATTTTCAACGTAAATAGCTTTAGCTTTTTCATTTTCTTCTCTCATTGTATAAATGGTTCCACCATGCCAAATTTCTCCCATATACTCATCCCCTTTTTCCTTTAGTCTAAATTAAAGTGTATAAAAAAAGCACCATTCCGATTAAAAAATGGTGCTTTCCAAAAATTATTTTTGTTCAGTAGGATTCGTTGTAATTTGCCATTCAATACTAAATTTATCTTTTACTTGTCCGTATGCTGGGCTCCAGAAAGTTTCTTGAAGTGGCATTAAAACTTCTCCACCTTCTTGTAACTTATCAAATACTTCTTTTGCTTTCTCTGCATTACTAATTCGAATTGCAATCGTTACTTGAGATCCAATCGCATGCCCTTTACCTGGGAATGTATCAGAAATCATAAGTTCCGTATTACCAACTTTTAAATGCGCATGTAAAACGCGCTCTTTCGCTTCAGCTGGAATCGGGTATTCTGGATTTTCAGGCATGTCACCAAAAGTTTGCATTACTTCTACTTTTGCATCTAATGCCTCTTTATAAAACTGTACAGCTTCTTGCCCACTACCATCTAAAACTAAGTACGGATTGATACCTAAAATCATACGGACACCTCTTTTTTAAGTTTTTAAAACAGAACTTGTGTTCGATTTTATAATATCATACGTTTTACATCTTATTCAACTATTTACCCCTTCATTTTCGAAATTATTTTGAAGGAAGCTCCATCTCTTGTTTTCTAAGTTCAATACGGCGAATTTTTCCAGAAATCGTTTTTGGTAGTTCATCTACAAATTCAATTTTGCGAGGGTATTTATATGGTGCAGTCAGTTCTTTGACGTGTTCTTGAAGCACTGGAATTAATGTTTCTTCGTTCTCTTGTATATTCTCTCTTAATACGATAAATGCCTTCACGACACTTCCGCGAATTTCATCTGGACTTGCGACAACAGCACATTCTCTTACGTATGGATGTTTTACAAGTGCATCTTCTACTTCAAACGGTCCGATTGTATAACCAGAGCTAATAATGATATCATCTCCGCGTCCTTCAAACCAGAAATAGCCGTCTTCATCTTTTTTCGCTTTGTCACCGGTAATATAATAATCGCCGCGGAATTGCATCGCTGTGCGTTCATCATCTTTATAATATTGTTTAAAGAGTGCTGGTGTTTCAATATGAACCGCAATATCACCAACTTCTCCTACCTGTACTGGAATCCCTTCCTCATTTACGATATCAACATGGTTTCCTGGCGTCGGTTTTCCCATTGATCCTGGTCTAATGCCCATCCCTTTCATTATACCAACAAGTAACGTGTTTTCCGTTTGCCCATAGCCGTCTCTTACCGTAATATCGAAATGCCTTTGGAACGTTTCAATGACTTCCCTGTTTAACGGTTCACCTGCTGATACAGCGCTATGTAACGCCTCTAAATTGTATTCACTTAAGTTTTCTACCTTTGCCATTAATCTATATTCAGTCGGCGTACAACAAAGCACATTCACCTTGTTATCACCTAATAAATTTAAATACGTTTTCGGCTCAAATTTACCGTGATATACAAATCCTGTTGCACCTGAACCGAGAGTCGCTAAAAACGGGCTCCAAATCCACTTTTGCCAACCTGGACTAGCCGTTGCCCATACAACATCATTTTCTTCAATTCCAAGCCAGTTTGGAGCACTTGTACGTAAATGTGCGTATGCCCATGCATGCGTATGAACAACTCCTTTTGGATTTCCTGTCGTCCCTGACGTATAAGATAAAAAGACCATATCTTCTTTATCTGTCTTCGCTATTTCTAGCATGTCACTTTCTGTTTCTAATGCTGTTTTTAAGTTTGTCCATCCATCTACTGATCGCTCGCTCAGAACGAATTTTTGAAGAGAGTCCATCGCCTCTACCTCGTCAAATTGTCCAATATACGGTTCGTAGCTGACGATTGCCTTCACTTCCCCGTGCCCAATACGATACTCAATATCTTTTTTACGCAACATTTCTGAGCTTGGAATAACGACAAATCCTGCTTTAATCGCAGCGATATACGTCATGTAAGCTTCAATTAAGCGCGGCATCATAATAAGGAGCTTGTCCCCTTTTTGTAAGCCACTTTTTATAAAAGCGTTTCCAATTTTATTCGCACCTTGCATTAATTCAAAATATGTAACCTCTCGTCTATTTCCTTTATCATCTTGCCAAATTAAAGCAAGCTTCTCTTTATCGCCTGTATATTTCTCTATTTCCGAAACTAAATTATAAGACGGTGGCGCCAACAATTCCTCTCTCTTCATAAACATCCTCCTTTATTTCTATGCCTCCCTTATATAATAAAGAATTTTCAGTAAATTTTGAACCCTCTTATTTTGACAAATTTTTCAGTTTTGCCGAATTGGTAAATGAAACTATATCGACAATTTTTCAAATATATCGAACATAACTTGGAATATATCGACGTAAAACTAAATATATCAACGTTTCGACAGGTGATATCGACTTACCGACAAAAAGCGACACAACAAAAAGAAAGAGCGGGAAAACCCGCTCTTTCTAAGCCATCGTATATGGAATTATTTTTGGTAACCGCCTAATTGTTGCTCAGCTAGTGAAACTAGACGTTTAGTAATTTCGCCACCAACAGAACCGTTAGCGCGAGATGTTGCATCAGCTCCAAGTTGAACACCAAACTCTTGAGCGATTTCATATTTCATTTGATCTAATGCTGCTTGAGCACCAGACACTGCTAATTTATTTGTGCTTGCCATGTTGTATCACCTCCTTGTGAGTATAGAGTGTGATAAACAACATGACTTCATGCACATTTGAATGTGGTAATTTATGGGTTTAGAAAAGTTCTTCGAATTTTTCTTCTTCCGCCACTACTTCTACTGTTTGTAATACCATTTGTTCTGTGTTTGCTACAGCTTCTTCAATTAACGGCGTGAAATCGTATTTCGATTCAAAACGATTTGCTTTCTCACGCTTCGGTTTCGTCGCTGGGCTTGCTGGTGTGAATACTGTACAGCAGTCTTCGTATGGACGAATTGAAATATCATATGTGCCAATTTCTTCAGCGATTTTAATAATTTCTAATTTATCCATCGTAATAAGCGGGCGAATAACAGGATAGTTTGTCACTTCGTTAATCGTATGCATACTATCTAACGTTTGGCTCGCTACTTGTCCAAGACTTTCACCAGTCGTAATTGCAAGTGCATTACGCTCCTCTGCGATACGCTCTGTAATACGCATCATCATACGACGCATAACCGTCATAGAATAGCTAGATGGAATTTCTTTATTAATTGTTTTTTGCACTTCAGTAAACGGAACAAGATGAAGTGTTACACGTTTACAGTATTTCGTTAACTCTTGTGCTAAATCGATTACTTTTTGTTTCGCGCGCTCACTTGTGAAAGGTGGACTATGGAAGTGAACTGCCTCCACAGATACGCCGCGTTTCATCGTTAAGTAAGCTGCTACCGGGCTATCGATACCACCAGAAAGAAGTACCATTACTTTTCCGCCAACGCCAACTGGTAAACCGCCAGCTCCCATGCGCTCATCACACATAATATAGCTGTAACCACTGCGAATTTCTACACGTACATTCACATCTGGATTATGAACGTCTACTGTGATATCCTCTGTATTTTCTAAAATGTGCCCACCGATTTCTGGAAGTAACTCCATCGTCTTCATTGGGAAGCGCTTATCAGAACGGTGCACTGTAATTTTAAATGTTTTCACATCGTCTTTTACTTGTAAGAAAGCTGCTAGTGCACCTTTTTTAATATCTTCTAATTCTGATGGTACTTTCATCGCTAAGTTAAACTTATGAATACCGAATACATCTTTCAATCTTTCAGAAATTGCTTCATGGTCTTCACCGTTTAATTGGATGTACATACGATCATGTGTTGCATCGATTTTAATGTTTGGGAATTTTTTTAATTTGAATTTCACATTATCTCTTAACGTACTTACAAATTTAGAGCGGTTCTTACCTTTAGTCGTCATCTCTCCGTAACGAACTAAAATATATTCATATGTCATCATATTTCTTTACCTCATCACTTCATATAATTTTGGCATTGTCTCTTTAACAATACCTTCAAATTGTTTTACTTCTTCCATCGTGTTTTCCGGTGCTAGACTAATGCGAATCGCACTTGCAGCTGCGGCGTGCGGTACTCCCATTGACACTAACACTCGGCTCACTTCATTTGCTTTTGAAGAACAAGCAGACTTCGTCGATACATATACACCATGCTCTTCTAAAGCATGAACGACTACTTCTGGTTTTAAACCGACAAATGATACATTTAAAATGTGCGGTGCCGCATATTCAAGTGACGTATTAATCGTTACATCTTCCATCTCTTTAAAGAAACGGACCAGCTCTGTTTGTAAATTTTGCAAATGAACTACCTTTTCTTTCACTTGTTCCATCGTCATACGAAGTGCTTTCACCATCGCTACAATACCAGGTAAGTTTTCTGTACCTGAGCGATACTTGAGCTCTTGTTGACCACCTGATAAGATTGGATCTAATCTTACACCATCACGTACATAAAGAAGTCCTGTTCCCTTTACACTGTGAAATTTATGCCCAGATATTGAACAAAGATCAATATGAGAAGCGTATAAATCAAGTGGTACTTTTCCTATCCCTTGTACATGGTCCACGTGGAATCTTATTTTCGGATAATTCGATAATAACGTTCCAATTTCAGCAACGGGCTGAATCGCTCCCGTCTCGTTGTTCACGTGAATAATTGACACAAGAATCGTATCTTCACGAAGCGCTCGTTTTACATCTTCTACCGATACAACACCATGCTCATTAACCGGTAAATATGTTACATCAAAACCGAGATCCTCTAATTGTTTATATGCCTCAAACACAGACGCGTGTTCAATATTTGTTGTAATGATATGTTTGCCGCGCGAACGATTCCTCATCGCTATCCCTTTAATCGCAAGGTTATTCCCTTCCGTTCCACCTGATGTGAAAATAATTTCAGAAGGTTTAACGTGAAGGAGCTGTGCTGCAATCGTTCTCGATTGAGTTAATAGACGCTCTGCCTCTCCTCCAAGCGAATGAATAGAAGAAGGATTACCAAAATATTTCCCTGCAACCGTTACGTACGATTGAAGAGCTTCTGGATATGGCTTCGTCGTCGCACTATTATCAAAATAGATCATCGTTCTTCCCCTTTCAGCGCTATCACATCATATAATCATATCACAAATACGTGTAATTACGCTAAGACTACTCAAAGGTTCCGTTTTTATATAAAAGTGTACAGTTTTCCCCGCTATTTGCAGGCAGCCTGATTCGTGAAGATTAACAATCAGTGGTGGATGAATCCCCATCACTTATGATTTCACTTTATTTTGAAACGAACACCCTTACTATATTCCGCTATTCATTATAGCAACATCGTCTTCAAAATTACACAAAAAAACAAACCCTTTATTAAAGGGTTTGTTCATTGTCTACATATTCAGCTATTTTTTGAACAACGCCAGGTTCAAGCTGCTCTAATACAGAAGCTGCTTGCTCTAAAGCTGCATCGTATTGATATTCACGGAACAACTTCTCCGCATAATCTAAACTTTGCGCAAGTTCCACATCATGACTGCGGTAACGATTACCGTATTGAATTAATTTTTCAACTAAATATGCTTGTCCAATTAACTCTTCCGTCATTTCATATACACCATTCACAGTTGTATATGCTTCTTCTAAACTGCTATTTACAGCATTCATATTTAACGGTTTTACTTCTAATTGCTCATATACAGCTTGCATTGCCATTTGCCCTCTTTGTAAATCTTCCATAATGCTCTCTGGAAGGCCTGGCAAATTCGACTTTTGCATAAAGCGTTTCGTTTCAAAAATGGTATTTCGCATTTCTTGTAACTTTTCACGTGCTTCAAATTCTTCTTTACGCATCGTTTGTAGCATTTCTTTATATTCTTCATGAAGTACTTTTAAAGTTTCACATTGCTCATAAATCTCTTCTAGTTCCTCACGAATAATAGAGAATGCAATATCTTGCTCAGCAACTCGTAATTGCAATACTTCAAAACGTTTCAATAAAATATGCATTTGTTTTTCAATTACTTTTTGCGACTCAATATCTTTATCTTGTAATTGATAACTTTGTTTCACAAGTTGTGTTTCTGTTTTCGTTTCAATTGTTTCTATGCGAATTTCTTCTAAATCTTCATAAACAGAAAGTGTTTTTTGCTCCACATAATGTTTCGCATGCACTTCTTGTTCAAGTTGGTCATAAAAACCATCTAAACGAGTTTTTAAGTTTTCTACTTTTTCAGCTGCTTCCGTTATATGAAGCTCCTGTATATCCATTAAACATGTTTGTAGTTGTTTCGTCATATCACGGACTTCTTTAGGGATTTCTAAATACTCTAATACATAGCCTTGTTTTATCATATCGTCATGGCCGTGCAATAAATCTTCCAGCTGAACTGGTAATGTCGCTTGACACTCTACCAATAAATCTGGAATTTGATGAATAATAATTTCTAAACTTGCTAAACCTTCTTCTAAACTAATAACAATTTCTCTCGCTTTTAAATAATCACCATTATCTGTTGCTTCTTCAAAACTTTTAAATTTATTAGATTCAGCATCTAGCATCTCTTCAATTCTTTGCTCAGCTGCTCCATACATATGTCGATGAGCAAGAACACTTTTCTTCATACTACGATATGTATCACGTAACCCTTCAATTTCCGAACTATTTTTCTCATGGCTTTCTAACAGTTGCTGTAATTCATTTAAAATATCAGTAATACGATTATCAGCGTCATCTAAACCACTTATGGATTCGTTCATCGCATGCTTTGCTTTTCGGAAGGAGAATTGCGAGGCGAATTTTCGCGCTTGCCCTAAATCTTTTTCAGCTTTCGGAAGAGTTGTTGATACAATTTCATCCCACTCTTCACGCCATTTACCAAACAGTTCTTCTGTTTGACCTGTCATATTTAAATCTTTCACCCGTTTTAGTTCATCTGCCACAGGTTTATCTTTTATTTCTTGTTTCCACTGCTCCAGTGCTCCAATATCTTTATATGAACGATTTCTTATCACAAGCTCTATCATGAGCAGCACTAGAATAGAGCTTACTACAATGATAACGATCGTCAGGATAGAATCCATGCAAAAAAGCCTCCTAGTTATATCTCTTTTTTTGTCCGTTCCGTTTATGAAATGGAAGGCATTATGTATAAAAAGGGAATTCCCCTATATTTAACAACTAACAATGCACTAATCATACCATGTAATGGCGTGTTTTTGACCTAGTTTTTTTAAAAATTTCATGTTTCTTTAAATGAAATTGTAATCTTTCTCAACATTCCGTTTACTTCATCCTCTATCCTCAAATGAACGCGATAACAAGCACTCTTCCATATGAGATACGAAATAAATTTTTCGCAATAGTGATGGTTCTACAGAAATTGCATGCACATTACCTTGCATTACTGCTTGCTGTACAGCTATTTCTGGAAGCAACGTTATACCAAGTCCAGCTCCTACCATCGCAAGCATAGGTTCTGCATAAGAGGTTTCAACTGCAATTATCGGTTTCGCGCCCATACCTTGAAACATATTCATAATCATTTTCCTTACATCACATATTTCTGGGTATACAATTAACTTTTCATCCTGTAAATCTTCCATTCGAATTACCGTTTTCTCTTTATACGGATGATCATTTGAAACAGCACAAACAATTTTTTCTTCCCGAATTTCTTTTATAGACGTAGCGCCTTCTACTACTGAATCAATGAACATCGCTTCAATCTTCCGCTCTTTAAATAATTCCATTAATACTTTCGTATGCTCGATTTGCCACTCTACTTCATATACATCGCCTAATATGTCTTTACACTTTGATATGTAATGAGCCGCTAAACTCGGTAATATACCTATTGAGATTTTCCGCTTCTCTTGAAATTCCTTCATTTCCGTTTTCACTTCATTTATTTGTTCCAAAATCGGTGACATTCTTTTTATAAATAACTCTCCAGCTTTTGTTAATTCTACCCCTTGAGCGGAACGTTTTAATAAAGTAACCTCTAAGTCAGCTTCTAATCTTTGAATTTGTTTACTAAGCGCTGGTTGTGAAATATGTAAAAGTTTACTCGCTTTCGATAAACTTCGCGTTTTCTTTACTTCAATAAACGATCGTACTGCCTCCAAATCCATCATACACACCTCTAACAAAAAGTTATAACCGCCATAAAAAATCTATATTTCCTCTTAGAAAGAATCAATCATTATACTTATTTTATCAACTTACTATAACGAAATGTAAAGGAGAATGATACTCTTGGACAAAAAACAAATACTACTCGGATCCCTTCTATGCTTACTCGCTGTAACGGCTTGGGGATTTATGTTTCCTGTAATGGCAAATGCCCTGCAATTTATAGATCCATTCTTCTTCACAACTATCCGCTATGGATCAGCAGCTATTATTTTCCTTATTCTGCTCTTAATCATCGAGGGGAAGAATTCGCTCCGCTTAGAAAAACGAACACTTTCGTTATTCTTTTATGGAACAGTCGGTTTCGCAGGGTATGGATTTCTCGTTTTCTACGGACAACAACTTGCCGGACCTTCCGGAGCAATCCATGCAGCTATGATTCAGTCTCTTATGCCACTAATTGCTCTATTATTGCAATGGATAACTAAAAATAAACGCCCACAACACTACACCTTTCTTTGTATGTTCGTTGCATTATTCGGTGTTATGCTTGTCATTTCAAAAGGAAACATTCACTTATTATTCGGAACCGCAAGTCACTTATCAACAAATGTATTTATGTTATGTGGCGTTACTTGCTGGGTAATTTACACGAACGGCGGTGCTAATTTCAATTCTTGGTCACCGCTTAGATACACAACATTAACTTGTTTATTCGGCTCTATTTCACTCGTTGTAATCGTTACCGCATTAACAAACGCAAATATAGTCGCTGTACCATCACTACATACAATTATGAGCGTTCGTTTTGAACTCTTTTATATGTCAATTATTGCGGGCGTTATCGCTGTATTTTGCTGGAACACAGGAAATCGATATATTTCATCTATTAACGGCATATTATTTATGAATTTAGTTCCTGTGCTTGCACTTATCGGTTCTATATTTCGAGGTTATACAATTGACAACATAGAAATTGTCGGAGCGGTATTAACAATTATTGCGCTATTATGCAACAATTTATGGCAAAGAAAACAAGACATAAAAATCCCCACCTCAGTTCGTTAGGTGGGGGTTTTTCACATATGAACAGCTCTTGGCAATTCATAGTACATATTCGTTGTATACAATGTTCGTTCTATCCATTGCTCAATTTCTTTCGTGTACATTTCTAAGAAAAATGTCTCTGACGGAAAAGAATGTAGTACTTCTGATATATATTGCGGATATAAAAACGGCATATTCATCATGCCTTTTAATTGCGTCATAAACATTGTAAAAGATACCTTTTTAAATTCTTTCTTCATTTGTCCTTGTTTAATAATTTGCTCTATATAATATCTTTCTCTAGAAAAATAAACGGTCATCACTTCACGAATTAATGTCGTATCAAGCGAAAGCTCTCTATAAAAAAAACGTGTCAGTTCCCTATTATCAAATTGATATCGTAAAATCCCGCGCACCATTTGCACCATCGCATCTTTAGCCGATAAATATTCTCTCTGTTCAAATGATGTTTCAATCACGTGAATATATCCTTCTAAAAAATCAGTAATAAGCTGTTCTAATAATCCTTGCTTTCCAGCAAAATAATATGAAATATTCGCTACATTCACATCCGCTCGCTTTGCAATGTCTCGCACCGACGTTCCATCATAACCTTTCGTATTAAACAACGATATTGCCGCATCAATTACCTTTTGTTTCGTCTGCTTCATGCGCTCACTTCCTCTCACTGAACAGCTATAGTTTAAATTTCTTGACTTTTAAGACAAATTCCTTTAATTTTCTATCGACAAAGTCATGTGAAATACATCGTATTTTGCTAGCATTTTACATATCTCGATAAAAAGGGAGTTGTTTCCATGTTTACAAAAGAAAGTTATGCAGGATCTCGTGAGCAGCAATATGAGACAGTAATTAAACAACTGGATGCATTATTAACTGGCGAACCGAACGTAGTCGCAAACTTATCAAATGCGTCCGCACTATTAAATCAATTTTTAGATCGCGTTAATTGGGTTGGCTTTTATGTAACAGAAGGAAATCAGCTTGTTCTTGGACCATTCCAAGGAATGCCCGCTTGCGTACGTATTCCTTTCGGACGCGGTGTTTGCGGCGCGGCAGCTGAAACAAAAACAACGCAACTTGTAGCAGATGTTCACCAATTCCCAGGACATATCGCTTGCGATAGTGCCTCTAATTCGGAAATCGTTGTACCGATTATGAAAGAAGGAACTGTCATTGGTGTACTTGATATTGATAGTCCTGAAAAAAATCGTTTCGATGAAGTGGATCAGCACTATTTAGAAAAGTTTGTGGAAACACTCCTAAAACATATGTAAAAAAGAAAAGAGTGAGTTATCAATTACGTACGTAATGTACGAAACCGATAGCTCACTCCTTTTTATCCCGCTATTTGCGGGCAGTAAGACTCCCACCTCAAAATTCGGCGAATGCGAGGAAGTTAGGTGGGAGATAACTGCCCGTAAAAGCCCGATTGGTGAGGGCTGATAATCAGTGGGGGATGGACAAAACCCCCACTGATTAAAGTTTCACTTTATTGATTGCTAACAGTGGATATCTTTTTAAGCGCCTGCTCTAAATCGGAAATGATATCTTCCCATGATTCTAAACCGACAGATAGGCGTATTAAATTATCAAAAATACCCATTTCCTTCCGGAGCTCAGCTGGAATAGCCGCGTGCGTCATCGTCGCCGGATGCTGAATTAACGTTTCTGTATCACCTAAACTTACCGCAATCGTAATAAAATGGAGGTCATTAATAAACGACTGTGCTTCCTCTTTTCCACCTTTTACAGAAAAAGAAATAACGCCCCCGCCTCGTTTCATTTGCCGAGATGCTAACTCTCCCTCCGGATACCAAACACCTTCAACCGCTTCATGATTTTTCAAAAACGATACAATTTTTTCAGCATTATCACAATGACGATCCATTCTTACCGCTAACGTCTTTAACCCGCGTAATAATAACCACGCATCAAACGGCGCCATAATACCGCCAATATCTTTTCGCATCGGACGGATTTTTTCCGCTAACGCTTTCGTTTTACAAATTGTTACACCCGCTACAACATCCCCGTGACCCCCAATATATTTTGTCGCACTATGAACGACAGCGTCACATCCGAGCTCAAGAGGCCTTTGTAAATAAGGTGAACAAAATGTATTATCGACAATAACAAGTAAGCCATTTCGCTTTGCTACTTGTATCACCTTCTCTAAATCGATTAATTTCATCGTTGGATTAATCGGTGTTTCAACAAAAATGAGCTTTGTATTTGGACGAACCTTCCCTTCCAAATCCTCCTCTATTTCCATATCACAAAACGAATGAGTAATCATAAATTTTTCTTCTAACACTTCTAAAAAACCGTAAGTACATCCATATAATCCATTTGAACAAATAATATGATCTCCAGCCTTTAGAAAGCCAATTAACGTTGCTGAAATTGCTGCCATACCTGAACCGAACGCCAGCGCTTCCTCTCCACCTTCTAAAACAGCCATACGTTCTTCAAATAAATTCACAGTTGGATTTCCAAGCCTTGAATAAATATAAGATGGATCTTCTCCAGCAAAACTCGCTTCTCCTTGCTGTGCTGTCTCAAACGTAAATGTAGAAGTTTGAAATAAAGGTGGTGTTAAACTCCCTTTATGTTCATTTGATTCATAACCGTGATGAATTAATGCTGTCTCCATATGTTTCTTTTTCATAAAAACATCCCCCTTATGTTTTTATTGCCACTTATCCACCAGTAAAAAACTGATGAACGTTTTTACTACATTTTATGTAAGCGTTTTACTTATGTTTCTATCTCTTCTTTTATATTGTTTCAAATTCCTTCTTGTTAATTTCCAAAATTTATATGCATAAAACAAAAAGATACTCGCTTGACGAAATTGTAGGTAAAAGATATAATAGCGTTTGTGTAAAATAAAAAGGCAGCCTTGTAATGTGAGTTTATCGTTTGTATTTTGTTCCTCTGCGGAGGTGTATCTCGTAACTCCCTGCTGCTGGAGCGAAGGTACATGAAAACAAAATACCCGTAAATATCGATTACGTCTGTTTTTATTTTACGAAAATAAAAACATTTTTAAAGGAGGAGTCAACTATGGCTCGTTATACAGGTCCAGCTTGGAAACTGTCTCGTCGTCTTGGAATCTCTCTAAGCGGCACAGGAAAAGAATTAGAAAAACGCCCTTACGCACCAGGTCCTCACGGTCCTAACCAACGTAAGAAACTTTCAGAATACGGTTTACAATTACAAGAGAAACAAAAACTTCGTCACATGTACGGCATGACTGAGCGTCAATTCCGTCGCACATTTGACCAAGCAGGTAAAATGCCTGGTAAGCACGGCGAAAACTTCATGATCCTTCTTGAAGCTCGTCTTGACAACCTAGTTTACCGCATGGGCTTAGCTCGCACTCGTCGCGCAGCTCGCCAATTAGTAAACCACGGTCACATCATGGTAGATGGCGCTCGCGTAGATATCCCATCTTACCGCGTTAAACCTGGTCAAACTATCAGCGTTCGCGAAAAATCTAACAGCCTTGTTGTTGTTAAAGAAGCGATCGAAGTTAACAACTTCGTACCAGAATACTTAACTTTCGATGCTGATAAATTAGAAGCTACTTACACTCGTCACGCTGAGCGTTCTGAGTTAGCAGCTGAAATCAACGAAGCATTAATCGTAGAGTTCTACTCTCGTTAATGACAAAAAGCCAATCCTATGGATTGGCTTTTTTCGTTTATATATAAAATAAAATTATTTATTTTCCTCTTTTTGAACATATACATAAGCATCTTTCTGCTCTTTATGTATATCAACCTTCGTGTTCTCTGCAAGCTGACCCGCATTTAGCAAAGAAAAAATAATAAGCGCTTCTAGTGACATTTCGTTTTACCACTCCTTTCTAGTTGTTATACGATTATCATACCGCTTACATGTGATTTCCGTATGAACTCGAAAAGGAGATTAAAACAAAAAAATTTAAAGGACTGCCAACTGCACTCTATCTCCTGAGTAGTTTATTAAAGCAAATTATTACGTTATAATAACCAGAAAATGGGGGGTAATTTCATTTTGACAATAAATCAAATGGTTCAATTCGGCAGTTCGTTTATGCTGTTTATTACTTCAGCATTTATTAGTTGGTATCAGGGAAGTAATTTAATAGACAGCCCTGATGAATGGAAATATAGCGCGAAGTTTACGAATTATTTTAAAGGGCCCGTTTCAAGTTATGAAGATATTTATCAAATCGATTTCTTTATATATGCGGCAAAATTTTATCCCACAGCATTTGTCGTTATGCTAATTAGCTTACTTTATATGCTAGTATTAATTTTTCATATTCTATTTAAAAGAAATACTGAGGCAATCTAAATTCATACATAAAAAACCCCGAATCATAGATTTTTCAGCCTACAATTCGGGGTACTATTTGTTTTAAATTCTTTTCTGATTAGTAACGGATTAAGAAATATTTCTTCTTACCGCGGCGAATGATTGTGAATTTACCTTCGATGCGGTCGTTTTCTGTTACAACGTAGTCTAATGCTTGTGTACGTTCACCGTTTACGTAGATTGCACCGTTTGTTACATCTTCACGTGCTTGACGTTTAGATGGAGAGATTTTGCTTTCTACAAGTAAGTCGATTAATACTGTATCTTCTGCAGTACGTTCTACAGATGGTACATCTTTGAATCCTTGTTCGATTTCGCTTGCAGTAAGTTCTGCTACAGAGCCGCTGAATAATGCAGCTGAAATTTTAATTGCTTGCTCTAATGCTTCTTCACCGTGAACAAGTTTTGTCATTTCAGATCCTAATGCTTTTTGTGCTGCACGTTTTTCTGGCGCTTCAGCTACTTGCTTCTCAAGCTCAAGAATTTCTTCATGAGATAAGAATGTGAAGTATTTTAAGTATTTAACTACATCGCGGTCATCTGTGTTAATCCAGAATTGGTAGAACTCGTAAGGAGTTGTTTTCTCTGGGTCTAACCAAATTGCGCCGCCTTCTGTTTTACCAAACTTCGTACCGTCAGATTTTGTAACTAGTGGAATTGTTAAACCGAATGCTTTCGCATCTTCTTCTGATTTACGGATTAATTCAAGACCAGCTGTAATGTTACCCCATTGGTCACTACCACCAATTTGAAGACGGCAATTATGTTGTTGGTATAAGTTTAAGAAGTCGTATGATTGTAAAATCATGTAACTAAACTCAGTGAATGAAATACCAGTTTCTAAACGAGATGCTACTGTATCTTTTGCTAACATATAGTTTAAACCGAAGTTTTTACCGATATCGCGTAAGAATGTAATTACATCTAAGTTACCAAGCCAGTCATAGTTGTTAGCCATCGTTGCTGGGTTGTCCACATTTTCAAACTCTAAGAAGTTTGAAAGTTGGTTTTTAATGCTTTCTGTGTAGTAAGCAACTGTATCTTTCGTATTTAATGTACGCTCTGCTTTTTTACCACTTGGGTCACCGATCATACCAGTACCACCGCCAACAAGTGCGATTGGTTGGTGACCAGCTAATTGGAAACGACGTAACATTAATACTGGTAACATATGACCGATGTGTAAGCTATCCGCTGTCGGGTCGAAACCACAGTATAATTTAACGCTTTCTTTTTCTAATAATTGCTCAAGGCCTTCAGCATCTGTTTGCTGATTAATTAGACCGCGAAATTCAAGATCTTGTAAAATACCCATATCCTACATACTCTCCTTTAAGTTCATTCTAGCGTGAATGTTGAAAACATAAAAAAATCGCCCCTTCAAATAAGGGACGATTTTGATCATCGCGTTACCACCCTAGTTGCAGACCAAAAAGGCCTACCACCTTATTTACATAACGGCTTAGCACCGTCTTTTCCCTTTTGAATATAATTCAATCGAAAAAAGATGCTCTAGGGGCGTAATTCGCGATCATCTATGTGCTGATTTCCACCGACCATCAGCTCTCTAAAACAGGGAAATGATCACTACTTCTCCCTTTCCACGCTCAATTATTCATATACTTTTCTTTATATCATTATTTACTAGTATGTGTCAAATTGAAGAAAATAGGAGATTTAATTCGAATTATAAATGCCTTTTACGTTATAGAAATTATTAAATTCCTCTTCCGTCCCTTTTGTAAATTCCATTCTTCCTGAAGAAGTATCTTCTGGACTAAAATAATACAGCATTCCATCTTTTAATTCTAATGTTGCCATTACATTTTTCCCACGATCAGTCACATAGAAATTCACCGTATCTCGTTTATGATTTACGACATTTCCTTGAATAACTTTTTCTTTTCTCCTTTTATCATAGAAAACCATTTCAATATACTCATCATTTATTTCTCGAATTTGAATATAGTTATGAAATTTTTCCGTATACCAATAACCTTTCATCGTATTAAACGGAGATGAATTCATATAAATAAGGACGATACTACTCATGATAATTAAGAAAGCAAGTAAACCTCTTTTTACTAATTTTTTCTCCCATAACATAGCCATCTTACTCTTTACAGGTAATTGTTCTTTACTGTCTACTTCAGTCACGAAATCATCTTTTCTTACTTTCTCTAAATAATGACCACAACCGTTACAATAATTATTATAATCTTGAATTTTTCCTCCACAATTAGAACAATGTCTCACTTTTTCCACCTCTATTCCAAATCGAACATTAATATATTAACATAAAACACAATAACAAATAGAATAATTTTAGGTCTACAAAAAAAACATACCGTTTTCAAATACGGTATGTTTTTCACTCAAACGAATAATAGTATTGGCAGCAAAGAAATAACTGGAACCCCAACTAATAACGATACATGAAACACAACCGATAAATCATTTCCAATCGTAGCTTCCACAGGATCTTTCGCCGGAGAAGCAAGAAATCCGAGTAATCGATCAAAGCGACTTACCGTTTTTGGAAAATCCGGTATTTCTAAATGGTCACTGTCTAAATGCTGCTTTAATTTATATTCATTCTTAAAGGGATTTTCGCTCAATTTCATCCACCTCCAGCAATTGTTTCAATTTCTTTATCCCGTTATGGAGCCTCGACTTCACTGTTCCAATAGGAATGTTTAATACCTCTGCAATCTCTTTTTGCTGCATATCATGATAATAAGAAAGAATGAGGACAGCTCGCTGTTCTTCAGGAACTTTCAAAATCGCTTCTCTTACTGTAAGACGGTCTTCTTGCGAAAACTCTACCTCTTGCACTGGTACTAAAAACGGCAAGAGCGTACGCCACTTTTTTCTTCTATTTAATTTATTAATCATAAGACGATAACCGATTTGAAATAAATACGTTTTAATTTTTCCTTTTTTGATTTCATACATATGTTTCTTGCGTTCTAACGTCAAAAACGTATCTTGCACAAGGTCGATACTTAATTGTTCATCTCGGTTAAAACGATACAAAAATGTATATAGTGCTGGTTTAATTAAAACGTATAGTTTTTCCCCAGCCTGCTTATCTCCACTTTGGTACGCAAGCATGAGCTCCTCCTCAATCCCAATCTGCGCCATGATTTTTGATCTCCTTTATTCCTTTTAACGTTAACGAAATGCGGGAAATTAAATATACACTTGCGACAATAATCCACGCTTGTGATTGAAGCGTAAAAAATTGAACATATGAGTTTTGTATTGTATGACCACTTAACACTAAAATATTTAATGCTTGCACACATATGCATGCATACACTGCAAGACAAGCCGAAATCGTATCAAATACATTCCAGCGAAAATACACTTTTGTTTTTGTAAAATCAATTTTATATCCTTTTTTTCGTACTATATGTTTTCTATCAAACGGAATAATGATTGAAAACATAACAATCATTATGATTCCAACTGTAATCATTGAAACTTTAAATCCAATTGGTATTGGCAAAAATAATCCACCAGAAAATACAACTATAATTCCAACTACAGCAAAAGTAAGCATCAATTTATTAGACATATAAAAAGCCTCCCTCATCTATTCTTTCATAAATGTATACAGACGAGGAAGGCAATGCGTTCAAATATTATTTAATTTTTTTAATTATTTTTGCAGGATTCCCGCCAACTACTACATTATCAGGCACATCTTTCGTTACAACGGCGCCAGATGCGATAACCGCATTGTCTCCAATTGTTACCCCCGGATTAATGATAGCTCTTCCGCCAATCCATACGTTATCGCCAATTGTAACTGGTTTTCCGTACTCTGATCCACTTATGCGCTCTACCGGATCAAGCGGGTGTGTTGCTGTATAAATGTGAACTCCTGGAGCTAACATACAGTTCACTCCAATTGTTACTGGGCATACATCTAAAATCGTACAGTCAAAGTTTGCGTAAAAGTTTTCACCAACATGAATGTTATAGCCGTAATCACATCTAAAAGAAGATTCAAGATGAATATTATCTCCTGTCGTTCCAAATAGTCCTTTTACAATTTCACTACGCTCTTTTAATTTCACTTCTGGAGTATCATTTAATTTTCTCGTTAATATACGTGCTTGCTCTCTCTCTTGTACTAAAACTGGATCAGCTGGTATGTACATTTCTCCTAGTATCATCTTTTCTTTTTCTGTGTTCATTTTACTGCCCCCTTTAACTTATATATATGAGTTTATAATACCATAAAAAAGGTCTGAACGTTTTTCGTTCAGACCTTTCTCTCTTAATCTTCCATCGTCGATAAATCGCCTGTTGGTAAGTTTAATTCCCAAGCTTTTAATACACGGCGCATAATTTTACCACTTCTCGTTTTCGGCAATTTATCTCTAAATTCAATTTGTCGTGGCGCTGCATGAGCTGCTAGGCCTTTCTTTACAAATTGACGAATCTCTTCTTTTAATTCTTCAGATGGTTCATATCCTGCGCGAAGCGCGATAAATGCTTTAATGATTTCACCGCGAACCGGATCTGGAATACCAATTACACCAGCTTCTGCAACAGCAGCGTGCTCGATTAATTTACTTTCTACTTCAAACGGACCAACGCGCTCACCTGATGTCATAATTACATCATCAATACGCCCTTGGAACCAGAAGTATCCATCTTCATCCATATAGGCTGAGTCACCTGATACGTACCAATCTCCCGGCATGAAGTAAGACTCATATTTTTGCGGGTTATTCCAAACCGCACGCATCATAGATGGCCAACCTTTTGCAATCGCTAAGTTCCCCATTGTGTATGGAGGCACTTCATTTCCTTCATTATCAACAATCGCTGCTTTCACACCTGGAATTGGTTTACCCATTGAACCTGGACGGATTTCCATACAAGGGTAGTTACAAATAACTTGTCCACCTGTTTCTGTCATCCACCACGTATCATGAATACGAAGTCCAAATGCATTCATCCCCCAGCGAATTACTTCTGGATTTAACGGCTCACCAACGCTTAATACGTGACGAACTTGTGATAAATCATATTTTTTAATTGCATCTTGTCCAGCTCCCATTAACATACGGAACGCTGTTGGTGCGCTATACCAAACTGTTACACCGTAATCTTGTAACGCTTCGTACCACGCTTCTGGACTAAAGCGTCCACCTAAAATAACATTTGATGCCCCCACTAACCACGGTGCAAAAATACCGTAAGCTGTTCCAGTTACCCAGCCCGGGTCAGCTGTACACCAATATACGTCATCTTCTTTTAAATCTAATACCCACTTCGCCGTTTGATAGTGCTGAACCATTGCGTTTTGCGCATGAAGCACACCTTTTGGCTTACCAGTAGAACCCGATGTGTAATGAAGAATTAAACCGTCTTCACGGCCTAACCATTCGATATGTAATTCTTTTGAAGCTTGTTCAAATAAAGGATTGAACGCTACAAGTTTACCGCCTTCTTCTACATTGTCTCCAACAAGAAAGACTGTTTTTAAAGCCGGTAAATCATTTAATGGTATGCGCTCTAACAATTCAGGAGTTGTAATTAACACCTTCGCTTCGCTATCTTCTAAACGATCGCGAACTGCCCCTTCCATAAACGCTTCAAATAGCGGTCCAACAATAGCCCCTAATTTCACTGCACCAAGAAGTGCAAAATATAATTCTGGGGAACGCGGCATAAAAATAAAAACGCGATCGCCTTTCTCAACATCGCCATAGTTTTTCAGGACATTTCCTGCTTTATTAGAAAAATCCTTCATTTCCTTAAATGTATATTTCTCTTTTCGCGATCCATCTTGATAATAAAGCGCTACTTTATTCTTTCGATCGGATTTCGCATGCTTATCAATTGCCTCATACGCCATATTCACTCGGCCTGTTTCATTCCAAGTAAAATTTTTATTAACCTCTTCCCAGTTGAAATTTGCGTATGCCTCTTCATAATTCGGCAAATTATTTTCCCCTTTAATGACAGGAAGCGTTTCTACTTTCATACTTTACATCCCCCTCCTATGTATTCTATTATCTATTATAATGATATTATTTAAAATTTTCAGTATATTTGTTGATTTTTAGACAAATTTTTAATGACAAAATTCGATTCACATCGCATATATTATAAAGTACGATATTAATAGATTCACAAACCCTCAAGGTGGTGAGCAATACATTGATTCATAAAAAAATATATAATGCCAGAAACTTAAAAACAGCGAAAGGAACTTTAATTATTGAAGGTCCTGTCTCTACACATAATCTTGAAATGTATGAATTTCATCCAGACTTAGTTGCATTTCGCCCTGCCGAGCAGCAATATAAAGCAATTGTCGAAATTTCTAAATTACCAGAAGCTCGTCTCATTATTGCTAGACATGACCAAATGATCGTTGGATATGTTACATACTTATATCCTGATCCGCTCGAGCGATGGTCAGAAGGAAAGATTGAAAACTTAATTGAACTTGGGGCGATTGAAGTTGTCCCAGCCTTTCGCGGGTGCTCTGTCGGAAAAAACTTATTAGAAGTTTCAATGATGGACGATCATATGGAAGATTACATTATATTAACGACTGAATATTATTGGCACTGGGATTTAAAACAAACAGGCTTAAATGTTTGGGAATACCGAAAAGTAATGGAAAAAATGATGAATGCCGGTGGTTTACAATGGATGGCTACAGACGATCCTGAAATTTGTTCACACCCCGCTAACTGTTTAATGGTTCGCATCGGTAAGCGCGTCGATACGGATTCCATTCAAGCATTCGATCGTCTACGTTTTCACAATCGTTTTATGTATTAATAAAGGGGGCAACTGGAATGATTGTAGAAGAAATTATGAATCAAAATGTAGTAACATTACATCCAGATGACACAATCGAAACAGCAATCCGAACGATACGTACGAAAGGTATTCGGCACATTCCAATTGTCGATCAAAATAATCACGTAGTAGGCATTATTTCTGATCGAGATGTAAGAGATGCAAGTCCATCAATTCTTGATGAACAAGTTCCACTCAATATGCTGAAACAACCGCTCGAACTTATTATGAAACAGCCTGTTATGACTTGCCATCCTCTTGATTTCGTTGAGGAAATTGCTACTTTATTTTTTGAAAATAAAATTGGCTGTCTCCCTGTTACAAAAGCTGGAAAGCTAGTAGGAATTATTTCCGAATCTACAGTACTGCACACATTGGTGAAATTAACAGGGGCACATCAGCCTAGTTCGCAAATTGAAATTCAAGTAAAAAATGAACCGGGTATTCTCGGAAAGGTAGTTGCTATTTTTAGCGATTTACAAATTAATATTGTGAGCGTTCTCGTCTATCCAGCAAAAGATGAGAATGATAAAGTGCTCGTTTTCCGCATTCAAACGATGAATCCTTTAAGGGTGATTGATGCACTTGAAGCAGAGGGCTATCGCGTTTTATGGCCGAACATAATGGGGATGCAAGCATGAGTAGCGCATTTATTTATTCGGATGACTTTCGGGGCTATTCTTTTAGCCCTGATCATCCTTTTAACCAACTGCGGGTCACACTTACGTATGATTTATTACAAAAGAGCGGTTTTATCTCTCCCTCTCAAGTCATCGCACCACGAATGGCTACAGATGAAGAGATTGCCTACATTCATACAGAGGAGTACATAAATGCGGTAAAACGTGCTGGAGAAGGAAAGTTAGAAAAATCAATTGCTATGACATATGGGCTTGGAACAGAAGATACACCGATGTTCCCGAATATGCATGAGGCAAGCGCATTACTCGTTGGCGGTACGTTAACAGCTGTAGATGCTGTTCTTTCCGGAAAAGTGAAACATGCACTTAATTTAGGCGGCGGCTTACATCATGGCTTTCGCGGCAAAGCATCTGGTTTTTGCATTTATAACGATAGCTCTATCGCAATGAAATATATCCAGAAGAAATACGGTTTACGCGTTTTATATATTGATACAGATGCTCATCACGGTGATGGTGTACAATGGTCATTTTACGACGACCCTAATGTATGCACCATTTCATTACATGAAACTGGGCGTTATTTATTTCCTGGAACTGGTGCTGTGAATGAACGCGGACAAGGAAATGGATATAGTTACTCTTTTAACGTTCCGCTCGATGCCTTTACAGAAGACGAATCGTTTTTAGAATCGTATCGAACTGTTGTAAAAGAAGTTGCAGCATACTTTAAACCGGATATTATTTTAACGCAAAATGGTGCCGATGCACATTATTACGATCCACTTACACACCTTTGCGCAACGATGAACATTTACCGTGAAATACCGAAGCTCGCTCGTGAAATCGCTAATGAATATTGCAACGGTCGCTGGATTGCTGTCGGCGGCGGTGGCTACGACTTATGGCGCGTCGTCCCAAGAGCTTGGGCACTTATTTGGCTCGAAATGAACAACATCCAAAACATCTCAGGTTATCTCCCTCCAGAATGGATTGATGCTTGGAAAGGACAAGCAGAAACAGAACTTCCTCTCACATGGGAAGATCCAGACAACATGTATAAACCTATCCCTCGTAAACTTGAAATTGAAGAAAAAAATGCATTAACTGTAGCGAAATCCCTTGAAATTATTCGGAATAATATGAAAAAATCTTTGTATTAAACAGAAAGGAGGCTCGTTTTAGAATGGCCTCCTTTTATTTTAGTGTCGACTTTTGTCGAAAAATCGATATATTTTGAGTTGCTAACGGACTATCCATGGCTCTAATAAGAAAAAGAGTGATATTATGTGGGAACAACAAATCATCAATACAAATCGTGGCACATTCGAACTTTTTGCAAAAGGCGATGGCGAGCCACTTTGCATTACACATCACTATTCACAATTTAATGAAACTGGCGATTACTTTGCGGATGCTTTCACTTCTACACATTGTGTATTCCTCATTAATTTACGAGACGCTGGTAATTCTGTAAAAGCTCATTCAGAAAATGAATTAAGTATGATTGAAACGATTCATGACTTGGAAGCAATAAGAGAAGCTTTACAATTTCCTACATGGCATTTCGCTGGTCATTCAACAGGCGGTATGCTTGGGCTTTTATACGCGATTACATATCCAAATTCCTTACAATCATTAGTTATCGTGGGAGCTGCAGCCAGTAATTATACGAAAACATCAAATTGTATTTATCATCCAGAACATCCGCAGTTTCATTATATGCAAGAACTCATTGAGAACTTAAAAAGTCCCCTTCTTACAAAGGAAGAACGAAAAAAACTGTCTACTAAGCGAACTAAATTATCGTTGTATAAACCGGAAAACTACAACTCTTATTTTTGTAAACCAATTCAAAAAACAATGTCCGCTAGCCGGATGAACGCTTTCGCTAAAAAATATTCTTCATTTGATTTGAGAGAGTATTTACCTTCTATCCAAACAAAGACGCTTATTATTTGCGGAAAACACGATGTACAGTGCCCCATTCAATATTCTCTTGAGATGCATGAGGGCATACGTAATTCTATTTTTGTACCATTTGAGTACAGTAACCATTATCCTTTTTTAGAAGAAGCTGCTCAGTTTACTTCTACTACTCAAAAATTTTTGGGGATTTAAGAGAAAATTACGGACTCACAAAGGCATAAGTCCGGAAAGAGAGAACAAGTTTATTAATGTTATTTTACTAAAGGGGGAAAATAGAGTGCGAGAAAAATTATTAAAAGTTGGAACGACTTATATTCCAGTTACCAATGTAGAACTTTCTTCAAACTGGTATGTAAACAAACTGGGAGCAGAGTTGAGCTTTAAAGACGAAGACGAGGCTTATTCCATTAAAGCCTCGTTAGTGAGTTAATTTTCAGAAGAAATATTTCATACTATAAACAAAGAAAAGATAAAAGGAACAGAGCACTAAACCTAAATCAATTAATACCGACTTTTTATCCCCCTCTTTTAAACTTATCATAAAACCAGAAATACTTTTAACCATCCAAAATGCAACCAAAAATAACCAACCGAAATGGTCATTTGTATAATTTTCATCATAAAACATTTGTATTGCACCAATAATTAATAAAATAAGTATGATATTAGTTCCAATCCTTAAAGCCTTGTTTGATTTATTATTCTTTAATTTATCCCCAAAAATCTAGCACTCCCTCTCAAACTATCCTGCGTTTTAGCAAAACAAAGAAGTTTTATTTCTCTTTATATTTTAACATAAATTACCTAATATTCCCGACAATGATGGTGTTACCCCGCTGCAACACGCTCGTGCTCATAACTTTGAAGAGATAGAGAAGATTTTGTTAGAGGGGAATAAGTAAAAAATGCACTAAAAAATCCGAAGCGCTCATCACTTCGGATTTTTTAACAACCTTATTTATCCATAACAACAGGAAGCTGGAATGAAACAATCGTTCCTTTTCCAAGTTCACTTTTTATTTCTAATCCAGTTCCGTATAACTGTTTTAATCGTGCATCCGTATTCAATAAACCTATTCCCTGTTTTTGATTCGGTTTTTTCACTAATATTTCTTTTATTTTTTCATCTGACATGCCTATCCCATCATCCGTAATCGAAATGTTTATAAATCCACTCACACTCTTTATTTTTATATGAATACTTCCACCCTTTGCTTTTTTTAATATACCATGACGCACAGCATTCTCTACTAATGTTTGAATAGAAAACGGTGGTACTACACATTCTATTCCATCTTCGACTTCCAGCACGCTCTGTATTCTCTTTCCAAATCGCTCTCTTTCAATATAAAGGTATGATTGAAGTAAATCTAATTCATGCTGTATGGGTACGGTTTCCGCTAACACTTCTTCACCAAAACTGGCTCTTAAATACGTTCCAAACTCAACAATTAATTTCTCCATCCTAACAATATCAATTTCACCTAATGCAGCAATCGTATTTAGTGTATTAAAAAGAAAATGCGGCTGAATTTGCGCCTGAAGCCAAGCACCTTCCATTCTTATTCGCTCATGAATTGATTGCTTTAACTCTGTTAATGCATTAATTCTCACTTTTAATTCCAGTGCATCTATAGGCTTTACAATGTAATCATTCGCCCCAGCAAGAAATCCTGTATAAATATCTTCTGGCTGCGACCTAGCGGTTAACAGTACAATAGGCAACTCTGCAATAGAGTATTGGGTACGAATCATTTTTGTTAATTCATAACCTGACATTTTCGGCATCATCACATCTACTAATATCATATCCCACTCCATATTTAACCGCTCCAAAACCTCTCTTCCGGTTGTTACCGTTTCAAGTTCATATTCATCTTGTGGTAATATACTCTTTAATACTTTTAAATTTATAGGATCATCATCAACAGCAAGAATTCTCCTTCTATTACCGACTCTATTATCCTTCATTTCAACTTGTTTTAATTCCACTACTTTTTCAATTGTTTCTTTTGACACAATTAGCATCTCTTCTTTTTCAGCAAGTGGTAATGTGAATGTAAAAGTAGAGCCTTTATGTAAAACGGATGTAACAGTAAGTGTTCCCCCGTGCATTTCCACTAATTGTTTACAAATACTTAGCCCAAGTCCAAATCCTCCACTTTCACCATATGAATCACTACCTTGTTCATATGGAAGGAAGATTCGCTTTTGCGCTTCTTTATCAATTCCAATACCAGTATCTGTAACCTGAATAGCCGCGTAATTTTTTCGTTTTTCAACATCAATTGTAATAGCCCCTTCATCCGTAAATTTAACTGCATTATGAAGTAGGTTAAATAAAATTTGAATAAGACGATTTTGGTCAGCTAATACAAATGGAAACCGTTCAGGGATATTCGCGATAATTTGTAATTTCTTTTCTTCTCCAATAAACTTTTGCATATCAATCACCATTGTAATAATTGGTTGCAGATCAACCGGTCTCTTATGAATCGGTATCCCTTTCTGCTCCATTCTTGTAACATCTATTAAATCGTTCAACAAATACGACATACGCCTTCCTATTGTCATTAATAGTTTTAGATGTTGTTTACTTTCACCATTTATCGCTTTCTCTTCATCCATTACACTTTGTGCAATATTCATCATCCCATGTAACGGATTTCTAAGTTCGTGCGCTGTATTTGCTAAGAATTGATCTTTCTTATGATGCTCTTCTTTTAATTTTCCAACCAGTTCACTATTCTCATCACTCGTGTGAAAGAATCGGATAAACCAAAAAGTCGAAAATGATACCATTGCTATAACAATATCAAATGGATAAAAATCCGCATCAAATATCCTCGCAAACTCTATGCTATAAATGAAAGCAAACTCTTTAAAACTCGCACACAATACTCCACAAGTAGTACTAATCACTGTAAAAAGTAAAAAGATTAAATCATGCTTTCCACTTTCCACCACCCGTAAAACAATAATTGCTGTTAAAATGAATGGAATAATAATTGTAAAAAATAATATAAATCCAAAATCTTGCACAAGTCTAGGTGAAGAAAACAATACTACAAAAACATAAATTCCACATAATACGATAGTAAATAAAATAAATTTATTATCCCCATAACCTCGTAAAAACCTTTTCATATACAGTAAAATGAATAAAGCGAACCCTACAAACGATATATATATAATTTTTATATATATTGAAAAATCAAATTCATATAAAGAGAACAAAAAACGTTCATCCGTAATTAAAAATGTAAGACCTGCAAATATACTACAAAGTGAAAAATATAGAATCTCAACATTTTTCGGCTTCATCACAAAAATGATAAATGCATATATACCATGTAAAAACACTATTGTCGTTGCAATAATTTGCATCATAAGATTTTTAAAGCTATCCTGTACAATGGCATTTTCACTACCAAAACGAACTCCACCTGTAATCCCGCCATGTTTTGATTCTTGTGTCGTTTTCGTAACAGGAATAAGAAGGTTGATTACCCCTTGTTCATTCGCTTTTACCTTTATGATAGTTGGTGTAAGTGAAGTTTTATGTACATCATTCGGTTTAAAAATACTTCCTCTTTCCTGTACAAGTTCTCCATTTACATACAAATCGAACTGATTATGAACACGCTGTATTTTTAAGCCGTAATTTTCATTCGAATTCTTCACTTTGATAGATAGCGCATACGTGCCATATTCTTTTTCATGAGTACGATCAACTTTTTCTTTCCAGTTCCCCGGAACATCAATATATTCATAATCTTTATTATTTCCCTTCATTTGCTCCGGGGTAAGTAAAACATTCGGATAAAATTTCCATTCACCATTTAACGTAACTAAATTTTTTTCGCCAAATGTTATATCTGATAAATTTACTATCCCTTCTTCAGCATGTGGTTGATTTATATAAAGAGACTGTTTAAACCAAATGGAACGAAAACCGACAATACAAAGAATAAATAAGAATACTACTATCAATATTTTTCTTTTAGACATACTTATTCCCTCTTTATAAAATTACGAACTTTTTTTCAAATCTTTACCATAACATATCACACTTTCTTTATTGCGTGAATAATAACCATATTCAAAAAAATCTTGTCACTCGTACTTTAACGTTTTTTCACTTTAAAATAAAGAAACATTCCAATGAAAAATAATAGAACGATTACTATTCCAATCATCCACTTTTCTACTACAAATGGATTCACTTGAGCCACAACTGCTTCCTTTTCTTTCGCTTCAAAAGGAACCCGTTCCCCTCGAACCAGCATTCTATGTGTATTTACTCCATAAGGTGTGCATGTAACTAACGTAACGTAATCTTTATCTTTCACAACTAATAAATCATTCGTTTCATTTGGTAATACAACTTTTATTTGATCCACCTTATAAGCAAGCACTTTATTTAATGAATGTATGTAAAAAGTATCCCCCTTCTTCAACTTATCCAAGTCCGTAAATAATAAAGCAGAAGGCAAACCACGATGCCCCGTTAAAACAGCATGCGTACTTTCTCCCCCTACTGGCAAAGAAGAAGCATTAATATGTCCTACTCCTCGGCTCAAAACATTTTCAGATGTGCCAGCATAAATTGGAAGCTTTACATCAATTGTAGGAATTTCAATATACCCCATACTCTCACCTACATTTAATACATCTGCATATGAACGTCCACTCTCGTCGCCCCCTTTTTCATTAAATGGATCCGAAAGTGACTGTGACGTCGTCTGGACATTTTTATTATATTCATTCGCTTCTTTCTCCCTAAGCTCAATTTCTTTTTGCTGCAACTCTTTTACTTTTTTATCGTACGAACTAACTGCTGAATAATGCGCTCTTGTTGCCAACCAATTACTTACTGTCGGATATAAAAAAATACACAGTCCCAATAAAAAAATAGCACCAAATATAATGTTACGTTTCATCATATCCTCCTATAAAGTGAAACTTTAATCAGTGTAGGTTTTATTCACCCCACTGATTATTGGCCCTCAAATAACGGGCTAAAATGCCGAAAAAGAGGAAAGGCCTTCCTCTCCTCTTTTCATTACCATTTAAATCGCTTATTAATTATTTGTTGCTTTTTTTCTAAAGAAAACAAATGCTGCTATCATCATTAATACAAGACCTACTACAGTAAATAAGATTGTACCGATACCACCTGTTGAAGGTAAAATCCATCCACTCTTATTATTTTCTACAGTAAGTGTAACTGTTTTATGATCAGCATCAACCGTTACATGAATCGCTTCTCTTAATTGTTGATAACTACCTGTTGTACCATCTTCTTTTTCATAAGTTGGCGCTTTTGTTTCTACAACTCGATACTCACCGTAAGGTAGTTTACTCCATGTAATTACACCATTTTTATCAGATGTACCTACTACTTTCTTTCCATCGATTTCTACTGGATTTCCTTTTGTATCTTGCAGCGCAAATTCTGCACCTTCTAATTTCTTACCATCTTTTCCATCAACCTTCGTTAATGTAATACTACCAGTCGTTGGAGTAACGATAACTGGTTTTGTTGCCTTCTCACCTTTTACATCATCTTTGTTTTTAAAAGTAATTGTTGCCGTATTCGGAATCTCTACTCCTGTTTCTACGCCATCTCTAATTTGTGCTTTAATTTGCAAATGAAACTCTTTTTTGTTATCTAATTTAGAGAAATCTTTTACAGTAGCCGTTACTTTTTGACCGTCTACAACTACTTCTACAACACTTGCATCTACTACTTTACCATCAATTTTTACAACTGGTTGATCTTGAATTTCTAATCGACTATCTAATACATCTGTTACGACATAATGTTTATAATCCTTAATATCTTCTGGAATTAGTGTTTTAATATCATAGTTATAATCCGTCTTCGTATTAATTGGTAAATTGTTTAAATCTCCATTAATCTTCTTATCAATTGTTGGTTCTTCATAGTTTTTCACATCAACTTTAACTACTTCACCAGAAGTAACTGTACCATCTTTATTAATTACACCTGATTCTTTAATGAAGAATTCATATTTTTTCGGATCCAACACATAACCATCTAGCGCTTTCGTTTCTAAAAAGTAATACTTCCCGTACGATAAGTTACCGACACGAATTTTACCATTTCCATCTGTCTCCAAACCTTTTTCTAACTCTGTTCCATCTTCTTTATATAAAGAGAATTGAACACCCTTTAACGCTTTATCCTTCACACCAATTTTTGTTAATTCTACTGCACCACGTTTCGTTTCATTTTTCGGATAAATTTGAACATCATATGTTAATACTTTCCCATCTTCACTTGTCATCGGGATATCAACTTTGTATGTTTTTGTGTCTATATTTACATGTGGTGGTCCAGAAATTTCTTTCACTTCGTAACGACCTAGTGGTAAATTGTCAAAAAATGCAATCCCTTCCGCATTAGTTTCAATTTCAATTGGAACTCCATTTACTGGTTTGATGTCTTCTTTAACGATTTTTCCATCGTTTGAAATTGTTCCAAATGATTCAACTTGTTTAATTTGATACACAACTCCTGCTAAAGGCTTCGCACCTTTAGGAATTTCTACTCCTTTAGAGTTACTTTCTTTTAAAGCTGGACTACCATCCGGCTCTTGTTCAAATTTATGAATTGTTAACGTACCTTTACTTGGACTTTTCGATTCTGCTTTTATTAATATACTTGGCAATGAAGCAAATGTTAGCAAACAGATTAAAAACATACTTAAAAACTTTTTCATTTCTCGTTCTCCTCTTCTACCAATTTAATATTCTAGTAATTACTATTTCTCTTATGGAAAAACAAAAATACAACTACAATCATTAAAAAAATACCAATTAAATAAAATACATTTGTTCCAACACCGCCTGTGTTTGGAATTTCCCACTCGCTTTTTTTGTTTTCTACTTTTAACGTTTGTGTAGGTGTCGCTGCCGTTACCTCGACCTCAATTGGATCACGGAGCAACATATATCCATTCGGCGCTTTCACTTCTTTAATCGTATATTTTCCAAACGGTAGTTTCTCTAAGCTAGCCTTGCCATTTTCATCTGTAATTAACTTTCCAACTTCTTTCCCTTCTTGGTTAAAAACTTGAAATTCCGCATGTTGCAACTTAATATTTTCATCAGCTGCATCTACCTTTTCAATTTCGATCTTACCTATAGATGGCGGAATAACAACTACTTTATTCGAACTAATTGGCGTATTATCAAATACGAGCTCTGCTATGTTTGGCACGCCGCCATTTGCAATATATTTCGCTAACACCTCTACTGGTGTACCTTCTGCTATTTTGCTTTTAATATGCATCGTGTACTTTAAACCAGCTAAATACGCATATGAACCATCTTTCTTCTCTAACTCAATTGTCACTTTCTTTGTTTGCTTATCAATGTTCGGTGTTACTTTTACAACTTCACCTTTTTCATTCATAAGCTTCACATCTAAAATATCTAGAATATCCTCTAAGTCATCTTGTAAGGTAACCTTCTCTAAATTTGCGGTATCATTGCCAAATTGGTATGCTACATTCCAAGTAAACTCTTCATTTCTCTCTTGTAATGTACCTTTTTCCACTTCTTTCTCATTTTGAGTAGAAACGGTTTTTGTTACTTTCGGTTTTTCCTTCGGAGGAACCACATACACTTCGTTAGATTTCACTGACTTATTATTTAGTACTAACTCTGCTGTATTTGGAATTCCACCTTTTACTATATAACGTGCTAATTCTGATTGATTTACACCATCAGCAATTTTAGATGTAATTTGCATCGTATATACTTCACCTGTTAAATACGCATAACTTCCTTCTTGTTTCGGTACTTCAATCATTACATGTTTCTTAGCAGCATCAATTTTTGGTTTTATATTTACGACTTCACCTTTTTTATTGATGACCTTCACATCTAAAATGTCTAAAATATCTTCTAAATCATCTTGTAATACGATAGAATCGTATCCACTTGGTGAACTTCCAAATTCATACTGCACATTCCAAACAAATTTCTCTTTTACATTGGATAATGTAGCCTTTTCCACGTTCTTTTCATCGTCATCCGATACAGTCTTGCGTAATTTCGGCTCTTCAATTGGTGGCTTCACAATGACTTTATTAGAAACAACTGGATTGTTATCTATAATGAGCTTTGCCGTATTCGGAACGCCACCTTTATCTAGGTACCCTTTGATCACATCGATATTTGTACCAATCTTTATCTTCGCTTTAATCGTTAATCGATATTGTCCACCAGCTAAATACGCGTACGAATCATTTTGCTTCGGCAACTTATACGTAACAATTGCCTTCTCTTTATCTATAACTGGTGTTACTTTCACAGCTTCGCCTTTTTCGTTTAACAATTTCGCATCTAAAACTTCTAAAATATCTTCCAAATCATCTTGTATAACGATTTCTTGTTTTGACTCCACGTCAAATCCAAAGTTGTAATTGACATCATATACAAATTCTTCATGCAATGAATTTAACAATGCCTCATCGACCAATTTTTGATCTGAATCAGAAACTTTTTTCGTTACCGCCGTAGTACACTTAGTAGCATTTTCATTTGGAAGTGCCTTGACGGTTTGAATATCAAACTTTTGATCAAAGAACATAAAATATCCATCTGCAACGTTAAATTCTTTCGATTGCGGTGTTTTTTCCTTCACCTTATAAGTGACTTTATACGTTCCTTCCGGCTGTCCGTCTAAATCCCAAATGATCTGATTATCTTGTATAACAGGCTTCGTATTAACGCCATTTGGACCAGACCCTTGCACACCTGTTACAAGTAAATCATTATTAATATTTAAAACCATCTTATCTTTTTCTTTTTTTGTCACTTTTGTAACGGTTTCAATTAAATTTTTTGTAAATTCTTCAATATCATTTGCTAAAACAAACCACTCTGGTTTTGTTGCCATCTTTTTTAACTCTTGCCTTGCATACGGTCCTACTTGTGTATCGTATTTATCATAATATTGGTCAGATGCTGCTAGCATACTTTTATCTTCCCAAAAAGCTGTAACAAGTTTATATCCCGCATTTTTTATATTTTGAGCCTCTGTAGTTACTTCCTTCAAAGCACCTACATAATCTTGCCCATATTCATTCGAATAATAACCTTTACCCTCATCCGTTACTTGATTTGTTAATTTATAAATATAGCCATCCTTTCGAATGTTAGCAACACCATCTGTAACAAGCAGAAAAACTGTTTCTCGGTCTGGGTCGTTTTGCCCCTTTGCTTTCTCATACTCCGCTAACGCAAACTGAAGACCACTAGCAGTTGGTGTACCGCTATTCGGAGTTATTTTATTGATGCCATTCTTTGCAAGGGTGAAGTTACTAGTTAATTGTGCTTGCAAGGTTGTTTTGATCCCAGGACCATCATTCCTAAGCACCCTACCATAACTATCTTTATATCCCTTATAATCTTGATAACTAGTTACCATCACCCGATCTGTCTCAGGGTTTAAGTTATTGACAATATTACTTAATGCTTTTTTCACATCCGGCATTGTTTTTTTAAAACTACCACTCGCATCTTGCACAATAACAAAATCAACTTTCTTTTGTTTTGGTGCCGGCCACTTAAAACTTAGCTCCCCTTCATGCTCCCTTAAACACATATTCCCTGTCGATTTAGTTGTTACCTTATGCTGCACCACTTCTACCGTATTAGCAGCAAGCGCTATTATCCCTGGGCTAATCACTTGAAACATGAGTAGAAGCAACAAAAATAATGTGAAGTTCTTCTTCATCGTTCCATCCTCTCACTTAACATAAATTTATCTCGCCCCATTTCCCCCTTTTTCGCTAAATTACTTTTACGCTCAAAGTATAAATTGGGAAACTGAACAAAAACTGAACAAAAATTGAACAATAAAAATATTTAAACAAATTATTGTATATAACAATTAATAAGAATCATTTATAATAGTAATTACAAATAATTACCATGGAATATTTATGGTTATTTTTGGTTATATATGGAGGGATGAAAAATATCCTATTTTGTCTAAATATTTATTGGTGATATGACTTGAGTTAAATCATTAAACAAGATTGTAAGAAAGAGGTAATGAACTATGAGGGCAATTATTGTTGATGATGAACCATTAATACTCCAAAGACTTGAAAAGATGTTAAAAGAACTTCAAATTTTTAAAGATATCGTTTGCTTTGATGATTGTGAATCTCTTAGTTTTTATAGTAAAGATCATACAATTGATGTCGCCTTTCTTGATATTGAGATACCTGAAAAAAATGGCGTTATGTTAGCCCGCGAACTACAATCAAAACATAAAAATATAAAAATAGTTTTCATTACAGGACATGACCGTTATGCGGTTGAAGCATTTGAAATTTATGCATTGGATTACATTATGAAACCTATTACGAGGGAAAGATTGCATAATACTATTCAACGTCTTATGCAAAACATGACGATTGAAACAACTAATTCCGCTCCAATAGAAACTTCGACACTCAATTGCCTTGGTGAGTTACATTATGTAGATCATGAAAAGAACAAAAAAATCCCCCTAGAAAAATGGCGCACAAAAAAAGCGAAAGAACTATTCTTATTTTTAGTTCATAATCGAAATAAAGTTATTAATAGAGATACTTTAATTGAATTACTATGGTCAAATACTGATTTAGAACAAGCAAGAGTAAATCTACATTCAGCCATATATCAAATTCGAAGAACCATCCACGCTTACGAAATGAATGTAAACATTACTCGAGTGAATGACGGATATAAACTCGATTTACAAAACACTTTGATTGATGTTGATCTATTCGAACAAGCAGTAGCCGCTCTTCCAAAAGAAATATGTAGCGATACATTAGATAAATACATTGCATGCCTCTCTTTATATACTGGAGATTACCTTATTGATATGGACTATTGGTGGAGCGAAGGAGAAAGAACAAGATTACAAAACTTATATTTTCAACACGCCTTTTCCCTTATTCGTTTTTATATAGAAGGCGCGAGTTACACTGAAGCAATTGATATTGGCATGCGTATGCAATCTATGAATCCATTTGAAGAAAATACGTATCACCATTTAATTTCCTTATATGCTAAAACAGGGAATAAAACAGCTAAACAAAATCAAGAAAAAATGCTACACAAATTATTAAGCGATAGCGAACTTACTATGATATAAAGAATCTCTCAATATAGATTCTTCATTTTTGCCATTCTCAGCTATCCTATGCTACATTTATTCCGGCATATAAATATTGAATAATAAGGCGGGAATAAAATGAATATACCTAAAATTGGAATGATTGGTCTTGGAAATATTGCACAGAAAGCCTATCTCCCAACACTTACAAAAGAGACAGATTGGAATTTTGTAGGGGCGTTTACACCTAACGCAGAGAAAAGAAAACAAATTTGCCAGCAATATCGTATTCAAGATTTTCATTCTATTGAAACATTAGCTTCTGAATGTGATGCAATCTTCGTTCATAGTTCAACTGCTACACATTATGAAATCGTTTCTAAACTTCTCGAAAAAGGAATCGATGTTTATGTTGATAAACCTTTAGCAGCTACTACTGAACAAGCAGAAAAGCTAGTCGAAATGAGTGAAAAGTATAATCGAAAGTTAATGGTTGGATTTAATCGTCGCTTCGTTCCTATGTATGTCGCTGCAAAAGAGCAGGCTACTGATATTTCATGGATTCGGATTGAAAAGCACCGCACAAATAAAGTCGGGCCATATACGTATGACTTTACAATGTTAGATGATTACTTACATATTGTAGATACTGCTCGCTGGCTAGCTAATGATGACCTTAACGCCGTTCACAATATGATGCAAATAAATGAAAAGAATGAACTTCTTTACGGCCATCATACATATACAACTTCAAATGGACTGCTACTTTCTACAGCGATGCACCGCCATGCCGGTACAAATTTAGAACAAATTGAACTTGTGACGACAGGTAAAATCATTCGCGTAAAAAATATGAACACATTTGAAATTGAGCAGGAAAACTCCGTTTCACAAAGTGGTTCACCCTCATGGGAAACAACGTTAAAACAGCGCGGTTTTGAAGATGCTGTTCATCATTTTATCGAATGTGTACATGGGGATACAAAGCCTATAGTGGATGGATTAGAAGGATTAAAATCTCAGCAAATGCTGCAATCTCTACTTGACGATGTAAGCAAAAATTAAAACGGATACATTTTTCAGAATTTACTTTCATTCCCATTTCCCCTTTATTTCTATCAACATTTTCTATAGAATATGTTGATAGGAATTATAAATTTCATATTGAATCGTGGAAAGGATGGGAATAACACATGTGGAATGAATTTAAAAAATTCGCTTTCAAAGGGAATGTAGTTGATTTAGCTGTCGGGGTCGTAATCGGTGCTGCATTCGGTAAAATCGTTAGTTCTTTAGTAAAAGATATCATTACACCATTACTTGGTATGATAATGGGTGGCGTTGACTTTACAGATTTAAAACTTACATTTGGTAAATCATCTATTATGTACGGTAACTTCATCCAAACAATTTTTGACTTCTTAATCATTGCCGCTTCTATCTTTGTATTTATTAAAGTTTTCAACACTCTAACATCTAAAAAAGAAGAAGAAAAAGAGGAAGAAATTCCAGAACCAACAAAAGAAGAAGCTCTTCTTGGCGAAATTCGCGACTTACTAAAACAACAAAACTCTTCTAAAGATAGAGCATAATTGAACGGATAAAAGGCATGCCCCTCTCGGGACATGCCTTTTTTTATATGTTATAACGTTTCCGAATTCATATGAATAAATATAATAATACCTGCAACCATAAGTACCATAATGCTACCTGCAAATAGTGTAATACCGATAAACATTAAACTCGTACTTAAATCTATCGAAATACTTTCAGTAAAAATAGAAATTACATACGTGATAAGGGCGATTCCTGCAAGAATACTTCCTGGAACAAATCGCTTTAAGCCATTTTGTTTTAACGTTATATATGCAAAAATAGCAGTCATGCAAAGCGTAATTATCCAAAGAACGATCATCTCTTCTCCCCCCTCACAAACCTTTTCTTTCTATTATACATGACATTGCCCTATAATAGTTAAATTTGCACTTATGTGACATATAACAAGGAATAACCCCATAATATGTACGATGTGTAAGTAACTTGGAAGTTTCAAAAAGTGTGACATGTGTTCGAATTAGCTGAAACACCATTTGAGACAGGAAAAGAATTATATGCAAGATTTTTACACGTTAAGAAAAATGAAAATGTAGATATAGTAGTTAAACAATATTATCCTGAATATGAATAAAAGCTCACAGCTATCGCTGTGAGCTCTTTTATGCTTACTTCGTTGAATCTCTAAATTGGATACGGTGAGGTAAGATAACTGTGTGATCTTCCACTTTTTCTTTGTTCATATATTTTGTTAGTAGACGCATTGCTACTGCACCGATATCATACATTGGTTGTACAACTGTTGAAAGCTGTGGACGTACCATTAAGGCAAGGCGAGTGTTGTCAAAACCAAGCACTTCGATATCAGTTGGTACGTTTAATCCAGCGTCTTGTGCCGCGTGGATTACACCTAGTGCCATTTCATCAGAAGATACGAAAATTGCTGTTGGTTTTTCATCAATGCTCCAAAGCTTTTCAAACGCTTCTAGACCTGAATCATATGTGTAATCTCCATCGATTACAAGATTTTCATCATATGAAATACCTGCTTCTTCTAAAGCTTTTTTATAACCTTGTAACTTCTTCGCGCTTCCCGCTTTATCAATGAAAGGACCAGAGACGAAACCGATACGTTTATGTCCTCGCTCAATAAAATGCTTCATTGCATCGTAAGCTGCTTGTGTATAATCAATATTTACTGATGACGTTTCATTTTGCTCATCAAATGACGCTGCTAATACAATTGGTACTGGAGATTTTTTGAACTCTTCAACGTGAGTATCTGTAATATCTTCACCCATGAAAACAATCCCGTCCACTTGTTTCCCAAGCATCGTATTTAATAAGTGGAACTCTTTCTCTTTGTTTTGGTCAGAGTTACTTAAAATGATGTTATATTTGTACATTGTTGCGATATCTTCAATTCCACGAGCAAGTTCTGCATAAAACGTATTTGAGATATCAGGGATAATAACACCCACTGTAGTTGTCTTCTTACTTGCTAGTCCACGTGCAACCGCATTTGGGCGGTATCCTAAACGATCAATTGCTTCTAATACTTTCTTTCTTGTTGTAGGCTTTACGTTTGGGTTACCGTTCACAACACGTGATACAGTAGCCATTGAAACATTCGCTTCACGCGCTACATCATAGATTGTTACGTTCATCTCTTCGCACACTCCTTCTATTTATGTTATCTATTTTTATGTATCGGTTCACTTGAATGAAAAAAAGACATCAACTCTATTTGCAGATGCCAACAATCGTCCCGAGTTCTTCCTTTTACTAATGATACGATAAAAACGCAGGCTCATACAATATTTTCCCGCAAAAGTTTCGAAAAAATTCGCTTCTTTCCTCGTATTTTCGTATTTTTTATGCAAAAAAGGGCAATTTTTGTAAAAAGGAGATGTCCCATAAGTAAAAACTTATAAAATAAGAGAAGGCTGTTTCAAAATGTCTTTTTGGACCGCCTCTTTAAAAGTTTTTATAATTTACTTCCAAATGCTTTTAATTCTTTCATAAACTCATTGAATTCCGGAATATCCATTTGCTGTGCTGCATCTGATAAAGCAACCGCAGGATCCGGGTGTACTTCTGCCATAATCGCATCCGCACCAATTGCCATCGCCGCTTTTGCAGCTGGTAATAGAAGGTCACGACGCCCTGTAGAATGCGTAACATCGACAACGACAGGTAAATGCGTTTCTTTCTTTAAAATCGGCACAGCGGAAATATCAAGCGTATTACGCGTTGCTCTTTCATATGTGCGAATACCACGTTCACATAAAATGATATTACCATTACCCTCTGCCATGATATATTCTGCCGCATTAATAAATTCTTCGATTGTTGCTGATAAACCACGCTTTAATAATACTGGTTTATTTACAGCACCAGCTGCTTTTAACAGTTCGAAGTTTTGCATATTGCGAGCACCAATTTGAATAACATCAACGTAATCTAATGCCATTTCAATATCATTTGGATTTAAAATTTCACTAATAACAGCTAAATCATATTCATCTGCAACTTGGCGTAAAATTTGCAAGCCTTCTAATCCAAGACCTTGAAAATCATATGGAGATGTACGAGGCTTGAAAGCACCACCGCGCATTAATTTCAACCCTTGCTCTTTCATCGCTTCTGCAACTTGGCGTACTTGTTCATAACTTTCCACAGCACATGGCCCCATAATAAAATGCTGATTACCATCGCCAATTTTTTCACCATTAATTTCGACAATTGTATCTTCTGTTTTTTTCTTACGAGAAACAAGTAGCGCCTTACGATGATCGTCTTCTTGTAACTCTAAACTAGCTTGGAAAATTTGTTTGAAAATATGTTGTAAAGTTGATGTTTCAAATGGACCATCATTCTTTTCTGCAATTAAATCCAACATATTTCTTTCACGTACAGGATCAAAACGTTTCACACCTTGTACTTCTTTTAAATTCCCAACCTCTTGCACGAGACGGCCTCTTTCACTTAGTAATTCTAATATTTGTAGATTGAGTTGATCGATTCCAGAACGTAAACGATCCAATTCTTGTGATGCCATAAGAAAGCCACCTTTTTCAAAATTCTATATGCTACAGTCATTAATTTTTTTAAGATAACTTATTATAGCTGATACATATGCAGTTGTCACACGATATACAACAAAGAGTGACGTAGTGAACAGATAGAAAGAATACATGAGAATTTCATGCAAATATAGTAGTTTGCAATGAAAAAAAGACAGTATTTAAACTGTCTTTTTTTATTATAGGAAAGAAACAAACGGCTTATCGCTGTCCTTCTCTTTTATAATAACAGCCTCGATTTTACTCTCGGACTTGATTTGTAATTGTACTTTAGCATCTTTAGGCAATTGTTCTAACATACTTTGAACAGCAATTTGAGAGAGCCCCATTAATTCTGATTTACCATTGTATTTAACGACAATATCCAGATTTAATTTATCCATACGATTTTGCTTATATGAAATCTTAGCATTAACTGGAATATAATCTCCTTTAGAAAATTCCTTTATCGCTTTAGAAAAATCATTTAGCTTTTTATTATCTTCTCCATGTGCTCCCTCAAATTCTTGAGAAGGATACGAATACGACTTTTCATCAATAGCTTCCCAATTCCCAATATTTGTATCATTCTTTTGAACAGAAGCGCTAGAAATATAAGTACCATTCTTTAAAGAACTTGTACTTTCTTGCTTAAATATAGCAAACGTAATTGGAGATTTGTTATATTTATCATTTTTATTAATAGCTTCTATAAGCTTCTTAGCGACTTCAGTACCTTTAGAAATAGCTTCCTCATTAGATACATTTGAAGACATAGCTAAACCAATAACTACACCAGACAAGCTTAGTTCATTTGAATTTTGTTTGCTGAAATAGTCCTGTTCTATAATATTAGTCACAACCGGTACTTCTTGCTTCGTAACTAATTCATCAATAGTTTTCTCTGGAATATACTGATTTAATTGTAATACGTAATTTTCTGTATCGAATTGTTTTGAAGCAATATTCATTAAACCACTTTCATATTCTGCTAAATCTAGTTTAGAATTCGTTGTAACATTAACTGTATTAATTACTTTTTGTTCCTTTAAAGGAATAACAGTTCTATAATACTCCTTAGAAACCGCGGTTCTTGGAATCATACTTTTTTCTTTCGTATCTTTCTGTACAACTTCATCCTTCTTACCAATAGTATCATTACTGCAAGCCCCCAGTAATAAACTTACGGTTGTGAAGAATAACGCCATTTTCTTCATTGCTTAAAACCCACTTTCAAAATTCAATTTACTTAGTTCTAATGTATTTATAGTGTACCACTAAATATATTGCAACAAAATAAAAAAGAAGCAAGCCTCTCGCTTGCCTCTCTACTTTACATTCTCTTCTAAAGCTTCTTTTTTAATATTCCAATGAGATGTATGCCATACTACCATTCCATCTTTTATGTATAACACTTGCGGAGATTCATGCTTAATACTGTACTGCTCTGCAACATGGTTCGAAACGTCTCTCGCATCTTGTACGTATAAGTAATATGCTGGTACTTCTCTTTCTTCACCACAATACGCTTGAAACTCTGTATATGCACCATGGCTAATTGGACATGTTGTACTATGTTTAAAAAGAACATATGGCTCGTTCTTTTCTACTAACGCTTCAAGTTCTTCAATCGTTTCAATTTTTATCATACTCATCATTACTCACCTCTCATACGAAGTCTAGAGCGTTTCTCTCTCTTTTCAGCCTTCTGCTCAGCTCTCTCTAGTTTACGCTCTTCTTTTTCAATCTTTTTCTCTTGTCTCGTAGCACGGTAATGGTTGTATACTTCAATTGCTGCGCTGCTCCACTGTACAACTTGTGCTACTTTATCTGCATTATTTTCAATTTCGTCCGTAACAGACTCTGACACATTGCGAAGCTTCGTATTTAAAGAGTGAATCGTCGTTCCGATTCCATCCACACCTTCTACTACTTTATTTAGCGACTGTGACTTCTGTTGAATATCATCAGCTAACGCATTTGTCTTATGTAATAATTGCTCCGTCTCTACACTTATTCCTTGCATTTGCTTTTCTAAACCTTCTAACGTGCTTGCAACGTTTTCTAACGTCTTCTGAACCGATAACAACGTTCTGCATGCATATACTACTAATACAGCGAAAGCAACTGCAATAATAGCCGCACTTACATATAAAAGAACTTGCATTTCATCACTTCCTTTATCTTTTTCATACTTTCTCCTATTATACAATCATTTTCCGTTTCATTCTAATCCCTATCTTTTCATTAGAATTTTCATACTTATTCGTTAACTTTAACATAAATCATTCAACAAATTCCACTAAGTAGGTTACAATAGGAGAGGATACATAATTAGTAAGGAGGCTTTACATATGAAAGATCCACGCATTGAAAAGTTAGCATACAATTTAATTAACTACTCTATTCGCTTACAAAAAGGCGAAAAAGTATTAATTGAAAACTTTGGCTTACAAAAAGAACTTGTAACTGCACTTGTAAAAGAAGCATATGCAGCTGGCGGTTTCCCATTCGTTTCTTTAAAAGACCACTCAGTAGATCGCTCTTTATTAATGGGTGCTACGGAAGAACATTTCGAACAAATCGCTACATATGAAGCGAGCGTAATGAAAGATATGGATGCTTACATCGGCCTTCGCTCTGGTGATAATATTAACGAACAAGCCGACGTTCCAAGTGAACGTATGAAAATTCATGGCCAAACAGTTGGTAAAAAAGTTCATAGAGACATTCGCGTTCCGAAAACACGCTGGGTTGTTCTTCGCTACCCAAATGCTTCTATGGCACAGCTTGCTAAAATGAGCACAGAAGCTTTCGAAGACTTCTACTTCGAAGTATGTAACTTAGATTACGGAAAAATGGATAAGGCGATGGATAGCCTTGTTGCATTAATGAATAAAACAGATAAAGTTCGCTTAACTGGACCTGGAACTGACTTAACATTCTCTATTAAAGACATTCCAGCTATTAAATGCTCAGGTCATTTAAACATCCCAGATGGTGAAGTATACTCTGCGCCAGTTCGCGATTCTGTTAACGGTACAGTTTCTTACAATACACCATCGCCTTACAACGGCTATACATTTGAAAATGTACAACTTAAATTTGAGAATGGACAAATCGTTGAAGCAACTGCAAACGATTCAGAACGCATTAACAAAATCTTCGATACAGACGAAGGCGCACGCTACGTTGGTGAGTTCGCAATCGGTGTAAATCCATACATCTTACATCCAATGGGAGACATTCTATTTGATGAAAAAATCGATGGCAGCTTCCACTTCACTCCTGGACAAGCTTACGACGATGCATGGAACGGCAACAACTCTAACATCCACTGGGATTTAGTATGCATCCAACGCCCTGAATACGGCGGCGGCGAAATTTACTTCGACGACGTACTAATCCGTAAAGACGGACGCTTCGTTGTACCTGAACTAGAAGCTTTAAACCCAGAGAACTTAAAATAATATAAAAAAACGCTCGGAATTGTATCCGAGCGTTTTTTTATCAGTACTGTAATAAAGTGAAACTTTAATCAGTGGGGGTTTTGTTCATCCCCCACTGATTATTAGTTGAACCAATCGGGCGTTTACGGGCAGTTGATCTCCCACCTAACTTCTTTGCTCCAGCCGAATTTTGAGGTGGGAGTCTTACTGCCCGTTAATGCGGGATAAATCTTTAGCCACATCTTCTGGCACTTTAAAACTCATTTTCTTATTTGTTATTTCTTCCCAAACATATCTATTTTCACATTTGGATTCTCTTTTTCAACAAGCAATAAAAACTGTGTCATATCTTGTGGCATCGCAATCATATGTACTTTATATGTATTCGTCGTAATTTCAAGAGACTTTCCGACCTGACGGATAATTCTCATATCTTTTAATACAATGTCATCATTTAAAATACCGTACTTTAATACACCATTTTCTACTTTATGTTTTTTAATAAACACCTCCCAAACGAGTGGTACATTTACAATAAAGCATACACCCATCCCAATCAACGCTGACATCCACTGCTCTTTATTTATGAAAAACATGACAATTGGATACACAAACATAGAAGCTAACGTGAGACTAACGAAAATCAACGATGACTTACTTCTTTGAATCGGAAAGTTCATACCTACATCACCTAACCTAAATTATACTATATTTCCCATTCTTTATAAAAAAGGCCATTTCTGAATGACCTTTTTAAACGATGTACCTATAAAACTTCTTATCTACTTCTAGCACAGGAAAACTTTTTGGCAACTCTTCTATATTCATATTTTGGAAACCATTCTTTTCATAAAAGCGATGCGCCGCTAAAAATTTCACTGTCGTTCCTAAATAAATATCTTTCAACTTTTTATTCTCAGCCCATGAAATTGCTGTTTGAAGCAGCATATGTGATGCGCCCCATTCTTTTCCGCGGAACTCTTTCTTCACAAACATTTTCCTTAGCGCTACTTGATGATTCCCAATATCTAATAAAGCTATCGTTCCAACTACTTTCCCATCATAAGTTGCCACCCAAAAGTTTCCTTGATCCCTTTGATAGAACGTTTCTATTTCTAGTAAGTCAGGCTGCTCTTCTTTCGTAATTGGGACATTGTATTCTTTTCGCTGAATATGAACAATGAGATCTACTACTTCATCTTGAAACTTACTTTCATATGGCATAATGAAAATTTTCTCGTTCATCGAATCTCCTTCCATTCCGAAGCTAGTAAACTATACACAGCAATATCCTGAAAATGATCATATAGCCATTCTTCATCTCTTAAAATACCATCTAACTTAAAACCTAAACGTTCTGGAATTGCACGGCTTTTCGTATTTTCAACACCGCACCGGATTTCAATTTTATTCAGTTTCAAATTTTCAAATGCATAATGAAGCACAGCCTTCACACTACGCGTCATAACACCTTTTCCCCCAGTATCTTCTGCAAGATAATATCCAAGACTCGTCGCTTTCTTCCCCCAGCTCACCGGATGAATTCCCACCATCCCAACAAGCTTTCCTTTATAACGTATACCAGCTTCAAACCCATCGCCCTCTGCAAATTTCTTTAACCACATCGGAAAAATATCATCATACGCATCAGCAGATTTCGTCCCATCTACCCACGGAAGCCACCTTCTTAAATGATTACGATTTTGATCTATTAATTCATATAGTTCCTCTTTATGATGTTTTTCTAATAGTTGAAGTTCGATTTCATTATCTACTCGGAGTGTGAACATATTTTTTAGCCCCTTTTTTAGTTTTCTTATTATTCTAACATTTCTAGATAGAAAATGTTAAATATTCACACTTTCTTTCGATCTTATCTTAATAAAGCCAGAAGAATATAGTACTCCCGTAATAACTAATATTATCCCTATACATTGTGCGGCTGTTATATTTATTCCTTCTACAAAAGAAATAATCATAGTAACAACAGGCACTAAATTAAAAAATAAAGATGTTCTCGCTGCACCAATTTGAGCGATTCCATTATTCCACCATAAGTAACCAAGCACACTCATTCCAATTGCCATAAAGATGATAGATATCCAAGCTAATAGAGGAATTTCTAACACTGGTACTACACTCTTTTGCGTGAAAGATATCATAATAAAAGCAAGTGCCCCAGTAGTCATCGTATATGTCGTCGTTTGTATTGGGCTACCCGTCTTAATAAATCTTCTACTTAATACGCCGTATAGTGCCCAGCAAATATTCCCTAATAAAATATATAAATCACCTTTTGAAAACGATAAATTTTGTAGTATTGCAAACGAACCTTGTGTAAGGACAAAAACAACACCAAGTAGTGCAAGTAACATTCCAATCGCTTGGTGCTTCACTATTTTCTCTCGTAAAATTACACTTCCTAATAATGTCGTAACAAGTGGATTTGTCGCCATAATAAGCGCTCCATTAATAGCTTCTGTATGTTTCATTCCTAAAAAGAAAAAGAAGTTAAAACCGAATACACCAACTATACCAAGCAAAAGGTAATAAACCCTATTCTGCCTCCATACTTCCACTTTAAAATCTTTTCGTATTTTTAAAAGACATAACATCACAAGTGCAGCAATCCCAAAACGCCATGCCGCTATATGAATCGCTTCGAAATATTGCACCGCATATTTCGAAGCATTAAAGGTCCCACCAGTAAATATGGAAAATCCTAATAACTGAGCATATACTTTATTCTTCATTGTCGGCCTCCGAGTCTTTTCCCTCTAGAAAACCGTAATAAATTTCTAATTTCTCCTCTGTTAACTGAACTACTTTTTGCAATTGCTCCTGTTGTTCTTTTAACCGCTCTAAGTGAGTTGTTAAAATTGAAATTCTCTTTTTCACTTTCGTAGGTACTTCCTCTTTCCGCTGTTTGATTTCCTCTATAATGCATCCATCACTAGCAAACTCAGCCATCTCTTCTAATGACATTCCAGTTTGCTTTAATGAATATAAAAATTTTAATAGCCGCACATCACCTTCTGTATACTGCCGAATACCACTATTTCGCGTTGGTGGTGGTAATAAACCTAATTTCTCATAATAGCGCAAAGTGTGAATACCCATCCCCGTTAACTCTGCTACTTCACTGATTTTATACATATTCTCTCCCCCTTGTTTTTACATTTTCATCTTACAACCTAGAGTTGACTCTAGGTCAATACATAAAGTGAAACTTTAATCAGTGGGGGTTTTGTTCATCCCCCACTGATTATTAGCCCACACCAATCGGGCTTTTACGGGCAGCCCGACTCCCACCTAACTCCTTTGCTTTACAGCCGAATTTTGAGGTGGGAGTCTTACTGCTCGCAAATAGCGGGATAAAAATCGAACACAACAAAAAAAGACGCACAGCTCAGCTATGCGTCTTTTTTCTTACTTCTCTGCAACTTGAACTTCTTTTACGTAAGCTGCTTCGAATTTTTGGATGTCACCTGCGCCCATGAAAATAAGAACGCCGTTTTTATGTTTCTTTAATACCTCTGTTGTTGTATCTGTAATTAGCTCTGCACCATCGATACGTTTTTGCAGATCTTCAATTGTTAATTCACCTTTGTTTTCACGTGCTGAGCCGAAAATATCACATAAGTATACTTGGTCAGCTTTGCTTAGGCTTTCTGCGAACTCATCTAAGAATTTCTCTGTACGTGAGAATGTATGTGGCTGGAATACAGCGACAACTTCACGCTCTGGATGTTTTTGACGAGCTGCTTCAATCGTTGCATTAATTTCTGTCGGATGGTGTGCATAGTCATCAATGATAACTTGCTCTCCCATCGGCTTTTCATTAAAGCGACGTTTTACACCTTCAAAAGTTGTTAATTGATGTTTTACTGCTTCTACATCAACGTTTTCATAATGGCAAAGCGCGATAACTGCTAATGCATTTAATACGCTGTGATCGCCGTATCCTGTAATTTTGAACGTGTCATAATACGTATTACGAACGAATACATCGAATATAGTACCATCAGTTCTCTTTTGGATGTTACGTGCTTGGAAATCATTATCTTCTCCAAATCCATAGAAAATAACAGGTACTTTTGCTTGAATTTTTTGAAGTTCTTCATCATCACCACATGCAATAATACCTTTTTTCACTTGCAATGCCATCTCTTTGAATGCACTAAATACATCATTGATGTCTGCAAAATAATCTGGATGATCGAAATCGATATTTGTCATAATTGCATAGTCTGGATAGTAAGACAAGAAATGACGACGATACTCACAAGCTTCAAATACAAAATACTTACTATTTTCTACCCCATGCCCAGTTCCATCTCCAATAAGGTATGATGTTGGGTGTGCACCTTGCATTACATGGGCTAACAAACCAGTTGTTGATGTTTTTCCATGTGCACCAGTTACAGCAACACTTGTATATTTGTTCATAAGGTCACCTAAAAAATGGTGGTAACGGTGTACTGGGATATTTAATTCTTTTGCTGCTACGATTTCTTCATGCGTATCAGGAAATGCATTTCCTGCGATAATCACTTGTCCTTCTTTAATATTATTTTTATCAAAAGGAAGGATGGAAATACCACGCTTTTCCAATGCTGTTTGTGTAAAGAAACGCTTTTCATAATCAGACCCTTGAACAGTATGTTTCATGTCATGAAGAATTTGCGCTAATGAACTCATTCCTGTTCCTTTAATTCCTACAAAATGGTAAACTGTCATCTTAAAGAACCTCCAACATTTCGAACTAATACAACGGCCTATCTATAAGACAGTATATGAATCTTTTCTTATTTTGGTAATCATCATACATTTCTGATGCAGTGAATTTCTTTTTACCTTCACCTATCAGGATAAACTCGTACGTACTTCTTTTATGTCCATAACACATTTATTATAGCAAAAAACAAGCCGCTATACTATGATAACAGAAAAACTGATAGGGTCAATCACCTATCAGTTTTTCTCGCTTTTACATATCTTTTTTTGTTTCTAATTGAACACGCTCTAGACGTGGGTTTGGACGGTATTTACGACCAGCTTTTGCTTCTGGTTTTCCATTTAATTCTACGTTATCACCAGTAAAACCAATATTCATTTTTAATAAGCTGCTTCCTACTCCGTATATATCGACAGGAACATTTTGAGCTTCAAATTCACGAATACGCTTCTCATCAAATCCACCAGTTACAACGATATCTACATGTTGGAACCCTTCCTCATCAAGAGCCTTACGTAGTGCAAATACAAGCGATGGATTTACACCACGAGGATCAAATGTTCCAAGTACTTCTGGGTGACGAATGAAGTATTGATCAATCATTGTACGAGACGTATCGACACGTACACCTTTTAATATTGATCCAAATTCACGCGCTACGCGAAGTGCATCTGTAATGACATCATTGTTGTAATCAATTAGTACGACTAATTCATCCTCTGGGAATTTTTTATGATATGCTTTTGCAGCTTCAACAACATCACCATTAAACATTTGAATTAATGCGTGAGGCATCGTCCCCATACCACTTCTGCCCCACCATTCATTCATTGCATGCGTCGCTTGTGCGCTCATACCTCCGATGTATGCCGCATAACCGTCACCAGCTTGTTGCGTATAATGATCATCACGATCTCCCATGAAAATAACCGGTTTTTCTTTGTCTACGCTACGTGCAGCTTGGACAACGTTATATACGTTTGTCGCAACTGATGTACGACGAGCTAAAATCCCATCAATTACACCTTCTAAAAAGCCGAAGTATTCATAAGGACCATGAATTGTTAAAACCGTTTCAAATGGACTAATATTATCGCCATCCTTTAAAGAATGAATTTCTAATTCCTCAGGATTTTTGGCGAATGTTTGTAGCAATGCAATTACCTCATCTGTTCCGCAAAGAACTGCATGTTCTTTTTGGAAAAACTGCATTGTTACAACACTTTTTGGGCGAAATTCTTCAATGATTTCTCTAGTTTTTAAAAAGTAAACGGCAGAAAACCAACCTTCTCCAACACGTTCATCAAATTTAAATGTTTTATTTGTTAGTCGATTTATTTCACCTTTTAATTTTAATTCAATTTCTTTCATGTCGCTTTACTCCCTACTTTACTATCCAACATTTTCTCTTAGTATACAGCAAAACCGCGTACTATACATTCGTTTCCTGCATAGCAGCAAATTCATCCTCGGAAATAAGGACATCTCTCGGTTTCGTTCCTCTTGCTTCAGAAATAATCCCTTGCGATTCCATCTCTTCAATTAGACGTGCCGCGCGATTATAACCGATACGGAATTTTCTCTGTACAGAAGATGTGGACGCTCCCCCTTGCTCTACAACAAATTGACATGCATCAAAAAATAGTTCATCTTCAGACTCACTCTGCTCTGACTTTGCTAATAAATCCTCTTGCTTAAATAAGTAGTTCGGCTTCATTTGCTTTTTCACATGGTCAACTGTTTTTTCAATCTCATCATCCGATACGTATACGCCTTGTACACGAACTGGTTTAGACGTGCCGTTTCCTAAAAATAGCATATCACCACGGCCAAGTAATTTCTCCGCGCCCCCAATATCGATAATCGTACGCGAATCAACTTGAGACGATACTGTAAATGCGATACGCGTTGGAATGTTTGATTTAATTAAACCTGTAATAACGTCTACAGATGGACGCTGCGTCGCAACTAATAGATGAATTCCACAAGCACGAGCTTTTTGTGCAATACGACAAATTGCTTCCTCAACATCACCAGGGGCAACCATCATTAAGTCCGCTAACTCGTCAATGACGATAACAATATAAGGTAATGTCTCACCCGGAATTTCTCTCTCACTTACAATCGTATTGTAACGAGTCAAATCACGAGCACCAGCATGGGCAAACAATTCATAACGGCGTTCCATCTCTTCAACCGCCCACTTTAACGCAGCTGTAGCTGCTTTTACGTCAGTAATAACAGGTGCTACAAGGTGTGGAACAGAATTATATGGTGCAAGCTCAACCATCTTCGGATCAATTAGTATCAACTTCACTTCATGCGGCTTCGCTTTATATAAAATACTCGTTAAAATTGCGTTAATGCACACGCTTTTCCCAGAACCAGTTGCGCCTGCAATAAGTCCATGTGGCATTTTTCGAATATCCGTTACAATTGGCTCACCTGAAATATCAAGTCCAAGCGCAACTGTAAGCGGTGATTCACTCTTTGTAAATACAGGACTCCTTAAAATTTCACGAAGGAATACTGGCTTACTTTCCTTGTTCGGAACTTCAATTCCAATTGCACTCTTCCCTGGAATTGGCGCTTCAATTCGAATATCTTTCGCAGCTAAACTTAATTTAATATCATCACTTAAATTTGTAATTTTATTTACTTTCACACCTGGGTCTGGTTGTACTTCAAAACGAGTTACTGCCGGCCCTTGTGACACATTAATAACATGTGCTCCAACATGGAAATTATTAAATGTCGTATTTAATAATTCTTCCTGTTCTTCTAGCCACTCTGTATTATCTAACGCTGCCTGCTGTGGAATCGACAACAACGTTAATGACGGAAGTTCATATTCCGGTGGCGTTTGTAGTACGTTGCGCATATCGTTCTCTCTTTGATTTACAACATATGCTTTCTCTTGTACTTCCGTACTTGAAATTGGCTCTTGTACTTGTTCAGCTATCACTACTTGCTGCACTGGCTTTTCTTCCACTTGTGCTTCTACTACCACTTGCTGCATTGGCTTTTCTTCCACTTGTGCTTCTACTACCACTTGCTGCATTGGCTTTTCTTCCACTTGTTCAGCTACTACCACTTGCTGCATTGGCTTTTCTTCCACTTGTGCTTCTACTACCACTTGCTGCACTAGCTTTTCTTCCACTTGTGCTTCTACCGCCACTTGCTGCATTGGTTTTTCCGCTACTTGTTCAGCTACTACCACTTGCTGCATTGGCTTTTCTTCCACTTGTGCTTCTACCGCCACTTGCTGCATTGGCTTTTCTTCCACTTGTGCTTCTACTACCACTTGCTGCATTGGTTTTTCCGCTACTCGTTCACCGAAAGTAGATTGCGTTACATTCGTTCTTGCCGCATGTCTTTCCATTAACTTCTTTCTGTCTTGTTTTAGCATGACAACGTTAAATGGGACATGGCGCTTTTTCTCACGCTTCGGCTCTTCTGTTTGTGTAGCAGGCTGTTCTTCAGCAACTTGTTTCTTTTCTTCAGCTTCTTCAATTAAAACATTCGCAAAGCTTTGAACATCTTTCTTTGTTTGCTCATCCGCTTCTGAATCTGGTACGAGCACTTCACGTTCTTCCTTGAACTCAATTGTTTCTTGCTGAGAAATTACTGGTTGCTCTGCAACTGGTGTATTGTCCACCAACTCTTTATTTATCGTTTCTTCAATTGCTATTTCTTGAGAAGTTTCCTCTAATACGAATTCCGTAACTGGTTCTTCTTCCTCAGATTCTTCTAACTCCGCAACTTCTGCTTCTTCCTTAGATTCCTCTAATTCCACAGCTTGGGCTTCTTCCTTAGATTCCTCTAACTCCGCAACTTCTGCTTCTTCCTTAGATTCTTCTAACTCCGCAACTTCTGCTTCTTCCTTAGATTCTTCTAACTCCGCAACTTCTGCTTCTTCCTTAGATTCTTCTAATTCCACAACTTCTGCTTCTTCCTTAGATTCCTCTAATTCCACAGCTTCTGCTTCTTCCTTAGATTCTTCTAACTCCGCAACTTCTGCTTCTTCCTTAGATTCCTCTAATTCCACAGCTTCTGCTTCTTCCTTAGATTCCTCTAATTCCACGGCTTCTGCTTCTTCCTCAGATTCTTCTAATTCCACAGCCTGGACTTCTTCTTTAGATTCCTCTAATTCCACAGCTGCTTCTTCCTTAGATTCTGCCAATTCTGCTTCAGAAGCATCTGGTATTTCTACAATGATCGTTTCTTCAAGCTTTTCATCTGCTTTTACAATCACTGCATCTTCTAAGAACTCTTCTTCGACTTGATTTGCTACAACTTCAACAACAGTTTCTTCTATTTCTGTATTACATTCATTTTCTTCTGTTAATATCGAATCCACGTGCTCTACTTTAGAACCTACTGATTCTTCTTGTAAAGTTTCTTCGTTATCTTCTGTAGATGATAACACCACTACATCTTGCTCCTGCTTCAAGGCTTGTACCGTTGTAGCCTCTTTTTCCATATGCTGTCCTACTGTTTTATGAAGCTGATCATCACTCTGGCTTTCTTCTAATGAAGGGGCTTGACGTTCAACTTCATAACCGTTTTTCTCTAACCATGCATCCACAACCGATTTTTCTTCTACTTTATTACTTCGTTCATTCACTTCGTTCTTAACGGATGAACTCCCTTGTAGAACCCTCGAAAAGTCGGATAATGTATATCCCTTTTTCTCTAACCATGCGTCAACGACAGCTTTTCCTTCAACGGATATTTCAAGATCTTCTCTTTCCTCTTCTTCCTCCTGTACAACCTTCGTTTCTACTGAAGGACGATTGTATCCATAAATCGGAGAAATCATTTCTGTTGGACGAAATGGTCTACGGTTACTTTCTTGTGACGGTACAGATGCTCTTTTTACGACAGGCTCTCGTTCCTGTTCATATTGCACTTCCGGTTCTTCATATGTAGGGACTGCTTTTTCCACATATGGTCGTCTGCTTCTTTCCACTTTTATTCCTCTTTGAGTAGGTTGTTCTTCATATGTTCCTCTTTGAACAGATTGTTCTTCAAAGCGGGGTAATTCTCTTACATCCTCCTCATCGAAGCCATTGTCTGGTATTAATGGAAAACGGCATTTCCCTGCATTCCGACTTGCCATTTGTGCTTCTCTTGCTTCAGTGTAGTGGTTTACACGAGGAATTTTCGGCTGACTTTCAATTTGTTCCGGTACTTCTTTATTCATCGCTGTTTTTTCTTCCTCTTTGTTAAACAGCTTTTTCATCCAATCTAACATGCTTACCACTCTTTCTACTAAATAGTAACATCCTTTATTGTATCAGCATTCGGCAAAAAGTGCAGGTAAAATTAAGCACATTAGATTTATCCATAATATTCTAATTTACGAGTGTTTTGCATATAGAAAAAAGCAACCTTTCATATAAGGCTGCAGTTTAAGCTTTATTTTTTCGATATTCATCTACACTATCCGTCACGCTTTGTAATAAAGAATTTACATACTGTGGGTCAGATAATTTTTTGTCTTCTTCTGGGTTTGACATAAATCCGAGTTCTAATAGTACTCCAGGCACTTTCGACCAATTAAATCCAGAAAGGTCATCCCGAAATTTAATTCCATTTACTTTCACCTGATGATTTTCCCTCATTTTATTTACAATTGTTTGAGAGATTTGAAGACTTTCGGCATAGATTTCTTTCGTATATTGATTTCCTTCTGCTGGCGTCAATACAGCAAATCCACTTTGATTTGGATTTTCAGAACCATCCGCGTGAAGACGTAAAAATAAATTCGCCTTATGATCATTCGCGAATGTCGCTCGTTCCTTATTACTTATATCAACCTCATGTGACGTTCTCGTCATCAATACTTGTATACCTTTTGCTTCCAGTTTTTCTTTCAATATAAAAGCCATTTCTAATACAAGAACTGATTCCCTCTTTTTCGTTACAATCCCTGTCGTTCCGTCTGTTACTTTATATTTTTGCGTAGTTGCTCCTGGGCCAATCGGTTCTAAATTTAAATTCGCTTTTTGTTGATGCCCTGGATCAATTACAACGAGAAACTTTCCTTGTTTCTCATTACTCTCTACTTTTTTCTCATTATTTTGTGCTGGGTGCTCAGTTTGCTGCGTAGGTAGGACTTCTTCTTTCTTTTCTTGGGCCGGCACTTCCTCCTGCCTAGGCTCTGCTTGTTCACTCGTTTGAATAGATTGTGGCTCTTCTTTCTTTTCTTCTTCCTGCTGCTTTTCTACCGGTGCGTCTTCCTTGTTATCTTTGCTTTTTTCTTGTACAGAAGATGTTGTTTCTTTTTGCAGTTGTTCTTGTGAACAACCTCCCATATATATTCCAATGACTGCAATAGCACACATTATTTTTATATACTTCATTTTTCTCCCCTATCACTTTGCACCGGACTCAAAGCATTTTCTTATAGATTTTTTATAACCTCATCCATATTCCCGATATGAATAGGTTGCCACGTTTCTGTACCGCGCTCTGCCGTATAAACTGGATAAGTATCCTCATCAACATTAACGAAAATAGGATCTCCCATATCCGTTTCATATCCAATAACAATCCATCCTTCTTGCCATTTTCCACTTTCTTTACTTATTAATGAATTTTTATGTTTATCATACCGATAACCAATTTGTCCTTCTTCTAATTCATTTTCACTAAATACATATACTTCATAAGACCCCAATTCAATATCTTGTTGTTTTGAAGTTTCAATTCGTTTCAGAAGTTCTGCTACTTTTAGTTGTTGTTTCATACGTCTATTCCCTTCTTTTTTCCTAAATTTTAACTATATTGTTCATAAAATACAATATAGATTTTAAGAAAAAAGTTACAAATAAAATAAGGATGTCCCATCAGTCGAATTTCCGACTAGGTGACATCCTTACTTTCTCTTATACCATCTTGAAATTATATTAACAATTTTCCAAATATATCTATCGTAACTTACAATATATCAACGATTCGACAAGGAATATCGAATTACAGACAAAAGTTCACAAAAACAATAAAAGAGAGGCTATCCCAAAAGGACACCCTCTCTTTTATTACATCAATTAAAACTTAAATTCTTGTCCAACTTCAAAGCTATCTTCTAATACAAGAATACCTTTTTCTTGTGGAGCGTCTGGAAGCTCTAACTCACGTGCAGAGCAAATCATTCCTGAAGAAGGAACACCACGAAGCTCAGCAGGTTTAATTAACATACCGCTTGGCATTACAGCACCGATTTTTGCAACAACAACTTTTTGTCCTGCATCAACGTTTGGTGCACCACATACGATTTGTAATGTTTCTGTGCCAATTTCTACTGTACAAATGTTTAATTTATCAGCATTTGGATGCTTTTCTTTTTCAGCTACATAACCTACAACAAATTTCGGCGTGAAATCTGCTTCTACTTTCTCATCAAAGCCGTTCTTCGCTAAAATTCCGTTAATTTTTTCAACAAATTCTTTCGTTAATGTAACGTTTCCTTTGTCTGTTACTTCTACATAAGAAGATGCATTAAAGATGTTAAAGCCTGCTGTTACATTGCTTTCACGGTCATAAACACGAGCAACATCTCCTTTGCGGTCAAATGTACGGTTTTCTAAAGTAATATCTTGTAAGGTAACAATTAAAGTGTCACCAATTCCTTCAAGGTTGTAAAAAACGTTCACTTCGTTCATCCTTTCTCTTTTCCATCTGTCTTCTTCCGATTCTTCGCTAAAATAAAGATTGGTTCGAAGTCTCCATCTTCATATACGAATGAAAGTGATGTAATCGGAACATGCCCTTCGGCAAAAAATTTCATTGTCATTTGTGCAATAATATCATAACCGATTTCGTTGACGATATCAGCAATAATTAATACATCTTGGTGAGGAACAGCAACAACCATATCACCAGAGATTTTTTCACGCATCGATTGTAGTAACGATTCGTTTAAAATACGACTCGCATCATACCCATCATTTGTGTTTAAAAAGTAGAATGTATTACCGGCTACTGTATCCTGTTTAAATTCATAACCTAATGAGCGAGCATTAAATAATGCCATTTCACGTACTTGTTGCTCTGTAAGTTCTAATTTTTTTAATAAACGCTCATCAATGAGTCGATACGTTTTATTAGAATCTAACGCATAGTAAATACGTGTTTCCGCCGTATGATCCGTCATAATAAACGGATTTCCTTCTTCTGCTTGTTTTGGGAAAGAAGTAGAGCGAATAACAGGTAAAATTTTTGCCGTGCTATTTTCTTCTTTATGCATTGCAATTAGCGCTTCTTGTACGTAATAAGCGACCTCTTCAATCGCTTTTTCTTTGTTCACTTCCCATTTTGCCACTACTCCTGGAAGTGATACGTTAATACCTTTTTTCGAGTTTTTTTGTTCAATACGAAGAACTTCTTTCTCGCTATCATAATGAAAATCCCATTCTGGTCGAGATAATTTCTTCATTAACTCGTCTTTCATCTTTTTACTTGTCATCTTCATCTCTTTTTCCTCCCTTCCAAAAAAATAACCTCCCCCGCGAAGGTAGAGGTTGTTTTTACAATTCAATTGGCTAATTGTCTTATTTTAAACCTTCAATAAACTCTTCGATTTGCTCTTGTGTTTTACGGTCTTTGTTTACATAGCGTCCAGTTTCTTCCCCTTTATTGTACGCTACAAAGCTCGGAATGCCAAATACGTCTAATTTCACGCATAGATCAATAAACTCGTCACGATCTACATAGTAAAATGAGAAATCGCTATACTTCTCTTCTACTTCTGGCATAAATGGATCAACGAAACGGCAATCTGGGCACCATTCTGCTGAGAACATGAAGACTACATTCTCTTCATTTTTTAATTCTTGGAATTGTTCCATGCTTTCTAATGATTTCATCTATATTTCCTCCTCTAACGAGTGCACTTTTTTCACACTATAATCTTTTCTTTATACTACCATACATCGCACACGGTGCAAGGTTTATGCTTGCTTTTCATCATACTTATATTGTCCAACTAGTAACTTAACAACGTGTACAAATAATTCCGTTCGGTCTACATAATCATCTGTAAAAATACCGATGGCACCTTCGTGACTACGAATATCTTTTCGCTGCACAAACTCTTCCATCACTTCACTTAGCTCTTTTCCTTCTTCTAGAGATGCTAAAAAATCATCTGGTAACTTAATACGTGCCCCGCCCGCAACAAATGTTTTACCGTCAATCGTCGCTAAGGCACCCCAGTTACACATAAATAACCCATGCTCCGTTTTCATAACGCCACCTTCGAGTCCAATACCGATATGAGCTTCACCTTCCTGCAGCGCTCGCTTCGCTCTATTAATCGCCCCTTGCATCGTTTCTTCATCTGAAAATGGCTGAGCTGATACTCCTGACGGAACAGAAAGGGACATAACCGTCACATCTGTCCAAACCTTCTCCACAGCCCCAACCTTCGTCTTATTCTTCGATCCAACTACCACTTTCATCTCAATCACCTCTATATAAATTCACACTCATATTCCTTCTACAATCAAGCTTTTCACTTTCACGCCTTCAAAACTTCGAGCCTCGAACATAAAAACAGGCTTACTCTCTCTTCATACCTAGGGTTTATACGTGGCGCGAGCACCTATTAGGCACTGACCGCTACCACTCATCGATGGGTCATTTATTCAACCCAAAAAAAGAAAGAACTTTTTCAAAATCATTCCCGGCCCCTAACATTAAAACAGGCTTACTCTCTCTTCATATCTGAGATTTATACATCGCTCGAGCACAAATTAAGCACTAACCGCTCCCTCACATCGATGGGTCATCTCTCCTACCTAAAAAAAGAAAGAGCTTTTAGCCCTTTCTTCTATGCGTTATTCTTAATCGTCTCTAATGTCGTTTTATCCGTCGCTCTCACAAGCTTCGTAATTAATTCCTTCGCAGCTGCATAATCATCAACATGCAAAATCGAAGCATGTGTATGAATATAGCGGGCACAAACACCAATTACTGCTGATGGGATACCGGAGTTACTTGTATGTACACGACCCGCATCTGTACCACCTTGTGAAATAAAGTATTGGTACGGAATATTATGAGTTTCTGCTGTATCTAAAATAAATTCACGCATTCCTCTATGCGTTACCATCGTGCGATCATAAATACGAAGAAGAGCTCCTTTTCCTAATTGACCGAACTGCGTCTTATCACCAGATGCGTCATTTGCTGGACTTGCATCAAGTGCATAGAAAATATCTGGTTGGATCATATTTGCAGCAGTTTGTGCTCCGCGAAGGCCTACTTCTTCTTGTACAGTAGCACCAGAGTATAATGTATTTGGTAATGTTTCATCTTTTAATTCTTTTAATAATTCGATTGCAAGGCCACATCCGTAACGGTTGTCCCAAGCTTTCGCCATAATTTTCTTCTCATTTGCCATCGGCGTAAACGGGCAGATTGGCACGATTTGCTGTCCTGGTTTTACACCAATTTCAATCGCATCTTCATAACTATCTGCACCTATATCAATTAACATATTTTTTATATCCATTGGTTTTGCACGTTGCGCATCACTTAATAAATGCGGAGGAATTGAACCAACAACCCCAACAACAGGACCATTCTTCGTCATAACTTGTACACGCTGAGCTAATAGTACTTGGCTCCACCAGCCACCTAACGTTTGAAAACGAAGCATCCCATTTTTCGTAATTTGCGTAACCATGAAGCCTACTTCATCCATATGACCTGCTACAAGAACGCGTGGTCCAGTTTCGTCCCCTTTTTTCAGACCAAATACGCTACCTAAACCATCTTGAACAATTTCATCCGCATATTTACTTAATTCTTGCTTCATAAAACGGCGTACATCATGTTCAAAACCTGACGCACCTTGTAATTCTGTTAACGTACGAAATAATTGTAATGTCTCTTTATTCACGAAGTCCCCTTCTTTCAAACCTTAGTAGAATACCTCTTTTATTGTAACGAAATTTTCGAAATGTTTCTAGTTTCTTCTTTTTTAGTTGCGTTTGCATTATAATTATTATTGGTACACTATTTTTATTTTATAGAATTGAGGTGAATATATGAGCTGGAAAGGTTTAGTAGCAGGTCTTGGCGTTGGATTCGCAGCTGGTTATTTCGTTGCAAACAAAGTACAAGAACAATCCCATATTTCTTCAGAAAAAGCATTGAAAATGGTGAAACAAGCATTAAGTCATAAAGGTGAAATTACTGGCTCTTGGGTACATATGGTTCCAGAGACGTTTGAAAAATACGATGTCGCGTATGAAGTTTATCGCGGTGGTCTTACAACAATGTTAGATGATATACAAGAACGATTTGAATTTTTAGTTGATGCTAAAACAGGTACTGTTTTAGAGGTTATAGCAGCATAAAAAAGAGGTTTCCCATTAGGTGAACCTCTTTTTTTCGAAAAAGGTACGATAGTAATTGAAATTATATCGGCGATTTTTCGAATATATCGATCGCAACTCCAAATATATCGGCGATTTTTAAAGTATATCGATTTACCGACAAAAGCTGACAATAATAGCGACCAATAATAAGAGGAGGCTGTTCCAACTGACATTTTGGACAACCTCCTCTTATTATGCTTCTATACTTGTTTTTCTCTCTATCTTTTCTACGATATGCCCTTCCTCATCCCACTTCACAGCGCGATAATATGCATCATGATAAAAAGTAAACCACGCCTCTTTTTCAGCACCATACTTCATCCACTTTTGCTTATGCTCTATTGATTTCATCGGATAATCATCGTATGCCATTACCCATAATACATTTTGATGTGCATGCGTTGGCAACAGGTCCGCTAAATGAAGCATCGCTTCTCCCTGGCTTTCAAGGGCGATAACGGCATGTCCATCACTATGACCACCCGTATGTGCCATCTTTATTTCATCCGTAATTTCTATTTCTTGCTGAAAGGTAACAACTTTATCTACGATTGGCTCCCAATTTTCCTTCCAATATGTATTACGCGATCTAATATTCGGATTTCTCATTTCATTCCACTCAGTTTCACTTACATAAATCGTTGCGTTCGGAAACGCCGGAACAAGATGATTTTCCTCCCATTTTGTTAAACCAGATGCATGATCAAAATGAAGGTGCGTCATTAAAACGTAATGAATATCCTCAGGCTTTAGTCCGAGCTTTTCTAAAGATTCATAAACCGATGATTCTTCTGTTACACCTTGATTTCGCTTCATTTTCTCATTCAATTTACCGTTCCCTATCCCTGAATCAATAAGCATGTTTCCTTCTTTCGTTTGCAAGAGTAACGGATCTGTTCGTAAATAAATATGATTTGTATCATTATGTTTATATTTGCGTGACCAAAGTACTTTCGGCACAACTCCAAACATTGCACCCCCATCTAAATGTGTATTCCCGCCTTTTAGCCATGTCACTTTTATATTTCCAATTTGTAACTGTTCCATCTTCCATCCCCCTTTTCCCTTTAATTTTAACACAAGATTCTGATTATTTTTCGTATAAAAAACCTATGCATTACTGCATAGGCTCCGTACGATATTTCGCTTCCACTCGGTAAATACGATGACCTTTACTAGAGAATTTCTCTTCGTACTCTGTCATAATGTTTCCTTCATAATCACTATTATGAAGATCTAGGCTAAGGTAAGTTAATAACATACCATACTCAGCCATGCTCATAAGAGAATATTCAAATAAACCTTGGTTATCAGTTTTGAAATGAATTTCTCCACCCTCTACTAACACTTCTTCGTAATTGCGTAAAAATGTTTTATATGTTAAACGACGCTTCGTATGACGATTCTTCGGCCATGGATCTGAGAAGTTTAAATAAACGCGGTCAATTTCACCTTTTGCAAAGAAAACTGTTAAGTCTTCAGCATCTTTATTAATTAACTTTAAGTTCGGTAATTCTTCTTCAATTAATTTATCAAGCGCATCTACAACAACACTTGTGAATTTTTCAATTCCGATATAGTTAATATGGGGATTTGCTTTTGCCATATCATACATAAAGCGGCCACGACCTGTACCTACTTCAATATGAATTGGTTGTTCATTTCCAAATACTTCTTTCCAGTTACCAGCTCGCTCCTCTGGATTTCCAATTACGATATGTGAATACTCATTAATTCGATCCATTGCATAAGGTTTATGTCTTAAACGCATAGATGTCTCCCTCTCTTTACAAAACTATTTTAAAGGAATGATTCCTTCTGTCTGTTTTAATCAATCTATCAAATAAAAAACCAAGTACGTACGAGCACTCGGTCCGTTTCTTTCAAGTATAAGATGTACCATTTTGATAAAAACTACATACAGCATTAAACGAAACTCCGATGTTTCGTTAGCCAATGATTAACTACTCCATGACGAGCAGCTTTTTCTCCTACATGTTCCAAAGAGAACAACAATCGAAAGGATGATCCGTTCATGCCAATTAATCAACAGCATCAATTAGAAGTGTTAAAAGATATTTTAATCAACCATCAAAGTGATTGCTGCGGGACAGTTTCTGAATGCGAGCAATTAGAGCGCCTCATTCAATCGTTACTCGCAAACGATAGTATAAGTAGTGACGCTAAAGCAATGCTAAACGATGTATATTCTTATAGTCAATCGGGTAAATCTTCCTCTAATTTGGACAACCATATTTCCAATAATCAAGAACAACTTACTCAGTGGATTGCTGGAATGGACAATTTTTCTTAATACTTTATTCTGAAGCAAGTAGTTGCTGTAAATATTGGTGCCAATATTTAGCTTCTGCTTGCTGCTTTTTTGTTGTGTGCCATTGAATAGATAAAATCGTTTGTGCTATAACATACCATCTCATACGCCTAAGCAATGATTCATCCAGTTCAACATCATAATATCCGAGCCACTCACTCCATTCATGGCGCGGAACATACCAATATAATAACATACCAAGGTCTAAAGCTGGGTCAGCAATCACAGCTCCATCCCAATCAATTAAAAACAATTCATCTTCATCCGACAATATCCAATTGTTATGGTTTACATCACAATGGCATACAACGAATTCATCGTACTCAATATCTTTTAATGACTCAGTTAAATATTGAAGACCTTGTTGAATTGTCTCATCGACTCTTATATCTCCTCTTAAAACAAGCTGTAATTGTTGTAATAACTCTTGTGCATGAAGCGGCTGCTTACCAAGCCGTTGAATCATCTGCACAAGTGCTTTAGAAGAGTGTATTTTCTTCAAAAGCTTCGCAACACGTTCTAGTTTCATATCCTCCGGCTCTAGCTTCTGTCCCGGAAGCCATTTTTGAGCGGAAATTACATCACCATTCGTTACCCTTCTTGTCCAAAGTAATTTTGGAACAATTCCTTCTGCTGACAATACCGCTAAAAAGGGCGATGTATTCCGCTTTAAAAATAACTTTTGTTGTCCGTTTTGCGCAATATATGCATCGCCCGTTACTCCACCAGCCGGTATAAGACTCCACTCTTTTCCTAATAATTGTTCCAACCATTCCATATTCATTACCCGTTAACAAATCCTTATCTTTTATAGTTATGAAAAGAAAAACCGCAACATTTCTACACATGTTGTGGGTTCATATATATTTTACTGTAGTTGAATGAAAAGAAAACTTGGCATAAGCCGAAAGTAGGACAAATCGCCTACTCTTCTAGTTTATTTTACAAAACCACTCGTAGAATGACAACTTCTCAAAATCGTCACCTTTGTCAATTCTACATTTATTACATTCTCATCGTCAAGTAGCGATTTGTCACATTATCGTCAATATATACGTGCTAGTTGGAGCCATTTGAAGTTCCTTTCCTCTAAATGAAGAAATTGGCTGTACTTTTGCTTGTTTTTCGTCTACTAACACATGCCACGTTTCTTCTTTAGGGAGTTGGACTATTTCAGGTTGCAAACTGCTATTGAATAAAACGATAATCTCTTTCCATGGCCCAAAAGATTCTACGTGTTGTAAATGGTATGCAAGGACTTCTGTGGATGTTTGTAAAAAAGTCATATACTTTTTTATGAGGTCAGCATTTTGTAATCGAAATGCCCCATGCTCCTTCCGAATCGCAATTAACCCTTTTATATAATTAACTGTCTCCATCTCTTTCTCTTTTTGATCCCAATCTAATCGATTAATTTCATCAGTGGCATTATAACTATTTTCATTTCCGTTCTTAGTACGATAAAATTCTTGCCCGGCATGCAAGAAGGGAATTCCTTGTGAAAGGATAACCATTGCGGTTGCTAAACGATGACGCTTTTTCAAAATTTCTTCTGATTCTTGATTACTACGCACTAGTTTATCCCACATCGTCATATTGTCATGACATTCTACATAATTGATACTTTGCACTGGCTCTAGAAACAACCCTGTTTCCTTCACACTTAAAAGACTACCACCTACTATATACTGCAAATGATTACAGTCTACATGCCCACCAAATGCAAAGCCGCGTTTATTTATATTAAAAGTACTTCCTTTTATCCCATCACGAAATTGATCATTGAACTGCGCGATATGCGGCATTTTATTTGCATTATTTAACGTAGCTTTTTCCTCAAGAGGAAGCGGTGTTTGTAAATCCCATCCTTCTCCTAATAACAGCGCATCACGCTTTATTTTTCGTACTTCTTTTTCTACCACATTCAGCGTTTCAACATCTAAAATTCCCATTAAATCAAATCGGAACCCATCAACATTGTATTCTGTAAGCCAATATAAAACAGACTCTATAATAAATTTCCTCATCATTCTCCGTTCAGATGCTATATCATTTCCAACTCCCGTCCCATTAGACGGCATACCATCCTTACCGTGCCTGAAATAATATCCTGGCACCAATTTTTCAAATGAAGATGTCTCTCTTTCATATACGTGGTTATATACAACATCTACAACAACTCGGATGCCGTGTGCATGAAATGTTTCAATAAGTTGTTTGCACTCTACTATCCTGTTATACGGATTAGAAAGGTCTGTAGCATAAAATCCTGTTGGAGCATTGTAATATAATGGATTGTAACCCCAATTATATGCGGAGGAAGGATTCGCCTCATCTATGCCACCGAAACAATATAAAGGCAATAGTTCAACATGTGTAACACCTAAATCTTTTATATGAGATAATCCCGTTAACGTTCCATTTCGTCCCGTCGTTCCCTCTTCCATCAACCCTGTATATGTCCCTTTTTTATGCACTCCACTACTTGGATGCATAGTAGCATCACGAATATTCAGTTCATACAATATGGCATCTGTCATTGACTGTAATGGTGGTAATTGTTCTCGTTTTGTTACATTTGTCTTTTCCAAATCGATAACAACGCCATATTTCCCATTTACAGTCACTGACTTTGCGTATGGATCTACCGCTTCATTCCATATTAAATTAATACAAACAAGAAATGTATATTGCGCTCCGTCTAAATCGCCTTGTAATGTCTGAATCCAAACTCCGTTTTCTTCCCTGTACATTTCATGATCGGTATATTCTTTATCACTTTTATAAATTCTTACTTTCGCAAGCCTCGCAGTTGGAGCCCACACTTTAAATGTTGTTGCTTCTTTTTGATACACAGCACCTAAATCTGTACCTTCGTAATAATACTTCTCATCGAAAATCGCTGTTCGAATCACAGCACCTATTTGTAAATCTGTTTCTTCGTTCCGTTCATCTCGTACTGTATAATACTTCCCCACATCTAGCGGCTCTTCTATAAAGCACTCATACTTCGTTGCATCCGGAAGTGCGATAGTATGAGCAATCGGTAAATCTTTCACATTGTTTCCTTCTTGTAAACGAAATGTCCGACTTGTTCCATACGCATGTGGGAGCAAAATTGTAATTTTATTCATTTCATCTAAATAAGCATCAAATGGACGTTTTACTTTCAACATAAAAAATCACCATCATCCTCAAAATTAAAATAAAGTGAAACCTTAATGAGGAAGGGATTCATCCCCCCACTCATTATTAGCCCCCACCAATTGGGCCTTTACGATCAGCAAATGATACGGCTTTTCTTATCAGTAAGACTCTATACAGTAACTCCATTATTCTCTATAGTATATTCACCTGTATAAAAAACGTTTTCATACATTCTATTTTTGTAATTTTATTTCAGCAATCGCTTTATACTTCGGTGTTTCCTTCACGTGAGATTCGTATAAAGTAATCGTATCCGCTCGAAATGATATTTCGGCCACTTCTTTTATATTTTCTAAGTCAAACTTTTCTTCTCCTACCCATTTACGGGCAACGGTAATGTGCGGATGATACGAACGTGTTTCTAAAGAAAACCCATTCCCTTCACAAATAGCATGCACTTGCTTTTGTAACTGAAACAAATCGTGATTCTCACTTACCTTCGCCCAAAAAATACGAGGCTCGTCTTCTCTGCCAAACGTTGAAAATCCTTGTAATGTGAAAGATAGTTCCTTTTTTTCTATAAGTGTTTGTAATCCATTCTTTATTCCTTCTAACTGTTCCTCTGTCGCACTCCCTAAAAAAGAAAGGGTAATATGATAGTCTTCCTTATGTACCCACGAGCGAAATGGTAATTCCTCCTTCATGTCCTCTTTATAATTAGAGAGCACTTCTTTTATATGATTTGGTAAAGTAATTGCGACAAAATAATGCGGCTCCATGTACATCTTCTCCTTCTTTATATTGTTGCTTTTCTTTCTTATCTCATTCAGCTAAAAAGAAGCCGCTCTCTAAATTAGAGAGCGGTCATAATTACAACATCCTTTATTTTGCTAATTCATAAATCGCTTGAGCATAAATTGCTGTTGCTTTTAATAAATCTTCAATTTCAATGTATTCGTCTTTTTGATGAGCAAGTTCTTCTTTTCCTGGGAATAACGGACCAAATGCAACCCCAGCTTTCAATGAACGAGCATAAGTACCACCACCAATCGCTAACAATTCGGCCTTTTCACCAGTTTGTTCTTCATACACGCGCTGTAAAGTACGAATTAATACATGATCTTTATCAACGTGATGTGGGCGAGAATTTGAATAATCCGCTACTTCAAATCCGTGATTATGGGCATACCCTTTTAACTTTTCAATCGTTTCTTCAAAGTTAGTCGTAACTGGATAGCGCACATTCAATCCTAAATTACCACCGTTTTCTTTCGTGTAAGAAAGACGGCCAACATTCACTGTTAGCGGGCCACTAATATCGTCTTTATAAGAAATACCAGCTTTTTCTCCAAGAATATCGCCTGTAAATGTTTCTGTTACAAACGATGCAAATGAAGTCGCTTTTCCATCAAGAGAAACTGTCGTTAAGAAGTTTGCCAATAACAAACCTGCATTTTCTCCCTTTTCTGGAGTAGATCCGTGAGCTGAAACTCCTTTAACTTGCAACGTTATCGTATTTCCTTCTACAATTGCTTTGCCTATTTTCTTAGCAGTTTGTAAATACTCTTCATATGCTACTGTAAGTGCATTTACATCTTCTCCTGTAATCACTGCTTCTGCAAAATCAGGAACCATATTTAAACGACGGCCTGACTCAAATGAAATAAGCTTATATGCGCCGTCTTTCTCTTCGCTACCATTTTGCACAACTTGTATATCAGAAATTCCTTTTTCGGCATTAATAATTGGAAAATCTGCATCCGGCGCAAAACCGATCGTTGGCATTTCTTCATTTTTAAAATAATGATCTACACACTTCCAATTACTTTCCTCATCTGTTCCTAAAATCATTCGAACACGTTTTGAAAGAGGCAATCCTAATTCTTTTACAATCTTCATTGCGTAATAAGCTGCCATCGTCGGCCCTTTATCATCAATTGCACCACGTGCAAAAATCTTCCCGTCGCGAATATCAGCACTATACGCAGGAGTTGTCCAGCCGTCTCCTTCTGGTACAACATCAACGTGACAAAGAATACCTACTAACTCTTCTCCTTGTCCCATTTCAAGATGGCCTGCATATCCTTCTAAATTTTTCGAAGCGAAACCTTCAGTTTCTCCTTTATGTAACATGAAAGATAAGGCTTTTTCTACACCTTCACCAAATGGTGCGCCCTCTTTCGCAGATTCTTCTTCCCATACACTTTTAATTTGTAAAAATTGTTGTGTATCACGAATTAAATCATCTTTTCGTTTTGTAACTTCTTCTGTCCAATTAATCGTTGACATCACGCATCCATCCTCCTTCTATATTCTCTCTTTTATCATAGCAAACCAAAATCTCTTATGCCATATACCGAAACCCAATAACGAACAATTGTAATATTTCTGATATTTCTTATTAGTTTTTCTTTTATTTTTTCAAAAAAATTTGCAGGAATTTGGCGTTTTACGTAGAAATTTATGAGTTAGTTGACTGACCAGACATACAATGTCAACTACCAATATTTTTCTATATGAATATTTGTTAAACTTTTGTAAAATTTAAGTAAGTTAAGGCATGAATTTTATCATGTAGAGTACAATGGTAGTAACGACCTTCTTTCCTGAATGGGGTCAAAAAAACTAGTAGAGGAGTGGTTTTCTCTTGAAACCTACAACTACTCGTATGCTAACACGCATTAAATCAATTTATATGTACATCAATGAAAACGGAACGGTAACGACGAAAGACCTTGTAGATGAGTTCGGGATCACACCGCGAACGATACAACGTGATCTAAATGTGTTGCAGTTTAATGAACTCGTGTATAGCCCTTGCCGCGGTAAGTGGACAACAACAGGAAAGAAAGTGAGAATGACCTCATAACGAAAACAATTGTATGTAAAATAAATACATACCCCTTTCTATATAATTAGAAAGGGGTTTTTTCTGCGCCTTAAAATCGGCATTATTTTTCGTTATCTACTTGATACGTCTTTAACATTTCTACTTCTTCATCTGTCAATTCACGATACTGTCCAAGTTCTAGCTCTTCATCCAACACTAAAGGTCCCATCTCTGTTCTCTTTAAGTAAACAACTTTTTTCCCTACCGCTTCAAACATACGCTTCACTTGATGGAACTTTCCCTCTGTAATAACGAGCTCGATTTCCGAAATATCATCGCTTTTTAAAATTGTAAGTTCGCCTGGCTTGGTTTCATAGCCATCATCTAAAATAACACCTTTTGCAAACTCTTTTATATCATCTTCCGTTACAACGCCTGAAACGTGTGCATAATATTTTTTCGGCACGTGCTTTTTCGGCGATAATAATTGATGCGTTAGCTTCCCATCATTTGTTATTAATAAGAAACCTTCTGTATCAATATCAAGTCTTCCAACCGGGAATGGATCAAAAATCGCATCTTCTAATTCTAATAAATCTATTACTGTTTCATGATTATCATCTTCCGTCGCTGAAATAACACCTTGTGGTTTATGCATCATTAAATAAACAAACTCTTTATATTCCACAACTTCACCGTGAATCATAACTTCTTGCTCTTCTACATTCACATGAAACTTCGCATCTTTCACTGGCGTTCCATCAATCTTCACAACGCCGTCTTTCAATAATTTTTTTACTTCTTTTCTACTTCCGTATCCCATATTCGCTAATAATTTATCTAATCTCATATTCTTCACCTTCTTTATTTATCATAAGAAAAGGGGACGTATTTACGCCCCTTTTGATTTCAACTTTATTTTGAATCTACTACCAAGTTTACGCTGGATTTTCTCTAAAGCCTCTCCGCCAAATACTCTTTCTAGTACCCCTGTGCGAATCGCTAACAATCCGTAAACAAGGCCACCAATACCTGCACAAATCGCAACTGTAATAAGAGCACCAATACGGCCATCAGGCGAAATCATGAAGGATAGAAGCCATTGTGATAGCTTTACAGCAATAACCATTACAAGTGTTAATATTGCAATTTGGAATGTTCTCTTATATACAACACCAAATGAATAGTTTGCATGTTTTTTGATTTGTTTATTCGTATACCATACGGAAGCTAAGAAGCCGACTGCAGTAGCTAAAATCGCCCCAACTGTACCGAAATAACGAATAAAGATTACGTTGCATACAAACTTCAAAATAACACCCATCACAAGCGCAATAACCGCGTGTTTCTGCTGGTTAATCCCTTGTAGGATCGCCGCTGTTACCGTGAACAAAGCAAACAATAGCGCGACTGGTGCATACCACATTAATACTTGTCCACCTAGTGGATCTGAATCGTAAAAAGCAGTGTAAATCGGATATGCAAGTGTAGAAATACCGATAACTGCTGGCAATGTTAAAAACATATTTGCCTGGAATGTTTGTGTAATTTGTAATTTTAAATAACGGTATTGCTTTTCAGTAAACGACTTTGTAATCGCTGGCACGAGCGTTAAACTAAACGCTGTTGCAAGTGATACAGGAATCATAATTAATTTATGCGTCCACATCGTGAAAATACCAAGCGCTCGCTCTGCGATATCCCCTTGACCAATTGCCTGCATAATAGAGTTAAATGTCAATGTATCAATTTGTTGATATAAAGGAATTGTTAACCCAATTACAACGTAAGGAATTGCATACGCAAATAATTCTTTAAACAATTGAACGGTACTTACTGTCGATTCTGGTACAGTTTGCTCAATTAAATATTGATCCAAATATTTTTTACGTTTTAACCAGTACCAAACTAATACGCCGAGCGCTCCAACTGCTGAAACGAATGCAGCGAATGTCGCAACCCCAACTGCCGTTGCTACTGTACCGCCAAGCACTTTAATAACGATGAAACTACCCGCTAATAAAAAGACGATACGAATAATTTGCTCAATAATTTGTGAAACCGTAGTCGGTCCCATCGATTGGTGACCTTGGAAATAACCACGAATCAAACTTGCTGCCGGCACAACAATAAGCGCAAAACTTACGAGGCGAATAATCGTCGTAACTTCTTCTATCTTATTTTGTAAACTTTGTTTACCAAGCATTGCTTCTGCAAATAATGGTGCGGTCATGTACAGTACTAAGAAGGAAAGAACTCCTGTTACTATCATCATAACCATTCCCGAACGGAACATTCTCCGGCTCGTTTTATAATCTCCAAGTGCATTATATTTGGAAACAAACTTCGAAACAGCAAGCGGCACCCCTGCCGTTGCAATACTTAAAAATATCGTATATGGAATATATCCATATGTATAGAGCGTTCCGCCTTCTGTGCCTACTAATGCATGAAACGGAAAGACGTAAATCATGCCTAAGAACTTTACTAAAAATGTCCCTAACGTCACAATAAGCGTTCCGCGCAGAAATTTTGAATCGGACATACAAAAATCCTCCTACTTCCTTTATAACGCTGAACTCTAACTTTTGTATTGTACCACAATTCTCTCCCGAAGCAGTACTTCACTCTATTTTTCTTTTAAGAGAAAACATGCTATTCTTTTAGGCAGGAAATGTAGAAAATGAGGTCGATATATTATGCATTATGATGTTATTGTCATCGGCGGCGGTCCTTCAGGGCTAATGGCTGCAATCGGTGCTGCTGAAGAAGGCGCAAATGTCTTACTTCTTGATAAAGGAAATAAACTAGGACGTAAACTTGCGATTTCTGGTGGTGGTCGTTGTAACGTAACGAACCGTCTACCACTTGATGAAATCGTTAAACATATACCTGGAAATGGTCGCTTCTTATACAGCGCTTTTTCTATTTTCAGTAATGAAGATATTATTACATTCTTCGAAAATCTCGGTGTAAAACTGAAAGAAGAGGATCATGGCCGCATGTTCCCAGTATCAAATAAAGCACAATCTGTTGTAGACGCACTTTTAACACGATTAAAAGATTTAGGTGTGAAAATACGTACGAATACGCCTGTTGACACGATTGAATATGAAAACGGTCAAACGAAAGCAGTTGTATTGCAAACAGGTGAAGTGTTAGAAACAAATCACGTCGTTATCGCTGTTGGCGGAAAATCTGTTCCTCATACCGGTTCTACTGGAGACGGATACGCATGGGCTGAAAAAGCCGGACATACAATTACAGAGCTTTTCCCAACAGAAGTACCAATCCTTTCAAACGAACCATTTATTCGTGACCGTACATTGCAAGGTCTTGCTTTACGAGACGTAAACTTAAGTGTATTAAACCCGAAAGGAAAAGCTGTCATTTCTCATAAAATGGACATGCTCTTCACTCACTTCGGCCTATCTGGTCCTGCCGCTCTTCGTTGTAGCCAATTCGTTATAAAAACGATGAAGAAGTTTAAAACGAACACGGTGCAAATGAGTATCGATGCATTGCCAGAAGAAAATAGTGAGCAACTGTTCCAACGCATGCTGAAACAAATGAAAGAAGATCCGAAAAAAGGAATTAAAAACGTTTTAAAAGGCTATGTTCCTGAACGTTACTTCCTATTCTTATTAGAAAAAAATGAAATTGACGGTAGCGAACAAGCTGGACAAATTTCTCATGAGAAGATTCGTGCACTTGTGAAAGACTTTAAAGAATTTACCGTTCATGTAAATGGTACTCAGCCGCTTGAAAAAGCATTCGTTACTGGCGGAGGTGTATCCGTTAAAGAAATTAACCCGAAAGAAATGTCTTCGAAATTCACGAATGGTTTATATTTCTGCGGAGAAGTTCTTGATATTCACGGTTATACTGGTGGCTATAACATTACATCTGCCCTTGTTACTGGTAGAATCGCCGGAACAACAGCTGGGCAAAATGTGAAAATGCAATACTAAAAGAAACAGGGATTCCTGTTTCTTTTTTATATGTTGAAATAATAAAATAGCATATAAAATTATATCGACCGTTTCTTCAAAATTATTAGCGATTTTTTCAATATATAAGCACTCCGACAAGGAACGACAAATCTCCTATCCTTATAATTTCTGTTTCTTTTTTGTTGCTTTATATAGCTTAGTACCTTTATATTTTATATTGTTGAATATTTGAAAAAGGGTAAGGGGAAAACAAATGAGAAAAAAAGTCATGATGTCTTTAATGCTAATGACGTTTCTTTCTGCGGTAGAAGGAACGATTGTTAGTACAGCAATCCCTCGTATAACGAGTGATTTGTCAGGCGTCGAACTTGTTAGTTGGGTATATGCAATCTATATGCTTGCAACAGCTGTTTCGACTCCAATATACGGAAAACTAGCTGATTTATTCGGCCGTAAAAAAGTTTTGCTCATCGGAGCAACAATCTTCTTAATCGGTTCTACACTTTGCGGAGTCGTTACATCAATGGAACAATTAATCTTCTTCCGTGCTCTTCAAGGTATAGGGGCTGGGGCTGTTATGCCGATTACAATGACGATTATTGGAGACTTATATAGCGAAGCGAAAGACCGTGCGAAAGCACAGGGCTGGATGAGTGCCGTTTGGGGTGTATCTGGTGTTATCGGACCGTTAGTAGGTGGATTTTTAGTTGATTCCCTTTCTTGGCGCTATATCTTCTTCTTAAACGTTCCGTTTGGAATTATCGCTTGCTTAATGATTGCCACTTCTTATAAGGAATCTATTAAGTCATCTAAGCAACATATTGACTACCTTGGTGCAACAGTCTTCTCATTAAGTACAATTGCTTTACTATATGCACTATTAACAGGTAGCAGTAAGCAAAACTGGGGAGACATTACAATTATCGGCCTATTAATCTTTGCCGCTGTGTCATTCATTATTTTCTTATACATCGAGAAAAAATCTCCGGAACCATTAATTCCGCTAGCACTTTTCTCTAACCGTACATTATCTACTATAAACATATTAACGCTTATTGCTGGTGCAATGATTATTAGTATTACAGTGTACCTTCCAATTTGGAGCCAAGGTGTATTAGGGAAAAATGCGACAGAAGCAGGAATCATTTTAATGCCGATTCCTGTTATGTGGACATTTGGTGCTATTTTCTCTGGTAACTTAGTTGGCAAATTAAAAACGAAGCAAATTATTTTACTTGGAGCTAGCATTTTATCAATTGCTACATTTTTATTATTTACATTATCAACAGATTCACCATCATTCCTTATTTATGTTGCAGTCGGATTATTCGGCTTAGGAATGGGGCTTGTTACACCAATTTACATGGTAACAATTCAAGCAGCTGTACCAGCTCATACGCGCGGAACAGCAGTTGGTTTAAACACATTCATTAATACATTTAGTCAAACGTTAGGTGCTGCAATTTTCGGCATGGTCTTCAATACGATGATACATGCACGTGGCATCAAAAACCTTGACCTCGTATCTTCTGGTGGACATGGAGGATCTGTGGCAAACGTAGTAACTGAATCACAAGAAGCATTAGCTTCAAGTATACACGTCATTTATATGAGCACTTTCGCATTAGCAGTATTAACATTAATTATCGCTTGGCTCCTATTAAAGCCAGCTAAACAAACAAGTGAACAATAAGGAAAGAGGATGACCATTTCGGTCATCCTCTTTCCTTATATGAGCGTTAAAATCTACTCTTCATTCTCCACAATATATTTAAGCATAGACAATTTATTATCCCAAAATCGTTCATAATACGAGAGCCACTGCTGTAATTCCGCTAACGGCTCTGGCTGCAAACGATATATCTTTTCTCTTCCACTCTTTCTTCCACTCACTAAATTCGCTTCTGAAAGAATATGCAGATGCTTCACAACAGCCGTACGACTCATCGGAAAATGATCCGTTATTTTTGAAATTGGTAACTCTTTATCACTTAATAACCGTAATACTTCTCGGCGGGTTGGATCAGCAATTGCCTGAAACACATCGTATTTTACTGCCGACGATGCCACTTAGCCCTCAACAACCTTTTTCAGTTTTTCATTTACAATCGCTACCCAACCACCATTCATTCTGTCGCGAATAATAGAGCTCTTCGCATTCACTTTCGGAAGAATTTCATCAGGATGTTTCCAACCGCCGTGGATTAACGTAAATTCTGTTTTATCCCCTAAGTCTTTCAAAATGAACGAAACGATCCAGCCATCTGTATCCCATGAGAAAGATAAACGATTCGGTTCATCAATTTCTAACACTTTACATGGTGATGGCCCAAAAGGTGATTGTATATGAAACTCATGTCCTACCTTTAGTTCGAAATCATTTGGCATAAACCATGACGCAATTCCTTCTGCAGTTGATACTGTATCCCATACTTTTTGAATAGATGCATTAAAAATAACCGTTTGTTTAATGTCGTTTAATGTATTTTGTTGTTCCATTTTATTTCTCCTTTATTCAGCATTAATACATAACACCTTTTAGTTGTATCCAGATAATATAACACCTTTTAGTTTCATGTCAATAGAGTGAAACTTTAATCAGTGAGGTTTTGTCCATCCCCCACTGATTATTAGCCCACACCAATCGGGCTTTTACAGACAGTAAGACTCTTTTTACTGTTGAGAAATTCTCAACATTTTTTCAACAGGACAAACACTCTCTCACCATTCCTTCATAATATACTCACAAAGGCAATAAAAAATAAAAACTTCGCTCAATATGAAACTCCATCATTCATATCGAGCGAAGCGCCTAACTTATCTCACCTGTACTTCGTCTCTCCTCCTTCCCTCGGGGACAATACGCGAGATATGTGAAATCAGAAGGAATATGCCCACCATTTGGGTAGGTAGTTATTTCTCTTCTCCTCAACATTTCCTTAGGAGCGAAATGACTACCCACTCATTTTTTTAACCAACAATGAAAAGGGGATGAAAGCTATGTTCTACTGCATTAACTGTTCTGAAATTCACCACGAAAAACATCCGAATGATAAAGTATTTAAAAACGGTTTTTATATTGATCCATTTTTAGGTGATCGTTATCACCTCGGCATGTGCACTGATGCTCAGGAACATGCAACAGAGGAAGTTCTTTTAACGACAAAGAAGATAGATGCAACGCAATCTATTATGAATATTTTACCGACACATGTTGTCCCAACATAAAGCATAAAAAAGAGCTGGCTTTCCAGCTCTTTTTTATGCTTTATAAACAATCATCGCTGAAAAACAATAAATTTGGTTTTCATCATCATTAATTGAAACACCAACTTGATACTTTATATCTACAAAATTTCCATCATCAATTTTTTTCAAAAACACATTTACAGCGTCTTCTAAGTCTTTTTCATGACTTTCATCAAACACTTTCACACGAATCATGTTAACACCATCCTAGATCGCAGCCCTCCGCCGCTTGATTATTGCCACGGTGCGTATCTATGATGCGATAAAACTTTCCGTCTTCATATATATATCCGTCTTCTAACACATATTGTTTATCTTCAGTATAGACATAAAACTTACCTATCATAAATTTACTCGTATATAATTCCAAATAATCTGGCCTAAATTTAGCTACAACTTTATTTGTAATATCAATCCTAATTGTGCGCCCCACCTTCTCTCCCTCCTCTACAAAGAACGGATTTAGGTATATTGTATTAGCGATTTTACATTTTATGCTTAAAAATAAGTGGATATGCCCTCTTTCTTCCCCTGTACTATTTTTCTAAAAAAATTTCCCATATTTATTCAACATATAAGAGCAAAAAAAACCATAAAAAACCACTTTTATATATTGACTTCAATATATTTTTTGTGATATTATATAAAATTTGACATTTTTATATCAGTATGTTATCATTAAAAATGGTTACCACATATGGAGGTGGATGATTTGTTTCAAATTGGTGATAAAATCGTTTATCCAATGCACGGTGCAGGAATCATCGAAGCAATTGAAGAGAAAGAAATATTAGGTACTTCGCGTCAATATTGTGTTATACGCATCATTAGTAAAGATATGCAAGTAATGCTTCCGATGGATCAATTACAAAAATCAGGTATACGTTATATCGTTGATAAGGGTACATTAGATGGTATCCTTCTTGAATTTCATCATGGGGAATCAGACCCCTCACTCTCATGGAAACAAAGATATACAATGAATATGGAAAAAATGAAGAACGGCAACCTTCAAGATAGCGCAGAAGTTGTTCGTGATTTACTTCGCCGTAATAAAGAAAGAGCATTAAATGCGAGCGAAAAACAAATGCTAGATAATGCGCGCAAAATGGTTATTAGCGAAGTTGCGCTCGTACAAAATGTCTCAGAACATCAAGCAACAGAATTTCTTCAAGATACAATCAATCACTAATTTTAAAAATAGCCGACCGCTATTTTTTTTTTATATTACCCACGTCCAGCTTGAAACGATGGGTATAAAGTCATTCCACCATCTGCAAATAACGTAATTCCGGTTACGTAACTCGCCTCTGCTGAAGCAAGCCATGTTGCTATTGCTGCGATTTCTTCAGGTTTTCCAATGTAGCCCATCGGAATCATACTTTCTACGTCAGCACGCTGTTTAGGATCAGCAAACTTTTCAGCATTGATTGGCGTATTAATTGCACCTGGTCCAATATTATTGACTCGAATGCCTTTTGGTGCATACTCTAACGCTAACGTTTCAGTCATAAGCTTAATCCCACCCTTACTTGCCGCATAGTGCACGAATAATGGCCACGGGATTTTTTCATGAACACTAGACATATTAATCACCGATCCTTTAATACCGTGTTCCACAAAATATTTAATCGCTTCACGACTTCCTAAGAAAGCACCTGTTAAATTTGTATGAATTACTTTATTCCAATCCTCTAACGGCATTTCATGCGATGGTACAGCATTTTCTATGCCTGCATTATTAATCATAACGTCAAGCGTCCCAAATTCTTTAACAGCAGATTGAATCAAATTTATAACATCCGATTCAACCGTAACATCACCTTTTACAGCAATCGCTTCTCCGCCTATTTTTTTTATTTCTTCTAATACATCGTTCGCTTCTGATTCTCTTGAGCGATAGTTAATAACAACTTTCGCCTTCTCCTTAGCAAACCGTACTCCCATCGCTCTTCCAAGACCAGTTGCTGACCCTGTAATAATGACGACCTTCCCTTCTAAATCGCTATACATTTCAATACCTCCTTTAGCTTTTTGCGACCCCTAGCATAATTCCAGCTGCAATAATAAAAACGATACCAACAACAATCCCAATTAATTGACGCTTCGTTTTCCTTTCACCTAATATAAGAATCCCGCCAAGCGTCGAAATAATAATCCCCATTTGTGAAAGGGAAAAACTTGTTGCGACTCCGACACGCGGCTGAGAAATGAATAAAAACATATTTCCAGCTGCCCAAATTAATCCCGGAAGAATATTTCGAATCGCATATTTATTGAATGGATGATGTTTAAATGTGAGTAAAATCCCGCCTAATACCATACCGACCGCTTGTGGCAATAAAGCTGACCAACCGTTCACGTTAAATAATCGAATAACTACTACGTAAACTAAATATCCGACTGTTGAAATTAATAAAATAATAATTCCTTTTTTAAAATTCCCTGCTTGCTCTGCATTCTTTTCTTCTTCACTTTGGAGTGATGTTAAAATAACACCGATAATAATACAAACAAGCGCCAAAACTCCAAGAACGACTGATATCGTCGTTGACCATTCATGAAACACGATAACCCCAAATAAAGTCGTCGCAACTAATTGAAGCCCTGTTGAAATCGGCATCGTTCTCGAAACACCCATTAAATCAATACTTTTCAACTGATTCGCTTGACCAAGCGCCCAAAACAAACCGGACACGATTCCAACCCCGATAACCGTAGGAGTTAATACTGGCTTCACAAAAATATAAACAACAATTGAGAAAATAAGCGCTCCGAACGTTGTACCGAGCGTTTGACTATAAGGTCCCCCGCCCAGTTTCACGTTAAATAGCACAATACTTCCCCAAAATATGGCTGGTAAAATCGCTAAAAATATATCCATCGCTCATTACCTTTCTCTACAAAATGTCATAGGTTACCGCTCTAAATCATTAGAGTGAGCTTTTATTTTCTCTTTTGTTCGTTCACAAACCTTATCTGCAGTAGCACCAGAAACATTTTTTTCTCGCTCCACTTTTTTTATTTTTATGTGATCCAAATGATCTTCTAAAGTGAGTGTAATACGATCATTCGGCGGATTATGCGCCCCTTGAAATGTAAGAAACTGTATCGTAACTTCAAATCTAGGAACAAACTCATCTTTCTTGCCTAGACGCTTTATATTTGTAACTGAATCACATTCATATTGATCTTCTGTCACTTGCCTTATAACTGAATAATACCGATTAAGTAGCGCACTCTCTAAAAGCTGTTCCTTCGATTCTTTTGCCCAAGAATAGCTTGGAGAAGAGAAGAAAACAGAACATATCATTGCAATCATTACACATAACTTTTTCATAATTCCCTCCTTATTCTATACAATAGTGTTCTCCAAACTGCCATAAAAAAACGACTTCTCCTATTCAGGAAAGTCGTTTTAATGAATCCAATATTAACCACCACTCACTGGTGGTATTAACGCAACAATATCACCAGATTGTATAGCATCATCTTCATTCGCGTACTCTTCATTAATTGCAACCATAATTGGCGCTGACACTGGTACATTATATTCTTTCGCAACAATTTCTTTTAATTGTGCAACAGTAATATTTTCTTCCTCTATTTGTAATTCACTTACTCCTGCTTCTTCTTGCAAGTTCGCAAATAACAATACTCGAATCATATTTATAGCTCCTTCCCAGGCTCTCCTGCTGGATATGGCGTTTTTTCTAATTGATCACCAATCCATGAGTCACCATCTTCCCAAAACTCCTTTTTCCAAATCGGAACAATTTGCTTAATGCGTTCCATAATATATTCATTCGCTTCATAGGCCTCTTTACGGTGTGGTGTTGATACAGCAACAACAACCGCGATATCAGAAATTTGCAGCGTGCCGATACGATGTGTAATCGCAACATGTGTACTAGGCCACTTCTCCTTCACTTCTGCCCCTATTTTCTGTAGCATCTTTTCTGCCATCGTCTTATAAGCTACATACTCTAAGTATAGTGTACGACGCCCTTTCGTAAACTCCCTAACTGTTCCGATAAATGTTGTGACAGCACCGCATTCACGGCGAATTACTTTCTTTGTCACCTCTTCAATCGAGATTTCTGTATCAATTACTTCATAATACATATTTGTCATTTCGCACTCCTAACCGTTTGCAAAAACCAGTCTATATACAACTTTTCTTCTGTTATATGAAATACTTTATATTCTTCTCGTAAACTTAATGGAGCATCATGCCACGTAATAACCGCTACTACATTTTCTACTTTATGTAAAAGTTCAGCGTCTTCCGTGGAACGAAGTAATACTACTTTTGGATATTTCTCCGCTTTATAACCCTCTATTAAAATCATATCCACTTCAAAAAATCCGTACAAGCGGATAATTTCTTGCAAGGACCATTCATCTCGCAAGGAGGACAAAGATAGTAATCCAGCGCCTTCTACACTACTTACTACAGCACCAGCTTTTCGGTGTCTTTCACTATCTTTTTGCGCTACTTCGGGAAAACCACCATGGCCATGATGCTTAATTGTAGCAACCTTCATTTCGCTTTGAGCTAATGCATGTACCATTTTCTCTACAAGTGTTGTTTTTCCGCTATTTTGATACCCTACTATTTGTAAGATTGAAGAGGCTTTGCCCACGGCCAATCACTTCCTTGAGAGTATTCTAACAATAATACGGACACTTTCATTCCTGCTTCGAACCCTCTCGTTCCTCCAGGCAACACGATAAAAGCATTTGCATCCGCAAGTGAAGATACCGCACTCGATTTATCTAAACCGACTGGCACCACTTGTAATGACCCATTAACGATCGTCACGTTTGCTCTTACAAAGCGAGTAAACGGATTTGGTTTTGGAAAATCTTTTTGTAAAATAGCGTCCGCTCTATATATGTGAGGCTCCTTCGCATACAAATACGTTTTCATAATTGGATGCACAAATAATTCGAAACCTACATAACAAGCCGACGGATTACCTGATAAACCGAAGAGTAGCTTTCCATCAGCTTCAGCTACTGTCGTTACACTTCCCGGTCTCATCGCTATTTTATTAAAGAGTACATTCGCCTGTAACCTTTCATAAATAGCTGGTAAATAGTCATAATCTCCTACCGAAACACCGCCCGTTGTAATTAAAATATCAACCTCATCCATCGCTGATTTAACAGCTGTAAAACATGCATCTAACTCATCGGCAAGTTGTCCATAATAATGCACTTTCCCGCCAGCTTTCATAATTTGAGCTGCAATCATATAAGAGTTACTATTTCTAATTTTCCCTGGCTCTAACGGCTCATGTACTTCCAGTAATTCACTTCCTGTCGTTACAATACCGACAACAGGCTGCTTTACAACTTTTACAGTGCTATATCCAAACGTCGCTAATAACGCTGCAACACCTGGATTAATTGCAGCACCTTTGTTAACAAGCACTTGACTTTGTTTTATATCTTCCCCTTTAAACGATACGTTGTCACCATTTTTGAAAGGGCGTTTTAACTTCATATATGTTTTTCCGTTCTTCTCGAATCCTTCCGTCAGTTCTAGCATTACGACTGCATTGCAATCTTCTGGAATAGCTGCTCCTGTCATAATACGAACCGCCTGAAAAGCTTCTACTTCTTCTGTAAAAACAGATCCTGCTCCGATTTCTCCTATTACTTCAAATTCAACCGGATGCTCTTGACTTGCTTCTTTCGTATCTTCTGCTCGAATTGCGAAACCATCGTAAGGAGAACGATCAAAATGAGGAACATCGTGATCTGAGACAACATCCTCCCCAAGAATCCTCCCATAACTTTCTGTAATAGAAACTTCTTCTACTTCACCATGCTTAGCATATTTCATAACCCGCTCTACTGCCTCAGCAACTTGAATCGGGATTCGTTTTTCTACCATTGTTTCTCACCTCGTATTTGCAAAATATCTAATCTCGATTACACTTTATATATTAAATAGCAATCACTTCAAGGAGGAGTTCCATGTCTTCATTCACACACTTCAATGACCAAGGGCGCGCTAAAATGGTTGATATAAGTGACAAACAAATAACCGTTCGAACAGCAATCGCACGCTCTAGCATTATCGTTACAAAAGAAATTCACGATAAAATCTCTCACAATGAAATTGGTAAAGGTGACGTATTAGCCGTTGCACAAATCGCAGGTATTATGGCTGCGAAACGTACTTCTGATATTATCCCAATGTGCCATCCCTTATTATTAAAAGGTGTTGACGTCTCTTTCGATTGGAAACAGTCAGAAGAACAATATCGACTACTCATTGAAGTAAAAGTTAAAACAGAAGGTAGTACTGGCGTTGAAATGGAAGCTTTAACAGCTGCTTCTGCTACCGCTCTTACCGTATACGATATGTGTAAAGCTGTTGATAAAGGTATGATTATTGGCGAAACGTATTTACTTGAAAAAACGGGCGGAAAAAATGGAGATTACATTAGAAATTCTTAATCCTACATTTCTCCTTTGAACCTAAAGGTTTTCCTTTAGGTTCAACCTATGTATCTTGCATATAATCGTTTCGCCACATTCATATCATTCGTCCCATGAATAAATGCTCTGCCATCTGTAAATAAAACAAAACGATATTCTTCCACCAGAAATGATAATAAATACGGCGTGGCCTTTACATCCACACTTTTTTGTAAGCGCTTTTTAATTTCTTCTAAATTAAACCCCTGACGCACACCTGGACGGATTTGAACTGTATTTCGTCCACATAATACTTCTGTTTTCGTTTGTGCTTCAAATGTTAAACTCGGATATGTACGTAGCTTTCCACAAGATAAACATGTATCCTTTTTCTGCCTATTCACTTTAAATGCCATCTGTTGATTATTCCAAAGATCAAATGATAGCATCGTTTCACGAAGTGCCTCAAAATCTTCTACTAATATTTTTAAAGCTTCTGTTATTTGATGCGCAACTACTAATTGTACTGCTGGCTGTATAATACCGGCCGTATCACATGTCGCTCCGCTCGCCGGATGTTCCATTAAACATCGAAAACACGGCGTTTTTCCTGGTAAGATTGTATACGTTACTCCGTAGCTTCCAACGCATCCTCCATATATCCACGGAACGTTATACATCTGGGATATATCATTAATAAGAAGGCGCGTTTCAAAATTATCCGTCGCATCTAATATTAAATCTACACCTTTAATTAACTCTTCCATTTCTTGCACCGTTACATCCGTCACAACCGGTACAATTTCTACTTCGGAATTAATAGCTTTTAAATGTTCTGCCGCCGCTATCGCTTTCGGCTTATAATGCTTTGCATCTTCCTCTGTATATAATTGTTGCCTTTGTAAATTGCTCCATTCTACATAATCACGATCAGCAATTGTTATTTTTCCAACCCCTGCTCTAACTATTGCTTCTGCATTCGCTGCTCCGAGCGCACCAGCACCGATGACGAGCACGTGCTTCCCTCTTATTTTCCGCTGCCCTTCTTCCCCAACACCAGAAAATAGCATTTGTCTTGAATATCGCTCCTGCATACGACATCCCCCTTTCTTATCCTCCTATATAAGACATTTCAATTTTCGGACGATTTTTCGCACTTTCTTCTGTCCGTTCATCTGAATATCGATCTTTTCTATCCTCCCATACATCTTGTATGGCTTTTAATAAATCATTATCCGAAAGGTTTTCCCTGAGAAGTTTCCTTAAATCCATTCCTTCTGTCGCAAACAAGCAAGTATAAAACTTTCCATCTGCTGAAATTCTTGCTCTCGTACAAGAAGAACAAAACGACTCAGAAACAGAGGTAATAAAACCAACCTCTACATCCGTTCCAACGTATCGATAGCGCTTCGCAACCTCACCAAAATAATGAGATTCAGCTGGTTCAATTGGATATACTTGATGAATCATATCGATCAATTCTTGTTTCGTAATAACTTGATCAAAATTCCATCCATTCGTACTGCCCACATCCATAAACTCAATAAATCTAAGTGAAATTCCTTGTTCTTTAAAATACGTAGCCACCGGAAGTACTTGATGATCGTTCATCCCTTTTTTTACAACCATATTTACCTTCACTTCAAGTCCTACTTCTTTCGCTGCCATAATTCCCTTTAGTACGGGTTTCGTATTAATATTCCGGCCATTAATTGTACGAAACACTTCATCATCTATCGCATCCAAACTAACATTTACTCGGTGTAATCCAGCTTCTTTCAACGCCTTCGCTTGCTTCGTTAAATGAATCGCATTTGTCGTTAATCCTATATCTACTAAACCATCAAGCTTTGCAAGACGTGCGATAAGTTTTGTTAAATCCTTACGGAGCAATGGCTCGCCACCAGTAAGTCTAATTTTCCGTACACCGATGCTAACAAATACTTTTGCTAATCGCTCGATTTCATCAAATGTCAGTAAAAACTCATCTTTCAAAAAAGCATAATCAGGCCCAAACACTTCTGCCGGCATACAATACGTACACCGAAAATTACAACGGTCAATGACAGAGATGCGCAAATCTTGAAGTGGGCGTCCGAAAAAATCTTTAACCTTTTCCTGCATCGCCACTCTCCCTTTCTGCCAAACTTATACCTATCTTCATTCTATTATAATATATTTTCGAACTGCGATGTTTTTGCTCAAACAAATAAAAAGCCTTGAAGCATAAAAGTTTCAAGGCTCCCCTCTTATTAACTTAAGCGAATAATTGTTAATACCGCTCCCGGTATAGTCATTGACAATGTCGCAGAAGTAAGTAAACCATTTAACTGTAAACTAACAGCTGCTCCCGCTGGAAGATTCGCAATCATCGTAGCACCAAAACTAGTTGTAGCTACTAACGGGGCATTAATAGTTCCTGATAAAGCTGATCCCTGTCATTCCAGTTGGCACTGGAGGAAAAGTAGGGCCGACAAGATCTGGCGATATTTTAAAATTGGAATTTATCAACTTTTGTATTTTTTGTTTTCCATCATTTCCACCACCCTCAAAAGCAAACTACAGCTACAAAATATGTTCTATATAAAGTGAAACTTTAATCAGTGGGGGTTTTGTTCATCCCCCACTGATTATCAGCCCTCACCAATCGGGCGTTTACGGGCAGCCCGACTCCCACCTAACTTCCTCGCATTCTCCGAATTTTGAGGTGGGAGTCTTACTGCCCGCAAATAGCGGGATAAAAATTCACCCTCCATTTGAATTGTATTTTCCAAAACCGTCTCCAATACTACTTTTAAAACAATTACTCCTATTTTTATGTAGTACAAGCTCTTCTTTCAAATAAAAACTCCCCTAATCTCTTAGGAGAGTCCTGCAACTGAATCTGTATTATCGGTATTTGGTGCTGCTTGCATAGTACTCGACGCATTTGCACCTTGACCCGTATTTGTTCCTGTTAGAGTGCCAGCAGGAGTACCTCTCGTATATGTCGTCGTCACACTATCTCCCGGTTGTAAACAAAGATTCGTCTCAGTTCCGATTATCGTAACAACATCAATACAAGTTGGTCCCGTTGAGCCACTATACGTTTTTGAAGCAGTAAACGAAGTATCTCTCAAATTATCACCCGTAAATATATTCCCAGTATTATTAACAATAATAAACTCTTTAATATGCGCAGGCATAATTACACTCTACCTTTCCTTTACGAACCTAGCGTACGTGTACTCGTCGCTAATGGCGGAATAAACACCGATGTTACAGGCACAACAGCTGCCATACGTTTTCCATTTAAAAATGTCGCCGCGCTAGAACCACCCGCACCTGTATATATTTTTGCTACAGCGAAAGGTTCTAAATTATAACAGTCACCTACATTAACAGCCCCTGTATTATTTATAATTTTTACTTTACGCATGTTAATACTCATTCATCTCAACCTCCCTTTCGTATACTGTATGCAAAATAAAAAAAACTTGAAACAGATACGTTCCAAGTTTTTACAAGCTAATTATTTAGTTTCACCTTCGTATTGAAGCATACCGCCAACCATATTCACTGTTTTAAATCCTTGCTCATTTAAATAATGGCATACATTTTCACTACGCATTCCCGAACGACAAATAAAGATATATTCATTCTCTTTCTCAAAGAAATCTACTTTATTTGGGATATCGCCCATTTTAATATGTACAGCTTCCGGGATTTTCCCTGCTGCTACTTCTTCATCTTCTCTTACATCTACTAAAAATAATGTTTCTCCATTTTCTAGACGTTCTTGCACTTCTTCTGTAGTAATTGTTTTTACTTCTGTCATATGTCGTTCCTCCTTATATACAATAAAACTTTCAGTTTCTTCTTTAAATAAACAGCTCTCATCAATTTTAGCATGCAATGGAATGAACGCAAAGAATGGAAAATTTATTCTTTACAAACATAACTCGCGCATTGTATCCTCAATATACTTGTTTGATGAAAGGAGTCGACTAAAATGACACTTTTTCTTTTCATTATGGGCAGCATTTTCTTAGTTTCTGCAGTTATTGCTCTTAGTATGAAAAATAATAAAAAGATAAAATCCCCTCAAGAAATGTCATTTTTATTTTTATTACTTAGTATAGCTTTCTTTGGTTTATCAATTGCTACATATCTTTTCCGTCTACAAATCATGTAAAAAAAGGTGCCTCCTACAAACAATGCACCTTTTTCACATCATGTATTTCCTACACAAAACTAGATACTTTCCGATTTAAAAACTCATAAACTTTCTTTTCAAACAAATGAATATCTAATACCCCAGCCATATGCCCATTTATACTTTCAATTTCATACACTTCTGCATACTTCCCCTGTGTTTGCAAAATATCTACCATTTTATAATTGGAACGAGTCGGCTGAAGTAAATCTTGTTTGCACGGGATCATGAGTACATTCGCTTCTATGTTAGAAAGAGCCTCTTCTAAAGAAGCAAATCCATGCGCAATATCATGTAATAAGACTGCTTTCGCAGTGTACATCCATGAATTCGCATCTACTAAATCTATACTTTTGCATGTTACTTTATTTATTTCTTTCTCAAATGATGTTAATGTAGAAAATTTTTGATAAGGTGCTATTTCTATACTATTACGTGGAAATGCCGTTTCATAAAACTGTTCATCAAACGCATTAATAAACATCATTCTATTCGCTAAATGAAGCCCCTTCATTGGCTGCTCCTCTCCATACTTTCCGCCTTTCCAATTTGGATCTAACTGAATTGCTTCAATCGCATTTTGCGCTACATTTACCGACGTTATAATTGGATTTTGAGGATTCGTAATAACTCCAATCATTCGCTCTACCATATGAGGATAGTGAACAGCCCATTGTTGTGCAATCATTCCTCCTGCAGATGGCCCCATTACAGCATACAATCTAGTAATACCCATATCTTTTATTAGTTCATATTGCATACGCGCTACATCTAAAAACGTAAACACCGGAAAATCCATCACATACTCAAAACCCGTCATCGGATCTATCGATTTTGGTCCTGTTGTAATGACATACGGGTTCTTCACCTGTACATTGCAAAGGTTATCAGTACATATTACAAAATATTTATTTGTATCAATTGCTTTCTCAGGTCCAATTAATCCATCCCACCAACCAGACTCTTCATCATGCTCTGTATATTTTCCCGCTGCGTGACTTGTTGCACTAAAATAATGGCAAACCAAAATCGCATTTGACCTTTCTCTATTTAAAGTACCGTAAGTCTCATATCCCATTTGAACAGGAATTTCCCTACCATTTTCAAATGTAAATTCTTTCAAAACAAACTTTTCCTTTTTTACAATTTGCACAGACTCACCTTCTTCCTGTCATATTATGAACTTCTTTATTAAAGGTTTTTTTCTACGCAAACCAATCTCCTCCTGCTTTTCATAAATAAATGAATAAGATACAAAATTAGCCACAAAATAGCACTATATTACAAAATCAAAGAGGGCATACATATGATTTGGAATTGGTTACGTAAGAAAAAAAACTCAAATACAGCAGATACAAAAGAGACAGATGACTCGAAACAACAACCTAACGATCAAGAGAACACTAACACAAAGCAGACTAGAAGCATGAAACATAGCAAAGATAAGAATAGCCAGCAAAAAAAGACGGAACAAATTGAGGAACCTTCTAAGCAACAGGATTCTTCTCAAAGCAAACAACAAGGTTCTAAACAAGGCCATTCTTCTCAAAGCAAACAACAAGGTTCTAAACAAGGCCATTCTTCTCAGAATAAACAACAAGATGCTAAACAAGGCGACTCTTCTCAGAACAAACAGCAGGATACTAAACAAAACGACTCTTCTCAAAATAAACAGCAGGATACTAAACAAAACGGGTCTTCTCAAAATAAACAGCAGGATACTAAACAAAACGGGTCTTCTCAAAATAAACAGCCGGATACTAAACAAAACGGGTCTTTTCAAAATAAACAGCCGGATACTAAACAAAACGGGTCTTCTCAAAATAAACAGCCGGATACTAAACAAAACGGGTCTTCTCAAAATAAACAGCAGGATACTAAGCAAAACGATCCTTCTCAAAATAAACAACAGGATACTAAACAAGACCATCCTTCTCAACACAAGCAACAGGATACTAAACAAAACGAGCCTTCTCAAAACAAACAACAGGATACTAAACAAAACGACTCTTCTCAAAATAAACAGCAAGATACTAAACAAAACGATCCTTCTCAAAATAAACAGCAGGATACTAAGCAAAACAAGTCTTCTCAAAATAGACAGCAAGATACTAAACAAGGCGACTCTTCTCAACACAAACAGCAAGATACTAAACAAGGCGACTCTTCTCAACACAAACAGCAAAATGCTGGAAACAACAGTATTTATGACTTTAGCAAACCAAAACAAGACCATATTCATTCTCTGCAAGATTTAATAGAGAAGCTAAAAAAGTCTAGTGACTTTATTAATTACCATACATCTGACGATGAAACGATGCCTTATTGGATTTCTTACTATCGTCCTTCACTTGATGGGGAGAAATTACAAAAATATTTAATGCCTACTCTGTTAGAACGACCTTGTACTTCATTAGAAGAATTAAAAGAACATATTCCGATGAGTGGTATTACAATTACGAACGACTTACAAAAAATTGAGGATATGGTTTTAAAGGGACATGCGATTATTCAATTGAACCAGCAAGATCAAAAATGTATGCTTGCAAACATTGCAATTGATAATTATCGTGCGCCAACTCCTCCTTTAAATGAATCGACTGTTATTGGTCCTCAAGAAGGTTTCGTAGAGGATATTGATACAAACATTAATTTAGTACGAAAGCGTCTTCCAGTTTTAGATTTACAAACAAAAGAGATGATTATCGGAGAGTTTTCAAAAACAAAGGTTGTCATGATGTATTTAGAAAACCTTGCTGAAAAAGATAATGTAGATTTTCTAGAAGAATCCTTACGCGCTCTTGAATATGACCAAATTAACGATAGTGCTTATATACAAGAATTAATGGGTGAAAAGTCAATTTTCCCTCTCTATATAAATACAGAACGCACTGATAGAGTCACAAAAGCACTTATTGATGGGAAAATTGCTATTTTCGTTGATGGTTCTCCAAGTGTCTTATTAACACCTGTATCATATTTCGATTTTTTCGTTTCACCTGAAGACTATAACGTATCTTGGCTATACGCGACATTTTCAAGGATTTTACGCCTTATCGCCGTTCTATTCTCAATTTGTGCCACACCGTTATACGTTGCAATTTTGAATTATCATTATGAATTAATTCCAAGTGACTTACTTGAAACATTGATTTTATCAAGAGCACAAGTGCCATTTCCACCCTTAATCGAAGCACTCTTTTTAGAACTCGCTATCGACTTATTAAGAGAGGCCGGTGCCAGATTACCAATGAAAGTTGGTCAAACACTTGGTATTGTAGGTGGTATCGTAATCGGGCAAGCATCTGTACAAGCTGGTTTAACGAGTAATATTTTATTAATTATTGTTGCCTTATCAGCGTTAGCTTCCTTTATTACGCCCATTTATAAAATGGGTAACGCCGTTCGTTTACTACGTTTCCCATTTCTCGCATTTGCAGAAATAGGTGGTCTATTTGGTATATCTCTTGGGTTTCTCTTGTTATTTACCCATCTGTTTAGGCTTACTTCTTTACGTAAGCCGTACGCACTGTTTTATCCAACTAGGCAACAATCCTTTAAAGATTCTTGGATTCGTTTTCCATTGACAATGATTGATACACGAGATGTTCAAGCAAGGCCACAACATGTAAAAAAATCAGCAAAAGGGATTTCAACAAAACATAGATCGGACTTTGATGATTAAGGAATGAGGTGCATTTGATGAGTAAAGTTCAAGAAAAATATCAAATATCTCCTGTCTTTGTTTTCTTCTTAATTCACAGTGCACAGTTCGGTGCTGGCGTTCTTGGATTCGCTCGAATTATTGCAAAAGCCGCTGGATACGACGGCTGGATGGGGGTTGTAATCACAGGAATCTGTATCCATATTCTTATATGGATGATGTATTTCTTATTAAAAGAAACAAACGGGAATTTAATTGATTTACAACGACAAACGTTTGGAAAATGGCTCGGAAACGGTGTTAATCTCATCTTTATAGCCTATTTTTTAACTGTTAGTATTTCAGTCATTCGAACATACGTTGAAATTATTCAAGTATGGATGTTTCCTACCGCTTCAACTTTTATGTTAACACTCTTTTTATGCCTAGTTAGCTATTACATTATTTCTTCTGGTTTTCGCGTAATTACTGGCATTTGTGTCATCTCTATTGGTGGTACACTCGGATACCTATTTCTTAGCCTTTTCGTTTTGAAATACTCACATTGGACGAATTTACTACCTGTGTTCACACATTCTTTTTCAGATATTGTAAAAGCGGCTCGTCTTTCAGTATATACCATGACAGGGTTTGAGATTTATCTCATGATTTACCCATTTGTGAAAAACCCTAAGAAATCTCATAAATTCGCTCAATTCGGAGCACTGTTTTCAAATCTTCTATATTTATTTAGTACCCTCTTAGCCTTTGCGTTTTTTAGTGAAAAACAATTGTCAAAAACAATATGGTCACAACTTTCCATGACTCAGGTAATCCAATTACCATTCATAGAAAGGCTAGAATATCTTGCTATTTCAGCTTATATACTCGTAATTATTACGAGTTCCATCCTTCCTTTATGGGCAGCAACGAGAGGAACACATGAAATATTTCGCGTAAAACAAAGAGGGGTTTTAATTGCTTTCATGCTTATTACCCTCATTGTTTCACAGCTTTTAACGAACAGACATGATATTAATGATTTTACTAGTAACGCATCAAAGGTTAGTTTTTGGCTTATATACATATACATCCCAATCTTATTTATTATTGTGTGGGTGAAAAGAAAATGGAAAAAATCAAAAGAAACTTAATGCTTCTTTCTTGTATCAGCGTCCTTAGTCTAACTGGTTGCTTACAAAAGAATATTATTGATGATGTAAATCTCATTCAAGGGACTGTTTTTGATACAGCAAAAGATAATAAAGTAAAAGTCACATTCGTTTGTCCTATACAGAAAAAAGGTAATAAAGTTCAAGTCTTCGAAGGAGTAGGAAACGCAGTAAAACAAGTAAAAGCGGATACTTCTTTAGAATCCTCTCAACCGTTTGCAAGTGGACAAATGCGTGTTGCTTTATTTACTACAAGAATTGCTAAAAAAGGGTTATCAACTTCCTTTGACACATTAATTCGTGATGTGAACATCGGGAACTCAATGTATGTCGGTATATTAGAAGGAACTGGGATGGACTTACTAAAAGGTAAATATACAACATCATCTAACGTTGCCATTTATATAAAGAAAATGTTAGAACATAATATGCAAACAGGCCCTTTACCTACTGACAATCTACATTTAGGAGCCTATCGATATTATCGTGAGGGGCAAGATTCCTATTTACCAATCCTCAAAAAAGATAAAGATAAAATAAGAATTACTGGTATCGGACTTTTAAAAAGAGACAAATATGTTGGTAAAATTAGTTATCATGATATGTTTGTCTTTAAAGACTTATTGGAAAAACACCGATTAGATTCACATGAATTTAAAGCAAACTCCGGATACACAATCATTAATAACATTCGGTCCGTCCCAACTTACCAAATAAATATAAAAAACGGGAAACCATCATTTTTTATACACGTCAAACTAGAAGCGCGTATTCAAGAACTATCTAAACCATTCAACTTAGAAAATAAAAAGAATACACAAAAAATAGAAAAATCAGTCAAAAAACAATTAGATGCAACAGCTAATAAACTAATTAAACAGTTTAAATCTTTAAATGTGGATCCACTCGGCCTTGGTGCAAAATACAAAGAACATTATCGCTCATTCAAATTAGAAGAGTGGCGAAGAATGTATAAAGATGTTCCAATTAAAGTGAAATACACTGTCAACATTACAAATTCTGGTGTAATTGAATGATAATGATTGAACTCCTCTCTCCGGCATGATACAACGGAGAGAGGAGTTTTTTATTACCAAATATAGAGAGAAAAGATATTCACGGGGGAGCTTATGTCTAAAAAATTAGTAAAACCTATTTTAAACGGTATTTTATTTCTCGGCGTCTTTTTATTTGCTCATACATACTTAAAAAATGTTTCTTTCACACGTTATTTACTTGTCATTATACCGATGCTACTCATCGGAATATTTAGTATCGATCTTATTTTATCCATTTTAATAAAAAAAGAAGAATAACGAGCGAACATCTTATTTCTCATAAGATGTTCTTTTTATTTAATAACTACCTTATGTTACAATAAACTTCGGCATAACGTAAGAAAGGATGAAACAACATGACAAACGAAAAAGGTTTAGATAAAGGATACGAACTTGTTGCGAAAATGCATGAAGTATTCGGACATCCTGTGACAAGTACTCCAACAAAATTAACAGAAGAGCGTGCAAAAATCCGTGCTAGCTTTATGCAAGAAGAGTTAGAAGAATTTCTAGAAGCAACAACTGTCGAAGATCAATACGATGCACTTATTGACCTTATTTACTTTGCATTCGGAACGTTTGCAGAAATGGGCGTACGTCCAGATAAAGGATTTGAAATTGTAAACAATGCCAACATGGCAAAACTATTCCCTGATGGAAAGCCTCGATTCCGCGAAGGCGATGGCAAAATTTTAAAACCAGAAGGATGGCAAGCACCGGAACCACAACTTCGTGCTGAAATCGAACGCCAGCGTCAAGAGGCGGAAAAAAACTGCTAGGATCTCCTAGCAGTTTTTTATTATGTCTTTTTTCACCGATATATTTTTCACGCAATTCATTAATGATCCGCGCGTCCTGCTGCTCCCGCTCCCGTTCCAACTCCACCGGTCCAAGGCTGTTGTTGCTGCTGATATTGTTGTTGCTGGTGTTGCTGTTGACCGTGGTGTTGCTGTTGACCGTGGTGTTGATGCTGGCCGTGGTGTTGATGCTGGCCGTGATGTTGATGCTGGCCGTGGTGTTGATGCTGGCCGTGGTGTTGAACTTGGTGAGTTTGATAATGGACAGCCTGTGGATGAACTTGGTGATGGCCTTGGTGATGTACTTGTTGCTGATGTTGGCCGTGGTGTTGCTGTTGGCCGTGGTGGTGATGTTGACCATGGTGATGATGTTGACCGTGGTGACCATGATGATGAGCTTGATGAGTTTGATAATGGACAGCCTGCGGATGCATTTGGTGGTGTCCGTGGTGATGTACTTGTTGTTGATGATGGCCATGGTGACCGTGGTGCTGATGTTGGCCGTGATGACCATGGTGGCCTTGATGATGTTGTTGACCGTGATGAACATGATGGCCTTGATGATGTTGTTGACCGTGATGACCATGGTGTACATGATGTACATGATGGTCATGAACAGCTTGCGGATAACCACCTACTCCTCCTGCCACAACACCTACTCCCGGTACAGGGGATCCTGTTTGTACGCCTCCAACGAAAGATGGAAATGTAGTTGGCATACCTACAGGCACTCCTCCTTGTGTACCTCCTACTAATGTCGGGATTCCTGTTTGCGCTCCAGCCACTGATGTCGGAAATCCTCCTGTTAATGTTGGCATTCCTGTTTGCATACCAGCCACTGATGCCGGCATTCCTCCTGTTAATGTTGGCATTCCAGTTGGCATTCCAGCCATTGATGCCGGCATTCCTCCTGTTAATGTTGGCATTCCAGTTGGCATTCCAGCCATTGATGCTGGAATTCCTCCAGCTGCTCCACCCATCCAGCTCGGCATTCCACCGTATCCTTGTTGCCCTGCTCCACCCATTAACATCATTTGTGCATAACTGTCCGATTCGCCTCCGAAGAAGCCATGCGGTGCATTATTATCCATCCCTTTCATTCCTTTCACCTCTTCTACTCAATTTAGCCTACCTTTTTTATCATATTTCCTATAGAAGAATAGGTGTTTGTCTGTATAGGAATTCCGCACCTTTTTCTTCGCTCTTCATTCATGATAGGATTAATTGACTGATTATTCTTTCCTTATAAAAAAAAGGGGGCATTTCCATTGGAGAACGTAACAAAAGCTTCAATCAACGATTTAGACTCAATCGTACATATAGATATCGAAATAATCGGAGACGATAGTAGAAGAAATTATATTAAACACACTATTAATGAAGGACAATGCATAATTGTAAAAGAGGGCAATTCCATTTCCGGTTTTCTAACATACGATACAAATTTTTTTGGTTATACTTTCCTCTCATTAATAATTGTTTCGCCAACTAAAAGAAGAAAAGGTCATGCAAGCTCATTAATCTCATATATGTTAAGCCATTCTCCTACTCAAAAAATATTTTCATCAACGAACAAATCTAATGAAAATATGCAAAAAGTTTTTCAAGCGAACGGATTTATACGTAGTGGAATGATCGAAAACTTAGATGAAGGTGATCCAGAGTTTATTTTCTACACAAAAAAGCTCAGAGCATAAACGCTCTGAGCTTTTATTTAAAATTAATTAGTTTGCAACAACGTTAACAAGCTTTCCAGGAACTACAATTACCTTACGAACTGTTTTCCCTTCGATTTGTTCTTTAATTGCCTCAAGTGCAAGTTGTTCCATTTCTTCTTTTGATGCGTCTTTGTTCATTGTTAATTTCGCACGAACTTTACCCATAATTTGAACAACGATTTCTACTTCGTCTTCTACAAGTTTAGACTCATCAAATGTTGGCCAGCTTGCATATGTGATTGTTTCATTGTATCCAAGTTTGCTCCATAGTTCTTCCCCGATATGAGGTGCAACTGGTGCAATCATTTTTACGAAACCTTCTACATATTCTTTCGGAAGTGTCTCAGCTTTGTATGCATCGTTGATGAATACCATCATTTGAGAAATTGCTGTGTTGAAGCGAAGCTCTGCATAGTCTTCTGTTACTTTCTTCACTGTTTGGTGGTAAGCTTTTTCAAGCTCTTTGTTTGGTGCATCAGTAATTTTCTCACTTAATTCACCGTTATCTTGAACGAATAGACGCCATACGCGATCTAAGAAACGACGAGCTCCGTCAAGACCATTTTCAGACCAAGCGATTGAAGCATCTAATGGTCCCATGAACATTTCGTATAGACGAAGTGTATCTGCACCATGGCTTGCTACGATATCATCAGGGTTTACAACGTTACCTTTTGATTTACTCATTTTCTCGTTGTTTTCACCTAAGATCATACCTTGGTTGAATAATTGTTGGAATGGCTCTTTCGTTGGAACCACACCGATATCGTATAATACTTTATGCCAGAAACGAGCATATAGTAAGTGAAGTACAGCATGCTCTGCACCACCGATATAAATATCAACTGGAAGCCATTGTTTTACTTTTTCAGGATCTACAAGTGCTTCGCTGTTGTTTGGATCGATGTAACGTAGGTAGTACCAGCAGCTACCAGCCCATTGTGGCATTGTGTTTGTTTCACGACGACCTTTTTTACCAGTTTCAGGATCAACAACATTTACCCACTCGTCAATGTTTGCAAGTGGTGATTCACCTGTACCAGATGGACGGATGTTTTCTGTTTTCGGAAGAACTAGTGGTAATTCTTCTTCTTTCACAGCTGTCATTGTACCATCTTCCCAATGGATTACTGGAATTGGCTCGCCCCAGTAACGTTGACGACTAAATAACCAGTCACGTAGACGGTACGTTACTTTTTGATTTCCTGCGCTTGTTACTTCAAGCCATTCAATCATTTTTACAATTGCTTCTTCTTTATTTAACCCGTCAAGGAATGCTGAGTTTACGTGAGCGCCATCACCTGTATATGCTTCTTTCGAAATGTCTCCACCTTTTACAACTTCCTTCATCGGAAGGTTGAACGTTGATGCGAATTCATAATCACGCTCATCATGAGCTGGAACTGCCATTACAGCACCTGTTCCGTAAGTTGCAAGAACATAGTCAGCGATCCAGATTGGTAATTTCTCACCATTTACTGGGTTAACTGCATAAGCACCAGTGAATACACCTGTTTTCTCTTTCGCAAGTTCTGTACGCTCTAGGTCACTCTTCATTTTTACAGAATTAATGTAAGCTTCTACAGCTTCTTTTTGCTCTGCTGTTGTAATGTCAGCAACAAGTGCATGCTCTGGAGCAAGTACACAGTAGCTTGCGCCAAATAGTGTATCAGGACGCGTTGTGAAAACTGTGAATTTCTCATCTGTACCATCGATGTTGAAGTGTACTTCTGCACCCTCAGAACGACCGATCCAGTTACGTTGCATGTCTTTTAAGCTTTCTGGCCAATCAAGCTCATCTAGATCTTCTAATAGACGATCTCCGTAAGCTGTAATTTTTAACATCCACTGTCTCATCGGACGACGCTCAACTGGATGTCCACCGCGCTCGCTCTTACCGTCAATTATTTCTTCGTTTGCAAGTACTGTACCAAGTGCTGGGCACCAGTTTACAGGTACTTCATCAACGTAAGCTAAGCCTTTTTCAAATAGTTTTAAGAAGATCCATTGTGTCCACTTGTAGTAGTTTGGATCTGTTGTATTTACTTCACGGTCCCAATCGTAAGAGAAACCTAATGATTTAATTTGATTACGGAACGTATTAATATTAAGCTCTGTAAATTCTGCCGGGCTGTTTCCAGTATCAAGTGCATATTGCTCTGCTGGAAGACCGAATGCATCCCATCCCATTGGGTGAAGAACGTTATACCCTTGCATACGCTTCATACGAGATAAAATATCTGTCGCTGTATAACCTTCTGGATGTCCTACGTGTAAGCCTGCACCTGATGGATATGGGAACATATCTAGTGCATAAAATTTTGGTTTTTCTGTCTCATCTGGCGTACGGAATGTTTTATTCTCTTCCCAGTACCCTTGCCACTTCTTCTCAATTTCTTGATGATTAAAGCTCATGAGATACCCTCCTTGAAATTTTATTTATTTTCACCGCCCAAAATACAAAAAACCTCTCATCCCTAGAAAGGGACGAGAGGTTATAGATTCCCGCGGTACCACCCTAAATTAATGTAAAAATATACATTCGCTTAGATCCGTAACGTGGATTAACGGCAATTGCTACTATTAGTTTCACAACTGCAACTCAAAGGCGAGTTCATAACGAAACGTGGATTGACTTGCACCGACCGTCAACTCTCTAAACCAGCTTCTATTACTACTACTCCTTCTCACTGTTATTACAAGTATGAGTTAATTAAATATATTCTAAAACATGTTACATGTTCCGTCAAACTAAACTGCAATTTTTTCTTCAACTGTTTCTTCTACTTTTACTCGTTTATCATAAATGCTCGTTGCAATAAGCGCTACTACAAGCATTACCATGATCGCTATAAACAATACTTCCATATTGTATAAATCAACAATTGCCCCACCAACGACCGGTCCGAACATTTTACCTACAGTCGCCGCGCTATTTACAACACCTTGATAAAACCCTAATTTATCTTTCGGTGCAAGTATATTTGCAATGGTCGGAACTGCCGGCCATACGAATAATTCACCAATCGTTAATGTCACCATCGCAACGAGGAACATCGTAAATTGCTGCGCTTGACTTAACACAATGAATGACGCCGCAAAAATGACGATTCCAATCATAATTTGTTGTTTTAAAGAACGCTTCATCCAGCGAATTAGCATACTCACAAGAGGCTGCGCACAAACAATCATCGCTCCGTTTATCGTCCATAATAAACTATAGTGACGAAGGCTAATATTTAATTCCTGCATATGTGTTGCAATCGCTCCTTGCCACTGTACGTATGTAACCCAGCATAAAGCATATGCTACACATACAATAAGAAGTGCTTTGAAGCCTGGTGTAAGTGACCAACCTTTTTTCGTTTCGATTTCCTTTTGCACTCCTGGCTCTTTTTTGTCTTCCATACCACGGAATCCAATAAAAGCAATTAAGAAGAAAACAAAGTATAAAATAAAGTTCGCTAAGAAAATATAATCAAAACGATAAGACGCAACTAAACCACCACACGCTGTTCCGATTGCAATACCAACGTTTTGTCCAACATACATCGCATTAAACGCTCGTCTTCCGCCTTCTGGCCAAACCGTACCAACCATCGCATACATCGATGGGAAGACCATTCCAGAGCCAAAGCCGATTAACGCTAGCCACACGACATATAACGGCCATCCATGGAAGAACACAAGACCTAAAATCGATACGAGTGTAATAACAATCCCTACTAAAGTTGATTTATAACCGCCCCATTTATCAAATAAAACACCGCCGAGCAAGTTTCCGATTACACCAGTAAGTGAGTTAATCATTAATACCATTCCGGCCACAGATAAAGATTTCCCTAGATGATCATGCAAATAAATTGTATTAAAAGGCCATAAAAAAGAAGCACCCGTGACATTAATAATCATCCCAGCTACTAATAGCCATACTTTCCTTGGCATAGTCTCCCCTCCTATTCTATTTTTTCGTTCATATATATAACATTAAAATTGTAGTCGTTTTTAAATAGGATGGCAACTGATTAATAGTTGATGAAATTCAGATAATAGGACGTTAGTATATGAAATTATATCGATTGCTCCTTAAAATATATCAGCGATTTTTTAAATATATCGACCGCAACTCGAAATATATCGACGATTTTCCAATTATATCGATTTACCGACAAAAAGCGACAGCGGTAACAATCTATATAAAATAAAAGGAGGTTGTATTAAGTTTATACAATCTCCTCTTATTTTAGATTATCCAACTTCTTTTTTACGTTTTGCACTTTCTTTAGAGCTCCATTTAAATATTTTGTCCAATAGAGAGTATATTCTCCCAGATTCCTTCGTCAATAAAGGTCCTAACGATGCCAATATTAAAACATATAAGGCTGAGAATGGTTTGATAGTTGTCATTAAGCCACCAGCAATTCCAATATTCGCGACAATAATGGAGAATTCTCCGCGAGATACGAGGGTTAATCCAATATTCGTGGAAGCCTTATGCGATAAACCCGCTTTACGTCCGGCAATCATTCCAGCTGTAAAATTACCAATGACAGTTATGAGTACTGCTCCTAACGTTAACCAAACAGCCCCACCTAATGAAAACGGATCTATACTTAAACCGAAGCTGAAGAAGAATATAGCTCCAAAGAAATCACGAAACGGGACGACGAGATGCTCAATTCGATCACTGTGCTCTGTTTCAGAAAAAACGAGTCCTAATAATAAGGCTCCAATTGCTTCAGCAACATGAATTGTCTCTGAGAATCCTGCTACAAAGAATAAAATGGCGAATATTACGATAATAAAGATTTCATTAGACGAAATATCTAATACTTTATTTAGGAAGCGTGTGGCTTTTCTAGCAATTACAAAGAATAGTAACATATATCCTAATGCAATTAAGACAGATGTAAGGGCACCTACAAATGAAGTCGCCCCTCCAAGAACTAGACCTGAAACGACTGATAAATATGCCGCTAAAAAGATATCATCAAACATAATGATTCCTAAAATTAGCTCTGTTTCTTTATTACCAGCTCTTCTTAAATCAACAATTACTTTTGCAACAATTGCACTTGATGAAATTGTAATAATCCCAGCAATAATTAATGTTTCTAATAGAGGAAAGCCCATTACATATCCGTAGAGTAAACCTAATGTGAAATTAAGTGATATATGAACAGTGCCTCCAATAGCAATGGACTTTCCTGATTTTATGAGTTTTTTCATTGAGAATTCTAAGCCTAAGTAGAATAGGAGGAATATGACGCCGACACGGCCGAGGAAGGATATTACTTCTCCGCTTTCAATAAACCTTAAATCGATAAGTCCTAAATCTGGGGCGTGTGGCCCCACTAACATACCGAGTATAATGAGAAACGGAATAATCGAAAACTTTAACTTTGCAGCAAGGATAGCTGCAAAAGCCACTAATACTAACGCAGTTCCAACTTCAAAGATTAAAGTATCCATCGATTATGAATCACCCCCTGCTGAAAGTAACTCTTTAATGATTCTTTTCACTTCATGCCTTTCACCCGATAATACGAGCATATCACCAGCATCAATAATAGAATCTGGGCCTGGATTTAAAAATTTCTTCATATTCTTTTTCAAAATAGCAATGATTGTTACGTTATACGTTTTTCGAACATGTAAGCTACCAATTGTTTTTGCAATTACAGGTGCATTATTTTCCACCTTAAACCATTCAATTGATAATCCTTCAAAAGCCATTTCAATCGTGTCTAAAGCTTGTGGTCTATAAACCATTCCACCTAATATAGCAGCAATTTGTCTCGCTTCAGAATCTTGAAGAGAAATGCTTGAAATACTCTCATCATGATTAGCATCAAAATGATACATTTCCCTTCTTCCATCATCGTGAATAACAATAACCATTTTTTCATTGCCTTTTGTTATAACTTCAAATTTACATCCGATGCCCGGTAGTTCACTCTCTCTAATATTCATATTCCCGCCTCCTAAAGTTTTTTAGTTACGGCTCTTCCCTTTTACAAATCTACATCAATCTCCGTTTTAAACTTTTCATCTTTCGAGATCCCTAAATACTTTAACGTTTCTGACGGAGTCGCGTGATGAAAATGTTTTTGCAGAAGCGCAATTGCTATTCCTCTTTTATATGCATGAAATCCAAATGTTTTTCGCATTGAGTTCGTTCCAATCTTACCAAGTATTCCGACCGCTTCCGCTGCACGATGGATAACACGATACGCTTGTTGGCGCGAAATTGAATTTGTTGTTTTATTAGATTGAAATACGTAGTTCTCTCTTTGAATAGCAAAAGATTGCACATAATTCGAAAGCGCTTCTTTTACCTTTGGATTTAAATAAATATCTTGTTTAAATTTTTCATCTTTCACAGGAAGAGAATAAAAGTCTTTAACAGTTCCATCTTCATTTAATACATCTTCAAATTTAATGTTCAGTAGTTCTGTAATTTTTAATCCAGTGTTAATTCCAATAACGAATAAAAGATAATCTCGCTGCGAGTGCTCTTTTAAATATTCTTTCATAGCCTGAATTTGCTCTATATCTTTTAACGCCTCTACAACTTCCATACATGTATTCTCCTCATCTTTATGAACGGTAATTTTCTCATTATGTTGTCCATTTTACCTTATCATGCTATGAGATTTCCATGTATTATCCATTATTTTCACAATATACTGCTGTGGTCTCGACAATTTTTCATTTGGAAATTTACGATTGTACAAATACGGTGTGGTTAGAAAAGAAATGGGGGATAAAAGTTCAGCTTCTTTCTACAAATCGGATTCCTCCTTTCATTTTCCAGCTGATGATACTCTTATATTATGTTACTTATTTATATTATATTATATATTTTAGTAACATTAAAGTGTTTTTTCTGAAAATAATAAAAACCGAGCAGCTTCGCTCGGTTTTTTATTAGTCTTCTTTCGGAAGAACAATTCCTTTATACAATTGAACTGTTATGAAGTAATAAATCGTGTAAATGACTACGAAAATTACGATTGGTAACCAAATACGGAAGTACGGATCGATTAAAATAAATCCGAAAATATTCATACCAACTAATACGTGAGCGATACCCACAATTGCTGGGAATAAGAATACTAAGAACAACTCTTTATAAATTGATTTCGTTAATAATTCACGGCGCACACCGATTTTACGAAGCATTTGATAACGCGTAATATCTTTTGATGCACCAGAAAGAATTTTAAACATTAAACAACTTGCCATCATTGCTAAGAAAGCAATTCCAAGGAAGAATCCCATAAACACTGTTCCGCTCGCAACGCCGTAGAGCATATCATACATTTGATATTTACTATTCATTTGTTCAGCTTTTATATTTTTATATTTAACTAGCTGCAACTCGTCAATTTTTTTCCATTCTTTTGTGTATGCTACGAAATCGTCTGTTTTTCCAGTAAATACGATTCCTTCTTTGCCATTTACAGTATCGTACATTTTTTGATCTACAATTTTAATTGCACGATTTTCGTATATATAATATGGTTGGATCGTGTCAAATGCAGACGCCCATTCTTCAGGCATTACTTTTTCATTTTGATTCTGCTCTGTGCTCGCTCCTGCTACCGCAACTGTACCTACTGGAGCCTCTCCTGGAACTTCTTTAAATTTACCGAAACTCTCTTTACCTACACCATCTCGAATAAATGGTTTTTGTTTCTCTAGATCTTCTTTTACATAATAAACATACTTATCGTCTACCTTATAACGATATTCAGCTTTATTTTTAAATGATATACCATCTAAAATTTTCTTCTCTTCAGCTGTAGGATTATGAACAACTGAATCATAAATTTCAAATCCATCAACCATTTTTATAACGTTATTTTTAAACGCCATACCACCTGAAATTGCACCCGCTCCAAGAGCAACTAACATCGCTACCGTCGCAAGCACCTTTGTTAAGCTATTAATACGGAAGTTTAATTGTGCAAATGTAAAAGCATTAAGGCCTTTTTCACTACGTTTTTTATTACTCTTTAACTTTTTAATAATAACCGGGAGAAGCGATCCAAATAGCATGTAAGTACCAGCTGTTGTTGTAATTAATGCAATAAGGATTCCCATCTCTCTTAGTTTTTCCATATAAATCATTGATGCATAGCCAATTCCTAATAAAATAACCGCAAGAATTGCAACTAAACCTGTCATTTTTCCTTTTACCGCAACACGTTCTGTTTGTGCGTCTGCATGTACAAGTTGCAGTACAGAAATACGTGATAACTTAATACTGTTCATAATTGCTGATAATACAAATAGTGCAAAGAAGAAAATGCAAGTAACAGTCATAGATGGTAAATAAAATGCTTTATAGCCTTCACCAGCAAATTCTAATTGTTTCATTAATAACTGTCCGATACCCTCTGCAAGTCCTACACCAACTATAATACCAATCGCAAGAGACGCAGCACCTAATACGATTGTTTCAATAAACATAAGTAATGTAACTTTATGCTTTTTTGCTCCTAACATCATATACATACCAAACTCTTTTTGACGAAGAGATAGTAAGAAAGAGTTCGCATACAAAATATAGAAGAACGTTATAATAGCTAGTAAAAATGAACCTGCTTGGAATACAAATCCAATAGAACTAATAACAGAATTAGATTCAAGAAACGCTTTATTCAGCGCTAACGTTTGAAACATGTAAAAAATTGAAATAGACATAACAAGACCGACAAGTAAGACAATATAATCTTTTAGCTTACTTTTCAGCCCTGACATGGAAAGTTTAAATAACATGCCTGAACCTCCTTTCTTACGCTTTTTGTGTGCCTAAGTCTGCAAGCACATCTAAAATTTCTTTATAAAACTCTTCACGCGTACCACCACGGTGAATTTCTTTATATAGCTCACCATCTTGAATGAATAAAATACGTTGACAGTAACTTGCACTATATGGATCGTGAGTAACCATCATAATAGATACGCCTTGTTCTTCATTTAAGTTTGTCATCGCATCAAGTAAACTTGCTGCATTTTTAGAATCAAGAGCTCCTGTTGGCTCGTCCCCTAAAATAATTGCCGGCTCATGCACAAGTGCACGTGCTGCTGCTGAACGCTGTTTTTGTCCACCAGATACTTCAGATGGATACTTTTGAAGAATTTCCGAAATCCCTAACATATCCGCTACCTTTTCTACTTTCGGGCCAATATTACGTGATGAAACACCTTGAAGGGAAAGTGGAAGTGCAATGTTTTCATAAATAGATAAGTTCTCTAATAAGTTAAAATCTTGGAAGATGAATCCTAATTTTTGCGAACGGAAATCAGAAAGCTCACCTTGCTTCATTTTCGTAATGTCCGTACCCGCAATTTCAACAACGCCGCCTGTCGCTTTATCTAACGTTGAAATTACATTTAATAATGTCGTTTTACCAGAACCAGATGGTCCCATAATACCAACAAACTCACCCTCTTGAATTGAGAATGATACACCTTTTAACGCATGCGATTGGTTCTCGCCTTTTTTACCGTACACTTTTTGAACGTTTTTCACGTCTACAACTGGTTTCGTCATATATATCCTCCTACGCTTGTTTTTCCATTACCTATTTTGCACCTTTTGGAGGTGAACTGCTATTTGTTAACATTACATTTACCTTACACTTTTGTAAGAAAAAAAACTGAGCGTGTAAGCTCAGTTTTTTATCCTTTTAAAACAAATTCATTTCCTTCATTAACGATTTTTAAAATATATCGATTTACCGACAAAAACTAACCTAATAAAGTGAAACTTTTATCAGTGGTTTTTTTGTTCATCCCCCACTGATTATTAGCCCACACCAATCGGGCTTTTACGGGTAGCCCGACTCCCACCTAACTACCTCACATTCGCCGAATTTTGAGGTAGGAGTCTTACTGCCCGCAAATAGCGGGGCAAAATAAAACCAGGTCATACTGCGACCTGGTTTACTCTGATTGTTTTGATTTTTGAGGCTGTCCTTTTTTACTGTTACGTTGTTTCACCTGAACAATCGGATCAAGTTCATTTGAAAACTCAGCGTTATGTCCATTTTGCGTTTTTTGCTCTGGGTTATTTTGATCTGAACGTTTCGCCATTACATTCACTCCTTATTAGTGCGGTGTAATAATCATTTGATGTTGCAATTGGCGAATTGCCATACGTGCTCTATTTAACTGCTCACGTTGCTCATCATTCGCATGTTGCTGCATCGTTTGTAAGTCATTATATGCTTGTTCTAATTGCAACTGAGCATCCGAATACTCCATCGTATTGTAATGCTCTTGTCTCATACCAAGATCTAATTGTTCTTTCGCATATTCCACTGCTTGTTCAGCTTGTGTAATATACGATTCAAGTGATTGACGCTCTGCCATACTTGTCCCTCCTTGCTTCAATTCTCCTTTAGTGTGTCCCTTCCATATGAACCTTATGAGTATGTTATAATGGATTTTGTTTCATTTTGACTCGTCTTAGGAGGGAAAGTAATGAAGGTTCAAAACCCTTTTCCATATACAAACGACAATAAACGTTATCATACATGGAATTATCACTTACGAAATGAATTTGGTGAGAAAATCTTTAAAGTTTCATTAGATGCTGGCTTTGATTGCCCGAACCGTGACGGTACAGTCGCTTACGGCGGCTGCACATTTTGTAGTGCTGCTGGATCTGGTGACTTCGCTGGAGATCGCCGCGATGATGTTATAACGCAATATCATGAAATGAAAGAAAAAATGCGCTCAAAGTGGAAAGACGGAAAATGTATCGCTTATTTCCAGGCGTACACAAATACTCACGCGCCACTTGAAGTGTTAAAAGAAAAATTCGAACCGCTTCTAGCAGAAAAAGACGTTGTCGGTCTTTCTATTGCGACTCGTCCAGATTGCTTACCTGACGATGTTGTTGAATATTTAGCGGACTTAAATAAACGCACATACCTTTGGGTTGAACTCGGACTACAAACTGTTCATGAACGTACTGCAAATCTTATTAATCGTGCTCACGATTATCCATCTTATGTAGAAGGTGTTAATAAATTACGCAAGCATGGCATTAGAGTTTGCTCTCATATTATTAACGGTCTTCCACTTGAAAATTACGACATGATGATGGAAACAGCTCGTGAAGTAGCAAAGCTTGACGTACAAGGAATTAAAATCCATTTGCTTCATTTATTAAAAGGAACACCAATGGTGAAGCAATATGAAAAAGGACAATTAGAATTCCTTTCACTTGAAGATTACGTAAGTCTCGTTGTCGATCAACTTGAAATCATTCCTGAAGACGTAATTGTGCACCGCATCACAGGTGACGGTCCGCCCGATTTAATGATCGGCCCAATGTGGAGCTTAAATAAATGGGAAGTATTAAATTCCATCGATGCAGAATTTGTACGCCGCGGAAGCTGGCAAGGAAAATATGCAAATGAGGAGAAACAACAATGAAATTAGAACGCGTATTACCGTTTGCACGCACACTGCTGCAAACGGCTGTTAAAGAAGGCGATTATGCAGTAGATGCAACACTTGGAAATGGACATGACACTTGTTTCCTAGCTGAAATCGTTGGAGATAACGGAAAAGTATTTGGCTTTGATATTCAAAAAGAAGCGATTGAAAGCTCTATTATCCGCCTAAAAGAAAAAGAGCTTTTCGAACGTACTGTTTTAGTTCACGATAGTCACGATACACTCTTATCCGTACTACCGGAAGATGCAAAAGGAAAAGTAACAGGAGCAATTTTCAACTTAGGTTACCTCCCAGGCGGTGACAAGCACATCGTTACAAAGCCAAACTCAACAATCTCGGCCATCGAACAACTATTAGAAGTAATGGCACCTGAAGGTATCATTGTCCTTGTCATTTACCACGGACACCCAGAAGGACAAGTAGAACGCGACGCTGTTCTCAAATTTGCAGAAGAACTAGACCAAAAACAAGCTCACGTACTAAGATACGGCTTCATTAACCAGCAAAATAACCCGCCATTTATTGTGGCGATTGAGAAGCGATAAGATATCAACGATTTTTTCGATATATCGATTCTTCGACAAAACATAACAAAAAAAGACGTGCATTCACTGCACGTCTTTTTCTTATCCTCCTATATAATGGATATATACAATATTAAAGGGGACTAAACAATGATTGGAATACTAGCAGGAATGGGTCCAAAATCAACTGGACCATTCGTCGATACAGTTGTAGCACAATGCCAAACAATATACGGAGCAAAGCATGATATGGACTTTCCTCATATGATGATTTATTCGTGCCCAACACCGTTTTATATGGATCGCCCTATTGATCACGCGGTGATGAAAAAAGCGATTATTGAAGGGGCACAAAAACTTGAAAGTACTGGAGTAGACTTTATCGCTATGCCTTGCAATACGGCGCATCTTTATTTCAAGGAATTACAGCATTCTCTTTCCATTCCTATTTTGAATATAGTCGATGAGGCGTTACAAGCAATTCCTGATAACACGAAAAGAGTCGCTCTTCTCGCAACGCAAGCTACTGTTCAAGCTGGGATTTATCAAGATGGGATTACAAAGCGTGATATAGAGTACATTCATAATGAAAAATGGCAGGAAATGATTAATCAAATTATTACTTGTATTAAATGTGGGGAAGTTGAAGAAGCTCGCAAATTATGGAGTGCGCTCGTTTTACATTTAAAAAATGAAGTAGATACCGCTATTATCGCATGTACTGATTTGAATGTAGTTGCAAATGAAGATTTTGTAGATTCCTCTCAATGTCTTGCTGATGCCGTTGTTAGGATGTATTTAGCAAATATAAGGAGGACCTAATGAATATACCTTTTGAAATGGGTTATACATTTGACAAAAGTCTTAGAGAAAAGCCATTATCCCTTGCTGAAATGAAGCAGGGGATTGCATTTTTGAAAGAGCATTTACAAGAAGATCCGTTATACGGAAAAAACTGCGGATTAATCGGCGTTTATGAAAGAATCGTTGGTAACCTTTCTGAAAGTAAATATTACTTACATGAGGCAATTACCTATTTCACAAAATTAGAGAATAACCAAGGGCTCTTTATTAACAAACTACGACTTGCACATACATATCATTGGGAACGGGATTTTTATAAGGCGAACGCACTCTTTACTGAACTTCTACCCACACTGTCAAACTTCCCTACTTATGAGGATTTCCTCTACCAACATTACGGAAAAAGTAAGTTAGATGAAGGCGACTTACATACCGCCTTATCTTATTTTCAAAAGGCGCTTCAAATTCGGTTACAAAAAGGAAATGAGGAACTTATCCGCTCAACTAAGATGTGCATCGAGTATTGCATGTCACACTGATAAAGTGAAACTTTAATCAGTGGGGGTTTTGTTCATCCCCCACTGATTATTAGTTGAACCAATCGGGCGTTTACGGGCAGTTGATCTCCCACCTAACTTCCTCACATTCTCCGAATTTTGAGGTGGGAGTCTTACTGCCCGTTAATGCGGGATAAATATATCAACGATTTTCCTGACATATCGATTTACCGACGAAATTCGACCAAGCGACCCATCCTTCCCCTAAAACTTTTAACTTTTTTCACAATTCTTTCAAAGTAATCACACTTAATCTCGCTATATTAAATAAGTAATTTATTCATATAGGGAAGGTTAGGGGAACTGAAGTATGAAACTGAATCGTTCGCTTCATTACATTTTTTGGCGATGGCATTTTTATGCTGGGCTTTTTATTACGCCGCTTCTTATTACTTTGTCACTGAGCGGGATTGGGTATTTATTTCGAGAGGAAGTTGAAGATTTCATCTATAAAGATTTATATTTTGGGAAGAGCGCCCAAACTGAATCTATTTCGATGGCTGATTCTATTTCATTAACAGAGAAAAAGTATCCACATTATAACGTGACGAAAATTAGTGAGTTTAATGGAGATTACAATACGAGGCTCACAATTGCAAATGAATATACAGGAACACAAAAATATGTGTATTTAGATAGCAACAATCAAATTGTCGGGGATCAAAACGCAAGTGAAACGTTTGCCAATATTATGCGTGAATTGCATAGTTCCCTCTTAGTCGGCGGTACAGTTGTCAATTATTTAGTCGAACTCGCTGCATGCTGGACAATCTTTTTAATTGTAACTGGGTTGTATATGAGTATACGCCAATTTAAAAACACGCCATCATCCAATAAACGCGAACGAGCAAAACGACGTCATTCTATTATCGGTATTATATTTACAATTCCTCTCGTTCTGCTAGTCGCAACTGGATTACCTTGGTCAGGATTTATGGGCAATCAAATTTATAAAATCGCAACGTCAAATGAATCACTCGGATATCCGAAGTTATATATGTCACCACCTGAATCAAAGTTTAAAGAATTACCATGGGCAACAAGACAGGAAACTCCTCCTGAGTCTAACTCGAATGAACAGAAAGGAATATCAGTTGATGAGTTACAAAAAGGGATTCAAATAAAGAAGCCATATGTTATTTCACTACCAGCTGATCCGAAAGCTGTATTCACTGTTTCGAAATCGAGTGGTTCTGGTATTACAGGCATGCACGTAGCACCGAATGAAGAAATTACTGCCTACTTTGATCAGTATAGTGGAGAGCTTATTTCAAAAACAGACTATCGTGACTACGGATTATTTGCAAAATGGTTCTCTTACGGTATTCCTCTTCATGAAGGACATTTATTCGGATGGCCTAATAAAATATTATGCTTATTAACGACATTATCTTTATTACTTCTCATTTATTACGGAATAAAAATGTGGTTAGCAAGAAAACCGAAAGGAAAATTAGCAGCACCTCCAAAGCAAAGAGATAAGAAAAGCGTATTCATTTTCTTTATCATGATGGTTATACTAGGCGCTGTCATGCCTTTATTCGGACTATCTGTTTTAGTTATCTTCACAATTGAACTTCTCATATACGTATTTTCAAAAATACGATCATAATAAAAAAACCACTCTCCCTGAGTGGTTTTTTTCATCACTGCGCCATTTTCTTTCGGTACATCTTCCCGTTCCAATAGAAGAATCGTGAAGTTAGTCCCCCGTACTTTACAATGCGCCGTGCCATTTTTTGCATATTCTTTTCAGCGGATACTTTTTGATCTGATAAATAAATACCAAGTAAACCTCGGCTAATAAGACGATGAAACTTCGCATGAGGCAAATCACCAATGCTCTTTTCTGCTTTTTCTACAAAGTGCTTCATGCGTTCTAATATTACTTGTTCGTTTTCATAATAACTACAGAAATTCAAATCTCCACCGATACGGTCTTCTTCTTGATCGATGAAATAATCAAGTAAAATGTGAAGTCCTTGTACATACGGGAAATACCCTTGTCTAATTTTCGCAATATCTTCGTCATGTAATTCATCATGAAATGCATATGCCACAAGACAAAAGATTCCTAACGTTGATCCTGCACACGCCGAAAATTCAAACCAGCTCATCGGTGGTAAATTTTCTTTATGAGCTTCAAACCATGTTTTTAGACGCGGTTCTCTTTCTTCTAATTTCACATGTTTATGAATTTGCAAATCACAATAATAACAAGCAAGCTCATGAAGAATGGGAGCAATTTTTTCATAGTGCTTCGTTTTCTTTAAAACATCTTGGCATGTTTCAACAAGTTCGTCTAAATAACCACCATCATCTTGATCATCACGGTAACGATAATAATTACCGCCCCCTTCAACTTCAGGACTTAACGCCGTTAACATCGACTCATGAAGAGCCGCAAAGTCTTTCGGATCAAGTGATGTACTACGATCACATAAATTATCTAAGTAGTCACTAATCGTTTGATACGCTACGATAAAACGAATACATTCCTCTCGGTGTTCATTTGCTAATAACGCTAAAATGCCACCGCCCTCACAATGAAACGTTTTATGCTCAATACTTGCGATTGCCTGACTATGAAGCTCGTCATTCGGAATATGGTAGGCACGCTCTTTCCACATCGCTAGCTCATGGTGTACAACCGGAAACACATCACGGTATACTTTCGCCATGAGCGTTATGGGATTACTCGGTACGTTCACTTCTTCCTTCATCTCCTCTATTCAATATACAAATAATGATTTATTTGTTTGTTTTTACTATATTATTGACATGTATTTCAGTAAATGACTGAATATAATTCAAAATTTCATCACGTTCATACTCATTTAATAACTCATGATAGCAATTAGGCCATTCTTTATACGCCTTATCACTAATTTTAACATTATCAAACCATGTACGGACACGTATTTTATCTACAAGTTTATCCTCACATGCCTGCATTAGCAAGAGCGGAACATCTGGAAACTCATCTATTTTCTCATGAGCAATCTCGATAGACTTAATCAACTCACTATACCAACGTACTGATACTTTGCGCAAGAACAATGAATCATTTTCCATCGCATCTCTCACTTCATGATTGCGAGTTGACATTTCTACAGTGAGATTTGTTGCAAATTGTAACTTCGGGGCAACAACATTTAATATTTTCGAAGCTGCACGAAGCGAAGCGGAAGGTGCAGCTAATACGCCTAAACAAGGCGAGCTTAGTACGATTCCATCTATGTCCTCTCTTTTCGTTTCTTGCATCATACGAATAACGACAAGTCCTCCCATACTATGACCAAATAAAAAAATGGGCAATCTATACTTTCTTGCTTCTTTCACCCATAACTTTATTTCCTCTATGTATTCATCAAATGAATCGATATGTCCTCTATTTCTTGAAGTTGTTCCGTGTGCTGGAAGGTCTCCCATAACGACGTGATAACCGATATGATTCCACATTTCTGCAACTGCTTCATAACGCCCGTGATATTCCATAGCACCATGCACTATAATAATGACGGCTTTCGCTTCTTCCGCTTCGTAGTTCCACATACGAAACTCCTCCATTTCACTCTTTTTCATAATTTGATACACTAAAATTAGTCTCTAGGAAAGGAAGGCTTTACATGATATATCCTTACAAAGAAAAAAATCCGAAAATTGCGAGTAGTGCTTTTATCGCTGACTATGTTACTATTACAGGCGATGTGACAATTGGTGAGGAATCTAGTATTTGGTTTAATACAGTCATTCGTGGTGATGTATCACCAACGATGATTGGAAATAGAGTAAATGTGCAAGATCAATGTACGCTTCACCAAAGCCCTCAGTATCCTCTTATTTTAGAAGATAATGTTACAGTTGGGCATCAAGTTATTTTACATAGCTGCAAAATTGAAAAAGATGCTTTAATTGGAATGGGATCTATCATATTAGATGGTGCTGAAATTGGTGAAGGAGCTTTCATCGGTGCTGGAAGTCTCGTTTCACAAGGAAAGAAAATTCCTCCTAATACGTTAGCTTTCGGTCGTCCTGCGAAGGTCATTCGCGAATTAACAGAAGAAGACCGTAAAGATATGGAACGTATCCGCACACAATACATTGAAAAAGGACAATATTATAAATCGTTCCAAAAATAATTTTACCGCTGCCATAAGACTGGCAGCTTTTTTCATAAAAAAATCTAACTTTTTCTTTACAAAACATTATTATTCCCTCAACAAAACCTTATTAGAATAGGAGCTAATATCTCCATATATATGTAAATGAGGGAGGAAAAATCTCATGAAGGTCAGTGAATTATATAAAATAGAATGTTACATTTTCAAAGGAATTAACCGCTACTTTGATCAAAAAACATTAAATATCTTTTTCCGTAACATTACTCATATCGGTGGTGCAAGCTTCTCCATCGCGCTTACACTTTCCTTTTTATTGTTTGCAAAAGGCGCTCTATATCAAGCTGCAATTGCAACTGCCATTTCTTTAGCAATTAGCCATATTCCCGTACAAATATTAAAAAAATGGTACCCAAGAAAACGCCCTTATTTAACAATTCAAGATGCGAAATATCCAGTACATCCGTTAAAAGATCATTCTTTTCCATCTGGTCATACGACAGCTGCTTTCTCCGTTTTCGTTCCATTTATTTGCTATAACCCAAGCTTACTTATTTTTCTACTGCCACTAGCACTATGCGTCGGTATCTCCCGTATTTATTTAGGGCTTCATTATCCATCAGATGTATTTGTAGGTATGTGCCTTGGCACCTGCTCTGGCATCATCTCTTTTTATCAATTCATTCCACTTTTCACGTAAAGGAGCGATATGATGAGAGTCGCCATATTTACCGATACATTTACACCACAAGTCAACGGCGTCGCGAAAACATTGGCACGGTTAACACGTTATTTTCAGAAAGAAAATATCGCCTATTCTGTTTTCGCCCCTCAGCATACGGCTGAAGATAATTTCGTAGCGAATGTGAACAAAATGAGAAGTCTCCCGTTAACAATATTATATCCAGAATGCCGCTTTTCTTTTCCTACTCCGCGCATTAAACGGGAACTTCTTGCTTTTAAACCTGATATCATTCACATTGCCACACCTTTCAACATGGGACTTTGTGGGTTATATTATGCAAAAGATTAAACATCCCAGTTGTCGGTTCTTATCATACTGATTTTGACGCCTATTTACGTTATTATAAAATTGAATTTCTCTCCACTATGCTATGGAACTATTTAAAATGGTTTCATAGCCATATGCAAAAGAACTTTGTTCCTTCCCCTGAAACATTACATCAATTAAAGAATAAAGAATTTCAAAATCTCTATATTTGGGGACGCGGTGTAGATTGCTCTCTCTTTCATCCAACTTACAATAAAGACCTATTCCGAAAAAAATATAATATTACAGCGGACTATATTCTTTCCTACGTCGGACGCCTTGCTCCTGAAAAAGATATCGACACTCTTCAAACACTTATTCATACAACCAATAAAGAACGTAACAATATTCATTGGCTCATCGCTGGAGATGGCCCTCTTGCAAAGATCTTGCATGAAAATGTTCCAAAAACAAATGTAACCTTTACTGGATATTTACAAGGTGAGGATTTGGCTGAAGCCTATGCTTCTTCCGATTTGATGGTATTTCCATCTGCTACTGAAACATTTGGGAACGTCGTACTTGAATCACTCGCATGTGGTACACCTGTCATTGGTGCGAATAGTGGTGGGGTTAAAAATATTATTAAAGATGAAAAAACTGGATTTCTATGTGATCCAAAAAATGAGGACTCCTTTTTATCATCTATTTATTATTTATTAAACAATGAAGAAAAATTGAAACAAATGGGTTTAGCCGCCTCGTCTTATGCGAAATCACAAAGTTGGGATGAAATCTTTCTTAATTTACTTAACCAATATGAAGAAGTCCTTCACCGAAACAAGGCAGAGCTACTAGCTTAATTATAAAATAAACTCCCTACAATGAACCGTAGGGAGTTTACTACACAATCGTAAATTTTAGTTTAATAAATGATACATAAGGTGAAACATAATCTTGTATCTATAGCCATTATAACAGAATAATACATAACCAAACAGACTTGTAATAAAAACCCATAAAAATTAATATATGGTTATACAGTATTTTTACTGTATAATGATTTTAAGAAATTCTCCTTAAAATCAACTTACTCATATACCTTTATACAGCAATTGTTCCCCAATTTCTGTATATCAAAAAACCTTTCATTCATTTGAAAGGTCTTTTTGAGCCTGTACATATTCTTCTTTCGTATTCACATTTATAAACCAATACGAATTCGCTTGCACATCTTCTCCGGCAACATATTTCACATTACATTGTGATAAAAGCTGTCCCATACTTCTTTTTTCTTCCTGAAGCAGTTTATCAATTTTCCCTTTAACTCGTTTATGATACGCTGCCAATAGCGGCTGTTTTCTACCTTCAATTATAGGAACGATCGCATCATACTCATCGCTCGTTTGCTCTATTAAAATTGCAAACCATTCTTTTGAAACATTCGGCGCATCACAAGGCATTATGATATACCAGTCTGAATCTATGTATTCCATTCCTGATACAATTCCAGCAAGCGGCCCGTTCCCTTTATAGTGCGGAATATCTTCCATAACAGGAACTTGTATTAATTGCTCCAATCGCTCTTTTATATCAACATGACTAATGACTACAATTTCTTGCAAAGTACTTTCCATTACTTTCACAATATGCTCAACAAAAGTAGTCCCTTTCCAAATCGCTAACGCTTTCGGTTCTCCGAATCTACTCGACATGCCTCCTGCTAATACAATTCCAGTACACCTTTTCATTGGCGGCGCAGCTCAAATGTAATATGACCTAATTCAGGCAAAATCAATTTATTCATCGCAAGACGAACAGCTCCGCTAGACCCTGGCATCGAAAAGACTACTTTACGCCCGATTGTACCGCCAATTGCTCTACTTAACATTGCACTACTTCCGATATCTTCTAAGTAACTAATCATGCGGAACAGCTCACCAAATCCAACAATCTCTTTATCCAATAACGCTGACACTGCCTCAATCGTTACATCACGCTTCGTAATACCAGTACCGCCATTCGTTAGCACAACATCAACATCTTCTTGATGATAACCAGCTAACACAGCCTGCTGAATACTTTCTTTATCATCTTTCACAATTTCATAAGCAGTCACTTTATGTCCCGCTTCTATTAATAATGCATGTAATAATTGTCCGCTCTTATCAGTCTCTTCCATACGCGTATCAGAAATCGTAACAATTTTGCAGCGTACCTCTTTTGGTGCTTGTTTTTTATGTTCGATTGCGCTCATTTTGTATCCTTCCTTCCTTAAAGACTTTTCTTCATTTTATCATACATACCTTTACACAATTATGTATGAAGCCACTGATACGTCATGATACAATATAAGTATGTACAACCACAAAAAGGAAACTGAAAGATTACACTGTCTATTCCATGTCTTATACTCCTAACTTTCACATCATTAGCTACTATTTAATTGTCCTTATCTTTTTTACATAGTAAATTTTATTTTAAAACTCACATTACAAAATAATTTGGAGGTTCACACACTATGGAACTTTACAAAAAATTAACAACGACATTCATCCTCTTATTTATCGCTTCAATCACTGTTGGCTTTTCGTTAAAAGGCGCAATTCCATACGCTACATTAGTGGGTATTATATTCGCAACACTCTTTTTACTGTGCAGTGCCTTTTGCGCGGGAAAAGCACGTCAACTGAAAGGATGATCGTCTATGTTCCGTAAGAAACCAACCCTTTGTAAATCATGTGAAAAGGAAATACAAACGTATGAAAAAGCGTGGATTCATATGCCATTTCCGGCAAGCGGTATGACAAATATGAAAAAGTATATTGAGCTAGACGGAGAAGTTTATTGTGGTTCGTGCATTCAAATAATAAATAAAGAAAAATAAAAAAGCTTTGCGACACGCGCAAAGCTTTTTTCATATATTATAGACTAGCTTGCTCTTTTAAAGCAGCTGCTTTGTCTGTACGTTCCCACGATAAATCTACATCAGTACGTCCGAAGTGTCCGTAAGCTGCTGTTTGTTTGTAAATCGGGCGACGTAAGTCTAGCATTTTAATAATACCAGCTGGGCGAAGATCGAAGTTGTTACGAACTAGTTCTACTAATACATCTTCAGATACCTTACCAGTGCCGAATGTATCAACTGAAATTGATACTGGTTGCGCTACGCCAATTGCGTATGCAAGTTGTACTTCCGCTTTATCAGCAAGACCAGCTGCTACGATATTTTTCGCAACATAACGAGCTGCATATGCTGCTGAACGGTCAACTTTCGTTGCATCTTTACCAGAGAATGCACCGCCACCGTGGCGAGCATATCCACCGTAAGTATCAACGATGATTTTACGTCCTGTTAAACCAGCATCACCTTGTGGTCCACCGATTACGAAGCGACCAGTTGGGTTAATGAAGAATTTCGTTTCTCCATCCATTAATTCTGCTGGAACTACAGCTTTAATTACGTGCTCTTTTAAATCGCGATCGATTTCTTCCCATGTAACATCTGGATGATGCTGTGTAGAAATTACAATTGTATCTACACGTACAGGTTTACCATTTTCATCATACTCAACTGTAACTTGCGTTTTTCCATCTGGACGTAAGTATGATAATGTGTCATCTTTACGTACTTCAGTTAAACGACGAGCTAATTTGTGAGCAAGCGAGATTGGAAGTGGCATTAATTCTTGTGTTTCATTACATGCGAAACCAAACATTAAACCTTGGTCTCCTGCACCAATTGCCTCAATCTCAGCGTCAGTCATTTGACCTTCGCGTGCTTCTAGCGCTTGGTCAACACCCATAGCGATGTCAGCAGATTGCTCATCGATAGATGTTAAAACAGCACAAGTTTCTGCATCGAATCCGTATTTTGCACGTGTGTAACCAATGCCTTGAATTGTTTCACGAACGATTTTCGGAATATCTACGTAAGTAGAAGTCGTAATTTCCCCCGCTACCAATACTAAACCAGTTGTTACAGTTGTTTCACAAGCCACACGTGCATTTGCGTCTTTTGATAAGATCGCATCTAAAATTGAATCAGAAATTTGGTCACAAATTTTATCTGGATGTCCTTCAGTTACAGACTCAGATGTGAACAGATGACGTTTTTTTGTCATGTGGTAAACCTCCCTACAGTAATTGTATATATTGTACGGAACTCATCCTTAATTTGCCACAAACTGCGACATACATTTATTCTCCCACACAAGCATACAGAAAAACCTTTCCTACTTAACATAGAGGAAAGGTTTAATTTGCTACTTGCATACTGCTTTTTGCCCTTTGCTCTTATCGTTCGAGACCATTAGCCTCGCACAGGTTTTAGCACCTATTCACTTGTTATTTACCATCACAAGTGAGGTTGCTGGGCTTCATCGGGCCTGTCCCTCCGCCAGCTCGGGATAAGAGAGTATCCGTCCCAACCTATACTAAAGAAATGATATTCATTTGTCAATTAATATTCACATTTTCCTGAAAGTTTTTCTCAATAAGCATAGAATGAAATATTAATAAGGAAATAATGCATTCACACAAACAAAAACAAAGAAATAGTATACATTATTTATATGATTGTGTTATACTCTTGATGGGGATTACGAGAAATATTTCATTAAATGAAAAGGATGGTATATAAATATGAGTACTGTGAATGTCCAAATTGGTTTACATGAATTATTGAACGGAAGCAATGCACAGATTCAACTAAGTGTTCCGCAATTAGTGGAAAAAGTATTAATGCGAAATGAAGGGAAATTAACTTCTACTGGTGCCGTTTCTGCTTCAACAGGAAAATATACAGGACGTTCTCCTAAAGATAAATTTATTGTGAAAGAAGCATCGGTTGCTGACAAAATTGCTTGGGGAGCTGTGAATCAACCGGTTTCTGAAGAACATTTTAATAAATTATATACTAAAGTTTTAGAATACTTAAAAGAAAAAGAAGAGTTATTCGTATTCAAAGGATTTGCAGGCGCTGATCGTAACTATCGTCTACCAATTCAAGTTGTTAACGAATACGCATGGCATAATTTGTTCGTGCATCAATTATTTATCCGTCCAACTGAAGAAGAATTAACAACTCACGAATCGGAGTTCACAATTGTTTCTGCACCAAACTTTAAAGCTGATCCAGCAGTTGACGGTACAAATTCTGAAGCATTCATCATGGTTTCATTCGAAAAACGTATCGTACTAATCGGTGGTACAGAATACGCTGGAGAAATGAAAAAATCAATCTTCTCTATTATGAACTTCTTACTTCCAGAACAAGATATTCTTTCTATGCATTGCTCTGCAAACGTAGGCGAAGAAGGCGACGTGGCACTATTCTTCGGTTTATCTGGAACAGGTAAAACAACATTATCTGCTGATCCAAACCGTAAATTAATCGGTGATGATGAACACGGTTGGTCTGATAACGGTGTATTCAATATTGAGGGTGGTTGCTATGCAAAATGTGTAAACCTTTCTCATGAGAAAGAACCACAAATCTTTGATGCAATTAAATTCGGTTCAGTTTTAGAAAACGTTGTCATTAATGACCAAACACGCATCGCAGACTATAACGATACTACTTTAACAGAAAATACACGTGCTGCATACCCTATGCATGCGATTGACAATATCGTACTGCCAAGTGTTGCAGGACATCCAAATACAATTATTTTCTTAACTGCTGACGCATCTGGCGTATTGCCTCCAATCAGTAAGTTATCAAAAGAACAAGCTATGTACCACTTCTTAAGCGGTTACACTAGCAAACTAGCAGGAACAGAGCGCGGCGTTACATCTCCGCAAGCTACATTCTCAACTTGCTTCGGTTCACCGTTCTTACCGCTTGATGCATCTCGCTATGCTGAAATGCTTGGTGAAAAAATCGAGAAACATGATGCAAAAGTATTCTTAGTAAACACTGGCTGGACTGGCGGCGAATACGGCGTTGGTAAACGCATGAACTTAGGTTACACTCGTGCAATGATTCAAGCAGCACTAAGCGGTGAACTTGCGAAAGCAGAAACTGCAAAGCACGACATCTTCGGTCTAGAAGTACCTCGTCACGTTCCAGGTGTACCTGACGAAGTATTAATGCCTGAACAAACTTGGGCTGATAAAGCTGCTTACAAAGCGAAAGCAATTGAGCTTGCGAACGAGTTTAAAGCAAACTTCAAAAAATTCGATAGCGTTTCTGAAGATATTATTAACTTAGGCGGTCCAATCGCTTAAATTTAACTTTTCTGTTGAATAACCCTTTACTCATATGAATAAGTATTGTGTAATCACAAAGTTTCGCGTACTCACCGACAAAACCCAATGCGGCTTAACGGTTACACATACTTACATAAAAAAGAAGCTTACGTTTTTCACGTAAGCTTCTTTCTATATATTCTTCAATTTATCCACATACAAATCAAGTCTTCGAAAATATAAACAGATTTCTCGCTCACTTACTCTTTCTGTTTTCACGCGGCATGGGACAAAAAAGGCTCTGACCGCTTCTAACCATCGCTAGATCCCCTATTCCACCTAAAAAAGTTCTAAACCCAGTTTTCAATTTATACACTTGGATTTTCTCACATACAAATCAAGTCTTCGAAAATATAAACAGATTTCTCGCTCACTTACTCTTTCTGTTTTCACGCGGCACGGGGCAAAAAAAGGCTCTGACCGCTTCTATCCACCGCCGGATCCTCTATTCCATCTAAAAAGAAGCTTTTTTAGCTTTTTTAGCTTTTTTAGCTTTTTTAGCTTTTTTAGCTTTTTTAGCTTTTTTAGCTTTTTTAGCTTTTTTAGCTTTTTTAGCCTTTTTATCTATTTCGTTAATTCTTTTTCATCTTTCATACTATAGTAGCCTAAATTAATAACAATTAAAAAATAACCGCCCATAATACCAACTGCAAATGCCCACATAACCATATGGTGCTCAATTTCATACATAATAATGGCACCAAGAATTGCAGCTGCAAAACGATTAAACATACCAAGTGTCGGCGCCTTTGTTTTCTTTACAATGCTATCTCCAAGCTTCTCAATACGTCTTCCTAAAATCCAAACACAATACATGCTTACAATAAGTCCAATTCCAGCACCTAAAAAATGAGCTGAAAATGGTGTTATCGCCCAACCTAGTAACATAATACCTAGTAGATAATACGCTTGAATTTTAAACGACCTTAATGACATACTAATCATGCTGTACTCCTCTTCAATAGTTTTTATCTATCCAACAAAGCTGTATAACTCACTTAGTTCGAGTCCATACTACTTAAAAATTCATTTACATACCTATTTCATCCAAATTAAAAACAACATAAACACAATGTTTACGTTGTTAAAATGTTTTTAGGAAATAATATTATACAAGATTCCTAGTATAGAATCACCGATAAATGTGACGTTTTTCAAAACATTTTTCGTCCATTTATGAAAAAAATGATATCAATCTATGAACATACGGATATGATGTAATAAGCACATAAATAAAGGGGGCGTCTAATGATTTATTTTTTAATGGCTCTCATTCACCTCATTGTCCCTGCCCTTATTGGCCTTTCATTATATTGGTACACGAAAAATCATAGTATCTTCTATGCTGTCCTCGGTGTTCTTCTTCCAGGAATTATTCTTATTACACTCTTCCGCATTCCTTTTCTTAATTTAATTCCACTTATTACTGCCATTTTATTTCTCGTATTTTTACCTAAAATAAAAAAATAGGAAAGCAGATCATAGGTGATCTGTTTTCCTATTTTGATATAGATTCTTGCACGGTAGACTGCGCTTCTACTTTCTCTGACTTCACAAACCATAGACCGAAGAAAATGATGATTCCACCGATAATTTGCTGTAATGAAATATATTCTTTTGCCCATACAGCTGCAAATAAAACCGCTATAAGCGGTGTAATATACATATATACCATCGTGTGCGACGCACCAATTTTTTGTACACCAACATACCACATAACTAAACCGAATACCGTTACAAAGAAAATAGAATAAAGCAAGGCAAACCATGTCATCCCATTTGCAATATGAAATGGCATTGAAAAAACATGTGGTCCACTTAACACAGCAAGCGGAATTGCTCCAACAACTGCTGACCATGCCGTAACACGAAGAGCAGAATATTTTTTTATAAGAGGACCTGCTAAAACAGGGTAAAGTCCCCAGCATATTGATGTAATAAGTCCAATTCCGTTTCCGTAAGAGGAACTAACAAGTGAATGTCCCGCCAACAGAACAAGCACAGTACCACCGCAAGCAATAATAGAACCGATTAACTTTCGAGAAGAAAACTTTTCTTGTTTAAGCGAAATAGCAAATAAAGTTGTAAAAATAGGTGAAATAGAAATGAGTAAAGAGGCATTTGTAGCGGATGTATATTTGACAGTTTCCATAAATAACGTTTGATACAGTACAATACCTACAACGCTAACAATGATTAATCTTGGTATATCCTTTCGCTCCATGTAAAGTGACTTTTCAATAAAGAACGTAAGTAATAACAATAACGGTGCCGCTGCCATCATTCGAAGTGCCGTAAACTCAATCGCTGTAAACTCTAAAAGTCCGTATTTCGCAATCGTATAATTGACGCCCCATATAATAACAACACTTAAAATTAATAATTCAATTCCCCATTTTCTCATGCGTAATCCCCTCCGCAAAGAAAATTATACAGAAAATTCAATCACATGTACATTTCATTATGTGAAAAAAACAAAGACAGAGAGGCGTATCATATACGCCTCTCTGTCTTTGTTATACTCGAATATGTAGCTTCATATTCGGATTATAAAACTGGCTCGGACTCTTCAGTAGAAAATGCCCTCCAGATTCATGTAAATCAACCGTTAACTTATCATCCATAAATACAAGCTTTGTGCGATCTGCAATAAAGTTTAGTGCACTTGATTCAATATTTACATCGCGCTCATCTTTCTCTGAAACGGCTACTAAATCAATAATCCCGCTCATGACACAACCGCAACCTTCATTATCATAAAATAACTTTATATATTTCGCTTCACTTGGAATCGTATCCATAATCTTTTTATATGCTGCATCTGTTACAGTAACGTACATATGTGAATCTACATCCTCTCTTCTCATATCATTCATATATTGTACCACTATTTTTCTTAATTATTGTATACAGAAAATTAAGAAAAATGTTAGAATAGCAATGATAAAGGAGGAATCACAATGCCAGCCTTAAAAGAAATAGAGCGATTGCTTAATCATTTATTCCAAATTGAAAAATACGGAAAAGACAGTTCCTTTAGTCGTTTCATTCCAGCTACATATGATCAAATCCAGTTTCCGTGGAAACAATTTTTTGAAGCAAATTTTGTTGAACAATTTAATGGTCTTATGATACGAGGGGCTGAAAATGTAAACACAGTATTTTTGGCTGTCTTCCCTACAGATGATGTTCTTGAAAAATTCATTTCACAATCTATGACAGGTGATTTACTCTTTATGCACCATCCACTTGTGATGGAATGCGGTGATCCGCTCGGGAAATCAGGGCGAGGATTTGTTCCAATTCCATCGAAATATTTGCACGCAATAAAAGAAAAACAACTTTCTATATATACATGTCACGGTCCAATGGATTTTCATCAAACATATGGAACTAGTATTTCAATTGCAAAAGCACTTCAAGCTAATGTAATTGACGGATTTGCTCACGGTGGTCCTGAACAAGAGGCAGTCGGTCTCATTTGTGAAATAGATGAAACATCAACAGAAAAACTCCAAAAACATCTAAAAAAACTCTTCAACATTCCGTATACAGACTTTGAAGGTAAACAACATGACTCCATTACAAAAATTGCAATTATTGCTGGCTGCGGTGATGTCGTATCTTTAATGAAAGAAGCCGAAGAAAAAGGTGCTGAAGCTTACATTGCGGGGGAAATCCATTGTCATATTGATAACGAATACGGTAAGCATAAGTACTCCCTTATTATGGATTACGTAAAAGAAACAAATATGTCACTCATCGGTGTATCGCACTCTGCCTCTGAATTTTTAGTGAAAAAGACATTGATACACGATTGGTTTAAAGAAAATTTTGATGTGAGCATTACTTTGTTGCCGCAGGAAAAATGGTGGTTATAATTTTTAAAGAGGTATCTTACTTTAGCTACCTCTCTTTACTACATTTAAAATTTCATATGTTACTTTAAAAACATGATTAGCCCTGGAATTACTGACAGTGCTGTATACTCCGTTTTTTTAATTACCTCTATTTAAACTGTACTCTACAGAAAGAACTTTAATCAGTGGTGGATCCCTTCACTACTGATTATTAGTTGAACCAATTGGACCTTAACGCAGGATAAATCAATAAAAAAACATCACTTTTGACAAAGTGATGTTTTCTATTTATCTCTTGCACTATCATTAAATCGGCAACATAATCTCTACCGTCGTTCCAACTCCAACTTCACTTTCAAAGTTCAATTTACCGTGGTGATCTTTAATAATTTTTTCTGTAACTACTAAACCTAAGCCCGTTCCAGTTTCTTTCGTTGTGTAAAAAGCTTCATTTAGCTTCGGAATTTTATCTTTGGGAATACCGCATCCCTCATCTATAATTTGAATAACAATTACATCTTCTACTGTAACTTTTACAGTAATAGTTCCGCCAACTGACATTGCTTCAATCGCATTTTTTATTAAATTAAAAAATACTTGCTTCAATCGTTTTTCATCGCATGTGATTGAGGGTATATCCTTACTATAAATAGCCTGTATGTTTACCCCTTGTTCTAAAGCCGGTTTTTCCATAACTCGAATAACATAAGAGATGATTTCTTTTATATTATGAGTTTCTGATTCTATCGATTTAGATTTCTCAAACCCACTTAGTTCTGTAGCGATTGTATTAATACGATCTACTTCCTGCTTCATAATATCACTATAAATCTTATCTTCTGGATGTTTTTTCGCTTGCCTATTCACAAGTTTTTTCAATTTTGCTAGCGGTCTTTTAATCTTATCGCCAATTACTGTTGCCATTTTTCCAACCGTCGCTAATTTTTCTACCTTTTGTATTTCTTTATCCATCATTTCAAGTGTGCGAACGTAAGACTGGAGTCTTACAAGTATAATCCAACATATAATAGCAAACACGCTGCACAATGCCATTGGGATAAGCACAATAAAGGATTGAACAACGAATCCCATCAGTGCATATTTTCCGACAAGAACTCCGGCAACTAACCAAAAATACCTTTTATTCACAAAGATCGGTGCAAATAAAATAAAGAATCCTTCTACTATATTCCCACCATCAAATTCAGCATCACTTCCGTAATAAATAATGAAGTTATTAATAAAATCCAATATATTATAGCCAATTAAAATAATATACTTCACAATATATGGATTTTTCCGCTTCATACAATATATTCCGATAAGAAACAATAAAACCATCAAACTATATAACCATAAACCTAATCCTTCTCCAAAAATATCTGCTAACTTTTGATCTCCTTCTGATAAAAGGACCATAGCCTTTTCAGCAAAATCATACATAAAAAATATAACGAAGAATAAGCATAAAAATATTTTTAACGCCTTTATTTCTTCTTTTTCAAATATATAGCCTTTGTCCATATGATAGCTCCTTTTACAACACCTCTTACTCTTGTGTTACATTGCGCTCAAGTTTTTTCGGAAGCAGTATTTCTACTCTCGTTCCTTTCTTTACTTCACTAGAAATATGTAATTCTCCAAGGTTCTCTGTAATAATTCGCTCTGCTAACGTAAGGCCTAATCCAATTTTATCTTGCTTCGTTGTATAAAAAGCCTCTGTAACTCTTCCTAAATTCTCTTTTTTTATCCCGAAACCACTATCTACTATACTTATTACTACATAATCTCTTTTTTTATCTTCAACTTGTATTTGCAATGTTCCACCATGTTCCATTGCCTCTAGAGCATTTTTAATAACATACAAAAATACACCTTTTAATTTTCGTTTATCACATTCAATCTCACTTCTATTATGCTCTTCATTAAAGGTGAAATTTATATTTAACTCGTCCATTTTTTCATGCATTTTTTCTATTGCTTGTACTAGAACATCACTTACAATATGTTTTTCATAAACAGAAGGTTTACATGTAGCAACCTCCATTAATTCACTAATCATATTATTCATATTTTCTATTTCAAGAATCATTTGTCCATAAGTCGCATCTTTTTTGTGCTTCTCTTTTTGTAATTGCGTAAACCCTTTTAATGAAGCAAGTGGATTTTTAATTTCATGTCCGACTGTCGCTGCCATTTTTCCGATAACCGCCAATTTTTGTGCCTGACTAGCCTCGGCAATACTTTTCTTGACTGCTGAAAAATATTGCACAAATCGATTTAAAATAATATATGACACGAAAAGCAACAACATATTCATAACAAGAGGTATAAACCGATTCAGTTCTCCAAATACAAATAGGTATATCATATATTTTCCTATAAGAAATGGCGCTAAGATAAATAAATATCGTTTACTTAAAAATATTGGCACGAAGAAAATGAAAATAAATTCGATTACATTCCCTTCATCAAATGCTATTGTATTATGAAAAGCATACCATCCAATATTGAAAATCTCTGCAATCATGTATGCAAGTAAATATGTATATTTAACTAAATGTGCTTTTCCTCTCTCAAATAAGTAAACACCGATACCTAATATAATCATGATGTATGCAATCTTCAATATCCCTTTATGCCAATTTTCTAAAGGCATTTTATCTTCTAATATAATCGCATATGCAACCTCATATACAATCACAATGACATGCAGTACCCATAAGAAAATCTTAGCGTTTTTCTTTTCTTCTTTAGCAGATAGAAAGCTCTCTCCCACTTCAACACCCCTTCAAAATCATATCTCGAAGAATACCATTTATTATAATAAATGATTTTCATAGACAAACAAAGATAAATTGAACAAATGAGGAAAATCAATCCATGGACACCCAAATAAAAACTCTCTTAGAAATGCAAAAGAGTTTTTTTGCGTGTTAAACAAATTGTCAAATTATGTACAGAATCCAAATATGAAATGGATAAAATATGTAAAACATATATTTCATCCACGTCCGATTATAACCTCATTGTCCGTTATAAAGATTACTCCTCCTAATACATATTCTAGTTCCTAAATCCAGAGGGGCTTTTATTATAACTTTCTACTCATATAATATTAAAATGGATAAAAATTCACATATTTCTCACAAATCAATCACTTAAACGATTCTATTTTAATTTATACTAAATGTACAAGTAATACTCCCTAAACCCAGCTTGTCTGTTTACCCCGTTAAATACTATGAAAAAAGAACTTGTATCGTATACAAGTTCTTTTTGTCGCCTATTTAAATAATATATCCTTACTATATTGCTTTCCAATAAGTAAGTCATATTGAATAAGCTCATATTGCTTTAACATTTCTTTTTGTTTCGCTGTTAAACTTTTTATTGCTTCTCTGTCTTTTCCTATCTTCAATTCGTCACGAAGTACGGGAATTTCTTCATATAACTTCGATAAAAATTGATAGAACGGTACCTTATTTAATCCAGCATAATCAAGGACAAGATTTGAAAAATAAATTGGACTTACTAGGCCTAAATTGTCATTTGGTATATCAAAGTTTGCATACATTAATAACGGCGTTTGTGCCATCGCTAATCGTTCACTTGGTGTTTTTTCATTTGTTATATAACCAGTCTCTTTATAAAGAGATTTATTTGTTCCTAGTGATGGGAGATGATCGCCAAAGAATACTAATAATGTAGGTCTATCTAAATTATCTAGTTGCTCTATTAAATATTGCAGAGCTTCATCTGAACGTCTTAACCCTTCTGTATAAGTCTCTAATTCAGCTTTCGATTCTTCATTTTCTAATCCACTAATCTCTATTTGATTTTCGCCAAATCTTCCTTCTGTAAATGGAAAATGATTTTGCATCGTAACTGCATGAACAAACGTAGGTTTCTTTTGCTTCTCTAATTCAGTTATTATCTCTTTACTCATAGATAAATCGCTAATATAATCTCCATCAATTTCTACATTTTCCATCGTATCTTGTGCATTAAACTTATCAAATCCTAACACTTTATATACATCATCACGTTTAAAAAATGAGCGACCGAACGAATGAATAGCGCTTGTGTAATACCCTTCTTTTTTCAACGTTCGAGTAATCGATGGAATTTCTACTTTATTTGTAACGACTTGCTGATATGGTATAGATCCTGGCTTTAACAAACTCATTGAATAACTCGTTAACGCCTCAAATTCAACGTTCGCAGTATTTCCTCCAAATGCCGGCGAAATAGTTTGTCCACCAGGGAAACTTTCTATATAATGATGTAAATTCGGTAAAGGATCTTCACTAAAGGAAAGATTCGTTAATTTCGTTGGATCCCAAAACGACTCACTCATTACAAAAATAATATTTGGTTTCTCTTTTTGCTTCTGCACCCCTATATTGCTACTATATTGTTTCTTTACATCGTTTGCTATTTGAAGCATATTTTCTTTTGAATAGTTTTCCGGCTTTTCCATGACTGTCGTATCTAAATTACTTATAAAGCCTAACACAAAACCATTTGAAGCATAATTTTCATTTTGATTCCACAACACGAACTCTATACCCGACTTTTGAAACCATTTATTCATAAACGTATTCGAAAAATTACCATACGCATATAAAACAAAAACGGATCCTATTATAAATAGAACTCGTACGCCTGCATGAACCTTTACATTTTGAATATATTTCCTCACATACATACCCACCAAAATACAGGCAACAACACTTACAATAACGAGAATAATATAACCCCAACTAAAATAATCCATCACCATCGGTATAACAGATTGCATATGTCCAATCTGTGTAAAATCAGAAGGATATAGTGGGTCCCCTCTAAAAATAAGCTTTAAATGGTTTACAATACCTAAAATGACTAACGTGCAACTCGTTAAAATAACACTCAGAAAAAATTTCCCTAGCACACTATATACAAAAACATATATTGCATAAATTACTAGTAAGCTAAATATAAACTGCATATTATAATAGTAAATCCAATTTATCGCTTCTACGAAGTTCATATTAACTTGTAACACAATATAAAATAAAGTTACTACATGCGCTATAAAAAATAATATAAGATACACTCGAAGGGACGATTTAATTATGAACGTCTCTTTTTTATTTGAATACACAAAATATAAGATTGCACCCCATATTAAAATCATCATACTCCTTAAAATCAACTTATGATTAAAAATATCTTTAATCATATCTAAATTAAAAAACTTTAAAATCATAAACAGCACAGTTGTTACTAGTAAGGTCATCATGCCACTTAACATGGTAGAAATTAATATATTTCTTCTCTGAAGATGATAAAGTGTGTAACCATACTTCACTTCATTCCCTCTTTTCTATCTATTAATTTCACCCCGCATCGTAAAAACGCTTTCTATAAAAATAACATAAAACGTGTATTTCGTCTTGCGACTTGCTTTTACTATAAATATATTTTCTTAATTATGCCTTAATAATCAGTTAAATTTTGGAATTTAAACTATGGAATATTGAAAAATCAAATTACTACGCTCCACTTTATGATATAATAACTATGTTTTGGAAAACCTTAATACTATTAGGGTTTTATCATGAAAACAAGAAAGAATTAATAAAAAAGGAGATGCTCATTTTTGCTAAATAAGTTTAAAAGTTTGCCTAAAGCGGTATATGCAATTTTGGCGCTTTCTTTCCTGTTGCACGTTTTTTGTCTAGTAAAACAGCCGGGATTAGATGGAGAGTTAGTCAAAGTAACATATGGTGCAAATGATGCGTTTAACTATTCGTTAACAGCTGAACAATTATTAAAACATGGTGTATTTGGCTATGTGTATTTAGAGCCTAGTGAAGTTCCTGGAAAAAATGCATATATCACACCAGGTCAACCATTACTATTAGCTGGTGCTATGATTATTTCTGATGTTACATCAATTCCTTACTATTACGTGGCAACTGTTATTAATATGATACTGAACCTCGGCACAGTGTTATTGGTATTCTTAATAGGAAAAGAGTTATTTGAAAAGAATATTTATGGAATTGTCGCAAGTATTTTATATGCTATTTATCCAAGTAACTATACATACTTCCGTACATTACTAACAGAAGTTCCTTCAATATTCTTATTATCGTTAAGCGTGTATGTATTTGTTCTCGCTTGGAAATACAATAAAGTAAAATTCCATATATGGTTTGGAATTGTTGTTGCTATTTTACTTATGTTCCGTCCAAACCCGGCTCCAATGATGCTCATTCCTGTTCTTGTCGTCTTGTTCACATATGGATTTAAAGACTCAATTCGAATTGGATTATTATGGCTCATTGGCCCGTTCTTTATTATCGGCGCCTGGGTTGTTCGTAACTATTTAGCGTTTCATCAATTTATTTTATTCTCAACGCAAGGTGCGGACCCATTAATTGCCGGCGCAGATCCATTTAACAAAATCGGCTATGAAAATGTAGTTAACCAAATGAGAGCCCAAGGCTTAGAGGATAAAGGGGCCTACGCAAAAGATTTAATCAAAAATGGATTTAAGACGGACTTCACATATTGGTTCTCTTGGTTCACTGTTGGTAAAACAATTGAGTTATTCAAAACAGCTCCTGCTGTAGACCAATACCGTATTCATAATTTTATTCAAATGTGTCATAGAGTCTTTATCATCGGTACATTCTTAAGCAGTTTCTGCTTCATGCTAAATTCATTTAAACATAAACGCGTTATGATGCTAGTAGCAAGTTCTGTTATTTACATCATCTTCTCAAACTTATTCTTAGCAATTAATCGCTACGGATTTTTCATTAACCCTCTTATGTGCTTAATTCTTGCATATGGGTTAGTTTACGCTGTGCAGAAGCTTCCATTTTTCCGCACTAACCAAGCATAATAAAAAAGAGGTCGTCCAAAGATGGACGACCTCTTTTTTATTATCCAACACTTTGAACACGACCAATTTACCCATCTTGTAATCGAACTTTAATTCCGTACGTATGTGTTTCCATGTTTGTAAAAATATCTTTCACAACACCGCTCACAGTTTTACTATAATCTTTATCTAATTGGATAATTACATGTGAACCGACCAAAATTTGTGATCTTGTCGGCACGAGTTTCGGAAAACTATTACTATAGAAAAAACCTGTCATATGACAGGTTCTTTTCGTTATTTATTATGCAAGGGAAAATGTTAAAATGATTAGCATGTTTACTATATAAGAGGAAGCATCCATATTTTCCATATGATACTCACGATTACTATAAGTACAAAATCAAAAAAATCTAATCTCGGACCCTTTTTCATAGTCATATCTAGCCACATATGAATCCACTTCACTTCTTTGTATTTATGAATATTTTTCTTTGCAAATCGGTAAATGAGCACTTGCATGATGAAAATTCCAACTACGCAAATGAATAATAAGATGAGAAATTCAACCACGAAATTCCTCCTATTTTTGAAGTGTTTTCGCTACTATATGGTTCCTCAAAATCCATTCCTCAAACTGAGCACTTCCAAATTCCCAGCTCAAATCACGAGCATGTACAGAAAAAACGTAATAACCGGCATATTCGTCCATAAACATTCCTGCCTCTACATCATCTTTCTGAATACCGTATACTCCAAAATTAAAATACACATCCCATACGTCTTCATGCTTCCTCTTATAAGCAATCGATTCCATATCACATTCAGTTCCGAAATAATCAAGATGTAAATGTATGCTATCATCGTATTCGTACTCCATTTTATCACCCCTTATATTTGTACTTCTGTACTACCCAAAAAATTCCTGCTATATATACTCACATATGGGCACTAACCTACATATCATGCTTGTAGATTAACTTCTAGGAGGTGCCATATAGTGAAAAAATTAATAACCGTTTTTTGCATCATGTTACTAGCTGTTTTCACATTTGCTGCTTGTAGTAGCACAAAAGAAAGTACGAAAGAACAAGCTCAAAAAATTCGAGTTGGCGAAGTTACCCACTCTCTGTTCTACGCACCATTATATGTTGGAATTGAAAAAGGTTTTTTTAAAGATGAAGGCTTAAATATTGACTTACAAACAACCGCTGGCGGGGATAAAACGATGACTACCCTATTATCCGGCGGAATTGATATTGCTCTCGTTGGTTCAGAAACGTCCATTTATGTTCATCAACAAGGAGCAAAAGATCCTATCATTAATTTTGCACAGTTAACACAAACAGATGGTACATTTTTAGTTTCACGTAAAAAATTAGACACTTTTAATTGGAATGACGTAAAGGGCGTTACGTTTTTAGGACAGCGTAAAGGCGGCATGCCACAAATGGTTGGAGAATATGTTTTAAAGAAAAATGGCATTGATCCTCACAAAGATACGAACTTAATTCAAAATATCGAGTTTGCTAATATTGCAAATGCCTTTGCATCTGGTACAGGAGAATTTGTACAGCTCTTTGAACCGACTGCAAGTATATTTGAAAAAGAAGGAAAAGGTTATATTGTCGCTTCTTTCGGAGCTGAATCTGGCACTGTTCCTTATACAACGTTTATGGCAAAAGAAAGTTTCTTAAAGAAAGATAAAGCTGCTGCAGAAAAATTCACGCGTGCGCTATATAAAGCGCAGCAATGGGTTGATACACATAGTCCTGAAGAGATTGCTGATGCTGTTTCTCCACTATTTAAAGACACTTCAAAAGACATTTCAATAAAAGTCATTGAGCGCTACAAAAAACAACATTCTTATGCGACAAATCCATTATTAGATGCTGAAGAATGGAAACAGCTCCAAACGATTATGAAAGAAGCTGGCGAATTACAAAAGGAAGTTCCACATGAAACGCTCGTCAATACAAAAATTGCTGAAAGCGTCATTAAGAAATAGAGGCGAAATATATGAATTTTTTACAAATACGTAACGTTTCTCACTGCTTTTTTGCAAAAGAAAATGCCAAACTTATTCTTGAAGATATGAGCTTGCAAGTAGAAGAGGGGGAATTTATTTCTATCCTTGGTCCGAGTGGTTGCGGAAAAACAACGCTCCTCTCTATTATTGCAGGGCTACTCGACCCAATTGAAGGGACCGTATTTTTAGATGGTGAGCCGATTACAACTATGACCCCATCTATGGGCTATATGCTCCAGCAAGATTACTTGTTTCCGTGGAAAACAATTGAAGAAAATATTATGCTCGGACTTCATATTCGGAAAATTTATGATAAAAATATGAAAGAACATACATTAAAGCTTTTAAAGCAAGTCGGCTTACATGATATAGAACAGCAATATCCTCGTGAACTATCCGGCGGCATGCGCCAACGTGCTGCACTCGTTCGAACATTAGCGACCGATCCAAAAATTTTATTGCTAGATGAACCATTTTCCGCTCTCGATTATCAAACAAAATTAAAACTAGAAGAACTCGTCTTCACATTGCTACGTAAATATAAGAAAACATCACTACTTGTGACACATGATATTGAAGAAGCAATCGCAATGAGCGATCGTATTTATTTACTGCAAGCGAACCCTGGGAAGATTGCAAAAACATTCATCGTCCCAGATAGTATCCGTTCCTTATCGCCATTAGAAGCACGCCACCACCATGACTTCCCGGCCCTCTTCCAAGAAATATGGAAGGAGTTGGAACAACTTGGATAATATAAAACAACTACATGAACAGTTTCGAAAAAAAGAAAGACAACGTGCATGGTTAGCTCGCTCTTTACAACTTTTACTTCTTGTTCTTTTCTTTGCACTATGGGAAATAGCTAGCAAGAAAGAGTGGATTGATCCTTTACTCTTTAGCTCTCCTTCGAGTATTTGGGATCTCTTCTTAACGAAATGGATTGACGGTTCACTTTGGATTCACATATGGACGACATTACTCGAAACAGGAGTAGGCTTCATTCTCGGAACAGTACTCGGAGCTATTATCGCTACTTTCCTTTGGTGGATGCCCCTTTTAGCTCGCGTACTTGATCCATATCTCGTTGTCCTAAATGCAATGCCAAAAGTAGCACTCGGCCCAATTATTATTGTCATTTTTGGTCCAAATATTTCATCTTCTATCGCAATGGGGGTAATCATCTCCATCATCATTACCATTCTCGTTATTTACAGCGCATTTCAAGAAGTCGATTCCAACTATATAAAAGTAATGCACACATTTGGCGCAAATAAATGGCAATGCTATAAGCACGTTATTCTCCCTTCATCCTTCCCTGCCATCATTTCAACGTTAAAAGTGAACGTTGGCTTATCATGGGTCGGTGTTATTTTCGGAGAGCTCCTCGTTTCTAAACAAGGACTTGGCTATTTAATTAGCTACGGATTCCAAGTCTTTAACTTCACACTCGTCTTACTCAGTGTATTGCTCACTTGCGTCCTTGCAACTCTTATGTATGTATTTGTCGAAGCATTTGAAAAAATCCTTGTTGGAAAACGAAAAAGAAGCTGACTCAAAACCATACGCCAGAGTCAGCTTCTTTCTTTTATCTTTTATCGCACATTTTTGAATCATTTGTAACATTGCCATTAGCAACCGTAACTGTGTGGAAACAATCTTTCACACGCACCGTAACGACATTATCTTTTCGATCAATAATATGATAATCATTAAACTGTTTATTTAATGCACTACGAATTTGCTCTCCTTCAAAAATCGGAAAACCATGAGACATTACCCAAATGAGACCAGCAACAGCAAGAATCGTTTTCATACGTTTCATTACCTCCTCGAGAGTAAACTTATAGTCCCTATACTATGCGCATTATAATTGTGTCTAATTTGTGACATTTTTATACTAATTCTATTTTAAAGCTTCAGTTCCTGCTTCTTTTTATTAAAAGACTGAATTTTCAATTTTATCAACATAAAAAAAACGCAAAGGACGGAACGTCCTCGCGTTTTCATTTGATCGACTAAAAATATATCGAACATAACTCCAATTATATCGACTTACCGACAAATAGTGAAAACTACACTATGACTGCTCTATATCCCTCGAAATATCATATAATCCCGACAACACTTCCGCTCTCATTTTTACAAGCTCGGGGAATTGATAGAAGAAGGCAATTTTTTTATGTTTTAATTCTGATCCTTCTTTCACCTTTTTTGAATCTTGTAAAATAAACGCTGTAAATGTATCCGCAATATCCTCTGCCACATTTGTCGTCCCATACAGTGAAACAAAATCATCATGCTTTTCCTTAAAAAATTCCATTTGAGCTTCTTCACTTTCTTCCACTTTCTTTTCAATCCATTCCTGCTCAATTGGTTTCCAGAAAGATGTATGGAATTGATTTATATAAGAATTCTTCTTCGCACAGCCTTCTTGTAAGAAAAGAGATTCACATTTATTTTGGTATGATGAAATATCTTTATCTTCTTCAAAAGCTTTTAAGTACTTTTCGTTTACTGGTATTTGTTTATGCCCCAGCGTCAATACATGAGCCGTCTCATGTATTAACGTTTTTATCACTTGATCGATATTTACTGCAGAATCAAGCGTATCTAAACTAATGGTCCACTCTTTCGGATACTCCATACTTGGCATAACGTGGGCGACAATTCCGTCGTAACCATCTGTTACCATGTCAAACTCTTTTATGTCAGTGCGATACTTAGCTGGAATAAGAGTGCTATATATCTCCCATAACGATTCATGATAATCCCTATCTTTACGTTGCTTTAATACTTCTTCTTTCGCTTCCTTATCCTCCTCAAAAGCCTTATTCAATCGTTTACGATCTAGTTTGTCGAAATAAGGATCTATAATTTCATCACCATCAATATAATAAGAAGCTAAAAAGAAATAATTTTCATCATCCTCTTTTTTCTTCTCTGCTTCTTTCCTATCATTACTTACATGTTCTTCTACATCATAATCCTCTGGTACCTCAAGTTCTGAAAGTCCATCTATCTTTTTATATACTTTTTGAAGTGTTTTATCTCCTATTTGCGTGCATTCTTCTGTCGTTTCGCACACATCTTTCTTCTCTCTTTTCGAAGTTTGCTTCGTCATATCACATCCAGCCACTAAGCCAATTGAAATAATAAAACAAACTAACCTTCCATACAGTTCCTTCATATAAACCTCCATCGCTTCATTCTACAAAAATATAATAATCATTTTCTAACAAATATGCGATAATTACTTATGAAAATATCCCTATTTTTTAAGGAGGTTACTTATGATTCGTGCAGTACTTTTCGACCTAGATGGGACACTATTAGATCGTCGTCAATCTTTAAAGCAATTTATTCACGACCAATACAATCGCTTTTCTCTTCATTTTATAAACATAGAACGAGCCGAGTATTGTTCTCGTTTTCTTGAACTCGATAATAATGGCTACACTTGGAAAGATAAAGTATATGCTACTCTCCTTTCCGAATACAACATTACCACTTTAACACAAGAGCAACTGCTGCATGACTACACTACAAACTTTCAACATCACTGCATTCCTTTCCAAAACATGCATGAATTACTTCAGCAACTAACTCAGCACAATATAAAAATTGGTATTATTACAAACGGCTTTACTGACTTTCAAACAAATAATCTTCGTGCCTTAAACATACATACGTATACAAATACAATTCTCATTTCAGAAGCAGAAAAAATTAAGAAACCACACCGAGAAATTTTCGAACGAGCTTTGCAAAAGCTAAACGTAAAAGCTGAAGAATGCCTTTATGTTGGGGATCATCCAGAAAACGATGTGCTTGGAGCTGAAAACGTAGGAATTCGGGGCGTTTGGAAGAAGGATTTGTTTTGGGGTGATTTTGAACATTCACGTGTGGTGGATGATTTGTTAGAGGTGATTTCGTTTTTAGAGGTGGAGATTCAGTAAATTTTTTAAACGATATGATAGTAAATGAAATTATATTAGCGATTTTCCGAATATATCGACCACAACTCCAAATATATCAGCGATTTTTAAAATATATCGATTTACCGACAGAAACTGACAATAATAAGAGGAGGCTTTGATTCCTGAATGTAAAGGTATATTCACACCATTTTTGGGGGCAAAAAAAGAAACCGGCCATTTTACTTTGTAAAACAGCCGATTTCTTCTATATGTTTCATCGTACGCGCTAATACATCATCGCGCATAATAAAGCTAAATTTCCTATCAGTTTTAATGTTACCAGGAATGTCTTTTAATAGAACAGACCCTTTCGTTTCTTCGTAATGCGTATGCTGCTCTACCGCACTAATTGTTGCAAAATAAATGTTTTTAATGATTATTTTGTCTTTTCCGGATACTTTATATTGTCCTAAGTAAGTTAAATCAGAAACTATGCCGCCGGTTTCTTCATGAACTTCCCGAACTGCCGCTTCTTCCGGTGTTTCCCCGAGTTCGACTTTACCACCTGGAAATTCAAGACCGCGACGTAAATGATGCGTTAATAACCATTGATCCCCGTACCGGCATACAACCCAAACATGCTTTGGCTCAGGAGAAAATGGATAACGTTCAAACGATAATTGTACAGTATTGTGGTAATAATCTTTAAATTTGTACATGCCATTACTCCCCTATTGATGGTTACAAGTTTTTCCTACCACAAATTGTAGCATATTCTCGCTTTTCTGCATAATATTATCCAATTATAATCCATTGATTATTCCCATTTGCGCGACTAATTCTTTCGTTTCATGATTCCCTAGATCATAAATCATTTTATATGCTTTTTGTAGTTGTTCATCATATCGGTCATTATTCGAATCGTGATGATACTCAACGAATGGAACGTGGGAGCGTACAAACGAACCTAAGTCCTCTTCATATGCTTGATCAAAATACTCTCTTAACTCTGTAATCTCTTCGTCATTTGCGTAAATCTCAAAATTATACGTATCCGCCGTCTTCACTTGCGAAATTTGACCATTTCCAACTGATATATAATATGTTTTTTTATTCTCCATGTAACACCCTTCTTTCATCCTTTTAATTTCTATTGTTTTCATCAATTACAAAATTATGTAAAATAAAGAAAAGGAGGGATTTCATGCTCAAAATATTAATTATCGGCATTATAATCGTACTGATCGTATTAGTACTCTCCATCATGACAATTAATAAAGGCTATGCATATAAACATTCCGTTGATAAGCCAGAAGATAACCCCTATACAAAAAACAACAAGGAGAAGTCATAACATGCTTCGTATACTACGCATTTTAATCGCACTCAGTGTCATCATCATATCCAGCATTGGCTTACTGACAGGTCAACATAACTTTCTACCACTTTCACAATTTCTATTAGGAGCTTTAATGTTCCTCATTGCAATTGAACAAATAAAGAAAAAGGATTCAGGAACTGGATTTATTTGTATTGTTGCCGGGGCTTTCTCTTGGATTGTTCTCATCATTACCCACATAAAATAGAAGGAGGCCCCTTTATGTTAAAAGGATTCCGAATTACTTTTTCACTTATCGCTTTATCTATAGCAATCTATAGTTTTATCAGTGACAACAGAAACATAATGCCTTACATGTTCATTTTCTTAGGATTGATGGCTTTCACCATAGGTCTAGAAGAAATAAAAAAATATAGAAAAACTAGTGGTACACTTGCTTTAATAGCTGGTGCTGGTGCTGGTGCTTTATTGCTTGGCTTCTCAGAAATATTTCGTTAATTAGTCTATTTAAAGGAAGGGCTACGATGCTAACTGGATTACGGTATTTTTTCACGTTTCTCGCAATCTCTCTTTGCACTTATTCTCTTATTACCGATAATTTCATACTTCTCCCATACATACAATTTACGCTCAGTTGTTTTTTTATTCTTATAGGAATTAATGAACTGAAATCCGGACGAAAATCGATGAGTATTCCGTATTTTTTCGTTTCTAGTCTTATGTTCTTCATACTAATATCGAACTACTTTCGCTAAATATAAAATTTAATTTTAATCACCTACTGACTATTACCTTTCACCAATTTTGCTTTTACAAACAGTTAATAAATTTGAGGATAATCTAAAAAACAAAAAAGGTTGGGAATAGTATGCTAAAAACTTTTCGCATTATATCCGCTCTTACTGTCATCTCTCTTGCCCTATATGGAATGTTCACAAACCCGCTTGTTACGATGCCCTATATGTTTATCGCCTTATCTATTATGACTTTCATCATGAGCGCAGAAGAAAAGCAGAAACAAAATAAAGTAAATAGTACAATCTCCTTCTTTTCTGGCGTATTCACTTTAATCGTTGCTATTATGATTATTTTCATTCGATAACACTATGTTTGCCATTCTTTTCATAGGCCTATTTTTCTAAGGAGGATACTACGCTAACAAACCTTCGAATCTTAATAGCTGCTATTGCTTTTATTCTTGCTATATTTAGCCTCTTTGCACAAATCTCTATTCTTTTCCCCTACGTATTTATCCTTTTAAGCATCATATTTATCCCTTGTGGAATTGATGAAATACAACAAAAGCAAAAATCGAAAGCTATCTCTTGTTTTATCGTTGCAACAATCACTTTCTTCGCTGGAATTTCTGATATACTTCCATAAGAAAAGAAGAACAGGACAGTTGAAAGAATACGACCAAAGCAAATAAGAGAACCAATAAGTGTTAAACAACACAAATTCGGTTCTCTTATAACTAATTGTTATCTTCCTCTACAGACGTTTTTAGAGCAGATAGCTTATCCTTCCAATAGTACAGCCAACTTTGTATAGTAACTAATGATTCTTGTTTAAGCATATAACGTGCTTCACATCCTCCCTTTTAACTTCAAAGTTTAAAAGAATATGGAGTGTACAGCTTATTAGAAAACATTATGTTTAGATTGTTTCTTCTTATTTATTACCGTAGTTTCCAGAAAATTGTTTTACTACAGCTTTTACTTCCTCTAATTTTTCTGGTTTTAGTAGACTAATCATTTTAGGTATAAATTGTTCAATATCCTCTTTTGAGAACGCACCCTCATCTTGTTTCTTGAAGTTTTCTGTAAGTATTGCTTTTGCTTCATCCTGCTTATCTTCTTGAACTCTTTGTAAAATAAAATTCAAAAACATTTCTTGTCCTTGCTTGTCCATTCCTTTTACCTCCTAAAAAAACTAAAAATAACACCATTTGGTTTCGTTTTTCATTATAACACCTAAAGGTGTTATGTCAAATGCTATTTTCATTTCGCTTTCCAATAAGCTCACATCAATATTCTTGCCCAATTATATTTTTCATTTTGGCTACAGGTGCGTTCGTTTAACGGAAATAGGAATTATCGACAGAGGAAAAATAAAAAACTGCCCTTTCACAGGCAGTTTTCCTTTTATCCAAATACTTTCTCAAGTTCATCTTTATCTTGGCTTAACCAGAAATTCATTAAGCGTTTCGCTCCTTCTAAGTCGTGAAGCTTTGCTTGGCCACACTGCGTTTCATTTGCAGCTGGAATTTCTGTAATTTGAACCGCATCTTTTAATGTTAGTTCTAATAAATCAATGATTTCACGAACTGTTGGTGTCCCGCTTACAACAAGATAGTATCCTGTTTGGCAGCCCATTGGTGAAATGTCGATAATATCAAAATGCGGATAACGATCAATATGTTTACGTAAATTAAATGCTAATAAATGCTCTAACGTATGAATAACATCTGGTTTCATCGCTTGTTTATTCGGTTGGCAAAAACGAATATCAAATTTATTTACAATACCGTCACTACCTACATTGTGAACTCCGCAATGTCTTACATAAGGTGCCTTTACAATCGTATGGTCTAATTCAAAGCTTTCTACTGATGGCATACAACATCTCTCCCGCTTTTAATTTAATTCCGTTATATCCAATATGATATAACGGAAATTAACATTAGTAAAGAATTATGTACGGTCGTGCTATAATACTTTAAGACTATGCTGAAAAGGAGACCATTATGAAACAGATTTTTATCGGTATTATACGCTTTTATCAAAAGTTCATTTCTCCGATGACGCCACCAACATGTCGCTTTCATCCGACTTGTTCTCATTATGGATTAGAAGCGTTTCAAAAACATGGTGCACTCAAAGGATTTTGGCTTACGTGTAAGCGTATATTAAAATGTCACCCCTTCCATCCAGGAGGATTTGATCCTGTCCCAGATAAAAAGGATGACAAAGTAAATTCTTAAGCTTCGTAGCCATTCACAACTAAATCTAATTTTCCTGTATCAGGGTGAATAACAAGACCGTGAACAGGTACTTCTTCAGGTAGTAACGGATGGTTGCGAAGTACCGATACACTATGTTCTACACTTTCTTCTACACTAGAGAATCCTCGCAAGAATTTTTCTAAATCGATTCCAGAATAACGAAGCGTATCTAACTTTTCTTCTGTTACACCGCGTTCTTTCATTTTTTCGATTGTGCTGCTTGCTTGAATTTTTGCCATACCACAATCGTGATGACCAACAACACATACTTCGTCAGCACCAAGCTCATATACAGCAACTAAAATACTACGCATAATACTTCCGAATGGATGAGAAATAACAGCGCCTGCTACTTTAATAATTTTCACATCACCGTTACGCATATTCATTGCTTTCGGTAATAGTTCAACAAGACGTGTATCCATACAAGAGATAATTACCATTCTTTTATTTGGAAATTTCCCAGCTACAAACTCTTCATATTTCTTCTCTTCAACGAATTTTTCATTGTACTGCAAAATCTCTTCTAATGACTTCATAGTAAAAAACCCTCTTTTCTCTCATTTACACTACATAAATAGTGTACCAAAATATGAAAAACTCAAAAAGGATATTGTCTTATTATAAAAACAATATATTTTCAGATAACCGACATAATTCTTTCAAAATATACACACAGCTTTGTAACAAGTCACACATACTCCCCCCCTATTTTCACTATAAACTAACTGTAGATAATGTAAAAAGGAGTGAATATTTATTATGTCCGACGTTCTGTTACTGAGTCGTTTTCAATTTGCAATTACTATTTTTTATCACTTTTTATTTGTACCTTTGACAATCGGACTTGTTATTTTAGTAGCATGTATGGAGACTCAATACGCCCGCACATTGAATCCAACATACCGCAAAATGGCAAATTTCTGGGGAAAACTATTTACAATTAACTTCGTAATGGGGATTATAACTGGGATTACGATGGAATTCCAATTTGGAACAAACTGGTCTGAGTACTCCAAATATATGGGAGATATTTTCGGATCACCTCTCGCAATCGAAGCACTCGTCGCCTTCTTCTTAGAATCTACTTTCATGGGAATATGGTTATTCGGTAAAGACAAAATCTCACCAAAGTTCCGTGCTTTCTGTATGTGGATGGTTGCACTTGGAACAAACATTTCTGCCCTTTGGATTATTACGGCAAACGGATTTATGCAAAATCCTGTTGGTTACGTAGTACGTAACGGCCGCGCTGAATTAAATGACTTCTGGGCTCTTGTTACAAATCCATATGCATGGAATATGTTCTTCCATACTGTAATTGGTTGTTATATTGTCGGTGCTTTCTTCGTTATGGCAATTAGCGCATATCACTTACTACGTAAAAATGAAGTGGAATTCTTCAAAAAATCATTTAAGTTTGGTTTAATGCTAGGGTTATTCGCTGCAACTATTACACCTTTTATGGGACATCAATCCGGTGTATCAGCAGCTAAGTATCAGCCAGCAAAAGGAGCTGCGATGGAAGCTGTTTGGGAAACTGGAAAAGGACAAGGCTTCTCAATCATTCAAATTCCTGATGTGAAAAATGAAAAAAACTTTGAACTGCTTACAATTCCAAAACTCGGAAGTTTCTTCTATACAAACTCATTTGATGGAGAAATTGTTGGTTTAAAAGATATTCCGAAAGAAGATCGTCCAAACGTTAACCTCGTGTACTATAGCTTCCGCTTAATGGTTGCACTTGGCATGTTCTTTATGGCATTAACTTGGTTCGGTTTCTATTTAAACCGAAAAGGAAAACTAGAAAACTCAAAACGTTATTTAAAAATTACAATGTGGTCTGTCTTACTTCCATATATCGCAATTAACGCTGGTTGGATTGTTGCTGAAGTAGGTCGTCAACCATGGACAGTATATAAATTGATGCGTACAGCAGAATCTGTATCACCTATATCAGTTCCACAAATTTGGTTCTCATTAATTAGTTTAATATTGTTCTACACTTTACTCTTAATTGCAGACGTATACTTAATGCTGAAGTTCGCGAAAAAAGGACCAGCTGCATTAGAAGAACATAATACTGAGGGAGGTGTGGCTCATGTCTCATGATATGCTTGCAATCATCTGGTTCGGTTTATGGGGTGTGATTTGGACAGTTTACTTTATTCTTGACGGCTACGCACTCGGTAACGGGATGATTTTCCCGTTCGTTGCGAAAGATAGACAAGAACGAAATCAATTACAAGAAGCAATTGGACCATTCTGGGGTGGTAATGAAGTATGGCTAATTACAGCTGGTGGTGCAACATTCGCTGCCTTCCCAATCACATATGCAAATATGTTTAGTTACCTGTATACACCACTATTTTTAGTATTACTTGCACTATTTGCTCGTGCTGCTGGACTTGAATTTATGCATAAAGACGATTCACCAATATGGCAAAAAACTTGTAAATGGGCATTTGCAATTGGTAGTTTCCTAATCGCCTTCTTATTCGGTGTTACATTCGCTAACCTATATTACGGACTACAAATCGGAAAAGATGGTTATGAAGGAAATTTACTTAGCTTACTAAACCATTACGGCATTTTAGGTGGTCTTTTCTTCACCGCTATATTCGTCGTATCTGGTGCCCTTTGGGTTATGATTAAAACAACTGGTGAAGTATCCGATCGTGCTTATAAAATCGCAAGACCATTTTCAATGGCAGCTGCTATCATTTTAGCTATTTTCTATGTAGCAACTGCAAATCGCACAAATTTATTCCAAAACTTTACGGAATATCCTGTACTATTCATTCTTCCAGTACTTGCAATGTTAATGAGTGTACTAGCACTTATTATGGTGTACAAACATAAAATCGGCCTTGCATTCACATTCGTTTGCTTAACAATCACAATGTTTATGACAACCGGCTTTGCAGGTATGTTCCCAAGAATGTTACCATCACGTATTAACGACGCCTATAGTACAACGTTATACAACGCAGCAGGTAGTCAATTAAACTTGAAAATTATGTTCTTCGTTGCAATGGTCATGGTACCAATCGTTATTGGATATCAACTTTGGAGCTACAGCATATTTAAAAATAAAATTCATAAAGACTCTGCTAAAGGGTATCACTAAAATGAAAAAAGACACTTCAAGCGAAGTGTCTTTTTTCTTATACGTATGATTTTCGATAAGATGTTACATTTCTAATCTAACAACTATGATAAAGAAGAATCACTAACAGCTCACAGCTAAATTGTATCACAGGGCAAACACATCACTTTATGCAATTTTACATATAAAAATTATAACGTAGATTGAATTACTTGATCATACACATCGCTATCAATTACATCTGCTGTACTAATACCATTAAATGTTCTCACATTAAATCCAGTATTTGATGACCCCGATCCATTATACGCTTTTGTTTTTTCAATTGGCTGCACATTATATTTATCACCTAAATTAACTGTTCCGTTACAGTTTTCAATAATAACTCCTTCAACAACAGCTGGCATTTTGTCACCCACTTTCATTTCGTTACTTTTATTTTATGAGAATTGCCTAAAAAAATAGCATGTTTAAATAAGAAAAAGCACTCTGGCTGAGTGCTTTTTCTCTAAGCATGAATGGCTAGTTTGGAGACAGTTGACTTCTTCAAAATTTTATTAGGGGTAATATTTTGAAAAAGAAAGCCTTTCATATGTAGCTTATCACCACTGGAATATATAGTAAATTGATAATCTTTATACGGAAGATTGCTAATGTTTAGTATAGATATTTTCCACTATATCAATGGTGATAACCATTTGCACTAAATAACAAAAAGGCGCCTTTCAAGAAGACGCTCTTTCCCCTGTTTATATCCAGCCCATCCCACTTTTCGTAAACACACACTAGAAAACAGAATCATTAATTGTTACAAGATTGTTAGATACAAAAAGAGTAGAGGTAAATGTTTATATAAAATTCTGCTTTATAGCGTGTATCCACAACTTATATTTTAATCCTCTTTCCCTGAAAATAAACACAATATGCATAATTACATACCCAAAAGAAAAAAGACACTCTACAGAGTGCCTTCTCAACCATTTTACTTTTAATATATCGCTTTGAATACATTTTATCATATTTATCTATAACATTTATTGAGAAAATTCTAAATCGTTATTTTTTCATCAACAACTTCAAAATCATGTAATATTAAAAGGGTAATAAAAACATTATAAAAATCGAGGTGTACTATATTTATGTATTTTGGAATTATTCCTCTTATATTGTTTATTATTTTTCTTATCTCTTACTTAAAAGATCCACGAAAAATAATAAATGGTTTTTTGTTTAATGCCTTTTTCTGTTCATTTCTATTATTTTGTGCAATCGTCTCGTTTGCATCTGGTAATAACGCTTTACATTTTATCGTTATTATTCCCATGATAGCGCTAATTGTAATGATACCTTTTGCTATAGTCGCTTTAATGTTTGGGTTATTTCTTAATGCAAGAATTTTAATGCAGAGAGAAGGACGACGCTTCACAAACTCTTTAACTTTAATTGCGGCTTTAGGGATTTTATTCTTTATACTACTCCCTATCATAAACCCAGCAAGTTTATTCTCAACACATTTTCAATTTATTTTTGCTGCTATTTCTCTTATAACTATGTATTTCTTTATACATTTATCTAACTTCTTAAGCGCTTATTTTTTATATCAATTCAATAGACCGAGACGTAACCAAGATTTCATCATCGTTCTTGGCAGTGGTTTAATTAATGATAAAGTGCCACCTTTACTTGCAAGTCGTATTAATAAAGCGATCGACTTTTATTGGAAACAAGCAGCTGTTACTACACCGCCGACAATCATTTTCTCTGGCGGACAAGGCCCAGATGAAAATCTTCCAGAAGCAGAAGCGATGCAAAATTATGCTGTTGAAAAAGGAATTCCTTTTGAACATACAGTGCAAGAAAATCGCTCTGTAAACACATATCAAAATATGTTGTTTTCTAAAGAAATTATGGATTCATTAAAACCTGAAGGTAAGTATAAAAGTATCTTTACAACGAATAATTTCCATCTTTTCCGTGCTGGTATATATGCAAGACAAGCTGGTCTTAACAGCCAAGGAATTGGCTCCAAAACAGCATTTTATTACTGGCCTAACGCAATGATTCGCGAATATGTTGCAATCGTCGTTATGGGTCGTAAGCGCCATATGAAAGTATGTGGAACTATTTTAGGTTTCGCTTTATTCCTAACAGTCATTAGTTTTATATTTTCTTAACACCCTCCCATCCTTTGAAAGGATGGGATTTCTTATACGAATTTCAAAAATATTTTAATGGTAATATGGTGATAATATTCCCTGCATACATCCAATAAAGGAGAATTTTTTCAAATAAAATGTTAAAATGAAATTTAAGTGTGAATTATGTAACAAACAAGAAACTGATTTGAAACGAGGAAATTATATGAAGAAAATTATCAAAAACAAGCCCAATAAGCTAAAAATCGCTTTAAAAGCTTTGATGATTATTATTGGGGCATTTATCACAGCGTACGGATTAGAAGCTGTCTTAATTCCAAATAACGTATCAGACGGTGGTGTGACTGGTTTAAGTATCGTTAGTTCAAGATTATTTGGATTACCATTAGGACTTCTAATCGCAATTATTAACATTCCTTTCGTTTGGTTAGGATATAAGCAAATTGGTAAAAGCTTTGCAATTTATTCTATTATCGGGATCGCTTCACTAGCAATAGGTACCGTTCTCATGCACGGCGTACCAACCATTATTGAAGGCGACACACTTTTAATTACTGTTGTTGGTGGTATTATTATCGGTTTTGGTATGGGACTTGCGTTACGTAACGGTGGTGCATTAGATGGAATCGATATGCTAGCCGTATTACTTTCTCGTAAATTACCATTTGGAACAAGTGACCTTATTTTATTCTTAAATATGTTTGTCTTTATTTTTGTTTCAACAGTATTTGGTCTTCAAGGAGCTATCCTTTCGGCAATTGCTTACTTTATTGCTTCTAAAGTAATTCATATTGTTGAGGTTGGTTTAAGTGGATCAAAAACATTTAAAATCATTACAAAAGAACCTGAGCTAATGGTAGAAACGATTCGCGATCGTTTAGGCCGAAGCGCAACATACAATGAAGTTTATGGTGGTTATTCAAGAGAGAAATTTAAAGAAATTTCTTGTGTAATTAACCGTTTAGAAGAAAGTAAAATGAAAGAACTTATTCAGGAAATTGATCCAAATGCCTTTATTACAGTTTATGACGTAGCAGAAGTAAAAGGCGGTAATTTCAAGAAACATGATATTCATTAATAGTTATAACAAACGAGGCTTTCCAAAAAAAATTTGGAAAAGCCTCGTTTTATTATTAGGTTGCTAGTGTTTTCAGTTTTTGTCGGTAAGTCGATATATTCCAATAATCGCTGATATAATTTTACTCCCCCCATCTTCCCCCGCTTTTAATCCATACTACGTATTTTTGAAAGGCGGGTACTTCATGTTGAAAGCGTAGCGGAATATACAAAAATAGAGTACATGTACATAGTATCCATAGAATACCTACTACAAAGTGAAATTTCATCGTTGTACTATTGAACTACCCCCACTTAACACTCTAACGAGCTGTTTGAATTACGATACCTTATACTGATTCTTCACCAAGAAGAGCCTTTAGGCTTTTTCCTAACCGACTTTCATCTCCTACCTACTCATTGGACCATATCCTACCCATTCCTTGAGGTGGGAGTTTTCTGTAAGAAAATGACAAACAAACTCAAGAATAATACGAGGAACATAATTACACTAAATCTTTTATACATAGTCATACTATCCCCCCTTATGCCTTAATTGCACCAGCTACAAGGAATTAATTCCCATAACAAAAAAGACCGAAAAGCAAATTACACTCCTCGGTCTCTCCACTATCTTCTCTTCGTAATTGTTCCTGAGCCGCCAACCCTCGTTTTCGGGGGAGACGTATTCTTTGGCGGAGTTTTAATGGATGATTTCGGCTTCACATCAGATCCACTCGAGCCACCTGGCGTTTTCGTGATTGTTCCTTTACTTCCAGTAGACGGTGGCGGGGTATTACTTCCTTTTTCCGTAATACTACCTGTATCACCTACTGATGGTTTCGAATCAACATTATCGCCTCGCTTAATAATCGATCCTTTCCCTTCCTTCGTAATTGGAGGCGGGGTTTTCTTTTCTTCTTTCGTAGGTGGTCTTTCCGGAATAACCGGTTTATGATTTTGTCTGTCGTTATATCCGCGATAATCACCGTATGATGATTTTCGTGAACCGAATATGTCGTTTATTATACTCCCCATAATATATCCTTGTAAGAAGGATGGTTGGTAATTTTGACGGACAAATTCTTCATTACTTATTTCAATTAGCGTATCAGATGGTTTCTCTTTATCCTTTTGAAGGTTATACATTTTATCAGAATAAACGAGGAACATTTGATTTTCGTCTTCTTTAGATGCTTGCTTCGGTTTCCTTTCGGCTATAAGTTCCTTTGCGACTTCAGGAACTGACCGATTGGCGGCCCTATACACGTAAGATTCTTGTTTACCTTCCTTTGCGACAGACTCAAGCGGATAGCGGTCTTGAATTGACTTCGCTTGACCACTTTGACAGCCTGATAAAGCATAACCCGCAATAACAAGTAATGTAACGATAGCAAGTATAGGGATTACGAACGATTTAATCATGGTAAACAATCGGTTTGACATGATTACGCCCCCCTTATGTTGCTCTTATGATTTGTACATCAGCAGGAATAATTGTTTCTCCCTCATACATCATTGTGCGACCATTTTGCCATTCAATACGTAATAATTTACGATTATCAGACTGGAATTCCCATACGTACTGTTCCTCCGAAGCAGCGAATGGTGTTTTCCCCATTACAACAACACGTCCATTATATTGTTCTTCCATGTGGTACTCTGTATCATCCATTTCAATTGTCGTCGGAATTTCATCAATTGAATCTAAACGACCGTCAATCGGTGTATATAATTTGTAATACGTATTTTCACGGTCTTCAATTTTTAAATAACGAATGTCTTTCCCGTCCTGCAGGGTTAAAACAATCTCCTTACGAGAATGCATGCTCGTTTTCCCAATCAATTCGTACATTACTAACGAAACTTCAATCATATCGCCAGGAGCTAACGTTAAAAGACTCTTTTCTGGTTTCGGCTGCTCCGGACTTTTCATTATATTTTTAATACGTTTGAATAAGCTCACAATATACCCCTCCTTCTCTATTTATAAACAAGCACCTAAAATAAGTGCACCAACAATATGTAATGAACCAGCTAACATCGCATGTGCTACGCTGCCTTCTTTCGTTCCTTCTTCTAAATCAAGACCTGCCATTTTTCTTAAAACAAATTCAATAAACATTTCTACAACTAATAAAATAACGAATGAAACTGCTGAGGCAAGAAGCGCTTGCCATAAATCATTTGCTTTCGTTATTGATTGTGACAAGATGTATCCTTGAGCGAATAGCTTCATAACGAAACGTGTTGTCACAGCCGTGTTCCCATTTTTTATTTCTTTTAAATCATTGTACTTTGTAAAAATCGAATCAATCCACATAATTGCAAATAAAAGTACCGCACTCGCCCCTGTCCATACGAGCATAGCTAACACATTCATCCATGTCATTGCAAAACCTCCTCTAAAATATAATAGAAAACCGACATGAATATATTTAGACATGTCGGTCCATTTGTCTCTATTCTATATTATTTCTCATACTGCTTCATAATACGAGCTAATTCATCGTCAACAGCAGAATTTTTGTTTAAGCTTGCGAATTCATCATCTAATGATTTTTCTTTTTTGTAAATTTCACCGCTCGCTTCTGCCTCAGCCTCTAATTGAAGAGCTTTCTCTTCCATACGGCTTAAACCAGCTTTTGCTGTATTTGCATCAAATCCAGACATCGCCTGATTAATATTCTTTTGTGCTTTCGCTGCATTTACACGTGCTACAAGTGTTTCACGTTTATTTTTCAGCTCTGTTAATTGCTTACGCATTTCTTCTAGCTTCGCACGAAGGTTATCAGCAGCAGCTTTATTTTGTTCATAGCTCACTTTATATTCATTCATCTTTTGCTCTGCATTTTGTTTTTCTTCAAGAGCACGACGCGCAAGATCTAAGTTACTAGCTTGAACAGCCATATGTGCTTGCTCTTCACGTTTTTTCACAAGTGCTTCTTGCTCTTCAAATAATAACTTGAACTTTTTCTCAAGTGCGATTTGAGCAGCTACACTTTTCTCAGCTTCTTGTACATCCGCTTGCATATCACGTAAATATTGATCCGTCATCTTAACTGGATCTTCAGCTTTTTCAATTAATGAATACACATTTGACATTGTTAAATCTCGTAATCGTTTAAATACAGACATTCAAATTCCTCCTATGATATACCTCATATTTCAAATTCACTACTTAGAAAAATTAAAAATCTCCCTTTACAGTAAGAATATTCATTTTTACAACCTATGTGTTTATTATAACAAAACTAAGATATCCTTACATGTTATTTCCAAAATACATCCAATATAATATGACATTCTAGATAGAATATTGTATTCCTACTATATTCTTATTATTTCTTTTCTCGAAATTAACTTATTTTTACGTACTTTCACTAAATTACATCATTGTAATGCTACTGTAAGCTAGCTCGATAGTTACATCTCTATATTTCTTATACACTAATACCAGAAGCAACGGAATAACAAAAAAGCTTCTCATAATGTAAGGACTAATACAGAAACTGTATTCACTATAAAACATATAAAAGGAGAAATCATCATGAAAAAATTAGTAGGAATCGGATTAGCAGCAGCAATTTCATTCGGAGCATTATCAGGTTGTTCTTTATTAGGAGAAAAAGCGAACGGCTTTGTATTATACGGAACAGAAGAGCAAGTTCAACAAATCGCAGATAAAAACAAAAAAGATGTAAAAGAAAAAGATATGTATAAAATGAAAGTTGCAACACTTGAAGGTAAAAAAGTACTTGTAATGGATAAGAAAACTGGCGAAGAACTTGTTAAGAAAGAACTCATTAGAAAAGTCGATAAAAACGACGACACAAAAGCAATTGATAAATTACCAGCTGTAACAGCAGAGCAAGGCGTGCTGTTTGCAAAAGATAAAGTAGAAAATGCTACACTTGATGGGGCAAAATTAAAATATGAAGGTAACACAATTATCGGAAGCGGCCGCGCATATGCAGACATGTTCGCAATTGTTGACGATGCAACTTACGGGAATGTAAAAGGTGAAGAGAAATCTGTAGGTGTACTAAAGTTCGATAAGGACCCTAGTAAAGAATTCCCTGGAAAAAATGGTGTAGAAGCATCACAACTTGTAAAAATTAAGAAATAAGTAAAAAAGCTTTGCGAAATTCGCAAAGCTTTTTTCTATTTATGAGCAATTTGCTCCATATCTGGACTACAAGTTTGCGACTGACACGACTTATTTAAAGAACATGCTGCGCATTTTCCCTTTTTACTTCTCTTTACAAAATTAACTAACGTATATGCTGCATAACCAAAAATGATAGCTCCAATTATAATATTGACCATCATTGTAATACATCTCCTTCTAGAATCCGAGTAAGGATCCAACTTGATATATAATGAGCGTTAATACATAAGCAACAACGAGTGGATAAACGACAGAGAAAATCGTCCATTTCACTGATCCAGTTTCGCGTTTAATAACAGCTACTGTCGCTAAGCACGGAACATATAATAAAATAAAGAACATAAATGCATATGCTGATAACGCAGTATAATGTGCCCCCATTACATTTCCTAGCACATCTTCTTTAACCGCATAAATAATTGCCATTGTAGAAACGACAACTTCTTTTGCCAAAAATCCTGTTAAAAGGGATGCCGCAGCTTGCCATGTTCCAAAACCGAGCGGTGCAAAAAGTGGTGCGATAAATCCGCCGATTACCGCTAAGAAACTATCTCCCATAGCAACACCGAATCCTGATGGGCCTGCATAGTTTAATAACCAAATGACAACAGAACCACCGAAGATAAATGTACCTGCTTTACGAACAAATCCTTTACCTTTCTCCCACGTGCTCAGCCATAGTGTTTTCACTTGTGGCACACGGTAAGGAGGTAGTTCAATTACAAAAATAGATTTTTCCGCTTTTAAAATAGTAAGGGACATAATTTTTGTAACGAGTAACGCAAGAACAATACCTGCAACATATAAAGAAAACACAACAGTCGCCTGACTATGAGGGAAGAACACTCCCGCAAATAATGCATATACAGGTAAACGTGCTGAACAAGACATAAATGGTGTTACTAAAATTGTAAGTAAACGTTCTTTCTCCTGCTCAATCGTTCTCGCTGCCATAATACCTGGAACGTTACATCCAAAGCCGATAATCATCGGGATAAATGCTTTTCCGTTTAAGCCGAAAAACTCCATAATTCTATCCATAACAACTGCAATTCGCGCCATATATCCTGAGTCTTCTAATAATGAAATGAAGAAGAATAGTGCAAAGATTTGTGGAACGAATACTAATACCGCACCAACACCGGCAATAATACCTTCTGTAACGAGCGCTTGAATAAAGTCAGAAGCCCCAACACTTGCGAGACCAGCTGTAACCCAATCAGTAAGTTGCCCGCCAAAAAATCCATCAAGCATATCAGATAAAGGTGTACCAATCCACGTAAACGTAACTTGAAAAATAAAAAACATAACTGCTAAAAAGATTGGAAGTCCTAAAATTTTATGTGTAATTAACTTATCGATTGTTTCCGAAAAAGGAATTTTTCCTTCTTTCTCATGCTGAATGACATTTGTTTTTAACTTTTCAATATACGCTTCACGAGTTTTGTAAATATGCTCCTCCAACGTACAATCAAGTTTTCCTTCTAAACGAGATCGAATGGCTATAAGTTCCTTATAAATTGGTAATGCTTTCATTTCTTTTTCTACTACTTCGTTATTGCTTAAAAATTGAAGGGCTAACCATCTTGGATGCTCATAATTCGCTGTCTCTAAAAGAGCGATTACCTCTCCAATCCCTTCATCCATTTGTACACCATATGAAATAACGAATGGTTTTTTCTCTTTTTGCTTCTCTTCATGAAGAGTAGCAAGTAATTCTTCACAGCCTTTTCCGCTTCTTGCAACGACAGGAACGACTGTTACTCCTAATATTTCTGATAATCGTTTTACATCAATAACAATTCCTCTTTGCTTTGCCACATCAATCATATTTAAACCAATTGAAACTGGCTTACCAAATTCAAGTAATTGCAATGTTAAATGCATATTTCGCTCAAATTGCGAAGAGTCCACTATATTTAACATATGATGAAATTCGTCTGTTAATAGAAAATTCGTAACGACACCTTCATCACGTGAAACTGGATTTAAATCATAAACGCCTGGTAAATCAATTAATGTTCCTTGCTTACCTTTTAATTTACCAACCTTCTTTTCTACTGTTACACCGCTCCAGTTCCCTACATATTCATAAGAACCAGTGAGCGCATTAAATAATGATGTTTTCCCTGTATTCGGATTCCCTAGCAAAGCAACCTTATTCACGCTAATTCCACCTTTATCATTTTCGCGTCACAATGACGAATACTAATTAGCTGTCCGCGACACTCCAATGTACAAGGACCTTTAAACATCGCTTTCTGTTTCAGGCGAAGTTCGCTTCCTTCCGCGAGACCGAAAGCAGCCAGTCTTCTCTTTAGTAAATTATCTAGCGACTGAATACTTTGTACTAACACTTTCTCACCAATTTTAATATCTACTAAGCTCATAACCTTCCCCCTCAGAAGAGAATGATAATTATTTTCAAGAAAATTATATCATACTCTATTTCATTTGGACTATATCTTTTTGCTTCATATTTATTAACATTTCAATACAATTATATTTCAATTATTGTCATACAAGGTTCATTTGCCATTCTCATCCATTTCGCTTACAATAAACAATAGCAAATAAAGAATCTCGTTATCACAGGGGGAGCCTTGCCGCTGAGAGGGAACACTTCGTTCCGACCCTTCGAACCTGTTAGTTAATGCTAACGCAGGGATTGTGCAAACGTCCGAAATACATACCTCTTTTTCATTTACGTATTTCGTATCCCTCCTATGATAATGTTCTTTTTTGTGCAACTTGGATTTAGGGGGAGACAACATGCGTAACACCAATTTACAAGCGATGATCGAATCTGCAATTCTTGCAGCCTTCGCCTTGATTATCGACATTTTACCATTATCAATTAAACTTCCAACAGGCGGTTCCATTTCATTTGCTATGATTCCTATTTTTATTATCGCATACCGCTGGGGCTTCAAAATGGCTTTCTTGGGAGGCTTAATTTGGGGACTTTTACAAATTGTCGTAGGTGATGCTTACATTTTAACGCCAGTGCAAGCATTCATTGAATACTTCATAGCCTTTGCATTTATCGGCTTTGCTGGATTATTCTATCGTCCAATTCAAAAAGCTCTTGCTTCAAACAGCAGTGATGCAGAACATTCAAGTTTTGGCAGTCGCAAAGATAAACCTACATCAAAACAAAACCAAGGAAAAAAAGCACTCGTATATATTATCCTTGCGACATTTATCGGTAGCTTTGCACGTTATTTCTGTCATTTTATTGCTGGTATTATTTTCTGGGGACAATACGCGCCGAAAGGACAATCAGCTGTTTTATATTCATTAATTGTAAACGGCAGTACAATGATCGGTTCTTTCATACTATGTACTGTATTACTAATTCTTTTATTTACAACTTCACCACGCTTATTCAAAAGCATGAGTGCTTATCAAATGAATTCACAAAAAAAGGGCGCTTAATTAGCGCTCTTTTTTCATATCGTAATATCAATTAAAAATACAATAAATGCACAAAGAAAAATAAAAACCATCACACCTAGTAAATTGCTATTCACGGCTAATCTACTCCTTACATAACCTCTTTTTCTAACCAGATTATATCGCTTAAAAATAAAGATTAAGTAAAGATAATATGAAATTAAATTAAAAAAGCGTAGATTGTATCATCTACGCTTTTTTCGGTAAATAGAAGTAAAATAACACACCATCTTCTGTATTCTTTGCCCCATATTCAGCATCGTGCAATTCTAAAATATTTTTAGAAATGGCCAGCCCAAGCCCCGTTCCACCTTGTGAACGTTTCCGTGCCGCATCCACGCGATAAAAACGGTCCCAAATCTTATCTAATTGTTCTTCTTCAATGTGAGCACCTTTATTTTCAATACACACTTTTATATGATTCGTCTCGTCTATTGTGGAAATAATAATATCTTCTTTATTTGGTGTATAACGTATTGCATTCGTAATGAAGTTCACGATGACTTGTTCAATCCGACTTTGATTTGCAATTACTTCAATTGGACATACATTTTTATGAACATGAAGTTCTTTTTTCTCTATCTCCACGGAAAGCTGTTCGCATATGTCTTCAATTACTGTATCAATATAAAATGAATCTTTTTTCATTTTATATGTGCCAGACTCAAATTTTGCTAACTCAAGCATATCCAAAATTAAAGTATCCATCTTGTCTACTTCTCGCTCCATCGCTTGAAAATAGTACTCTTTTTTATGCTCCGCTACCCCATCTTTTAAAATAGAAATACAGCTTTTCATAATACTTAACGGTGTTTTTAATTCATGTGAAACACCTGAAATAAATTCTTTTCTCGTATTTTCTAATTTTCTTTCCTTCTCAATATCTTGTTCAAGCTGTCCAATATGTGAATGTAGTTTATTAGATAGTGTATTAATATTTTGTGATAAATCACCAATCTCATCTTTTGAAGTAATCGGTATTTTTTCTGTGAAATCTAAATGAGCTATTTTCTTCGTTGTATCATTTATTACTAGTAATGGTTTTGCAATTTGTTTTGAATAGTAAAATGAAGCTAGAAATATAAGAACGACTACAAATGCAATGATGTAGATGTAATAATCTTGCACCATTTGTACAGCTTCATCTACAGGCTGTAAAGAAGCCATTGCATAAATATATGTTACCGATCCGTCTTTTTCTTTTATTGGTTTGATTAATAATTTATATTTTATATCATTTTTTCCATAGTCCATTGTCTTTGTTGAATACTCTATTTGATTACTCTCTTTTAGTAATACATCCGTTTGAAATTCTTTTATACTATCCAAAAATAAAGTGTTTTTATAAATTGGATTTACAGGTCCTTTTACATCTGGAAACTGTACTTTCGTAACACGCCCTCCTATGTAAACATCTGGTTCTTGGGCAGCTTGCTCCTGAACGGCCGGCTTCTTTTCCTTAACAACTTGTTCCTGAGCTACTTTCTTTTTCTCCTCATTTAATTTACTCATTTTCTCATTAAATGCTTTTTCTAACGGTTTATTAGATCCGCTTAAATTCTGCTTAGCTAACGAGAAAGAGAATGGAATAAAACTATCTTCTTGTTTCACTCCAGAAAAATAAATTTCTTGTCCTAAAAACTGCTCTGATGATTTATTATCAATCTCCTCTATATTGACGAGATTGTATAAGGGAATTTTGAATATTTGTTGTCCAAAGCTCTTTTGTTGCCTACGATCTATCGTTACCTCAAAATAAAAATCATCTGCATGTTTTAAATTCCCATTCTGATCTAATGTCGTGACCCACGTATTATTTTCTCTTAAAAAGTCTTGCTCCAATTTCTGAACTTCTTCTGCACTTCCTGTATGATTTAAATAATTCTTCTCAAAGGAATTTAATTTCACTTTAATGTCTTCTACTTTTCGATTTGCATAATATTGTTTAAAAAATATCGTTTGTCCAATAAAAATAGTTGCTAAAATTAACATACATAACGCTGTTGTGAGAGTAAATAATTTTAGTACAATCCCTTTTCTCATACATTCCCCTCAAATTTATATCCAGTTCGCACTACAGTTGTAATATACTTTGCTTTCTCTCCTAATTTATTTCGCAAATTACGAATATGGCTATTAACAGTTCGATCATCGCCAGCAAATTCATATCCCCAAATTTTTGAAATTAATTGTTCTCTTGTTAGTACAATTCCTTGGTTTTTCATGAAATACACTAATATTTCAAACTCTGTATGTGTTAAACTAACGTCTGCCTCATCAACAGTAACAGTACGTGACGGAAAATGGACGTGAATGCCATGAATTGATAACGTATCATCTTCATTCTCTAAAGGTTTCTTTGATGCTTTTCTACTTTCTAATAATCGTTTCGCTCTTGCTAATAAAATAGGCGGACTATACGGTTTCGTCACATAATCATCTGCTCCAAGTTCAAAACCAAGTAGCGTATCATCCTCATCAACACGTGCCGTCAGCATAATAATCGGAACTTGGGACGTCTTACGAATTCTTCGGCAAACAGACCATCCATCTAGTTCTGGTAACATAATATCAAGTATAACTAAATCAACCTCTTCTTCTTCAAATAAAACTAAAGCTTCTTTCCCATCTCTCGCTTCAAACACTATATATTGTTCACTCAAAAAATAATCTTTTAATATTTCACGTAAAATCTCTTCATCTTCAACAATTAAAATGTTTTTTGACATAATCTATGTCTCCCCCTCTCATTTTAAGTAGCTAGCATGTATCACTCTATAATTTTATTTTGAATTGCTCGTAACTAACTTTGCCTCGATAATATATCGATCTGGTGCATCCCCTATATAATCAAATGGATAGCAAGTCGTCAGTGTCAAAGTCGGTTCTTCTTTTTTCACAATGACAGTGCGATCATCCGCATGTGTAATCCACTTCTTTTGAATTTCATATGTGTAAATTTTATTGTCATACTCCACCAAAAGACTGTCTTTCTCTTTCAGGTCTCCCAATTCTGTGAATACAGTATCCCTGTGCCCACTTAATACAGTATGCCCTCCACCAGATGGCGTTGTCGTTAAATCACTAACAAACATACCGACTCCTTTTTTTAAAGTTGCATCGCTTGCTCCCCAATATATAGAAAACTTCTTCTTTATTTTTGGAATATGCAACATGGCTGCTTTTTCTCCTTCTTTATATTGTATTTGAGTAGAAGGCACTTGGGAAGTTACTGGTTTTTCATTAGAAAGCTGATTATCTTGTATATTTTTAAGACTCTTTATTTCTTCTTTTGTTAATTCTTGAGCGGCGCTTTTTCCTTTATACCATTCCACCGCATAATATGATCCCATACATAGCCCTATAGCCATTAATATAATACCGATATAATTGAGTAGCTTCATGTTTCACCCCTCCATGCAAAAAATGGTAGGAGTAACCTACCATTTTTAATATATGAAATTATCCCATTCTTTATAGGCTAATATTTTATTTACGCTTTAACCTTATTGCGACGATTCAATCCAAATAATGTACCTATTGCGACAAGACAGGCGCTTAATGCCATCATTGCTACATTGCTTGATGCTGTGTTTGGTAATTTTTCACCTTGCACAACTGGCTTCGCTACTTCTTTTTTGGCTACATCATTTTTTTGCCCGGCTTTTATCGCTTCTTCTTTTTTGGCCATATCACTTTTTAACTGTTCTTGTGCTATTCTCTTTTTCTCTTCTTCACTCTTTTTCTCGGCTTTTATTGCTTCCTCTTTTTTAGCCATATCACTTTTTTCTTGTACTTGCGCCGCTTGCTTTTTCTCTGCATCATTTTTTTGCTGTGCCTTAATTGCTTCTTCCTTTTTAGCTACATCTGACTGCACTTGCGCTGCTTCTTCCTTTGTCAGTGTTCCAGTTGAAGCACTCGCTACCGAAGAATAACCTACTGTTAAAAGTGCCATTGCACAAATTGGTAATAGTCTCTTTTTCATCTTCATTCTCTCCTTATACTTTATTCACATCACTTCGCACCGGATGTATTACTAGAATAAATAACAGATGTAAATATGAGATGCAGATGAAATATATTTCATTTAAAGATTTCATCTCAGAAAAAGAAAAAAACACCGTAATATATACGATGTTTTTTTGGATGTGTGTCTCGATATTTATTTGTTACTTTCGCGTGATTTAGAAGTAGGAAGGGCCGGAGTGATAACTAATTGTCTCGGCTCAGTTTTCTTGAAGTGATTTTTGACGTTACACTTACGACGTTGAACGACCCATGCTTTAATAGGGTTTGTTAAAATAATTTTTTGCCTTTCGTTAGGGGCCTCTTCTTCCGATTTACAACTATCGCTCCATTTACGCCATTTCATTGTAAACTTAGAAGAAGAATGATCGTCTTCTCGATCAAACATATGCAAAAAATCCATTTCTCCAGCTAGCATTACGGTGTTACTAGTAGCTAAAAAAGAAAAGGTCGTCCAACGTTTCTCCATGCCCTCCTACTCCTTTTTCACATATAGAGTGCCTAAAACTTAATTTACCTAAAATATGCTTGCCTTTTACCTTACACTTATAGTTTATCCAAAACACTACTATGCAACTATCGATTTGTCTTACAAATTACCTTACATTTTTGTAAGAAAAGAAAAAAACCTTCATTCTATATACGTGAAGGTTTCTCATTTCTTATCTATATGATCTTTCATATCATCCAATCCAGCTTCTTGCAGCTGCGACATCATACCGTGAGAAATTGCGCCTAATACTAAAGTCATTCCAATTAGTGAAATGCGAATCGCAGGTACATCAATTACGTAAGCCAACATACCAAGAACAATTGTTAAAAGTAATGCTTTTATAAATGTTACACTCGTATACTGTTTCTTTTTCATCATAATCACCCTTTATGGAAGCGTTTTCTTAATATAATCAGTATATCATATCATCTGATTATATTGTGGGTATTTCTGTAAAAACCTCTATTCTTCTTTGACTTTTTCCGTTCTATCCTTTACAGTCGAAATGTTCATAAGTTTTACATTGTAGGAGGATTCAAATGAATATTGAAATAAAAGACACTTTAATTTCTGAAGAACAATTACAAGAAAAAGTAAAAGAACTAGCTCTTCAAATCGAACGTGATTTTGAAGGGGAAGAAATCGTAGTAATCGCTGTATTAAAAGGATCTTTCGTATTCGCTGCTGATTTAATTCGTCACATTAAAAACGATGTAACAATCGATTTTATCTCTGCATCTAGTTACGGAAATCAAACTGAAACATCTGGAAAAGTAAAACTGTTAAAAGATATCGATGTAAACATTACTGGAAAAAACGTAATTGTCGTAGAAGACATTATCGATTCTGGTTTAACACTTCACTTCTTAAAAGATCACTTCTTCATGCATAAACCAAAAGCATTGAAATTCTGTACGTTACTTGATAAGCCCGAGCGTCGTAAAGTGGATTTAAAAGCTGAATATGTTGGCTTCCAAATTCCAGACGAATTTATCGTTGGCTACGGTATCGACTGTGCGGAAAAATATCGTAACTTACCATTTATCGCTTCAGTTGTAACGGAATAATATAATAAAATAAACTTCCATCAATTACTGATGGAAGTTTATTTTCTATCACGATTCGTAAAAGACAAAGGGAGAGAATAAAAATGACAAAGACAAAGTTTGAAAAAGTACTCCTCATCGTAAATCCAAAAGCAGGACAAGGTGATTTACATACGAACTTAGCGAAAATCGTACCACCACTTGCTGCCGCTTTTCCTGACCTACGCATCCTTCATACGAAAAAACAAGGTGATGCAACAAACTATTGCCAGGAGTTTGCTAGTAAAGTAGATTTAATTATCGTCTTCGGTGGTGACGGAACTGTATTTGAATGCACAAACGGCTTAGCTCCTCTTAAAATTAGACCTACACTTGCAATCATTCCAGGCGGAACTTGCAACGACTTCTCTCGCACACTCGGCGTTCCGCAAAACATCGCAGAAGCAGCAAAACTTATTACAAAAGGACATGTAAAACCTGTTGACGTCGCAAAAGCAAACGGACAACACTTCTTAAACTTCTGGGGCATTGGGCTTGTCTCTGAAGTATCAAACAATATTGATGCAGAGGAAAAAGCAAAGCTTGGTAAAATTGGTTACTATTTAAGCACAATTCGAACTGTAAAAAACGCTGAAACATTCCCAGTAAAAATCACTTACGACGGACAAGTATATGAAGACGAAGCTGTTCTTGTTATGGTTGGAAACGGTGAATATCTTGGTGGTATCCCGTCCTTTATTCCGAACGTAAAATGTGACGACGGAACACTCGATATTTTCGTCGTAAAATCAACAGGCATTCAAGCATTTAAAGATTATATCGGAAAGAAACTATTTGAAGACACAAACGAAAATGACATCTTCCATGTGAAAGCAAAATCAATTCATATTGAAACAGAAGAAGAAAAAGAAGTAGATACGGATGGAGAAAGTTCACTACATACACCGTGTCATATTGAACTATTACAAGGGCACTTTACGATGATTTATAATCCTGCGGTTGTGTAATGAAAAAAGACTATCCAAATTTCAACATTTTGGATAGTCTTTTTATTAGAAGAAAAGAGTTTCTATCTACTCTTTAATTTTTAATATGAGTTTTCGTAATTAAACTCCACCCAATTTTTCCAATGTGTATTAGCAGCCTTATTCACAATAACTCTTGGATCTTTCTTCTCTATCGCAGCAGCCACTGATTGGAAGAATTCATTTTCACTTACTTTCTCATCTGAAACATGTTGCCACTCTTCCGTTTCATAAGCTACTTCCCAATCGCCTTTTAAACCTACCTCTGCTAAAATTTCTTCTTTATTCCACCATAATAACTTTCTAGCTTCCTCATTAGTAGCAAGCATACGCATGAAATGTGTTGGATAAGATTCTGTCGTTTGCACATCTATTCCATTATTCACATAATCCTCTTCAGTAAATTGATATTCAATCTGTTGCTCACGAATATTCAAGCTACCTTTATGAATATCTAGTAGAAACTCACCTTCATCATCGAATACTTCATAGTCTCCATCACTTAGTTGCAAAATACCGTCATCAGCAATTGAATAATCGATTCTATCACCGTATATTTGAATATCATTAAATACGCCTAATGAGCCTACACCAACAAATTGAAACACCATTAACCATTCCTTATTCTCTTTAAAGAAAAGAGAGAATTTCACTTGGGAAGTATCTATATTTTCATTATCTAATGTAGGAAATTCATATTTACTTTGCTTTTTATCTAATATATTTAAAATATCTTTTTGCATATGTATCACCCTCTTCTCAAAAAAACAAAAAATCTTTTCAAATTCACTAAAGTATAACATAGATATATTGGCCTTTCACTTTCCAATAATACTACTAAAAAAATAACAAAATAGTCTGTTTGCATGTCCTAGTTATTTTTAGGTACAATAGGAATCGTTTTTTCTATAATCCTAACTTCGCCTTCGCACCATCAGGAATTTTATCTGTCGTTACTTGTACTTTATCATGTAAAAACTGCCCTCTCGTAATGACATGCCAATACGAGCCTTTCGGTAATTCATCTACTGCATCAATCGTAACTTCTTTTGATTCTCCTTTTTCATTATAAGCTGTCACTTTATATTCACGGCCTTTATTTCCGCCTAACTCTTTTCCATCATTATCAATCACTGCGTAACGATATTCTAAATCAAGAAATGGATTCATTCTATCAATCGCAGCACTCCCATTTAATAAATATGCTGCTCCTGCCACGATGATAAATACTGATGCAAGTATAAATCTTTTCATCTATATTCCGCCTTTCATTATGTTTTTCTGTAGGACGTTTCTAAGTATAGGGCGTATTCCTTAATAAAAACTCGTACGATTTCTTAACATTTTCTTAAACTAAAAGTGAAATATTAATTAACAAGATCAAAACAATATAAGGTAACTCCTTATACTATAATTGACAAAATTACACCTTTAGTGTAATTTTACACTATACAAGAAAGGAAGATGTATGATGGATAAGCAAGAATTTATTAAACTCGTCAATTCAAAATTAAAACTAATCCGTGTTGAAAACGATTTATCACAAGATAAAATGTCAGAGATTATCGGTTTATCAAAGAAAACATTAGTAGAAATTGAAAAGGGTAGACGTACCCTCACATGGGCAGGCGCAGTTTGTGTCGTAACACTCTTTGAACAGAGTGAGACAGTCCAGATGACATTCGGAGATGATGTTAATGAAATTATAAAAACGATCGCTTTTACACATTACAATACTAACTTCCCGAAGACTTTAGGAGGAAAGGTATGGTGGCGACAAATAAAAGAATTAAACGGTTATCAAATACAACAAAATATTCTATCTCAACATTATAGAATTTTAGATAAAGAAGACCGTAGACTATGTCATTCATTCGAATTGGATGAAATTGAAGAAAGATTTATGGAAATGGCAAAAGCCGCTCAATAAAAATATTTTATTTATACTAAAACAACGAAAGGAATAAAACGATATGAAAAAATTAATTATGACGACATTATCCATTGGTCTACTAATGGGATTATCAACTGTTGTGTTTGCAAATACAGGTACAAAAACTGGAATTTATGCAGAAGAACTAGCTCATTTCAAATTGACTAATCCTAATATCACAAGCTCAGAAGTCGATTCAATAATGAAGCAAAGAGAAGAATTAGACGTATTATATAAACAGCTAGATGAATTAGAACTACGTTATGGAATTCGTGTTGATAATACAAAAAATCCACATAAAGAACCGAAACACCTAGATGATTTACCAACGGCTCAGCGAGAAAAGTGCCTTCAGCTAAGTATCAAAATTGGGGATGAAGAGCTTCAGTTTTTAGATGCGCAATATAAAGCTGGTCTCATAAAAGAAGATATGTATTCAGTTGAAAAGAATAATTTTAAGTCCTTTAAAGAAAAAGATTTACAAGAATTAACTCAATTAACTAAGCGCTAATTGATACTATAATCACATTTCGGAGCGTAATTCAAATGAAGAAACAAACAATCATTACCACTTTAAACACCTTAATAATTAGTATGCTAGTATTAAATTTATTTATTTTCACATCACGAATGAGCTTTTTACCTTGGTATATTGAAGATGGTTGGGGATATTTAGGACTATTATTTACATCCGTTGTTTTCTTAATTACCTTCTTTATGTCTTCGCAGCTTCATAAAAATGGAGAGTTAACTACTTTACAAAAGTTCATTCCACTTGTTTCTGCCATACTTTCAATCTTTGTTCTCCTAATTCCATCAAGTGATTTTATGACTATATTAGCCAATCTGATCAATACAATTATATTAACAATTTATATAATCGTGTTTCAAACAAAGCCTGATTTAAATAATAAGAAGCTATTACATTGAAAAGAAAGGAGAGTTATTCTACAAAATAACTCTCCTTTTATAATTTTTTACACTACTCCCAATGATCATAAACCTTTATTCTATCTACTTACTCATCACTGTACTTCTTCTTTGCCTATACAAATAAGTACCACTCGTAACAACAAGAACAATCCCGCCAAAATACATACCATACTCTATCGCGATCGCTACAATACTTTCAATATGTTGTCCAAATAAAGAACCGAGTACAAAGTAAACGAGTGTCCAAACAAATCCTGTCGTATAGGAATACAAAGCATACGTCTTAAATCGCATGTTATTCATTCCAACTAAATACGGTACGATATGTCTTACAACTGGTATGAAGTAACTTGTGATTAACGCATAATGACCATACCTCTCTACCATTTGTTGAGATTTCAAAAGATATTTCGCTTTTTTCTTTTTCATTAGCTTATCAAGTACTTTCGTACCAAATATTTTCCCTAGTATATAACCTAAAGAAAGCCCGGACACAACACCTAAATATGTTAATAAAAATGCAGGAATGATGCTTAATACCCCTAGTGAGGATACAAAACCTCCACTCATTACAATCATTTCATCTGGAATCGGCATACCGATAATCCCTAACCATAAACAGAAAAATAGTGCCCAATAACCGTATTGCTCAATGTAGGATAATAATTCATTTAATTCCATTACGCATATGCTCTCCTTAGCTCTTTTTTACAGCTAAAGACGTAAGCTGGCGGGAAATTGAGCCACACTTTTTCTAGCGCAATTTCAGGGAAGAAATGCTGTATAAACCCTTTTTTCACAAGTGAATATTGAAATGTAATAAATTCACCGTTCTCATGTATCACTTCCATTACATTGTTTAAAATACGCTTTGAAACTTCTTCTGGTAAAGAAGTAAAAGGTAATCCCGATAAGACGTAATCAATGTATTCTATATTGAACTCTTCCATATACTTCTTTATATTTTCAGCTGAACCGTGTACAACAATGACGTTCTGCTCATCTTTAAATTTGCTCTTTAGCTCTTTGAAAAACACTTCATTAATTTCAATAAGAAGAAATATTGTCTCCTTCTTCTTTCTCTTCATAATCTCTCTCGTAAAAACCCCTGTACCAGGCCCTAACTCCACGATACACTTCGCTCTATTAAAATCGATTACATCTACCATTTTCTTCGCTAATATTTTTGAACTTGGCGCAATTGCGCCAGTATGTTTCGGATGTTTAATAAATTCATTTAAGAATGTTATGAGCTGCACGTAAACCTCTCCCCATTCGTTCAATTGTTTTTAACTTGTGTCTAAGTATAACTATCGTTTCTTAACAAAAATTAAGGAGATTTCTTAAGATTTTATGAAGAATAAAAAAAGCAGCTATCGCTTACAGCGATAGCTACCGTGAGATAAGAATGCATTTGAACAGCCTTCAAGCCAAGTTTATCAATGGCCATTTGTTTTTTTATAAACATCCTTTTAGCCTTATAAACAAAACATTTTATATTTCTTATATTATAATTATTCCACCTTAATAAATTTGTTTATTTGATATAATAGATGTTAAATGAAATTTTAATCGGTGGTGTTTTACAAACTACTTAAAAGGAGCAGATAGAAAATAATGAATAATTCCATCGACCTACAATACTTATGTGATCTTGTACATAGAACCTTTCATGTACCTGTTCAGTTTTTATCTACTAGCAAAAAAATTTTATATCAATCTACTTCTAATAATATTTACAGTCCCTTTTATTCTTCTAAAGAAGAACATCTTAGTGAACTTGATCAAGAGAACGCTCTTTGTAATTTTCCAATCTTCAAAGGAAATAAGTATCTTGAAAATTTCATTATAATTCATGTAACAAAACACGAACATATAAAAGGAACTATTATAATCGGTCCCACTACCTATCCAAAGGTATCAGATGAAATGGCTATCAAACTCATGGAAGATTTCAACTGTACCAAAAACATACAACAAGGGATAGATTACTATCAATTTCTACCTGAGATTAAAAAAAGTACTCTAATTGATATAAGCATTTGGTTGCATTACGTAATTTTCAATGAAAAATTAGATATAGGTATTGTTTGGGAAAAGAATAAAGTACTAGAGGACGTTTCTTATAAAATTGTAAATCCCGATTTATATATTTCAAAACGTCGTCGAAATGACCCTAAAAATTACAACATATCATTAGAACGTAATTTTTTTTCAGCAATCAAAGAAGGCGATAAAGAAAAAGTAATAAAATATGCGTATTCATTCCCACAAGAAGATGCGGCAATTTCATCAAAAGGAGACCAACTCAGAAACCAGAAAAATAATGGTATTATGGCAATTACTCTAGCTACTCGATATGCGATAGAGGGTAATCTTCCATCAGATATCGCTTTTCCACTTGGTACATTATATATCCAAACCATTGAAAAGCTAGATAACATGTACTCCGTAAATAGATTAATTGAAGATGCATTATGTACTTTTGCAGAACGCGTTAAAGAATATAGTAATCAAGCATATTCTAATTCAATAACTACATGCCTAAATCATATTCACAAACATATTTACGATGAAATATCTCTCAATGATCTTGCTAGCCTTTTAGATATTTCTCCTACTTATTTATCTAAGTTATTTAAAAAAGAAGTGGGCATCCCTTTAAGCGAATACATTCAAAGGGAACGAGTAGAAGAAGCAAAAAAATTATTAACATTAACGACATATCCATTATCAGATATTTGTACCTGGCTTAATTTTAATGATCAAAGTTATTTCACAAGAGTTTTCAAAAAAATCACTAGTATGACCCCTAGACAATATCGGGAAAATCATACCGTAATATAGAAGCGCTTTCTTAACACTAGGTGAGATGGGTGTAATACTAGCTCACCTAGATGCAAAATTCACAAGTTTGTTTTCTCCTCTCATTTTCGAATGGTAAGACCCACACCTCAAAATTGGTCGATTTGTTTATGCTTAAGTTAGTAAGTATACAATTCGATTTGATATTCTTTCTATTTTTACATGCCCTTATTCTCCTTGATCCAAATTTTCAATACTAATCATAATAAATTTCTAGCCGCTTCAAAAAAGTACAATAATGACAAATAAATTACTATAAATAAGTTGATAAATTTGGTAATTTTTTAATGCTAAGTAAATTAACAATAAAACTAATTCCACATAATTTCTTTGTTATATAAATTTTAAAGCTAAAATATCTTCCAAAATAGGCTGCTTATACAATGTATTCAGTTCCAGAAAATAAGAAATTTAGCATTCAAATTATCGGTAATATCTATTTCTAGTAACTGTTCTTCCTAGGTCAGAAAGATACAGAAAACATAGCGTTAGGAGAATATGAAGTATGGATAGCGCAAATATATCAAAAGATAGAGACACATTGAAATTAGCTCAAATGACTATTATGCCTAGAAAGCCTGCTGGCACACACAAGTGTATTAAAGAAATACTAAACATCTCACCACAAAATGATAGAGAGAGGATTGAAGATCATCTATTACGCTCATTCATTTCAGAAAAGGAAATATTGATTACTTATTATGAAGATGGTTATTTTCCTACAAGTTACATGACTGTAATTGAAATGAATCCTGTGAAGTGTTCTGTAATATGCATAGATGCCTTTAATCGTAAGCATACTTTTAATTTTATTGACATAATTGATGCCCATTGATTGTGTCAATAAAATCTAGGCTATTCCCATCAAATATAATTTATATCACTTCACTTATACCTTCTTAGCGGTCTAGTCAGAATAAGAGGCTTATGTTTCAAATCCGTATTTTTCTTAAATTTTATTTTATTCATACAAACTTATCTCTCACTGGCGCTTACTAAAACAAAAAATAACCATTCACCTAAGTAAAAAGAATTAGGTAAATGGCTATTTTTCTATTTTTTATTATCGTTTAATAAAGCAACAATCTGATAACTATCACCTATTACTTCGCACTCACAATCTTATAATAAGAACGAACTGTTAAGAAGTAATATCCGATATAAATGACACCGTATACTCCGATACTAATTAGGAGCGGAATCATAATTTCAAATGGTAGTAAGTTTGCTAAACCTTTTAGTGCAAATAGGCTGTGTAAAATTCCGATTACTAACGGAATCGCAAAGATAAAGCTTACTTGTTTTGCAATTGCTTTTTTCATTTCTTGTTTCGTTACACCGACTTTGCGAAGTACAACGTAACGCTCACGATCTGCATTTGCTTCTGTTAATTGTTTAAAGTAAATGATAGAACCTGTTGCTAGTAAGAATACAAGTCCTAAGAACATTCCGATAAACATCATTAGGCCAGTTCCTTCAAGCCCCATGTGGAAGCCAGTGTAGAAGTCTCTAAATGGTGGTACCATTTCTGATTCACCAGCTGGCATCACTTTTGTTAATTTTTCTGTTAATACTTTACTGTTTCTTTCATCTTTTACATCAATATTTTTTACAACGCGTGTTCCAAATGCTTGCTTCGCTTGTTCGTACATTTCATCTGAAACGACAACAACTAGTTCACCTAAATTCGTAATTGCATTATTATTTGCACCTTGGATTGCTAATGTCTTCGTTTCATTTCCAATTTGGAATACCGCTTTACTTCCTTTATATTCAGGACTAAACTCATACCCTTCAATATAAGAGCTATCATATATAAATGCTTCACCAGTAGCTACATTCACTGTCTCTACTTCCATTTTTTTAGCAAGTTTATTAAATTCAGACTGAGACATAAACTGATATTTTTCTGAGATTCTGTAGTTCATATTAAAAATGAAATCAACTTTATCTCCTTCAAACTTCCCTTTTACGGGAACCATCTCAATTTCAAATTGATCTTTTACAGGGTGATTTGCTTTCTCTTCGGCAAAAATCGCATTTACTTTCTTATCTAGCTCTGCATCTTTTTTCTCGTAAGAATAACTGTACGGCGCAACTGCTTTTGATTGCGTAAATGTGTTGTAATACATCGTAACTGACGTACCAACCGCTGTTAATGTTACCGCACTTAAAATAGAAATTGTCGCAAGTGACTTTGCATTTCCTTTAATACGGTATAGTAACTGTGACGTTGTTACCATATTCATACCGTTATAAAACGATGATTTATTATTTCTTGCACGTTTCAATACGAATACTGTAAAGAACATAAATAGTAAGTACGTACCTAATACTGTCGCAAGTAAAATATAAAGTGCGACTACCATAAAGTCTGCATACTTAAGTGCCTTCATATACATTAATGCTAAGAAATAACCTGAACCGATTAAGAAAACTGAAATTAATGCCATAATGACTGATCCTTTTGGCATTGCTTCTCCTTCACGTTCTGCACGGAAAAGTTCGATTAACTTAAATCGGTAAATTAAGCGGTACCCTTGAAGTGATGTATACAATATAATCACAAAGAAAATAATTGCTGTATCAATAATTGCAGCCATCGGTACTTCAAAATGAACATTTAAGTTTAATCCCATCATACTTACTAGTAGTTCAAGGAATAGTTTTGAAAGGACGCTACCAATCGCAATCCCGATAATTAAAGACATTAACCCCATTAACATATTTTCATAAAAGAGCATTTTACCAATCTGTCTTTTACGAATACCTAATAAGGAATATAATCCAACTTCTTTTTTACGTTTTCGTGTAAAGAATCCGTTTGAATATATAATGAACACTGCTACGAAAATAATAAGCATGACACTGGAAACTTGGAATGCACCGCTAATTTTTTTAGAACCTTCCGCGGCTTTTTCCATTTGCGAATTGTACTGCAGTGCTTTAAATGTAAAGTAAATTACAATACTAAAAATCATAGATGCAAAATATACAAAGTAGTCTTTAAAGTTCCGCTGTATGTTGCGGAGGGCAATGCTAGATAAGGTCATCAGCCATACCTCCAGAAATGGAAGACATTACGTCAACGACTTTTTGGAAAAATTGTTTACGCGTTGATTCACCGCGGTGCAATTCTTTATATAACTCACCATCTTTAATGAAAATAACTCGTTTACAATAACTCGCCGCAAACGCATCATGCGTTACCATTAAAATTGTAGAGTTATCATATTCATTTAACGACTTCATACTTTCTAATAAATCTGTCGCTGATTTAGAATCAAGCGCTCCAGTCGGCTCGTCCCCAAAGATCATACTAGGATTGGTAACGATCGCACGTGATGCCGCGCAGCGCTGCTTCTGTCCACCAGATACTTGATATGGAAACTGACTTAAAATATGATCAATGCCGAATTTCTTCGAGATTTCAAGAACGCGGCGATCAATTTCATTCGCTTTCACCTTTGATAATGCAAGAGGTAAAGCAATATTTTCTTTTACCGTTAATGTATCTAATAAGTTATAATCTTGGAAAATGAATCCTAAATGATCGCGGCGGAATAATGCTAGCTTATCATCATTCATCTTCACGATGTCTTTTCCATCAATTAAAATTTCACCGTCCGTCGCATTATCAATTGTAGAAAGAACATTTAAAAGAGTTGTCTTACCAGAACCAGAAGGTCCCATAATTCCAACGAACTCACCTTCTTTTACTTGTAAGTTAATACCTTTTAACGCTTCAAATTTATTACCACCTGTGTCATATACTTTTTTTATATTTTTTGCTTCTAACACCGTTTTCATCTCGACATCCCTCATTTCTTCTATTCTCTATTTTCAACTATATACACTCTCTACTCTTGCCACTATCGATGTTTCTTACACAAACATGACAGTTATGTAAGGCACACAAGTAAAGACATCATAATTTAACCTACTGAATGAAAGTACTTTGTTACTATAACATTGGGATATCATGCCATCCATTCATTCTCCTTACAGGAACATTACATTTTTGTAAGGTTAAAAATGCACCCGACAAAGTTGTGCATGAAATGTCGGATGGAGCTATTTCATTCCTGCTATTCTGTTTACAAAGGAGGTCATGTAATGGATTCACTTAAAAATATGAATGCGGCAATGCAATATATTGAAGACAACCTTGCACACGAAATTGATTTTAAAAAAGTAGCAAGGCTAGCTTTCTGCTCCGAATATCATTTCAAAAGAATGTTTTCTTTTCTAGCTGGCATATCACTATCAGATTATATTCGCTTTAGACGCCTTACTCTTGCGGCCTTTGAACTAAAAGATAGCGATGTAAAAGTCATCGATGTCGCTATAAAATATGGATACAACTCACCAGATTCTTTTTCACGTGCATTTCAAAATTTGCACGGAATAACGCCTTCAGAAGCTCGAAGTACTAGCCGTTCTTTGAAAGCTTATTCACCAATGACCTTCCAGTTATCGATTAAAGGAGGAAATGAAATGAACTATCGAATTGAAGAAAAAGAGCCATTTCTAATCATTGGTATACAAAAACGAGTACCGATTGTTTTTACTGGTGTAAATGAAGAAATTGCTTCTATGTGGAAAAGTTTAGACAGCCAATCAATCGAAACATTAAAATCCCTTTCAAATATTGAACCTACAGGAATTATTAGTGCTTCTACTAACTTTTCTGAAAGAAGAATGGAGGAAAAAGGCGAACTCGATCACTATATTGGAGTAGCCACAACGAAAGATTGTCCAGAGCAATTCAAACAACTTGAAGTTGCTGCTTCAACGTGGGCTATATTTGAAGCTATCGGTCCATTTCCTGATGCATTGCAAAACGTGTGGGGACGTATTTATTCCGAATGGTTCCCTTCTTCAAACTATGAACTAACAGCAGGACCAGAGATTTTATGGAATGAACAGAAAGATATCACATCATCAACTTTTAAAAGTGAGATTTGGATACCTGTTTTGAAAAAGTAATATAAGAGTCTAAACTTTTTTCAAAATAAAGAAGCTGCTCTCCCTTTAAAGGAAGAGCAGCTTTTTATTTTACACTTCTTCTCGATTCTTTCTTATACAAGAATATAGTAATAATCGCAAGCACTATAACAACTACAAAAGTAAATACTCTGTAGTTCGAGATAGCAGCAGTACCGATTAACAAGGCCGGTATAACAGCCACAATTAAGCCACCAAACATGCCAACAAATGATCCTACACTTTGTTTTACTACTTGAGTTTCTGATACCCAATCATAATAACCAAATCGATTATTAATAAAAATCCCCCATACTGCCGAAAAGAATGAATATATTATCGGTGTTATTACGATTAAAAGAGAACTCCAAACATCTAGTTTTAACCCTATTATCAGTAATACGGCACTAATAAATGATGCAGGTATACTTAATGAAAGATTCATAAGAATTTTACTGTCATAAATCATCTTTGGGGTAATAGGCAACGACTTAATAATCCATACATTTTTTCCTTCTAAAGACAATGACACACATGTTGTACATGTCATCGAAATCATTGCTGCAATAGCAAATGGTGCAACCTTTTGCAAAATCGTCTCAATTCCAGGATACGCTATTAATTGACTTGGTCCTATCACAACTATAGCCAGCGAGAAAGCTATCGCCAGCACAACTCCCATTCCACTATTTATTACATACACTGTAGAAGAAAAGAAACGCTTCAGTTCTTTTTTATACAATGCGACCAATACACTTTCTTTTCTCATACCAGTAATCTCATAATTTGAAAGCATATGATAAGTGGTAATCCCTGTGTTTATTTGCTTATATTTAAACGAAAGTATTTTTACAAAAAGATAATACCAAATAACCGATATCCCAACAAACAGGATGAAAGCTGCAATATCAGCATTAACAATTGCTTTTTGAAACATGTTAGCCAATGGATAAACCTTAGTTAATTGCTCTGAAACCATTGCACCAATTCCGTTCATATCATTAAGGCTATGTTGAGAATTCCCATTTTTCATCATAAAGAAACTAAATGTAATAATTACTATAAAACTTAAAATTGTAGTTATTTTATTCGTATTTTTAAATCTAGAAGCGATTGCCGTAATCGCAGCTCCAAAGACTGCTGCGAGTGTTGTTGGAATTAAAGATGCTATAAACATACTGATAAACCACATAAAGTAAAAAGAAACTGATGGATTCTCATATATGCAATAAACAACTCCCATTGGTAGCATGATTATGATTGAAAAGAGTGTATTCAGCAAATATAAATACAAGAACCTACTTGTAATAACAGTACTTACACGAATCGGTAATGACATTAAAAAATCGTAATCCTTAAAAGCAAAAATCTCTCCATTTGCCTTAAATATAGTAAAAAACAACGTCAATACACTGCTAATAACTAGTGCATAAACTGGGATAATTTCACTTATTCCTAGTCTCACCAACCCATATGCTGAGGCCCCACAATATAGCATTAACATGACACCAACTAAGACAAGAGATGCTGACAGCAAAATCTTATTCTGCTTCTTTTTCTTATCTTTTTCGTATCTAAAAGTATTTAAACCAAGCTGCGTTATCAACCGGATTTTCAAAAGGCCCAGACTATTAGTATTCATTAGCAAGCTCCTTCATAAAGAGCTCTTCCAATGAGCCTTCCTTTATTAAAGAATTCACTTCCCCTGAAAGTGCTAATTTTCCTCTATTAATCATCGCTATTTTATTACATAACTTCTCCGCCACATCTAAAACATGCGTAGAAAAGAAAATCGCACTTCCCTTTTCACAAAGCTCTTTCATAATCCCTTTCAATACTACAGCAGCCTTTGGATCAAGACCAACGAAAGGTTCATCTAAAACTAATAATTTCGGTTTATGCAAAACCGCTGATATAATCGCCACTTTTTGTTTCATGCCATGTGAATAAGAAGATATTAAATCTCCTAGATACGGTGTAATCTCAAAAGCATCTCCGTACTTTTGTATCTCCTTTTCCCGATCTTTTGCAGACACCTTAAAAACATCGGCGACAAAGTTCAAATATTGAACTCCTGTTAATTGCTCATATAAATCTGGATTATCAGGAATATACGCCATTACTCTCTTACATGTAATCGGATCCTTTTTTACTGAATGTCCATCAACAAAAATTTCACCTTCTTCAAAATCTATAACTCCTACTAACGACTTAATTGTTGTACTCTTCCCCGCACCGTTATGTCCAATAAACCCAAAGATATCTCCTGCTTGAACAGTAATATTTAACTGATCTACTGCTTTATTGCCACCTTTGTATGTCTTGCTAAAGTTTATAATTTCTAACATATGATTTCCCCCAAACCGTCTATTTATTAACCGAATTTTCAGACTATATAGCAAAAAAGTTACTCAGTAAGTTTTTCGTTATCCCCACTGAGTATTAAAATCTCTTAACACATAGAAACTATAAATATAAAATTTGACTAGTATAACTCACAATTGCATTTCTTTTTTATAAATAACATATGATTTTATTGTTGATATGAAGATACATATTAGTATCACTCCAACCGCCATAAAGATATTGAATGGATCTGTAAGTAACGCCCCAGCATATATACAGAGTGCCCCTATTACAAATACCTTCGAAGCGAATCGATGTGTTTTTCTCCATACTATAGGATTTTCTAATGTCCATTCCATTCGAATTCCTACTAAACCATTTGGCTTCGTTTGTTGCATATAATTACCGAGTACAAGAAATAGTGTTCCAAGTCCGAAATTCAATGCAATTGAAGCTGAAGCAATATAATTAGACGCTGCTAAGAGCGCAAATATGTTACAGCCGAACCCTATAAAAAGAATGGCATAGTTAATTGCAGAGAGGACTTTAGCTTGCCGTTTATACTTACCTTTCATTACATCAATATACCCAATAGCTAGCCACATTATATAAAGTACAAACATACTACCTATCGAAAAAGAACTTGCCTCCACTTTAGAGAAATATCCATCTACCATTCCTGCAGCATTATAATGACGTGGAATTTGCTCTGGTAAATCTGGCCATACAATATACCATCCAATTGCAGTTGCAATAATTAAACTCCATGGTAATATGTGTCTTTTCATCCTCTCTCCCCCATAGATTTTCTATTAAGCCCCTATCTCTTTCTTATAAGCCACATAAGAATATCCCATCGTTAGTCCTACTGCCCCAATAATAATCCCAACCATTAAGAAAGATTTCCATGCCACCGGTGCAAAAATACTTAAAATCATAATAACTCCTAATATAACAAACACCTTTCCGCTAAAACGGTGCGTCTTTCTCCACACTTCTTCGTTACTTAACGTCCAAGGGGTTTTTATACCTACAAAGTAATTTGGCTTGCACTGTGGTAAATAGTTGCCGATGACTATAAATAAAAGACCAACAAGAACATACGGTGTACTATTCATCGGAATGTCATAACCTAATCCTACCCCAATTACGAGCATGTTTACTAAAAATAATACTACTAATACGCTATAATTCATTATCGTATAACTTCTAGAAAATTTATCGTAATTCTTTTTCTTAGGATCAATTTTAGGAGTAACTGTTAATAAAACATAGGTAAAAATCATAATCCCAAGTAGTAACAGCATTGCATTAAATTTGGAAGCAAAGCCATTCACACCTTCAGTCCCCCAATGAATTGCCATAGTATCCGGTAAATTCGGCCATGCATATGCCCAAGCTAGACCAGTTATAAAAATTAATATAATTGCGATAAGATGCTTCCTCATTTCCCCTCTACCCCCTTATTCGTAAATGTAAACACCCAAGTTAATAAATCTTGAAATACAGTTGTGTTTAAAGAGTACACAACAAATTGTCCTCTTTTTTCATCTTGAATAAGTTCAGCATTTTTAAGCGCATTTAGGTGATGTGAAATACTTGGCTTTGTCATATTGAACTGTTCGGCAATTTCCCCAGCGGTTAAATCGCCTTCTTTTAATAAATCTAAAATTTGTCGCCTTGTTGGATCTGCTAATGCTTTAAATGCTTGATTCAATGTCTTTCTTCCTTTCAATAATTAGACATTTAGATATTTATCTAAATGTTAAAATGATTTCAGTTAATTGTCAATTATATATAAGGCCCTTTTTACTTTTTCCACTTTTGACCTATACTGTTTACTATATAAAGTGAAACTTTAATCAGTGGGGGTTTTACGGGCAGTTGATATCTTTGTTTTTACTTCGTACGGGGCAGAAAAAGGCTCTGACCGCTTCTATGCATGGCTGGATCCTCTCTCTCCCTAAAAAGAAAGGTTCTATGTCCTTTTTTAATTTGTATATTTATATAGCTTATATTTCAACATAATGAAAAGACTTGAAACACATGATACACTATAGCTACAATTGTTTTTTTGAGGAGGAATATACATATGTATAAAATTTTAATCGTTGAAGACGATCCAAATATTTCAACATTACTACAATCTCACATTCAAAAATATGGCTATGATGCTGTTGTTACGGAGAACTTCGATGATATTATGGAGTCGTTTAACGCAGTGAAGCCACATCTTGTTTTACTTGATGTAAATTTACCGAAATTCGATGGATTCTACTGGTGCCGTCAAATTCGTCATGAATCGACTTGTCCAATTATTTTCATTTCGGCACGTGCAGGTGAAATGGAACAAATTATGGCGATTGAAAGCGGTGCGGATGATTACATTACGAAGCCGTTCCACTACGACGTTGTAATGGCAAAAATTAAAGGTCAATTACGTCGTATTTACGGTGATTATGCACCAAATATTTCTGAGCGTATCGTTGAAGTAGAAGGGCTAAAATTATTCCCTGAACGTCCAGAAATCCATTTTGGATCTGAACAAGTTCTTTTAACGAAGAAAGAGGCGATTTTAGCGGAAATGCTATTATCTAAATTCCCACGTACAGCAAGTCGCGAAGATTTACTAGCCGCTCTTTGGGATGATGAAAGCTTCGTTGAGGAAAATACATTAAACGTAAACATCACGCGTCTTCGTAAAAAGTTCAATGAGCTTGGTATTGAAAATGCTATTGAAACAGTACGTGGACTTGGGTATCGTTTTAACGCAACTTGGAGTGAATAAGCATGAAGCTATTTTTACGTGATCATTTTGCATTTTTTCTACTATATGTATTAAACTTCGGAATTATTTTCGTTCTCTATGATGCAGTAGATGGATTTCAAAATAATAAGTTTTACTTCATCGTTTTAAGTCTATACTTATTTATCTGTTTCCTCGCTTATCGTTACGTTCGTAACCGTAGAATGTATCACAGATTAAGTGAGCCACCAGAAAAAATGGAAGATGCGTTTATTGAAAGAGCGACTGCTCCTATGCCTCACAGTGTAAACGAGCTCGTTCGTACGCAATATCGTCTATTCCAAAAAGACTTACAAACATTCGAAGTAAAACAGCAAGAGCACCAATTATTTATTAACCATTGGGTACATCAAATGAAAACGCCTGTTTCTGTCATGCAGCTTATGGTACTTGAAATGGAAGATGAACATTTAATCCCGAAATTTAAAAAAGAATTAGAACGACTAAATCAAGGACTCGATATGGCTTTATACATGGCGAGATTAAATAATTTCCATGAAGACTTCCATGTTGAGACGATTTCATTAAAAGATACTGTAACAAAAAATATTAACGGATTAAAAGAGCTATTCATTCGAAATGGCGTCTTCCCCGTTTTAGAAGTTCATTCAGATTTAAAAGTTGCTTCTGATGCGAAATGGCTAAAGTTCATCATTTATCAGTTAATGACAAATGCCGTTCGCTATTCTGGTGAACGCGGAAAAAAAGTTTTCTTATCAGCTTACCGAAATGGAAAAGATATTATTTTAGAAGTTCGTGACGAAGGCGTCGGTATTCCGCAAGAAGATGTTCGAAGAGTGTTTGAACCATTTTACACTGGAAAAAATGGTCGTACATTCGGAGAGTCTACTGGTATGGGACTTTATATCGTAAGTAAAATTTGTGATTATTTAGGTCATTCCGTGAAACTAGACTCTGAAGTTGGCAAAGGAACGACGATTAAAATCATCTTCCACAACGCTGCGAATAATCAAGCAGAAACTACGGAGAAGGTGACCGAAGCATGATTATAACATATGCTAGCAAAATGTATGAGAATTTACTCTCATACATTTTTTGCAATGAAACTACATATTTGCCTTCTAAACGGAGGTACATATTATGACGTTTTGGCAATTTGCGTTTAAAAATGTAACGCGCAACTCAAGAGCTTATTTTGCCTACTTTTTAAGCAGTTCCTTTTCAATTGCTGTTTTCTTTTCGTTCGCTGTTTATTTGTTTCATCCGAAATTACAAAATTCCACTATGATTTCTGAAATTGCAGGATTAATGATTTTTTCAGAAGTTGTCATTGTTTTATTCTCGTTCTTCTTTCTACTCTATTCAATCGGATCGTTTTTAAAAGTTCGTAAAAAGCAATTTGGGATTTTAACTGTTTTAGGTATATCAAAAAAGCAATTACATCGACTCGTTTTCACTGAAAATATGTTAATTGGTATTTTATCTATCTTTTTCGGTATGCAGTTTGGATTTGTATTTTCACAATTTTTCTTATTAGTGACAGCGAAAATTACACACCTACCAGGGATATATTTATATATACCTACGAATGCTTTCATTTTAACAACGATTGTGTTTCTTGGTCTCTTTATCGCTGTATCTGCATTCACACCAATGCTTATTCGAACAAAAAAAGCAGTGCACCTTTTAAAAACAAACAATGTAAAACAAAAAGAAAGAAAGCCATCCATATTCATTTCTCTATTTGGTGCTATCTGTTTATTAGGTGGTTATATTTTAGCTGTAAACCCTAAATATTTCTTCTCAATAAACCCGCAAGTAGGCGTTATATATATGGTTTCAAGTATTTTTGTGATTCCAGCACTTGTTGCAATTGGGACATATTTTTTCTTTTCTCAAACTAGTTTCTTACTTATTTATATTTTAAAAAAGAGAAGAAAGTTTTATATGAAACGTATTAATATGCTTTGGATTTCTGATTTAGCAAGTCGTATTCGAACGAATATTAATATGCTTTTTATTGTAGCAATGCTATCTACAGTTGCTTTTACAATGATTACGTTTTTATATGGGCTCGGTAAGTTTACAAAACTAGATGTTACGAGAAGTTCACCTTTTCCAATTTCTTATTTTTCATATGATACGAATCCTTTTGTTACTGAACACTTAAATTGGCTTGAACAACAACTACAAGCTGAACACTTCTCTTATAAGAAAATAAAGGCCGACTTATATGAAACACCATTGAAAGAAGATGAAGGTGTAGCTATTTATAATGACGTATATGCAATTAATCAAAGTGACTATAATAGACTTGCTAAATCCTTAAATATGAAACAACTCTTTATAAATGATAACGAAACGTATGTCTTAGCAGGTACATCTTATATCACTTTATTTAGCGAGTTTGAGCAAAGTTATAATCGAAAATACGTTACACTTTCTAGTACAAATCAGAAATTACAAGTGAAAGGGTATGAACATGTAAATGCGATGCCAACTAGCTTTGCATATCAAACATTAGTTTTACCTGATGTTGTTATCAATAGTTTACCGAATACGACAAAGCATATTTCAGCTTACAATTACAAAATATCCAACTGGGAGAAGACGTATAAAATTGCCGATGCATTTATACAGAGAGTCCAAAAAGATCGGGGAAAAGTACAATATAATGGGTTTCTTATGCGTCCATATGAATCAGCAGCTTCATTATATAGAATAACATCAGGTAGTGCTTCATACTTTCTGATTGGGACATTCCTTGGAGTCATTTTCTTTATTGGTGCTGGTAGCGTTCTTTATTTCCGGATGTATACAGACTTAACGAATGAACAAGAAAAATATGTAGCGATTTCAAAAATTGGTGTAACAGATGCGGAAATGAGACGCTCTGCAACAATTCAACTTAGTATTTTGTTTTTCATTCCATACATTATGGCATCCATTCATACAATGTTTGCGACAAAAATGCTACAAGAAGTAATTAATTTATCACTATTCAAAGAAATTTCAGCCGTTCTTATTATTTTTGGTGTAGTTGAAATCGTCTTTTTCTTATTCATTCGTTCCTTTTATATGCAAAAATTATCACAGTATACAAATGGATAAAATATTTAAAACAAACTTTATGAAAAAATTATTACATGAAAAGGGTATCTACCGTACCCTTTTCATGTTCACTCTACTAGGAGGTTTAGGTGAATGACATTTTGGCAGTTTGCATTTAAAAACGTAACGCGGAACGCCAGAGCTTATTTCGCCTATTTTGTAAGCAGTGCGTTTTCCATTGCAATTTTTTTCTCATTTGCAGTTTATTTATTTCACCCTAAACTGCATATGACAGACGTGAATTATGATCTGAACATATTAATGACAATTTCAGAAGTTGTCATTGTGTTCTTTTCATTTTTCTTTTTACTATATTCGATTGGTACGTTTTTAAAGGTTCGAAAAAAACAGTTCGGAATATTAACAGTACTTGGCATATCCCAAAAACAATTAAAAAGACTCGTTTTTTTAGAAAATATGTTAATTGGTGTTCTTTCTATATTTTTTGGCATTCAACTTGGACTTGTCTTTTCACAGTTCTTTCTATTAGTTACCGCCAAAATTACACATGTACCTGGTCTATATTTATATTGGCCTACAAGTGCTATTATTTTAACAACGATAATTTTTCTCGGACTCTTCATTCTCGTATCTTCCTTTACACCGATGCTGATCCGTACGAGAAAAGCTGTACGACTTTTAAAAGAAGGTAAACAGCATAAAGAAAGAAAAGCATCCGTACTCATCTCTCTATTTGGTGCGATATGTTTAATATCTGGATATATATTAGCAGCAAATCCGCTATACTTTATGTCACTTGGAGATATAGTTGGCCTTTTGTATGCCATCTCTAGTATATTTGTCATTCCATCACTTTTTGCAGCTGGGACATATTTTTTCTTTTCACAAATTAGCTTCTTACTCATTCGCATATTAAAGACAAGAAGAAAATTTTATATGAAACGTATTAATATGCTCTGGATTTCTGATTTAGCAACCCGTATTCGGACAAACATTAACATGCTCTTTATTGTGACGATGTTATCAACGCTCGCTTTCACAATGATTACTTTCTTATATGGATTTGGGAAATTCACAAAATTTGATGAAATAAGGAAAAATCCTTTCCCTTTTACTTATTTATCACATACTGAAAATACATTAGCTGATGAACATTTAAATTGGTTAGAACAAAAATTCAATGAAGAGCAATTTACTTATAAGAAATTTAAAACGGATATATATGAAGTTTCTTCGGCCGAAGAAAGCCCGCAGCTCTATTATGCAATTAAACAAAGTGACTATAATATACTTGCTAAAGCATTAAACTGGGAAAATCTCACCGTGAATAGTAATGAATCTTATATCCTTATGAAAGACTTAGATGATCAAGTCATTGGAACAATTCATGATCAAGAAAAGAGAAATACTCTTACACTTAATCAAAACTCTTTACATCTAAAAGTGAAAGAATATAAAAGTTATAACCCTTTCCCAAATAGCCTAATATCCCAATTACTCGTACTATCTGATGAAAATGTAGAAGCCTTATCAACCGTTTCAAAACAGATGAGTGTATATAGCTTTAAAGTTAAGGATTGGGAAAAAGCGCATAACATCGGTTCAGCATTTACAACAAAAATTAATAAAGATAATGAAGCTATCCAAGCAGAACATCCACCGTTCCATGCAAGTGAAGCGAGCGACTCTCTATACAAGACAAAACTAAATGCCGCTTCGTTCTTCTTAATTGGCACTTTCCTTGGCGTTATTTTCTTTATCGGAGCTGGTAGTGTTCTTTACTTCCGTATGTATACGGACTTAACAAATGAGCAAGAAAAGTATATAACTGTTACAAAAATTGGTTTAACAGAAACTGAGATGAAACGTTCAGCGACAATTCAACTTGCGATCTTATTCTTTGTTCCTTACATTATGGCGTCCATCCATACGATGTTTGCGACAAAGATGCTACAAGAAGTATTAAATCTCTCTTTATTCGCTGAGATTACAGTTGTACTTGTAATCTTTGGAACGGTTGAAATTCTCTTTTTCCTTTTAATTCGTTCCTTTTATATGCAAAAATTATCACAACATATTAAGTTTTAAAGAATAGAAAGGTGATTATTATGGAAGAAGTATTACACATTAAAAACGTCTCAAAAGTGTATGAGGGAAAAGTCCCTCATACTGCTTTGAAAAATATAAATTTACACGTAGATAAAGGTGAATTCGTTGCGATTATGGGACCATCTGGAAGTGGGAAATCCACATTTTTAAACGTTATCTCTACAATTGATTCCCCTACTTCTGGTGAGGTCGTTATTAACGGAAAACAACCGCACACATTCCGTAGAGAAAAGTTAGCTATTTTTCGTCGCCAAGAATTAGGATTTGTTTTCCAAAACTTTAACCTACTAGATACACTAACAATCGGCGAAAATATCGTATTACCTTTAACGCTAGATAATGTTCCTTTGAAAGAAATGGACGAAAAACTCGATAACATTTCAAAAAAACTTGGAATTGATCACATTTTAAATAAACGTATTTTTGAAGTTTCTGGAGGACAAGCACAGCGTACTGCAGTAGCACGTGCCGTTATTCATCATCCGTCACTTCTACTTGCGGATGAACCGACAGGGAACTTAGATTCGAAAGCAGCTATTGATGTAATGGAGCTATTTACGAAGTTAAACAAAGAAGAAAATGCGACCATTTTAATGGTTACGCACGATCCGTTTGCAGCTAGTTATTGTAACCGTGTTATTTTCATAAAAGATGGTGGGCTTTACAATGAACTACACCGCGGATTATATCGCGAGAAATTTTATCAAGAAATATTAGATGTTTTAGCGTTATTAGGAGGAAGACGTGGATGACATTTTGGCAATTTGCATTTAAAAATGTCTCGCGTAATTCTAAAGCATATTTTGCTTATTTTGTAAGTAGTGCGTTTTCTATAATGGTTTTCTTTTCTTTTGCTGTTTATATGTATCATCCGCGCCTAAAAAATGCACTGGACTATCAAGAACGTGATCCTCTAATGAATTTAGCTAGTACAGCACAGTTTGTTATCGTTATGTTCTCGTTCTTCTTTCTCTTATATTCAATCGGAACATTTTTAAATGTGCGGAAACAACAATTCGGGGTACTCACTATTCTCGGTATCTCACAGAAACAATTAAAAAGACTTTTATTTACCGAAAACATGATAATCGGGATATTATCTATCTTTATCGGTATTCAAGGTGGGTTTGTTTTTTCTAACTTTTTCTTATTAGTCACTTCAAAATTAACAAGTGCGAAAGGCCTCAATTTATATTTGCCAACAAAAGCAATAATCGTTACAACCGTAACATTTATCATTTTATTTCTTATCGTTTCTACGTTTACACCAATGTTCATTCGTACTCGTAAAACGTTACATCTCATTAAAGATAACAAGAAAATAAAAGCCGAAAAAAGACCGTCTATACTCATTTCGTTATTCGCTTTAACGTGTTTAGGGCTATGCTATTATATTGCCTGTTACCCGCAAGGCTACGTAACAGAAAAAAATGTCCAAAATGGATCTGTATTCTTTATTATGTTATCCATTTTGCCACTCGTAGTGATCGGGACATATTTATTCTTTTCACAAACATTTCTTCTCTTTATCTTTATTTTAAAAAAGCGAAGAAAGTTTTATATGAAGCAAATAAATATGTTATGGATTTCAGATTTAGTTGCTCGAACTCGTAGCAATATAAATGTGCTCTTTATCGTTTCTATGTTATCCGCACTTGCATTTACAATTATTATTGGTTTATTTGCTGCTAATAACAATACAAAAGCATCGATACTAGAACGCTATCCTGTTCCTTTCACATATACATCTGAAGGTGACAATTTACTGGAACAAAAGCACATTACTACAATTGAAACTGAGCTTACGAATGCTAATTTTCAATACCAAAAATATAAATTTACATTATTAAAGGATACAGCTTTAAAAGAAGATATTGCTCTTATGAAAATGAGTGATTATAACGCAATTGCTAAACAATTACAGAGACCAGAAATAGCTCTTGATTCTTCACAAGTTTATATTATTTCTCGCCACTCACCAAAGCTCTTAAATCTTGTATCAAATCCATTTGCGAAACAAAATACAATTACACTCGGATCAAATAAAAAAGAGTTTTATATTAAAGGATTTATTAATAAAGGAATAGAACCATCCTTTGCATTACCCCATTTAATTGTTATACAAGATGATGTAATTGATAATATGATTCCTCATATTGAAACAATAACTGTTTATAACTATTTTGTGGAGAACTGGGAAAATTCGATTGTTCCGACAAAAAATATGTTGCGTGCTATTGGTGATGATGCACATGACTTTTACGAAAAAAGTAAAGAAGGAAAAGAGCCAATTCCTTTTCACATTGCTACAGCTACTGACGAACTAATTCACAGTAAAGAAAGCTCGATTGCATATTTCTTTATTTGGGCGTTTCTCGGTTTTATTTTCTTTATCGGTGCAGCTAGCGTTTTATATTTCCGTATGTATAATGATTTAACGACTGAAAAACAAAAATATATTACGATTACAAAACTCGGATTGACAGAAACAGAAATGTTTCGCTCTGCAACAATTCAATTAGGAATTCTATTTTTCGTTCCCTATATCGTTGCTGGTATTCATACCATATTTGCGATTCAGTTTTTACAAAGTATGTTTGCCTTTTCTTTACTAAAAGAATTATTAATTATACTCACTTTATTCGGGATTATCGAGATTATTTTCTTCTTCTTAATCCGTTCTCTTTACATTAATAAATTATCACAGCATGTTAAAATATGAATAAAATAGCCTTGTGCAGTATGCACAAGGCCATTTTCAATAGTTTTTAAATAATTAGCAGCCATATCCACCAAAGCCGCCGCCATAGCCACAAGAACCGCCGTAACCGCCGTAGCCACCATAACCGCATCCGCCGAAGCAGCTAGCACCGATAATGATTAATAAAATAAACAATACGATTAGAAGCGCAAAGCCGCCTCCGTGGCCACGTCTGCGGTCGCAATCATCATGTCTGTGTTCACAATTTTCGCCCATTATTCTATTCCTCCTTTAGTATCATTCATAACAAGTTCTTCTTGTTCTAAATGAGGGGATTCCATTTATATTATGTTTTCAGGGCAAATCGGAAGCTTGCCCTTCTTAAAAACGGGCTTGTTTCATGAAAAGGGCTGCAAAAGAAAAAGAAGATATCTTTAATTATGTACCTTCTTTCTTTTAGTAAATATGTTCAGCTAAAGTGATAATTAATAAGTATGTATCCATATCCTATCCCCCTTGATACGGATTATTTTCATAAAAAAAGAGGGAGTATTCTCCTCCCTCTTCACTTCCTACAAATCATAATTAACTACATAGTGCTGCATTTCCGTATTGTAGTAGCCCTCACTATATTCAATTACTTCGCCTACTTCAGATAGCTTTCTTCTCTATTCCTGAACCGTTACAATAACCCCATCCATATTGTTCCCCGAAATTTCATACTGCTTATTCACCGGAACATTCACGTTCATACGATCTGAAGCTTTATAATAAGAAACCGTATATTTCTTACCTTCAACATCGGTTGAAATTTCTTTTCTCTCTTTTAGGAAGTCTAAATATTCTTCTAATGTAATTTTCTTTTTTTGCATAATGGCACTATGAGGTAAACCGACATAACGGATATGCCACGGCTCATATTGAATGCCAGTAATGTTACTTTTATTTTTCGGGTAACGTAAAACAAATCCATATTTCCATACGTTTTCTTCAATCCATTTTCCTTCAGGAGCTTTCTCCATTTTCTTTTGAGTAGACCCAACGTCCAGTGATAACCCTAAATTATGTTCACTATATCCTGCTGGAAGTGCATAATCTGATCCCATTTTTTCATATAGTTGTCTTTGCTCTTGGAAATCTCGATAGCCACTACTAATCAAAAAATGATTAACACTTTCTTTTCCTGCCGCATCTATAACGTTCAAAAACTTTTTCACAATATCCTTTGATAAGCGAATGTTTCTATCCAATACAACATAGCCTCTTATTAATTCACTATTTTGAGCTACATTTATAATATCAGACCTTATGCTATCTTTCTTAACCGGGTAATCTTTATTAACTAATAATAGATTTCCTTTATAAACTTGTTCTTCTGTAATCTCTATCTTTTTCGTATTTGCATCCTTTATCGCACTATCTTTTCCGCCGATTTTAACATCGATCTCCTTTTGAAATAATGGTGATATATAAAAGCCTACACAGACTGTACATAATATAAAAAGAGAAATAAATACCCACTTTTTCATTTCTAGTTCCTCCTTGACCTAACATACGTATAGGATAGAAAAAACTATTAAAATAAAAAGTGGGGTAAAGTTTAAATTTTTATTAAATTTCCAAATTATCCTCTTTTGGTAATCTCACTTCAAATATTGTTCTAATTACATTACTTTCAGCAGAGATTTTCCCATTATGCTGCTCAACAATATTTTTTGCAATAAATAAACCAAGACCTGTGCCGCCCTGTTGCTCCGATCTAGCCTTATCCCCTGTATAAAACATATCAAAAAGATACGGCAAATCTTCTTCTGGAATACTATCTCCATAATTAATAATTTGTATAACTACCTCTTCACGATCAATATATCCGTTCACATCAACAAACTTTCCATCGTACCCATAGCGAATCGCATTTGTTAAAAGGTTTTCAAATACTCGGGCTAATAATTTCCCATCACCGTTAATAGGTAAATGGGGAGCAATATTCAATCTCGCTTCTAAATCCTTTTTTTCTAATAACGGATATAATTCTTCATCTAACTGTATGAGTAATTCACTTATATCAATTGGTCTTTTCTCAAGCTGCAACATACCATAATTCATTCTCGTGATTTCAAATAATTCATCAATTAAGCTTTCCAGCCTTTCGGATTTCGTAAAAGCAATTGTGGAAAAATGTTTAATTTGTTCCTTCGTCAAATTCTCATCTTTAAGAATTAAATCTAAATAACCTAAAACAGATGTTAACGGTGTTCTTAAATCATGAGCTAAGTTAACAATTAGCTGGTCTTTACTACTTTCCGCAAAATCTCCTCGTTCAACCGCTTCTTTTAACTTTTCACTCGCTACATTAATTTCACGTGCGATATATCCAAACTCATCATTTGATGAAATCCCAACTTGATTTGTGAAATCACCGTTCGCAAGATGATGAATCCCATTAGAAATCTCATCAAAATATTTTAAATACGGTCTAGTAAGAAAGAAGAAAAACATAATGGACAGAGGAATAAATATAATTAAAAAGAAATTAATATCTCCAATTTGTCTTATAACTGAGCGAAATTGAGCTAAAGGATCCTCATAACGAACTACTAATTTATAATAGAGCCGTAATCCTTCATAAATTAAATACGTTACGCCAGCTGCTAATACCATACTTAACGCAAATAGCATAACCATCTTTGAGCGAAAGCTTCTCATCTTTTTAGCCATTGAAAGTATACCCTACTCCCCACACTGTTTTTATTAATTTATTCTTTCTTTTATCTTCCCCAAGTTTTTTCCGTAACGTACGGATGTGCACCATTACTGTATTTCCGCCTTCATAATAGCCTTCTGCCCATACTTGCTGAAAAATATTTTCCACACTGTACACTTTCTTCGGATGACTCGCTAATAAATATAAAATATCAAATTCTTTTGGCGTTAACTCAATTTGTTCTCCGTACACATTGACCGTTCTTTGTTCAGAATCAATAACAACTCCGCCGACCTCTAAAGCCGATTTATTCTCCACTACTCTCGGTTGATTTAACGTAAGAAATCGGCGCAATTGTGCATTTACACGTGCGACTAATTCAATCGGTGTAAAAGGTTTCGTCATATAATCATCTGCGCCTAGTACAAGACCTGTCACTTTATCAAAATCAGATGTTTTCGCACTTAAGAAAATAATCGGCATATGATGTTTCGCACGAATTTGACGCGTCACTTCATAACCGTCCATTTTCGGCATCATAATATCTAAAACCACTAAGTCGATTGGCTGAGTTTGAATAACATGCATCGCCTCTTCTCCATCAACTGCTTTAACGACATGGTAACCTTCTTTTTCTAAATGTATCGCAATTAAATCAGCAATTTCCGCCTCATCATCAGCTATTAAAATTGAAATGCGCTTCATTTTTGTCCCCTACCTCATTCCGTTTTTATACGCTCGATTGTAAACTAGTCTATCCAATTTGTACAATAAGAAAAGGCTACCCGTGAGAGGCATGCCCATCAACTTAAGAATTCAGAATTACCCAAAACGAAAAAATGAGTTTTTTTGTTACAAGTTAGCACAAAATTTCGTTCTGGGGGTACTAAAAAAATTTAGCTTGATAGCTATGGGGTACCGCCAGCATTTCGGAAAACCCCCACGCTAAGCAAATTCCGACAAAAAAAGAGCCCGATTTTACTCCGCTAAGAGTAAACCGGCTCTTTTTTATTTAATGGACGTAAATTACGTAAACTTGAATCATATGCTACATCAAAGTTATATTCATCTAGAAAGTTTATGTGCCCCCAACCTACTGGGGACACGTGGGGCACTAACTCTTTCCTGAATTCTCCCTTTTTTTGAGTTCTTCTTGTACTTAAAGTTAAAAAATAAACGAACCCATATCGGAAAAATAATAATTCCCCCCTAAAATAAGTGGAAAAACTTTCAAATTACTATTCTACTGTAGAATGAAAATGATACATTAATAATTAAGGTAATACGGTTCACTATTTAATTTTAAATTATTTAGAAAGATATTGAGGTGCAACAGATGATACATAATATTCCAGATATTTATACAAAAAAAATTCTTATAGTAGATGATGAAAAAGAGATTTTAAATTTGTTGGAAGCAGTTTTAAAGAAAGAGGGGTTTCAACATATTTATACGTGTACAACAGGAGAAGAAGGAATACACATGTGTAAGCAAGTACAGCCAGATCTTATAATATTAGATATTATGCTTCCAGATTTAGATGGATATAGTGTTTGTCAGCAAATTCGACAGTTTACATTCGTTCCAATATTCTTCTTATCGGCGAAAAATGAAGATTTAGATAAAATACTTGGATTAAGTATAGGTGGCGATGATTACATTACGAAACCTTTTAGTCCGAAAGAAGTAGCATATAAGATGAAAGCATTTTTTCGACGCAATCAATATCAAGAAAAGGCTCGGATTATGTATCAGTTTGGAGACATTACGATAGATGAGGTACAAGGGACAGTGTTAAGGGGTGATACATTACTAACTTTAACAGCAAAAGAATTTAATATATTACTATTTTTAATAAAAAATCCAAATCAAATTTTTAGTAAGGCCCGCTTATATGAAGCTGTCTGGGGAGAAACATATCTCGGTAATGATAATATTATGATGGTGCATATGAGGCATTTAAGAGAAAAAATAGAGGATAATCCTTCCAAACCCCATTATCTTGTAACAGTAAGGGGACTAGGATATAAACTTAATACAAAAGGTGATGTAAGATGAAGTGGAAGGTCACGAGACTATATATTGCATCATTAATAGGATTAATTATGTTTATCCTAATCGTTCAATTTTTTGCTTTTAGTTATTTAGTATTTACTTATAACTATGAGGGAGTGGACAATCCAGAAGGCTCAGTATTAGCTTTTCAAAAAGAAATCACAGTAGAGCATGAAACTATTTCTATAACAAATCAAGGAAAAAAATTTTTAAAAGAACATGGAGCCTGGTTACAAGTTTTAAATCATAATAGTGATGAAGTATTTCAAATGTATAAGCCTAAAAATACACCAACTCACTATACTCCTAGTGAGTTGATTTTACGCTATAAGTACGATATTGGGAATTATACAACGTTTGTGGGTAAGTTAGATAAAAGTACACAAGTAGAAAGTTACATTGTCGCTTTCCCGTCAAACCAAGCATTGCGAAAATCTGTCTATTTGAACTTCAATAATTTATCTAGTTTCTATCCATATGGGATTTTAATGTTAATAGGAGTAACAGTAGTTTGTATTTTATTATTTGCTTACATTGTAGCCAGGTATATGTCAAAACCTGTTGTCATGATAATTGAACATATTAATAAATTAAAACAAGGACAATATAAACAAGTACCGGAAGAAAAGGGAATCTATGCAGAGGTGTATACAAATCTGAATCAGTTATCACATCAACTACAGGATATTAACGTTCAAAGAAAAAGACTAGATACGATGCGAGCAGAATGGATTATAAACATCTCTCATGATTTAAAGACACCGCTTTCCTCTATTAAAGGCTATAGTGAAGTTATAGGGAATCGGGAGTATAAAATTACTGCACAAGAAATGTACCAATATGCAGAAGTAATTCAAAGTAAATCAATTTATATTGAAAAACTGATTGAGGATTTAAAACTTACATATCAATTAAAGAATGCATTATTGCCTATCCATAAAACCCCAGTAGATATTGTGAATCTCACCCGAGAAACAATTATTGAATTTATGAATATGCCTCATTATGAGAATCGATTAATTGAATTTGAATGCCCTCAGGAAGAACTAATTATAAAAGCAGATCAGGGATTAATTCAACGTGTCACAGTAAACTTATTGAATAATGCTCTCATTCATACTGATGTTAAAACATTAATACAAGTTCGTATAAAACAAACATCCGGATACACCATAGTTACGATTGAGGACAATGGTGACGGAATAAATAAAAATGATTTACCACATATTTTTGATCGATACTTCCGTGGTACAAATACAGATCCAAAAAGTGGTTCAGGTTTAGGAATGGCAATTGTAAAGGAAATCATCGTAGCTCACGGTGGAGAAATTGCAGTAGAGAGCACCAAAGGAAACGGTACTAAAATTACATTTCAGCTTCCGTTAGAAAATTAAGCTAAACTTAAGGTCAGCTCAATTCAAGATTAAGCAAGAACTTTCATAATAAATGATAGCTTAATCAAGAAAAAGAGGTGCCAATAATGGGAACATATATCGTTGAAACAGAAGATTTGACAAAGACATATGGAGCGGTAAATAGTGTGAATCAATTACAAATGCAAGTTGGTAAAGGTGAAATTTATGGATTCCTAGGCCCAAATGGGGCTGGGAAAACGACGACAATTAGAATGTTACTGGGATTAATAAAACCGACTACAGGTAATATTAAAGTATTCAATCGAGATTTAAAAACCAATCGAATAGATATTTTAAGAGAAGTTGGCTCTCTTGTTGAATCGCCATCTTATTATGGACATTTAACAGGTCATGAAAACCTAGAAGTAATTCGGCAAATGTTACAAGTACCAAAAAAGAATATTGATGAGGTATTGCGTATTGTTCGATTAGAGAAACAAAAAGATAAACTAGTTAAGCAATACTCACTTGGAATGAAGCAACGCCTTGGCATAGCAATGGCACTACTTGGAAATCCAAAATTGTTAATTTTAGATGAACCCACAAACGGATTAGACCCTGCCGGGATTCAAGAAATTCGTGAACTCATCAAACAACTGCCAAAGCAATATGATATGACAGTTGTTATTTCTAGTCATTTGCTAAATGAGATGGATCAAATAGCAACACAAGTGGGCATTATTAATAGTGGACAGCTTATTTTTCAAGACAAAATTGAAATGTTACGCAGAAAAAGTCAGGCATCAATGAAAATACGTGTAAATGATGTAGTAAAGGCACATCAAATTTTAGAACAGCATCAAATTCATCTTGGACTTGAAGGTGATTGTCTTGTTACGCATCAACAAGAAGATCACCTTATTTCTCACATAAATCATTTATTAGTACAGCAGAATATATCAGTGTATCGAATTGAAGAAGAGAAGCATTCGTTGGAAGAAATATTTCTAAGCTTAACAGAAAAAGGTGGTGTTCTATAGTGATTGCTGCCTTAAGAAGTGAATTATTGAAATTAAAAAGAAAGAAATTATTTTTAGTGGTATTTTTGATACAGTCTTTAGCATTACTTTGGTTATTTGCTATTGTGTCACAAGACAAAAAGGAATTTCTAAATTGGGAGTCGCTTCTTTCAAGAGTAAGTATGATAAATGCATTATTTTTACCTACAATGATTGCGACAATTACATCTCGAATAATTGATTTTGAAAATAAGGGGAACACTTGGAAGCTATTGTGTGCAATTCCCACATCCAGGCAGCTAGTATATATAACCAAAATTATCTTTAGTCTCTTTTTTCTTGTATACGCAGGTATAATTTCTATCTCTGTAATTATATTAATAGGAAAAATTTTTAACTTTGAAAGTGGAATTCCGGTGATATTATTACTGAAATATGGTTGTTTTACCATTATAGGATGTATTCCAATGGTTATTTTGCAACTCTGGATATCTTTGGTAGTGAAAAATCAAGTATTTGCTTTAACGGCAGGTGTAATCGGCTCATTTCTTGGGTATTTCGGGCAGATGTTACCTTGGAAAACATGGATAATTTGGACCTATTCATCTCTGACAAATCCAATTTCTTGGGCATTTTCCAATGGGAAAATAGTGTTTTTCCCAAACCAAGGAGTCACGATGAATCTTTTGTTAAGTTTAGGAGTTAGTTTATTATTTATCGTTCTTAGCACTGCCCATTTTTCGCAAAAAGATATTCATTAGGAGGATGCAGATATGTTATTAAGCTCATTTCGATGCGAATTATTAAAATTAAAACGTTCAAAAATATGGATTGTAATGACATTCATTCCGCTTATTTGTATTGCGCTTGGATTCATAAATTTTCAAGTAAACTACGATGTCTTAATGAAAGTCTCAACAAATGAGTGGGAGAAAGCTTGGACACAAGTTGGATTAATTTATGGATTATTTTTATTTCCTGTCGTAGTAAGTATTTATTGTGCATTTGTATGTCGCTTTGAACATAGCGAGGGAAATTGGAAAAAGATCATCTCTTTACCAATTCCATTTCGATATGTGTACATGGCAAAGTTATTAGTAATCTTTATGTTAACTTTATTGACACAAGTATTCTTTTTAATTGCTTATATCTTAATTGGTAAGCTACTAGGTATTACAAGTCCTATGCCTTGGATTTCATTATTAAATTGGTCATTCAATGGATGGATTGGTACATTTTCAATTGCTGCACTACAATTATTTCTTTCATCTTCTATAAAAAGTTTTGCTGTTCCAGTTGGAATGAGTTTTGGTTTTACATGTATAGGAATGATATTTCATTACTTAAATATCGAGTATGTATGGCCATATGCGCAACCAGGATTAGCAATGGACCCTATTCATCTAGAAGGCTTGCAGACTTTCTTTCAATTTAGTAGCTTTTATGTGTTAAGTTGCTTATTTGTTATTATATTTACTTTTGTGGGAGTTCGAAGATTTGCAATAAAAGATATTATATGAATAGGAGTACAGCGAATTTATTGAAATATTAGGCGACAGAACAGATAAAATTTCTAGGTAAAATACGTGCATTAATAAAAGAGCTAACTTTACTTTTAATAGGGTAAAATTGGCTCTTTTCATCGAGGCTTGCTTAGCGTAGGTTTTTCCGAAATGCTGGCAGTACCCCACATCCATCAACTTAAGGATTTAGACTATTTTTGGAGTTAAAGCACGTTACTATTCTCTTATGTTAATGAGAAAGGGTGACGTGACCCCTATTAGTGTGTGATGCCCGCATTATATCAGCAGAATCACTTATAAACATGTTGACTGAAAGTTGCAATTAGTATATATTCATTTGAGATAGATTATCAATATCAATTATATGACTGGGAGAGACATATATGATTAAAAAAATTTTCAATCTTAAAACCATACTGATCACAATTTCGCTTCTTATGGTTGTAGGCGTAATTGTATGGCAAGGTATATACTTTCAAGGGAATCCTGACCCAACTGCCAAAAATATAGGTACTGGATCAGCCATTATCAATACCGCTATTCTCGTTTTCAGGGAAGGGTTAGAAGCGATACTAGTTTTATCCGCTATCATTTCTGGATTGGTTCGCAAGAAGCAAGATGCTCTTTGGAAACCTATTACTTTAGGAGCTGGTGTTTCGTTATTAGCAACAGTGGCAACTTGGTTTATTGTTATAGCTATTATTTCTTCGGTAAATGCATCTGAATTGAATATTCAGGCATTTACAGGCTGTTTAGCAGTCATTGTTTTACTTATCATTATGAACTGGTTCTTTCATCAAATTTATTGGACTGGTTGGATTAAACTCCATAATCAAAGAAAAAAAGAAGTTACTTCTAACAGCGGGGAAATTGTACAAAAAACCACGTTTTGGTCTCTATTTGTTATCGGTTTAACATGCATTTATCGAGAAGGATTTGAAGTTGTTCTATTCCTTCAATCTCTGCGACTAGAAGTAGGCTCCGCTATCGTTTATCAAGGTGTATTAATTGGCTTCGGTTTAACAATAATTGTAGGAGTTCTCACCTTCTTAGCTCAAAAACGACTACCACATAAAAAAATGTTGGTATTTACAGGGGCATTATTAGTAATGGTTCTCGCGGTAATGGTCGGTGAAACAGTACAAGAAATGCAGTTAGCTGGATGGATAAGCACAACACCGATTCATAATCTTGTAATTCCTCAATGGATGCAAGTTTGGTTTTGTGTATTCCCAAACGTAGAATCTTTAGCTTTACAAGGGCTAGCTGTTGTGTATGTATTAGGTTCTTATTTTGCACAACGTTACATCACAAAGAAAAAAGCCATCAAGAAAAAAATCATTACAGCAACTGGAGAAGTAACAGTTTAAATGTAAGAGAGAAGCAACCTAAGGTTGCTTCTTTTTTATCATTATGCCTTTTTTATTGAGTCAAAGGTACTGTATATTTTATACATTCACACCACAGCAGGATTTAGCTGCCTCAACTGTTCCCATAGTCTGTATACAATCCTACATATCCTTAGCGTATAAAATCCTCGTTTTGAAGTACCCCCTAAACGAAAATTCACTTTCTCTACAGGTAGTTACTTTGAGAAGTCAGCACATTTTTTCGTTTTAGGGGTGTTTTCTTTTCTTAAGTCGATGGGCATGACTCATGAGAGTAACCTTTGTTATTGTGCAAAGATAATAGTACATGAAATTATATCGAACATAACTTGGATTATATCGACGTTTCGACAATTAACGGAAAAATTATCCTGTAAAAGCCCGATTGGTGTGGGCTAATAATCAGTGGTGGATGGCCCCCACTGATTAAAGTTTCAATTCATCTCTCAAACACAATCCGTTGCTTCGTGATTTTTTCTAACCTCTCGCGGTCTACTTCATACTCACGTTCAATACTTTGCGGTACAATTACTTTCCCGCCCTCTAGCATCACTTCCGGTGAAATAATATCCTTCTCCCAATGTCTACTAGAAGCAGATATATCTCCTGGAATCGTAAAGTTTGGTAACGAAGCTAGGGCAACGTTTTGCGCTCGCGAAATCCCCATCTCTACCATACCGCCGCACCAAACTGGTATATTATGTTCCATACAATAATTATGGATTTGAACTGATTCTGTTAATCCGCCCACTCGTCCCGGCTTAATATTGACGATACGACAACTGCCAAGTGTAATGGCAACGCGAGCATCCTCTAAACTATGGATGCTTTCATCTAAACAAATCGGTGTTTCGATTTTCTTTTGTAATTCTGCATGATCAAGAAAATCATAATCTGCTAGTGGTTGTTCAATCATCATAAGTTGGAATTCATCTAATCTTTTGAGCTTGTCAATATCCGCTAATGTGTACGCTGAGTTTGCATCAGCCATTAATGGGATGCTCGGAAACTCTTTACGAATTTCTTTAAACAATTCGTAATCATGTTCCGGCTTTATTTTCACTTTAAAACGCTTGTATCCGTCTTCCGCGTACTTCTCAATTTGTTTTAACATAATCGGAATTGTACTTATCCCAATAACAACGCCAACTTCAATTTCAGGCCTAGTTCCACCAAGTAATGTCGCTAAAGAACTCTTTTGACGTTTCGCATATAAGTCCCAAATGGCTCCTTCAATTCCCGCCTTTGCCATTCGGTTTCTCTTTATATATTGGAACAGACCTGGCACTTCATTCGGATGAGAGATTTCAGCTTTCAATAAATCTGGTAATAGAAAGTCTTGAAGTACATGCAGCGCTGTCTTCACCGTTTCTTCCGTATACCACGGTTCAGAAAATGCGACGACTTCACCAAAACCAATGTATCCATCCGTGTCTTCTAATTCAATGACAATACTCTCACGCTTTTCGTAAGTTCCGTAACTTGCGGAAAATGGGATTACGAGTGGCATTTCCGTTATATAAAGTGTCGCTTTTTTGATCTCCACTTACATCTCCTCCACTAATTGTCTTAACTCTCTTCTTAACAATTTCTTCGAAGCATTTCGTGGTAATTCCTCTAGGAAGCACACTTTCTTTGGCACTTTATATTTCGCTAATTTCCCCTCACAAAAATGGATAATCGCCTCTTCTGTTACCTCACCAGTTTTCACGATAAAAGCAGCTGGCACTTGCCCCCACTTTTCATCTTCCATACCAACGACGCCTGCCTCCGCTACCACCGGATGGGAAAGAAGTACTTCTTCAATTTGAGCTGGATAAATATTTTCCCCACCAGAAATAATTAAATCACTGCGGCGATCTAATACATATAAAAATCCTTCTTCATCTAAATAACCGAGGTCACCAGTATGAAGCCAGCCATTTTGAATTGTCTCGCGCGTCGCATCTTCACGGTTAAAGTAGCCACCTGTTACGTTCGGCCCTTTTACCACAATTTCGCCCTCAGTGTGAGGTGGTACTACTACTCCGTCTTTCTCAATACGAAGCTGACACTGGAATAGAGGTTTTCCAGCTGATCCTACTTTCGTTAACATATAATCTGCTGATAACGTACAAATTTGCGAAGACGTTTCTGTCATACCGTACGTTTGATAAACTGGAATTCCCTTTTCCACACACGTTTCTAATAACGGTTTCGGCGCAGGTCCCCCGCCTAATAACATACATCGTAAAGAAGATGGATATGTTTCATCTCCAAGTCTATCTAATAAATCTGTTAGCATTTTAGAAACGACAGAAATAATCGTAACGCCTCTCGTTTGAAGTGCTTCATGAATGAAGTTAGCATCATATTTCGGAACGAGTAAAATACGCATACCGTACATAATATTTTTCATTAAAAGAGATAACCCACCAACATGGAACATTGGCATACAAGCTAACCAACAATCATCTTCACGAAGTCCTAAATTAAGTGAAGAACCAACTGCACTTGCCCAATGATTACCGTACGTTAAAATAACGCCTTTCGGTTTTCCTGTCGTCCCTGACGTATAAATAATTGTCATCGCTTCTTCTAAAGAGAATTCTTCTTCTATAGATGCTTCCGCCTTCGCTCCATTCATCACTTCAGCAAATGAATATACCGGAACATTTTCCGTCTCAAACTCTTGATCCGTCACTAAACAAACAACTTCAGCATCATCCATTTGCCAAAGTAGCTCTTCTCTTGAAAGACGCGTATTTAAAAGCACAGCTACTGCACCTACATAAGATAAGGCGTGAATAACTGTAATCATCTCCATACCATTTTTCATCAGAACAGCCACCTTTTGCGCCCGCTTCACTCCTACATGCGAAAGGTGTTCACAAACAGATACTACTTTTTCATGTAACTGCACGAAGGTAACCTTCTCCTCTTCAATTTCAATTGCAGTGCGATCAGGTGTTAAAAATGCACGTTGCATTAACCAATTCGGCATCGTCTCCATTATTCATTCTCCTTTCATGAAAGAAAGAGACTTGATATGAAATCAAGTCTCTTAGTTGTTTTGTTTCCGGGTTCGATCTATTTCGGCTGCGCCTCTTGTTCTAAACGAGCCGCTTCCGCTTTTGATCAAGGGAAACGAGGGAATTGACCGAAGTCCGGACTGCGTTTTTCTTTGAACGCGTCGCGGCCTTCTTTTGCTTCGTCAGTTGTGTAGTACAATAACGTTGCGTCTCCAGCTAGTTGTTGAATACCAGCTAAACCGTCTGTGTCTGCGTTGAATGCAGCTTTTAAGAAACGAAGTGCCATTGGGCTATTTGCTAAAATTTCTTGTGCCCATTGTACTGTTTCTGCTTCAAGTTCTTCTAATGGTACAACTGTGTTTACTAAGCCCATATCAAGCGCTTCTTGTGCGTTGTATTGACGGCATAGGTACCAAATTTCACGTGCTTTCTTATGGCCTACCATACGAGCTAAATAACCAGCTCCGTATCCACCATCAAAGCTACCTACTTTAGGACCTGTTTGTCCGAATACAGCGTTGTCTGCAGCGATTGTTAAGTCACATACGATATGAAGTACGTGTCCACCACCGATTGCATAACCTGCTACCATTGCGATAACTGGTTTAGGGATTGCGCGAATTAGACGTTGTAAGTCTAATACGTTTAAACGTGGGATTTGGTCGTCACCTACATATCCACCATGACCGCGAACTTTTTGGTCGCCGCCAGAACAGAATGCACGTCCACCTTCACCTGTTAAAATGATAACGCCAACATTTGCATCATCACGAGCGTGTGCAAATGCATTGATTAACTCCATTACCGTTTTAGGACGGAATGCGTTATGTACTTCAGGGCGGTTAATCGAAATCTTTGCGATACCATTGTATGTTGAATAAATAATATCTTCGTAATTGCCTTCTTTTACCCATTCAATAGCCATTACTATTACCTCCTTTTATATTTCTGATCTCCTCTATAAGTTCAACTTCCTTCTCGATGAAAAAGTATCACTGCATAGTTTTAAGAAATCCCTTTACTATTGTATCAAACTTTTCCGGTTGTTCCACATGAATTGCATGGCCAGCACCATCAATTTTGACAAATTTCGCGTGTGGGATGCATTTTTCGATGTTTTTTAATAGGCGAAAGAACTTTTCATCGCTTTCTCCATTCAGTAAAAGGACAGGCATTTTTAGGTTTTGTAGCTCGTTCCACCATGAAGGCTGAGCTCCTGTTCCCATGCCGCGAAGACTATTTGCAAGCCCTTTCGGATTGTTAGCAAGTCGTTCTTTCCGCACATCTTCTTTTACGTTTTGGGATAAACGTTTTTGCGTTTCAAACAGCGGAATATTTTCCCACATCGATACAAAACTTTCGATGCCTTCTTGTTCAATTTTATCGGCAAGTCGTTCATCTTTTTCCCGGCGTTCTTTTCGCTCCTCTGCACTTTTGAGCCCAGCTGTACAGTTTTCTAAAAGAAGAGAACGCACATATTCTGGATATAAGCACGCCATCGTAATCGCAAGTCTACCGCCCATTGAATAGCCAAGTATATGTGCTTTTTCAATATGAAGATGATCCAGTAGTTCTTTCATTTGCAGTGCCACATTTTGAATGTCATACTGCGTCACATCTTCAGGACTTTCCGTTTTTCCGTGTCCAACAAGATCTACTAGAATGACTTGAAACTGCTCGCTCCAAGAAGGAATAAAGGAACGCCACGTTTCCATGCTTCCCGTAAAACCATGAAGAAGTAGAAGTGGTTCCCCGCTTCCTACTACCCCATATTCATACGTCACACCTTGCAACGTTACTTTCATTTTGATTCACCTTGCAGAGATGTAGTAATAACGTCCATTGTTTTTGCCCATAATTCACGATGTAATTTCAAGTTTTCTTCGCGATTCGTACAAATTTCTACAACGTGTAATCCTTTTGTTGTCGTTCCCTTTTGTACTTCTTCTCGGAAGTTTTCCCACCCGTTTACACGACTAAATGAACCATCATACATTTTGACAACATGTTCATAATTAAGCCCAATTGGTGTTCCAAATAATGATTCGAAATGTTCCTTTTTCTCGTATTGTGGTAAGAATGAGAAAATACCTCCACCATCATTATTTACAACAACAATCGTTATATTTAACTCATGTAATTTTGCGGCTAATAGTCCGTTTAAATCGTGATAAAATGATAAATCGCCGATTACTAATACGAGCGGATCACAAATAATGCTCGCTCCTAATGCTGTCGAAATGATTCCATCAATACCATTTACACCACGGTTCGCCATTACTTGAATGTTTTTATCCGATGTGAAGAAAAATGAATCCGTATCGCGAATTGGCATACTATTACTTGCAAATAACGTTGCCCCTTCTGGTAATACGCGTACAATATCCGTAATTACTTTCCCTTCAAATGCAGTTTCATATGTTTCCATCTCACGAAGCGTTTCCTTCGTTTTCTCGTTTATATGTTTCCACATTCCGAACCAATCATTCTTTTTCATAACTGGCATTTTCTCTATTAATGCTTTACAAAAATCGTTATCGCTTGCACATACTACTTCAGTCGCAACAAGAGCTGGATCTCTCCATTGCCCTGATTCATCTACAACGATATGAACCGCTGTCGTTTGTTTCTTTATGAACTGCGTTAACGCTTTAGAAACAGGCATACCGCCGAAGCGAATAATCACATCTGGCTTCCATGATTCTTTTAACAATTCATTTCGTAAAAATGTATCGTAACAATCAATAACCATCGTTTTATCATGATGCCCGCTACGAATATTAGAAAGTGGATCTGCTAAAATTGGATACCCTGTTTTCTCAGCAAGTTTCGTAACAACCGCTGTAATTTCCGGATGACTATCATCTCCACAAATAATAAGCCCCTTTTCCATATTTGAAAGGCGCCCTACAAGAGAATTCACATATTCACTCGGCATCGTCACATTCCCTTGCTGAACTACTCCTGTATATTCACCACGACCTTTATCCCATAAGTTTTCTAATGAGAAATCTGGGATTAGCGGCTCGCGAAGCGGAAAATTAAGATGAACAGGCCCCTGCGGTGCTAGGAGTGCGCTTGCTATAGCACGCTGGGTCGTCATACGAGCGTAATGATACATCGTTTCGCTCGCCTCCGGAAGTGCCATCTCCATAAATTGCTTCACAAAAGTACCGTATAAATTAAATTGATTCATCGCCTGTGGTGCACCCACATCTCTTAATTCATGTGGTCTATCCGCTGTTAATACAATAAGCGGCACTCGTGAATGAAAAGCTTCACATACAGCTGGATAATAGTTCGCTGCTGCCGTTCCTGACGTACATAATAGCGCAACGGGACGTTTTTTTGCTTTCGCAATACCGAGCGCAAAAAATCCCGCTGATCTTTCGTCTACATGTAAATATGTTTTCATTCCTTCATGTTGTTCCATTAGTAAGGCAATCGGCGTTGACCGTGAGCCTGGACTAATGACAACATCACATACATTTAGACGCGTCAGTTCATCCACGAACGCGCCTAAATAATATGATAATGCTTCTATATGATTGTTCATTTCATTAATTCCTCCAAAGCACCAAGCATCGGTCTAAACTTCAAACTTGTTTCTTCATATTCAAGCTGTGCTACTGAATCAATTACAATACCACAGCCGGCAAATAAGGATGCTTTCTCGCCATTTAATAATCCGCAACGCAACGCAACCGCAAATTCACCATTTCCTTCATCATCTATCCAGCCAATTGGTGCACCATACAATCCTCTATCTAAAACCTCTATATCACGGATTAACTTCAACGCCTCATGACGAGGTGTACCACCAAGAGCTGGCGTTGGGTGCAATTCTTCTACCATCGTTAAAAGACTTGAGTCACCTTTTGCTTCCACAGGTGTATATAAATGGATTAAGTTTTTCGTCGTTAATAAGCCTGGGCTCTCCGGAATATTAACAGATTCGCAATGCTCGCTTAGTACACCCCGAATCATGTTAACTACATAGCCGTGTTCTGCCAAATTCTTTTCATCATGAAGAAGCGTCTCACCATTTTGTTTACTTTCTTCTATAGAACTACCATGACCAATTGAACCAGCAAGGCACATTGATGTAAACTTCTCGCCTTCTTTTCGAATCAATCGCTCAGGTGTGGCCCCTAAGAAGCATGCTCCTTTATAATCAAAAGAAAATACGTAACAATCCGGTTGCCCAATGCGAAGCGCTTCTAAAACAAGAGAGGAATCAATATGCTGATCCATCGTTAATTTTAGCTCCCTTGCTAATACAACCTTCTGCACGTTCCCTTGCTTCATCTCATCTTGCACTTTTCCAATCGCATTCATCCAGCCCTTCGGATCAACTTCTACTTTAGAAGTAACTGTTAGTTGTTCTCCTTCTAGTGCACATTTACTCTCTTGTAAAATTCTCTCTTCTAAAGAAATAATTTCGTTATAAAGAGTTTCTGCACAATCTTCAGCTGAAACAAACTTATTAATCGTTAACCACGCTTTTTCATTTTTTACAGTTAATAAAAATGCTGGTAGTAAAAATGTTGTATCTTTAAATTCCTTCCAAAGGTCCGTTTTCTCTTTTTCTTGGTCAAATGAAAATCCGCCAAATAAAAGAGGTCCTGTTCCAAATTCGTATTCTTCTCTTTGAACAATCGCTTTTTCCTGCAATTGATGCCACTCATCACGAGCACTTTGAAAGCGTTCGTGAGAAGAATTTGCTATAGTGAAAACAGAGCCAATTCCAGCCAATATTACATGCTGAGCTGGGTCTGCAAAATAACATCTATTTTCGAATGCAATCCTTTTTCCTGCTGCATAAAACAGAAGTGGATCCACCCAATCTATTTGTTTTACAAAACTAACCAATGTTTTTTCATCAGTCGCACGCTTAATAGCTGTAACAAGAACTTCTTGTAAGCCTTTTTGTTTCGTTTGAATCACAATTGTCTCCCCCCTATGGGCGAAAAATAGTCATAATTACGCTTGATTTTAAGATACACCTCAAAGGAAAGGCCTGTCAACGTTTAGCATTTCTGAGAAATTCACCTTCTCTTCCTAGAAAATAAACGTTGACACTAAATGATGCTTTTTCTACACTTAATTGTGTACAATATGTGACCAAGGAGGATTCAACATGGAAATGAACGTCGAAACGAATTCCTCTCCTACGGCGCCAAAGCCAAGTAAACAAACAGGCTGGCGCATTTGGTGGAGTTTATTACGTCCCCATACATTAACAGCAGCTTTCGTTCCTGTTTTCATCGGAACAGCTTATGCAATGCAGGTCGGAGGTATAAATCAAATACATCTTCCTCTATTCTTTATGATGCTTCTTGCTTGCCTTCTCATTCAAGCAGCAACGAACATGTTTAATGAATACTTTGATTATAAAAGAGGATTAGATCATGAAGGTTCAGTTGGAATTGGCGGCGCTATCGTCCGCGATGGCATTAAACCAAAAACCGTGCTTAACTTAGCATTCGGATTTTTTGGTATCGCAATACTATTAGGTGTTTATATTTGTATGAACTCTAGCTGGTGGCTTGCCGTGATTGGTCTTGTTTGTATGGCCGTTGCTTACCTTTACACAGGCGGCCCAATTCCAATTGCATATACACCATTTGGAGAGCTAACAGCAGGATTATTTATGGGTGTCATTATTATCGGTATTTCATTCTTTATCCAAACAGGAGCAGTAACATCAGAAGTAGTTTTACTATCTATTCCAAGCTCCATTTTAATCGGTGCAATTTTACTATCTAACAACATCCGTGATTTAGATGGTGATAAAGAAAATGGTCGTAAAACATTGGCGATTCTCGTTGGACGCGAAAGAGCAGTTGGTGTTCTTGCTTCTATGTTTATCGTTTCCTACATTTGGACAATTGCTTTAATTATCGTTAACATCGTATCACCATGGATGCTTATCGTATTCTTAAGTGCACCAAAAGCATTTAAAGCGACAAAGGGCTTTATCGGCAAAAGCATTCCAATGGAAATGGTACCTGCTATGATTGCAACAGCAAAAACAAACACTATCTTCGGTCTCCTAATGGGAATCGGATTATTACTTGGATATTTCCTATAAGAAGGAGCTGCTTAGGCGGCTCCTTTTTCATATATCAGCGATTTTTCTAATATATCGACCGCAACTCCAAATATATCGGCGATTTTTCAGTTATATCGACCTCTCGCCAAATCACGGCACTGAAATTCATCTCATAATTCCTCTCGCCAACGCTCATACTACATAAAGAAACTGAATTGTAGGAGGGTGGACGACTATGTTAACTCCACAACAAATAAATCAATTTAAATCCATTTTAGAAAAACAACAGCAAGAAGTTGAACAAACAATACAAACCCATGAGAATACAGACCGCGCTTCTGAACGTGATTCAGTGGGAGAATTATCTGCTTATGACAACCATCCTGGTGATATGGCTACAGAATTGTACGAACGTGAGAAAGATTTCGGTCTCATCGAATTTTGGCATAAACAGTTAGAAGATACGAAACATGCCCTGCAAAAAATTGAAGCTGGTACGTACGGAATTTGTGAAGTATCTGGTGAAGAAATTCCGTTCGAAAGATTAGAAGCAATGCCGACTGCTACAACGTGTATTCAGCACACTACAAATAAATTAGATATGAGGGCGCGCCCAGTTGAAGAAGAAGTGTTGGCTCCTTCGTTTCACAAACACGACGAAGATCGCTCTGTTGAATACGATGCTGAAGATGCATGGCAAGATGTTGCAAACTACGGGACGTCAGAAACACCGTCTGATTTAGAAAGACAGGATTCAAAAAACTTTAATGGAATGTACGTAAATAGTGAAGAGAATGTTGGCTATGTAGAGGATTTCGAAAACTTTATCGGAACAGATATGTATGGAAAAAACCCGCAAGTTTTCGCAACAGAGGAACATGAAGAATATGAACAAATGCTTGATGACTTTGAAGAACGCACCTTTAAAGGTGACTTATCTTCAGATGAGTCTGGTTCTAAAGCATAAAAAAAGCATTCCGAAGTTCGGAATGCTTTCTTTTCGCTAGCTAATTAGTTTTTTGTAACGTTAGCTGCTTGTGGTCCGCGGTTGCCTTCAACGATTTCGAAAGAAACTTCTTGACCTTCTTCTAAAGTTTTGAAGCCTTCGCCTTGGATTGCTGAGAAATGTACGAATACGTCTTCTCCGCCTTCAACTTCGATGAAGCCAAAACCTTTTTCGCCGTTAAACCATTTAACTTTACCTGTTTGCATGTCATGTACCTCCTAAATAAAAATGAAACTATGAATCCACATGAAAAGGTGGATATAAAGGACATGAATGTATAACAAGCTTACAGCCTTTAATTCAACGTGCTTTATTTCCGTACCACATTATGTAGCTCAATAGTGACTTCACTATATCACGCTCAATCCAATACGTCAAATGAGAACACTTTCATCCCATCGTTTTTTATAATCCTAGTATAACCTTAAGTTTTCATTCTATTTTTATTCAAAAATTTACAAAAATACAGTATTCTAATTCCTTTGATTTCTATACAATATAATTACTACATATTATGAGGTGAAAAAATGCAAGCACATGAAATCGAGTATAAATTATATGGCGATGATATGCAGTTCGTTGAAATTGAATTAGACCCAGAAGAAAGCGTTATCGCTGAAGCCGGTGCAATGATGATGATGGAAGATCATATCGAAATGGAAACGATCTTCGGTGATGGTTCCGGACCATCTGGTGGTCTATTCGGCAAATTAATGGGCGCTGGTAAACGTCTCGTTACAGGGGAAAGCATGTTTATGACTGTATTTACAAATACGGGCCATGGCAAACGACACGTATCATTCGCCGCTCCTTATCCAGGAAAGATTGTTCCAGTTGATTTAACAGAATATCAAGGAAAAGTAGTCTGCCAAAAAGATGCATTTCTTTGTGCGGCAAAAGGTGTTTCGATCGGAATCGAGTTTACAAAAAAAATAGGCACTGGCTTCTTCGGTGGTGAAGGTTTCATCATGCAGAAACTTGAAGGTGATGGACTTGCTTTCATGCACGCAGGCGGAACAGTATATAAGCGTGAATTAAAACCTGGTGAAAAACTTCGCATTGATACAGGTTGTCTCGTTGCAATGACAAAAGACGTTAACTATGATGTTGAATTCGTTGGAAAAGTAAAAACAGCTCTATTTGGCGGCGAAGGTTTATTCTTCGCAACGTTAGAAGGGCCTGGAACGGTTTGGATCCAGTCCTTAACACTTAGCCGCTTAGCAGCACGCCTTACAAGCCCAGCAGCTCAAAACAGCGGTGAAGGCAGCGTTTTAGGCGGACTTGGTCGCTTGTTAGATGGAAAAGAGTAAAAAGTAGCGCCCTTATAGGGCGCTTTTTACTTAGGCGGACTATACAAACCATTTTGAATCATATAATATTCCATCACTTCATTAAGCCATACCTCTTCTTCCTCTATATAAGGAGCGGGCATCATCTTATTATATTGTTCTTCTACATCCTCTATTTTTTACTTAAAGAATACATCGTCTCTTCTCCGACATACTTAAGAATTTCCTTCATATGCTGATTGACAAGGTTTTGGACTTCTGTATCATCAACCGGTTTTCCAAAAGAATGAATCAAGTCCCTCACTCATATATTGAACTATACCTTTTCTTAAGGAGGGCTTGCTTGATGCGTACTCCTTTATCCTTTGATAAAGATACTGCCATATTGTTAGCATCTTGCTGCGATCTAACGTATGAACAATATAAACACAACGGGATTTTTGAAATACCTGATGGATTCCAATATGTACAAGGCTTTCAAGGAAAAGCGATTCAAAAGACGGATTGGTTTGGGTTCATATTAGAATCTGAGGATACGATTATTGTAGCTTTTAGGGGCACACAAACAGATACAGATTGGATTATCGATTCACTCGTCAACCAAAGGCCATACCCCTATGCTTTAAATAGCGGAAATGTCCATAATGGCTTTCTTTCAATTTATGAATCTTGCCGGGATTCCATTATGGATATGCTCGTATCATTACCAGCCCATAAGAAACTTCTTGCAACAGGCCATAGCTTAGGGGGAGCACTCGCTACATTACACATACTAGATGCACGTATAAATACTGCCTTCGCACAATACGGTCTTTATACATTCGCCTCTCCAAAAGTTGGAGATATTGCCTTTCGAAATTATTATAAATTGCAAGTAGCTAGTAGCTTTCGCTTTGTCAATTTATTCGATGTCATTCCTCTTCTCCCTCCGCGAAATGTCCATTTTAATGAACAAGACTGGGAATATGCACACGTTCATCACAACATGACATTTACGAAGAACACAAAATCTATTACGAATAATCATTCCATTACAACATACAAAACATGTCTGACTTCTCATTTTTAACCAGTAAACAATTGGAAATTAAATATTTGTAGACTATAATAATATATGAATTTACTTTCGGATGAGGGGACCTTACATGCTAAAATTTTTCTTTGCACTTTTTCTCATGATAATTTTTTCGTTTACAGGTTTCTTTACATTTTCATACTTTGCGACAGAGGAATATGGCGGAACAGGTATAATATATACCGCTATCCCATTTCTTTCTTAAACAAAATAAGTAAAACGAGCTTAAGTCTCCTTAAGCTCGTTTTACTTTTCTAAGCAATTATATTCCTGTTTTAACAGTTAATAAACGTAAGCCCCTTCAAACGGAGCTTTCATCTAAAAAAGTTTAACAGTATTACCAATACCCCAAATTTCATTGCTGTACTGCAAAATTGTTCGATCACTTGCAAAATGCCCAGATTGTGCAATATTTAAAATCGACATTTCTAACCATTTCGTCCTATTTTCATAGGCTCTACCGACAGCTTCTTGTCTATCAGCATATGGACTAAAATCTCGAAGAACGAAGTATTCATCATTTTGAATAACGAGGGAATCGTAAATTGCTTCAAATTCAGCCCCAGCATGTGCAAAGAAACCATTCGTTAACTGATCTACTACTTTTTTAATGTGCATATTGTGGTGATAATAGTCACCTGCACGATATCCACCATTTTGATAGTAATGAAGCACTTCTTCCGCTGTTAAGCCGAAAATGAAACAGGCTTCATCACCGACCCGGTCTTTTATTTCAATATTAGCCCCGTCTAACGTTCCGAGTGTAATTGCACCATTCATCATGAATTTCATATTCCCTGTTCCTGATGCTTCCTTACTTGCAGTTGAGATTTGTTCGCTCACATCCGCTGCCGGGAATATATCTTCCGCTAAAGAAACTCGGTAGTTTTCTAGAAAGATAACTTTCATATATTGACTTACGTATGGATCATTATTTACTTTTCTTGCAAGTTCATTTATTAATTTAATAATTTTCTTCGCATAATAATAGCCAGGTGATGCTTTCGCTCCAAAAATAAAAGTGCGCGGGTAAAATGAAAAACTAGTATCCTCTTTTAAACGGTTATACAAGTATAAAATATGAAGAACATTTAATAATTGTCGTTTATAGGCATGTAACCTTTTCACTTGCACATCAAAAATAGAATTTGGATCAATATGAATCCCCATTTTATTTTGAATGCGCTCCGCTAAAATGACCTTACGCTCTTGTTTTACCCCTGCAAGCTTTTCTTGAAAACTAGCATCTTGATGAAAAGCTTGTAACGCTTGCAGTTTAATTGGCCGCTTCTTCCACTCTTCTCCAATCGCTTCCGAAATAAGATTCGTCAGCTGCGGATTCGCCTTCATTAGCCAGCGCCTATGAGCAATTCCATTCGTTTTATTATTAAACTTATCTGGATAAAATTCATAAAACAATCGCATTTCACGCTGCTTTAAAATTTCCGTATGAATTTTCGCTACACCATTTACACTATGACTTCCGACAATTGCCAAATGAGCCATTTTCACAAGGTCATGCGCAATAATTGCCATGTTCTCAATGCGATTCCAATCGTATGAATAACGTTCCCAAAGCTCACGACAGAAACGTTCATTAATCTCTTCAATAATCATATAAATTCTCGGTAATAACGGTTTGAAAATGTGAATTGGCCATTTCTCAAGCGCTTCTGATAACGTCGTATGATTCGTATAGGAAATCGTCTGCGTTGTGATGTTCCAAGCTTCTTCCCATGCTAGTTTTTCCTCATCTAATAAAATACGCATAAGTTCCGGAATAGCTAGAACTGGATGTGTATCGTTAATATGAATCGCAATTTTTTCATGTAACTGACGAAGACTACCATGTCGCTCCCTATGCATACGAACGATGTTTTGCAAACTTGCTGATACGAGGAAATACTGTTGTTTCAAACGAAGTATTTTCCCCTCATCATGCGTATCATCTGGATATAAAAACTCCGATACTGCCTCTGTTTCACGCTTATATTTCAAAATATCTTTACAATTTTGCGGGAAAGGAACTGGCTCTGCATTCCAAAGTCTAAGCGTATTTACAGTACTCGTTTCATAGCCTACAACTGGAACGTCGTATGGTACTGCCATAATAACTTCTGCGTTTGTATGCCGGAACTCTAAACGTCCATCAATTTCTAGTGGTTCAACGTTTCCAAAATAGCTTACTTCTACAGCTTGATCATACCTTCTTACTTCCCAAACGTTTTCATGAAGAAGCCACTGTTCTGGAAATTCCACTTGGTAGCCATCAACAATTTTTTGATCAAACAAGCCATGTTTATAACGAATACCACAGCCATGTCCTGGCAAGTTTAAAGAAGCGAGCGAGTCGAGGAAGCAGGCTGCTAAACGTCCAAGTCCACCATTACCAAGGCCAGCATCTGCTTCAATCTCTTCTAACTCTTGCAAAGAAATTCCAAGTTCAGAAAGTCCCTTTTCACACACATCTCGAATGCCTAAATTTAATATGTTACTTCCAAGCAAACGCCCAAGTAAAAACTCAATGGATAAGTAATACATTTGCTTTTGATCTCCAGACCGATAACTTTCATTCGTTGCAATCCATTGACTATTCATGTACTCACGAACCATATGACCGAGCGTATTATACTGATCACGAGTTGTAGAATCTTTGAAACTTTTCCCATACATCGTCTCTAGTTTTTCTAGAAAAGCTGATTTGAAGCATTCAACATGAGTAAACATTTTTTCACCACCTAAATGTTATTCCATGAGACTCTTATACAATTCCTTATATGCAAGAGCTGATTTTCCCCAGCTATAGTCCTCAGTCATCGCTTGCTTTACAAGTTGCTCCCATACCGGTTTATCTTGATAAAACTCAATTGCACGAAGAATCGTATGTAACATGTCATGTGCATTAAAATTCGTAAAGCTGAAGCCATTCCCAGCTCCAGTTTCTTCATCGTAAGAATGTACAGTATCATTTAGTCCGCCTGTTTCTCTTACAATTGGAATTGTGCCATATGCTAGTGCAATAAGTTGTCCAAGTCCACACGGTTCAAAAAGCGATGGCATTAAAAACAAATCACTTCCCGCATACACTTGATGCGCAAGCTCCTCATTAAATCCAATATACACCTTCACCTTCTCAGGATACTCATATGCCATCCATTCAAAGAACTGCTCGTATTCTGAATCACCCGATCCTAAAATAATACATTGTACATCTTCTTCCATTATTTCACGGAATACAGTACGTACTAAATCCAGACCTTTTTGCTTCGTTAACCTTGTTACCATTGAAATAATTGGTGTATCTTCTTTTTCTGGTAAACCAAAATAACGCTGCAATGCGCGTTTATTTTCATTCTTCTCGTATAATGAATCTGCACTATACTGAGCTGTAATATACGAATCCGTTTCTGGATTATATACGCTCGTATCAATTCCATTTACAATGCCGCTAAGCTTATCATTATATTTTCGAAGTAATCCATCTAACTTCTCACCGAAAAACTCATATTGAATTTCTTCTTTATATGTCGGGCTAACCGCTGTAATTTTGTCAGATGCGATAATACCGCCTTTCATAAAGTTCACATTTCCATAAAACTCTAACTGTTCACTATGAAAATATTCATGGCCAAGCTCTAACAAGTCATACATCACTTCAGGAGGAAATACTCCTTGGAACTGCAAGTTATGAATCGTATATACCGTTTTAATACGCTCATATAACGGGTTATCTTGATACTTTTCACGAAGTAAGAAATTAACCATAGCCGTATGCCAATCATGGCTATGAAGAACGTCCACTTCAAAATCAAGATGCGGAATACACTCTAAAACTGCTTTTGAGAAATAAGAAAAACGCTCCCCATCATCATAATGACCGTACAGGGAATCTCTCTTAAAATAATATTCATTATCTATTAAGTAATACGTGATTCCGTCCTGCTCACCTTTTAAAATCCCGCAATATTGGTTTCTCCACCCAAGAGGAATATTAATTACTTTATGAAGCGTACATCCTTCTCTTAGCTCTTTCGGGATAAGACTATAGTTCGGAAGTATAATGCGAACATTCACTCCTAATTTTTTTAGTTCTTTCGGGAGCGCTCCTGCTACATCAGCTAAACCTCCTGATTTAATAAACGGTACACATTCTGATACTGCAAATAAAATATTCACCTGTTGTCCCACTGCGCGAAAAGCGTATACATCATAAATCGCTCTCCTTACAGCTTCCTCCCTTCAAGTTTTCATGTAAATTGAAACTTTAATCAGTGGAGATTTTCTTCATCCTCCCCACTGATTATTCACCCGCTATTTACGAATAACTATTGATTGTACTATTTTGAACACTACCCTTTTCTACAACATATGGCTTATCAGCAGTTCCTTTTAAAACTACACCGTCGCCAAGTTTCACATCTTTATCAATAATAACACCATCTATTATACAATTATCTCCAATTTGGCTCTTTTGCATAATAATGCTATTACGAACAATTGAACCTTTTCCAATTTTAACAGAACGGGAAACCACACTATTTTCTACTTCCCCTTCAATAATACTGCCGTTTGCAATCATTGTGTTTTTCACGACTGCACCCTTTAAGTAACGAGTTGGCGGCTCATCTTTTACTTTCGTAAAGATCGGTGCTTCTTTCTTAAATAATTGCTTCCAAATAACAGGTTGCAAAATTTCTAAGCTATGTTTATAGTAACTTTCAATCGAGTCAATAATAGCTACATATCCTGTATGCTCATACGTAGCAATATGCAGTGATTTTCCCCGCTTTTCTCTCACTACATCGAATAAACTATATTGCTCCACATCTTTATATGTCTCAAATAAATCTAACAACAATTGTTTTTTTAACACGTATGTTTGAAGCGAAACCCCTTCATGGCAAACTTCTGTAATATCAGCTGCCGTATGTATATGTCGCTCTAACACCGCTTGAAAATTTAATGCTGTTACGAGATGGCTATTCGTAATAACAACGTACTCTTCTCTGCTTCTTAGAAAATAATCAATATGTCTTCTAAAATGCGCAAAAGACCCAAACTCATCTTGGTCACATTGGCAATTTGGCGGGAATAAAAACAGTCCGTCTCTTTTTCTATCTAAATCCCACTGTTTTCCTGAACCGACATGGTCCATTAGCGAACGGTTTTTATGACTTGTAAAAACTGCCACACTATGAATATTAGAATTCACCATATTTGAAAGCATGAAATCAATGAGTCGATAACGGCCCCCAAACGGTAACGCCGCTAGTGAACGATGCCCTGTTACTTTCTTTAAGGAAGGAAAACTTCCCGTTGCATTAATAATTCCTAACATTTTTTCTCCCATTCATTTCATCCCCCTTTTCTATTTCCCTTCAGCAATTAGTACTACATCGTCAACATTTTTTTCTGGACGAATTATTGTTCCATCTTCAATAACCATTTCCGATCCAACGATCGCTCTTTCGATCACAACATTTTTACCAATCTTTGCCCCCGGCATAACGACAGAATCAATTACCATACTACCTTCTTCTACCGTTACTCCTTGGAATAATACAGAATGCTTCACGTCCCCTTCAATGACACACCCTTCATTAATAAGCGATTCTTCTACTTTTGCCTGTTCTGCAATATATTGAGGTGGCTCATTTGGATTGACAGAATAAATACGCCAATTGCGATCATTCAAGTTCAACGATGTTTCATCGCGAAGTAAATCCATATTCGCTTCCCATAAGCTTTTTACCGTTCCAACATCTTTCCAATATCCTTCAAACGGATACGCCATCAACTTCTTCCCTTCATCTAATAAAAGCGGAAGTACATCTTTTCCGAAATCATTACTAGATTCAGGATTTCTTGCATCCATCTCTAAATATTCTTTTAAAATAGCCCAGTTAAAAATATAAATTCCCATTGATGCAAGATTACTTCTTGGAAATTGCGGTTTCTCCTCAAATTCAACAATTTCCATCTCTTCATTTGTATTCATAATACCGAAACGACTTGCTTCATCCCAAGGCACTTCAATAACAGAAATCGAAACGTCCGCTTCTTTCTCAATATGGTAATCTAACATTTTGCTGTAATCCATTTTATAAATATGGTCACCTGATAAAATAAGGACATATTCTGGTTCATACTGGCTTAAATAGTTTAAGTTTTGATAAATGGCACTTGCCGTACCTGTATACCACTTCACACCTGAAGACTCCGCATAAGGAGGTAAAACTGTGACCCCACCGTTTACACGGTCTAAATCCCAAGCGTTTCCGATTCCAATATAATTATGAAGTTCTAGCGGTTGATATTGTGTTAAAATCCCAACCGTTTCAATACCGGAGTTCGCACAGTTACTTAACGTAAAATCAATAATGCGATATTTACCACCAAATGGAACAGCTGGCTTGGCTAAATTTTTTGTCAATGCACTTAAACGACTACCTTTTCCCCCTGCTAGTAACATTGCTACGCACTTTTGTTTTTGAGCCATCTTGTTTTTTGCTCCCCTTTCTCGTCTTCACTGGTCGTAATATGGATACGCCAAATGGTGGAATTGTAATTTCTACATGTGCTGCTTGATTATGGTACGGCTCTAGAATCGTCTTGAGACGTTTCTTATTGACTTGCCCCGAACCGCCATATTGTGCAGCGTCACTGTTTAAAACTTCGTTATAATACTCGAAATCTGGTACACCTACTTTATAGTTTTCATATGTAGCTTTCGTAAAATTACATACGACAACTAACGCATCTTCTTGCTTATCCCCTTGGCGGATAAACGAGAAAATACTTTGCTCATTATTATTAGCATCAATCCACTGAAATCCTTCAGGTGAATGATCAAGCTGCCAAAGTGGTTTTGAGCGCTTATACAATGCTATGAGCTCTTTAAAGTAATCATGCATATAACGATGCATTTCAAAATCATGTAAATTCCAATCTAACTCTTCAAGGTCTTTCCACTCATCAAATTGCCCGAATTCTCCACCCATAAAGAGTAATTTCTTACCTGGATGAGTAAAGAAATATCCATATAATAAACGAAGTTGGGCGAACTTATCCCAGTAATCTCCCGGCATTTTATTTAATAACGACTTTTTCCCATGAACGACTTCATCATGAGAAAGCGGTAATATGAAGTTTTCAGAGTAAGCATATAGTAAAGAGAATGTCATTTTCTCATGAATGTATTTCCGGTACTCGGGTGCACATTCCATATATTTCAGCACGTCATTCATCCAGCCCATATTCCATTTGTAATTGAATCCAAGTCCACCCTCGTATGTTGGAGCTGTTACAAGTGGCCAAGCTGTTGAATCTTCTGCTGTCATAAGAAAGTCTTCATCTTCTGCAAACACAGCTTCATTTAACTCTCGTAAGAAAGAAACAGCGTGTTCATTGCTTTGCTCTTTTCCTTCTTTATTCCAGTACAGCATATTCGCAACTGCATCTACCCTGAAACCATCAATATGGAAATACTTCATCCAAAATAACGCATTTGAAATTAAGAAATTCCGTACTTCCCTCTTTCCTAAATCAAAATTAACAGTTCCCCATACCCGGTTTTCTTGTACATCTATATCTTTATATTCATAAGTCGGTGTCCCATCAAATAAATATAAACCGTGAGCATCTTTACAAAAATGCCCCGGCACCCAATCTAAAATGACACCGATTCCATATTTATGACATTCGTCGACAAAATACATCAAATCATGTGGCGTGCCGAATCTACTTGTTGCTGCATAATATCCCGTTCCTTGATATCCCCAAGAACGATCATATGGATGCTCAACAAGCGGCATAATTTCAATATGTGTAAATTGATGTTCCACCACATACGGAATGAGTTCCTCGGCCATTTCCCTGTAAGAATACAGGTCTCCATCTTCTTTCTTTTTCCAAGAACCGAAATGTAATTCGTAAACTGTCATCGCTTCTTTATAAATCGATTTTTTCTTTCTCTTACGGACCCAGTTTTTATCATTCCATTCATATCCCTCTATATCAAAAACTACAGATGCCGTATTTGGTCTTACTTCTGCATATACTGCATAAGGATCCGCTTTTAAAATAACGTCACCGTCCATCGTTTCAATCGCATACTTGTATATTTCCTTCTCTTCAATATGCGGTACAAACAAGGACCAAATCCCCTCTTCTGTCACTTGTAGCATCTTATGTTGCTCATAATCCCATTCATTAAAATCTCCAACAACACTCATTGCTTTAGCATGAGGAGCCCATACTGTAAATCGTACACCTCGCATCCCATCTTCCGTCACAATATGTGCCCCAAAGATGTTATAACTGTCATAGTACTTTTCTGTATGAAACTCATCTCGTTTCACTTCTTCACACTTTATTACATCCAATATGCTCACCTCACTAAGATGACAGAAATTTTTAACACTTTATCATTTCTGCGAAAAACTGAAATATCCTTGTTATTTTTTAAAAAATATACGTTTTTTTCTTGAAAATGTTGAATTTCTTTCATATTTCTATATAAAATATCGAATTTTGACGAATATTCATTGCAAACGCTTCATTTCTCCTCACTATTTCTCACCATTCTTTATTGCTCAATATTTATTTTATTGATTTCTCTCCGTTTTTCACGCTATTTTCCATGTAAAATACCAACAAATTAATCTGCCATAAAATAATATTTCTCAACATTTTTTGTCACAAATTTTATTGAAATGAAAAATTCATAAGCATATACTTGTTCTCAATAAAGAACTACAAACCTTTGTAACTACAATTCATTAGTTGAAGGAAACATTACGCCTGAAGCATTCGTAAACGAACGTGGATATTTAGATGAAAAATTCGATTATACGAAACTTGGTGCAAAAGTATATGCTACTGATGCTTATCGCCATAAATACGAAAGTAAATTAGACAAATATGGCTTCTTCAGCATAAACGGACTTCCTGTAAATAAAGTGAAACTTTAATCAGTGGGGGTTTTGTTCATCCCCCACTGATTATTAGTTGAACCAATCGGGCGTTTACGGGCAGTTGATCTCCCACCTAACTTCCTCGCATTCTCCGAATTTTGAGGTGGGAGTCTTACTGCCCGTTAATGCGGGATAAACGTGACTATAACTTCTATGTAGAAGTGCCAGGTCATTTAACAAGCCGTCTAACAACGAAATTAGGTAGTGAAAAAAAAGATGGTAAATTAATCGGTCAATACGGTTAAAAAGGACTGGCTGTAAAAGACGGTGATCTTAATAATGATGGCATCATCGATGAAAAAGACATTCGCTTCGTTGAAAAGAACTTCTTGAAAAAGGACACGATGCAGCAAAATCACTAACACCGAAAAAATAACACATAAAAGCACTCTATTCGAAAATAGAGTGCTTTTTTCTATAAACGACCCTTCTCCAACAACAGGGGTATATTGGGGATATACAAGGGAAACTGGAAAAGGAATTTATATTCAATTTATATATGATCAGAGGTAGGAAGCAGTTTCCCGCCTCTGATTCATTTAGCAATTATTATAGTACTGGTGCCATTGTTTCTTTTAATACTTTTACAGAATGAGCGAATTTCGCTTTTTCTTCTTCGTTTAATTCAAGCTCTACGATTTCACGTACACCTTCGCGGTTAATAACAGCTGGAACACCTACGTAAGCATCTTTCTCACCGTACTGACCTTCAAGGTATGCAGATACAGTTAATACGCTGTTCTCGTTGCTTAAGATCGCTTTAGTTACACGTAGTAGTGACATACCGATTCCGTAATAAGTTGCGCCTTTACGTTCGATGATATGGTAAGCTGCATCGCGTACATTTTCAAAGATTTTATCTAAATCTTCTTGTTTGTATTGTTCGTTGTTCGCTAAGATTGTTTCCAGCTTTTGTACACCTACAGTAGCGTGGCTCCATACTGGAAGTTCAGTGTCACCGTGCTCACCAACGATGTAAGCATGAACGTTACGTGGATCTACATCTAAGTAGTCACCTAACATGTAGCGGAAACGAGCAGAGTCTAAAGTTGTACCAGAACCGATTACGCGCTCTTTCGGTAAACCAGATTCTTTCCAAGTTACGTAAGTTAAAATATCAACTGGGTTAGTTGCGATTAAGAAGATTCCATCGAATCCGCTATCCATAATACCGCGAACGATTTGTTTAAAGATCTTTGTATTTTTCTCAACTAAGTCTAAACGAGTTTCACCTGGCTTTTGTGGTAATCCAGCAGTGATAACAACTAGATCTGCATCTTTACAATCTGCATAGCTACCGCTCCAAACTTTTGTTGGTGCTGGAGAGAATGGTACCGCATGGCTTAAGTCCATTGCTTCCCCTTCTGCTTTTGCTTCATTAACATCTACAAGTACGAATTCTTCAGCTACACCTTGGTTGATCATTGAGTAAGCGTAACTACAACCTACAGCTCCTGTTCCTACTAATACTACGCGATTGATACCTTTTTTCATGGTATTTTCCCCTCTCTATTGTTCACATCTATTTTTTATTATTGTTTAAGTAATTAATTAAAATACTAATTTAATGTTGTTTAACTTCTTTACATTCATATTGTAGCACGGATTATTGTGAATTACTTCACAAATTATGACCTATTTGTGAACTTTTTCACATAGAGTGTAAAGTGATTAAATCAAGTGTGGAATCAATCTCAATGAAGATGGTTTATAAAGATTGTGAATCGAAATAAATAAGTTTAATTACCAATTTAAAAATGAAAGGTGTTCTTTCTTTTTTCAATATATTGCTTCCTTTCCATATAAATAAACAGCCTGTTAACGCGAAAAGGAGGAAATAAAGTGAAACTTTAATCAGTGGGGGTTTTGTTCATCCCCCACTGATTATTAGCCCGCACCAATCGGGCGTTTACGGGCAGTTGATCTCCCACCTAACTTCCTCGCATTCTCCGAATTTTGAGGTGGGAGTCTTACTGCCCGTTAATGCGGGATAAATTAACATATGCTGTATCACCTCCATTTTAACTATTACTGCATATCAATTTAAAACTATTCATTAAGATTGTTCATTCTTTTCTAACACCAAACCATTCAATATAAGTGATAGACTATGCAAAGCTTTAGACAACTGTGCTTCGGCATCGCTTTCATTTTCATGTCATTCCAAACCGAGCGATCAAAGATCCGGTTTGCCGCATGGTTGATTGCGGCGATCCTGACCGTCCGACTGATGGTTATTCTTGGTGTAACGGCATTGCTTGACGTATCGGGGCTTACGGATACGCTTATAGATTCGATTGCCATCGTAATCTATGTCGCCCTCATCATACTAGGCACAAGAATGAAGAAAAAGCAGTACGATGGTCAGCAACTACAGTAACAGAGATGTCCGAGTTGTCTTCTAACTCTGTAAGAGGGTAAACCCCATGCCCATCAAGTTAAAATCTTATACCACTCCCAGAACGAAAATTTTGTGCATTTTGCTCGTATTTATTGTTTGGGGATAAATCGTTCTTTAAGCTTGATGGCGATTTGGTGCTATCCCTAAAACATCTAGACTATAATAGCCAACTAAAAAAATGAAAACAAAACGACCTTTAATCAGTCGTTTTGTTTTCATTTCCTTTTTCTAAAACCACAGAAAAGATAAGTACTATAGTTAACACCATAATAAACCTTACTTCACTTCCATCACTTACAAAAAATGAATACAAAGTATAAATTAAAATTAATATTCCATAAATAATTTTGTGCAATGAACTCCCCCCCTTTTTGCCGTATATATTTTAGTGTAAAAATTTAATTCAAGCCCTATATCAAAATGAAAATAAAAAGCACCTGTGATATATACAAAGTACTTTTCTCTTGTCAATTTATCTATTTTCACTATATTTATCTATTTTCTTTTTATAACTCAAACTTCTTCGAATCGTACTTTTAATAATCTCCTGTACTTAAAAGAGTGCACTGTTAATACTGTTTTAATCATTTTGTACTGCCTTCCTTTTGTTTGATTACTTGTATCATAAAACAAGTATCTGAAGTTGATATGTAGTCTATCTAGAGTGTATGTAAATTTAAAAAATCTCTAATAAAATGTTTATGTTGTAACGTTACCACCAAAACTATTGCTCCAAACACCATGATTTGAAAAGACAGTACCCCATGTTCTAGCCTTAATTCCTGCTACAGTTCTATATTAAGTAAAACTAGTTGATCCCTATAATATAAAAAGAGCACCACTTTTTGGATGCTCTTCGTTATAACTATATATTATTTAATTTTCTTCTTTTGTTGGCACATTTTTTCCTTCTTGAGAGTCTGTACCTTCTGTTCTTTCAACAGTTGTTGCAAATTCAGGTTTTGAGTCTGTGCCTTCCTTTATTGGTAAAATTTTTCCTTTTTGAGAATCCGTACCTTCTGTTCTTTCAACAGTTGTTGTATATTCTGATTTTTCAGGGTCTCCCATTTCAAATACAGGTTTTGAGTCTGTACCTTCTGTTCTTTCAATTGTTTCGCTATATTTTGCTTTTGCTACTTTTTGATCTGATTTTACATCTTCTGCACCTACTGCACCACCCGCTAATAATCCTGTACTTAAAAGTGTTCCTGCTAATAATGTTTTAAACATTTTTCATTACCTCCTTGTTTTGGAATACATTTAGCATAAGACAAGAATCTATAGTTGATATGGACTGTGTCTGGAGATTATGTAAAGAAAAATAGATGGTCGCTTGGTGTGTAGGCAAGAACATATTATTAAAATCAATTTTGAATTAAGGCCATAATAGGCCCCACCACATCGTTATCAACTTAAGAAATTAAATGTTCCCCAAAACGAAAAAAATGAACTGAATTCTCATGGACACCTATGAAAAGATGAAATTTTCGTTTTGGGGGCACTTCAAAATGTTAGCTTGATGGGTATGTGGTGTTAGCCCTATTTTAAGAAAATATCTATAAATACTCTTAGAGGTTTCTATAATGACCTTTTCATACTCCACCGCTCTCTCCTTTCTATTAGTTAGACGATTGAAATAGAAAAAAGTATACAAAAATCCATAAAAAAAGCAGACTATTCAAAGTCTACTTTTACATAACAAAAAAGAGATAGCAGATTATGCTATCTCTTTTAGTATGACCCGTACGGGATTCGAACCCGTGTTACCGCCGTGAAAGGGCGGTGTCTTAACCACTTGACCAACGGGCCAGTTCTGGCAGAGAAGAAGGGATTCGAACCCTCGCACCGCGTTCGCGATCTACTCCCTTAGCAGGGGAGCCCCTTGAGCCACTTGGGTACTTCTCTATAATATGGCTCCGCAGGTAGGACTCGAACCTACGACCGATCGGTTAACAGCCGATAGCTCTACCACTGAGCTACTGCGGAATATTATGGTGGGCCTAAATGGACTCGAACCATCGACCTCACGCTTATCAGGCGTGCGCTCTAACCAGCTGAGCTATAGGCCCATAATAGATAAGCGGGTGAAGAGAATCGAACTCTCGACCAGAGCTTGGAAGGCTCTTGTTTTACCACTAAACTACACCCGCATTAAATTGAAAATGGTGAGCCATGAAGGATTCGAACCTTCGACCCTCTGATTAAAAGTCAGATGCTCTACCAACTGAGCTAATGGCTCATTTTGAAAGTGGTGCCGGCTAGAGGACTTGAACCCCCAACCTACTGATTACAAGTCAGTTGCTCTACCAATTGAGCTAAGCCGGCTTGCGTTTTTCAAAATGGTGGCTCGGGACGGAATCGAACCGCCGACACGAGGATTTTCAGTCCTCTGCTCTACCGACTGAGCTACCGAGCCTTTATGTAAAAATGGCGGTCCCGACCGGGGTCGAACCGGCGATCTCCTGCGTGACAGGCAGGCATGTTAACCACTACACCACGGGACCATTTGGTTGCGGGGACAGGATTTGAACCTGCGACCTTCGGGTTATGAGCCCGACGAGCTACCGTACTGCTCCACCCCGCGATGATATAATATTTAATTTAGAAAAAATGGAGGAGGTAGAGGGATTCGAACCCCCGCGCGACTCTCGCCGCCTGTCGGTTTTCAAGACCGATCCCTTCAGCCGAACTTGGGTATACCTCCGAGATATAAACTTTGAGTGGTGGACCTTGTAGGACTCGAACCTACGACCGGACGGTTATGAGCCGTCTGCTCTAACCAGCTGAGCTAAAGGTCCTTTATGGTAGCGGCGGAGGGGATCGAACCCCCGACCTCACGGGTATGAACCGTACGCTCTAGCCAGCTGAGCTACACCGCCATAAAGATATTCAAGTAAGTGGAGCCTAGCGGGATCGAACCGCTGACCTCCTGCGTGCAAGGCAGGCGCTCTCCCAGCTGAGCTAAGGCCCCATGTTTTTGAAATATCGGGAAGACAGGATTTGAACCTGCGACCCCCTGGTCCCAAACCAGGTGCTCTACCAAGCTGAGCCACTTCCCGTTAATAAAAGCGCGCCCGAGAGGAGTCGAACCCCTAACCTCTTGATCCGTAGTCAAACGCTCTATCCAATTGAGCTACGGGCGCATATGGTGCCGAGGGCGGGGGTCGAACCCGCACGGTGGTCACCCACCGCAGGATTTTAAGTCCTGTGCGTCTGCCTGTTCCGCCACCCCGGCATGTCATATTGAAAATTGGAGCGGAAGACGGGATTCGAACCCGCGACCCCAACCTTGGCAAGGTTGTATTCTACCACTGAACTACTTCCGCAAGACATGTTATGAGTTATTTTATTAAAAGTGCGGGTGAAGGGAGTCGAACCCCCACGCCAAAGGCGCCAGATCCTAAGTCTGGTGCGTCTGCCAATTCCGCCACACCCGCATATTATAATTTTTAAAGAAAAAATGGGGCGACTGATGGGAATCGAACCCACGAATGCCGGAGCCACAATCCGGTGCGTTAACCACTTCGCCACAACCGCCATAGTTGCTGGTGCCGACTAGAGGACTTGAACCCCCAACCTACTGATTACAAGTCAGTTGCTCTACCAATTGAGCTAAGTCGGCTAGAATGGTGGAGGATGACGGGATCGAACCGCCGACCCCCTGCTTGTAAGGCAGGTGCTCTCCCAGCTGAGCTAATCCTCCATTTGCCTGGCAACGTCCTACTCTCACAGGGACAAGGTCCCAACTACCATCGGCGCTAGAGAGCTTAACTTCCGTGTTCGGTATGGGAACGGGTGTGGCCTCTCTGCCATCA
>NZ_JBQAFR010000003.1:0-405179 GCF_051915945.1 Bacillus cereus group sp. MYBK30-2
AGCAAGCTCTTAATCCATTCGCTCGACTTGCATGTATTAGGCACGCCGCCAGCGTTCATCCTGAGCCAGGATCAAACTCTCCAATAAAGTTAGTTTGTCTAGCATCTAAAATAAAAATTGACGTTTCACGTTGTTTGTTTCGTTCAGTTTTCAAAGAACTACTTAGTCGCTCATTTGCGACTTCCTTATGTTAACATCTTCGTTTTTCGATGTCAACTAAGTTTTTCAATTTCTTTTTTGTCGTTTTCTGCGTTTCTGCATCAGCGACGTTTATTAATATAGCATGCAGAAAAACGAAATGCAACACCTTTTGAAAACTTTTTTAAAACAACTACATTTCTTTTTTAATATCATATACTTAAACGAAATATCTCTTTCATTTCTAAGTAATTCCTACATATATTCTATAGAAAGTCACTCTGTCCAAAAACGTTTCTTTCTATATAAACGTTTTATTCATATACCATATCATACAAGGAGGAATATACATGGACTACACCGATTTATTAATAAAACTAGGTCTCTCAGCTATTTTAGGATTCGCTATCGGTTTAGAACGCGAATTAAAACGTAAACCACTCGGTTTAAAAACTTGTTTAGTTATTTCTATTATTAGCTGCCTCTTAACTATTGTTTCTATTAAAGCAGCTTACAATTTACCACACACTGACCATATGAATATGGATCCACTTCGACTGGCGGCTCAAATTGTGTCAGGAATCGGTTTTTTAGGTGCTGGTGTTATTTTACGAAGAGGAAATGATAGTATTGCAGGACTAACTACCGCAGCTATGATTTGGGGTGCTTCTGGTATCGGCATTGCCGTCGGAGCTGGCTTTTATCTCGAAGCCATTTTCGGGATGTGTTTCCTTATGATTAGTGTAGAACTCATCCCATTAGCTATGAATTTTTTAGGCCCCAGGTCATTACGCCAACGCGATATTGCCGTCAAACTTGTTGTACGAGATATGGACAATATCCCTATTGTCATTGAGGAAATAAAAGCAATGGATATAAAGGTTAAAAATATGAAGCTCAAAACATTAGAAAGTGGTTCTCACTATTTACATCTTAAATTGTCTATCGATCAAAAAAGACATACCGCTGATGTTTACTACGCCCTGCAACACCTCGAAAGTGTTCAACAAACTGAAGTCGAAAGTATGTAACATGAAACAAGCTCTCTTTTTAATTAGGGAGTTTTTCTTTTTTCTATAATGGTAACAATGAATGTAGTCCTGCAAAGTAAGGAGGAATACAAAATTGAAATCGCGCCCGAACTTAGTAGATACATTTCGTGATTCCATTATTTTTCGTTTAATTTGTTTTATTATTGTACTTACTACTTTCTCTGGTTTTCTTATACATACACTAGAACCCACTCACTTTATTACATGGTTCGATGGGATTTGGTGGTCAATCGTTACAATCTTCACCGTTGGCTATGGTGACTTTGCCCCGCATACAACGATAGGGAAACTTATTGGAATAGGCATTATTTTATTAGGAACTGGATTTTGTTCTTATTATATGGTTCTATTTGCTACCGAAATGATTAGTAAACAATATATGAAGATTAAAGGAGAAGAAGCGGCTACTTCTAGCGGACATATGATTATCGTTGGTTGGAATGAACGTGCCAAACACGTTGTGAAACAAATGCATGTATTACAACCAAATCTTGATATCGTTTTAATTGATGAAACACTCTCTTTACTTCCAAAACCATTTCATCATTTAGAATTTATAAAAGGCTGTCCACACCACGATCAAACTTTACAAAAAGCAAACATTACAACAGCACACACAATATTAATAACGGCTGATAAAGAAAAAAATGAAAGCTTAGCAGATACACAGTCCATTTTAAATATTTTAACTGCAAAGGGACTTAATCCAAACATTCACTGTATTGCTGAACTACTTACTTCAGAGCAAATACAAAATGCAACGAGAGCAGGGGCATCAGAAATTATAGAAGGAAATAAATTGACAAGCTATGTATTTACCGCCTCCCTTTTATTCCCTTCTATTTCTGGTGTATTATTTTCGCTCTACGATGAAATCTCTGATAACAAATTACAACTGATGGAACTAGCTCCATCATGTATAGGACAAACTTTCGCTAATTGCAGCTACACTCTTTTAAAACAAAATATCCTCTTATTGGGTATAAAGCGTGATGAACAATATATGATTAATCCAGTTCATTCTTTTATTATCATTGAAAGTGACGTACTCATTGTTATTCGCCATTAAAAAAATGCTTTTCTAGTTCTTGCACTAGCACTTTACCAATATCGATATACTTTCTTTTCACATCTCCATCTGGATCTTTCGGTTCAGCAAACTGATCTAAGCTCGTCCCAGCAGCTAACGTATTTACTTCATTATCTAGTTCGTCTTGATATACGTGCGAAATAATATACGGTGTTTCAAGACGAACTACTACACCAGGCACATCTAGCTCTCCATCCACAGCCGTAAATGGCACTCGTAAAAATTGGTAACCATCTTCTTCGTCAATTTTGTAATCAAAGCATCCTTTATCATAATCCCAATTGCCACCAATACTATATCCAAGTGGCTTCATAACCTCTTCTAACTTATATAACGCATATGTACACCCTACTAAATTTGATTGAATCGGAATCAAATCAATCCCTCCTAGACCTTTCCTTTAGCATACCCATTCCATTCTGAATATATATGAGATTCAATCCGGAATGTCGGCTACTCGTCAAAAAATCCCATAAAAAAAACTGTTGGGGCTCGTCCCCAACAGTTTTTTTATTTTAAACGCTCTTCTAATTCTGCTTTTAGTTCTTCGAATCCTGGTTTTCCAAGTAGAGCGAACATGTTTTTCTTGTATGCTTCTACTCCCGGTTGGTCAAATGGATTTACGCCTAATAGGTAGCCGCTCATCGCACATGCTTTTTCGAAGAAGTATACAAGGTAACCGAATGTATACTCGTTTAGTTCTGGAATATTTACGATTAAGTTTGGTACTCCGCCGTCGCTATGTGCAAGTAATGTACCTTCGTATGCTTTTGTGTTTACGAAGTCTACAGTTTCACCAGCAAGGTAGTTTAATCCATCTAAATCGTTGTCATCTAATTCGATTTTTAGTTCATGTGTAGATTTACCTACTTTAAGAACTGTTTCGAATAGATCACGGCGACCTTCTTGAATGTATTGACCTAATGAGTGTAAGTCAGTTGAGAAGTTTGCTGAAGATGGGAAAATACCTTTTTGATCTTTTCCTTCACTTTCACCAAATAACTGTTTCCACCACTCAGAGAAGTATTGAAGTGCTGGCTCGTAGTTAACAAGCATTTCAATTGTTTTCCCTTTATTGTATAGAGCATTACGAACTACTGCGTATTGGTAAGCTGGGTTTTCTTCAAGTTCTGATGTCGCGAAGTCATCATGACCAGCAGCTGCACCTTTCATCATTTCTTCAATGTTTAGGCCACTTACTGCGATCGGTAATAAACCTACTGGTGTTAATACAGAGAAACGACCGCCAACATCATCTGGAATAACGAATGTTTCGTAACCTTCGTTATCAGCTAATGTTTTTAAAGCACCACGCGCTTTATCTGTAGTTGCATAAATACGTTTGCGAGCTTCCTCTTTGCCGTATTTCTCTTCTAATAATTTACGGAAAATACGGAATGCGATTGCAGGCTCTGTTGTTGTACCTGATTTGGAAATAACGTTAATAGAGAAGTCTTTACCTTCTAGTACGTCCATTAAATCTTTCATGTAAGTGGAGCTAATGTTTTGTCCAACAAATAGCACTTGTGGAGTTTTACGTTGTTCTTTAGAAAGCGTGTTGTAGAAAGAATGGTTTAACATTTCGATTGCTGCACGTGCTCCTAGGTAAGAACCACCGATACCTACAACAAGTAAAATGTCAGAGTCATTTTTAATTTTTTCTGCGCATTTTTGAATGCGAGCAAATTCTTCTTTGTCATATTGAAGCGGAAGCTCTACCCACCCAAGGAAATCGTTCCCAGCTCCAGTTTTTTCGTGGATTGCATGGTGTGATACTTTTACTGCATCACGTAAATAAGTTAGTTCATGTTCACTGATGAAGGATAACGCTTTAGAATAGTCGAACGTTACATGTGTACTCATCTTTTTCCCTCCAATTATGTATATGTATTTCTGTATTCACTTTAGCGAAACTAAAGTTGTAAATCAAGCGATTCAACAATTGTAAACGTAACCATTATTTATTTTTTAGAAAAAGTTCATTTTTCGCATAAAAATTCGCATTTTTCGGTATAGATGTATATACATCCTTTTTCGTACATTATTTATGTATAAAAACACCAAAACTACACCATTCTATAAAGGAGTTACATTTTCTTATTAACTCTTCGCTTGCTCATGCTTCACATTAAGGGGGGCTTTTTCATGAGTACTCTGCAACGTATCGCATTAGTCTTCACTGTAATCGGTGCTGTTAACTGGGGACTGATCGGGTTCTTCCAGTTTGACTTAGTGGCTGCCATTTTCGGTGGACAAAGTTCAGCTCTCGCACGTATTATTTATGGCATCGTTGGTATTTCTGGGCTTATCAATCTTGGTTTACTATTTAAACCATCCGAAAATCTTGGTACTCACCCAGAAACACATGAAATTCGATAGTCAGTATGTCTTTTTCATCTCCGACATACGAATATGATTGCATGCAATCATATTTGCAAATATATATCATAAGACAAAGTAAAAGAGGAACGCTCATATGCGCTCCTCTTTTACTTTGTTAACTCTGATTCTTCAATCCATTCCGTTAGCTTTTCACGCAGCGTATTGAACCCTTTATCGGTTGGCTTCGGTATAAGAACCCTTCCTTGTTTTCTTTTCGCCGCTTTTAACGATAAACTCATTTTTCTGTGCTCTTCATCAATTGAAAGTACTTTTACTTCTACTGTATCGCCGACCTTTAAAAAGTCATGAATATCCTTTACATATCCATTTGTAATTTCAGATATATGCACAAGTCCTTGTGTTTCTGCATCTAACGCTACAAATGCACCGTAATCTTGAATTCCAGTCACTTTCCCTGTTACAACCACTCCTGTTGTATATTGTTCTGACATATGAAACACTCCCATACGTTTACCATTTTCTCTACAATTGTAGATAGCAAAGCAGATGTATTTATTGTTAAATATCCGATTGGTTAGTACTTATCCTCAGTAAAGCTATCTAGAATAAGTACACCTTATATTAGTAAATTATACCACTATGATAGAACTCATTCAAAATTCACGAAGAAATTTCCTATAATACGTATAATTCTCCAATATTGGGATAGAATACTAACACATGGCTTTCTAGTATTCCCCCCCTTTTATGGACAAAACGTATTGTGTTTTGTCCTTTTTTTATTCTCTACGAACCGTTCCATTCTCTTCATTGCTTCCATAAGTTGCTCAAGCGATGTCGCATATGAACAACGAATGAATCCTTCACCACTGTCTCCAAATACACTTCCGGGGACAACAGCCACTTTTTCTTCTAATAATAACTGTTCTGCGAATTCTGCTGAAGATAGTCCAGTTGAAGCAATGGAAGGAAAGACATAAAATGCTCCGCCCGGTACATGACATGTTAAGCCCATTTCATTGAAAGATGTCGTCATAAAGTTGCGACGCTTTTTATAACTATCTCTCATTCGAATTACTTCATCATTTCCTGCACGCAATGCTTCAAGTGCTGCAAATTGAGACATCGTCGGTGCACACATCATTGAATATTGATGAATTTTAAGCATTAATTCTGAAAATTGAACAGGGGCTGCAATCATACCAAGACGCCATCCCGTCATCGCAAATCCTTTTGAAAATCCTGAAATTAAAATCGTATGGTCACGCATATTTTTAATACTCGCGAAACTTGTATATACTTCGTCATATACGAGCTCTGCATAAATTTCATCAGATAATACGATTAAATTATATTTCTCCACAATGACTGCTAGCTTTTCTAATTCGGATTTATTTAACATTGCACCTGTTGGGTTATTTGGAGAACAAAGTAAAATCGCCTTTGTTTTTGCTGTAATAGCTGCTTCAATTTGATCTGGTTGTACTTTAAATTCATCTTCTAATGAAGTCGCTACTGGAACCGGGACTCCGCCAGCCAACGTAACAAGCGGTGCATACGAAACGAAGCTTGGTTCAATAATAAGCACTTCATCATCAGGATTTACAATAGCGCGCATCGCTACATCTAGCGCTTGGCTCGCTCCAACTGTAACAATGATTTCATCATTTGGATCATAAGATACTGCAAATTGTTTTTTTAGATACTTTGCTATTTCTTGACGGAGCTCTAATAATCCTGCATTTGCTGTATATGCTGTATATCCTTGCTCTAAAGAACGAATACATGCTTGCCTTACATTCCAAGGTGTAACAAAGTCAGGCTCTCCCACTCCGAGTGAAATAACACCTTTCATACTCGCCGCTAAATCGAAAAACTTTCGAATGCCGGATGGTTGTAAAGATTCTGCTACTCTAGATAGTTCAAATTGCTTCATGGTGTCACCACAATTCTCTTATCATCATCAGTTTTTTCATAAATAATGCCCTCATGTTTATACTTCTTCAAAATAAAATGAGTTGTCGTAGAAACAACGGATTCAATTGTTGCTAATTTCTCAGAAACAAACATCGCTACTTCGCCCATCGTTTTTCCTTCTAACGTAATAGAAAGATCATATGTACCAGACATTAAATAAACTGATTTCACTTCTGAATAGCGATAAATTTGTTCAGCAACTGCATCAAAACCAACGCCACGCTTCGGTGTAACTTTCACATCAATCATTGCTGTTAAACCAGTATGTTCTTTCACTTTTGTCCAATCGATATGTGTTACATAGTCCACGATAATTTTTTCACTTTCTAATTTCGCAACCATCTTTTTCGCTTCTTCTACATCTATACTTAACAGCTTCGCTAATACTTCTACAGATAAACGACTATTTTTTTCAAGGCAAGCTAACAATTCTAATTCCTTTTCAGTCATCATATAACTCATCCTCTCTTTTGTTTTTGTCTAAATTATACAAATAGCCTTCCCTGTTTGAAAAGAAGATTTTTTTAGAGAATTATGTAAAAATAAAGTGAAACTTTAATCAGTGGGAGGTTCATTCCCACTGATTATTATCCCGCACCAATCGGGTTAAAGATGAAAGGGGATGGAACCGTGAAACCAAAAGTATATATTGCTGAGCCAGTTCCAACATTTGTAGAAACTTATTTATCGGAACACTGCGATTACGAAACATGGGATCAAAATGAGAAAGTACCTCGTGATGTTTTATTAGAAAAAATAAAAGATAAAGATGGATTACTTAATTTCGGCTCAGCCATAAATGAAGAGTTATTACAAGCCGCTCCTAACTTAAAAGTAGTGAGCAACATTTCTGTTGGTTACGATAATTTTGATTTAAAAGCAATGCAAAGTCGAAATGTCATCGGAACGAATACACCATACGTATTAGATGATACGGTAGCTGACCTTGTTTTCGCCCTTATGTTATCTGCTGGTCGCCGCGTGTGTGAACTCGATTCATATGTAAAAAACGGTGAATGGAATGCTGAAATCGGAAAAGAACACTTCGGACTAGATGTGCACCATAGTACAATCGGTATTATTGGAATGGGGCGAATCGGGGAAGCGGTCGCAAAACGTGCGAAATTTGGATTTGATATGAACATTCTTTACTATAATCGTCGTCGTAAGGAAGACGCTGAGCAAAAATTTGACGCTACATATTGTGATTTACAAACGCTAATCAAACAATCTGATTTTATTATTCTTCTTACTCCATTAACAGATGAAACGTATCATCTTATCGGAGAAAAAGAATTTTCATTAATGAAAGAAACAGCAATCTTCATTAATGCCTCTCGAGGGAAAACAGTAGATGAAACTGCATTAATTCATGCATTAACAGAAAAGAAAATATTTGCAGCTGGTATCGATACATTTACACAAGAGCCTATCCAAAAAGATAATCCGCTCTTATCATTGCAAAACGTTGTGACTTTACCGCACATCGGATCTGCAACATTAAAAACGAGACAGCAAATGGCAATGACAGCTGCTGAAAATTTAGTAGCAGGATTACAAGGAAAAACACCACCTAATATTGTGCGTGGATAATAAAGTGAAACTTTAATCAGTGGGGGATATCCATCCCCCACTGATTATTAGTCCTCACCAATCAGGCTTTTACGGGCAGCCTGACTCCCACAAATAGCGGGATAAATAAGCGTAAGGCAAGATGGCATAGTCATCTTGCCTTTTTTTGTTAACATATCTTTTTCTTACTTGGAGATGATATGAACAAAAATCAATGGAGTGACAAAAAATGAATCATGAATGCAAATGTCCTTACTTCACTTTTTCCACTCGCGGCACTACTATTCATTACGAATTGTATGAACATAATAATATTAATAAAGGGCGACCTACTTTCGTACTCGTTCACGGCTTCCTATCTTCCTCATTTAGCTATCGACGCCTCATTCCTTTATTAATGAAAGAAGGTACAGTAATTGCCCTGGATTTACCTCCATTCGGAAAAAGTGATAAATCTCATCTCTTTAAGTATTCTTATCACAATTTAGCGGCTATTATTATCGATCTGATAGAACATCTAGCTCTCTCGGATATTGTATTAGTTGGTCACTCTATGGGTGGACAAATTTCACTCTATGTAAACCGCCTACGCCCTGAATTAATTTCAAAGACGATTTTACTATGCAGTTCTAGTTATTTAGCACGCGCAAATTTGCCTTTACTGTACTCTTCTTATTTACCGTTCTTCCATTTATACGTGAAGAACTGGATTATTCGAAGAGGCATCGTTCATAACTTAATGAATGTCGTTCATGACCATTCATTAATTGATAATGAAATGATGGAAGGCTACGCTGCTCCTTTTTATGATAATCGTATATTCCCTGCCTTAACTCGAATGATAAGAGATCGTGAAGGTGACTTATCTTCAACTGAATTACAAAAAATCGAAACGCCAATATTACTCATTTGGGGTGAAAAAGATCGCGTCGTCCCTTTACAGGTAGGACGTCGCTTACACAAAGATTTACCTAATTCAACATTTATCTCTTACGAAAATACAGGTCACTTACTACCTGAAGAAAAACCCGAACATGTTTATGAAGAAATCATGGCATTTTCCGCGCGATAAAGCGGGATAAAGTGAAACTTTAATTAATCCGAACGAACTAAAATAAACAAAAAGGCTGTCGAAAATTCCGACAGCCTATAATGAACAACTTCCACCTTCTTTTAGTACAAGTAATTCCACAGCTAACTTCTCACATTTTTCAAGCGCAGGCACTTCCTCAAAAGACATAAAGTATATATGTTGAATCTTCTTTGCGATATATTTTGGATCGTCAAACACACTTACAACGTTCACAACATCGCTCGCTTCTGTTTCGTAAAACTCTGGTCCCATTTGAAACGGGTCCCAATTTTTCACAACCTCTATCATCTTTTCATATGCACCCATCTACTTCCCGCCTTTTCACTTTTTAGTGCTTTTCTTTATCGTATCACATCAGCTATTCTATAAGAAGAGAGAGAACTTTCATAACTTAACGGTTTTACAGAAGAAAGGGGAAAACATATGCAGCTATTTCATAAAACGGTAAATCGTCGCGGAACACATAGTACAAAATGGGATACATATAAAAACGAAGAACTCATTCATGCTTGGATTGCCGATATGGATTTTGAAGTACCAAAACCAATTCAAGCTGCATTACAAAAACGGATAGAACATCCTATTTTCGGCTATACACTTCCTCCCGAAAATATTGGAGATATTATTTGTGATTGGGCACAAAGCCAATACAATTGGGATATACAAAAAGAGTGGATTGTATTTAGCGCAGGCATCGTTCCAGCTCTTAGTACAAGCATACAAGCTTTAACGAAAGAAGGAGAATCCGTACTCGTACAACCTCCTATTTATCCACCATTTTTTGAAATGGTCACAACGAATAACAGGAAATTATGTGAAAGTCCATTACAGAAACAAAATGGCACATATGCGATAGACTTCGAGCATTTAGAAACGCAATTTCAACAAGGTGTAAAACTGATGCTTCTTTGTAGCCCTCACAATCCTATCGGACGCGTTTGGACGAAAGAGGAACTAACAAAGCTCGGTACGTTATGTACAAAATATAATGTAACCGTTGTCGCGGATGAAATTCACGCTGATATTATTTACGCAGGTCATACCCATACACCGTTTGCCTCTTTATCTGAAGAATTAGCAGCGCGCACAATTACTTGTATGGCTCCGAGCAAAACATTTAATATCGCCGGGTTACAAGCATCTATCATTATTATTCCGGATGAAAAACTCCGTAATGCCTTTACGTCTATTCAATATAGACAAGGATTCCACGGATTAAATATATTTGCTTATACAGCAATGCAAAGTGCATATGCAGAATGTAATGATTGGCTAAGTGAAATTCGATTATACGTTGAAGAGAACGCTCGATTTGCTTGTGAGTATATTCAAAACCACATACCAACTCTTTCTGTAATTAAACCAGAAGGTAGTTTTTTACTGTGGATTGATTGTTCACGCTTGAACCTTTCTCAAAATGAGCGAACAACATTACTCGAAGAGAAAGGGAAAATCATCGTTGAACCTGGTGAGAAATATGGATCGGGTGGAACTGAGCATATTCGAATCAACATCGGCTGTCCAAGGTCCGTCTTAGAAGAGATTTTAAACAGACTTCGCAATACATTTTCATCGTAATATAACAGAAGCTACCTTCAATGGTAGCTTCTATTTTTTCTTCATCTCTGACGCTTTTTTAACAATAACACCGCAAGCAATTCGATCACCAGATTTTCCTGTCGGTTGTGTCATACCATCATCAGGTTTTTCTGTAATTATAATAGACGCTCCATCTTTTCTATGAATCGTCGTTTTCCCTTCTTCAAGTGTTATATGCGGCGCGTCGATTTCCGCTTTAATCTTTCCAGAACCGTCTGCAACTACGTTCGGTAAATCACCGTTTTCTGCACCTTTCGGATTGAGGAGTCCGTGCTTTTTCTTATCTGGATTAAAATGATTCCCCGATGATTCAAAACGAGGTGCTTTACACTCTCCAATTTCGTGTACATGTATTCCATGCGGGCCTGGTGTAAAACCTTCCGCTTTAATCTTAATCTTCACTCCACTTGTTTGTTGAACGACTTTTGCAGTCCCAACTTCATCACCTGAAGCATTATGTAATTTCACATCAATTTCTTTCGGCTTTCCTTGGTCACAACCCGCCATCAGAAATAACAAACAACAACTGAAAAAAAGCCGTCTTTTCATTCTATTCCCTCCAAAATACATTCTGCCCTTAGATTGTCCGAGCATAGAGGGAAACATACAAAAATGAATTAGTGTTTCTTCTCAGCTAAAAGCTTCTCTTCTACTTTCTGTAATCGCTCTGCTTCTCGTTTTGATACACGAATGAACATACGCCACGTAGCAATCGCACCGATGATAAATAGAACGCAAACAATACCTGGAATAATATATTCTGTTTTATCTTCCGGAAAATATAAAGGCATCATATGGAACACTCCTTATCAGGGGATTCATAAAAATAAACATCAGAATTTTCTGTTATATTATTTTAAATTATAGTTGAACCCATTCATATTCTCAAGGACATTCCGTGAACGAATGATTTCTTTGACTCCTTCACGCACTTTCCTTACTATTAATTTGAGGTGAAAAATATGAGAGAAACATTTGAAATTGGTGAAATCGTTACTGGTATTTATAAAACTGGAAAATATATCGGCGAAATTACAAATAGCCGCCCTGGCAGTTACGTCGTAAAAGTATTAGCTGTTTTAAAACATCCAGTGCAGGGTGATTTACATAATGTAAAACAAGCTGATGTACCATTTTTCCATGAAAGACGCGCTTTAGCTTTCCGTGAACAGACGAACATTCCAGAGCAAATGGTGAAAAAATATGAAGGAGAAATCCCGGATTATAGAGAGTCACTAAAATTAGCATTAGAAACTCAAATGAATTCATTTTCTGAAGATGATTCACCTTTTGCAGGGCGTAGTCTAGAAACACTTCAGCAATTGAAGCAAGATTACAAACTCTAAAAAAAACAAAACGACCAAATTACATATTGTGCAATTTGGTCGTTACTGTGTACTCACTTTCTTTAACACTTTCGAAAAATCAACAAGCTCCCCTAATGTTGGAGGTGCTGGTTTGACTAAATACTCTTTATCTTTTTCTACTAACTTAAAAATATTATATGTCGTCATCGCATCATCAAGCGCACAATGATGCTTTCCTGTTCCTACTTTTCCATACGCCTCAATCGCTTTCCACAACCCTGTTTGATTTCGCTCCCCAAAAAACTTCTTATACTCAAGCGATAAATCACGGAACTGTCCGAAGAACGGAAATGCTACTCCCGCCATTTCGCAGTTATGCTTCAATACTTTCATATCCATATTTCCCCACGTTACAATTGTCGGTTTGCATCTCTTTTCATATTCGGCAAGTTTCTCAACAAGTTCATGAAAAGAAATTCCTTTGTCCACTACTTCTTGTTTAATTCCTAAAAATTTTTTACATCGATCCGTTAAGGACGGAAATGTTTTTGGCCTGACATGTGACGAATACGTATCTTCCACCTTACAACCAACAACTGAAACGAGTCCTACCTCAATAATTTCTGGAAAAAAACCTTTTGGTTTTTTTCTATGCTGGGGCATCGTAAACTCAAAGTCTAAAAATAAAAATCGTTGTTCATCCATACGATCCCTTCCTTGTCATTTTTGTCATTCCTTTCTATTTGGCACTCCTACACGAACAAGCTCGAACGCTGATTCCATTTTAAATATTCGGATTGGATGTATCTTATATATATGTCAAATGCCCGCAAATATTTTAAAAAATAAGAAAAAATGACCTATGCAGAAAATATGACAAAATAGCCCCTTTCATTTACATCCGCCATTTTCCTACTTTATAATGACGTTATGTGTGTTTCTTCTAGAATATTTTTGACACACTAAGAAAAGTGAATGAAAGGAGCTGAGAGTTTTGCACGAAACAACGCAAGAGCTCGCAAACTGGCAGTATTATTTTGCTATCGCAGTCTTTTTAATTACATATGCCATTATTATTTCTGAAAAAATTAACCGCGCTGTCATCGCACTTCTTGGTGCAGCACTCATGGTAATTGTGGGTGTCGTTGACTTACACAACGCCTTTACGAAACATATCGAATGGGGAACTATTACGTTACTCATCGGTATGATGATTCTAGTAAACATTACAAGTAAGTCAGGGGTCTTCCAATACGTTGCCATTAAAGCTGCAAAAGGAGCACAAGGAAATCCAATTAAAATTTTAATTTCACTTTCCTTACTTACCGCGCTTGGCTCCGCATTTTTAGATAACGTTACAACAGTACTTCTTGTTGTTCCAGTTACTTTATCTATTACGCGCATACTGCAAGTAAATCCTGTTCCATATTTACTTTCTGAAATTATTTTTTCAAACATCGGAGGAACAGCAACATTAATTGGTGATCCACCAAATATTATGATTGGCTCTGCAAATAAGCATTTAGATTTCAATGCTTTCTTATTAAACTTAGCACCTATCGTAATTATTATCATTGCTGTTACAGCGACAATGCTTTACTTCATGTACCGTAAGCAATTAATTGCTGATCCTGTACAAGTTAAAAAATTAATGAGCTTAGATGAAAAACAATACATTAAAGATCCAGTATTAATGAAGAAATCTTTAACAGTACTTGGACTTACTATTGTAGGTTTCATGACTCATTCCATTTTCCATATTGATGCAGCTATCATTGCCTTAACTGGCGCTACTGTACTTATGCTAATCGGTGTGAAAGAACATGAAATTGAAGAGGTATTCGCTAGTGTAGAGTGGGTAACAATCTTCTTCTTCGCGGGACTATTCGTACTCGTTGGAGGACTTATCGACATCGGTCTTATCAAAATGTTAGCTCAAAAAGTAATTGGAATAACAGGCGGAGATATTTCTTACGCATCTATTCTTATTCTATGGGTATCTGGTATCGCCTCTGCAACAATCGATAACATTCCATTCGTTGCAACAATGATCCCACTTATTAACGATATGGCAGTCGGACTAGGTTTATCACCTTCTGACGCGCAAATCGACGTACTATGGTGGGCATTAGCATTAGGTGCTTGCCTAGGTGGAAATGGAACATTAATCGGTGCTTCTGCTAACGTAATCGTAGCCGGAATCGCAAGTCGTGAAGGACATAAATTTAGCTACATGGAATTCCTAAAAGTTGGCTTCCCAATTATGATTGTTTCATTAATCATTTCTCACATTTACATTTACTTACGCTACCTTATGTAGTAGAAAAAGCGCCCTGCCAAGCAGGGCGCTTTTTTTCTGGAACAAAGCTCAATATATAAGCGCAATTTCAAATATATCGACGGTTTTCTCATTATATCGACTTATCAACAAAAAACGGCAAATCTACTCGTTATATCTCACCGGTTCATTCCGAATAATAAACAAATGAATCGGCAAGAAAACCGAAAATGTGATTGTATGAATGATAGTAAATAGTATGGCATTCGTTCCGTATCTATCTAAAATAGCGTAGATGAGATAAATAGACAGCACAATCGACACAGCCGCTGCTAGCAAACTTATAACTGGTACATAATTAAAGATGAAACATGCGACATATATACCGAATACTTTCCATCCTGCTTCTTCTTTCAAGAAATCTGGCAATTTATCTTTCGCTAAGTCACCCCATGTCTTACTATTTAAAAAAGGAATAAACGCAAGAACACCATCAGTTGCACCATCATTTTTCGCCATCGTATAAAGTGCAAAAGCCGTTAACAAATACGAAATAATGGCCCAAATTAAAACGACAAGAACGAACGCAAAACTAAGAGCAAAGAAACCTGCTAGTACGCCTTGATCTTCCATCTTATCCTCTCCTCTCTCTTCTCAACATATTTCATTAACCTACAAGTTATGTTTTAAAATTCATCCAAACTCTCTGTATAATAATATGAGAAAGATAATAAGAGAGGAGAACGTACTTATGCATCCGTTTGTAAAAGCATTACAAGAGCATTTTACAGCTCATAAAAATCCTGAAAAAGCAGAACCGATGGCACGTTATATGAAAAATCACTTCCCATTTCTCGGTATTCAAACTCCCGAGCGAAGACAATTATTGAAAGACGTCATTCAAATACATACTCTCCCAGATAAAAAGGACTTTCAAATTATCATACGTGAGCTTTGGGACTTACCAGAACGTGAATTTCAAGCTGCCGCACTCGACATACTACAAAAATATAGAAAACATATAAATGAAACTCATATCCCCTTTTTAGAAGAACTTATTGTTACAAAATCTTGGTGGGATACTGTCGACGGCATCATCCCTACATTTTTAGGTGATATCTTTTTAAAACATCCAGAATTAATTTCCGCATATATTCCAAAATGGATTGCATCAGAAAACATATGGCTACAACGTGCCGCTATTTTATTCCAGCTGAAATATAAACAAAAGATGGATGAAGAACTCCTTTTCTGGATTATCGGACAACTGAACTCATCAAAAGAATTTTTCATTCAAAAAGCGATCGGCTGGGTCCTTCGTGAATACGCAAAAACAAAGCCTGATGTAGTTTGGGAATACGTTCAAACTAACAAACTCGCTCCGTTAAGTAAACGCGAAGCAATTAAGCACATTAAACAAACTTACGGAATAAATAACGAAAAAATAGGCGAGACTCTATCATAGATAGGCAGGTTCCTCTATTGTGATTTAAAAAAGAACGTGATAGAATATGTTCATTATTATTAATATAAGTAGCGATGACGGACTTATAAGTACTTGCACAAAAGCGATTCAGGGATAGTGAAAGCCTGAAACCGCAAGGAAACGGCAGTCTCGAGCAATACGTGATGAAAGTGGATGTGCGAAATGCGCATCAACTAGGGTGGAACCGCGGGTATATACAAGCTCGTCCCTAGGCAAAATTGCCTAGAGACGAGCTTTTTTATGTTTAAAAGCGGAGGTGACTTGCTCAGAACAGGAGGGCATTGGAGCTCCTGACGAAGAGGCGCTTTTTGCCTCACAGGAAGGCGCGAAATGACCAACTGTTCTAGTCACCGGAGCTGGATATACCTAAAAGCGGAAGCGGCTCGTTCAAAATGTGAGGCGGAAATAGCTCGTTTCACAAGTACCCATCACGTCATCGCCAATACGTTAACTTTCAAAAGGAGGATTTTATTATGTATTCAATGGAACAAGTTGTAAACTTAGCGAAACATCGCGGTTTTGTTTTCCCTGGTTCTGAAATTTACGGTGGTCTTGCAAACACTTGGGATTACGGTCCACTTGGAATCGAATTAAAAAATAACGTTAAAAAAGCTTGGTGGAAAAAATTCATTCAAGAATCTCCATACAACGTTGGGTTAGATGCTGCTATCTTAATGAACCCAAAAACTTGGATCGCTTCTGGTCACGTTGGTAACTTTAATGACCCAATGATCGACTGTAAAAAATGTAAAGCTCGTCACCGTGCTGACAAATTAATTGAAGATGCATTAGATGCAAAAGGCATCGAAATGGTCGTTGACGGTCTTACTTTCGACCAAATGGCTGACTTAATGAAAGAACATGAAGTAAAATGCCCAGATTGCGGTAGTCAAGAATTCACGGAAATCCGTCAGTTCAACTTAATGTTCAAAACATTCCAAGGTGTTACAGAGTCTAGCACAAACGAAATCTTCCTTCGTCCTGAAACAGCACAAGGTATTTTCGTAAACTTTAAAAACGTACAACGCTCTATGCGTAAAAAACTTCCATTTGGTATTGGCCAAATCGGTAAAAGTTTCCGTAACGAAATTACACCTGGTAACTTCACATTCCGTACACGTGAATTCGAACAAATGGAACTTGAATTCTTCTGTAAACCTGGTGAAGATTTAGAGTGGTTCGCATTCTGGCGTGAAACTTGTAAAAACTGGTTACTTTCACTTGGTATGACTGAAGAAAGCATGCGTCTTCGTGACCACGGTGAAGAAGAGTTATCTCACTACAGTAATGCAACAACTGATATTGAATTCAGATTCCCATTCGGTTGGGGCGAACTTTGGGGCGTTGCATCTCGTACAGATTTCGATTTAAAACGTCACATGGAACACTCTAACGAAGACTTTAACTATATTGATCCACAAACGAATGAGCGTTACGTACCATATTGCATCGAGCCATCTCTAGGTGCAGACCGTGTAACATTAGCATTCTTATGTGATGCATATGAAGAAGAGCAATTAGAAAATGATTCTCGTACAGTTCTTCGTTTCCACCCTGCTTTAGCACCATACAAAGCAGCGATCTTACCATTATCTAAAAAGCTATCTGAAGGTGCTACTGAAGTATTCGCAGAACTAGCTAAAGACTTCATGGTAGACTTTGACGAAACTGGCTCTATCGGTAAACGTTACCGTCGTCAAGACGAAATCGGTACACCATTCTGTATCACATATGACTTCGACTCAGTTGAAGACAAAGCTGTTACAGTACGTGACCGTGACACAATGGAACAAGTTCGTATGCCAATTAGCGAACTAAAAGGTTTCTTAGAGAAGAAAATTCAGTTCTAATTATAAAAAAGAGGCGGCTCATAAGAGCCGCCTCTTTTCTATTTTTCACGTTTTTCTTTAATTGCTACTGTACATCTTGAAATACATAATAAATCGTCATTTTCATCAATGATACGAATATCCCAAACCATCGTTGTTTGTCCTCTATGTATCGGTGTTCCAATCGCTGTTACAATTCCATCTTGCTTTGAACGAATATGATTTGCGTTAATTTCTAATCCGAAACAAATACATTTTTCTTGATCAATTAAATTGTATGAACCAACACTTGCCACAGTTTCTGCTAAAGCAACAGATGCACCGCCATGTAAAAAGCCAAACGGCTGATGCGTACGTCCATCCACCGGCATCGTAGCAACTACCTTATCTTCTGTCATTTCTAACAACTCAATTCCAAGCGAATCCATTAAAGTTTTTGACATATCGTTTCCCCCTTCTCTCACTTTTAATTAAATGTATATTTTTACCTATTTACTTTCAAACTACCTATAACACTTATATAAGGAGGTTTCACCTAAATGAAACAAAAATTTTGTATACTACTGCTTATGTTCTCCTTGCTGACTATTGTACCAAATTGTATGCATGCAGCCAAAGCATCCAACCTGACAATTGATGTTAAGACTGTAACACAAAAAGGTAAGAAACCTTATATAGAATATCAAATTAATAGGCCTTCTTTTCACAATTTTTCTGATTCACAATTTCAAAATAAGCTGAATTCCTATTACAAAAATTCTACTGATAAATTTAAAAGTAAGTTAGAGAAAGAAGCGAAGAAATATTATAAAGAAACAGAAGGATCTAGCACACCTTTTCATCCATACGTTGCAAATGTTGACTATAAAGTAGCTTTAAACAAACCACCTTTTCTCAGCCTATATGTGAATTACTATCAATATACAGGCGGAGCGCACGGACTTTATACGTGGAAGGCAAATACATTTGATTTGAACGAAAAAAAATTATTACACTTAGACGATCTATTTCAACAAGAGGATAAATATAAAGAAATAATTCGTACAGAGATTGTAAGACAAATTAAACAAAATGAAAGCATTTATTTTCCTGACGCAGCCGAAAAGGTAATGAGCGCTAAAAAGTTCCACTACTTTTTAGAACCAGATAATCTCGTTATTTATTTCCCTTTATATGAAATTGCTCCTTATTCAAGCGGAATCCCGCAATTTCGTATTCCATATACATTGCTGAGAGACTATTTAAAGTCTTCTTATCAAAATATTTTGATTGACAACAAGTAAATATTTTCGCTACGATATTGTTAACCTAAACACAACGGAGGGTTAACAATATGAGGAGATTTCATGTTTTAGATCTAGCATTGGCTGCCATGTTCGTCGCTCTTATGGCTATTGGTGCAAATATTGTATCTTGGGCACCATTCCTACAAATAGCGGGCGTTCCATTATCTATGCAACCATTTTTCGCAATTTTAGCAGGGCTTCTTCTTGGAAGTAGACTAGGGGCATTATCAATGACTGTTTATATGCTTGTTGGAGTAGCAGGTGCGCCAATCTTCGCTAACTTCAAAGCTGGATTTGGAGCACTTTTAGATCCTACTGGTGGTTTTATTATCGCATTTATTATCGTTGCTTACGTATCAGGAAAACTAGTGGAGCGAAAAGAAAGACCAACATTCAGCACCTTTGCAATTGCTTCTTTCGCCGGAATCATTTTAACGTATATTATCGGTACTACTTATATGTACGGAGCGGTCAATATTTTCATGGGCGGTAATATGAGTTATAAAGCAGCTTGGATGATTATGATGTGGTTTGCAGTAAAAGATATTGCATTTACAATTATCGGTGCTATTATCGCACCTCGCATATACTATGCTGTACGCCGTTCAGCCTATCAACATTCTCATTCGACGATTTCATAATAAAAAGGAGTTGTTCCCATAGGAACAACTCCTTTTTATTATATTAAGACTCTTGCTTCGTTTGCTCATCTAGAATTTTCTTCATCATGACAAGCATATCATCACGTAATTCTTCGTGCTGCAATGCCATTTCAATTGTTGTTTGAACAAATCCTAATTTTTCACCAACGTCATAACGCTTTCCTTCGAAATCATACGCAAATACACGTTGAATTTCATTTAAGCTTTGAATTGCATCCGTTAACTGAATTTCGCCACCCGCTCCAACTTGTTGCTGTTCCAAGAACATAAAGATTTCAGGAGTTAAAACGTAACGTCCCATGATCGCTAAGTTTGAAGGTGCAGTACCTTGCGCTGGTTTTTCAACGAAATTACGAACTTGATAACGACGTCCCTCTTGCTCTAACGGATCGATAATTCCGTAGCGATGTGTTTCTGCCTCAGGAACAGTTTGTACACCAATAACAGAAGAAAGTGTTTTGTCATACTCGTCCATTAATTGACGTAAACATGGTGTTTCAGCTTCAACGATATCATCACCTAATAATACTGCAAATGGCTCATCACCGATGAATTTACGTGCACACCAAACAGCATGTCCTAGCCCTTTCGGTTCTTTTTGACGGATATAATGAATATCTACCATTTTTGAAGAAGCCTGTACTTTTTCAAGTAACTCATACTTTTTCTTTTCTAATAAGTTTTGCTCTAGCTCAAATGCATTATCAAAGTGATCTTCAATAGAGCGCTTTGTTTTACCAGTAACGATAATAATATCTTCGATGCCTGATTTCACTGCTTCTTCTACAATGTATTGGATAGTTGGTTTATCTACTATCGGTAACATTTCTTTTGGCATTGCTTTTGTTGCTGGTAAAAAACGTGTTCCTAATCCCGCTGCCGGGATAATTGCTTTTCTCACTTTTTTCATGACAAATACCCTCGCTTTTCATTCTAATTCTCTTAGTAAGGTGCAAATTTATAACATCAACTCTTAATAATCCTTTACATCATACAAAACTATAAGAAAAGAGGAGGTCGTTCTCCGTTCTCCTCTTTTCCTATCAGTAGCACTCTATTCTATTATAAACGATTCATAATGTCTTCTTTAATAGTAAGTAACTTTTGTTCACTATTTTGTAAGGAATCATCTTGTACACCAAAGTAGAATTTAATTTTTGGCTCTGTGCCAGATGGACGTAAGCAGAACCAAGAACCATCTTCTAATTGATATTTTAACACATTTGATTTCGGTAAGTGAATCTCTTCCTTATTTCCATCTTGTAAAGTTGTAATAATGCTTGCCTTATAATCCTCAACCGCAACGACTGTGAAGCCAGCTACTTCCTTCGGAGGATTTTCACGGAATGTTGCCATCATCTCTTGAATCTGTTCAGCACCGTCTTTTCCTTTTAACGTTAACGATACAAGACCTTCACGGAAGAAACCATACTTCTCGAATACTTCTAATAGACCATTATATAACGTTTTCCCTTGCGCTTTGTAGTATGCAGCTACTTCACATGCAAATAAGACAGATTGTACCGCATCTTTATCACGGCAGAATGGACGAATTAAATAACCATAGCTTTCCTCATAACCAAATTGGAATTCATATTGCCCACTTTCTTCATACTGCTTAATTTTCTCACCAATAAATTTAAATCCAGTTAACGTATCAACTGTATCCAAACCGTATGCTTTTGCGATTGTGCGGCCAATTTCAGACGTTACGATTGTTTTTAGAACAACACCGTTTGCCGGAAGAGTTCCATTTTCTTTCTTTTGTGATAATAAGTAATCGAGCATTAATGCACCTGTTTGGTTACCAGTTAATACTTGGAACTCACCATCGTGATTACGAACTGCTACGCCTAAACGGTCTGCGTCAGGATCAGTTGCGATTAATACGTCTGCGCCAACTTTTTCACCGTCACGAATTGCATACTCAAACGCTGCATGCTCTTCTGGATTCGGCGATTTTACTGTAGAGAAGTTTGGATCTGGTAACTCTTGCTCTTTCACAACCGTTACATCTGTAAATCCAACTTCTTCTAGGCCACGGCGTACAGAAATATTTGACGTTCCGTGTAAGGGAGTAAAGACGATTTTTAAATCTTTACCAACTTTTTGTACCATTTCTTTATTAATAATGACATTGTTCAATTCTGCTGCATATGCATCATCTACTTCTTGTCCAATTATATGTAATAAACCGTCAGCTTTTAATTGCTCCACATCAGCAACTTCAACTGTTAATTCATCTTTCACTGCATTTACGTAGCTAATTAACTCATCAGCTTCTTTTGGAGGCAACTGCCCACCATCTTCACCATATACTTTATAACCGTTATATTCAGGTGGATTATGACTCGCCGTAAGAACGATTCCACTTACTGTATGTAAATGACGAACTGCGAAAGAAAGCACTGGCGTTGGACGTAAGCTTTCAAATACATATGTTGTAATACCGTGTGCACCAAGTGTAGCAGCTACTTCCATTGCAAATTCAGGTGATTTATGACGAGAATCATACGCTACAACAACACCGCGTTTTTTCGCCTCCTCACCTAATTTTTCAATAAATCTTGCTAATCCTTTTGTTGCTTTACGAACTGTATATACATTTAAACGATTCGTACCAGCACCAAGTTCACCGCGCATACCACCTGTACCAAACTCTAAGTTTTTATAGAAGCTATCTTCAATCTTCTTCTCATCTTGTCTCATGTTCTCTAGCTGTTCTTTTAATTCTACATCTAATTCTGCATATGAAAGCCATCGACTAAATTCTTGTTCCCAATTCATCCTTCTATCTCCTCTCACGTGTCATAACTTCATTATATGAAAAAAACAACCTGTATCTCAATATTTTTTAAAATCTAGCAGGATTTTACTATAAATATTTGTATACACTATGGTTAAATACTCCACCAAAGGGAATGAGGATTATGCATGAATGGGGCTTGTCAGAAGAGCTCAAAATAAAAACAAAGCAGATGATCGAAATTGCCGAAAAAGAATTATCAAATATGAGACAAGCAATCGATAAAGAAGATGAATGTATTTTATGTAAAATGGAAGATATTCATCATATGTTAACGAACGTACAGACGTTAGCGGCTACATATTATATTCAAGCATACTTATCACCTTATACGGAAAGTTCGCATTTTATCACAACAGCTGTTCAACATTTAAGTACCCGAAAACACGGTGCTCTTATTGTTGTGGAACGAAACGATATTCTTGATTCTTTCATTCAAACTGGAACGACACTAAACGCACACTTAACCGCTCCACTACTCGAATCGATTTTTTATCCAGGTAATCCTCTTCATGACGGAGCCGTTCTTATTAAAAATAATCATATTGTCTCAGCTGCTAATATTCTTCCGTTAACAAAAAGTACAGAGATTGATTCTGAGCTAGGAACACGCCACCGGGCCGCAATTGGTTTATCAGAGAAAAGCGATTCCCTTATATTAGTTGTCTCTGAGGAAACAGGGCGTACTTCATTCGCTTTAAATGGAACTTTATATACGATTTCTTTATAAAAAATGCAGAACACTATATGTACCTATAAAATAAAAAAACTGTTCCGCAAAGATCAATTATGTCATGACCTTTGCGAACAGCTTTTTTCATACTCTTTATTCTTCTCCGAAACGTTCAACAAGTGTTGCAAGTGTACGAACCATCGCACCTGTTGCTCCAGCCGGGCCTAAATCATGTGCACCTGTTGTTTCAGATGTTCCAGCGATGTCTAAGTGCACCCATGGTGTCTCTTCTGCAAATTCACCTAGGAATGTACCTGCCATAACCGCATGTCCTTCACGACCTGGTGAGTTATTTAGATCAGCAAATTTACTGTTTCGAACACGTTCTTTATCACGCTCAAAAATCGGTAATTGCCAAATCGGCTCATCCGTTTCCATTGATGCTTCTAACACTTGTTCAAACAACTCTTCATCGTTCGTCATTGCACCTGTTGTATGATTTCCAAGTGCAACAATTACACCACCTGTTAACGTTGCAACATCAACAAGGTAATTTGCACCAAGTTTCTTCGCATACGTAATGCCATCAGCTAATGCTAGACGACCTTCTGCATCCGTATTTAATACTTCAATTGTTTTTCCGCTCATAGATGTAATAACATCATCTGGCTTAAATGCTGTACCACTTACAACATTATCAGTTGATGGAATCACAGCAATTACATTTTGCTCAGGGCGAAGTTCACCGATGATTTCCATCGCACCAAGAACTGCTGCTGCACCACCCATATCTCCCTTCATACCAACCATGCTTTCACGAGGTTTTAAAGAGTAGCCGCCTGTATCATATGTAATCCCTTTTCCAACGAATCCAATTACATCCGTCCACTCTTCTTTTCCTTTATAAATAAGAGCGATCATTTTTGGCGGCTCTGTAGAACCTTGGTTTACTGCAAGTAATGCACCCATACCAAGCTCTTCCATCTCTTCTTTCTCAAGAACTTTATAGTCCATATCGTATTTTTCAGCTAATTCAACTGCATACTCAGCAAGCTTTGTCGCTGTTAATACGTTTGGCGGCATATTTACAAGTGTACGAGCTGAATTCGTTGCACGTCCATGCACATATCCAACTGTTAATGCTGCTTCAATTTCTTGCGCATCTTCTGCTGTAATAGCAGTAAGCTTTTCTAGCTCTACACTTTCTTTTTTATCCGTTTTATATGTTTGTAATCCGTATGTGCCAAGGCAATATACTTCAGATGCAATATGAGCTACATCAATCGCGTCTAATTTCTCCGTTACGAAAGAATCAAGTAAGATTGCTGCATCTTGTACTTTTGCCACTTGTAACGATTTAAATGCTTTACTAAGAGCTGCACGTAACGTTTCTGTTGTGTATGACTCTTTCTTACCTAAACCAACAAAATAATAACGTTTAACATTTGTCTTTCCTAAGCTATGTACTTTTGAAATGGCTTTCTTCTTAGTAGAAAGTTCTTTTTCTTCTAATAAAACTTGTAATTGTCCCTCAAACGCTTTGTCCAGCTCTTGTACAAAACTGCTCATTTTATCTTCTTCAAATAAAGCAACAATTACTGCTTCATGACTTGCTAATTCTTTTTGTACTTGAAACATGTTCAGACCCCCTAAATTTCTCTACGTCTATTATAACTATATTTTCGATAAAATGCGACAATTCTAACTTCTATCATCTCATATAAAGATGCTACCTCCAATATATTCTATGGTAAAATAAGACAAGAAAAAAAGTCTAGTGTTATTGCCACTAGACTATCTTTGTTTTAAATATTGACCACGAAACACCTGCATCGTTTCATCTTGGTTTAACATCGTTAACTGTTCTTCTGTAAACTTGCCATCTCCGACTTTCACTACATATACGTTTACTTTTTTCTTGCCCCATTGACTATACACATCTTGAACCGTATCGTAATACAAATCAAGCCTATTTCCTTTAATAGCGCCGCCTTTATCCGCTACAACTCCATATCCGTAACCTGGTACAAATAAAATTGTTCCAATTGGGAATACACGTAGATCAGCAGCTATCGTAGAATATAAATCTCTTTTCGCTTTGACACCTGAATATGTAATACCATACTCTGGATGCCCCGGCCTCTTACCAGTCGATTCAACACCTGATGTATAGCCGGTTGCAGTCATTTCTATAACACGATATTTAGACCAGTCATTTGCCTGTTCTAAAGCATTTATCACTTCTTTACTCGGAGCAACTTTTTTCTCAATTTCTGCTGCATGTACTTCTTTTGCACTCGTTTCCTCATATGATTTTATAATTTCTAATAAAGAAACTCCTGTGAAAGCCTTCCATGTTACGCATAATGCGAATGCAAGTAAACAAGTCATCATAATGCGAATACAATATCGTTTTAACATTTTTATATTCCACACTCCTTCATCGTTAATCATTCCCTATACGATAAAGAAATATGCAAAAGAAAATCCCCAATGAAATTGGAGATTAAAACATTTGATACCCACTTTTCCGAAGTTTCTTTATTACAACTCCCGCTAAAGCTGCTCCTACTAATCCAGTAGATAAAATAAACATATCTGCTTGTCCTAAATGCGATACACTCGTTCCAAATGAAGAAAATGTTTCTTTTGGTTTTGAAAAATAATCCCATACACTTGCTTTATTAATAATAAGCATACAAACAATCGGATATACAATAACCATTACCCATGTAGCTCGCAAAATCATGTTGAGCAAAAATCCAATTCCAAAAAACAAAATAAAGAATAACATCATTGAAATAAGTAGTACCGGTATACTCACTCTTTCTCCCTCTCCTTCGCATACGCCGTAAACACATGATAAGCCGTGTAACCAAATTGCTCTCCTGGATTTAATGTTTTATCCATCTCAAGATGCGACTCTGCTCTTCCTTCTAATAAATATTTAATGAGTACAGAAGTATTTTGATCATCTGCAATATTTTCTGGACGTAAAAAAGCTACTTCCGACAATTCTTTCTCCTGTACAATAACGTCTTCTCCCTCTGGCTCTAAAAGAAAAATAATCATATTATCGCTAATTTCATTACGAATAACACCCGAACGAATACCGATAATCCCCTTTACATGAGCAACAATGCCTGTCTCTTCTAAAATTTCACGTTTCACAGCTTCATCAACAGTCTCACCTTCATTAACAAAACCAGCTGGTAAAGACCATTGCCCTTTCAATCCACCGTATTTCTTCTTAACGAATAGCCATCTCCCATCTTTTGTAGCTACTAAGCCACTGACAGCTAACCACACTTTTCCTCGCTTCCCCATGATGTAACCTCCTCTGCCAAAACGGACAGAATATTCTTTCTTTTTTATATATTATACTATATTTTTAAATATACTGTGACTTTTCCTTTCTTAGGGTAATGCCCCATTGCCATCAACTTAAAAAATTGGCATTTCCCCATATCGAAAAAAATGAGCTGAATTATTATAAATAACTCTGGAAAGATAAAGTTTTCATTTTGGGGATACTTCAAAATATTAGCCTGATGGACATAGGTATCACCACATGTCCATGGATTAAAGAAAGAGCCTATTATTAAACTGTGCCCTACTCTTTGGGTCGGAAGAGGTGCTATAGATGAATATAAAGACATATAGGGCTCAAGTGTTTTCTTGGTCTAAGAAGGCCAAGGTAGAAATAGTAGAACTCATTTCCGCCGGCATAGGTATGGCCGGACCTGTTCTGTTCGCCACAGTTCTAGGCTATCCCGCTCTTGGTTTTGCTGCATCGGTCGGCAGTTTGGCAGTCAGTAGCGTGAAAGTCGGTTCGAGTTTTATAAATCACGGGAAAAAGTTGGCATCAGCGCTGATATCAGTAGTGCTCGCTGCGATTGCTGCTGTTCTCTCTTTCGGACATGGCTATCTGACATTCGGAGTCTTGATCCTGCTGGTAAGCCTTGCTGCGTTAATTGGCGGATATAGTCGTGCCTTGGCGGTGGCAACAACACGCTTTGTCATATTCCTGATCATCATCCTCAACATGGTCGACCAGACGGAGTACCGGATGAAACTAATTTTTTCAATCTTAGCAGGGGCGATTTGGACCGTCAGTATCAGCTTGGTGCTAGGCATCTGGGTACACCGGTGTTTTAAATCATCGCTGGATGGAGTTATGAAAGGGCCAACATCGAAAAAAATCATTCTATGGCGGAATTCTCTTGCACACCTATCCGGTTGGCAATTCCCAATCAGGCTCGCATTATGTCTAGTTATAGCTGAGGGATTGCGAATACTTTGGCCCGAGCACCACTTCTATTGGATTGCAATTACCGTAGCGATTCTTACTCAGCGGAAAATAGAACTCTTTCCAATCAAAACAACACAACGAGTGCTTGGTACAGTAATCGGCGTGATTGTTGCGAGCTTGCTTCTCGCAACTACTCTACCAATTTGGGGGTTAGTTATAAGTATCGGGCTATTCGCAGGTGTTCGACCTCTTCTAAAGGTTCGAAATTATCTTGTATACTCTGCAACCATGATCCCGCTCATTATTTTGATCATGGAAGCCGGCAAGCCGTTCCAGCTTATCATTCTGTTCGACCGTGTATTTGCAACCCTTATCGGTGCAGTCATCGTGATTGCAGTGAACTTGATATTCAGTAGAGCGATGGCGAAATCAGTGTAAAGGTGGTTATCTAGCGAAAGATGCTTTAATATTTCGGGTATCTTTTCCAGTTGAACAAAATCCCCCTAAAATGAAAAAATACGCTATTCTTTCTGTAGAATCATAAGAAAGGATGGCGTTTTTGTATGTCTATTTCTGTATCTGATGAATTACAACTATTTGCTAAAGAACTATATGGAAGGAAAAGTAAGTATGAAGAAAACGAAACAGTGGCCTCGCGAATCTGCATTTTCTTTCTTCGGAAACGCAATTATTCTATATGTAATTTCTTTCACTTTTCACCCTCTTTTTATTACTATATCGAAAACGTGTATTATACAAAAAAAGCAGAAACAGCTCATAGCCGTTTCTGCTTTTTCTACTATATATTAAAAGAACTTTAATTTACCTTTTTTAAGAACTAATAAAGGTCCACCAAGTAAGAATAGGTAACGGTTATCGATTACTTTCTTCATGAAAGAAGCTTTCCAACCTGTTAACTTTTTACCCATAACAACGCCCATTGCATCGTCATGACCTAATGAACATACAGATCCTTTATTATCAAATGCGAATTTTTTCATTTCACCTTTGCCACGAACTAATACAGTTAAGTTGTGTGCGATGTTATAACCTTGTTGAATTGCAATTTGTGCTGTTGGTGGGTATGGACGGTTAATCTCTTCATTGATGATTAACGCTGCGTCACCAACCATGAATACATCTTCATGACCTGGAGCATGCATAAACTCATCCACTTTAATACGTCCGCGCATTGCTTCGAATCCAGACTCTTCTACAATACCGTTACCACGAACACCTGCAGCCCAAACTACAGTTTCAGATTTAAGAAGTTCAGAATCATCACCGTTTGCAACGATAATACCTTCTTCAGTTGCTTCTTTAATTGCTGTACCAATGCGGAATTCTACACCTTTTTTCTCAAGTTGTTTTACGGCGTATTCTACTAGTTCTGGATCAAAACCAGGAAGTGCCGTTGGAGCAGCCTCTACACAGATGATGCGTGCTTTTTCACGTGGAATATCGTACTTTTTGCAAAGTTCAGGAATACGATTTGCAAGCTCACCTACGTACTCGATACCAGTAAATCCAGCACCACCAACAACGATTGTTATTAACTCATCGCGTTTTTCAGTCGCATATTGAGCGAATTTTTCTTCCATATGCTCACGAATTTGACGAGTTGCATTAATGTTAGTGATTGAGAATGCATGCTCTTTTAATCCTTTAATTCCGAACGTTTCTGATTCGAAACCAAGTCCGATTACTAAGTAATCATACTCTAATTCACCATTTTGTAAGATAATACGTTTTTCAGCAGCTTTAATTTCTACTACTGTATCTTGTACAAAGTTTACTTTATTTGTATCGATAACGTCTTGAATATCTAGACAAATTTTATCATCCTGTAATGTACCAGCTGCACTTTCATGTAACCAAGTTGCTTGGTAGTGATAGCTGTTGTTGTTTACTAACGTAATTTCAGCTTCACTTACAGATAATGTTTTTTGCAGACGAACAGTCGTAATCATCCCACCATAACCTGCACCTAAAACTACGATTTTTGGAGTCTTCACCAAATCACAACCCTTTTCTTTATATAATAGTAATGAAAAATAATACCAAGTACTAAAATCTCTATTTGTCAAGAATGTGGAATTTATCACATTCTATATCGTAACAAAACGCAGTCAAAAAATCGTACGAAATTTGTCATAGAAAATTAACATAATACTTCCCTATATTAGTCGGTTTTATTCTAGAATTCAAGCATCTGGGGAATTATCAATATTTTAAAATAACATAGCGTTTTCAAGGGTTTTCCATCCTTTTTTTCATGTATTTTCCTTTCGCTATATTTTATACAATTCTAAAACGTCTATGCACAAACTTACTTATAATTCAGTCGTTTTCAGAAGTATTATTAACTGAAGTATGCTATCATTTATTTTGAAAGTGTCATCATTTGCAGGATTTTCGTGTACATATGAACAATATATGAAATCAATATTAATTTTCCATCTATAGGGGGAATGAAAGTGACAGAAAATCAAAAAGTTTACGACATAACAATAATTGGTGGTGGCCCAACAGGACTATTCACTGCATTTTATGGCGGAATGAGACAGGCAAGTGTAAAAATTATTGAAAGCTTACCTCAACTTGGTGGACAATTATCCGCACTATATCCTGAGAAATACATTTATGATGTAGCTGGATTCCCGAAAGTACGCGCACAAGATTTAGTTGATAACTTAAAAGAACAAATGAAGAAATTCGATCCAACTGTTTGTTTAGAAGAAGCTGTTGATACGCTTGAGAAACAAGCTGATGGCATATTTAAACTTGTTACTAATAAACAAACTCACTATTCTAAATCTGTCATTATTACTGCTGGTAATGGTGCTTTCCAACCACGCCGCTTAGAATTAGAAGGCGCAACAAAATACGATAAGAAAAACTTACATTATTTCGTTGATGATATGAATAAATTTGCTGGAAAACGTGTCGTTGTATTTGGCGGCGGTGACTCAGCAGTAGACTGGACAATGATGTTAGAACCGATTGCAGACAAAGTTACAATCGTCCATCGCCGTGATAAATTCCGTGCACATGAACATAGTGTAGAAAACTTAATAAATTCCCGCGCAGAAGTAAGCACACCGTATGTTCCAATTGAACTTATTGGTGATGACACTATTGAGCAAGTCGTTCTTCAACACGTAAAAACAGAAGAAAAAGTTATCATCGATGTTGATGATGTAATCGTAAACTACGGCTTCGTTTCTTCTCTTGGTCCAATTAAAAACTGGGGCTTAGACATTCAAAAGAACAGCATTCTCGTGAATTCGAAAATGGAAACAAATATTCCGGGCATTTACGCTGCTGGTGACATTTGTACATATGAAGGAAAAGTAAAACTCATTGCTTGTGGCTTCGGGGAAGCACCGACAGCAGTAAACAACGCAAAAGCTTACTTTGATCCAAACGCAAAACTTCAACCAATGCATAGCTCAAGTATGTTTTAATATAGAAATAAAAAGAACTCCTTTCACGTATGGAAGGAGTTCTTTTCTTTCTTATAAAGATTCTTAATCCAAATTATCTCAATCCTTTAAACTGCTAATAGTAAAGCACTCCCTCATTTCATACTCTCTCCTAAAAAAACACTACTTTTTTCCAAAAATATGTTACAATAAAACAGAACAAACGTTCCTCATTTGATAAAGGAGGTTTTACAATGAAAGAACCTATTATCGTAAAAAAAGAAGCTTTCCGGGCTATCGGCGTTTCTATTACGACGACAAACGAAGAAGAGGCGTCTACTGAAGGAAAAATTCCAAAGCTTTGGAATCGCTACTTCCAAGAACAAATCATGCATCACATCCCAAATCAACAAACAAAAGAAACATGTTCCTTCTATTCAAACTATGAATCAGATGAAACTGGTACATACAAAATTACAATTGGCATGCCCGTTTCTTCATTAGAAGATGTTCCTGAAAATATGACAGCTTTAACAATACCTGCCGCAACGTATGCAGTATTTACAACAAGAAAAGGCCCTGTATCCGAAGTTATTTGTGAAGCTTGGGAATATATTTGGCAATGGTCGAAAGAAAACAAACGTGCTTTCACAACAGACTTTGAGCTTTATGACGAAAGAGCAATGGATCCAAATAACGCACAAGTAGATATTTATATTGCATTAGCTTAAAAAAAGGTGCCCTTCGGCATCTTTTTTTGTCGTTAAATAGCCACTGGGCAAATTCATTATTATTGTCTACAATGAGAAAGTGCAGTATAGAAATATTAGAAACTGTATAAAACGATTGTTAATAGGTTTTAGTCTAAAATTGGTACATAGAAAGGAAGCAATATGGAGGAACTACAACAAAATAAATCTGCTTTAGAAGGAAGCGGAAAGCCGTTATTGAAAAATACGAATTTCCTTTTTCTTTGGGCAGCTACTCTCTTTTCAAGTTTTGCTTTAGCCTTTTTTACTTTTTCACAAACATGGTACATAGCAAAAACATTAAACCTTGAGGCTTCACTCGGTATTGTTTTCGTGGCACTTAGTGTCCCAAGGCTCATTTTTATGATTGTCGGCGGCGCAGTAGCTGATAAATTCCCGAAAAAGAACATTATGTTTTACTCTAATATTATTCGTGCTATTCTTGTCGCAACAATTCTCACATGGTTCATCGTCGGTGATGTAACACTATATACATTTGCTTTATTCGCTTTATTCTTCGGACTTGCTGATGCTTTCTTCTGGTCCGCAGACGGATCTATTCTGCCTGAACTCGTAGAAAAAAGCCGTTTAACACAAGCAAATTCACTTACACAAATGACAAACCAAGGATCGGTTATCTTGGGCCCTGTACTTGGCGGAATTCTCATTAAATTTACGAACTATGAAACAATTTTTTCAATTACAATCCTGCTACTTATTATCGCTGCAATACTCGTTCAAAAAATACAATTTACAGTGCCCGAAAAAACTGAAACAGATAAAGGCATGCTTACTTCTATTAAAGAGGGAATTTCATATGTAAAAGAATCACCATTTCTTTCAACTTTCCTTATTTGTAGCGCCTTTTTAAACTTATTTTTAATCGGCCCGATGCAAGTAGGCTTCCCACTCTTCGTCAAAAACGTGCTGCACGGTGACTCACTCCAGTTTAGTTATTTAGAAGCAGCTGTTGGTGGCGGGATGGCAATAGGCGCTGTCATTGTCGGATTAAAAAATATTAATCGTAGACGCGGGTTATTTTGTATTATCATGATGCTACTGTCTGGTGTATTCTTCCTATCCATCAACTTTAGCACCGTACTCTGGCAAGCATTATTAGCTGGAATGTTTTACGGCATTACAATTGCAATGGCTATCGTTCCACTTATGGCAATGATTCAATCAACAGTAAAAGAAGAAATGATGGGACGCGTTATGAGTTTACTCATGCTTTCATCAATGGGATTCATCCCGCTCTCTTACGCATTTACATCGCTTGCACTTGGGATAGGCATTCCAATTGTAACAGTTATGAAAAGCGGTGCAATTGCGGTTATCGTCTTCGTACTATTTGTAGCAATTCGTGTTCCAGTTGTAAGGAAATTCGATTAGTCACCGAGAGTCATGTATTATACGCATGACTCTTTTTTAAATGGATCGAATAACGGTATCCCCTTACTCCGCCTCAAAGCCGCTCCCCATTCTAATCCAATTTCTAAAAATAAATCTCGCATCGCACTATACAAAAGTGCTCCAACATCTTTACGAATTTCTCCGTACTTATACGCCCTCACAACACTTTTCACCCGCCAAATTAAATTTCCATGCACTTCTTCATCAGCTAAAATCTGCTCTAATAAAACACATTGCTCTAGTAATCCGCTTTTTTTATAAGCAAGCTCTACTTTACTCCAAAGTGTATTAATCTTCTTCGGATGACTCGTCATCGGTATAAGTGCGTATATAAAAGGCTTTGGTATATCATGGCGACAGTACGTCTCATCAAGCTCATACGTTATTACTCTTTTCTCTTTTATTTGTGGAATGTTTTTAGAAAGAATTGTTTCCCTCTCATTTTTTTGCTCATTTCCACTACAGCCATCTGTACGATCACCACTTTCACATGCGGACATTTCCATACGGTCATCCATACGGTCAATCGTAGATTTAAGAAATACATATAAGTTAGCACTATATCCGCCGCGCTTATGTCTCTCTTTTGTCGCAATACGCTTTATAATTCCCATTTCTTCTAACTTTGCAATCGAACGGCGTACAGTACGAATACTCTTTCCGATTTTCGTCGCAATCGTCTCCATTAATGGACAAGCAACACCAACGGTTTCGTTCTTTTCATTAACCGCATACTTTCCTAAAAAATGAATAACTAACGAATCTGTCTTATTTAGTTGAAATTGATAGCACTTCAAAACTTGTTTTTGATATGTATTAAACTCCTCTTTACTTCGAAATTCACTATATGGTTTCATTAAGTTATATAAGTTTCCCATTTTTATCACCTCATCTATATGTAGGAAACAGAAATGGAATTTGGCGTGATATTTAATATTTTTTTATTGGAGATGAAAATATGATTGTAATTAGCGCTTGTTTAGGTGGTATTGCTTGTCGGTATGACGGCAACGACAATCTCGTTTCAAAAATAGAGGAATTATTACAAAGAGAGGATGCTATCCTTGTTTGCCCCGAAGTGTTGGGCGGTTTACCGACACCTCGTCCTTCAGCTGAAATTATTGGTGGTAATGGCGATGACGTTTTAGATGGAAAAGCAAAAGTGATGACGAAGGAGGGACAAGATGTCACGGAGGCTTTCGTGCATGGTGCTTATAAAGCATTAGAACAAATAAAAGATTTAAATCCAGAATATATTATTTTAAAAGAGCGTAGTCCATCTTGTGGTAGTTCTACTATTTACACAGGAGAATTTAACGGCAATAAACAAACTGGTTACGGGGTAACAACAGCTTTATTTAAAAGAAATGGATTTAAAGTCATTTCAGAAGAAGATTTTGAGAATGAAAAAAGGAATTGACTACGCTCGTCAATTCCTTTTCCTCATTCTTTATTTCACACCTAATTTTTCTTTCACTTTCGCAGGAAGCTCGTCTTTCTTCACTTCTTCCCAAGCCGTTACACCTTTTTTATCTGAGTAGTATACGCGTAGAAATGCTTCTTTACGAAGGTTTTTTTGCGCATTAAATTCTAATTCTTTTTCTTTACCATCTTTATCAAAGCCAGTTAGCTTATATTGGTAATCTTTATATGGCTTACCATCATCAAATTTACCATGATACTCTTTTCCATCTACTGTAATTTGAACGTAATACTCATCTTTCCCTAAACGGTTAATATCACAGCCAACTAAAAGGCTTGCAAATACGACTAAAATACTAAAAAGTGCAATATATCTTTTCAATTCCTTCACCTCATATGTTTTCTTATATTGTCATATTAAAGCCTTCGCTCTAAAGAAGAAATTCAAAAACATGACATGAACATTACACTTTTGTAAGATAGTAAAAAAATCGTATATACAACCACCCAAGTATAGTTATTTCTTCACTCTAGAAATTGTCATTCCATCACCAATCGGAACGAGTACAGATTCTAAATGCGGATGATTCGCTACCGTTTCATTAAACTTCTTCATAATTTCTGTATAACGTTTCCGCTTCGCATTTGCATCTGCCACACTACCACCAGCTAGAACATTATCCGTAACAATTACTGCACCTGGCTTCGCAAGTTCAATACAATATGTTAAATAGTTTTCGTAATTCTCTTTATTAGCATCAGTAATTAATTTATTATCGTGGTAAGCCGTCTTCCACTACCTGCGTAACAGTTCCATTCGGTTCGAAGATTACACGTAATGTTCCTTCGCCACCATAACCAGTATAGCTGTATACTGAATACGATTTATATTTCTCAATGATATGTGGCTGTCCAATTGCAGCTTTTACCTGATTCGCAGGCATACCTTTTTTGATTTTCAAATAGTCCTTATAGCCTACTGCCGCCGAATCGTTATTTACATCTTTATACCACGGTACACGGTCGTTTTTTTCTTCATATTCCTTCGCAGGCTCTTCACTACGTTTCGTAGATAACTGATTCTCTTTATCCGCATCCCTTGTCGCAGTACGTTCAATATTCACAACGTAGCCATACGTATTTAATTCAACCATAATTTCATATGTACCATCCGTATCCTTTTCAGTATAAAATACGCGTTTTTCATTGTTATTATAATGTTTTAGGTTCTCACCACCGTAGTCAATCTCGTTAAGAATGTCCGTATATGTCATGCCTTCCTCAATCTTTTTGGCTTCGTCACTAGAAATATAACGCTTCTGTGACGATGGAGCGTCCTCATATTTAATGCTGTCACGTTTGCTCGTAGTCATAGGCGTTTCCTTCTGTTCTTTTAGTACTTCCGCTTCCGCCTTCACTTGTTGCTTTGCTCCCGCTTTTGTTAATGCATCTGTATCGTTAGAACATGCTCCAAATATTGATGCTGTGGCCAACGCCATCCCTAATAAAAGTACTTTCTTAAATGACTTCATAGTAATTCCCCCAGTAGTGTTTAAGTCTAGTAATCAGCGTATTTTAATTAATATGGAACTATTCAGTTCTATACAATTCGATATGGCTTTCACCTTCATGCATCCTCTTTATCCTTCTTCTTTCGCATAAATCTATCTATCCTATCGGTAATAACCGATGCAGCTACAGCTAGTCCGAACATAATCGCCAATCATCTTCGTTACAAATATTAACATTAAATATAACTAATAAATAGTATATTTCTGCTATTCATTTACATTTCTGTTGCATAATCTTGTCTTAAACGAACAATATGAAACTCGAATTCACAATATTTATCATATATTCCATATATAATAACATTTAAATGAAATTCCAAAGTAACTTTACATGCATTTTCTGTTTTAACGCAAAAATAAAAGACCTTCCTAACGATTTTATTCCATCGCTAAAAAGGTCTTTTCTATTTTGGCTAAAAACTTAGCACTCTTCTGGCTTACCAGCATTCGTCGCTGTACGGAAAAATGATTCACATCCGCATGATGCGATTACGTTTAGATAATCAATCATGAATTATACGTTCAATTTAAGGCCGATTAAAAAATAATAATTCCTTATTCAATTAACATATGCATTAGTTTAACAACCTAAGGCTGCTTTGGTAGCCATTTTTTGTACCAACTGATAGTTTAGTTTTCAATATGTGAAAAGGGATTTCTAAGTGATGAATTGAATATATATTTATTGTTTGCTCATTTTTGGGAGGTTCCTTTACGGGAGATAAGCTTTACTATATTCCTGTACTTCGCACAGTTCTATAATAACTAATAGTGATGCTGTGACGGGATTTCTTATTAGTGAGATAAAGTATTTTTCAATTCATTTATTATAGTAACGTAACATGAAATTGCAACTCTCGTCCTCAAGAATTATTTCTTTTGGGTGAAAGTTTTTTTATTATATAAGTTTCATTCTGTCATAATTTAAAGTTTTCGAGAGGAGAAATGATATGAATCCTATTTTATTAGATGTTCCATTACAAATAGAAACAGACAGACTCATTCTTCGAGCACCACTTCAAGCAGGTGAAGGGAATGTAGTACACGAAGCAATTAAAGATTCAATTAGTGAATTAAAGCAATGGTTGCTTTTGTTCCAGTCAATTCCTACTGTTGAAGAAACGGAAATTCTCCTGAGAAATGCGCATATAGATTTTTTGAAAAGAGAAAGCTTTCGCTATCTTATCTATCATAAAGAGACTAATGATTTTATTGGCACTGCTAGCCTTCACGGAATTAATTGGAATATTTCTAAATGCGAAATTGGATACTGGATTAACACGCAATTTAGTGGCAATGGATATATGACAGAAACAGTAAGTGCGTTAACAAACCTTGGATTTCAGTTATTCAAATTTAGAAGGATTGAAATACGATGTGAATCTAATAACACGAAAAGTCGTACAATACCTGAAAAGCTAGGTTTTGAGCTTGAAGGAATATTACGTAATGAAGATCTTTCAGCTGACGGTAAACAACTAACTGATACCTGCATCTATGCAAAGGTAAAGTGAAACTTTAATCAGCCCGTACCAATCGTGCTTTTACGACAAAAGAAAAGACCTTTTAAACGATTTTATTCCATCGCTAAAAAGGTCTTTCTTTATTTCTGCTAAAAACTTAGCACTCTTCCGGCTTACCAGCATTCGATGCTGTACGGAAAGATGATCCACATCCGCATGATGCAATTGCGTTTGGATTGTCGATTGTGAATCCGCCGCCAAGCATAGATTGTTTATAGTCAATTTTTACTCCTTTAACAATTGGAGCACTTTCTTTATCGATAACAAATTCAACACCGAAAAACTCAAGAACTGTGTCGTCTTCATTTGGTTCTACTTCAAATCCTAAGCCGTAAGAAAGACCACTACATCCGCCGCCGTGTACAGCAAGGCGCACGTACTTCTCTCCATTTTCAGCATCTTTTAACATATCTTTAATTTGAAAAGCTGCTTGTTCTGTTACTTCAATCATGAAATACACCATCCTTTCTGTTCTCATTCTATTATACATCTTTACGCTTCTATCTTGTACTCATACACTCCGCGGCAAATTACTTCCGCAGGTCCCTTCATTAACACATTCCCTTCTTCTGTCCATGCGATCATTAAATCGCCGCCAGCTAAATGAACCGTAATTTCCTTACTACGTTCCATTTTCCCATTTAAAATAGCTGCAACGACAGCGGCGCATGCTCCTGTCCCGCAAGCTTGTGTTACACCAGATCCACGTTCCCAAACGCGGAAGTTCATCTCTTCATCGTTTAAAATCTCGATGAACTCAACATTTACTCGCTCTGGGAACATTTCATGCGTCTCAAGAACTGGGCCAAGTGTTGTAAGAGGCGCCTTTTCTACATCATCAACAAAAATAACCGCATGCGGATTCCCCATTGAAACAGCTGTAAATGCATAACGATGATTATTGTATAAGAAGTTTTCACGAATGAATGGTGTTTCACCTTCACCAAGCATCGGTATTTCTGCACGTGTTAAACGCGGTGCTCCCATATCGATTTTTGCTAATGTCACTACACCATCTACTACCGTTACCTCTGCCGTTACAATCCCAGCTAACGTTTCAATTGTGAAAACTGTTCCTTCTACTAGTTTATGCTCATACGCATATTTCGCTACGCAGCGTAAACCATTACCACAGCTCTTTCCTTCTGAACCATCATTATTAAACATGCGCATTTTCACTGGCGCTACATCAGAAGGACAAATTAAAATCATTCCATCTGCTCCAATACCTGTATTAATATTTGAAACCTTTTCCGCTACAAGAGCTAAATCTTCTTCTCGAATTTGTTCTTCAAACATATTTACATATATATAACTATTGCCAAGACCATGCATTTTTGTAAAAGAAAATTGGCTCATTTTTATTCACTCCAAAATAATTTATTATTTCAAGTATAAAATGCATGCTTTTAGAACACAATATGAATGTCCCCCGTTTCTCATATTTGACAACGTTTTGGCGATAAGCCATTCTTACACAAATCGTGTAAGAAAAAAGCCCTTCTAAAAAGGGTCTTTTTTTGTTTAAACAAACATTACCGCAAATAGCGGAATAAATGGCAAAAGAAAAAGACGTTGCCTATTTGCAACGCCTTAAAACATTGGATTTTCATCCAAATAATCATATACATTATTTACAAGTTCTTCTACTGTTGTACCTTGTACAACTTCACCATTTACAAGTGCAAATGGACCTTCAAAACAAATACCACAATATCCTAAACAACCATATTCCATTACGTCTAAATTAGGATCCTTTTCTAATTTTTCTAAAGCTGCTTGTGAGCCACTTGCAAGGTTACCTACACAAAATTCGATTAATGGTTTAATCAAAACTCTCCCCCCTATATCTCTAAACAAATTACCCTTTACTTTAGCGGGCAATAGCATATATGCCTCAAAACGAAGTACATGCCTAATTGGTGAAAATGGATAAGCAACCTTATCTACTTAATCCCATTTCATTTTATTTATAAGAAGAAAACTAAGCTGTTTCTTGTTGTGTTCGTTATACATTCTAAACTATTTAGTTACTTCACTGTTTCACTTCAAAATAGATGTCCTTTTTTATGTAACATGCTGCTCATAATGAAATAGTAACTAGAAAATGAAAACAGTTTACTTTACTTTTCTTCTTATTGTACAACAGAGTATTCATTCATGCATTGTTATTTGTTCACAAATTCGATATAATTTGATTGAGTAAAGTCAAAATATTTTTTCAATATAAAATTGTATGATTAGGGGATATTTCAACAGAAAAGGGGTAATCCATCATGAAACACCTCGTACTACTAGGTGGCGGCTACGGTGGAATGAGAATTCTTCAGCGGCTACTTCCAAACAATCAACTTCCAGATGATGTACAAGTGACATTAATCGACAAAGTACCATATCATTGCTTCAAGACTGAATATTATGCATTAGTTGCGGGTACAATTTCAGAAACGCATATTCGCATACCGTTTCCTGAACATCCACGTCTCAATATTCAATATGGTACAGTAACAAATATTGATTTTGAAACAAAAGCTGTTCATCTCGATGGCGGCGAAACAATCCAATATGATGATTTAATTATCGGGCTTGGCTGTGAAGATAAATATCATAACGTTCCTGGGGCGAAGGAATATACACATAGCCTACAATCGATTGAACAAACACGCAAAACATATGAACAATTAAATAGCTTAGAACCAAATGCAACAGTAGCTGTCGTTGGGGCTGGTTTAAGCGGCGTTGAAGTAGCAAGTGAACTTCGCGAGAGCCGTTCTGATTTAAAAATCTATTTATTTGACCGAAAAGATAGGATTTTATTCCCATACCCAGAGAAGTTAAGTAGATACGTAGAAGAATGGTTTGTAAAACATAACGTTACCATTATACGAAACTCTAACATTACAAAAGTGGAACCAAACATTGTATACAACCACGATGAACCACTTGAATGTGATGCAATCGTATGGACGGCTGGTATTCAAGCAAATGAAGTTGTTCGAAATCTTCCAGTTGAACAAGATGGTAGCGGACGGGTTGTTTTAACAAAATATCACAATATTCCAAACAACGAGCACGTTTATGTTGTAGGGGATTGTGCAGCACTTCCACACGCACCATCTGCTCAACTTGCTGAGGGTCAAGGAGAACAAATTGTCCAAATATTATTAAAACGTTGGAATAACGAACCACTTCCTGATGAACTGCCTGTTATTAAATTAAAAGGAGTTCTCGGCTCTCTCGGTAAAAAGCACGGATTTGGTTTACTAGCGAACCAACCATTAATGGGACGTGTTCCTAGATTATTGAAGTCCGGTATTCTTTGGATGTACAAACATCATAACGGTTAATACTTTAAAGGCTGCCTACATAGTAGACAGTCTTTTTATATTCATCTAAAAAGAATTTTTTTGTAAAAAATAATAATTTTCAGAAATAGTTTTCTTAATATAGATTCATAAAATTTTCCATTTTTATATTAAAAACTGTCGATAAAAAGTGTATGCTATATGTAAGAGTTATTTCAATTTATTATTTTCTTTAGGACCGAATGCGTTCGGTCTTATTTTTTATGCTATAAATACTATACATATAGGGGGCATTCCGTTTCACTTATGAACTTAACAAAACTAAATACTCGAATAGAAGTGAAAAAGAAAGAATTAATCCACCTCGTTGAAAAATATGGATTTACTCACGATAAAGTCATTTCTCTCAGTCAAGACTTAGATCGTTTGCTAAACTTATTAACGAAGCTAAATACTTCCGTCTCAAGACTCCCTAACACCACAAGCAAAGAAAAAAGATGCTCCTTCTAAATACACTTTATTTTTCTATTTTTCTCTCTTTTTGATACGATATAACTAGAATCAGAAAGGAGTAAATTATGTTTATATTAAAAGACATCAAATATAAAGATATTCTAAACATTCCTTATTTACAAATTCATAAAGAAAATATCACTTGTATTATCGGAGAGAGCGGTAGCGGAAAAAGCACGTTACTTCGCATGCTAAATGATTTACAATCCCCAACATCCGGCACAATTGAATATAACGGAAAATCTATTTTAAATTATCCTCCCATTCAATTACGCCGTGAAGTTGTCATGCTCGGACAAACTCCGCCTATTTTTGATGGGACGATTAAAGATAATTTATTAATGGGACTTCGCCTTTCTGAAAAACCATTTCCAAATGACGATTCTTTACAGGGCGCATTAACGACTGTAAGCCTAGATAAACAATTAGAAGATAGCGCCTCCTCTTTATCAGGCGGTGAAAAGCAAAGACTTGCTTTCGCTCGCATTATACTAATGGATCCACCCGTCTATTTATTAGATGAACCAACTTCGGCATTAGATAGTGACACTGAACGCCGCGTAATGAAACGATTTACTGAACTAGCAAGAGAAAAGAAAAAAACAGTTATCTTCATCACGCATTCGCAACAACTTCCAGAAGAAATTGCAGACGATATTATTGAAATTAGTAAAACAAATGGTGCTACTCGAAAGGAAGTGCTCTCAGTTGAAGGGCGTTATTGAACTCCAAATTTGGCAACTTGCCGCTGCATATATTTTCATTCTTATTTTAATCGGACTTGTGAAATTAAAAGGAATACCGCGTGAGAAACAAATTACAATTGCAACATTCCGTATGACCATTCAGCTCGTACTTGTTGCATATATTCTTACATACGTATTTGAAAACAGTAATCCATTTTATACAATTGCTCTCATTACTTCTATTACTACATTTGCAATTTTTAACATTTATAAACGAGTTAATATTCCGATGTCAAAAGAATTAAAACGAGTAGCCGCTATTTCCATGATTGCTGGATCAATCGGACCGCTTCTACTATTTATCTTTGTTATTATCGGACACGATCCTTGGTATGCTCCGCAATATATCGTTCCAATTACCGGAATGTTAGTCGGGAATGCAATGACGGGAGTTTCTCTCGGAGCAAATACGTTCTTAAACAATATGAAATCGCAAAGAAATCATATTGAAGGTGCACTTATGCTCGGAGCAACTCCAAAACAAGCAGTTGCTCCGCTCATAAGAGACGCTTTTGATTCTGCTATTTTACCAACAATTAATTCCATGGTCGGAATGGGAATTATAAGCCTTCCAGGTATGATGACAGGACAAATTTTATCCGGTGTATCACCATTTACAGCTATTCAATATCAAATCGCAATTATACTTGGCATTTCTGGAAGTACAGCTTTCTCTGTCATTATCTTCTTACAACTTGGATATAAAACGTTCTTTAATAAGCGGTGTCAGTTGAATGAAGTTGAAAGGCACTCATAAAAAACTAGTATTAAATAAGATGGCTGTAAGTAGGAGGAGCACAATGAAAAGTAGCGAAAATTTATACCATGAAGGGAACTATCGCTTTTGGCTTAACACAAAAACAGGTAGTTTACGAATGAAATTAAACGGTGATAAAGAATTATATACTATACCCAAAAACTCAAAATTGTACGATCGACTTATGAATGACTTTTTTAGCAATTCCGTAAAAATAGAAGAAAGTAAAGCTGACTAATCATAGCTAGCTTTGCTTTCTTCTATTTCCCCATGTCTCCATCCATTCTCCCAAAGACCAATCACACAGTTTATTATCATCCGTAAATTACTTCAAGTTAACCTTTACCTAAATTAAAAATAAAAAAACATTCCATAAGTAACAGATGTACTTAAAGGAATGTCTTTTCTTTACTAACCTTACGCCTTCTTAACGAACTGTGATTTTAATTTCATAGCTCCGAAACCGTCGATTTTACAATCAATATCGTGATCTCCCTCAACTAGACGAATACTCTTTACTTTCGTACCAATCTTTACAACTGAAGAAGTTCCCTTTACTTTTAAATCTTTAATTACAGTAACAGCATCGCCATCTTGAAGAACGTTTCCGTTCGCATCTTTTACAACTTTTGCACCATCATTATTTTCAGCTTCCGCTTCTTTGCCCCACTCATGTGCACACTCTGGGCATACGAAAAGAACGCCATCCTCATACGTATATTCTGAATTACATTTTGGACAATTTGGTAAAGTAGCCATAAATTCATTTCCTCCGTTCATTATTTATACGTAAAAATCAAATCTGATTTTTACATGTCGATAAATAAAATTTGTATAGCATTTCTTTATACTGCCATAGTCTCACGTTATTGACAAGCTTACCTCAAATTCTCTTTTTTTATTGTATTTTACAAAATTTCAATTAGTATTCCGGTTTTCTACAAATAAAAAGAAGAACCTTCACAAGATTCTTCTTTTCTAAATAAACGAGTTTTTCTCTAGAAAAACCACATATTTTCTTCAACGTAAATTTGATACTCTTCTTGTTCTTCTTCACTTAATTTCTTATTATTTAAATACACTTCTTGCCATTCGAAGTAATCATCATTTAAATATACAGCGAATTTAATTTTCACATTCTTTTTTTCTTCAAAATCATAGCCAGTAAATTCTACTACATCATAATCTTTTTCTTTCTTAACATACTTCCAATTCGGATTATCCGTTATAGTTTCTAAAGCATCTCCTTCAAGACTTAAACGAACAACGTTTTTAATATTCGGTTCAGTTGGTAAATAAGATAAGCCAAAACTAATTGCACCAAATACCGCAATTACTATCGCTTGTAAACCAAGCATAACTCCGATATGAGCGCCGCCCTTTGATTGTAAATAATACTCTTTCTTATAATCAGGCACATCTTCTGCCTTATGTAAAATACGAACGATATGCTTATAATATAAACGATTTCCTTGCCATCCAGTAAATAGCATGGTTCCAACATATATTATAAAATCTATCCACATTGGCATATCAATAAAAACAGGTGTAATTAAAGTAGGTACTCCTATTAATGTAAGTATAATAAATAACTTATACATTTTACGATAAGCTAACCAAAAATGCGGAAAGATAAATGCTACCCAATTCCACGTGTTTTCTTTCTCAGGATTCTTCACTTGTCCCCATTTAAAGTCGTAATACGCCGTATTCTTGCGCACAACTTTATGTAATTCTGGCGAAGAAATTTTTCCCTCTACAGCAGTTTCCTTCACATACATCATCCTTCTCTTATTTCTATATAATTTTATTGTAAAGAAATAAAAAGAAGGAATCTAACAAAAAGTAGCCATATTTCATGAAAATGAACAGAAATTGAATATATTCCGACAATTCCTCATTTTATATTCCATTTCACCATTAAATATATTAGAATACTTATATATAAAACATTTAATACACTATGTTAAATATTTTATATATTTAACATAAAAGAACCCCTTTTAGAGTTCTTTTCCCTATTTTAACTACAGATTACTATTCCACCATTGTACCCCAACCGTCTATATAACCACCAAGTTGCTTACTTAATTCATCCAGTTCTTCTTGAATTCTTACTATATCCTCATAATTTAACATCATTTCTTTAGAACAGATGCATGTCCACTCTTCAAACTCTTCATCATAATTCAATTCACCGTTTAAGCCATTTTCTTTTAATTGTAATAGTATTCTCTCACCACTATCTTGATTAGGGATAGCAATAAAAAATTCTACTTCGTGGCTCTTACTAAAATCTGCCCCTTGTTTATATAACATCTTTAGTACTTTTCCATCTTCATCTTTTGGGAAATTCATACTTATAGCCTCCTTATACACACACTATCTTTCTACTAATTCAAGCATATTTCCACTCACACAAATAATTAACATTCTATCACTGCTTTTCTCAAAAGACTTTATTTAGCCCTCCTTTACCACAACACAACTATTTCACATTTCCCTTCACTTTCTCAATAACATCTTCTATACGTTCCGCTATACATTCCGGCTCCCAATCTCCCTCACCGTGCATAGCGGTGTAAACTGGACAATTCTCATCATTAATATCTACAAAGATTGGATCTCCGAGATATGAATCTATCCCAATTACAATCCATCCCTCTTTCCAATCGCCTTCTTCATTCCCGATTAAGCTTTGCCCTTCATCATCAAAGCTATAACCAAGTTGTCCTTCTTCTATTTCTTCACTTTTAAATAATTCCATCGTTATTGGTTCAAATTCATACTCTAATTCAATTTCATTATCCTCAGCACGATCTACACATGCTAAAAGTTGTTTAATTTTATTATGGTTAATCATAAAACTTTCTCCATTCTATCTTTTTAAATTGAAAATATCTCCTCGTTAAAATTCAACTTTATTCATAATAAGCTGCCGCAAGCAACATTTGAGCAATAAACTTCCATGGAATATTTTCTGGCATTTTTTCTTCAAAATTCATATAAAAACCTTCACAATCACCTAACCAACCGTTTAATGCTTCTAAATAATTCTCTACTTCTACGTTCTCCCATTCTTCCTTATTCTCTTTAAAATCCTTTTGGAGGTATATAATGAACTTCAGCAAATCTTCTTTAGAATTTACGTGTTCAAGATATTCAGCTATATCCATATTATTTTCCTCTTTCTATTGCCCTTCATTTTAACTAACTATAATATATAAAATAATATTCATAACACTATTATTTAAGGTGATTAAATATAAAGTCTACAGTTTTGGTAGAAGATGACTATTTAAAATTTACACTTAGGCTAACTACGTACAACTATGATGAAGAATAAAACAAATTTCTCCCTAAAGGAGTACACCATGGTACAAGATTTTATTACAAATTTACATACCGCTTTAAAACCTCTTGGCTTTAAGAAAAAAAGACACACATTTCTCAAAGTTGAAAACGAATTTTACAATCTCATTAACATACAAAAAAGACAGTTTGGAGACGATTTCTATATAAACATCGGCGTCCATCCTATCAGTCTCCCGCAACTTATCACAGACCGTTTACAAATAAAAGAAAACATTTCAATATTCGATTGTATGCTACAAACGAGTGTAGAACCTGTATACACAAAAAAGAACTATCTATTGCATAATGTTTCACATGAAACTACAAATATTCCGTATTACCTTTCTATCATTCCAGATTGGTTTCAAACATGGACTTCATATAAAAGTTTAGTAAAAACAAATAGACATTCCATTACTCCAATACTATCTGTCGTTCCGATATTAAAAGAAAAAGCATTTTTGCTTCTTACATGTTTCGCTTTCTACAATCTAAAACAGTACGAACAAGCAAATCACTACTTACAGCAATATTTACATTGCTCTGTGCATCTTAATAACGAGGAAAAAGAGCTGATATTCTTTCATAAAGTTGATATGTATATGAAAAAACTAGTAGAAAACGCAATGTGATTTCACATTGCGTTTTCTAGTAATCCTTTATAACAGTTCTATATTTTTCGTTTTCCCATCAATCGCTAGTTCTGCTAAATCACCTGCTATACTTGCTAAGTCTTTCATAATCTTCGGCTGATCACCAATTGGAAACATTTTATCCTCTCCTACCACTTCCCCCTACACTCCTCTATCACACTAAGCAAATACCTCTTCGTCATATCAGCCCTTCTCCAACTTAAGAGCTTTCGCTTTTCTTTTGGATTATGTCGTATTCGCTCTACTTCTTTTAATAAAGGTTCCCACTTATGAGGGTAAAGCTCTAACATATACTGTAATCCTCTATCTTTTGAAACGATCGTTTTATGCTCTAACGTATATAAAATACGCCCCATTGTAACGACAGCTGATTCTACCCATTCTTCTATAAAAAATAAATAGGGACGCTTCGCTTTTTCACTCCAGTAATGTTCTACATTATATTTCATCGTATTTACTACATCATCCCATTTTATTTGAAACGGGAGTTCATCTGCTTCTTTCCCGATAACAGTAATACCTTGGTTTTTCAACGTCCACCATGTGACCGCATTAATATCCCAATGGCCAATATCAGCCTTACCATCTGCGCAATATACGTACTCGTCCATTTCATGATTATATTTTCCTAAGTCAGCAAGCGGAATATACATACCGTCCATTCTTTTACCTAACGTATTTTTACTAAGTTTTTTATGCAGTTCTATAATTTGTTGTTTTTCAGCTTCATTCACGGAATCACTTATTACCGTAACAAAATCAACATCGCTCGTTTCTATATGAAATGCCCCTAAAGCAATGGATCCATAAACGTATACGCCGACTAACTTTTCATCCGAAAAGATTTCTCTTAATTCTACTATGTACCGCTTCATTAACTGCTTTACTTCTTCTGGCAAAGCATGTTTTATTACATTTCCCATATCTATCCCTCCATATAAAAAAGCCTTTGCAAATTCGCAAAGACTTCATGCTTTATAAATATTTCTCGATTTCTTCGTAGACATCCTTCAAACGTGGATTTCCTTCTCCAACGATTTCACCATTTACAAGAACGACTGGATAAAATAAATCTTCTTCCACCACTCGCTCTGCGAATGCTTTTTTATCTTTATCTTCTTGATCTTCTTGAATATCAATATACTCGAACTTAAATTTATTTTCTTGTCCTTCATATTTACGACCAATCGCCGCTTGTAACCACTCAAACGTTTCTGTTGAAGATGGCATTCCAACGCAGCTTGCACAAATTACTTTCGCCCCATACACTTGAACATTAACCATTTCTTCTCCCCCAATTCTTTGTTCTAACAGTATATTCAGATGGCTTACTACATAAGCACATCGTTTTACAAATTCATTCTATACCCCTATACTGAAAAAACACGTTGTAAACATGATACAATATTTCGACAATAAAACAAGAACAGAAAAAATAGATTTTCCCCTGTATCTTGATTATAATAAAACTGATGAAAGGAGTCGATAAAAATGGAAAACCCAAATATGCAAGAACAAGTACTAGAAGTATTAGATAAATTACGTCCGTTCTTACTTCGTGATGGCGGTGACGTTGAATTAGTAGATATTGAAGAAGGTATCGTAAAACTACGCCTTATGGGTGCATGCGGAAGCTGCCCAAGTTCTACAATCACACTAAAAGCTGGTATCGAGCGCGCACTACTTGAAGAAGTACCAGGCGTTATTGAAGTAGAACAAGTATTTTAATTAAAAGCAGAAGCGGATCGTTCAAAATGTAAGGGGGATGGAGCTTCTGACATAGAGGCGCTTTTTGCCTCGGCGGAAGAAGCGAAGCCACCGAACATTTTAGCCGCTGGAGCTAGATATCATTTAAAAGCAGAAGCGGATCTTTAGAACCGCTTCTCAAAAAGAGACCAATTTTGGTCTCTTTTTTCATATGTACTTCTCCTCCAAATAGTAAATCCGCACCTCACTACTTTTAACATCATAAAACATAATTGGAAATCCTTCTCAAAAAATGCGATAATTATTTATATAGTAAATCGTTCACAGAAAGAAAAGTAAAACACAGGGGGACGACACATGCCAAAAATTATAAACATCTCTTCTACACTTCAAGAATTAGAACAGAAAAAAGAATATTTATTAAGCCTTTCACCCGTTATACCGACATGGAATACGAGCTATCAATTTTTATTTAAAGAAATTCAGCAAGAATTATTAAATAAGGTAAATGAGAAAATTGAAAGACATCAACTCATTTTAAATATATGTACAGATCAAAAAGTAGGAGCATAATTTATTACATAAAATTGCGGTATAAAAAAGAGACCTCAATCGGTCTCTTTTTTATACTTTTAAGATAGCCAATCTAATTTCCTAATCCCTAACTTATCAACTGGTAAGCGAAAGGATTCATAAAAATGCTTCATAAATTGCTCAGAGCGGTTCACATCGTGTAAAATGGCTTCTAAACGATCTCTATATATGCTTTTTTGCTCTTCGTTTCCTGTTTGATAATATCGTTCGACTGTTTCAAAATAGTGAAGTGGAAACAGGAGCCTTGCGAATAATAAGCGCCAACCAAATGAGGATAGCGAATAATTACGTTCATAATCTGTAATGAATTGAACTACCGTTTGCTCCCAGTCTTGCTTTTTTTCTATCATCATGTAGCGAATCCATTCTGCTATATCTCTACTTGGGTGATCATATACCCAATCAAAAGGAAGTTTTAAGCGCTTCGTTTGATGCCATAATAAAGGTGTAAATCGTTCTTGGCAAATGGTTGCTGCGTCAGTTATTTGTGGTGTATCATCCATTTCTGTATCGACAACATATTGAATAGCATTTTCTGCAACTCCTAAGTAATACGGGAAGGATTCAATAAACAATTGATCGAATACATCTGAAGGATGGTTCATCACTTGCGATTGCCAAAACTTTTCTAATTGATCGAGCCTTTTTTCCCATAACGCTTTCCATTCACCAATGCGGCTTAATTGCTCAACTTCTTCTGGAAAGAATGCACCACGTTTATGGAATATAGAAAGCTCGCTTCCTAATGATGTAGCATGTCGCTCTAACATACGCATACCTTTTAGTAAGCAATAATTTTTTTCTTCTATCTCACTCACATAGTAACCGTGTATAGTCGGAACGAAAGTCGCAACAGTTATATCCCCTTGCTGGTTCATATAATCACTGAGCTTTTTCATCTCTACAAGTACTTCTTCCTCCATTTCTCCAATTGGAACAAGTACATAAATTTTGTTGCGAATCCAAAAGCTTTTATAGGGGCCAAGGGGGATTAATTCTTTAACATGCATGTGATAATGCTCATAAATATGCTGAATCATCGCAGTCGCCACCTATGGTTTTTCTTTATATATATGAGCTTGTGCTCGCCTTTCATTCCTATGCACATGATAAAGCAACGAAACGTATATAAATACTAAAAAGAAAAAAAGGTGATAAACATGAAAGAATCAAATCAACTACAAGAAAGAGCATTACAACTATTACAAGAACGCGGTGTAACAATTGACGATATTGCTGAACTTGTTCATTTTCTTCAAAAAACATACCATCCAAAATTAGAGATGTCAGAATGTCGCTATAATGTTGAGCGTGTACTATCCAAACGTGAAGTACAAAACGCACTTATTACAGGCATTGAACTTGATGTCCTTGCTGAAAAAGGAATGTTAAGCGCACCGTTACAAGATATCGTAAAACGTGATGAAGGCTTATACGGAATTGATGAAGTTATCGCACTTTCAATCGTTAACGTGTACGGTTCTATCGGTTTCACGAACTTTGGATATATCGATAAATTAAAACCGGGTATTTTAGAGTACTTAAATGATAAATCAACTGGAAAGGTGCACACATTCCTTGATGATATCGTTGGCGGAATCGCTGCCGCTGCTTCAAGTCGTTTAGCGCACCGAGCTGAGCATTCGGAATAAAGTGAAACTGTAATCAGTAGGGTTTTGTTCCTCCACTGATTATTAGCCCGCATCACTCCGGCACTAGCCGGATAATAACATTTTCTAGGCCGCCAGTTTCATACTGACGGTCTTTCATATTCCATAAGCATAAACTCTCTTCCCCGACTCAAAAAAATAGGTCCTGGTTGAAATCCAATGGTTTTATATAGCTTAATCGCTCTTTTATTAAATGTCGCCACACTCAGTCGAAACATTTTCGAATTGAATTCCTCAGCAGCAAATGCTATCCCTGCTTGAAAAAACATTTCCCCCATCCCTTTCCCTGTTAACTCCGGCTTCATTCCAAGTCCTATATCTACTACATCTTCGCCCTCATATAAATTGGCATCTCTTCCGCCTGGCACTTGTGCATTTTCTCCAAAGCAAAAATAGCCGATTAAGTCTCCCTTCTCATCACAACAACCGTAATATGTCCCATCTAATAATTCTTCTATTACTTCAGCATCTCCTGAAAAGCTATATAACGTATACGGTTCCTCGTATACCCACGCATTTATTTCGTTTGCTTCTTCTCCTGTTAACTTATGTATATCCATTCATCTCACTCCTTATCAACTACTCTACTGATTTACATATATTTACTCATTCATTTTTCACAATTGATTCTCCTCTAATCGTAATATGCATAATTACATACGCACTTCCATTTGAAAAGTGCTACAATTTATGTGAATCGCTGTTGCTACACTTCTTGATTAAAGAAAAGGCGTTAAACGGAAATTAGCGTCTTATCAAACTCAAGCAATTGACACATTATGTCATCGAAAAAGACACTCGAAAGAGTGTCTTTTTTTCTATATTTCACTATTTCTTTCTTAACAGGACTTGCTCATTCATTAAAATAAATGCATACAGTAATATGACTCTTTAAACACATTAATCCCTCTATATAGGTTTTGAAGTCAATTGCTACAGATTCGGATAATAAAAAGCACTCCAGCCAGAGTGCTTTTTACTTTCAAACAAGGAGGTTACATATATGGATACTACTCTTGTATTCAACTTTGGTATCGGTATTATCATCATTTTATTCGTCTTCTTTGTTCTTTGTATGAGTGGAGTATAGAAAGGCGATTTTTGAATATATCGACCGCAACTCAAATTATATCAGCGATTTTTAATATATATCGATTTACCGACAAAAAATCACAACAGTAGCAACTTAATAATAAAAGAAAGCTGCTCCAAATTTTGGAACAGCTTTCTGCATTACATCTTCTCAATCCACTCCGTCAAGTTATGCACAACTTGCGTCGGTTGTACTTCATATTCTGTTAACTTCTCCACAGTTGTTACTCCAGTGTGGACAATAAGGGTATGCATACCAGCATTTATCCCCGCTAAAATATCTGTATCGTAGTTATCCCCAACCATTAATGCTTCTTCTTTTCCTACACCAAGCACTTTTAACGCTTGTTCCATAATGATTGATTCTGGTTTTCCAATAAAGATTGGATCCACACCTGTTGACACTGCTACAACTGATGTTAATGAACCGTTACCTGGTAATAATCCGCGCTCAGTCGGAATAGCAATGTCCCCATTTGTTGAAATAAACGTTGCACCGTTACGCACTGCAAGGCATGCTTTCGCTAATTTTTCATATGTGATATCGCGATCTAATCCAACAACGACGAAATCAGGATTTTCATCCACAAGTTTAAATCCTTTTTCCACAAGTGCATCATGTAAGCCCTCTTCACCAATCATATATACAGTTGCATCTTGTTTGCGCTCATAAATAAAGTTTGCTGTAGCCATACTCGTTGTAAATACTTGTTCCGCTTTCGCTGGAATATCGAAACGAACAAGTTTTTCTGCGACTTGTTCTGGTTTACGAGTTGAGTTATTTGTAACAAATAAATACGGAATGCCGCGTTCTCCTAACGCTTTTACGAAGTCGCTCGCTTCTTCAATTTGTTCTTCCCCGCGATACATCGTACCGTCTAAGTCAATTAAATAGCCTTTATACATCTATTATGTCTCTCCTTCTATGCTAGAGTTCTACATCTCTCATACCACTCTTATATTAACCCCTTTTTCAAAAGAAAAAAACGCTTTACCCTAAAGCGTCCCATAACGTTCATTTTTTCTCTTTTATTTGGTACGAGCAATTACAATCGCCTTCACACATATTTGCTAACGTTTTCACATTTGCACCTGCAAACAACCGCTTATACATATCTTTTTCATCTTCACACACTTGCGGGAATCTCTCTGCAATTTCCTTTAACGGACAGTTTTGCTTTTCAAGTATGAAAGAATGCTCCCCATCTCTCTTTATTTGAACCATATAACCGTTTCGCTCTTGTATAGCAGCTATTTCCTGTACTTTATAGGCTAAATGACTTTGATTACTTATCTTCTTTTGCAACTGTTCTTCCATTCGTTTCGTTCTCGCTTGTAAAACGTATCGAAGTATTTTTTCATCGCCCATTCGAGCTAAATCTTCTAGCATATCAATAGCAAATTGCTTATACTCTTTCGGGAATGTATCTTCTCCCTTTTGACTTAATCCATACAAATATGTTGGTCGTCCAACATGCTGTCTTACCATCTTTGAATAGATAAGCTCATCTTTCTCCAGTTTACTTAAATGTCGACGGATCGCCATCTCAGTAATCTCTAAAGCTTCAGCTAAGTCTGCTACAGTATGCTCGCCCTTTACCTTCAATAATTGTATAATCTCTTCTTTCGTAGTACGTGCTTCTCCCATATTTCACCCTTCTCCCTTTTCCTTCTCATATACAATATAAGATCCCCAAAAGGTCTTTTGGGGATCTTATAAGCACAATTATTCTGGTACAAATGCAGATACAGGTCCTAATTCCTTTTCTAAATAACTGCGAATATTCGCTGGGTATTTCTCTACCACTGCGATATGTTTTTGAATCGTCTTATATAATTCATCATGATTCATTTGAATATAATCTTGCATAAGCATTTTTCGAAGAAGAATAATCTCTTTAATGTCTTTTCCCTCTTCTCCACTTATGACTCTCTCGTCCATTAAAATATCAATAATATCTTCATAACTTCCTGGATCACGCATAATAAATCCATCAATCATTGCATTTCCTACATCTAATATACAATCAATAATAAGATGCGACATGCGCTCCAATGCGTAAAATTCAAACTCGGTTTCATATGTCTTTTTCTCTTGAAATGTATTTGTTGCCTGTTCTAAACATACTAGCATTTGTTCAATTTTCTTTCTGTCTACAAAGTACATGAATGTCACCTACCTGGAAATTAAAGCATTTACATTTTAATTGTAACGCTTTCTTCTGAAAAAATCGACAATTTTTCGAATTCACCTTTTCCTCGTTATTTGTTATAGTTATATTTGTATGATTTTTGAAATTGGAGGAATGCAACCTTGGAACGTGAACTCGCACTAGAAATTGTCCGTGTAACAGAAGCAGCAGCCTTAGCATCCGCACAGTGGATGGGCCGCGGAAAGAAAAACGAAGCAGATGATGCAGCAACTACAGCTATGCGTGATATGTTCGATTCAGTAAACATGGCAGGTACAGTTGTAATCGGTGAAGGAGAACTTGATGAAGCACCGATGTTGTATATTGGTGAAGAACTAGGAACAGGTAACGGTCCAGAAGTAGATATCGCCGTTGATCCATTGGAAGGTACAAACATCGTTGCAAAAGGTCTTGCAAATGCAATGGCAGTTATCGCAATCGCAGATAAAGGAAACCTTCTTCATGCTCCTGATATGTACATGGAAAAAATCGCGGTTGGTCCAAAAGCAGCTGGTAAAATTAGCTTAGATGATCCAATTGAAAAAACAATTGAAATTGTAGCAGAAGCAAACAATAAAAAAATTCGTGACCTAACGGTTATCGTCCAAGAACGTGAACGTCATCAAGATATTATTGACCGTGTTCGTGCAAAAGGTGCACGCGTAAAACTATTTGGTGATGGAGATGTTGGTGCATCAATCGCAACAGCTTTACCTGGAACAGGTATCGACTTATTCGTAGGTGTTGGCGGCGCTCCAGAAGGCGTTATCTCTGCAGCTGCATTAAAATGCCTTGAAGGCGAAATGCAAGCTCGCTTAGTTCCAATGAACGAAGAAGAAGAAGCTCGTTGCCGTGAAATGGGATTAGAAGATCCTCGTCAACTTCTTATGTTAGATGACTTAGTATCTGGTGATGACGCAATCTTCTCAGCAACAGGTGTATCTGCTGGTGAATTATTAGATGGCGTGAAATTCCTAGGTGGAGATTTAGCTGAAACATATTCTATCGTTATGCGTTACAAAACAAGAACGGTACGATTCATTAAAACACATCACCATTTAGACCATAAGCCTCACTTAAACTTAGATATTTAAAAAGGAGCCATGTGTATGGAAGAACGTTTCTTTCTGTACGACGATACAGTCGCTACAAAAACTCGTTTCGTTAGCTTTATGGGGGAAAATGAGCGTCATGATTTAGCGCTTTTATACTCCGATCGTCATTACGGTAAAACGATTGTCCTTGATATGCAGCGCAATAAATTTGCTATCATCGGTCCTGACGATTTAAACGAACCAGGCTACTTAGAGCACGCATTTTCTATGTCTGAAGAAATTGCAGAAGAATTACGCTCATTTTTATTTGAACTTATATAATTTATCTTATACACCAGTTAGTTTAGCTGGTGTTTTTTCATTGTAATAGTTTTGAATTTTCAATCTTTTGTGTTATAATTATGAGAAAATCTATTTGGATGGAAAGGACGTTATCTACGTATGCCAACATTTACTTTGTAATGGACCAGCAATTGGATAGCATTACTCTCAAAAAAGCACCGTGCTTTTTCAAGGGAGTAGTCTGCCCATTCCCATTACAAAGGAACGTGACGCATCTGTAGTATGACGTTTACGGAGGTTCCTCTTTGGGGAGCCTCCTTTTATTTTTGTCTACTTCTTATGTCTTCATACTACAAGACATCCAAATAGCTGTATTACGTTCCTTTGCCACTAATATAACTAATATAAGAGGTGAAGGAAAATGCAGAAAGTACAACTTTCTTGGAGTTTATATGAAAACGAGCAAAGCATAATCGAAAAGTATTGTAAAAATTGCGGATGTACTACCCTTTTTACCGATACGAATATTCGCAGACATAATGCAAACGGAAAGAACATATACCGGTTTGCAATTTATAAATGTCCGAAAGATCATACGTGGAATCAAAAACTCCGCATTTATAAATCATTTACTGATCATGTCGAAACTGTCTATATGACTCAGCAAGAACAAACTAAAACAAGTACTACCATTTCCATTACACAATACAAAGAAAGTGATATAGCCGAAATAACGATTGTATTAAACATAGTTTTTGGTTCCCACCGTATTGATAAGGTGTTATCCACATATATTTCAGATTGGAGCCGAACTATCATTGTGGAAAAAATCAAAAGTGGTCATATTCAATTAAATGGACAACAAATAAAGCCAAACAAAACACTTTCTGAAGGTGATTATATTTCAATTTGCTTGTAAGGGGGGCTCTCATGTTAAAGGTGAGAAAAAGTACGGTTGCTTTACAGGTAATCCCGTTTCATTAAGCCTATACGAAAAAAACAATTATATTTGCCGCGGTGCTGTTTATTTTGCAAGTAAACAGCCTCCTCATAATTGGTACAACTGCTATAAAAAAATCCTCTTACAATCGTAAGAGGATTTTTTTATTTCTTCACTTTTCGTAATACAAAATGTGCACAACCGAAGTTACAGTACTCATATAAATACTCTGATAAAGTACTAATTTTCGTATCATATGTCGAACGTTGATTACTATCATCAAAGAATCCACGCAATCTAAGTTGCTCATAACCCCAATCTCCAACGATATAATCATATTTATTTAAAATTTCTGCATAACGCTCTTTAAATGCTTCTTCACTAAAACCGTCACGAAAGTTTTTAATTACTTCGTACTGAACATTATTAACGCTCACCGTAGCATGAATCTCTTGCTTTTGCTCCATCATTAACTTCCTCTCTAAGCATTCTTCTTTTTATCGTATCACAAAGCATAACAACCAACAATTTCAAATACAAAAAATTGAAAATTAGTGCATGCTATGGAGAAGGAGGTGATACATCGTGAAAAAGCAAATTATACTCTCTCTTCTCACTCTTTCCTTATTTGCAGGCTGCCAAACAACTAATAAAGCCGAAATGGAGCGTGAAGAAGGAAGCCGTGTTCTCGTTTCCAACAAAAACGACATGTATCATACTGAAAACACAAATACAAGATTAACGAGAGTCGGTTATTCTTCTAAACAAAAACATGAAGTACCTAACAAACAAGTAGGAGCAATTAACCGCGAGAAAGTCGCTGAAATGATTACAAGCATGACAGTCAAACTTCCTGACGTCACCAATGCGGCTACACTCGTTACCGATGATGAAGTGTTTGTTGTATACCGCGCAAACACAACTGACCCAGCACTCGTAACAGATCAAGTATATAAAACAGCTTTGTCCATCGTCCCTCGCTATTATAAAGCATATGTATCAACAAACCAAAAGTTGATTTCTCAAATTCAAGGCCTTCAATCCGGTGCATTAAACGATAAAGAATATGAACAAAGTCTTGATATGCTAAAACGGGAAATGAGCAAAAATCCTCATTTGAACAATACAGGGGATCAAACTTTGAATAATATGATTAAAAAATAAAAAGGTGGAGAAAGCCTCCACCTTTTTTGAATTCATTGAACAAATAACTATTTAAATGAAATTATATTAACGATTATTTCATTTTTTATTACGATCCGCATAAACCTCCATCGCATCACACATAAACTGTGCTAAACCTTCACCAAACTTATCAATATTTTTTGTAAAGCGCTCATCAGCGACATACATTTGACCTAATCCTTTAAAGGCTTCTAATGAATATTCACCGAAGTTTTGCAAGTAATTGTACCATACTCCAATTGCGTCTTGCGCCTCTCTAGAATCAGGTGCGCCGTGTCTAAGCGCCGCTATCCCTCTATAAATATTATTAAACTCTTCCTGTTTCTCTTTAGACATACCTTTTGCAGTCTCATTCGCTTTATCCACAGCTGTATCTCCCCATCGTTCACGTGCTTCTTCTTCATATGGGTTATGACTAAAATCAAATCCTTCAAATTTCTCTTTATTCGTCATCTCAATCTCTCCTTTTGTATGCTTAATTGTTTTATCAATCGTCGCAATCACCTTATCCAGTCTAGCTCGCTTTTCAAGAAGCATTTTCTTATGAAGCTGTAAAGCCTCTTCACGGTCGAATGAAGGACTCATGATAATTTCCTTAATCTTCTTCAAAGGGAAGCCAAGCTCTTTAAAAAATAAAATTTGCTGCAACGTTTCTAAATTTTCATCGGAATACAGACGATATCCAGACTCTGTTGTCTCATCTGGGGTTAACAACCCAATTTCATCGTAATGATGCAGTGTGCGCACACTAATTCCAACTAAATCAGCTACTTCTTTTACCCTCATTGTCATGCGTATCTCCCCCTTAATACATACGATAAAGTATGACGCAACGTTAGAGTCAATAAGTAAATTCATTTTATTACTAAAAGTTTCATCTTCACTATATTTCATGCATAATAGATATGTACATATATTAGAAAGCGGTGAAAGTATGGTTTCAAATACTGTAATTGCCAGTATCATCATTCAGCTCGTTCTCTCGATTTTGATCCCAATTATTGTACTCGTTTATTTCCGCAAGAAATATAATATTAATTGGAAAATAGTTGGCGTTGGTGTCCTTATCTTTATCGGGTTTACCCAAATTCTCGAAACACCATTCCACCTATTTATGCGAGGAAATCCAGCAACAGCTGCGGTTTTAGAAAACCCATTTATCTTTGCGATTTACGGTGGGTTAACTGCTGGTATTTTTGAAGAATTAGGGCGCTTTGTTGCCTTTTACTACTTACTGAAAAAATATCGAGAATATAAAGACGGTCTTGCATACGGAATTGGTCACGGTGGTATTGAATCAATTTTAGTCGGTGGCTTTTCTGCCCTACAAGCATTAATCTTTGCTACTTCCATTAACAACGGAAGTTTCGCTCAAATGGTTGAAAAAATGCCTGAGCTCAGCCGTTTACAGGACATATTAATTCAGCAACCTGCCTACTTATACTTACTCGGTAGCTTAGAAAGAATTATGGCACTCGTTCTGCAAATTGCTTTCACAATGCTTGTCGTATACGCGGTAAAACAAAAGAAATACATTTTCCTCGTATACGCTATACTATTCCACGCACTTGTGGACTTTTTCGCAGCACTTTACCAAACAAAAATAATTAACATCTTTGTCGCAGAAGGAACTACTCTTCTCTTCGCAATTGGTGCTTTCGTTCTTATTCGCAAAATGAAAGAGAAGTTAGTGAGTGCTTCAGAGGAAAAATAAACCACCAAAATTGGTGGTTTATTTTTTATGTGGATTATCGCCATGGTGATAACTTTTTCCGCCTAGAAGCTCCTTCTTTGTTTCTGCATCTATAACGATATACTTATAAAACTCCTCTACTTCATCTTGAGAAAAGGAAGCAAAAAAGTACACTTGGCGATCAGGATGAACAAACGAATCTCGAATCACCACTCTACTGCGACAGCCGACATCTGTTTTTTTTCGGAAGGTAAATTCTGCATCTTGTACTTCTTTAAATAAGATTTTTTTACGAACACTATATGTTGCATTTTTGTATTCCTTATAGATTTTCTTATCTAACTGGTCATAAAACAAATCTTCACTCACAAATGACCTATTTTGATTGCTCGGGTATTCTAAGTTTTGATTTGATTGTGCATATGTTGTGGACAGTTGCGTGAGAAAACAAGCAATGAATGCAATAATTATTATTTTTTTCATGCTAGCACCCCAAATTTTCATTATCCACATTACTTTTCCACATGCCCCGGTCCCTATTCTCTTCTCTGTACACAAAAAAGGAATTTTTTCCACATTTGTCGAAGTATATATCGTCAACTTGAAAGATGGGGATGAAATATGAAGAAAATTATTGTAATGCGACATTGTTCAGCAACTGGACAAGAGCATAATGCCGAATTAACAAATGAAGGAAGAGATCAATCAAACACCCTTGCTAAATTCCTCATAGAAAATCATCTACAAATAGATTACATTATTTCAAGCCCTTTTGTCCGCGCTATCGATTCTATTCGGCCATATGCACTTCAAGCTAATTTACCTGTTCAAGAAGATGAACGGTTAGCAGAGCGTATATTAAGTACTGTTTCAATGGATGATTGGCTTCAAAAACTAGAATACACTTTTACCGATATAGATATTGCCTTTTCGGGCGGAGAGTCAACAAAACAAGCGATGGATCGCGCTATCTCACTTATCCAAGAAGTTTTAAAACTAGAGCATGACACAACATTACTCGTTACACACGGCAACTTACTCACACTAATTTTAAAGCACTTTGATCATACTATTGGCTTTGGTGAATGGAAAGCTTTAACGAATCCTGATATTTACGAAATTACAATCGATGAACAATCTATCATAAAACGATTATGGGAAGCGCCATCCAAGTAATATCCCTTTCCAGTACATTCAGTTGACACTGCGAGAAGATATGGCGAGACTGCAGTAAAACATAGAGAGGGGTATCATGCAATATGTACGAAGACGTACTTTCTTTACTACATAAAACAAATGCTTCTTATGAAAAATTTGAACACGAACCAGTACTCGACTATGAGACAGATCGCATCGTTCGTGAAAGACTCGGCTTACAAGGTACTCCAAGTAAAAGCCTATTTTTAAAATCAAAATCCGGGGAGTATTACGTATTCTTTACGCTAGAAGGAACTCGCCTCAACCGAGGAGAGATGAAAGAAATAACAGGAGAGAGCTTATCTCTCTGTTCTCCTGATGAGCTAAGAGAAGAGACTGGTTGCACTCCAGGATGTGTAGCTCCTTTCGGTTATTCACAAGATGTAACGATTATTGTGGACAGTTCAATTTATACTTACAATAAAATTTTAATCACACCTGGTGTACCTGAATTTACAATTGAATTATCCACAGAGGAATTAAAAAAGATTTTATCAACATGTCAAAATAGAGTTTTAGAGTATAAGAAAAAAGAGAGCTAATAATAGCTCTCTTTTTTCATTATTTCGCTTCTGCTACTTTTTCTTTTGCAGAACGTACTTGCTCGTCCGCATGATAAGAAGAACGTACAAGTGGACCAGCTTCACAGTGGCTAAATCCTTTGCTAAGTGCAATTTCTTTAAGCTCTGCAAATTCTGCTGGTGGGTAATATTTAATAACTGGTAAATGCTTCTTAGATGGTTGTAGGTATTGTCCAAGAGTTAAAATATCCACATTGTTTGCACGTAAGTCATCCATTGCTTCAATTAAATCTTCTCTTGTTTCACCTAAGCCCACCATAATGCTCGATTTAGTTGGAATATCAGGCTGCATTTCTTTTGCTCGACGTAAAAACTCTAATGAACGGTCATATTTTGCTCTAGCGCGAACTCGGTTAGATAATCGACGTACTGTTTCAATGTTATGGTTCAAAATATCTGGTTTTGCATCCATTAACATTTTTAAGTTTTCTTCTACCCCACCCATATCAGATGGTAATACTTCGATAGACGTGAATGGATTTTTACGACGTACAGCGCGTACTGTTTCAGCGAAAACAGCTGCTCCACCATCTTTTAAATCATCACGTGCAACCGCTGTTATAACAACGTGCTTTAAGCCCATTTGTACTACAGAATCTGCTACGCGTTCTGGTTCTTGTAAATCAAGCTCAGTTGGCAAGCCTGTTTTAACCGCACAAAAACGACAAGCACGTGTACAAACCGCACCTAAAATCATAAATGTCGCTGTTTTCCTTACAGCCCAGCATTCATGAATATTCGGACATTTCGCCTCTTCACAAACCGTATGAAGATTCTTAGAACGCATCATTTTCTTTAAGCCTGTATAGTTTTCATTCGTGTTTAACTTAATTTTCAACCATTCGGGCTTGCGCTTATATTCTGTTTGTTTTGTCATGGTTATCAACTCCGCACAATATGAAATAGTTTACCGTGTTCGCTTCTTTCAATGTAACATATCTATTCTAACGTATGAAAGCGATTTGCTCAAATGAAGATTCTAAGATTTTTTCCAATCGTTCCCTATAATGAAATACTCCGTATATCCCACACTAAAAAGAGTGATGTTGTGAAAGGAGTCTATTTCATGCTTCGAAAAATTTCTCTTTTGCTTTCGATTTGCTTTCTTCTCCACCAAAACATCGCTTACGGTGAAGATAATCAGCAAAGCATACATGAAAAGCGCATGGCACTATATAAAGAAACCGAGCAATCTTCAGGCATTCCGTGGTATTACTTAGCTGCAATGGATCAATACGAAAGAAATATACGGAGCGTAAGAAAGGATATTCCGAAAAAACCAGATGCCATCATTTCCCTTTATTTCAAACCTGAACTATGGGCTGGACCTGTTAATAGTAACGATACTCTCCCCCATACGATTTCTCTATTTGGTGGAATGGGTTTAGATGGTGACAAAGATGGATTTGCAAATGCAAATAACGACCGCGATCTTCTGCATACGGCAGCAACTATTTTAAAGAAACAAGGAACGTCAGAAGACCGTATTAAAATTATGCTTTGGGAATATTATAGACGTGCAAAAACCGTTGAATTAATTACAGAATACGCCCGCATTTATAGACACTATGGACGTATTAACTTAGAAGGAAATGCTTTCCCTCTCCCTATTCGCAGTGATCATAGCTACCGTAGTACTTTTGGTGCTGGAAGAAGCTTCGGCGGAAGGCGGATTCATGAAGGAACCGATATTTTTGCTAGATACGGCGTACCAGTAAGATCAACTTGCTATGGCATTATTGAAACAAAAGGATGGAATCGTCTTGGTGGATGGCGCATTGGTATTCGTGACCTTCATAATAATTACCATTATTACGCTCATTTAGGCGGATTCTCAAAAGAAATACAGCTCGGACAAGTTGTCGAACCAGGAAAAGTAATCGGATTTGTTGGTAGCACCGGCTACGGTCCTCCTGGTACAGCTGGAAAGTTCCCACCACACTTACATTTTGGAATGTATAAAGACAACGGCTATACAGAGTGGGCTTTCGATCCATACATGCATTTGAGCCTTTGGGAACGAAAAGAACGTGCGAATACAAAATGATAACCGTAGCGCATTGCTACGGTTATTTTTTATATTCATTAAAGATATACTAACTATCCGTTTTCTTTTTATCTGGTACAACAGCTCCGCCACTTCCATAATAAGTAGGCACCTCACCTTGAACGATGCGCGTTGCAATCGGAATGTTTTGCTTCACCGTAATTTCTTTCGTGTGTAACGGAATCATAACTTGCAACGTCACTTCCACTTCCATAATAATTTTGATCGCTGTATTATTAATTCCTTGCGGCTCAACTAGCTGTTTAATATCCGTATTCACATGACCAATTGGCGTAAATTTAATCGGAATATCTGGTCCTATATTACCAAGAAGCGCATTATCGGTTATACGACCAAAAGGAACTGACATAGATATCCCATTCTCTTCAGAAATACCAAGTGCTTTCATATCCCCTTTTTCTACTTGTTGTAAATATTTCTCTATGTATGCAGTAGTCGATGTTAATATTTCATTTACTTGTTTTGTATTTAAATCAATGGTAGATACTTTTCCGTTCTTATCATTTTGTACTTTCATTAACGTATCCACATCAAATCCTTCATTAATTCGGTCTTTTACCGCCTTCGTCATGACTGCTGTTGCCATTTTATGTGTCTCTGTTTCTCCATACTTAATTAATGTTGGCTGGATACTTTTATTCACAATCCATAATCCTTGTACGACCATTACTATAAAAATAATAAACGAAATAAGCAGTATATACCGAAAGGAAATCGGCCCCCTTCGAAACCGCGAATTGTTCGAACGAAATTTACGCATAAGAAAACCCTCCTTCTTATACTATCTCTATGCAAGAAAGAGGGACGATATATGCTTATCTCATTTTTAATAGTGCATCTTTTCCGATTGTTCCTACTGGAATACCTAAAGCTTCTGCTCCAGTCGTTACTGATTCCAGCGGTGCTTCAAGAAGTTGTTCAATCGTTCTTACACCGACTGCACGGCCAGCGATAATTCCTCGATCTCCTAACTTCTCATTTAAAAGGCCTACATCTAAAGCACCGCACATAATATATCCTTTATCGCTCATTACAGCTAGCAAATTTGTCTTTGGAAGCTTTACGCTAACAGCAATGAACGTATAGTTATCAATTATAATTGGCTCTACATTAACCATAGTTCACACTCCTCTCTTTCTTATCTGTATGACAAGAGAAAAATGAGTGTTACAAGTTAACTAGCCTATAGTTTGACTGAAGATGTATAAGTTATCAACATATTTGTTAACACATCTCTAAGTAATTCTGGCATATAATATTGTTTGTCAGAAAGTGTGGATAGCTCTGGGTATAAGTATCCGAATGTAAACATATCAATCGTTCCTACCGTATATATACGTTCTAATTCCAGCGACTCACCGTTAATCAATACATCTTCTAGTAAAATTTTATTCCCTGAAATTGTATCTGGAATCACTTCTAATCCATCGTAAATCATTTTCCCCATTACTTTTCCTCGGAATCCGAATCCTTTCACTTCAAGGTTCTCCATATTCGGCCTACGAGCTTTCAAAATAACTTCTCTTAACGTTTTCCCCGGTACTTTTAATAGACATGGATTAATTGGATGTGGACAAATTCGATGAATGTCCCCGCGCGTCACAACACCTTCATTTAATCCCTCAAGTAGTACACCAGCATTCACCATTCCAATATCCGCATCACACCACTCTTTAAGCGCACTTGCCAACATATGAGAAAATGTCGTCTCTTTAAACCAATCAACCGGTAATGATTCTTTTAAATGAACGACAGGCTCAGCCATTATATGTTTGCTTTCTTCCTGCAGCATTTCAATTGTGGATAACGGCTCGCTATAAGCACCTAACCGTTCTGTCTTAATCGCTCTACCGTCTTTTTTTAGGAGCACCTTCGTCTCTTTATCCACAGTAAGCTGAACGTGACCGACGTAATGTCCCCATTTTTCACAACAGCAAAGCAAAGTATCGTTTACAAGAACACCACGCTCAAATAAATGGTGCGTATGTGCACCTAAAATAACATCTATATCATAATGTTCCGCCATATACTCATCCATACTTTTTCCAAGATGAGAAAGCACAACAGTAATATGAGCCGTATCCTTAACTTCTTCTAAAATAGATTCTAAATGGATGATTGGATCTTCAATATGCCAGTCTAACATATGATAAAACTCTGGATAAGCTACCGTTAATCCGATAAAGGCAATCGTAACTCCATCTGTCGTTGTATGTAATTTATAAGGCTTTGCCCAGGCCGGACGTACACCCTCTTTTTCAAATAGATTCGCTACGAGCACCTCAAACCCAGCATCATCATATAGACGATTCAAATGCTCTTTCGCCAATGTAATTCCTTCATTATTTCCAATCGTTACATAATCATATAACGCCTCATTTAATAACTTCGTATTCCCGAGCCCATTTGTCGCTTCCGAAATACTATGAAAACGATCCACATGATCGCCAATATCCACAGTTAAAACAGTCTCTCCTGCTTCCTGTCTGCGCTTTTTCTCCCCTAGTACAAACCGAGAAATTTGTGGCCAATTTTCAAAATGACTATGTATATCGTTTGTATGATATAGGTGGATGATTGTTTCTTTATTTATATTCAGAGAAAAAACCTCCTCTCAGTTCCTTACTGCCATTTACGCTACGCGCGCGCAATAATCCTGTAAATACTTTTCGTCTTTTCTTGCTATTTTACATTGTACTCGCATTATAAGAAAAAGCAAAAGATTCCCCTTTCAACATGAAAAATTTTACATTATTATCTACATAAGGAGGTGTTCTCTATTAATCGATATAGCTTTCTCTCACTATGGTCCTCATTAGCAGGAGGCATTTTATTTATCGCTTCCGTACTTTTCTTGCCTAATCTATTTCTATTTATTAGCATCCCACTCATTATTCTCGGCCTCATATTCAGCATGATTGCAATATCTAAAAACGAAACGAGCAAATTGAGATTTGTCGGTATCTTTGTCTTACTTATATTAGTTATTTTTATCTTAATATGCGTTCCTTTTATATTTGTAGTGTTTGGGTTTTAGAGCCGTCTTTTGATGGCTTTTTTTGCAGGTTGAAGGGTATATGCGTACGTCCACCATGAAGCAATAAGTCGATATTCCTTGTCGAAACATCGATATATTGAATGACCGCTGATATATTCGGAGTCGTGGTCGATATATTTGAAAAATCGTTGATATAATTGACTGAATACTAAGTGGGGTATCCCTTGCCCAGCTCCACACAATACAAAAAAGCGCCCTGCTATGCAGGGCGCTTCCTCAATATATTATCCAGTTTCAGCGGCTAGAATGTTCGGTGGCTTCGCTTCTTCCTCACATTCTGGACGAGCCGCTTCCACTTTTAAATATTGTCCAGCTTCGCCTCCTAGACCCTCATGTCTAAGAACCTTCCGCACCAGAAGATAAAAAGCATCTTCTGTGCGAAAGAACCTTAGCCAACGGGTCTGAACAGTCGGCTCCGCATTTCTATTTAACCGATAGAACCTTCCATCTCAAACTTGATTAGGCGGTTCATTTCAACTGCGTATTCCATTGGAAGTTCGCGAGTGAATGGCTCGATGAAGCCCATTACGATCATTTCTGTAGCTTCTTGCTCAGAAATACCGCGGCTCATTAGGTAGAATAATTGTTCTTCTGATACTTTAGATACTTTCGCTTCGTGCTCAAGTGAAACGTAATCGTTTTTGATTTCGTTGTAAGGAATTGTATCAGATGTAGATTGGTTATCCATGATTAACGTGTCACACTCGATGTTAGAGCGAGAGTTTTTCGCTTTTGGTCCGAATTGTACGATACCACGGTAAGTTACTTTACCACCATGCTTCGCAATCGATTTAGAAACGATTGTTGAAGATGTGTTTGGTGCTAAGTGAATCATTTTTGCACCAGCATCTTGGTGTTGGCCTTTACCAGCAATCGCGATAGATAATGTTAAACCACGAGCGCCTTCGCCTTTTAAGATAACTGCTGGGTATTTCATCGTTAATTTAGATCCGATATTACCGTCAATCCATTCCATCGTTGCGTTTTCTTCACAAACCGCACGTTTTGTAACTAGGTTGTATACGTTGTTCGCCCAGTTTTGGATTGTTGTATAACGGCAATATGCATCTTTCTTAATGATGATTTCTACTACCGCACTATGAAGTGAGTTAGTCGTGTAAACAGGTGCTGTACAACCTTCTACGTAGTGTACGTGTGCGCCTTCGTCTACGATGATAAGCGTACGCTCGAATTGTCCCATATTTTCAGAGTTAATACGGAAATACGCTTGAAGTGGTGTATCAACTTTAATACCTTTTGGAACGTAGATGAATGATCCACCAGACCAAACTGCAGAGTTTAATGCAGAGAATTTGTTGTCCGTTGGTGGGATTACTTTTCCGAAATGCTCACGGAAAATATCTTCGTTCTCTTTTAATGCGCTATCTGTATCTTTGAAGACGATTCCTAGAGCTTCTAGGTCTTCTTTCATGTTGTGGTATACAACTTCAGATTCGTACTGTGCAGATACACCAGCTAAATATTTTTGCTCAGCTTCTGGAATACCTAATTTATCAAATGTCGCTTTAATTTCATCAGGTACTTCATCCCAAGACTTCTCAGATTTCTCAGATGGTTTTACGTAGTACGTAATTTCATCGAAATCTAAGTCGTTTAAGTCGCCGCCCCATTGTGGCATTGGCATTTCATAGAACTTATCCAGTGATTTTAAACGGAAGTCTAACATCCACTGTGGTTCTTCTTTCATACGTGAAATCTCTTCAACGATCTCTTTTGTTAAACCGCGTCCAGCACGGAAAATCGAAACGTCTTTGTCTTTGAAACCATATTTATAATCGCCGATATCTGGCAGTTGCTTCGCCATGTTGGTGTGTCCCTCCTTAGATAACCTCGTTTTTAGGAACCTTTAACATTACTTATCTTCGTTTAAGCCCTTTTCTAACGCTTTCCACGCTAATGTTGCACATTTAATACGTGCTGGGAACTTGCATACGCCTTGTAATGCTTCAATATCTCCTAAATCAATGCTGTCATCATACTCTTTTCCTAGCATCATGTCAGAGAAAATTTTAGAAAGCTGAAGTGCCTCTTCAATTTTCTTTCCTTTTACTGCTTGTGTCATCATCGAAGCTGAAGACATTGAGATGGAACATCCTTCTCCTTCAAACTTCGCCTCTTGTACAATACCTTCCGCTACTTTCATCGTAAGTTGAATACGATCGCCGCAAGTTGGATTGTTCAAGTTAACAGTAACACTATCTTCTAATACGCCATGGTTACGAGGATTTTTGTAATGATCCATAATAACTTGACGATATAACGTATCTAAATTATTAAATGACATTTGTGAAATACTCCTTTGTCTTGATTAGCGATTCAACAAATGTATCAATTTCTTCTTTTGTATTATATAAATAGAAGCTCGCACGTGCTGTTGAAGAAGCTTTCAGCCACTTCATAAGCGGTTGTGCACAGTGATGCCCTGCGCGAACCGCAATACCTTCTACATCTAATACCGTTGCTACATCGTGAGGATGTACGTCTTCAATATTAAATGTAACGAGACCAGCGCGATGCTTTGGACCATAAATTGTAACGCCATCTACTTCTGATAGTCTTTCTAAAGCGTATTGCGCTAATTCATGTTCATGCTTTTCAATATTATCAAGACCGATTTCTTCTAGGAAATCAATTGCTGCACCAAGCCCGATTGCATTACCGATAATCGGTGTACCTGCTTCAAACTTCCACGGAAGCTCTTTCCAAGTAGATTCTTGTAAATCTACGAAATCAATCATTTCACCGCCAAATTCAATTGGCTCCATATTGTTCAGCAATTCTTTCTTACCATATAATACGCCGATACCTGTAGGTCCGCACATCTTATGAGCAGATAATGCGTAGAAATCACAGTTTAAATCTTGTACATCTACTTTCATATGAGGTGTACTTTGTGCACCGTCAACGACCATAATTGCACCGTTTTCGTGTGCGATTGCTCCAATTTCTTTTACAGGGTTAATTGTTCCAAGTACGTTGGATACATACATGATTGAAACGATTTTTGTATTCGGTGTAATTGTTTGACGAGCATCTTCAATTGAGATTGTCCCGTCTGGTTGAAGCGGAAGGTATTTTAAAGTTGCGCCAGTTTTCTTCGCAACTTGTTGCCACGGAATGATGTTACTATGGTGCTCCATGTAAGAGATAACGATTTCGTCGCCTTCTTCTACATTTTCAAGACCATAGCTCGCTGCTACTGTATTTAATGCAGTTGTTGTCCCGCGTGTGAAAATAATCTCTTCCATTGATTTCGCGTTAATAAACTTGCGAACTTTCTCACGTGCACCTTCATACGCATCGGTAGCTTTCGTACCGAGTGTATGAACACCGCGATGCACGTTAGAATTATATTCTTTATAGTAACGTTCTAACGTTTCAATGACTTGAATTGGTTTTTGAGAAGTTGCTGCACTATCGAAATAAACAAGTTGTTTGCCGTTCACTTTTTGATCAAGAATTGGAAACTGTTTGCGTATTTCATGAATATTCATTAGCGAACTTTCCTTTCAATTACCTCAACAAGCTGTGCTTTTACTCCTTCAATTGGAAGCTCATTTACTACAGGTGCTAAGAATCCATGGATGACTAAACGTTCTGCTTCGCGTTTTGGAATACCACGGCTCATTAAGTAGTATAGTTGGGTTGGATCTACGCGACCCACTGAAGCTGCGTGACCTGCCATTACATCATCTTCGTCAATTAAAAGAATTGGGTTTGCATCACCACGAGCTTTCTCATCTAACATAAGAACGCGAGAAGATTGTTGTGCATTTGATTTAGATGCACCGTGTTCAATCTTACCAATTCCGTTAAAGATAGATGTTGCACTATCTTTTTGTACACCGTGTTTTAAGATGAAACCTTCAGAGTGTTTACCGAAGTGAACAACTTTAGTTGTAAAGTTTTGTGTTTGGTTACCACGGCCAATTGTTACTGTTTTCGTATCAGCAAATGAACCGTCGCCCATTAAGTTCGTTACGTTCTCTGAAATTGTGTTTCCGTCATTCATAAGACCTAAAGCCCAATCAACACGGCCGTCGCGTCCTACAACACCGCGGCGGTTAACGTAAGTTGTTACGTCTTTTGCTAATAGATCAACCGCACCGAATTTCACTTGTGCGCCTTGTTCCACGATTACTTCTGCTACGATATTTGCAATACCTTTAGCATTTTCATTTGCAACGTAGTTTTCTACATAAGTTGCAGTACTGTTCGCATCAGCTACGAATAATACGTGGTTATATACGTTAGCTTCTTCGCCGTCTACTAAGAATACAGCTTGAAGTGGAGTTTCAAGAACAACGTTTTTCGGAACATATACGAATGCACCGCCGTTGATTAATGCAGCATGAAGTGCAGTTAGACGATGCTCGTCTACTTTCACGCCGTCTTTCATTAAGTACTTTTGTACTAGCTCAGCATGCTCAGTTGCAGCTGTTACGATGTCTGTAAAGATAACACCTTTTTCTTTTGCTTCGTCTGCTAAAGAAACGAACGCAGTTGTACCAGTACGTTGTACTAATACGCTGTTATTTTCATCGATTAAGTTTTTCACTGCTTCTGGAAGCTCTGTTAAAGAACTTACAGGCTCTTGCTTAGCAGCGTCGCCTTTTCCGATAAAGTCCCATTTTTCAATTTTCGTTTTATCAGGCGTTGGCATTGGAAGTTCAGTTGCTTGTGCAAGAGCTTGTAAGCGGAACTCAGTCAACCAAGCAGCTTCGTTTACTTCGCTTGCGCGCTGACGGATTGTTTCTTGATCGAAAGGTAATGTACCGATTGTCATGTTTATGCTCCTCTCTTACGCTTCTTGCTCTGCTGTTTCGTCTTCAATACCTAATTCTTTTTTAATCCAGTCGTAACCTTCAGCTTCTAGACGTTGTGCAAGCTCAGGGCCACCAGATTTAACAATACGACCGTTCATCATAACGTGAACGAAGTCTGGAGTGATGTAGTTTAATAAACGTTGGTAATGCGTAATCATTAGGCAACCGAACTCTTCGCCGCGCATTTCGTTAATACCTTTAGATACAACTTTTAACGCATCGATATCAAGACCTGAGTCGATTTCGTCTAAGATTGCGATTTTTGGCTCAATCATCATTAATTGAAGAATTTCGTTACGTTTTTTCTCACCGCCAGAGAAACCTTCGTTTAAGTAACGTTGTGCCATTTCTGGATCCATTTCTAGGAATTCCATGTTTTTATCTAATGTACGGATAAATTTCATAAGAGAAATTTCATCGCCCTCTTCACGACGTGCATTAATTGCAGAACGTAAGAAGTCAGCGTTTGTTACTCCGCTAATTTCACTTGGATATTGCATTGCTAGGAATAGACCTGCTTGTGCGCGCTCATCTACTTCCATTTCTAATACATCTTCACCGTCGATGATGATGCTACCTTCTGTTACTTCATACTTTGGGTGACCCATAATCGCAGAAGATAAAGTTGATTTACCTGTTCCGTTAGGTCCCATAATTGCGTGGATTTCTCCACCTTTTACTTCAAGGTTTACACCTTTTAAAATTTCTTTGCCATCGATTGATACGTGTAAGTCTTTAACCGTTAATGTAGAACCAGCCATCTCAATACCTCCATTAATCCTCTATATACATTTTAAAAGTTCCTAAAACGTTCATATTCTCATTTTATTCTCATTCTAATTTTATATCAAATAAAATGATATCGCAAACAACTAAAAAAAGTAACAATTTTTTCACAAATGTATATAAGTATTTCCTTTGCATCTTTATATGATACACCTTTCTTCTTATATATATAAAGAAAAAAGGACTGGTAATTTCCCAGTCCTTTCCTTGTATTTATTCACTTAAAGGAAGCACAGCACCTTTATATTCTTTCTTAATAAAATCTTGAATTTCTTTTGAATGTAGTACTTCCACTAGCTCTTTAATTTCTTTTTTATCTTTATCACCTTTACGAACAACTACTACGTTTGCGTACGGTGAATCATTTCCTTCAATTGCAATTGCATCTTTTTCTGGGTTTAACTTCGCATCAATCGCATAGTTTGAGTTAATTAGAACAGCGTCGCCTTCTTTATTGTTATACACTTGTGGTAATAAACCAGGCTCAATATCTGTTTTGAATTTTAAGTTTTTCGGATTATCTGCAATATCTTTTGGAGTTGCATTAACAGGATCTATTCCGTCTTTAATTTTTAAAATGCCTTCTTTTTGTAAAATTGCTAAACCACGTCCATGGTCAGTAACAGAATTACTCATAATAATTGTCGCCCCGTCTGGAAGCTCTTTTAAGCTCTTATATTTTTGAGAGTATACACCAATCGGTTCTAAATGAATTTTCCCTGCTATTTCAAAATCATATTTCTTATCTTTAATTTCTTTTTCTAAATACGGAATGTGCTGGAAGTAGTTTGCATCTATATCCTTATCCGCTAACGATTTATTTGGCAACACGTAGTCCTGGAATTTTTTTATTTCTAAATCAATTCCTTTTTTCTCAAGTAACGGCTTTGCCTTTTCTAAAATAACAGCGTGCGGTACGTTAGAAGCCCCAACAACTAGTTTCTTTTCATCTTTATCTTTCCCACCGCAAGCAGCTAACCCAAAAATTGAAGTTGAAATAAGTGCTGTAAGTAATAATTTTTTCATTTAAAATACCCTCCCGTTTTCATTATCTTTTATCTATTCGAGTCGTTACGTTATCACCAATCCACTGAATTAAAAATACAACTAGCAATACACAAATTGTTGCGACGATTGTTACATCGTTATTACCACGCTGGAACCCCTCTAAGTAAGCAAGTGTTCCAAGGCCACCAGCACCAACAACACCCGCCATTGCTGTATAGCCTACTAAAGCAATTGTCGTTACCGTAATACCAGATACTAATGCTGGTAACGATTCTGGAATTAATACTTTCAAAATGATTGTACTTGTTTTTGCTCCCATCGCTTTTGAAGCTTCAATTACACCTTTATCAATTTCACGAAGTGCAATCTCAACCATTCTTGCGTAAAACGGTGCTGCACCGATAATTAAAGCTGGCAATGCTGCACTTGCTCCAAGAATTGTTCCAAGAAGAATCTTTGTGAACGGAATTAATAAAATAATTAAAATGATGAATGGTATAGAGCGGAAAATGTTTACGAATGCTCCAATCACCGTATTAATTGCTTTGTTTTCCCATAAATTATCTTTCGCTGTCATAAAGAGTAATAGTCCTAAAATAAGTCCTAAAACAAATGTGGCAAGCGCTGCGATTGCCGTCATATATAGTGTTTCACCTGTTGCTTCTAACATTTGATTCCAATCAACATTTGCGAGTAACTTATCCATGAGCAATCACCTCCAGCTCTACTTGATCTTGATGTATTCCCTCTATCGCTTGCTGGATTGCTGTTTCCTCACCATTTAAATGAACAACTAAACTTCCATAAGAACCGTTATTCGTTTGTGCGATATTCCCTTGCAAAATGCTAACTTCTATATCACTGCGCTGCATTAACCTTTGAAGTACCGGTCTTTCTACTGCCTCACCGATAAACTGCAAGCGAATTACTTTTCCATCTGGGTATTTTTCAATTAAACTTTCAATCGTTTCATTCGTATCTTCAGAATCAGTTAACTGCTGTACAAATCGTTTTGTAATGTCTTGCTGTGGGTTACGGAACACATCAAGTACAGGACCATTTTCTACAATCTTTCCTCTCTCCATTACCGCAACACGATTACAAATCTTTCGAATAACGTGCATCTCATGCGTAATCAATACAATTGTTAAACCGAGACGCTTATTAATATCTAACAATAAATCTAAAATTTGATCTGTCGTTTCCGGATCAAGAGCTGACGTTGCTTCGTCACATAAAAGTACTTGTGGATTGTTAGCTAACGCTCTTGCAATCCCGACGCGCTGCTTTTGTCCACCACTTAGCTGAGATGGGTACGCATCGCCTCTTCCTTCTAATCCAACAAGATGAATTAACTCATCGACACGTTTTCTTCTCTCCGCCTTATCAACACCTGCAATTTCAAGTGGGAATGCGATATTTTCACGAACAGTTCGTGACCAAAGTAAGTTAAAATGTTGAAAAATCATTCCGATTTCCTGTCGCGCCTTACGAAGTTCATTTCCAGTAATCGCTGAAATCACACGATTTGCAATCGTAATCTGGCCAGAAGTCGGCTTCTCTAACTGATTAAACAATCGGATTAAAGAACTTTTCCCAGCGCCACTATATCCGATAACACCAAAGATCTCACCTTTCTCTATTTTTAAGTTGGCGTTATCTACAGCAGTGACATCACCGCTTTTTGACTTATATATTTTCTTTACATTCTCTAATAGAATCATGGTGTATCACCCCTTTTTTTAATAAAAAGCGCAAGCGGCTCTTTTAGATTTACTCCGCAATTTTTTATTTTTGATGCGTGTAATCTATCGCTATTGCTCATCTTATTGTTTGAATATCCTCCACATTCAAACAACAAAAAAACCTTTCCGCTTTTAGAGAAGCAGAAAGGTTTATATGCGTATATAACAACATTATCCCTCTCTCTCATCTCTCAAAGCATTTGCTTTGCAGGAATTGGCACCATTTCAACATAAGTTGACGGTTGCCGGGCTTCACAGGGCACAGTCCCTCCACCTCTCTTGATAAGAGAAATCAGATTAAATTTTCGTCTGATTTAAAATTTATGAAATTGTCTATATTTTATGAATTGAATTCTATCAACATCTACACGCCGTGTCAACAGAAATTTTCACAAAAAAAGAAACTTCAGAATTTTAAGCTCCCACTGACATCGGTTTACATATATGAAACATTGATTCAACTAATAGCATCGTTCGATACGTTCCTGAATATTGTACTCTTCCATCACTCACCAACGTTTGCAACCTTATATTTCCAGTCACTAATTTTTGAACATCCTCTTCCTCTAAGCAGACGATTTGTTCCGTTCCTCTCGCCTCTTTCAAAAGTTCTATATAATCTCTTGAAATTTGTAATGAACAACATTCATCTCCAAATCGAAAATTAACGGTTCTTTCTCCTTGTCTTAAAAGTGGTTCTAAATGATATTGACCATTAGCGTAATTTACAAATGATTGAAGCAAAGAATATAATTTCACCCTAAATCACATCCTTCATATCACTTTCTATTACATACCATTCCCTCTCACTAAAGAGCAATCCTGTTACTTTCGCTCGACAAATACTGTATCCATCACGCATCTCGACATATTTCCCAAGAAATATGTCGAGGCGGCAAAAACTTTGCCGCCTACTTTAACTCCGTATATAAATATTCAACCGAATGAAATGCATATATCTTCTTCATCAGTGTCCCATTTTCAAAAATAAGTAAACAAGGTACACTTTCTATCCCATACTCTTTCGCAAAATGCGGAGCATAATTTAAATCTAACATCCCAATTTTCAAATCTTCAATCGTCATCTCAACGACCGTTAACATCTTCTTTGCTAATTGGCATGTTCCACACATTGGTGTATACACATATAACACTGTTTTTTCTTCGTTTTCTATTAGGGCTGTAGCTTCGGTTCCTGTCCAGTCAATCACTTCTATCATTCCTTACCGTAAATATTCTGTATAAACGTCAATGTCAGCTCCCCATAATACATTTGCTAAATGTGAAGAAGGCGCAGTCGCCACCTCGCGATACGAGCGATCAATATAAATATGCTCTGCTTGCGGAAATTCTTTTCGGAATTGTTTTCTTAACTTTTCTCCTGCATCATCAGCATCCACTAGCACATACACATCTTTATCAAAAAACTGATCAATGAGCTCATCCATTTTCGACAAACCAATTGTACCATTTGTACAAACAATTTCCACCGGTTCACGAATAATAGATTCAATCTTTCTTCTGTCCGATTTACCTTCTACAATAATGACTTTTTCCACATAAATCATATGTCATCACCCGATCACCATATACTATACAACCTTTAACTTAGTATATAGTATATTCGTTATTTTCATGTTGTTTCCTGTTTATTTTTGCAAAAGAAAAGCGGAAGTGGCTCGTTCAGATTGTGAAGGGGATGGAGCTTCTGACGTAGAGGCGCTTTTTGCCTCGTAGGAAGAAGCGAAGCCACTGAACAATCTAGCCGCTGAAGCTAGATCATAAAGAAAAGCGGAACCGACTGTTTAGCCCTATAGGCTAAGGTTCTTTCGCACAGAAGACGCTTTTGTCTTCTCGTGCGGAAGGTTCTTAGACATGAAGGGCTAGGAGGTGGAGCTAGACAATGAAAAGCGCATACGGCTCGCTCAGCATGAACCCTCAACGAAAAAAGTTTTTTCAAAAACGTTCTCCTACATGATAATTAATATATATATGTATTTTCAAACTCATTATGTAACACAAAAAAAAGGACAGCACAAAGGCTGTCCTTTCTCCTCGACTATAATTAGTCTTGGTTTGTCATTTCTGCATATTTTTCTGCAGTTAATAACTTCTCAACTTGGCTTGCATCAGAAAGTTCAACTTTAACCATCCATGCACCCTCGTATGGAGATTCGTTAACAAGTTCTGGTTGGTCACTTAATTCTTCGTTTACTGCTACAACTTTACCACTTACAGGTGCGTATAATTCAGAAACTGTTTTAACAGATTCTACGCTTCCGAATGGCTCGTCAGCTTCGATTGTTGCACCTACTTCAGGAAGTTCAACGAATACGATATCGCCTAACTCACCTTGCGCAAAATGAGTAATACCGATAACAACCTCATTACCTTCTGTTTTTACCCATTCGTGTTCTTCAGAGTAACGTAAATTATTTGGAATGCTCATGACTGTACCTCCAGTGAATGTATTAATTATGTAAAAATACCTTATTGGTACTTTTTCCACACACTTTCAAACTGCTCTTCGTTAAAACCAAGTGTTACATTCGTTCCATCTGTTACAATTGGACGTTTAATTAGCATGCCATCAGATGCTAAAAGCTCGTACATTTCGTCTTCGCTCGCATCATTTAACTTATCTTTTAGGCCAAGTTCGCGGTAACGCATTCCACTTGTATTAAAGAATTTTTTTAATGGCAATTCACTTTTCTCATGTAAATTACATAAATCTTCTTTTGACGGTGGATTTTCAACAATATGAATCATCTCATATGCTACATCGTTTGCCTCAAACCATTTTTTTGCTTTTTGACATGTGCCACACTTTGGATATGAATAAAATGTTACTGTCATAAATTCACCTACTTTTTTACTAACCTTTACCCTTATCATATAGAAAACATTTTATTATTTCAAACGATTATTCGCTAAACTTTTACTTATTTCGTGATAATTTTTAATAATCCTGCAAATTTTTCTTATTTTTCCGCCATTTATAAGAAAAAAATAAATATATAATTTTTTCTTCACCTTCCCTTCCCCCTCCTTAACCCGAACATACATCTTAAACAAACGTTTATTTAATTTCATATTTTCTACATCAACCTTTTGAAAACATAGATCCTCTCATACCGAACATATACCTTAAACAAACGTTTATTTAATTTCACATTTTTCTATAGTAACCTTTGAAATACATAGATCCTTTCGTGCCGAACATACCCCTTAAACAAACGTTTATTTAAAATAAAAAATAAGAAGCCTCATTTATGGGCTCCTTCATCATCTACTCAAATAATCCGAAATCGTTTGAAATACTAATATATACATATTATGAATATTTTGATCCGAAACAGTATCATTATATAATCCCATACCCCAATATTGCCCCTCACTGCTTCCCATATTTACAAATCCTTGTGTATACATCATTGCTTCATCCTTCGGAGCATTGTCATAATCTAAAGCTTTTTTAGTAAAAATCAAATATGGTCTATCCTGTAAACCGATAAAAAACACTGGCTTCTTTAATGATAAAAATAAGTCCGTATACTGTTCCTTCGATGCTTCTTGAAAATATTCTTTCATGACGAGAAAACCATCAACTTTTGCTGATTTCTCCTGCATCTCTTCTAATTTTACGCTTTCAAATTTTATATTTCTAAATGTATCTTTCGGCTTTTCACCAACAACTCCCATTACGAGTGCTCTCCCGTTATATTCTAATTTCTCTCCTTCTTTATCTTTGGCACACCCAGCACCCACCAGGCATAACAATATAAAAGCTAAGAAATAAAATGAACGCTTCATTTAGCACCCTCTCCCTCTTTTAAGTCAAGTGACAAAAATGTAAGGTGAATTCGATAGCCCAATTGGATTTTCTATATTATAATCAATTGAATTTACTTACATTACTAAAACATAGGAGATTATCATGAAGAAATTTAAACTTTCATCTTTTCTTCCGTTAAGTTATATACTTCTACTCGTACTCGTAAGCCCCCTTTACGATGTATTAAATAAATCTTCTGTTCACGCAGTAAACGTCACAACTGTAGTAGACAATTGGATTCCATTTGTGAAAGCCTTTATTATTCCTTATTTACTTTGGTTTCCATACTTATACGGTGCACTTATTTATTACTGTTTTGCTGATCGAAAGCAATATTACGTCACTTTAAGTAGTGTAATTCTTGGAAAACTTGCTTGTTTTTCTATTTATTATTTTTGGCAGACAACTGTACCACGTCCAACTGTCGTTGGAACAGACGTATTTTCCGAACTAGTCCGCTATATCTATAGTATTGATCAACCAGTAAACTGTTTCCCTAGCATTCACGTTCTTACAACATTTGTAATTATGTTAGCTGCCTTTAAGCGTAGAGAACAACATGCTTTTGAATATTACATCCTTACGTTCTTCGGTACGCTTATCATTTTATCAACATTATTTACGAAGCAGCATGCATTCGTAGATGCCGTTTCGGGTATGCTACTCGCGGGTATGCTATACTTCGGTGTTCAACTCTTGTTAGCAAAAGAAACAGTGACAGTTCCCGTGAAACAAAATCATAAAATGTAACTAAAAAAGCAGACTGTGGCTTCTTCAGTCTGCTTTTATCTATATTAAGGAGATTTTCAAATTAAGATTGCGGTACAGTCATATCACCTGAATGGATACGACCTGCTTTTTTAAGAGCAATGTAAAGTATATAAGAAACAGCTACTGGAATGATGATATAAGTGATTACCATCGCTGGGACAACCTCCCACCCTTGGCTGGAAATTAAATTAATTGGTGCGATAAGAGAGCTTAATCCAAGTCCAGCAATTTCTTTTCCTGCTTCTAGTTGGAAAATTAATGCTGATACCGGGCCGACTATAGCGCTGGCGACGACAGTTGGGACGAGAATCATTGGGTTTTTAGTAATGTTCGGCAACTGTACTTTTGGAGTACAAAGTGCCTGAGCTAATATGCCACCTAAATTATTTTCTTTCGCTGAAATAACAGAGAATCCGATAAATTGAGCAACACATCCTGCAAGTGCTGCACCTCCTGCAACACCATCTAAGCTAAGTGCTATCGCTAAAGCAGCTGATGAAGCTGGAGAGATAAGTAACAATCCCCAAACTACAGCAATCACGATAGAAGCGATAAATGGGCTACCAGCTGAACTATCTTTAATGAATGCTCCAACTGTATTTAAAACTGGGCTAATATTTTGAGCTAACCAAATACCAACTAAACCAGAACCTAATATCGCTGCAAATGGAACGAGCATCATATCTAAAGCAGTTTTTCCACTTAATCGTTTACCAATATAAACTGCTAAAGTCGCTGTTAATAATGCACCGATTGGTTCACCTGTTTTAATGATAAGACCAGCTTCAGTAATTGAAATTGATCCAGCTCCAATTGCTCCAGCTACCATCGCCGAAAAGATTACGAGCCCGTTTGCACCGAGCATAAAAGCAATCCCGGCTCCAATTGCTGGTGCCATAAGTGATTTTGCAACAACCCCGATTGTAATAAGTAATGAGATATCAACAATTCTTCCTATATTTTCGATCAGTAAACCAATTCCAAGGGATACGAAAATACCCTGTGCGATTCCGGCAGATGCTTTAAACACACGAGACATTATATATTCCTTCATTTGTTTCACCTTCTCCTATAAGTTAGTAACCAATTGTCTTCATATAATCGCGTAAAACATCGTTTGATTTTGCAAAGCGACTTTCTTCATCTTCTGATAAGTTCAGCTCTACAACTTCCCTTACACCGCCTCTAGTAATAATTGCTGGTACTCCTGTACAAATATCGTATTCGCCATATTCACCATCTAAAATAGCTGAAACAGCGATAACACGGTGATCATCATTGAAAATTGAACGAGCAATATAAGCTAACGAATTTCCAATTCCGTAATAAGTAGTTCCTTTACGTTTATAAATTTCCCACCCAGCTTTTGCAGTCTTCTCAACAATTTCATCTAAATCTATCTCACCTAAACGTTCTTTTTGTTCCTCTAAAATTTGTAGAATTGGCTTTCCACCAACAGTTACGTGAGACCAAGCAACCATTTGAGAATCACCGTGTTCTCCTAATGAATATCCATGAATGCTACGAGGATCTACCCCTAACATCTCAGATAAAATAGTTCTTAAGCGAGAAGAATCTAATGATGTACCAGTACCAAGCACGCGATTTCTTGGTACACCAGATAATTTCCAAACTTGATATGTAATAATGTCAACTGGGTTCGATGCGATTAAGAAAATGCCATTAAATCCACTTTCCATTACGCCACTTACGATACTTTCCATAATCTTTGCGCTTGCTCCTAAAGTATCTAAACGACTTTGTCCGGGCTTCGGTGCTGGTCCTGCTGTAATAATTACAATGTCCATATCTTTGCAGTCTTCATAGCTTCCTGCATATACTTTTGTTCTTGTATTTGTAAAGTTAATGCAGTGCGATAAATCCATCGCTTCTCCAACTGCACGTTCATGATTTATATCAATTAATAATAGCTCTTCGCAAATACCTTGGTTTACAATGGAGTACGCACAGCTTGATCCAACTAATCCAGTACCGATAATTGCAATTTTTCTTGTATTTCTATTCATGGAAATCCCCCCCAATTGATCATGTAATCTATTTCTTTTGTTCTTTACACTCTTAATTATAAAGATTCCCACGATAGAAACCATGGATACTTTGTGAAACGTTGAACAAAGTTTTGTCCTTTTTGTGAATTGTTATATTACATTTTCGTCATATTTGTTACAACTGTAAAAATATTTATTATATATTTATTGACATATACAAAACAAAAAAACGAGCGACTTCATTCGCTCGTTTTCTCTGCACACTATTCCGCACTTAATTGACTTTTTAGTTGCTGCACAATCATCGGATTAGCAGCTGCTGCTGGCTTATAATAACTTTTTTGCTTTGCGTATTCATACATATTACGTTGACGCATTTCATCTTGATTACGAATTTGAATTAAAGTTTGATGTAACTGTTCATTATCAGACTGAGCAATATAATTTGCATAACTTGTTAAACTTGCATTTAATCCTGCTAAATAATCATTTACCATATCTTTTTCATTCATCTTTCGCTTCCTCCTATCCTAAAAAAGTCATTAGTTGTTGCTTCGTATTTCGTGCATCTTGTGCATCCTTCTCAAGCATTTGCTTTAACTGCGGGTCCGTACAAGCCTGTACATACTGTTCCAATTTGTTAATAATCGTCGCATGTCCACCAATTAAATGACGCAAATTCTCCACTTCAAGCTCTGTTAAATTTTGCATAGAATACTCCTACCTTTCTTTGTTCATTCAATATTAGTATTTAGTTCTTTTTGGATTGTATTCATTAATTTTTCCCGCGTATAAACAAAATAAAAGATGAATATTTATTCGATATTATAGAGATACAATCATACTTATACTCACAAGTCCGTTCCATAATTAAAATCCTTTAATGTAAACATAAAGATGATATAACGAGATTTTTAAAAAGAATAATATGCAATTTTACATATCACAAAAGCTTTGCATTCTATAGTTTTAGAAATTAAATTACTATATAATAATTATTAAATGAAAATTAAAAAAATTTAAAGCACCTCTTACTATTTATTATTACACCACCTTACTTATTCATCATGATTCTCACTGCATATAAAATTTATGAATAAAAGGAGAGATACACATGAAAACACATGACTTCCTTACAGAAATCCAGAAAGACTCTGAGCCTAATCCATATCAAGATCCTATCGTATTTATTTTCCTTTGTTTTTTCTTAGCCGTATATACCTTTTTAAAACCTGTAAAATAATATCATCTAACAAAAAAGAGCCTCTAAATTATTTGAGGCTCTTCCTTGTTAAATTCCGTTCCGCTTCTTCAATCGCTCTTTGCATTTGCAATAATGGATCTTTAATCATCTTCCCGTGACCTGTCGCCAATATAGACGGCTTATACTCCAGCAATTTCTGAGCGCTTGTTAATGCAACTTCTGCATCCCAAGTACCAAACATAGGAAATGGAAAAAGCCACTTCAATTGTCCTGCTACCGCCACTCCTCCTCTCGTTTGAAATGCATCTCCAACAATGAGTGCATCATTTCTCGTGTCTAAAAACGCCATTGATCCTGGTGTATGACCTGGAGCTGCAATCGCTACAAGAGAACCAATTTTATCTCCCTCTTGAAGAAGAATATCTGGAATCGTCTTTATTTTTTTTGACACACTCACTTTTACCTGCGTGCCTGGTTCCCCTAGTTGCAGCGACAAATCTCCTTCAAGTAAACGAGCATCTCTTTTAGAAATATAGACTGGAATATCCGGCAGTTCTTGTTTTATAGCATCAAGCGCTCCTACATGATCATCATGTGCATGTGTAATAACAATATTCGTAATCGGTTTCCCTATTTTTCGAGCCGAATCTAAAATCTTCTTTGCACAAAATGGTAAAGCTGCGTCAATTAAAGTTAATCCTGTTTCTTCTTCGACAAAATAACAGTTAATCGGAAATAGACGCGGTAAAAATGCTATTTGATGAACTATTTCTCCCCTTATTAACTTCATCTCCTTTACCTCCATTAAAAAAGCCGTTTACAAATACATATGTAAAACAGCCCTTTTCAAGAATCTATCAATAAAAAAACCAGTAGCCATAAGGCCACTGGTTCTCTTTCATCTATTAAACTGTGTAACGCTCATCTTCTAAAATTTTCGCAGCAATTTCACGTTTCTTCGGAATTACGTTAAGTGGTGTGTGGCGAGTTAGTTTGCGTAGTGATGATAACATCATGCGCAGCATGTCGCCGTTTTCAACTGCGATAAGTGTTTCTTTCGCGTCTGCTTCAATTTCGTTGAATGCTTCTTGGCAGAATACTTCAGTGTATAACACTTTTTGTTTATTCTTTTCAAGACCAGTTGTTTTAATTGCTTTTTCTGTACGAAGAACAGCAGATTCCATCGCATAAAGGTTGCTTACGATATCAGCGATATTCACAAGAATTTCTTGCTCTTTATCTAATGCTTTACCGTATTTTTGAGCAGCTAACCCAGCTACCATTAAACCGATTTTCTTCGCGTTATTTACTAAATACTTTTGAAGTGCTAATGGCTCATCGCCTACTTCTTCTGGCATCATCATCATTAACTCTTCTTGTAATTTTTGTGCTTTTTGTAGTAATGGTAATTCACCTTTCATCGCTTTACGTAAGAACGTACCTGGTACGATTAGGCGGTTAATTTCGTTCGTACCTTCGAAAATACGGTTAATACGAGAATCGCGGTACATTCTTTCAATCTCGTACTCTGCCATAAATCCATAACCACCGTGAATTTGAACACCTTCATCTACTGTATAATCTAACACTTCAGAACCGAATACTTTATTTAAAGAGCACTCGATTGCATATTCAGCGATAGAAGCTGCTACTGCTTTACCGTCTTTTACTTCTTCTTCAGATAATGTGCTCATACGGCTTTCGAATAAACCTACTGTACGATATACAGAGCTTTCAGCTGCATATGTTTTCGCTGCCATATTCGCAAGTTTCTCTTGAATTAATGGGAAGCGAGCGATTGGTTGTTTGAACTGTTGACGTTGGTTTGCATATTGTGCTGAAATTTCTACTGCACGTTTCGCAGATCCAACTGTACCAACACCTAATTTATAACGGCCGATATTTAAAATGTTGAACGCGATAATATGACCTTTACCGATTTCACCAAGTAAGTTTTCTTTCGGTACTAATGCATCTTCTAAAATTAACGTACGAGTTGAAGAACATTTAATACCCATTTTCTTTTCTTCTGGGCTTGTAGATACGCCAGCATACTCTTTCTCTACGATAAATGCTGAGAAATGCTCGCCATCTATTTTTGCATATACAACAAATACATCAGCGAATGCAGAGTTTGTAATCCATTGTTTTTCACCATTTAATACGTAATGTGTACCTTCTGCATTTAAACGTGCAGTTGTTTTTGCACCTAAAGCGTCAGATCCAGAACCTGGCTCAGTTAATGCATATGCAGCTAATTTTTCACCAGTTGCAAGTAGTGGTAAATATTTTTTCTTTTGCTCTTCGTTACCGAATAAGACGATTGGTAAAGATCCGATACCAACGTGAGCACCGTGAGTAATTGCAAAGCCACCAGCGCGAGAGAATTTCTCTGCGATTAACGCTGAACTTACTTTATCAAGGCCAATTCCGCCGTACTCTTCTGGTACGTCAGCGCCTAATAAACCAAGTTCACCAGCTTCTTTTAAAAGGCGAACAGAACGATCAAATTCGTGTTGCTCTAAATATTCAAGCTCTGGAAGAACTTCATTTACGATAAAGTCCTCTGTCGTTTTTGCAATCATTTTATGCTCAGATGAAAAATCTTCTGGCGTAAACACTTGATCAATCGTAATCTCATCAACTAAAAAGCTACCGCCTTTAACCGCACTTCCTACTGTTTTTTCCATGAAAATTTCCTCCTTCATATTTTCATAAGCCACTTCTCTCGTTTTGAAAGAAGCTGGCTCTCCCTTTTATTTTTTATAAGCCTTTGTTGCTTCCATTCTTTACTTTAGCGTCCTCTTGTTCTAAGCGATCCGCCTGCATTTTTTCAATCTAGTTCCGTTGGCTAGAACAGTCGGTCGTTTCATCCCTTCCTGTGAGGCAAAAAGCGCCTCTTCGTCAGGGCTTCCAACGCCCTCCTGTTCTAAGCGAGCCACCTGCACTTTTTTATAATCTAGTTCCAGCGGCTAGATTGTTCGGTGGCTTCGCTTCTTCCTCTGAGACAAAAAGCGCCTCTACGTCTGAAGCTCCATCCCCCTCACATTCTGAGCGAGCCGCTTCCACTTTTTTTATAGTAATTCAAACACTCCCGCAGCTCCCATTCCGCCGCCAATACACATTGTTACGATACCGAATTGTTCGTTGCGGCGTTTCATTTCGTGAATAAGAGATAGTGTTAGTTTCGCTCCTGTACAGCCAAGTGGATGTCCAAGTGCGATTGCACCGCCGTTTACGTTTACTTTTTCTTCATCTAATCCAAGCTCACGAATAACTTGGATAGATTGAGAAGCGAATGCTTCATTTAGTTCGAATAAGCCGATATCGGATAGCTCTAAACCAGCTAGTTTTAACGCTTTCGGAATTGCAGCGATTGGGCCGATCCCCATTACTTCTGGTGGTACTCCAGCTACTGCAAATGAACGGAATTTCGCAAGTGGTTTCATGCCATCGCTCACTGCTTTTTCACGATCCATTAATAGTACAGATGCTGCGCCGTCACTCATTTGTGAAGAGTTACCAGCTGTTACAGAACCGCGAACGTTAAATGCTGGACGTAATTTACCTAAAATGTCTAGCGTCGTCTCTGCTCTTACACCTTCGTCTTGTGCGAAAATAATCGTTTCTTCTTGCAATTTGTTGTTTGATCCAACAGTACGTAACGTTACATCCACAGATACTGTTTCATCAGCAAAGTTCCCTGCAGCTAATGCTTTTGCTGCGCGCTGATGACTTCTTACCGCAAATGCATCTTGCTCTTCACGAGAAATTCCATATTTCACAGCAACTTGCTCTGCTGTATGTCCCATACCCATATAATATTCTGGAGCCGCTTCTACAAGGCGACTATTCGGACGAACAACGTGTCCCATCATTGGAACTAAACTCATCGATTCCGCTCCGCCTGATAATACAGCTTCAGAGTGCCCAAGCATAATGCGCTCTGCTCCGTAAGCGATACTTTGTAAACCTGAAGAACAGTAACGGTTAATTGTAATAGCCGGAACATCGTAAGAAAGTCCTGCTAGCCCGCCGATATTACGAGCCATATTTAAACCTTGCTCTGCTTCTGGCATCGCACAACCGAAAATTAAATCATCGATTGGTCCTTCATAATTCGCACGTTTTAACGTTTCCTTTACTACTAACGCCCCTAGATCGTCAGGACGAACTGTTTTTAATGAACCCCTCTTTGCTTTTCCAATTGGTGTTCTTGCTCCCGCAACAATGACAGCTTCTCTCATGAACGATATCTCCCCTCGTTATTAGTTACGTAATGGCTTCCCTTTTACAAGCATGTGCTGCATTCTTGCTTGTGATTTCATCTCACTTACTAAGCTAATAAATGCTTCACGTTCTACATCTAATAAATATTGCTCGTCAACTTCTGTTCCGTACGGTACTTTTCCTCCCGCAATGACATATGCAAGTTTCTTCGCAATGTGAAGATCATACTCAGAAATGTAACCAGATAAATGCATTGCTTCTGCACCAAGTACAAGCGTTGCATAGCCTGTTTCGCCAACAACTGGTATCTTTTTACGAATCGGTGCTTTATAACCTGCTTCATATAAAGCAAGCGCTTTTTGTTTCGCATCATATAGTAAGTGATCACCATTCACACTAATACCGTCTTTATCGCCTAAGAAGTTGTTAGATACAGCTTCTTGTGCTGATGTAGAAACTTTCGCCATCGCTACAGATTCAAATACTTTATTCGCAACTTTTTGTAAGTCGAATTCTACACCATTTGCCATTTTGTTTAAGTGTTTAATGTATAGCTCTTTGTTACCGCCTCCGCCAGGGATTAAGCCAACACCTACTTCTACTAAGCCCATATATGTTTCGCTAGAAGCTTGAATGCTCGCTGCTGGTAAACAAACTTCTGTACCGCCGCCAAGCGTCATACCATATGGTGCTGCTACAACTGGCTTAGAAGAGTACTTAATTTTCGTCATTGCATCTTGGAAGTTTTTCACAACCCACTCAATTTCAAAGTAGTTGTCATCTTGTGCTTCCATTAAGATCATTGCAAGGTTCGCACCAACGCAGAAGTTCTTCGATTGGTTTCCAATAACAAGACCTTTATAATTCTTTTCTACTTCATCAACAGCGTAGTTAATCATTTGCGTAATATCCATACCGATTGCATTGCTCTTCGAATGGAATTCTAGGCAAAGGATGCCATCACCTAAATCAATTAAGCTCGCTCCGCTATTTTTCTTTAACACGCCGTTTTTCTCTTTTAATTGTTTAAGAGAAATTGCTTTTTTGTTACGCTCGATTAGCTTATATTCACCATTATCGTAATAGTAGCTATCGCCATTATCATACTTATAGAAAGTAGTAAAACCTTTCTCTAACATTTCTTTCACCCAAGTAGGAACAACCGCGCCGTTTTCTTCTATCTTTTGAACGGACTTTTCAACACCGATTGCATCCCAAATTTCAAATGGTCCTTGCTCCCAGCCGAAGCCCCATTTCATTGCTTGGTCAATTGCAACAATATCGTCAGCAATTTCTTTATGAAGTTTTGCAGAGTATAAAAGAGTTGGTGTGATAATATTCCATAACAACTCTCCTGCGCGATCTTTTGCGTATACAAGCGCTTTCAATTTATTCGCTAATCCTTTTTCTTGCTTACTTAACTCTACGGATGCAGCTTTTAATTTTTTACGCGCTTCGTATTCCATCGTTTCAGGATTTAATTCTAAAATTTCTTTTCCTTGTTTTAAGAAGAAGCCTTGACCAGTTTTACTTCCAAGCCATTTTTTCTCAAGCATGTCATGCATGAAAGCAGGTACTTTAAATACATCGCGCTCTTCTTCTTGTACATTTTCATATACGTTATTTGCAACGTGTACAAATGTATCTAAACCAACAACATCTAATGTACGGAACGTTGCGCTCTTCGGACGACCAATTAATGGACCTGTTACAGAGTCAACTTCTCCAACGCTATAGCCACGCTTAATCATTTCTTGAAGCGTTACAAGCAAGCCGTACGTACCGATGCGGTTTCCGATAAAGTTTGGTGTATCTTTCGCGATAACAACGCCTTTTCCAAGAACGTCTTCGCCAAATAATTTCATGAAGCTTAATACTTGTGGATCAGTTTCTTTCGTCGGTATTACCTCTAGAAGTTTTAAATATCGTGGTGGGTTAAAAAAGTGTGTGCCTAGGAAGTGTTTCTGGAAGTCGTCTGAACGACCTTCTGCCATTTTTTCAACGGAAATGCCTGATGTATTTGAGCTCACAATCGAGCCTGGTTTACGAACAGCATCTACTTTTTCAAATAGTTTTTTCTTTATATCTAAGTTTTCAACTACTACTTCAATAATCCAATCTACATCAGCAAGACGCTCAAGATCATCTTCTAAGTTACCTGCTTCAATCAGCGCTAGATTACCTTTCACTGTCAGAGGAGCTGGTTTTTGCTTTACTAGTTTTTGTAGTGCAGTGTTACTAAAACGATTTCTCACACTTTTATGTTCTAATGTAAGTCCCTTCGCTTCTTCTTCTTTCGTAAGCGCCGGTGGTACAATATCAAGCAATAATGTCGGAATACCAATATTAGCTAAGTGTGCCGCAATTCCTGAACCCATTACGCCTGAACCTAGAACAGCAGCCTTTTTAATTTGGAACATCCAATTCTCCCCCTATTCTTGAATGAATGCTCATTCAATTTTTCGACATAAGTCGCAATCAATGAGTGAGCCTCTACTAATAAATATATGACAACGTTTGAATTTTCGCAATATATTTATTGATAAAATTTTCTGAAATAAATACTTTTCTTTCATTTGGCTATGCTATGTATGTGTATTTTCGTTACTCAAATACACTTTTCCTTTTTATAATCTGACGAAACCGGAGGAATATATATGGCAAAAATTAAGAAGAACCCTTCAAAAGCTGGAATTAGTGCAGCAAGCGTGACAGGAAACGCCGGTCCAACTGATCGTGGCGTTGAAAAAGGGCGTCAAGGTAATAACCAACAATATAAGAAGCATAATATGGGCGAAAAATAACGCTATATTTTTGGGCAGAGAACGTGGCATAATGATTAATGGCTGCTTTTTCTGCCCAATTTATTTGTACATATGGAAAACAAAAGAGGGAACGACGATGAAACGAACAATAATTATGATTGTAATGATTGCCACACTATTTACAGGGATGATTTTCTTCTCTTATGCACATAGGCAACAAGTTGTAAGAGCAGATCAACCTGATATTACTGGTCAATACGGGATTACAATCGATGCAGACACAGGGAAAATTTTGTATGGAAAACGTGAAGATGAACGCTCTTATCCGGCTAGTATAGCCAAAATGATGACGACCCTTCTCTTACTAGAGAATGTAAAAGAAGATGAAGAAATTACGATTACAGAACACGCGATTAAAACAGAAAGTCAAAGTACAAAGATTAAGCTACGCGCGGGTGAAAAATTAAAACGTGATGAGGCATTAAAGCTTATGCTGATCATTAGTGCAGACCCAATCGCTGAATCAATTGCAGAACATATTGCAGGATCAAAAGAAGCGTTTGTTAAAATGATGAATGCTAGAGCGAAGGAACTTGGTACAAAACATGCAACTTTCAAAAACGCAAGCGGTGCTGATGCACTTGGAAATAAAGTATCACCTTATGACATTGCTATTATTACGAAAGAAGCATTAAAATATCCGATTGTTTTAGAATATATGAATTCAACACGCACAACACTGCATACTTCAGAGCGCTCTCCCAAAATTGCAAACTATGGACGAGAAGAACTATATGACGATCCATATGCGATTGGAAGTAAAAGCGGTTTATCTGCACTCGGAAAATATACAGTTGTAACTGTTGATGAAAAAGACGGTAAACGTGTTATTAACGTCGTATTATCTTCTACTCGTACGCAGTTATATCCTGATACGAAGAAAATGGCACATTACGCATTTCAACAATTAAAATAACCAAGGAGAATTTTCTCCTTGGTTATTTTTTGATCATACCTTTTAAAACGAATGCAACGTTTGCTGGGCGCTCTGCTAGACGGCGCATGAAATAACCATACCAGTCGTTTCCATAAGGCACGTAAACACGCATTTTATAACCTTCTTTTACTAGCTCAAGTTGACGCTCTGTACGAATACCAAATAACATTTGGAATTCAAATTGATCCCTTGAAATATTGTGCTCTTCGGCAAGTTTTTTCGTATATTCAATAATCGCTTCGTCATGTGAAGCAATTGCAGTGTAATTTCCATTTAATAAGTGCATTTTAATAATTTTTTTATAATTGTCATCTACATCTTTCTTGTCCGGGAACGCTACTTCTTCAGGTTCTTTATAAGCCCCTTTTACAAGACGTAAATTCGGATTATAAGCATTTAAATCTTCAATATCTTTTTCTGTACGATATAAGTACGCTTGAATAACAGTACCGATATTATCGTATTCAGATTTTAATTGTTTAAAGATATCAATTGTTTTTCCGCAACGCGTATAGTCTTCCATATCAATTGTAACAAACACACCATTTTCTTTTGCAGCTTCTAAAATGCGGCGCATATTATTCATTACAATCTCATCAGAGATATCTAATCCCATAGAAGTCATTTTTAAAGAAAGCTGCGAATCAAGACCTTCTCTTCCAATTGCACGAATCGCTTCAATCGATTGGGTAGCCATTTCATTTGCTTCGGCTTCATTATCAACGAATTCACCTAAATAATCGATTGTTACACAAAGACCTTGCTTATTTAATTGTTGAATTGCTGCTGTCGCTAATTCAATCGTCTCCCCTGCGACGAAGCGACCTGCACCAAAGCGCAAACCGTACTTTTTAGCCAGTTTTGTTAGCGCTTTATTTTTTGACAAGAAAAGAAACGAATTTCGCATTAATTGTTCCATGTAATTCACCCCTATGACTGTACTTTATCTGTTTTTTACCCCTCTTCAAAATTATATCATTCTTTAAAATTATTTGATACAAATAATTATTTAGATAATTTATAAAATACTATAAAAATATTTAAAACCCTATATTCTCGCTTGTAAATATGAAGGAAATATTTTTCGACATTTAGAAAAAACAGGTTTACTAGGCAAAAAATAAGCATACTGAAAATATTCGACATGCTTATAAAACCCTTTATATTCCATGTAAGTTATATAAGGATATTAATAAAGAAAACTTGAGGTAACATTACCTCAAGCTTTCTCACTTCTCATTTCGCTTCTCATCATTTAACTTTTTAATATTCGTAATTAACTGTACCATCTCTTCTTTCGCGTCTGGATACGTCTCATTCCAATGCTTCACTAAAGCTGGCATCGTCTTAGCGATGTAAGAATAAAGTGCCCATTTTTGCACTTGCTCTTTTCGTTCTTCATTACTTTCTCCTAGCAATAGCTCTGTATACTTTTCTAAAAGTCCATCAAATTGCTCATTAAACTTCTCACTCATCTCATTTCCTCCTATATGTAACACTATAAAAAAAGCAGCGAAGATCGCTGCTTTTTCTTATAATTTTGATCGAACAGAGTTTAACTTCTTCTCCATCGTGCTTACTTTATCACGACGATCATCGATACGAATTGTTGTCGCAACGCGCTGTGCACCTTTCGTATACGGTACTTCATGCATTTGTTGAATTACTTCTAATAAAACAGGAAGATCTCCTTCAATTACTGTATTCATCGGTGTTAATTGATACTTCACGCGATCAGCATTTTTCTCTAACACTTTTTGTACTTCTGCAACATATTCACTAACACTTGGATTACCTGTTCCTACTGGAATAATCGATACGTCAACAATTGCCATCGTAGTCTTCCTCCTATAATTGCTTCTTATATATCCATTGTCTATTTTACCGAAATCCTCATCATTTTACTAATTTGTTATTCCTCTACTTTAAACTGCTCAACTAATCTTCCTAAGTCCCTCATATGCTCTGTCAAACTTTCCATCGTATGAGCTACTTTTTCTAAATGATCCACTTGCGATTCAGTTGCAGCATTTACCTCTTCAGAAACAGCTGCACTTTCTTGACTCGTACCAGCAATTGTTTGCATTACCTCTGTAATTTCTCCTTGCTCGTGCCCTATATTCTGCACTTCTGCTACAATTTTTTCAACTGAACCGCTAATTGTATTTACGACTGACATAATTGTACGGAATTCAGTCTCCGCCTCTGTCGTAACTTTATTTTGTATATCAGCAATATCTTTCAATTTACTTACGACTTCTACAACTCGTGTTACCTCTAATTGTACATCGCCAATCATCGTTGCGATTTCTCCTGTTGCCTCTTTCGATTGTTCCGCTAGCTTTCGAACCTCTTCAGCCACAACCGCAAATCCCTTACCTTGCTCACCTGCACGAGCTGCCTCAATCGAAGCATTTAGAGCAAGTAAATTCGTTTGATCCGAAATACCTTTTATAAGCTCTACAACATTTTGAATCGATCCGACTCTTTGCTCTAACTTACCGGATGCTTCCTCTGTATGAACAACAATCGAAGATGATTCTCCTTTTGTACGAACTAAATTCCGCATCGTATTTAATCCTTGCTTAGACGCTTCCTCCGCTTTACCGGCTACTCCCTTTATTTCACCAACGGAATTATTCATTTGTTCCATCGACTGCACCATATTTTCAAGTTGTGTTGAAACCTCATCTACACTATTAGCAAGAGTAGACGCTCCTCCGCTCACATCATCCATTGCACCTGAAACCTCTCTACTAGCTGCTACAGTTTCATTCGTTAAATAATGCAGATTATGCGTCGATTGTTGCACTGCCGATACACTATTTTTAATTTTACTTACCATTTCATTCATTTGCTCCACCATATGATTAAAGTGAGTCGTAAGCGTACCAACCTCATCTTTACTTGTCACTTTCATTTGCAGTGTTAAATCACCTTCCGCTACTTTATGAACATGATTCGTTAACAATTGTAACGGTCTTGCTAATCTTCTTGAGAATAAATATGAAGCTAATATTCCAATCAATAAACTTATACATGCCATTATAATAACTGTATTTCTTGTTTCTACGAGTAAGTTATCAATTGACTCTTTCGGATATACAATCCCAATTTTCCATTTCATCTTATCAAACACTTGACTATAGGCTACTACATCTTTTCCACCTAATGTCGCCACCGCAAATTTCGTTTCATCTTTATTTAAGCTTTTTACAAGTGGTTCTTTTGAAACATCTTTTCCTACTTTTTCTGGATACACAATGGCAATGTTTTTATCATTTACAATAAACATTTCTCCGCCATTATTATATTGAATATTATGGAGTAGCTTTTGAATCGTCCCTAATGATACATCCATTGCTACAACCCCTAACACAGAACCATCTTGTCCGACAATGGCTTTTGAAACTCCAATACTTAACTTACCTGTCGCAATTTCATATTGTGGTTGTCCCCAAATAATCGATTTTGTATCTGCTTCTGATGTTTTATACCAAGGACGACTTGTTGGATCATATCCTTCAGGTACTTTTCCTCCGTCAGCAAGATTTGCGCTTAACGTTTTTTTATCTTTCGTCCCAATATATACATCTAAAATATCAGGATGATTCTTTTTAAATCTTGAAAATTCTTTTAAAATAAAACTCTCCTCTTCTGGAGTAACCCCATCTTGTAACATGTTTTGAATATCATCATGACTTCCATAATGGCCCATATCTTCTTCAATCCGCTGCATAAATGCAGTTAACTGCTCTGTTACAAGATCCATCGTATTTTGAGAATACTGATCAAGGGAACGAGTCTCCTTCTCCTTCTGTAACTGATACACAGCTGTACCTAATATTACAAACATCATAGAAATAAGCACCGAAAATACTACCGCAATTTTTAAACGTAAACTTCTTAACATCTTCCCCCAAGCATCCCCTTCTCGATGAAATTTAATCATATTAATCACTATATTAAGTATAATAGATAAATAGGAAAGCTCAATCTATATAGTTTAAAAATTTGAAATTTGTTCTCATTCCAATCAGCTTAGTTATTATCGTAGTACTTGTGTAAAAACAAATAGTTCATTATCCTTAACATATAATCTCATTCGTTCGGAGGGAACTATGTTACAAAAATTCGGTTTCTCACAATATGAAAGCCAAGCTTATGAAGTTGTCGTATCAAGCAATGAACCATTAGATGCAACAACCATTGTTAAACATTCAGGTGTTCCAAAAGCAAAAATATATGAAGTGTTAGCACGCCTAATTGATAAAGGAATGGTAATGGATTCTGTTTCAGAAAAGAAAAAATTGTATACAGCATTACCACTCAAGCTAGCAATTGAAAAGTTAACGACAGAATTCCAATCTAATATTAAAGAACTTGAAAATAATATTTCTAAAAAATCATTTACGGATGACCGTGTTTGGAGTTTAAAAATGCAGTCTTCTATTAAAGTACAAAGTAGACAACTTGTAGAGGATGCGAAAGAATCCATACGTATCTCCGCATGGAATGATACCCTTTTAGAATATCTTCCTTTACTAGAACAAAAGGCAAAACAAGATGTCCAGATCGAGGCCCTCATAGTTGGAAAAGTAGAAACAGACTTAGAAAACATGCATTTTCTAATCCCAACTGAAGAGCCTAACGCATTAGAGCGCTACTTACTGCTCATCGTTGACGATCGCGAAATTTTATTTGCTGGTGTAGAACAAGAATCATGGCAAGCGATGAAAACAATGTCGCAGCCTTTCGTGAAATTTTTTACGGAATTCTTCTATCATGACGTTGCACTTGCGAAGATTACAGAGAAGCACCATAATCTCTTTATGGAAGATGAGGAAATTAAGAATTTGTTGATGAAGCTGAGGTACTAGCAAGGGGAGAGCTAACAGTAACTACATAGTTAGCAGAACAACAATTAACAGGTCTCGAATTTGATTTATACTTACTTCAATATATAAAAAAGGAGTCTAGTTATTCACCTAGACTCCTTTTCATTTTGCTCTTTTATCTCCATCAACAGCTCAATGATTTTCTCATTTTGCTCAACTTGTTTCTCAGAATTTTGATAGATGAAACGAACCCATCTAAATAAAAAAATTACAAGAAAGAATGGTACAACAGTAAATAGAAAACCAATTATCGAAAAGTTTGAATCCATAGATTATCACCTCGTTACCTACATCCTTCTTCATCCTTCTACTAAATCCTTTAATTTTTTTAAACCAAAAAAAAGAACCTATCAAACGATAGATTCTTCCTTCACAAACTGATTCGAGCGTCCTCTCGTAATCGAGAAAATCGCACAAAGCAGTGCCAATATTATAAAACCGCCGCCTACCCACGCATTATTTATAACAGATGATTTCTCAATAACAACTCCACCTACTGTTGAACCGAGCGCAATACCTAAGTGAAGTGCGGAGTTATTTAAGCCTTGCTGGATACCAGCTGATTCCGGCGCAATTTCAATTAAATAATTTTGCTGTGCGGGTGAAATTGCCCAACTCAGCATACTCCAAATTCCCATCATAATAATAAAGAGTGGGAATGAGAATGTCATCATTGGCAACATAAAGATTGCACATGCAAATACGATAATGATGGAAATAATACTTTTCTTTGATCCCCATTTATCAGCAAGCCATCCACCGAAGCCGCCTCCAATTACTGCCGCGATTCCAAAAATGAAGTAAAACAAACTAATCCAGTTTGCTTCAACGTGCATTACATCTTTTAAAAACGGCGTTAAATATGCATATAGTGTTAAATGACCCGTCAAAAATAAAAATGATGTTAACTGTGCACTTACAACTTTTTTATCTTTTAAAGTAGCAATTTGTTCTCTTATTGATAATACTGATGTCGCTGGTACTTTCGTTAAGAACAACGAAATACAAGCAATTGCCATAACTGTTAATATCGAAATTAATACAAATGGCGCACGCCATCCGTATGCATTTCCTAGTACAAGACCGAGCGGTACTCCAAGTACGAGTGATCCGCTAATCCCCATGAAAATGATTCCAATCGCACGCGCACGAAAATGCGGTTCTACTACACTAGAAGCAAGTGTTACCGATAGTGCAATAATAAGCGATCCACTCGCTGCACAAATTACTCTCGAGAACATTAGCATCCCGTAATTCACACTAAATGCCGAAACGATATTTCCAATTAAGAAAATTGATAATGCCACAACATACAATTTTTTTCTTTCAACCTTACCTGTTAATGCCAATAAAACCGGCCCTGATAGAGCGAATACTACTGAAAATATTGTAATAAGCTGACCAGCTGCACTAATCGACACACCTAAATCATTGGCAACTAAATCAAGCGTTCCTCCTATAATTAGCTCAACCGTCCCGACTACGAAAGCCGCGATAGCTAAAATATATACACGAAAATTCAAGTCTTTCTCCACGCTTTCTATTTTGGTTACTACGACTATAGTAACTAAAATAAGAAGTGGACGCAAGTATAATTTTTTCACAATAAAAAGGCAGGCGTATCATACGCCTGCCTTTCAATTATTAAACTCCAGTTTCTTTTTTCTTATTTAAGTACCAATACACCGGAAGTCCAGTAAATACAATTCCAATTGATAAGAAACAACTTATCGGATCATTAATAATCGCACTACCAATTACAAAGAGCGAACCTAAAATCGCAACGATTGGTACGATTGGGAATAACGGTACACTATACGCACGCTCTTTATCCTTGTTACGTTTTCGTAAAATGAATACACCAATAAACGTCATTACATAGAAAATATAAATAATAAATACGGAAATCTCAGATAGCTTATTCGGATCACTAATAAGCATTAAAATAATTCCTAAAATGATTTCAGCAGTAATCGCATTTGCTGGTGTTTTAAATCTCGGACTTTCTTTTGCAATAAACTTAGAAAATGGAAGTTGTTCACGCTCTGCCATCGACATCGGAATACGTGGGAACGTTAAAATCTTTCCATTTAAACAGCCGAAAATAGAAATAATAATACCGATACTAATAATTTTCCCACCATATTCTCCAAGTAACATGCCCGCAGCTGTCGCTGTTGCGTTTTCTCCAAGGTCTACAATTTTCGCTGCTGGTAATACATTTAATAACGCTAAGTTAATTAACACGTAAGCAGCCGTTACAATTAAAATCCCAACTGTCATTGCTTTCGGTAATAACTTTGTTGGATTCTTCATTTCTCCACCAATCGAAGCTAGTAGAATCCAGCCGTCATAAGCAAATAACGTTGCTAAAATTGCCATTCCGATACTTTGATTTTCTGATATCGGCACAACTACGTTAAAGATATCACTATTCCCTTTCCAAAAACCTAACACAACAATTAATACAATCGGAATCATCTTCCCAATTGTCGTGATTGTTTGAACGATACCCCCATATTTTGTTCCCATACTATTTACAACGCCTAGGAACACAACTGTTCCAATTGCAATTGGTAAATTCCATACTTTATCTAAATAGAAAAAATTAATCATTAAAGAACTAAAATACAAACCTAATGTTCCAATAATAGCTGGTCCATAAACAATCGTTTGCATCCAACCTGATAAATACCCCCAAAAGCTTCCGTAAATCTCCTCTAAATACGTATACAACCCACCATTTTTCGGAATTTGCGCTCCAATTTCGGCTACTGTTAAACCACTTGCTAACGTCAACAAACCACCAATTACCCAAGCAAGAATAGCCATATTAGAACTCCCTGAGTAATCTAATACGCTCCCTGGTTTCATAAACACACCAGACCCAATAATAGTTCCTACTACGATAGAAAGTGCTACTGTTAAACCAATTTTATTTTTCTCATCATGATGCATGCTGCGTATCCTCCTTCCAATTCTAGTGTGATGCAAAAATGAAATAAAAAAACACTCCTCCCTAAAAAAGGGACGAGTGTTATATTCGTGGTTCCACCCTTGTTTCAATTCGTAAAGTTACACACTTCACCAATTTCTCAAGTCTAAATAACGGTTTTTGCCGGCAAGCAATTACTAGGTATCCGTTCACTGCTGCAGTTCAGAGGTGGTAATCGATTTCCCCGTATTAGGAAGCTCACAGCCAAAGGCTTCCCTCTCTGAGAATCGTAAAAAATTGATCATGTCCTCATCATCACTTCTTGATGTCGAATTTTGTAGTTATTGTTCATTATATTGAATTGTTAGAAAAAATCAATATATATTTTATATAACATAAGAAATATTTCTCTCCTTATATTATAACAGAAGATACTACATTTCTCTAATCTCCTCTTCCATGAACGACATGAGATGGTACATAAAAATATATCGGCGATTTTCAAAACACATCGATTATCCAACAAAAAACGACAATAATAAGAGGAGGCTGTTCCAAAGACAGCCCCCTCGCATATGTACCTTTCGGTTGCCCACACGAAAGATACAGCATAGTTCAATTATTTATCTTCGTTTTTCATAAAAAACTTATGATGTGGCAGATCAACATTCAATGCCGCTAGTTGTTTCTTTTCATTTTCTAGAATCGCTTTCGCTTTTTCTTTTGTTGCTGCATCTAAGTTCGCAAAGATGTCTTCATGCTTCTCTTTCTCAGGAAGTTTCACACCTAATTTTGTTAATTCCTCTTTCGCTTGCTCACGAGTTAATTTCCCGGATTTTTCTTGCTCTAAAATTGACTTCGCTTTTGCTTTTGTCGCCTCATCTAATCCTGCAAACATATCCTTGTGATTACCCTTTTCTGGGGATTTCACACCTAGTTTTGTCAATTCCTCTTTTGCCTGTTCACGAGTTAATTTCCCGGATTTTTCTTGTTCTAAAATTGACTTCGCTTTTGCTTTTGTCGCTTCATCTAATCCTGCAAACATATCCTTGTGATTACCCTTTTCTGGGGATTTCACACCTAGTTTTGTCAATTCCTCTTTTGCCTGTTCACGAGTTAGTTTCCCGGATTTTTCTTGCTCTAAAATTGACTTCGCTTTTGCTTTTGTTGCTTCATCTAATCCCGCAAACATGTCCTTGTGCTTATCCTTCTCTGGGAATTTCACACCTAGTTCCTCTAATTGTTTCTTTGTATCATCCATAATTGTTTTCACTTTTTGTTTCGTTACCTCATCTAAATTCTTCTTCGCAGTTCCTTTTGTAACTTGCTCAGCTGCTGGGGTATTAGTTGCCGCAAACGCCGGTACACCAACTCCTCCTATAATTCCAAATGATAGAGCACCTGCAATTGCTAAATACCCAACTTTTTTCTTCTTCATAGGAAATTTCCTCCTTCATATTTCTAAAGCATGTACACTTTCGTATACAATGCCAATAGTAATGTTGATTTCTTAAAATTTCCTTAACGACTAAAAAAAAATACACCGCTCATCACGAGCGGCGTATTTCTAAGCTTTTTGTAATTGTAATTCTTCACGTTCCATTACTTTTCTTAATACAATTGTTTGTGTCATTGTAAATAAGTTACCTGTAATCCAATACAACACAAGTCCTGACGGTGCCGCAAATCCCATAAATAAAATCATTGCCGGCATCATAATTTGCTGTATTTTCAGCATTTGTACTTGCTCTCCAGGCGTTATATTAGATTGAAACACCTTCATCTGGATAAATGTTGTGAACGCTGCAACAATCGGTAATATATGATATGGATCTGCATGTCCTAAGTTCACCCATAAAAACGAAGATGTACGAATCTCTTCAGTTCGGCTAATCGCATAATACAAAGCAGAGAAAATTGGCATTTGTATAAAGATTGGCCAGCACCCAGCTAACGGATTCCAACCGCCTGATTTCATTAGTTCTGACATTTCTTTTTGATACTGCTTTTGTTTTTCAAGATCTTTACTCACATCACCGTGTTTCTTTTTCAGCTTCTGTAATTCAGGTTGCATCTTTTTCATTTTCATTTGACTACGATATTGCGAAACAGCTAATGGAATCAATGCTGAACGAACAACAAGTGTAATGACAATGATAGCAATCCCGAAGCTTCCACCAGATATATGATGAGCAACAAATTGAATCATAAACGAGATTGGATATACGAAATAATGGTTCCAAATTCCCGTACTATGTGAATCTATTGTGCCTGCATTACTGCAGCCAGATAAAACAAAAACAAGTAATAATGATAAACTAATGAGCGCAGCTCGGTATGATTTTAACATGTTCATTCCTCCAATGTTTCGTAATTAATTAGCGAAACATTGGTGTATACGGACCTACCTCGTCACTCTCTCCACTCGATTCTTGTCTGCGAACAGAACGTATCATTCCATATTTATAAAAAATAGAAAATAGCGGTACATTTCCTATACCCTCTTCACATGTATCAACTAGTTTAAAAGCTCTCTGTCTACCGCTCGATGCTTGCTGGCGTACGAAACGAGAAACGTTAGCAAGAAAAAAAACTTCTAATAAACAAAGCGCCGTCGTTACAAACGATATATAGAGAATTGCATCCTGCAATAAAAATTCCATCGCTTCACATCCTTAATAAAGTCATTTTAGCACATTCAACAAACATTCTCTATTTCCTTTTATTTTCAAAAAAGAATTTTGCATATTTTCTCAAAAAAACTATGCTAGAAAATCAATGTATTCGCTTTCTTTAGTATATTCACACACATCTTTGAATAGGTTTAATTTGTTAGAAATTTATAAAATTTTTGCATTATAATAAAACTATTGCCAGTTTTTGAAAAAAGCATTATTCTCTTCTTGTAATCAAAAATGAATATGGAGATGAAACATACTATGGGTCAACTAGGAGACGCCGATTACGTTCCCGACACCGCCTTTTTATCCTTCCCAGCAGCTAAAACATTTCACCTAGAATTTATAATACAGTTGATTGTTATTTTTATAGCTTCTATTTTGTATGCAATTTCTATGAATATGTTTTTTATCCCGCATAATATGATTAGCGGTGGATTTGCTGGCGTAGGGATGATTATCGGTTATTTAATGCACTACAATATCGGTGCACTTATCTTTTTACTAAACATTCCTCTTCTTATTTTAAGTTACTTTTACTTAGGAAAGAAGACAACCTTTTTAACAGCATACTTTGTAGCTATATCATCTTTAGCGATGAATATTATCCCGGTACATCAAGTTTCAGACGATATTCTATTATCTTCTGTATTCGGTGGTGTCATCTGCGGCGCGTCCTCAGGAATTATATTCCGATTTGCTTCTTCAACAGGTGGTTTTGATGTTGTTGGATTGATTGTAGCGAAACATCGCGATGTTTCAATTGGAGCAATCATCTTTGGATTCAACTTAATTTTACTTGTTGCAGCAGGATTCATTTTCGGATGGGATATTACGCTTTATACGTTAATTAGCCGGTTTGTAGTCAGCAAAGTAATTGATGCTGTGCATACGAAACATATTAAATTAACGATAATGACAGTTACAGAAAAAGGCGAGGAAATAAAAAGCGCACTACTACATCGCGGCATACGTGGCGTAACAATGGTAGATGCTGTCGGCGGCTATACAAACCATAAGAAAAAAATGATTTACACTGTCGTAACTCGCTACGAGTTAGGCGAAATGAAACGTATCATTCGCCAAGTAGACAATCGAGCATTTATAAATATTACTGAAACCGTTGAAATTGTTGGACGTTTCAAACGTATATAAAAAGGCGCAAGGAACTACAATTCCTTGCGCTTTTTATTTTTTACACTTGTTACAAAATCAGATAATTCTATTATTGTGTCACTAAATATGTTATAATAAAATTAGATTTACAAAAAAAAGTATATAGACTTGGAAGTTTCTCTTATTATTATAAGCAAAAAGAAACGAGAAGTCGGGTATATTTCAGACACCATACACGTAACGGTTTTAAAAAAGCCGATCATCTTAGTTATTCTTCACTGATCTTTTTATAAAAAGATACGTACAACTAAAATTCACTTCAATATACTATACCTACCTTTTTGACTTCCAAATCATCTTATTACATAGGGAGATGAACATATGAATCAATATATACGATATACAATAGCTATCTTGTTTGCCATCATCGGCGGCATAATCTGCTTCTGGACAAACACTCAGCTTGGAGAGAATATCATCTTTAATGGAATCGAAACACTTGTAAGCGCTTCAATTTTAGGTGGATACATTTTCTTCCTCTTCAATCCAGAAGAAAATGCTCAAAAAACAATGTTATTAACAATGATCGGAATCGTTGGCGGATGTATTTCCTACTCAATGACAAACTATACATTACCACTTCAATTAAGCTCAGCTTTCTTCCACGGTCTTTGGACTTGGTTTATTGCATTCTGCCTAGCAGACGTATTCAACCTATTACAAGACCACGAAGAAGATAACGGTCGCCAAATTGAAAGTAACTCGTAAGCTGGAAGATATTCTTCCAGCTTTTTTATTTTTGCTGACTTCTCTTGTATACCCCACTTGGTACTCATATAAATATATCAACGATTTTTCAAATATATCGATCGTTTCTCCACTTATATCAACGATTTTTTCATTATATCGACGTTTCGACACAGGATATCGATTTACAGATACCCTTCGACACTCAACTCTTACCTATATACCCCACTTGGAATTCGAAACGAAACATGTGCCCCGCCTCGCACCTTGCTATTTTCTACCTGTATTTTGCCGCCATGCTTCTCAATAATTGTCTTCGCAATATATAACCCGAGTCCAAAATGCTCCTTACTTGCTGAACGTGATTGATCTCCCTGATAAAAACGTTGCAATACTTTTTGCAAGTCTCCTTCTTGAAAACCAGGTCCTGAATCATATACATGGAATTCTATTGTGTCATGCCAAGTACATACTTTAACGAGCATCCTCCCTGACACCGGTGTAAACCGAACCGCATTCATTACGATATTATCCATTACTTGACTGATTCGCTCTTGATCAAATACTAAGCTTTGTATGCCCTCATTATTTTCAAATGTAACGTCCCATTCAATCTCTTTCTTTCCAGCTATACATTCATATTCTTCTAGTTTTTTAAGAAAAAATGGATTTATATGTACTTTATTTAAACGCAATTGAAACGAGAAACTCTCTAGCTCATTTACTGTTTGAAACTCCTCAAGAAGTTTTGTCATTCTGTTTGTATTTCGTTCAATCGTTTGTAAATACCGATGTAACAAGTCTTCATTTTTCCATAAACCACTTTGCAAACCTTCTGTATGACCTTGCACAATCGTTAGCGGCGTTTTCAAATCATGAGAAATAGCTCTAATGTATTCTCTTCTTTCTTCTTCTAACTCCCATTGTCTTGACAAACTAGTAGCTAATGCTGCGCGCATATTTTCAAATGAACCAACTAATTCACCAATTTCATTTTTCGCGTTGTACTCTAATTGAAAATTCAGATCCTGCTCTTGAATTCTTTTTGAAGCCTGTGATAGTTCAGCTAGCGGTTTCTTTATTCTCTTTCCCATTCGGTTGGAAACAATATAAGACAAAATTGTAATGTATATAAATGGAGAAATTAAAAATAAGATCATCAAAAAAGAATCAGCTGATGAAGCTGTAGACAGCGTCAAATGATAATTGAACCCTATCGCCCCCTGTAGATCTCCCTCCCTATCCACTAAAGGCAAATAGGTCGTGACTTCATTATCATCATCTTCTCCATGAATATTCGTATTGATAACATTCAAAAGCTGTCTCTCATTTGTTATTAATTTTGTTTGATATGTACCATAAGAAATATCTCCTTTCTTATTAACAATTTGATATTGAATTCCCCCCATAGGGATAATTCCCTCTAATTCATGGCGCTCTTTCTCATTTAACAATAGCGCCCCTTTACCTTTTACGTATTCTTTTATCATGGGGATTTTCTGCTCATAATAGTTCGCGGGAAATACTTTCCCACTCTTCGTTAGCCAATACCAGCCACTAGCCGCCGTTAAAACTGTCAATATTAAACTACCAATTAAAACTATTAAAAAACCAATTACTAGCTGTTGTTTAATCCGTAACCTTTGCATCACTTCTGTACACTCCACTTATATCCAATTCCCCATACAGTTTGGATATATGTACATTCTCTGTCATACCCACTAAGCTTTGTCCTTATTTTCTTTATATGCTCAACAACAGTAGATACATCACTTTCACTATCATATCCCCAAATTTTTTCAAATAGCTGTTCTTTCGTCAAAACTTGACCAGCATGAAGGGCTAATATTTTCACCACTTCATACTCCTTTTTTGTAAAGTGAATTTTTTCTTTCCCTAACATTATTTCATAACTCTGCAAATCTATTACTAAACTTCCATAACGCAGAAGATGCTTTTGCTCCATCATTTGCAATTCTGTCGTACGACGCAAATTAGCAACGATTCTCGCTTTCAACTCTTTTAAACTAAATGGCTTATTAATATAATCGTCTCCACCAATCAATAAACCTTCTATACGAGACTGCTCACTACTATCCGCACTTAAAAATAATATAGGACATGCATAAGACTCTCTCATCTTCTCACATACTTTAAATCCATTCATATCTGGCAACATAACATCTAAAATAATAAGATTTACACTACTATCTAACTTTTTTAAAGCCTCTTCACCATTTAATGCGCTTCTTACTTCATACCCTTCCATGACAAGACTATCCTCAATGAATGTAAGAATATCCGGTTCATCATCTACAAGTAATATTTTGTCCGTCACGGTAAGTCCCTCCTAATTATATACATCTTTTTTACACCAACTAAACATAGCTCCTATTGCACATCCTCCTAAAATTGTACCATTTATTAGGTAAAATGTTACTTTCCCCTCACTTAATATTCTTAGAATTGCTTCGCTTCCAATTAGAAAATAACTAATTTCTTCATTAACATACAAACCAGCTACTATTAAACCAACTATCACAAAATACGTAATGATAGAATTTTGAACCCATAGACTTACAAAGCTACTCAACATTAATAAAGCACTCGCGATAAACCATAATATTAAATAGTATTTTACAGTATATAAAATAGAGGCACCCGTCCCATAAATGACTTGTTTATTCAAAAAGAATGTTTCCTCTGCATGTCTTATAAAAAACGTTCCATATCCATAACTCACAATCAATGCCATTAATAAAAACAAACTTACTATACTCATTTGAGTAATCCATTTTGCCAATAATAATTCCCAACGCCTTACCGGACGGATCATGATAAGACGGTATGCACCAGATGAAATTTCACTATTAAAGCTATCGATAAATAAGATTGGAAAAATCAACAAGAATAGAGTAAAATACCATTCTCGTGTAACTGCGATAGGAAAGTTCAAATTACTTAGGATTGCTTCCGTCCCTTTTGTATCGTAAATAGCAACTCCATAATTATGAACCCATACACTGTGTAAAATAAGTAGCAGTCCAAAAATAATGATTAATACTTTCGTCTTTTTTCTTTCAAAAATCCGTTCAAATTCACTTATAAGTATTTGCATCATTCTTCACACCTCACACAAAATTATCTTTTTTTCCTATCCAATAAACTGTTACAGTACTACAAACAGTAATGTATATGAGTAAAATTGCAGATCCAAAAAAGATCATCCATGAACTACCAGATAAGGATATAGCAATTCCTTCATGCTGTAATTTGATTAAAGAGGAATAATTAATATAAAGAAAAGCCGGTGATTTTCCTATAACTAAAGCCATTACTGGGTATCCAAAAGAAAATATAATAAATCCCATACCAAGAAGTGTTGCACTCGTTGTCGATTTGCTTATAACCGCTAGCATAATTAATATACTCGCCATCGCTATCAAAGTAAGGTAAGCAATTCCATAATAAGAAATACTGTATAAGAACACGCTAAGTGCATTCATTTTTTCTGTGTAATAAAACAGAAGAATATTTGGCTCATGTTCAAAAAAAATATAGCCAATGCAATAACTACAAATAAAATAAGTACCTATAAATAGCAGGGTTACTGCCAATATTGTAATTATTTTCGCAATAAGAACCTCAGAATACGTGTATGACCTTTGGATTATCATCCGAATTTGACCGCTATGATATTCTTGAGCAAACACAAGGACAATCAAAACGAGTAAAACAAGATTACATATACTCATAAGCATTTCAGACAATGAAAGTACTGGGAATGAATTTGCATATGTATAATCAACTGCTGTTCTTTCTACTTCTTGATTATGTTTCAAATAGTATTTCGCAGCCCCAAGCAACATCACCGGGATCATCGCGAAACAAAGCCATGTCACTTTCTTCGCCCAAAGACGCTCCCATTCAGAGCGTACTAACCTCATCATGAACTCATCATCTCCACGAAAATATCTTCTAACTCTTTATTTTCACCTTGCAGCTCTTCTGTCGTTCCACGCCAAATAAGTGATCCTTCCCGAATCATGACCCACGAGTCACACATAAGTTCCAACTCACGAATTAAATGACTAGAAATGAAAAAAGTAATGCCCTTCTCACGTTGTAAGTCGAGTACAATTTTACGAAGTTGCTTAATTCCGACTGGATCTAGTCCGTTAGATGGTTCATCTAAGATAATAAAATCCGGATTTCCGAGAAGCGCTTGAGCAATCCCTAAACGTTGCTTCATTCCTAATGAATACGTACCTACTTTATCATCGGCACGATTTTCTAAACCAACAACCTCCAAAACTTCCTTGACTCTCTTTTCTAGAGCCTCTCCACCCGCATTTAATGTAATCCTTCCCAAATTCCTTAAATTTTTTCGTCCCGACATATAAGGAAAGAAAATTGGGGCCTCTACAATTGCTCCTACATACTGAAGAGCCTCTTTCCGATTCTTTTGCACACTTATACCATTAATTAAAACCTCTCCTTCATTTGGTCGAATCAGCCCCATAATCGTCCGAATAAGTGTCGTCTTCCCAGAACCATTCGGCCCAACAAAACCACAAATTTCATTTTTATAAACAGAAAAAGACATGTGACTTAACAACGTTCTCCCTTTTACCCTCTTCGTCACGTCTCTTACTTCCAAAACCGCTTTTTTCATTCTCATCTCCTCCTTGCTACTAGCATAGGCGGTAAAAATAAACAATTTATAAACAAATAAAAAGAAGTTGCACTTATGGCAACTTCTTTTCCATATACCCCACTCGGTACTCATATAAATATATCAACGATTTTTCAAATATATCGATCATTTCTCCACTTATATCAACGATTTTTTCATTATATCGACGTTTCGACACAGGATATCGATTTACAGATATCCTTCGACATCCTAAACGCACAACATACCCTATCCCCCAAGTAACTTACTGCCGAACTCTACGATTAAAAAGATAACTAATAGGATCGCGAGTATCTTTAATGCTACATATGCTACTTTAAAAACAGCATAAATAAGCAAGACTATCAAAATAATCGTTAAAATTTCCATATTTACTTCCTCCAAGCTTTGCTCTTCTTATCTCATTTTACTCGCCTCAGACTTTTTATGGAACGGCATAAGATGACATATAAAAAAGAGGATACCTTATCCATCGTAAGATACCCTTTCCTTCAACTGCTCGAACCATTCTCGCTCTAATTGTAAATATCCTATTTCACTCTTCTCAGCGCTCTTCAATTCTTTATCTGCTTTCTTCATATAAATGCGTGAAGCTTCTAGATCATCCTCTAAGTATTTGACAATTCCTCGCGTGCGGTAATACCCATATAAGTCCATTTTTGTAATTGCCTTTGCGTGTTCCTTCGCCTCTTGCAGAGAAAGGCTTTCCTTCTGATAAAGTACTCTATATAAAAGATACCAACTATGAAAACTGCCAACGAAATATTTATTTTCTTTCGTTACAGGTAGTTGAACAATTTGTTCTAAATACGGTATCGCTCTTTCCATTCCCTCTTGATCAGATCGAGCAAAAAAGACGAGCATGAGTCCACTCATGATATCTCTTATATCTTTATCCTCTTTTAATTTTTCTTCGCTTATTTCTATTAAACTCTCATCCCAATCTTTCGGCCTTTTGTAGCTTAATAACTCGCCCGATACTTGAATGTTATATAAATGTTGCTTAGCCTTTTCATCATCTTTAATTAAAATGAGAAATTGCATGCCATCGCTTAATAGCGTTCCCTTTACTGGAATTGCTGTGACGACAAAGATTGCAAGGTGTAACACAGAAAAGTATAAAAGCATGTGGTAATAACTCACCATATATATGTAACCTGATACAATGCCGAATACGAAACTCGTTAATGGTCCACTTAAAGTCATCCATGCCCATTTTCTTGAAAGGTTCGGTGTGTATGGAGAAGGCGGCACCAGCATTGCAACGCCTCCAACATACATCCACATTTTATTTTCTCTAATTCGTATTTTTCCCTTTTCTTTTTGGACAGTAATGGGGCCTACTGTCATAAATTTAAATTCCAAACCACCTATCAAACCAAATATTACATGCCCTAACTCATGGATAGCTAACACTAACAATGCAATTCCAAAAAACGTCCATATTTCAATGACTTGCTGTACTTTTTCTATTCGAATAAATCCATATAAAACGGAGCAAACAAGGGCAACCAACATTGAAAAGGCAGGTCTTCTTAAAATGTCCAACGTTTTTCTCCCCTTCGCTTTACTCTCCATCTCCATCTTCCCCCTCCACTAATGTAAATATCTCCTCTATCGGCTCCCTAAAAATCTGTGCGATTTTTAGCGATAACACAATAGATGGCGCATAATCTCCGCGCTCAATTAAACTAATGGTTTGCCGTGATGAGCCAATCGCTTTCCCTAAATCCCCTTGTGATAAACGATGCTTTGCTCGAAATTCCCTCACTCGATTTCGAAGCTTCATGTCTTACCTCTTTTTCATTTATTCAATTAAAATTGTAAATAATATCCTTATTTTCTTCAATTATAATTGTCATTTTGACGTTAATAATTGACAAAGCAACTTCTATATTATTACATCCATACCCTATATAATGAACATGGAATATTAAACATGCGAGGTGACATATGAATAAAACATCTATCTTTTCTTATATTCTCACTAAACTTACAGCAGCTTGCTTATTATCTTTATTACTTACTAGTCTCACACTCTCCGGCGGTAGCGGGCTAACAAGATATAAATTTTTGACCGGATTACATGAACTACTCTTTACTTTACCTACACTTGTTATTGTTTCTTATGCAATCCTTTGTTCCGTTTTCATTGATAAAGTAAAATTTAAAAATCATAGCACCTTAAAAAAAGTATGTCTTTACATTCTTTGCGGTTATTTATTCTTTCTTCCATTCCTAATTTTTAAAGAAACAAATTTTCTCTTTGTACTTTTTGCAGGATCTATCGGAGCAATTTTTTCTGTTTTTTTCTATCTATGCACACTTATAACGAAAAAATTTATATGGATTGGATATATCATTCCTATTGTTATCTTGATTACACTCATCACTATTAACTTCGTTGATGTCACACAGAAGGAGCAATGGACTGAGAAAAGAACCCAAAACTCTTTCGAAGCATCTTTTCAACATTTCAGTGGTGAACATAAAATCCCAATTGAACTAAAACGGGGTGACATATTAGAATTTACCATTGAATCACCATCTGAAAATCCGAATGCCTACATGGGAGACATAAAAATGTCTAGTGAATTTCAAGAGGAAGAAAACTATTTAGCTTCAAACGGTCCTAATACGTACCAATTCGCGGCAATTAAAACAGGAACTTATTACATTATAGTTAGTGGAAATAAGTTAAAAGGAAAGTTGAAAGTAGATTGGAACATAAAATAAAAAGGCAGTGCCCAAAAGCACTGCCTCCCTAAAATATGACATAGAATGGATTCCATATTAACTTGCGTTTTGTACGAATACTCGTTTTAGCTGTTTGCGGAAACGAACGCCTAGCGTGGTTGCTATAATAACAACTACTCCAAAGATGATTTTGCCGATATGCTCTTCCAGTGCTCCGAAAATATCATGTAAGTTACCACCTAGCCAGTAGCCACCGATTAAGAAGAATGATACCCAAAATAAAGCACCGGAATAAATTGTGATTGCAAAGCGCCGGAATGGTAGGTTAATAATTCCTGCGAAGTATCCTGTAAAGTGGCGTACGCCTGGAATGAAGAAGCCGATAAAGATAAGAAAATATCCATACTTATCAAACCACATTCTCGTTAAATCAATTTTTCTTTGTGTTAAAAATACGTATTTCCCATATCTTTGAACGAAAGGCATACCTAATTTATTTCCTAAAAAGTATTGAATTGTCATTCCTACACTTGTCCCAATAAAGGATAGGATAATTAAAATCGGTAAACTTAAATCACCCTTCTGCGCTAAAAATCCCGCATATGCTAATGTTGGCTCTCCCGGAAACGGAAGTGCGATATATTCTAACAGCAAGCCAACAAGTACAACGTAGTACCCGTACTGCTGAAATAATTCATGAACCCATTCCATGTCATCTCTCCTTTCAATCACGTGCAACTTCTTACTATTATTGTATAAAAAAATTGTCGAAATAACTATCACAATAGCTTACATTTTTATTACATTTTTGTAAGGCTAACACTAAAATTTTCTGTTCTCTATTTGCTTATATCCATTATCATTTTAAAACAAGCTAACAACTATCTATCGTACGGAGAAAAGCCATTAATATACATTTTTTATCCAATTTTTAACACTCGAAAATCACCTTATTTTGTTCTCTATAAAAAACCACCACAAACTCATACGAACTTCATATTAGCTTCATATACGTATTGTAAGATTATATCGGAATTTGTTGAAAAATTTAACCAATATATGACTACACAATAAATTGAATAAATATAAGTCGCTTTTCGAAATTGAACAAAAGGGTGAATAAGAATGGACGCTTATAAAATGCATGATTTTATTAATACAAATGTTGAATCTCATCAAAATGAAACCGCTTTTAATTTGCATATCTGTGAAACAAATGAATTTGACGTAAGTTTAACAAAATCTACAACGCTGTCTTTTATCGTTTCAAAAAAGAGCATTAAAATTGTCACGAGAAAATGGATTAATTCAAATCAAGAAAGCATGATTGGAAAAAGCTACATCATTCCAACGAAAGCTTTTCACTATTTCTTGCCGATCATTTCTGAAACTGAAGATGAACTAAATATTCAAATTCAAAGTTTTGGACTACATGGTGAACTTTTATTAAATGAAAGATTACTTATTGATAAAAACAACAAATGTAATACAAAGATTACTACCTTCTTTGAAACATTAGATGAAAATATAAATCAAACATTACGAGGATTACAAATTCATTGTATGTAAGACTATTACAATGAGTAAAAGGAGAATATAATGAAAAAACTATTATTCAGTGCGCTATTATCATTAGGATTTTTAACTATTCCATTCGCAAATGCGGAGGCAGCTACAACGCAAGAACAACTTATCGTAAACACGCAGTTAAATAAAATGGATTATTATCAAGATGGAAAATTCATAAAAAGTTTTACTGTCGCTACTGGAAAAGCAGCAACACCTACACCTAAAGGTACTTTTCAAATCGTAAATAAAATTAAAAACCGTCCTTATTATACAGGGAAAATTAAAGGTGGCGATCCGCGTAATCCCCTTGGTGACCGTTGGCTCGGATTAAATATGGCAGGAACTTACGGAACAACTTATGCGATTCATGGAACTAACAATAATCAAGCAATTGGAAAAGCAACAACACTTGGTTGTATTCGTATGTATAACAATGATGTACGCTGGTTATTTGAGCGTATTCATGAACAAGCTACTGTCACTGTAAACTAACCTAAGAACAAGATTTACGTGTAGCCAAGAATTTTATGTCTTGGCTTATTTTATTTATTCATTTACAGTAGCAAAACAACTGTATTTACATATATAATGAAAATATATTGTGTTAAACAACATCGAAACATTTATAAACATAGATATTAAAATTATACAGTTATAATATTTTATAAATTTTACAATACATACTATAATAGAATTACTGTAATTCTGAACTATTCAGTGACACTAAACAATTCCCCTTGCTACTTTCATGATTATTTTATAGCGGGGGCTTATTATATGTATAAACAATCTGAGTCATCCAAAAAATGATGAATTCGAATATTGCAGTAAAAAGCGTTATTTAGGAGGTGTTACTATGACGCATATACTGGTGATTGAAGACAACCCAGATATACAAGAACTTATTCGTGAATTTCTAATGGCACAAAACTTTACTGTTGATGTAGTTGGTGCTGGAACAGAAGGCATTCTTCTTTTCCAAAAAAACTCATACGATCTTGTCCTCCTCGATGTAATGTTACCAGATATAGATGGCTATAGTATTTGTAAAATTATGCGAGGACAATCTGATGTACCAATCATTATGTTAACAGGCTTACATAATGAAGAAAGTGAAATTAAAGGATTTGAGTTAGGCATTGATGACTATATTACGAAACCGTTCCATTACGCGGTATTTATTAAACGCGTAGAAGCTGTATTAAGAAGGACAACAACGAAGGAAGCTGAAACCGCAACTATACTACAATTCCATGAATTGATGTTAAATTCTACAGCATACGCAGCTTATGTTCATGGTAATCAAATTGAATTAACAACAAAAGAATTTGAAATTATATATACTTTGCTACAAAATCGTGGAAAAGTATTATCAAGAAGTGATTTGTTGAATAAGGTATGGGGCTATGAACACTATGGTGATGTAAGAGTAATAGATACACATATTAAAAACTTAAGAAAAAAATTAGGAATTAATTATATTAAAACGGTGAAAGGCATTGGCTACAAAATCGAAGCGTAGCAAAGACAACATCACCAAGAATATTTTCATCAAAACCTTATTGTTTTGTATCCTTTTATCACTTTGCCTTTATCAAATTATTTATTTTTTAGCCTTAAACTACGATAAAGGGCATTATACGAAAAATCCTGAAACGCAAAATGTAGAACATGCGGAGTCAGATAAGAAAAACGATCAAAGTAAAAAGGAACAAAATAAAGCTGTATCAGAGAGTAGCATCTCGAATTTTCAGCCTTCTAGTATAGACTATAAAACACTCTCTACAGCCATCAATCATCTTTTGCAGCCTAGCCAAACTGCAAAAGCAAACACGAAAGAAAATACGCAAAATATTTCGGGGGAAAGTAACAAAACGGATTCACCTACTGGACTTGAAAAAAATGCCGCTAACAATAATGTCTTACATACGCAAAATGCAACAAATAAAACAAGTGAATCGCAAGATAATCCAAGTTTAGCAGATGCTCTGCACCAATTAGCCCCGCATATTGGTGCAACAATGCTTGCATTATCTTTGCTCGGTTCTTTAGTTTATGCAAAACTAATTGCCAAACCTTTTCAATATATGAGTGATACTTTAAAGGACATTATGAAGCTGGACTTTTCAGATAAACAATCACTTAACAAAAATGCGGATCAAACAGATTTTAATTTGCAAGTAGCCGCTTCACAGGTCCCACATATTGTGAAAAATTTACATGAAACAAATAAAGATTTACGAAATGAACTCAAGAAAGAACAACAATTAGAACAATCTCGGAAAGAATTTATGTCTATGGTGTCCCATGAATTAAAAACACCCATCGCTGCCGTTATGGGACAACTAGATGGCATGATTCACGGAATCGGTGCTTACAAAGATAGAGACAAATACTTAAAGCGATCCTACGAGATGATGCAAGATATTAACGTATTAACGGAAAAAATGTCAGAATTATCCAAAATACAAAACCCTCAATTTAAACCGAATTTAGAAGTTATTTCACTATCTAATATCATTGAGGACGTGATGAAAAAAGTAGATTACTTTATATCTGTAAAGCAATTAAATGTTCAATCTAATATTAAACAAGATGTACAAATTTTAGCTGATCCTCAGTTTATTCAAACTGCTATTTTTAACATTATTTCAAATGCAATTCATTATACAATCGATCATCAGCATGTATATATAAAGCTTTATGAAAAACCAAACGGTTACGCATTAGAAGTGTTAAATACAGGTTCACAAATCGACGAAGACAAACTCGCTCATTTATTTGAGCCTTTCTATCGTGCTAACCCTGGAAACAATGGCTTAGTACAAGGTAGCGGTCTTGGCTTATATATTGTAAAACAAATACTAGATAAACATCAGTTTCCTTATGGAATACAAAACACACCTCAAGGTGTAAAATGCTCGATTGTTTTTCCAAAAGCAATGTAAACTACTATAATTTCATACCCCAAACTCATACTTCGTATGAGTGGCGGAATTTTGTAGAGTGTCTTACTCTGTTTCGTTCGCCCGTTGTCCTTATTTGGATAGCGGGCGTTTTTTATTTCTTATCCCGCTATTTGCGGGCAGTAAGACTCCCCCCTCAAAATTCAGCTGGAGCAAAGAAGTTAGGTGGGAGTCGGGCTGCTCGTAAACGCCCGATTGGTGTGGGCTAATAATCAGTGGGGGATGAATAAAACCCCCACTGATTAAAGTTTCACTTTATAAGGAGGATCTTTTATGGAGAAGTTTAAGTTTTCATTATTGGTTTTATTCGGCGCCTGTAGCTACGGCGTACTTTCTACTATTTTTAAGCTCGGTTTTATGGATGGCTTTTCAGCCCATCAGCTATTAGGTGGACAATATGTCTTCGGTTGGATTGGACTACTTTTTCTCGTTCTTTTCTTTTCGCGTCATAAAGTGACAAAAAAACAATTCTTTTCGTTACTAACGGTCGGCACAACAATGAGTATGACTGGTATTTTCTATGCTATTTCTGTAGAAGAACTGCCAGCATCTATCGCTGTCGTTTTACTCTTCCAGTTCACATGGATTGGTGTAGTTATCGAAGCAATTGCAAATCGTACGTTGCCAAGCCGTGAGAAAGTTATATCTATTCTTATTTTATTTACTGGTACTCTATTTGCAGGTGGAGTATTTGAAGGTCTTGGACAAAATTTTTCTACGAAAGGTATTATCTTCGGGCTATTAGCTGCCGTCTCTTTTTCATTTTATGTTTTCGCAAGCGGGCGAGTCGCTACGGATGTTCCGCCTTATACGAAAAGCTTCCTTATGACAACAAGTGCTACAATCATTGTATGCTTATTCTTCCCACCGACCTTTTTAACAGACGGTGCCTTGCAAGCTGGCCTTTGGAAATACGCATTCTTTCTTGGATTTTTCGGAGTTATTGTACCTGTCATTTGCTTCTCAATTGGCGTACCAAAAGTAGGAACAGGACTTGGCACCATATTAGGTGCAGCTGAATTACCAACAGCAATTATCGCTTCCATTACACTCGTTCATGAAGTCGTATCACCTATGCAGTGGCTTGGTATTATTTTTATATTGCTTGGTATTTTCACACCGCAACTGCTTGATTATAGGAAAGAAAGAAAACATAATACAATGCATAGCGCATGAGAGAACATGACACTTGTATGAAAGTACAAATAAAGTTAATATATGGTATATAATTATAGCTAAGTAAGTCTTTTTGAGAGAAGTCATACAGCATAACAAAAGACCTTTCATTTACTTGAAAGGTCTTTTCCTTATATTTCACTTTACCGCTCCATATAACTTCTCTACCTCATGCCCAATTTGTTTTACATCGATTCGCTCAAATAATGGCTGTACATTATCAATTCGGTTCGGCAACGCATTTTGTGGTTCCCAACTTTGTTTAACAATCGACAATGTGTTTCTAACTCTTTCACTGGAAAACGGTAAAAATGGTTCAAGGAGATTTGCAAAATTAGCGATAAGGTAAACACAATTATAAATTGTTTCCTCACATGAAACTGGGTCGTCTTCCCTTTGTTTCCAAGGCTGCTTTTCATCAAAGTATTTATTTGCAAAGCGTACTGCATCAAATATTGTTTCTAGCGCCACCTTAAATTTAGTTTGTTCAATCGCCTCTCCTACACTTTTATATAATCCTTCAACCTTATCTTTCAGCTCTATATTAATACTCCCCTTTGGTACAATGCCATCATAATACTTTTCAATGAACTTTAACGTGCGATTCACAAAGTTCCCGTATGCACCTAATAATTCACTATTATGACTGTAAATGAATTCACGCCATGAAAAATCAGTATCACGATTTTCTGGTGCATTTACTGTTAAAAAGTAACGAATAGAATCTGGATTATAGCTTTCCAATATATCAGGTACCCATACTGCCCAGTTTTTACTTGTAGATAACTTCCTTTTTTCTACTGTTAAATACTCATTCGAAACGATATGACGAGGGATCGCTTCTTCTCCTGTTCCAAGTAATACCGCCGGCCAAATGATTGAATGAAACGGAATATTATCCTTTCCGTGCACATAATATGTTTTCGCATCTCTATCCCAAAACTCTTGATCATCTTTCCCTGTTTCTTCAGCCCAATGTTTACTCGCTGAATAATATCCTGTCACCGCTTCAATCCATACGTAAATTTTCTTATCCTCATATCCTTCCACTGGAATTGGTACCCCGATTGGTAAATCACGTGATACTGCCCTGTCTTGTAAGCCTTCCTTTAAATATCTCTCTGTTAATTGAATTGCATTGTCGCGCCATGTTCCTTTCTGCTTTGCAATTTCTACAGCCGCTTTAATTTGCTGCTGGAACTTATGCAATGCAAAATAGAAATGCTCGGTTTCCTGTACTGATGGCGTACTACCGCATAACTTACATTTCTTTTCTAACAAATCGAGTGGATCTAAAATAGCGGAACAAGCATCGCATTGATCCCCCCTCGCCCCTTCATGACAATGCGGACAAATACCTTCCACATAACGATCAGGTAGAAATTGCGTACACGTTTCACAATAAGCTTGTTCGACTATTTTTTTATAAATATGACCTTCTTCTAATAGTCGCAAAAAAACTTTTTGAACAGTTTCATGATGGTGTTCACTATCTGTACGCGTATAGCAATCATACGTAAAACCAAGATTATGAAAACATCGCTCGAATTCTTCATGATATTGATCAGCTATTTTCTTTACTGTAACCCCTTCTTGTTTTGCTCTAATTGCAATCGGTGTTCCATTACAATCACTTCCTGAAACATACAACACACTCTCACCTTTAGCCCGGTAATAACGAGCTAAAATATCTCCTGGCAATAAAGCTGCAATATGCCCAAGATGTAACGAACCATTTGCATACGGCCAAGCGCCTCCAATAAAAATACTCATCTTACATTCCTCCTTAAAAATATAAAAAGCCCCGCCCCTATCTTAAAAAAGATAAGGGCGGGGCTGTATAAACAGTCGCGGTACCACCTTATTTCGTCAGTCATTCACATAACTAACCTTAACAAGTACGGAGCTATATGCTCTTATACTGTGGTTTTGATAACGAGTACCAACTCTCGTCGTCGCCTACTATTATCATTTGATAAGTTCAGGACGAAGCTCAAAGGCCATTGTTCAAATGAATATTCTTGCTTCTTCTCAGCTACCGAAGCTCTCTGGAAAGAATGGTTTCATTCTACTTTTCCTTTTCAACGCTTTTATGTATAACACGTATTTTACGACTAAAGAACAGAAAAATCAAACTTTTATTCAAAAAGAACAGGAAATCTCATTCTCCCACCGAATAAGTATACGTTCACAAAAGGAGTGATAAGCTTGAATCAAAAGCAACTAAGTACTATTAATAAAAAAAGCTGGAATGCAGCTGCCTATGAAGCTTGGACAAATCGCCACGGTGCACCGGCAGAATATGCAAAAAAGCTCATGCAAGATCCTGTTCATGAAGTAGCTTATTATTTACCTTACATACACTCTCCAAAAGGGAAGCGTATTATTAATTTACTCGGATCAAAAGGAAATAAAGCAGTTGCTCTTGCCCTTTTAGGGGCGGATGTAACAGTTGTAGATATTTCAGCAAGCAATGAAAAATATGCAACTGAATTAGCAAAAGCTGCTGGAGTCTCTATTCAGTATATCGTTTCCGACGTACTAGATTTAAATCTATGCCTATCATTTGATATCGTATTACTGGAACTTGGCGTACTTCATTACTTTTTAGACTTAAAGCCACTCTTTCATATAATCTCTAACTTATTAAAACAAGATGGGACATTTATACTGCGTGACTATCATCCTGTTTATACAAAATTATTAGGAGTAGATCATCCAGCATTTCGAGCAAATGGAAATTATTTTGGTGAGGAACTTATTGAAGATGACGTAGCTTATAGTATTCTACTTACGGAATCACAGAAAAAAGCTTTACCGAGAACAAAGATTAGGCGCTGGACACTTGGAGAAATTATTACGGCAATGGCAGAAACAAATTTCAAAGTTGAAAAGCTAATTGAAGAACATGGACCTCATCAAAGATGGGTCTTCCCTCCTACTGCACCCGAAGGAATTGAAGAACGTATACCAGGTCTATATACATTAATTGCGACAACATGCAAAAAAGGATCCCTTCACGGATAGGATCCTTTTTTTTTGCATGCTTACGCATATAAGTTGAGGTTGGAGATTACCATAATTCTGTAGAATAGGACACAAGATATTTCAACATTCGTCTCTGACTTACGTCGTCAAAAAGGGGTATGACCAACATAACGAAGAGTAACGCTTCGGTTGATATTGATAATCGTTATCAACTAATTAGAAGTATACATGATGTTATTTCGAATTACAATAGTATTTCTTATTTTTATTTAAGAATTTTTGATATTTGAACTACCCCCACTTAACACTCTAACGAACTGTTTGAAGTGGGGGATTCCTACGAACACCAAGGTATCCCTCAGTTATATGAGTAGGCGATCCCCGTAGTCCCTATGGTTAGAAGCCTTACGGCCTCTTTTCTCAGATTTTGTCCTGCATTTACATCCCTATCATGATGCATACCACAAGAAGGGCACTTCCATTCACGCAGGTTCAAATCTTTTACGTCTTTATTTTTATTGCCACAATGTGAACAAAGTTGAGAGCTGGCGAATGTTTTCGATACTACAACTACTTGCTTTTCATACCATTGTGCTTTGTACAAAAGCATCGCTCTGAATTGTGACCATGATACTTCTTGAATCGCTTTCGCTAACTTACCGTTTTTCAACATATTGGTTACTTGCAAATCTTCTATCCCAATCACATCGTGGTTTTTGATGATCCTTGTAGAGAGTTTTTGCAAGTAATCCGTTCTTGCATTTTTGATTCGTTCATGAATACGAGCGACTTTAATTCGCTGTTTATGCCAGTTCGCTCCGCCTTTTGTACGTCTAGATAGAATACGCTGAGCATGAGCGAGCTTCTGCTCTAATATCCGAAACCATTTTGGATTGCCAAATACCTCGCCTGTTGAAAGAATGGCAAAGTTTTTCACACCAACATCTATGCCAACAGCGGAACTTGTCTTTGGTAATCCTTGTACTTCCACTTCAGCAAGAATCGAGACAAAATATTTCCCGCTTGGGTTCCTTCCGACAGTAGCGTTCAAAATCCGTCCCTCTACCTTACGACTTTTCGCAAATTTGACAAGGCCAAGTTTCGGTAACTTTATTTTATTACCTACAATCGCGATGTTCCCATTCGTGCACTTCGTTGTATACGATTGGACTTTATTGTTTTTCGACTTAAATTTGGGTGCTTTATTTTGTTTTTTGAAGAATCGTGTATACGAATCAGCGAGGTGATGAAGAGAAGATTGAAGGGCGATGCTGTCCACTTCTTTTAGCCATACAAATTCTTTTTTGAGAGTAGGTAATTGCGAAGAACAGGCGCCATACGTTAATCCTTTTCCTGTTTCTTTATATACCTCATTCCACTTTTCCAAAAAGTAATTGAATACAAAACGAGAACAGCCCATTGTTTTTGCAATGCCAATTTTTTGTTCTACATTAGGATAGATCCGAAACTGATACGCTTTATGGGTGAGCACCGCTTTTCACCTCACTTCTTATTTTTACTTATTTACAATCTTTTTCATGACATATATGAGAACGATATCAGAATATAGCAAAAAAATACTAATCACGTATCATTTCTTCTTTTTTTGCCGAAAGTCCCCTTTCCCTTTCAAAAAAATATACAAATGAAAGAACTTTTACAATGGAACAATTCCATAGATGTAAGAATGCTTCGGATATGTAGCATTTTCTTTCTATAGGAACGAACTGATTACGATACCTATACTGATTCTTCAACAAGAAGAACCTTTAAACCGCCATTCATCTCCCACCTACTCATTGGACCATTTCCTACCCATTCCTTGAGGTGGGAGTTTTCTGTCGGAAAATGATAAATGTATACATTTTAAGAACATTTACTCCTACTCATCTGCCCCTTTCCATTGTCTGCTATACTTTTCATTGAACAGATTAATAACTTCGTAATAAGGATTTTATTAATTTCGTTCCATATATCATTAAATCATAATAAATAGTTTTAAAGGTAGGGATAACGATGAAATATGTTAGTATTCGAAAAAAACTACTCTTCACACTTTTAAGCATTTGTTCCTTATTTAGCATTGCTCTAATTATTATTCTTACATTCGCTATGAGCCAAGCAAATGAAGTCGAAACATTAAAAAATGATGTATCGAAAAGAGCAACCATTTTAAAAGAACGTGGTGATTGGTTCCAAGCACAAGTTGCTGGCCTACAAGAATATTTACTATCGCACGATCAAAAAGGATTTGATAAATTCAACCGAGAAGGAAAGAAATTAGCTGATACAAGAGAAAAAGTAACAAGTGATAAAAACCTCCCTGAAGGAATGAAAGAGGCCATTTTAATGGGTGCGAAATGGCGAAGTGTCATTGACAATGAGGTCCTCCCTCTTGCACGTGAAGGAAAATGGGACGAAGCATCAAAAATCGCTTTATCTCAAACAGATTACGTAAATGACCTTTTAAGTCGATTTACTAAATATACAAATGAAGAGAATGAAAAACGTGACACATTAATTGCTGAAGTCCAATCTTCTTCATCTCTTATCCAATATATTATTTTCTTCTCACTCATTACATGCACACTAACTTCTATTTTATTAGCATGGTGGTTCTCTGGTAAACTTGTTAAACCTATTCGACAAATTGATGCGAAATTAAAAGAATTAGCTTCTCAAGATGGTGATTTGACTGCGAGATTGAATGTAACTAGTAAAGATGAAATCGGTGATATTGCACATTCCTTTAATCAAATGCTCGCCAACTTACAACGTATAATAAAGCAAGTTCAACAAACATCAACAAGCGTAAAAGAAGCTTCAGAAAATATGTTTATCGAAACAAATACATCTATGGACACTACTGCAAAAATCCAGGAGACTATGAATGCACTTGATTATAATATTCGTTCACAAGTGTCTAGCATCGAAGAAAGCTCAACTGCAATGGATGATATGGCAACAAGTGTTCAGCGTATTGCAGAATCTGCCTCTTCTGTTGCTGGCTTGGCTGTTACAACTTCAGAAAAAGCAGCTGATGGTAGTAAAGTAATTGAAAAATCTATTACACAAATGAATACAATTAATGAAGCTGTTAACGCTACATCACAAGTGGTAGAGCGACTCATTACACATACTAATCATATTGATACAGCCCTTCAATCCATTTCTAACGTTGCAGAACAAACGAATCTACTTGCTTTAAATGCTTCTATTGAAGCGGCCCGCGCTGGTGAACATGGTAAAGGATTCGCTGTTGTCGCTGATGAAGTTCGTAAACTTGCAGAACAATCTAAACTAGCTGCAACCGACATTAACCATTTACTTCATCAAATTCAAGAGGACACAAAAATAGCTAATAAAATGATGACACAAGGTCAATCAGAAGCTTCACAAGGAATCACAGTCATTCGTACTGCTGGCTCTTCATTCTCAGCAATTGTTAACCACATTAACGAAGTCGCTACACAGATGCAAGACATGTCTGCAACTGCTGAAGAAATGGCCGCAAGTTCTGAAGAGATGAATGCAGCTTTAAATAATATCGCTTCTATTTCAAACGAAGTTGCCGCTGAAACATCACAGACAGCATATTCAGCTGGTGACCAAGTAAGTGTAATGAAAGACATTGCTACAAAGTCATCAGAAATGAAAACTGCAGTACAAGAACTTGAAGGTCTCGTTTCTCATTTCAAAACAAATGCATAAAAATAAAAAAGGGGGATTTCTCATTTTAGCCCCTCTTTTTTTACTTTTAAATATATCTTTCTCTCTCCCCCTCTGTCTGCTATAATGCCTAAAGGAAAGAAGAAAGCTTTGTTCCTTTAGGAGTGAAGCTTTCTTTTAACTTTTAATATGAATTAATCCTAATACTAAGATTTTAAAAGGAGGCTTTTTTATCATATGAGTTTTATGAGCATTAGAAAAAAACTGCTGTTCATGATGGGAACGGTTTGCGCTTTATTTGGCATCGCCTTAGCTTTTATTCTATTCTTCGCTATTGATCAAACTCGTAAGGCTGAAGCACTGCAAAAAGAAATTTCCCCCCTTGCAACAGAATTAAAAGAGCGTGGAGACGCTTATCAAGTTCAACTTTCTGCTTTAAGAGGTTATTTACTGCAACACGATCAGGTCGAATTAGACAAGTTTCATGAAATGAGTAAGCTTCTTGAAGATAAGAAAGCACAACTTCTTTCTAACCCTAACGTATCCCAATCCGTGAAAGATACAATGGAATTAGGCTCTACTTGGAGAAAATTTATTGAAGAAAAAGTTTTCTCTCTTGCAAAAGAACAAAAGTGGGACGAAGCATTACAAGTCGCTTCTTCAGAAAATGGCACTGTTTATAAAGTTATTGGTGATTTTACAAACTATAGCAACGAACAAGCTAAGTTACGTGAACGATCCATTGAAAAAATTGATCAATCAGCACTACTAATTGAATACGTTATATTCTTATCACTTGTTATATGTATTGTCGTTGCAATTATTCTTGCATGGTGGTTCTCTGGTAAGCTTGTAAAACCAATTCAGCAAATTGATACTAAACTAAAAGAATTATCCTCTCAAGAGGGTGACCTAACAGCTCGCCTACAAGTAAATAGCAATGATGAAATCGGTGCAATTGCAACATCATTTAATAAAATGTTAGAAAATCTGCAACATATCATTAATCGTGTTCAAAAAACTTCTGTGGAAGTACAAAACGCTTCTGAAAATATGCTAGAAAAGACCAATACATCGCTTGATGCGACAATAAAAGTTCAAAACTCGATGTCTAATTTAAATGCAAGCATTCAATCGCAAACTTCTAGTATGGAAGAAAGCTCGACTGCAATGGATGATATGTCAATAAGTGTTCAACGTATTGCAGAATCCGCTTCGTCTGTAGCCGAACTAGCTGTAGTCACATCTGAACATGCTAACGACGGAAGTACTGTAATCCAAAAATCTATTTCACAAATGACAACGATACACGAAGCCGTAAATGCTACATCCGAAGTAGTCGAACGTCTAATCACTCATACGAAATATATTGATACAGCTGTACAATCTATTTCTAATATCGCTGAGCAAACAAATCTACTTGCTTTAAATGCTTCTATTGAAGCGGCTCGTGCCGGCGAACAAGGGAAGGGATTTGCTGTCGTAGCAGATGAAGTTCGTAAACTTGCTGAACAATCAAAAACAGCTGCAACAGATATTAACCAATTGCTGCATCAAATTCAAAATGATACAGAAACTGCTAGCTCTATGATGTCTCAAGGTCGTTCCGAAGCATTTGAAGGTATTAACGTCATTCGTGAGGCCGGCTCTTCTTTCACAACAATCGTTGATCAAGTGAATAAAGTGTCCACTCAAATTCAAGACATATCAGCAACTGCTGAAGAGATGGCTGCAAGTGCTGAAGAAATGAATGCTTCACTCAATAACATTGCTTCAATTTCTAACGAAGTATCAAGTGAAACGGCCGCAACAGCGCAATCGGCTGAACAGAAAGTCGTTGTTATGAATGAAATGACTCTAACTGCAAAACAAATGAAACAAACGGTTGAAGAATTAGATCAACTTGTATCTCACTTTAAAACTGAATAGCTTTTCAAAAAAATTCCTCTTCCAAGGAGGAATTTTTTTTGAGCTCATTCCCTGCACATTGCACGTATTTCCGTTATAATGAGAATCGATATCATTAATGTGTAGGAGGTGCTACTCATGTCACAAGAAGCATTTGAAAATAAATTGTATGCAAATTTAGAAGCTGTTATTGATCCAGAGCTAGGTGTTGATATTATCAATCTTGGATTAGTTTATGACGTTACAGCCGATGAAAATAATAATGTTGTCATTACAATGACGATGACTTCTATCGGTTGCCCAATGGCTGGCCAAATCGTATCAGACGTTAAAAAGGTATTATCAACGAACGTACCTGAAGTAAATGAAATAGAAGTAAACGTTGTATGGAATCCACCGTGGACGAAAGAACGTATGTCACGCATGGCAAAAATCGCATTAGGTATCCGTGATTAAATAAAGAAAAGACCTGACAATCCAGTCAGGTCTTTTTTCTCTTATTATTTTACTCCTACAGCGTCATAAGCTTTCGTTACAGCTTGTACAGCTTTAGAGTTTTTACCATATAAATCTTCTGCTGATTGAAGTGCAGCTTGACGCATCATTTTAAAGTCAGAGTTTGCAGTTAAATATTTAGTAAGAGCACGGTAATAAATTTTCTCTGTCGCTTCACGGCCCACTCCAGTTACTTTCACACCGTAATGCTCTCCGCCGTCAGATACTAAGTATGCAGCTTTATTGTTAATACTACTGTTAATGTGAACGCCGCCATTATCAGCTGTTCCAGTATAGCGTTTATTGTAATGATCTGGGTAACCTTCACCTGGTTTTAATGGATTTGGAATAGATGCTGGATCTTTCAGAGAACGAAGCGCATCACCAGGTTTTCCAGGTGTATAAATATCCGCACCTAAATCCCAGCTCTTCTTCTCAACCATGACACCCATAATATCAGATAACGATTCATTTAACGCACCTGACTCATTTTTGTAAACAAGATTTGCTGTATGTTCAGTTACAGCATGCGTTAACTCATGGCCAATAACGTCTAGGCCAGCTGATAATGGAATAAATGTCTTTCCATCACCATCACCATACATCATTTGCACACCGTTCCAAGCCGCATTATTCCATGCTGTACCTACGTGAACAGTAGAAATAAGTTTTGCACCTTTATCATCGAAGGAATTACGATTAAATGTCTTTTTATAGTAATCGTATACTTTTCCTGCGTTCACATGCGCATCAACTGCCGCTTTATCTTCGAAGAACTTAGATTTACTTTCAACTTCTTCTCCTGTATATCCAAGCCATTGTGAGAATAAATTAAACCAGTTTTCGTCCATATTCTCTGCATCAAATGTATGGATACCTTGTCCTCGTTTACCATCAAATAAGTTGAACGCTCCTGTTTTCGCATCTTGAGCGATTTCAAATGATTGTCTACCGCCTAATACGCCATAACCAAATCCAGTAATTTGATCTACAGCATTATATTTCTCAATAATATTTCCATTTGTCGCATCAACAAAATAATGCCAATATCCTGGAGCTGGTTTTGAAACTGACGCTTTAACAAGGTATGCAAGATAGTACTTTCCATCTTTTTCATACACAAATAAATCTTTTTTCACACCATCATAATTATTTACTTTACCAATTCCTTTCTCAATATCAGCCTTTGCGATCGTTTCTGCTTGTTCCGCACTAATGCTTGCTGCCGCTGGAATATTTTTATCTTCTAAATTCGGAATAACTTGTCCGAAAAATGCTTTTACATTATTCTCTTTATCAAGAGTAACAGTTTGATCTGATCCATACACAGGGACATTATTATGCTTTTCAACTAACTTCACATGTGTCGTACCTGATTCATCGTCTTTTTCTTCACCAACGACATTGAAATGTTTTTCAATATTTCCTGCTAATTTAAACATATCCTTTTTGCTCTCTAAATATTGAAATACTGTCTCTTTTTTATCTAGCCCTTCTGGTGCTTTCCATTCTTCACCTATGTAAGCTGGTGTTTTAAACTCTTGGTGATACTGGATTTTTTGCTCTTCTGCTTTCGTCGTAGTTGCTCCAAATGCCCCAAACCCACTTGCGATAACAGTTAACGCTAATGCTGATGAAATTACTTGCTTTTTCAATCTAACACTCCCCATTCCCCTAAAAGTTTTTGACACCTTTATAAAATTCTGAATAACCCTCCCGATACCTGTTTCCAAAAATTGAGAAAGTTTTTTCTGATAATTCAACCCATAAAAAGAGGACATCTTTTTTCGATGTCCTCTTTCTTCTAATTTTTCATTCCGTTATTTATATGCTGAAAAACCCCCACTGATTAAAGTTTCACTTTATTGCATCTTCATTTCAATTGCTAAATAGTGTGATTTCTCTTTCGCTTGAATGTGAATATCCTCTTCTACAGCCTCCGCTGCATCACGCATTACAAGTGTTTCACCGTTTACAACGCTGCTACCTTCAATTTGTACAAGGTACAATTGACGTCCTTCTGTAACAGGAAAATGAATTTCTTTTCCAGCTTCTAACGATAAAGAATATAAATTCGCATCTTGATGAATTTGAATTGGTGCATCGCCTTCCAATGGAGATACCATATGGAACCACTCATTTTCACGTTTACTCCAATCAAATTTAAACTCACCATAGTTTGGCTTATGACCAGCGCGGTCTGGCAAAATCCAAATTTGTAATAGACGTAATGTTTCATTTCCTAAATTATGCTCACTATGAAATACACCAGTACCTGCACTCATATATTGAACATGTCCACGCTCAATTGTCCCGCGATTTCCCATACTATCTTCGTGTGTTAATGCCCCATCTACAACGTAAGAAATTATCTCCATATCTCGGTGCGGATGCATATCAAAACCAGTTTGTGCCGCTACTAGATCATCGTTAATCACACGCAATGCTCCAAAGCTCATGTTATCTGGATTATAGTAATTAGCAAAGGAAAAATGAAAATGTGTATTTAACCAGCCGTGATTTGCTCTTCCCATATTTTTATGATCAACTTTTCTAAACATATCCTTCACCTCATATTATCTCGAATTCAAGATTTATTTTAAAAATTTTTCTTACTGTAATTTTTTTAGTAATTTTAATAATTGATTTTGTTCTTCTATATTTAAATTATGAAACTGCTCCGCTTGGAACGTTTCTTGAGGTGGGACGATTTCCTCATATAAAGCTCTTCCCTTTTCTGTCAACGAAATATATTTCGTAGTACCTTCTTGTTCACGCCCAATCCACTCCAGCTGCTCCATTTTATTTAAAAGCTGAGTGACATTTCCTTTCGTAACAAATAGCTTATTTCCAAGTTCTTGCTGCGTTAAACGATCGTGGCCTCCAATTTGAACTAATACATCAAACTGAGCAGCAGATACATTCCACTTTTTCAAATGCTGATTCGTCTCGCGAATACTTCTATTATAAAAACGTGATAAACGAAACCATAATAGTAGCCCTAGTCTATCTTCTGTTTTCATTCCATCACCTCGCTCGTTTGATATTATTAGTTTAGAACTAAACTTTATAAAAGTCAAATACTTATTTTTAGTAAGTAGAAAAGAAAGCACAGCACTATTTCTCCACTATGCTTTACATCAATTTTCTGTTTTTATATTCATCCAATTTCCTCTCCGCGAACTTCCTCGCATCTTTCTCAATCCATCTCTCTTCGTACGATTCACTTCCAACATACAATACTTCTCTCTTATGCTGCATCGCATGGCGAAATTCATGCAAAAGTGTTTTAATCACTTGCTCATACTCTTCCCACATACAAACGAAAATTAATTGTTTTTCCTTATGATAAAAACCACCTACTGGGAATAAAAACTCCTCTTCTTCTTCCCCTAGTGCTAAAAGCACATTATTTGCATCACACGTATCACAAAAAATAACTGGCGTTTTACTTACTTCAATAAGAGAAAACAAATCATTTCTAATCCTTTTGACATCCCAAGGAAGCTCCGAATCCAACACATACCAATTCTCAACTTGTTGATATACATTTTGAAACTGGAGTTCCATTTCTCTATAATCCCCTTCCCAAACTCCCTTTTCTTATATATATGCCACAATATGGTAAATATTAAACATATCCCTCTCTAACCAATGTGGCGTCATATCTATTTCTCGTAAAAAAGGAATCTATTTATCAATAGATTCCTTCACGATAATGATCTTTATAAAATCCGATCTTATATGTCAATTTTTCAAAGCAAAGCTTTATACATAATATATTCCTATTTGTTACTTTGTTTTCGTACTTTTTTCAACACGAAATAACAAATACCAAACCCTATAGCCGCAAGTGCAAAATATTTAACATAAGGGCCAGCCACTTTATTGATACTTTCCCATTCTTTACCTAATTTTAGGCCTAAATACACAAATATAATTGACCACGGAATAACAGCAAGTGTAGTCAGCGTAATAAATTTAACATGCGACATTTTCGCAATACCTGCTGGTATCGAAATAGCATGACGTACAACAGGAATAAAACGCGCTGTAAAGATAACACCTGTTCCATAACGATTAAACCACGCTTCCGCATAATCAATATGTTTCTTTTGAATTAAAATATATTTCCCATAACGTTCCAGAACTGGTCTTCCCCCGTAACGGCCGATCCAATAAATAAACAGTTGCGCGATTACACCGCCAATTGTACCGAATGCAACAGCACCCCAAAATGTAATGCTTCCTGTTGATACTAAATACCCTGCATACGACAACACTATTTCACTCGGGATAACTTCCAGCATTAATCCAAGCATAATTCCCCAATAACCGAGTCCTTCTAGAAAAACTAAAACTGAATGAATTAAATCTCCTAACATCATTTACCTCTCTTTACTGTTTTCATTGCCAAAAATAAAAATACAAGCAGTGAATATCTTGTACTTTTATTTTTTAAAATTTAGTTAGTCTTCGTATTCCACTTAAAGATCTTATTCAAGAATTTATATATATTATTAGATTCCTTCGTAAGAAGTGGACCTAATATGGATAGGATAAGCACGTATAGTGCTGAAAATGGCTTCAATACTGACATTAAACCACCGGCGATACCAATATTGGCCATAATGATGGAGAATTCTCCCCTCGAAACGATTGTTAATCCAATATTTGTTGATGCTTTATGGGATAATCCAGCTTGTCGTCCTGCAATCATTCCTGCTACAAAGTTTCCGATGATTGTAAGAAGAACAGCACCTAACGTTAACCATATTGCTCCGCCTAATGAGAACGGATCGATACTTAATCCGAAACTGAAGAAGAAAATAGCTCCGAAAAAGTCTCTAAATGGAACAACAAGATGTTCGATTCGATCACTATGCTCTGTCTCAGAGAAAACTAGTCCTAAAAGAAGTGCCCCGATTGCTTCTGCAACGTGAATTGTTTCTGAAAAACCTGCAATAAAGAATAACGAAGCAAATACTACAATAATAAAGATTTCATCTGAACTAATATTCAACAGTTTATTTAATAACGGCGTAGCCTTTCTAGCTACAATAAAGAATAGAAGCATATATCCTAAAGCAATTCCGATTGAAGTGAGAGCACCTAAGAATGAAGCGTGATCCCCAAGGACTAAGCCAGAAACTACCGATAAATATACAGCAAGGAATATATCTTCAAACATAATAATTCCTAAAATTAGTTCGGTTTCATTATTACCAGTTCTTCTTAAATCAACTAATACTTTAGCAACGATAGCGCTAGAAGAAATCGTAATAATACCCGCAATAATTAAGATTTCAAGTAACGGGAAGCCCATTATAAATCCGTATAATAATCCTAGTGAAAAGTTAATCAAAATATAGATTGTTCCACCAATCGCAATAGAGCGTCCCGATTTAATTAACTTTTTCATTGAAAACTCTAATCCCAGATAGAAAAGAAGGAATAGAACACCAATCCTTCCAAGGAAGGAAATCACACTTGCACTTTCAATAAATTTGAGATCGATAACACCTATTGTCGGCGCGTGCGGCCCTACTAACATTCCGAGCACAATTAGAAAAGGAATTACTGAGAATTTAAACTTTCCAGCAATTACTGCCGCAATTGCAACTAATACTAACGCTGTACCAACTTCAAAAATTAAAGTATCCATCTAGTCAGTCCCCCTATTCGAAAGTAATTCATTAATAATTTTTTTAATTTCTTCTCTCTCACCTGAAACTACAAGCATATCTCCTTCTTCAATTACTGTTTCTGGACCCGGATTAAATAGCTTTTTCATATTCTTTTTCATAACAGCTATTACAGTAACGCTGTATGTTTTTCTTATTTCAAGATCACCAATTGTTTTTCCAATTGCCGGAGCTGTATTCTCCACTTTGAACCACTCAATCGCTAAACCTTCAAAGACCATCTCAACATTTTCTAATGCTCGAGGTTTATACACCATTCCGCCTAATATTGCTGCAATTTGTCTTGCCTCTGAGTCACGCAGTGAAATACTTGAGATACTTTCTTCATGATCTGAATCAAAATGATACATTTCTCTACGCCCATCATCATGAATGACAATCACCATCTTTTCGTTACCTTTCGTAACGATTTGAAACTTATACCCAATACCCGGAAGTTCACTTTCTCTAATATTCATATTTAGCTCCTCCACAACAATTTTTATTTGAATTTTCTGTTTTTCTGTCTTTTATTCATCCAATCAATTTTAGAAATTCTAACCATTCAGGGTACCTGTGATTTGGAAATCTTTTATTGTAATAATAAGTGGCCCCTAAAAAGATACTTAAAGACGTAATGATAAAAAATACATTACTTCTCATTTTCAAACTCTCAAGACTTACTTTCAATAAAGATTCTTCTTTCAAATTATCCCCTCTTTTTCGCTTTAAATTTAGTTTTTTAAAATGTAAATAATTCTAAAAATATTACGATGTAACTTAATCATAACATAAAACATATTTAAGTAACATGTTTTTTTAGAAAATTTGATTCTGGTATATTTTTTGCATATAATTTTCTTATTATGAAAAAAAGGAAGTGTATTATATGGTTGATATCTTTAGCAGATTCCTTGAGGTAACGAATAATATTTTGTGGTCATATATTCTTATTGCAATGTTAATCGGCTTCGGTCTTTATTTCTCTTTTAAATTGAAATTTGTCCAAATTACGCATTTCGGTGAGATGGTCAGTTTAATTAGTAAAGGATTCAGTCAAAAAGAAAAGAAAAAAGATAGCATCTCCCCATTCCAAGCATTTTGCTTAAGTGCTGCAGCTCGCATTGGTATCGGGAACTTAGCTGGTGTAGCATTAGCAATTTCCATGGGTGGACCAGGCGCAGTATTTTGGATGTGGTTTATCGCTATTCTTGGAGCAGCTACTAGTTTTGTGGAATGTACGCTTGCCCAAATTTATAAAGTAAAAGATGGAAGCAGATTCCGTGGTGGACCAGCATATTACATGGAAAAAGGGTTAAACAAACGCTGGATGGGTGTCTGGTTTTCACTTCTCATTACAGTTGCGTACGGATTAATTTTCAATTCAGTACAAGCAAATACAGTAACAATAGCGTTTGAAAATGCTTTTGGACTAGAGCGAACTGTCGTAGGAGCTCTATTAGCTTTATTAGTTGCAGTTATTATTTTTGGCGGTATTAAAAGCATTTCACGTATTACAGAAATGATTGTCCCTCCAATGGCAATTGTTTATATTGGTGTGGCTATTTTTGTCGTTATTAACAACTTCAATATGTTACCAAGCATTTTCATGGAAATATTTAACGGTGCATTCGGTTTAGATCAAGCCATCGCTGGTGGTATTGGGGCAGCAATCAAGTTCGGAATTCAGCGCGGTTTATTCGCTACAGAAGCAGGTATGGGTAGCTCTCCTAACGCAGCTGCAACATCGGATGTATCTCATCCTGTAAAACAAGGGCTTGTTCAAGCATTAGGTGTTTTCGTAGATACATTCTTAGTATGTACGTCAACAGCATTTATCGTATTATGTTCTGGACTTTACAAAGGATCAAATTTACAAGGAATTGAATTAACACAACAAGCATTAAGTTCACAAATCGGACCTTGGGCAAGCACTTTCTTAGCGATTATTATTTTCCTATTTGCTTTCAGTTCCTTACTAGGAAACTACTATTATGGTGAAACAAATATCGCATTCATTAAAGAAAGCAAAACATGGTTAATGATTTATCGCGTTGCAGTTGTCGGAATGGTGTTCTTCGGATCAATCGCTGCCCTTCAAACAGTTTGGAGTTTAGCTGATTTATTTATGGGACTAATGGTATTTACAAACTTAATTGCCATCTCATTCCTTAGCAAGTTCGCCTACGCAGCATTAGTAGACTATATTAAGCAAAAGAAACAAGGAAAAGATCCTGTTTTCTATGCAAGTTCTATCCCTGACTTAAAAAATACGGAGTGCTGGGATGGGCAAGATGTAGAAGAAAAACAGCAGGCTGTATAACAAATAAAAGCGGAAGCAGCTCGTTCAGAATGTGAGAAGGATGGAGCTTTTTCCTGCGAGGCGCCCTTTGCCTCGCAGGAAAAAGCGAAGCCACCGAACATTCTAGCCGCTGGAGCTGGATAACACTTAAAGCTGAAACGGCTCGTTCAGAACAGGAGGATGTTGGAACTCCTGATTCCGAGGCGCTTTTTGCCTCGAATGAAGGAGTGAAACAACCGACTGTTCTAGCCGCTGGAGCTGGATATTACCAAAATCCCTATTACTTCACAGTAATAGGGATTTTTATTTACAACAGTTCATAATTTGTTCAAATTAATTCCAGCAAAAGGGTTGATTTATACAAATTACTAGATTATAATAATTATAAATTAGTAATTGATATAACATAACAATTCAAAAGGAGATTGATCATAATGAATAAACAAGTAATCGAAGTATTAAACAAACAGGTAGCAAACTGGAGCGTTTTATTTACAAAACTACACAACTTCCATTGGTACGTAAAAGGACCTCAATTCTTCACACTACATGAGAAATTTGAAGAGCTTTACACAGAATCAGCTACTCACATCGATGAAATTGCAGAACGTATTTTAGCAATTGGTGGCAAACCAGTAGCAACAATGAAAGAATACTTAGAACTATCTTCTATTCAAGAAGCGGCTTACGGAGAAACTGCAGAAGGGATGGTCGAAGCAATCATGAAAGACTACGAAATGATGCTAAGCGAATTGAAAAAAGGTATGGAAATTGCACAAGACTCTGACGATGAAATGACATCAGACTTACTACTAGGCATCTACACAGAACTAGAAAAACACGCTTGGATGCTACGTGCATTCTTGAATCAATAATAACTTAAAAGCGGAAGCGGCTCGTTCAGAACAGGAGGGTGTTGGAACTCCTGATTCCGAGGCGCTCTTTGCCTCGAATGAAGGAGTGAAACAACCGACTGTTCTAGCCGCTGGAGCTGGATAATAACTTAAAAGCGGAAGCGGCTCGTTCAGAATGTGAGGAGGATGGAGCTTTTGACGTAGAGGCGCTCTTTGCCTCGCAGGAAAAAGCGAAGCCACCGAACATTCTAGCCACTGGAGCTGGATAACAACTTAAAGCGGAAGCGGCTCGTTCAGAGTCGCTTCTTTTTATGCGGTGCTCAAACATGACGGTACATGGAATTATATCAGCGATTTTTCGGATATATCGACTTTGCGACAAATAGCGACAATGTTAGCCTCCCCTCCTCTACTTTTATCAATATATTACAATCCCTTTTATGTTAAAATATAGAAAACACCCTTTAGTAAACAGATCCAAAAAGCTTTTCCAAGTTCATCATTTACGATTTAAATGACGGGAGTGGTTCAGTTGAAAGACTACTTAATTAGAGCATTCTTTGCGTTAATAACAGTTGGGGTTCTCTTACTTATAGCTAATATTTTCAACATACATGTCGAGGTTAAAGACTATCCTTTCCTCGTTGTTGTAGCAATTGGTGGCGGCTGGGGTGGCTGGTACCTGTATAAAAAACAAAGTAATCAAAGTGATAAAGGCATTCCAAAGTAATATGGAATGCCTTCTTTTTATTGCCGTCTATAATAAATAAATAATTAAATTCAAACCGCTAATAAAAACAATCCCAATAAACATATAAAACGATTTTGGATCTCCGCCTACATTATACTCATCAACGATAAACCCAGACATAAAGAGTGTTATCGCCGAAACACCAATACATATAATTGAAATAAACCAAAGCGAAAATTCATTAATCAGTTCTTTTTTTTGTCTTAAAACGATTAACATTACAAGGACCGATGCCGCTAAAATACTTTTAAAAACTGGCTGTAAATATATAAATTCCTTCATCTATCTCATCTCTCTCAACAGATGTTACATTGAAATATTAATATATTTAACCAAATTAAAAACACATGCCTTTTTACGATAAAAAAGACATGTGTTTCTATAAAAATACACTATGATAGTTGTTTCCATTTAGTCCCCAAAACAGGACGCTCGTAATTTTGTATCTTATGAATTAATTCGTCTGCCGTCTCAGCTGAAACGATCAACTCTTTATTTGATGGGTTCATAAATCCTTCTTCTGCTGCACGTTCAACCATTTGCAGAATTGGTCCGTAAAAATCTTTAATGTTTAATAAACCAACCGGTTTATTATGTATACCAATTTGTGACCAACACACAACTTCAAATAGCTCTTCAAACGTTCCATATCCGCCTGGTAATGCAATGAAAGCATCCGCAAGCTCTGCCATTTTCGCCTTACGCTCATGCATCGTTTCTACTTCAATTAATTCTGTTAATCCTGTATGAACAATTTCACCGCGGAATAAACCACGCGGCATAACACCCGTTACGCGTCCACCTAAGCGAAGAACTTCGTTTGCTACTTCTCCCATTAATCCAACACATGAACCACCGTATACAAGTTCATAATCGTTCTCAACAAACATTTTTCCTAATTGAATTGCCTGCTCTTTAAATTCTGGTCTCTCCCCTAAATTTGAACCTGCAAACACACAAATCTTTCTCATTCCTACACCCCGAAACTATATATTGTCATGATACAATGAATATTGTACAACATATTGAAGGGATGAGGAAGAAATGGATATTGTTGCATTTCAAAGATGGATTGAGGAATTTTACGAAAAACGGAGCTGGTCTCAGTATAACTCCTTTATTCGCTTAAATTTCTTAACTGAAGAAGTTGGGGAAGTTTCACGCGCTGTGCGTGCAATTGAAATTGGTCGTGATCGTCCTGATGAACAAACGAAAGGACAAGAGGAATTAAGGTTAGAATTAAAAGAAGAACTTGGGGATGTTCTTGCGAATCTTATTATTCTTTCGCAAAAATATGATTTAGATTTACAAGACATTATGGAAGCACACGTCACAAAGCTTTCGAAAAGGTTCGAAGTAACTAAATGAGAATATTATCAATTATGATATAATGTTCTTGTCAAAATAATAAGGGGGATTTTATGTTATCCAAAAAATTGCACGACGCACTAAATGAACAAATGAACTTTGAATTTTACTCTGCCCACGCTTACATGGCAATGGCTGCTTACTGTACAGCCGAAAGCTATGATGGCTTCGCTAACTTTTTCCTTGTCCAAGCTGAAGAAGAGCGTTTCCATGCAATGAAGCTATACAACTATATTAATGACCGCGGCGAGCGCGCTATTATTACTGGGTTTGATAATCCTAATAATGAATATGAATCTGTATTGAACGCTTTTGAAGTGGCACTTGAGCACGAGCGTGAAGTAACGAAACGCATTTATAACTTATCTGATATCGCTTGGGATGAGCGCGAACACGCAACAATTACGTTCTTAAAATGGTTCGTTGACGAGCAAGTAGAAGAAGAAGCTTCATTCGATAGCATCATTCAAAAATTAAAGCGTATTACAAACGATTCAAATGCACTATTTATGCTAGATGCTGAATTAGAGAAGCGTACATTTACGCCTCCAGCTGAATAACAAAAAAAGCAATGAGCCCGCGCTCATTGCTTTTTTTAATTTATTAAAGCATAACCCCAACGATAATCGCTGATAATATACTTACTAACGTTGCACCGTATACAAGTTTTAATCCGAAAGAAGATACAACGTTTGCTTGTTTTCCATCGATACTCTTCGTTGCACCTGCGATAATTCCGATAGATGAGAAGTTCGCAAATGATACAAGGAAGATTGATAAAATACCTACTGTACGAGCTGATAAGTCGCCAGCTACTTTTCCTAAATCAAGCATCGCAACAAATTCGTTTGTTACTAATTTCGTTGCCATAATTTGTCCTGCTTGTAGCATCTCTGATGTTGGAATACCCATTATGAATGCTAATGGTGAGAAGATATATCCTAAAATGCTTTGGAATGTGATTCCGAAAATTGAATCGAATACACCGTTAATTGCTGTAATTAATGCTACGAAACCGATTAACATCGCCGCTACTGTTACAGCGATAGAGAAACCAAGCATAATATATTCGCCTAACATTTCAAAGAATGTTTGCTTCTTGTCTTCTTGTAATTCTAAAATGTCATCTTCTTCGTTCACGTCATATGGATTAATAATATGGATGATAATGAATCCACTAAATAAGTTTAGCACAAGTGCTGTTACTACATACTTTGGATCAATCATTTTCATGTAAGAACCGACGATTGACATCGATACTGTTGACATTGAAGATGCACATAGTGTGTATAAACGATTTTTCGGTAATTTGCTTAGTTGGTCTTTTACTGTAATGAATACTTCACCTTGACCAACAATTGCAGCTGCTACTGCATTATATGATTCTAATTTTCCTAAACCGTTAATTTTACTTAATACGAAACCGACTGCACGAATGATAATCGGTAAAATTTTAATATGTTGTAAAATCCCGATTAATACTGCTAAGAAAATAATCGGTAATAATACTGTTAAGAAGAACGGTGCTTGTCCATCGTTCGCTAAACCACCAAATACGAAATTAACCCCAGCTTCCGCAAATTTTAAAATAGCGCCAAATCCATCTGCAATCCCTTTTACTAATACAAATCCGACCTTTGTATTTAGTAAGAAATACGCAAGTACCAATTGAATAACAAGCATAACTGCAATTGGTTTATATTTAATTTTCTTACGATCTGAACTTATAAGGAAACCTAGTACAAACACTACAAGTAAACCGACTAGAAACATTACTAGTTTCATATGTGAATCCTCCAATTCTCCCACGAGTTATTGGTCGTATAACGTATAACGAATGACGTCTGACCATTGATGTTAAAAAATTTTAAACCCCTAAATACTATTCAACTGTCATCTAAAATCAGTAAGCGTTTACATAAATTGCAATTTATAAAAGGTAGCCTCTTCTCTCCTACCGTATTGAAAGTCTGAAATTGATACCACCTACAAATCAAATTGTAAGCGTTATCTAGCCGAAATGCAATATAAATTTTAAAAGATTTTTATATGTTAATATATTCCTAACTAATTGGGTTTTTTATGTAAAATCACCATAAAACAATAGTCCTAACTATGAGCTAGGACTATCCTTTTTTATAACATAACACCAACGATAATCGCTGATAAAAGACTTACTAACGTCGCACCGTACACAAGGCGTAAACCAAATGATGATACAACATTTGATTGGTTTTCATCGATACCTTTCGTTGCACCTGCGATAATTCCGATAGATGAGAAGTTCGCAAATGATACAAGGAATACAGAAAGAATACCAACTGTACGAGCTGATAAATCACCAGCTACTTTTCCTAGATCAAGCATCGCAACAAATTCGTTTGATACTAATTTTGTTGCCATAATTTGTCCCGCTGTTACCATTTCCGCTTGCGGGATGCCCATTACGAACGCTAATGGTGAGAAGATATATCCTAAAATAGCTTGGAATGTAATACCGAACACTGAATCAAACAAGCTATTGATTGCTGTAATTAATGCTACGAAACCAAGTAACATTGCTGCTACCGTAATCGCAATCGTGAAACCAAGCATAATATATTCGCTCAGCATTTCAAAGAATGATTGCTTTTTCTTATTTTCTAACTTTAGTGTATCCTCTTCTTCCGTAATATCGTACGGATTAATAATATGAATAATAATGAAACCACTAAATAAATTTAATACAAGTGCTGTTACTACATATTTTGGCTCAATCATTTTCATATAAGAACCAACGATTGACATCGATACTGTCGACATCGAAGATGCACATAGTGTATATAAACGATGTTTCGGGATTTTACTTAATTGATCTTTTACTGTAATGAATACTTCTGCTTGTCCAACAATCGCAGCCGCTACTGCATTATATGATTCTAGTTTTCCTAGACCATTTACTTTACTTAACAAAGTACCAATAGCACGAATAAATATCGGTAAAATTTTAAAATGCTGCAGAATTCCGATTAATACCGCAAAGAATACGATTGGTAATAATGCCGTTAAGAAGAATGAAACTTCCCCTTTATTAACAAGGCCTCCAAATACGAAAACGATTCCAGCTTCCGCATATCCAAGAAGTGCCCCAAATCCATCCGAAATTCCTTTTACTAAAATATAACCAACTTGTGTATTTAATAAGAAATACGTTAACGCTAACTGAATAACAAGCATGATTGCGATTGGCTTATACTTAATCTTCTTTCGATCGGCACTTATAAGAAAACCGAGTACGAATACAACGAGTAATCCTACAAGAAACATAACAAACTTCATTAATAAAATCCTCCATTTAACTCTTCTTTAATGTTGAACGTCTGACCACAAGAAACAAGAAATAATCCGAACTTTCCATTTATCATTAAAAACATAGAAATGAATATAAAAAGTCGTCTAACCTCTTATTCCAAAGCCATTAACCATTCTAACACAAATTACAACTCACATCTGCATTTCCCTTTAAAAAAATTTACATTTTATTATAAAACCACGTTAATGTTCGTCTTTTACCTCTCTCCTTAGTTTATTACCATAAAAAAACGAGCATCAAATTTCTTTGATGCTCGTTTCATCTTTTATTATACAGCTTTTTCTTTATCCGCTACCGCTGACTTATCCCAACACTCTGTATTATTCAAACCAGGGATTGAATCCGCACTAAAGACTGGATCTTTCCCTTGTTTCTTTTGCTTCACATAATCTGCCAATGCAGCATATGCAAATCGGCCAAGAAGTGTAATCGCAATTAGGTTTGTGATTACCATTAGCCCCATAAATAAATCTGCCATATTCCATACAACTTGAAGCGTCGCAACAGAACCGAATAATACCATTCCCACTACCGCAATACGATAAATCGTTAACCAAGTTTTACTTTGTTTAATGAATTCAATATTCGTTTCACCATAATAATAGTTTCCTAGAAGTGAACTAAATGCAAATAAGAAGATAATAATCGCTAAGAAGCTACTTGCCCATGGACCGATTTGTGAACTTAATGCATTTTGTGTTAATTCAATTCCTTCTAAGTTTGTTGCCTTATATGCACCAGAACATAGTACGATAAACGCTGTTGATGTACATACTAAAAATGTATCTACTAACACTCCAATTGTTTGAATAAACCCTTGTTTCGCTGGATGCGTTACATCCGCTGTTGCAGCCGCATTCGGCGCGCTACCCATACCTGCTTCATTCGCAAATAATCCGCGCTGAATACCATATTTCATCGCAGCTCCGATACCGCCACCTACAGCTGAATCTAAACCGAATGCACCTTTAAAGATTTCTGTGAAAACATCCGGTATTAAATAGAAGTTTTTAATAACTACGAAAACAGCTACTGCAATATAAATAATTGCCATTGGCGGAACTATCATTTCTGACATACGTGCAATACTTTTCACACCGCCAAAAATAATAACCGCGACTAATACTGCAAGTACAATCCCTACAATATAACGCTCAATACCGAAAGCATTTTTAAATGCTAATGTCACTGTATTCGCTTGTACTGAGTTGAAAATTAAACCGTAACTAATTGTGATAAGGATAGAGAACCAAATTCCCATCCAACGTTTATTTAAACCTTTTTCCATATAATAAGCAGGACCACCACGGAAGCCACTGCCATCTTTTATTTTATAAATTTGTGCAAGCGTACTTTCTACGAAGCTTGAAGACGCTCCGATAATCGCAATAACCCACATCCAAAATACAGCTCCAGGTCCGCCCATTGAAATAGCTAGCGCTACACCAGCTAAGTTTCCGATACCAATACGAGCTGCTGAACTCATACAAAATGCTTGGAAAGAAGATACGCTGCCCTTTTTACGTGTCTTTCCAGTTAATCCATCACTCATTAGTCGAACCATTTCCCCTAAATGAGTAATTTGTACGAATTTCAATTTAATAGAAAAATAAAGCCCTAAACCAATTAACATTGCAATAAGAATATATGACCAAAGAATTGTATTCGTTGATGAAACGAATTGTTCTAAAATATTCATACGATTAGTCCCCTCCCTTTTTTCCTCATAAATTGAATTATATTTAAAAAATATTCAAAAATCAACATTTTTCGACAGGGTATTGCTTCCATATGTTAGATTTCATAACATGACCATGTTATTTGTTATGTTTTATGACTTTATATTTATAAAATGTACATACTAAAACAATAAATAATCCCATTGACAAAAACATCAACCTGTAACTATAATGATTACATCAGGTTGTAACAAACCTAATTACACTAAATTCATTCATTTTCACATATACACTTTAATAAAACACTTTGGAGGGATTCATTATGAAAATCGGAATTATCGGAGCAAGCGGAAAAGCAGGAAGTCGTATTTTAAAAGAAGCATTAGATCGCGGACATGAAGTAACTGCCATCGTAAGAAGCGCCGCAAAAATTACAGAAGACAATGTAAAAGTTTTAGAGAAAGATGTATTCAACCTTACATCTAATGACCTACAAGCATTCGATGTTGTTGTAAATGCATTCGGTGCTCCAGCGGGTGAAGAGCACCTTCACGTAGATGCAGGAAACGTACTAATTGAAGCACTAAAAGGTGCACCAAATACAAAATTACTTGTAGTTGGCGGCGCTGGAAGTTTATTTGTAGACGAAGAGAAAACAACACGTGTATTCGACACACCAGGATTCCCAAAAGAATACCTAGCAACTGCGCAAAACCAAGGAAAAAACTTAGAAATCTTACAGCAAACAAACGATATTACTTGGACATTCATCAGCCCTTCTGCGCTATTCGCATTAGGTAAACGCACTGGCTCTTACAAAGCTGGTAAAGACAACCTTCTCGTTAACTCAAAAGGCGATAGCTACGTAAGTTACGAAGACTTCGCAGTCGCAGCACTTGATGAAATCGAAAATCCAAAACACGTAAACGAACGCTTCACAGTAGTTTCTGAAGCTGAGTAATAAAAAAGGCTCGTAAACATTATGTTTACGAGCCTTTTTTATTTATTTTAAGCATTTACCTCTTGTATACCTTCTGTTCTTTCAAAACCTTGCTCTGTAATTTTAAAGAACTTTTCTTCTGTCTTCTTAACATCATCTTGTATTACATCATTAATTATATTTCCCTAATATAATTAATGATGTGTGCATAAGAGAAAGCATTGGCAAATGCCAATGCTTTTTCCTTTATCTTTTATGTTGATTCGGTTTATTTGGTTTATGTGGCCCTTCAGCCTTCTTCCAACTTACCGCTAACTCTGGACTCGTTTTTTCTTCACTACGCTCAAGTAATACTACTGCATTTTGAATCGTCGGCGTACCTTTATGTGCAATTCCTTGTAATTTCGTTAAATTTCCTGATACTTTAAAGCTAAATCCACCAGATGGCGTTTGTTTCGGAATTAAAATGCGGAATTTCTCTCCTACATTAAATTCAGTTTTCGATTCACCTTTTTCATTTACGAACTTCGCGCCTTCTGGTGCGCCTGTTGCTTGTACTTTATACGTTCCGCTTTTAGCGTTTGTTTGCACTGTATATAAACCAGTTTCAAAAAACTCATCTTTCAATACTGCTTCTTGTTCTTCTGTAGGATTTACACTCATCGTAATTTCTTGTAGTTCCTCACTAGCGCTTGCTTTTGCAACTATATCTTTCGTTACTTTTTCTACATTTTTATTACGAAAATCTAAATCGTTAATATCAATTTGTTTTAACGCATTCCACACCGCAAGCTGCGTTGCGTAATGTGCATCTCTCCAATCAGAAACACCTAATTCTTGCGGACTCTTCTGTGGATATCCGTTTAATAATACGCGGTACACTTCAATATCCACTTTCCCCATTTCCGGTAAATCTTGACCGCTTGGAGATTTCAAATCTACATTTAAGCAAAAAGCAATTTTACCATCTGCAGTTTTAATAAGTTCTGTTCGAATTGGCTTCTTCTTTGTCCTACTATAACTCCAATCCATTTCATACTTCGTGTGATCCATAACTTCTGCGAATGCTTTTTGAAGTGGGAATAATAAGTTCGCAAATACAAATAAAACACTCAAAAAAGCAGCCATTAGCTTGAACGATCGTTTTATATTCATGTCTACAACCCCTTATAAATAACAAATTTACTACTGTTTATTATTTAGTTAGAACATTTTTTTATGCATAAGCAAAACAAAAAAAAAGAGTGCTAACTGTTTGCACTCTTTCTCTCCACTATAAATTTAGAAATCAAAGTTATCAGGGTCTGGACCAACACGGTGATTTTCGTTTAACGCATCGATTTTCTCCATATCTTCTTTCGTTAATTCGAAATCGAATATACTTGCATTTGCAATAATACGATGTTCTTTCGTTGATTTTGGAATTGTTACAACTTCGTTTTGCAGATCCCATCGTAAAATAACTTGAGCTGTTGTCTTACCGTATTTATTAGCGATTTCTTGTAATGTTTCATTATCTAATAGTTGACCTTGCATAAGCGGTGACCATGCTTCCATTTGAATACCTTGCTCTTTACAGAAAGCTTGTAATTCTTTTTGTGTTAAACGAGGGTGGTATTCTACTTGGTTGATCATCGGTTTAATTTCCGCATCTTTCATCACATCTTGCAGGTGATGGATTTGGAAATTACTTACGCCAATTGCACGTACACGATTTTCTTTATAAAGCGTTTCTAACGCTCTCCACGTATCTTTATATTTCCCTTCTACAGGCCAGTGAACAAGATATAAATCTAAATAATCTAGTTCTAATTTTTTTAAGCTCTCTTCATATGCAGCAATTGTTGCTTCATATCCTTGATCCGCGTTCCATACTTTTGAAGTGATAAATAATTCTTCTCTTGAAATCCCAGTTGCTTCAATACCTGCACGGATTCCTTCACCTACAGCTTTTTCATTTCCATAAATCGCAGCTGTATCGATGCTGCGGTATCCTGCTTTAATTGCCAATTTTACAGCTTCTACAAGTTCTGGTCCTTCTTCTACTTTAAATACACCTAAACCGAACCAAGGCATTTCTACACCGTTATGCAATACTGTTTTACTTTGTAAGTTTTTCATTTTATTTTCTCTCCTTTATTTTGCTTGATCTCTTTTTTCTAATGCCATACTCCAAGCTGTTAAAATAACAGCTCCTACTACCATAATGCCGCCTACCCAAGCAGTATGGATTAATCCTAACGAGTTCGTTACAATGCCACCTATATAAGAACCTAGAGCAATCCCTGCGTTAAATGCGGCAATATTAATTGCTGAAGCAACATCAACCGCACTTGGAACGAAGCGCTCCGCCAATATAACTACATATACTTGTAGCCCCGGAACATTCATGAATGCGAATAGTCCCATGAAAATAATTGTGATTAATCCAGCGACTTTAAATGGTGCTGTAAATGTTAAAACAAATAATATAATCGCTTGAATAAAGAACATGTAAAATAGCGCTCGAATCGGATTATGATTCGATAACTTTCCGCCGACCATATTCCCTATCGCAATGGCGATTCCATACACTAATAAAATGATGGTAACCGTACTTGCTTCAAATCCTGTTACTTCTTGTAATAGCGGTGATAAATACGTAAATGTTACGAATGTTCCGCCGTATCCAAGTGCAGTAATAATGAAGACAAGTAACAGTCTTCCATTCTTAATTAGTTTGAATTGATCACGAAATGATACAGGTACACCATTTTTCAAATTAGATGGGACCAGTATACTGTTTGCGATTAAAGCAATAACTCCAATTACAACAATCGCCATAAACGATGCTCTCCAGCCAAACTCTTGACCGATAAATGTTCCAATTGGCACACCTGTAATAGTCGCAACTGTTAATCCAGTAAACATAATTGCAATTGCGCTAGCACGTTTATTTTCTGGTACGATCGCAGCCGCAATTGTAGATCCTATCGACATAAACACGCCATGCGCAAACGCAGAAATAACTCTCGCAATAATTAGCACAGTGAAGCTAGTTGCTACCGCCGCGATTCCGTTACCAATAATGAAAATAACCATAATCCACATTAATAATGTCTTTCGCGACATACTAGCTGTTAACGCTGTTAAAATAGGAGCTCCTACTGCTGCTCCTAACGCATATAAGGAAACCGTTAAACCAGCTGTTGTAACTGAAACATTTAAATCTTGCGAAATGGATGGTAATAAACCGACACTAATAAACTCGGTTGTACCAATCCCAAACGCACTAATTGCTAGTGCTAATAAAGCAAACATACTTCTTCGATTCGTCTGAACTTCCGAAGATGGTATTGTATATGAACTCAATTGAATTCCTCCTTATTACAAGAAATCCAATCATAATAGTGTGATAAAAAGGCCCTTTTATCTTCTAAAAAATATATTCCATACTTACAAATGCTATTATGAATGGTTTCATTCTTTTTTTGAAGAACGCACTTTAAAGTACGATAGGCACTAAAAAGTAACATAGTCACTTTTCAGTACCGTACTACTCATTTGCCTCTTACATGTGCTATTATGAAACATATTTAACATGATAAAAAGTACGTACTTTAAAGTGCTATAGGTACTAAAAAGTAACATTTGTATTATTTAGCTTACTTTTCTCACAAGCTGAAATCTGCATTGACCAAAGGAGGCTTTCATATGAAGAAATACAATATTCCTGTAGAGGCGACTTTAGAGGTTATCGGCGGAAAATGGAAGGTTGTTATTCTTTGTCACTTAACGAAAGGTACAAAGAGAACAAGTGAACTAAAACGTTTAATGCCTGGTATCACACAAAAGATGTTAACACAGCAATTACGTGAATTAGAAGATGACGGAGTTATTCAAAGAAAGGTATACAATCAAGTCCCACCAAAGGTAGAATATTCCCTTACTGACTACGGTTGGTCTTTAGAATCGATTCTTGATTCTCTTTGTACTTGGGGCGAATGCCACCTTGAAAAAGGCGGCAACACATCCATGTTAATTACAGAGGGTGAACAATAAGAAAAAAGGAAAAAAAGAACAAAAATTTGTTCTTTTTTTCCTTTTTTTCTACATATATATGTACATTTTTAACCTAGACAAAATAATTTATGCGCTTTCATGCCTTGTCAGTACTAGGCTACGGGCTCAATATCAAATAATTAGGAATCATTTTTATGTTAACATACGTGTATATAGTATATAATATAGGTTATATATTATATACACTTTCCGATAAAGGAACTTTCCATTATGCGGACAAGCCATGTATCGGACAGTTCATAGATAATAGGTAAGACATTATGGTTTTAGATTTATGATTTCGGCTTATTTGCCATCATAAATTTAAAGGCATTTTATTGTGTTTTGTGAAACTTTGTATAAAGTTTTGCAAACTTTTTCTGTCCTTACCTATGCCAGGAATATTAATTCCAAAAAATAAGAGTATTGCTATCGTAAAGGAGAATTGGAGATGCCAGAAACTATGACTCAAACAAAGCCAGAACAAGAAACTGTACAAATTTCTGCTAGCCAAGGACAACTTGATGTACTTGATCAGTTGTTAAAACCTGAGGTACAAGAATCATTAACAACACTAGTGGAGCAGCTTCCAAAATTAACTGAGCTTGTTAACATTTTAACTAAGTCTTATGACTTCGCTCAAACTGTTGCTACTGACGAAGTATTAAAAAGCGACACTGTTAGCGCAATCCAAGAGATTGTAGAACCTGTAAAAGATACAGTGAAAAGCATGGCTGCAACTGCTATCGAAGCGAAAGATCGCGCTGATGAAAGCAGCGAAGTTATCGGCCTGTTCGGTCTATTAAAATTATTAAAAGACCCACAAGCACAAAAAATGTTCCGCTTTGTAAACGCATATCTTCAAGTTAGTGCAGAACGTAATAATAAATAATTTAACTTATAACAACAATTAGTAAAGACGGGGGATATCATACTATGTCAAAACAAATTGTCATCTTAGGCGCTGGTTATGGCGGTCTTCTTGCCGCTTTAAACGTACGTAAATATTACAGCAAATCAGAAGCACAAGTTACAGTGATTAACCAATACCCAACACACCAAATCATCACTGAACTACACCGCCTTGCAGCTGGTAACGTTGCTGAGCAAGCAGTTGCAATGCCACTTACAAAGCTTTTCAAAGGCAAAGACATCGATCTTAAAATTGCAACAGTTGAGTCATTCTCAGTTGATAGCAAAGAAATCAAACTAGCTGGTGGCACTACTTTATCTTACGATGCACTTGTAGTTGCTTTAGGAAGTAAAACTGCTTACTTCGGTATTCCAGGACTAGAAGAAAACAGCATGGTATTAAAATCTGCTGCTGATGCAAACAAAATCTACAAACACGTTGAAGACCGTATTCGTGAATACGCTAAAACGAAAAACGAAGCTGATGCTACAATCGTAATCGGTGGTGGCGGATTAACTGGCGTTGAGCTAGTTGGTGAGCTTGCTGATATTATGCCTAAACTTGCAAAAAGCCACGGCGTAAATCCAAAAGAAGTTAAACTTCTTCTTGTTGAAGCAGGTCCAAAAATCCTTCCAGTATTACCAGACCACTTAATCGAACGTGCAACTACTAGCTTAGAAGCACGCGGCGTTACATTCTTAACAGGTCTTCCTGTAACAAACGTTGCTGGCAATGAAATCGACTTAAAAGACGGTCAAAAACTAGTTGCTAACACATTCGTTTGGACAGGCGGCGTACAAGGTAACCCATTAATAGGTGAATCAGGTCTTGAAGTAAACCGTGGTCGTGCAACAGTTGATGCATACCTACAATCTACTTCTCACAAAGACGTATTCGTTGCTGGAGACAGCGCTGTTGTCTTCTCTCCAGACGGCCGTCCATACCCACCAACTGCACAAATCGCTTGGCAAATGGGTGAGTTAATTGGATACAACTTATACGCAGCACTAGAAGGCAAAGCATTCGAAGAGTTCGCACCTGTAAACTCTGGAACACTTGCAAGTCTAGGACGTAAAGATGCTGTTGCTACAATTGGAGCAAGCAATACTCCACTTAAAGGTCTACCAGCATCATTAATGAAAGAAGCAAGTAACGTTCGTTACTTATCACACATTAAAGGTCTATTCAGCTTAGCTTACTAATCTGAATATAAGCCCGAATCATGCCCTGCATGGTTCGGGCTATTTTTATCCGTAATTTTCTCTACTTACTTATATTCGGCAGAGGAATACTATAACCCTCTTAAATTATCTAAATATACTGACTTTTTTGTGTCGAAATTGTGTATAGGAAAGAGTGAAAGTATCTTCCTTACTTCCACTCTTCCACAAAAACTATTATCCCAGTTTCACTAAGCTGTAGTTCTTCTTCCCTTTACGAATAATAATAAATCTTCCATCAAAAGAATTTTCTACAGTAACATCCGTGCTGACATCCGTTACTTTTTCACCGTTCATAGATATAGCACCATTATTAATATCCTCACGTGCTTGTCTTCTAGATGGTTCAATTCCTAAATCAACTAGCCACTCTACAACATTTTTCGTCTCTTTTGAAGATTGGAATGTCGGCATCTCTTTAAATCCTTGTTCAATTTCATCAGCTGTTAACGATTTAATATCTCCGCTAAATAATGCCGATGTAATTTTCACAGCTTGCAAAAAAGCCTCTTCTCCGTGAACGAATTTCGTCATTTCTTCCGCTAATACTTTTTGCGCCTCACGTTTATGTGGTTCTGTTTCCACCTTCACTGCCAATTCATCAATGCGCTCTTTCGTTAAGAACGTAAAGTATTTCAAGTATTTAATTACGTCACGGTCATCTGTATTCACCCAAAACTGGTAAAATTCAAACGGTGTTGTTTTTTCAGGATCGAGCCAAACTGCACCACCTGCCGATTTACCAAATTTCGTACCATCTGATTTCAATAATAACGGAATCGTTAATCCGAATACTTTCGCTTCATGACCTTCTAACTTACGAATTAAATCTAAACCGCTCGTAATATTTCCCCATTGGTCACTACCGCCAATTTGTAATTGAACATCTTCTTTTGTGTATAAATGATGGAAGTCCATCGCTTGCAAGATTTGGTACGTAAATTCTGTGAAAGAAATTCCTGTATCTAAACGACTTGCTACAATGTCCTTCGCTAACATGCTATTGATACTAAAGTTTTTGCCGTAATCACGTAAAAACTCGATAATGTTTATTTCATGTGTCCAGTCGTAGTTATTTACCATCTTCACTTCGCTATTCCCGCCGAAATCAAATAGCTTTTTCATTTGCGCTGTTAACGCATCTACGTTATGCTGCACCACTTCTAAAGTTTGCAGTTGACGCTCTGATTGACGGCCACTCGGATCACCAATTGTCCCCGTCGCTCCGCCAATTAAAATAACCGGATGATGTCCAGCTAATTGAAATCTTTTCATCATCATAAAAGGAATCAAATGTCCGATATGCATACTATCACCGGTCGGATCTACCCCACAGTATAACGAAATCTCTTTCTCTTCTACTAGCTTACGTAATCCTTCTTCATCCGTCTGTTGATTAACAGCACCGCGCCATTCTAATTCATCAATAATATTCATCTCTTGCCATCCCCTTTATTTTTTTAAAAACAAAAAAGTCCCTATGTCTACGATAGACATAGGGACGATTATTCACCGTGTTACCACCCAGCTTGCATAAATAGCATAGCTATTCATACCACTCTTAGCAATAATATCGATTGCTACTCCGCTTAGCATTACCTAAGATACTCCAGAGTGTAATTCACAAGTTTGTTTGTGCTAGGTTCCAGCAACCCCTAGCTCTCTCGATAACAGTGACAAACTGCTACTGGGCTCTTTCAACGTATTTCATATGTTAAATTATTAGCCATTATATTGAATTAAAAACAAATTGTCAACAATACCCAAATGTTATTTTAAAATAATTCATACTTTTTTAGTTCAAAGATTATTATATATCTTCTCCAATAATCCTTACTTCTCTCTCTAATTTCACACCGAATTTTTCTTCAACTGTTTTTTGTACAAAATGAATTAGATCGATGTAATCTTGTGCAGTTCCGTTATCCACATTCACCATAAATCCAGCGTGTTTTAAAGAAACCTCTACACCGCCAATTCGCTTACCTTGCAATCCTGATTCTTGAATAAGCTTACCCGCAAAATTATTTGGTGGGCGCTTAAATACACTACCACATGAAGGATACTCTAAAGGTTGTTTTGATTCACGCTTAAACGTTAAATCATCCATCTTTTCTTTAATCTCTTCACGCACACCTTCTTCAAGTTCAAACTTCGCTTCAAGAATAATGTAATGATTGTTCGCAAACACACTCTTACGATATCCAAATCCAAATTCATCTTTCGTTAAAGTACGTAAGTCTCCATCACCCGTCATTACGACAGCTTCTGTCAATACAAATGCTACTTCACCGCCATACGCCCCAGCATTCATATATAGCGCTCCGCCAACTGAACCTGGAATACCACAAGCAAACTCAAGTCCTGTTAAGCAGTGGTCTAATGCAATTCGTGATACATCAATAATCGCTGCACCACATTGCGCAACAATTGTTGTCCCTGTTACAGTAACATTTGTAATATGAATTAAACTTACTGTAATCCCGCGAAGACCGCCATCTTTAATAATAACATTAGAGCCATTTCCTAAAAACGTAACTGGAATATTGTATTGATTTGCATACTTTATAACTTCTTGAATTTCATCATAATTCGTAGGAGCAACGAACACATCCGCTTTTCCTCCTACTTTAATATGCGTATGATTCTTTAACATTTCATCTTGCTTCACATGACCTTCAGGCAATACTGTACTTAAATATTTATAAACCTCTTGCATATTCATTTTACGATTCCTCTATTTCTATAATCTTTTTATCCCGCTATCTACGGGCCCATAATATCCCCACATAAAAAACGTACTACAATTAAAAAGCTCAAGTGGTAGATAAAGTGTACATAAAACACACCTATAAACCTCTTAAATTATAAGAGGTGCCACTCATATTAAAATATATATCGCATAATAAAGCAACCCAAATGGACTACTAAACTTGACATGTAACCATATAGACAATAATTTGTAAAATATATAGGTTTTTCAAAGCACTATCCTTCAGTATCTTACTATACCACACGAAAGAAAAGTGGTATTTTTTTGTAATCTTTACTTTATTTTCATCAATAAAAAAAAGAACACATCCCACAGAATGTGCCCTTCTTATACTCTTTAATTTATTTTTCGTTCTCTTCTTTTTCTTTATCAAACCATAACAGCTCATTGTCATCAACTTCACCATTATAATTGATTAGAATCTCTTCTCCCGCTTTTATATCTTTATAAGCGAAGAAGTTAAACGTATGATTCTCGAAAACAATATCATACGTTGCATTCGGCGTATATGAATGATTAAATAACATACCGTATCCTAAAAGGATTGCCGTATGATTTATCCCATACTCAAATGCGTAGTCAGCAAGTAACGTTTTCTCAATGTGTTCATGCTGTTCATTCGGATAAGAGATAACTGGTGCTGCGTGTATCAACTCACCCTTTTTAATATCACGAGTTGCAAATACACCTCTATTAAATTCTCCATCACTAAGTTCAGAAGTCTTAACTTCAATCATATTCGTCACCTATATAATTCTTTCTTTGAAGTATTTTATCTCCTTAAGCTTGGCAGAAAACGAAGAGAAAAGCAATTAAATTCCTACCAAGTATTCGTTTAAATGAAAAAGAGCACATCATTTGTGCTCTTTTAAAGTGAAATTGTTTTTCTAAAATATTTTCTAACGACTCCACTTGCTGATTAACCATATGTAACATCCTTTATGCTACTCTGTTCCTACACTTATACGTTTCGATTACTTCAGTTTAAATACTGCACTCACTGGGTTATGATCACTATTTTCAAACTTTAAATCTTTGCCTTGTACATTTACAATTTCGACATTAGGCGAAACGATAAAACCATCAATAATAGTGACGAAATTTTCACCTTCCACATATTTCTTCACATCATCCCTTACCGTCATAACAGAAGGGTCTACAGCCCATTGAAATCCTCCGTCCGCAAAGTCTTTTGGCAACTCTACTAACCATTCGGGACGCTCTTTTACAAACTTAGGATCACTTAATTGGACATTAGAAAGTAACTGGTTCCAATCTCCACCTAATATTACGTAATCACCATTTTGATAACATTTGTTCATATATTCTTTTAAATATTCTACTTGTTGCTTTCTAATTTTTCCGCCTTCATCATAAGCAGATAAATGTACGTTTACGAGCCTAACATACTTACCATTATTAACTGGGATTTTATGTTCGACAATTGCCCGATCTAAATCGAATAAACGCTTCGGCCAAGGCTCCATTCCTGGCAGTTGGAATCGCGTTGTTTTTTGAACTGTGTATTTAGAAAATGTACTTAGTCCTCCCTCAGCATATCCCATCGGTTTTGTGATCGGGACAGGAACCCACTTTGTATCATAATTCTTCCCAAACGTTGTAGCATAATCTGATAATCCTTGTTTCAAAAATTCATGCTCATTTATATCAAATGAGCGAAGAGATTTTTTATCAACTTCTTGTAACAATGTAAAATCACTATTCTCACTTTGTAAAAACGAAAGTATATTTTTTAAATTAGTCTCGGTTTGCTCCTTACTACTCGAACCCGAACCTTTTCCCCCGTCCATAAAGAAATCTTGATCCTTATCTAATCCAGCATATCCAATATTAAATGTTGTAACTTTAAATTCATTTCCTGGCTGTAATACGCGCTCTTTATTATTTTCAACCTTTACGTCTAAAACATTCGCTGGCTGTTTTTTTGTAAGTGTCATATACGCTAAAAATCCACCTAGAATACAAGCCACTATTAAAATAAATATTAATACTATCTTTAAAAATTTCTTCAAAACATATGACTCCTTTATTTACAAAATAATATTTAACTTTTCTGTATTTTCAGTTAAACGAAAGTACATTAAAGACACAAGAAATATTTTACCATAAGAAAAACTTAACATTAACATATTTATTGGCAATCCAAAATAATATTTAGTAAACTATAAATAGAACTTATAGGCGATGGAGTTCGCCATAACCGCTACTTAGCTAATGACTCCTACCAGTATGTACACTGGTAGGAGTCTATTTTTTTTGAGTAAACTATTAGAGAGGTGAAGAAATTGATATATATTATTGTTGGCATAGCAGGGATATTAGGCGCCCTTTCCCGTTATTATTTAGGCCTTACTATCGATATGTTTTGGCATCATTCATTACCATTCGCTACATTAACGATTAACTTAATTGGCTGTTTCTTACTAGCTTGGTTGACCACTTATATCGCTCGGTTAAACATCTTACCTTCCGAAGTTATCACAGGGATTGGAACCGGCTTTATCGGTTCATTTACGACGTTTTCAACATTTAGCGTCGAAACTGTAAAACTAATCAATCATTCTGAGTTAGGTATCGCCTTTTTATATGTATTATGCAGCATGCTAGGTGGTCTAATTATGTCTGGACTCGGCTATAAACTTGGCAACCTTTCACTACAAAAACGCCTTGGGGAAGGTGGAAAATCATGATTAGTACTTTATTAGTAGCAGTCGGCGGATTCTTCGGTGCCATCACACGATTTGCGATTAGCAATTGGTTTAAAGAAAGAAACAAAACTTCATTTCCAATTGCTACATTTCTCATTAATATAACGGGAGCATTTTTACTCGGATATATAATTGGCAAAGGGATAACTACAAGTTGGCAATTATTATTAGGCACAGGATTCATGGGCGCCTTCACTACATTTTCAACATTTAAATTAGAGTCCATCCAGCTGCTTAATCGTAAAAACTTTTGCACCTTCTTTTTATATTTAAGTGCTGCTTATATAATCGGTATCACATTCGCATTCCTTGGGATGAAGTTAGGCGGAATATAAAGTGAAACTTTAATCAGTGGGGTTTTGTTCATCCCCCACTGATTATTAGCCCGCACCAATCGGGCTTTTACGGGCAGTTGATCTCCCACCTAACTCCTTTGCTTTACAGCCGAATTTTGAGGTGGGAGTCTTACTGCCCATTAATGCGGGATAAAAAAGAAAGCGACTCCTATCAGTCGCTTTCTTTCATAAAAAGTATGTTGCACCATAAGGAATTGAAAATAAACCAGCTGGATACACATTATAATGTACGATTTGCATCGGAGGCTGTGTATACGGCATATACTGACTCTGCATCATTTGCTCCATCTGTGCTTGTTGTTGCATTTGAATAGCCTGATGCACTGCCTGAATTGTCTCCTGTGCCCCGGCCAGTGTAATAGCCGGCCCTACTTGTCTTCCAGTGTAAAAATAATGGTTCATCATTATTCAGCTCACTTTATATACAGAATAAATTCCTTTTACATGTTATGTTTACATACGATGCAAATGTTTTAAATTTACATAAAACATGTTTTTAGCCCAACCCATACATAAAACACCCTCATAGAGTATATAAATGCCCACAAATATATGAAAGGGAGTGAAAATATGAGTTTCTACGAACAACAGCCTTTTACTCAAGATAACTATTATCGAGATCAACATTGGCATCCCCAGAATCCATTAAAACACCAAACAATCGCTATAATTGGTCCTGCTGTTTCTCACGGATTACGTGAAGCTGCTCATCTAGGCTATCAACACGCATTAACCGAAGCTGTTGCTATCGGTTACTTACTTGGAAGAGGTTACGATTATAATACCGCTTGGAAAACCGTTGAATCTTGGTGGAGGCCACCAGGTTCTCCACTTCCTACTCCATACTAAAGTAAAAAAAACATAAAAGACCGTAAAAATACGGTCTTTTCAATTACATATAAAGTGAAAATTTAATCAGTGGGAGTTTTGTTCATCCCCACTGATTATTAGCCCTCATCAATCGGTCTGCCCATGAATACGTGATAAAATTATACCTGTTTTTTTCTAAACATCGAGAAAATAGCTACAAACAATATCGCCATAACTCCACTAAAAGCAAATAAATAAGCTAATGGAATTAAGAAAAATGGTTCCACTAAAGTTCCATCCGGCTTCACTTCCGAACCAATTATATTAAACATAATTATACATAACACTCCTAAAAATATCGGACTAGACGCTAATAAATACTTTTTCTTCATCATAATTTCTCCTTTTCATACTCTAAAATATCACCTGGCTGACATTCTAAAACTTCACATATTTTCTCTAAAGTTGAGAATTTCATTGCTTTTGCTTTTCCATTTTTTAATATCGAGACATTCGCCATTGTAATTCCTAATTTCTCAGATAGCTCTGTCACACTCATTTTTCTTTTCGCTAACATTACATCGAGATTTACTATAATTGTCATAACAGAACACCTCAAATCGTTAAGTCATTATCATCTTTTATTTCACTTGCTTTTCTAACTAAATGAGAAAGTAAGGAAGTAAAAATAGATATAACGACCGAGAAGAACAAAATAAGTAACAGAATAACTAAAACGCTCGTATGATAACTTCCCACTACGAAAATATATAATAATGCTCCAATATATAAAACACCTTCAGTCATCGATAAGATGCTAATTATCTTTAATCTATTCGCATTTTTTACAGTAAAGGCTTTGTCTGAACCAATGTCTGAACATATTTTCCATCCTAAAAATAAAGCGGTAAAAAACGGAACCCCTGTGACCCAAATGAATATTACCAATGGCTTATATAGTCCCTTCAAACTTTCTGAAGCTAACAATACCGCTCTTCCCGTTTCTGGCCCAATATATATACAGAACAATAAACCAAAACATCCACAAAGTACGATAATCAACTTTAACCATAATGACAATTCTTTTTGTTTCACAAAATAACCTCCTGAACTAACAGTGTGTATCTATTACTGTTTTTTCAACTTTGAAGTAATAATTCCAAATAGCGACACACCAATACCACTAAAGAACAGTAAATAACTTATTGGTACTAGAAAAAAGAATGATTCTACAAGCAAACCATTTGCTGCTACTTTACTAGTTGTCGCATGAATTGTTAAACAAGTAGCCCCTAAAAGCATTAAAGCTATAGATACCAAACATTTACTTTTCATAATATATTCCCCTTTTCACTATGCTTACTACCATCACAATAAATCCAACCACATTATAAGTCAACAACTTTTTATCGTTTTACGATAAAAAGTTGTTGTTTAACATAATAAAAAGACTATAGACAAATCACTGTCTATAGCCTTATCACTCAATCATTTCGCTCCTAAATATGCCTTTTGGAACATACACATTCTTATTGCATTATGGTAAGTACCATCAACGAAAAACTCGTCTTGTAACTCACCTTCCACCATAAATCCAACCTTTTTATACACATGTACAGCCTTTTCATTCTCTTTATCGACAACTAAATATATTTTATGCATATTTAATACAGAAAAAGCGTAATCCATCGCTAAACGCGTTGCATCAGCTGCATAACCGTGTCCTTGATAATTAGGATCAATAATAATTTGGAATTCAGTTCTACGGTGAATATAATCGATTTCTACTAATTCGACCAATCCAACCATCTCATTATCTTTTTCAACGATAAACCGGCGTTCACTTTGATCATGTATATGTTTATCATATAAATCCTGCAGCTCCACAAATGCCTCATACGGTTCTTCAAACCAATAGGACATAATATGTGCGTTATTATTAAGTTCGTGTACAAACTTTAAATCTTCTCGTTCCAATGGACGTAACTTCAATTCCTGACTCATTCCTATAACCTCCAAGTAAAAGAAACCTCTTCACTTAATTTCTCTATTTTTTTCGATTTCAAACGCCCTAATTACATTGTAAACCTTCAAGTTACTTGAAGGTCAAGACGTAAAAAAGTAGTGCAAACTTATACCTGCACTACTACTCTTTTCTTAAATCTCTCAAATTTGATATGTATAAAGCAATGACTAAAACAAGAATGGATCCCGCATATAATAACGTCTCAAACGGTTCATCATGAGATACAATAATTAATCGAATTAATGCCGTAATTCCGATATAAATAAAATAACGTAACGGGAAATGATAATTCGATTTGAAATACTTAATAATTAATGCGATAAACTCAAAGTATAAGAAGTAGACGATAATACTTTCAACTAGTTTGTAGGATGTATACTTCTTCGCTGAAAATATGTATTGAACAAATGTGATTGTCTCATTAATTAAAAAAATAGATAAGACAATGGATAATATGATTAACGCTGTATTTAATATCCACTGTAAAACACTCGCAATAAAATGATCGATGTTAAATGATTTCATTTTCTCTTTAGACTCCCCTTCGTATATGCACGTATTCATTATAGCAAAATTACAATTATAGGAGTGTTAAAACATATTTTCTGCCTTTATTTTTACCAGTGCGTGGGAGATTCATTGTATGGAGGAGTCTTTTGACCATAGAACTGGATTGTATATTAAGAAACTCTCTTAATTCGTTATTTGTAATTGTCATTCCAAGCAGAAGCACATAATCTCGTAAAGCATCCAAATGAGCATTTTTAGACACGCTATTACATTTCGAGCAACACCAAATATATCAGTGGTTTTCAAAACATATCGATTTACCGACACTATTCGACATACCGTCACAGCGAACATACACAACATACCCCAGAAATCCACTACAAGCAAAATCCCATTACAGCCTTCATCATAAAAGAAAACTCATTTTCCTATAAACAAAAAAACCATAAAGTTGCCGCTAAAGGAAGCATATCTTTGCTGTGGATTAATTATTAACCCATAAGCTTGCCTTGAATACTGTTGGTTTGTAGTAAAGTTTAATCAAGAGCACGCTACAAAAATTGATTTTTCAACAGAAGAAACCCAAACATTTCGAAAAAACTTTGATCAAAATGCTTGGGTTATTTGTTGCTAGTGAATAATTTTTTATAAAAAAGTTTAATCATTTTTCTACCTGTGTTTGCTCAACAATCGCGCCCTTTAATTGAACAACTAAAATCTAGCCTTAATCATAAAATCAATTAATTCTTCTTCCACTAACGCATGCGTTAGTTCAATAAGCGGTTAGATGTGAAAAAGAGACTGAGCTCAAAAATCCGATTGATTGTTCATCGACTCCTTGAGCCAGTCTCATATTTTATAACCAGAAACTAACCTAATCTTTATGGGTTATTTAGAAATATCCATTCTTTTTTTACTTTTCAAGAATAAGCCCAATATTAAACCAATAACTGCAATCACGATTGAAAACATGAAAGTGTCATTGTTTCCTGCAATAAAGGCATCGATTGATATCGTTTGTTTCAGCTGTTGAAGTGCATCCGCAGACATTCCAATCATCGAACCTTTATGCTCTGCAAACATTTCATTTGCATGAAATTCTGTACGATTCGATATTAAAGTAATGATCAGACTCGATGTAAGTGCTCCAATCGTTTGACTCAACGTACTGTTCATCGCTGTACCATGAGGTACTTCTTCTGTTTTTAATGCATTAAGTGCATTTGTTTGCAGGGGCATTTGAACCATTCCAACACCAATTAAGCGTATAGCGTATGTTATACAAATAACCCATGAAGCCGTTCCTAATGTTAAATTCCCTAAAATCACAGATGCTATAATCATTAAAGGGAAACCGATTAATACCATTGGGCGCATTCCAAAACGATCAAATAACTTTCCATTAATCGGTGATAGTATACCCATAATCAATGCACCAGGAAGCATAATTAATCCTGATTTTAGCGCCGTCATTCCTTGAATATTTTGCATGAATAACGGTACTGGAATCATCACGGAATACATTCCGAAAATAGTTGTAATTAGCACTATAACCGATAACGTATATTTCGGATTTAAGAAGATCTTAAAGTTTAACATAGGTTTCTCTAAGAAGTTTTGACGAATGACAAAGGCTGCTACTCCTAGAACTCCTGCAATTAAACAGATGATAACTATTGCTGAATCCCAACCCTCTTTACTTGCTGAACTAAAGCCATAAATGATACCACCAAAACCAATTGCACTCAGGATAACAGATAGCACATCCAGAGAACCAGGCTGTGTTTCCTTATCCTTTTTCATGATTTTAAACGAGATAAGCGTAATAATCAGAGTAATCGGCCAAATCATGTGGAATAACCATTCCCACGTTGTTACCTTTAATACAAGTCCAGAAATAGTAGGTCCAATCGCTGGAGCAAAGACCAAAATTAACCCGACGAACCCCATCGATTTCCCTCTTTTTTCTGGTGGAAATGAAGTATACAACAAGTTCATTAACAACGGTGATAAAAGTGCCCCACCCATCGCTTGAATAATACGTGCTGCTATAAGGAAACCGAAGCTTGGAGCGAACCCACCAATAATCGTTCCGATTGTAAATAACGACATACTCCACAAGAATAGATTACGAATTGAATACTTATTTAATAAAAATGCCGAAGTTGGAATAATAATCCCGCTCACCAACATATAGCCTGTTGTTAACCAAGTTGCACTTGACGCGCCAACATCAAATGTTTTCATGATTGTTGGAATCGCGTTGCTCATTAATGTATTACAAAGAATGGCAAAAAAAGCACCAATCATTACATTCGCTAACAATAACATATTCGGCTTTGTTTGCTGTTCTTGTTTTTGCATATAAAGTTTCACTCCTTTTATTTTTATAGACATGTGTTGCTTAAAGGTTATGTGTATAGTATAAAATAGAATAAAAATAATAAAACCATCACTTTTAATAAAGTGTTTTTAATCAAACACTTTATTAAAAGTGTCTATTAAATAGGAGGTTTACATGGAAAATAAAGTTGATTTACGAGTTATCAAAACACAAAGAGCAATCAAAAACACATTTATCCAATTAATAGAGGAAGTTGGCTTTGAAAAAGTTAACGTTAGGAAGCTCATTGAGCGCGCAGAAGTCAATCGTAGTACGTTTTATCTGCACTACCAAGATAAATACGACTTGTTAAATAAAATCGAAGATGAACTGTTGGAAGGACTAAGACATATCATTACTGATAAAACATTAACAAAAACAGTCGAACAAGACTCTGCCTCTGACTCACGTTTAGAGAAGATGAATAAGGTGGCAATTTACTTATTCGACAATAAAAAGATCATTCGTTTGTTGACTAGTGATAAAGGAGATCCAAATTTTCTAAGTAAAATCGGAGGAGTCTTTGAATCAGTTTGGATCGATAAAAAAGTGGTAATCATTTCAAACATACCAAAAAGATATGCATTTGCCGTTTTGGCGGGGATGTTAACGAACTTAATTGGTGAATGGATTAGAAGCGATTTTGAAGAAACACCAGAGCAGTTCTCTCAAATTGCTGTCTACATGACCAGAGAATTCCCGAAAAGTTTAGTAGCAAAATACGAGAAAAAAGGCTAGTCATTTAGCTAGCCTTTTTATAATTCACCGACCATGTTAAACAACACTCCAGTTTGTTCAATTATAAAAACATCCCTTTAAATAGATCCAAAGGGGCAAAACATCGCGTCTTTTTATAGACACCGTGACTTTATTTAAAAGCTACATTAAAAATATTTTTCAAATCCTGGAAGCATACGTTTGCCGCAAACAAAAAGAACCATAAGCTTGCCGTTTTGGCAAACTTATGGTTCATATCATATAAAATGTGACTTAACTCATAAAGTTGCATACCGATAACCCATAAGCTTGCACAAAGTTCCATATTAACCTTTGCTCATACTAAATAAAAGAAAGCATAACAAAAGCACTCATCCTTAGAATAAGTGCTTTTGTTATGCTTTCACAATCGTATGATATTGACTCCCTTTAGGAAAGTGTATAGTCACTTTTGTATATTCATTCTCTTTCGATTCGATAGAAATATCATGCCCTAATTTGTGAGACAGACGTTCCGCTAAATATAATCCTAATCCTGTTGATTTCGTATGAACACGCCCAATATCTTCAAGCTTAATACCAATGCCATTATCTTGAATAATGAGGCACTTTTCCTCTTTGTCTTCTTCCCCAATAAACTTAATTTCTCCATGCGAATCAGTATACTTCAATGCATTCGCCACAATCTGGTCAACAATAAAAGATAGCCATTTTGTATCACCCTCTACTAGAAGTTGCAAGTTTGTTCGTTCAAATTGAATACGCTTTGAAATAAATGTCTTAGCATATTTTTTCATACTAGCTCCCGTAATCGCCTCTAGAGAAACTTCTTGAAAGGGTACCATCAGGAAAATACGGATTTACAACGCTAAGTCCATTTTCCTGACGATTCCTCCGCTTTCAACAACGTTAAGAAAGTTTTATATGAAAGAAAGTTTTGTTCTTTTAACCAAAAACGGTCGTTTATGGTTAGATGAACTACTCACAGCTATTTATGTGATGCCCATTTTTTAGATGTAATCAAAGGTAGAACAGTTGCATCATGAATTTGCCGAATTCCTTGTATCTGTTGTCCCATATGGAAGAATCTCGTATATTTTTGCAGCAAGTGCCTGGGGAGATTCCCTTGCCCCTCTTTTAATCCAATCGTTAACAATATTATAGATACCGCCTGCTAAAAACAGGATTTGCATTCTGCTCATGCCATGATTGCGCGTAATATCCGCTTGAAAGACCTTTTCCATTGTGTAATTCAAATAATCAAGCATCATACTAGATATATTTGCATCAATTAACTTTCCTGACGGTTTCTGTGCAGACACAAATCCCTCTATGATATATTCAATAATTAGCTGCATACTTTCATATGGATCCAAACTATCAACCTCTTTCAAGAAATGTTGAACAATTTCATCCACAGATACTTGTACGACGTCGTAAACGTTGCGGTAGTATTTATAGAATGTGACTCTGGCAACTCCAGCCTTTTTGCAAATAGCTGTTACGGTTATATCTTGCAGTTTATGTTCATGCAACAGTGCGCTCAATGCCTCCATAATGTATCTCTGAGAGTGTATACTGTCTTCTCTTGACTTCCTCAAAGCTAACACATCCCTTCATTCTGTTCGTTTTAAGTGCAAATCATCACATAATGCTTGAAAGATGAAAATTCACTGTTATACTTACACGTGTAAGTACAATTGTTAGCGTAGTGATAATGTCATTGTATAAAAGGACATTATTGCTGTCAATGTGTACCATTTTCTTTGTTTCCTACTGGCAATTTTCCGCCATTCTGCAAGCTATAAATAGGGAGGGTATTCAGATATAATTTATAATAAAAATTTTAAAATCCTTCTATATGAATAATATGCAGTTTTAGTGGTGGTGCGTTTCTAGATTACAACGTAAAAATAAGAAAAATTTTCGACAAGAATAGGGTGAGGTTTAATTGGCAAAATATTTGTATAAGTTAGGACATTGGGCAGTAAATCATAGGAAAAAGGTTGTATTCAGTGCACTCGCAATTCTGATTGCATTTGTGCTTATTGGAGTCAACATGGGTTCCTCTTTCAATGATGAGATGAGCATTCCGAATACACCGGCAGATAAAGCAGGAAAAGTAATTGAAAAAGAGTTTAAAGCGATGCAACCAGCAGGTGCACAAGTAAAAGTAGTATTTCAAGCACCAAAAAACGAAACCTTGGAGTCAGCGGAAGTACAACAGAAAATTGCAGAAGTTCTAGGTGAGATTAAAAAAGATTCAGCTGTTGATTCTGTGGCAGCACCGATGCAACTGCAGAACCTTAGTGAAAATAAGAAAATCGGATATGCAGTTGTTACGTACAAAGTGAAAGCGGAAAAGGTCACAGAAGCTTCTAAGGATAAGATTTTAGATAGTATTGAAACAACAAGGGATGCCGGCATTCAAACGGAGCTATCAGGAGGCGATATTAAGTTTTCCGACTCAGAGACTTCAGGTATGACTGAAATTGTTGGAGTACTTGTTGCCTTCGTAGTCCTGACATTTACTTTTGTGTCTTTTCTAGCAGCTGGACTGCCGATTCTCACTGCGATAATCGGATTAGCGATTGGAATGCTAGGAATCATGATTGGAACCAATTATGTGGAAATCCAATCTGTTTCCTTAACATTAGCTGCCATGCTGGGACTCGCAGTAGGCATTGACTATGCACTCTTCATTATCAATCGCTTTAGACAGCAGCTCGCACAAGGAGATTCCGTTCCAGAATCTGTTGCCATTGCAACGGGAACAGCGGGAAGTGCCGTAATCTTTGCAGGATTAACTGTTATTATTGGTCTTTTGGGACTGTCTGTTACAAAGATTCCATTCCTAATAGCGATGGGCGTATCCGCTGCTTTTACTGTGTTCATAGCTGTAGTGGTTTCCGTCGTCATATTACCGGCTATATTAGGACTTATCGGCCATAAGATTGCCCCATCTAAACAAAATCGATTCTTGCAAAAGATGACTGGGGCAGGTAAGAAACGCACTGGTTCAAATAAATGGGGGGAATTTGTCGTAAGACGTCCTCTGATTGTTTCGATTTTCGCAATCGGACTACTTGCAGTGATTACGATTCCATTTTTCCATATGAACCTTGGGCTGCTTTCTGATGGAACATCAAAGTCCACAGAAACGACAGAACGAAGAGCATATGATTTATTGACGGAAGCATATGGAGAAGGAATTCATGCCTCTTTAGCGGTAGTGGCAAAATCGGAGGAAGCAACAGCTGAAACGCAAAATGTTATGAACACCATTGCAAAAGAATTGGGTAACCTATCTGACGTGAAAAGTGTGACACCAGCTATCCCTGGTCCTTCTGGAAAGATTTATATGATTTCCGTCACACCAAAAACAGGACCTGACGATACAAAGACGAAGGATTTGGTAAATGCGATTCGGGACAAATCAAACCAGACCGAGAAAGAAAATGGAATTGAACTAATGGTAACGGGCACAGCAGCGATGAATATTGATATTGTGCAAAAGCTGAGTGATGCCTTGCCAGTTTTCGCTGCTCTTATTGTGGGACTCGCATATGTACTCTTAGTTCTAGTCTTTAGATCTCTACTCATTCCATTAAAAGCAGTATTAGGGTTTCTACTTTCTCTTGGTGCTACGTTGGGAGCCGTGGTATTTTTCGTGCAGGATGGGCATTTCCAAAATTTATTTGGTTTCCCAGCTGCCAGTCCAATCTTAGCTTTCTTGCCTGTTATTCTGATTGGCATCCTGTTCGGACTTGCCATGGACTATGAGGTGTTCCTAGTAAGCAAGATGCGGGAAGTATATACGCATACAGGCGACCCGAAGAGAGCTATTTTAGAAGGAATGCGAGAGAGCGGTAAAGTCGTAGTCTCAGCAGGATTAATTATGATGTCTGTATTTATTGGATTCATGTTGGCACCTGATAGCATCATTAAATCCATAGGCATGGCTCTTACATTCGGTGTTTTCTTCGACGCATTCATCGTGAGAATGACAATCGTACCTGCGGTCATGGCTCTCATGGGTAAGTCAGCCTGGTACTTGCCAAAATGGCTGGATAAAATTTTGCCTAACATTGATGTTGAAGGAGAAAGCATTATACATCACATGGAAAACAAAAGTGAAAAGATATATAAACAGAACAGTTAAAGTTAATTCATAGTTGTATTCATAAAAAAACCGCTTCCCTATAAAAGAGAAGCGGTTTTTTAGAGAAAGTATAGATTTCCCTTCGCTAATTATGTAAATATATAAAAGGACATGATTGCTGTAAATGTGTGCCATTTCCTTTGTCTCCCATTGGGGATTTACCGCCATTTTTCAAGTTATAAATAGGGAGGGATATTCAGATACAATTTATATTAAACATTTTAAAATTGATTTTTTGTTATGGAGGAATATAAAAAAGTGAAAAAGAAACAACAAAAACAATCAACCTCTTGGCGTCCTAGAGGTTTTATTCAATGGTTTCTGACAGTTCTTACAGTACTAGCATTAGCTTTTATTGGTAGTTTGGCATATTATATTTGGAATCCATCAGATTTTAATGTCACATTAAGAATTTCTAATATAATGAGTCTTTTGGCAATGTTTGCATTGCAAATGCCAATGTTTTTAGTAATTCTAACATTATTTATAATTGTACTATTAATATTAGCTGTATGGAAAAAAGCTTTAATCGCTCGAGCATTGTTGATTCCTCAATTATTACTAGTATTATTTTTAATAATAGCGCCAATTACTCAGACGTTAAACTATGCTAAAAACGAGAATGTTTCCGTTTCGCTTAGTTCTCATTTTTTTGGTAAGACAGAGATAACATCAAAAGTCACACAGGACGTTGTATACGGTACAACCTCTGATGGTGTGGAATTAAAGCTTGATGTGTGGCCAGCTCATGGAGACTCAAAAAAATCACTTCACCCCGCAGTTATCATGTTACATGGAGGCGGCTGGGTTGAAGGTGATAAAGGTGGTTCACCTCATTGGTATCAAAGACTTAGTGAATTAGGATATACTGTTTTTGATGTACAATATCGTATGCCACCTCATGCGGGATGGAAAGATGAAGTAGGTGATGTAAAATCAGCAATAGGATGGGTAGTAGAACATGCGGATACTTACAAAATTGATCCTAAAAAAATAAATGTAATGGGGCAATCAGCAGGGGGGAATCTAGCTATGCTAGCCGCCTATAGTATGGGGGATGAACAGTTACCACCTTCTACTAGCGTTTCACCGGTACCTATTAACACTGTGATTAATATATACGGTCCGTCTGATATGACAGAGTTTTACAAGAATAAACGAAGTCCTGACTACGCGGAAGATGTATTGAAAAAGTATATAAAGGGTACACCTTCACAATTCCCTGATCGTTACAAAATACTCTCTCCGATCAGTTACATTAATGAAAATACACCTCCTACTATTTCATTTTATGGAACAAGTGACCGAGTTGTCCCAGATGAACAAGGTAAATCTTTAGACAGGAAGCTGAGAGAAAATAGCGTTTCACATGAATTCTATCTTCTTCCAGGAGCTGATCACGTTTTTGATGCAAAATCAGGTAGCTTGAATACGCAATTTGCTTTTGAAAAAGTAAAAGCCTTTCTTCAAAAATACAATTAATAAATATAGGTAAAAACAATTTAAGAAGGTTTGTTTGCATCATTGTAAAATATAAAAATAAATGAAACACGCATTTTGAAAAAACTTAATCAAAATGCGTGTTTTTAGTATAAATCTAGTAATTTTATCAATGGGTACAAATTGTCCTTTTAAATTGTGGAAATTCAATGAATATCATATACACGTAAGGTGGTCATTTCCCTGTCAAGTAGACAATAATAAAGATACGGTTTAAAATCTTTTATTTTTGGAAGCATAAGTTTGCCACAAACAAAAAGAACCATAAGCTTGCCGTTCCGGCAAACTTATGGTTCATATCACATACAAAATAAAAAAACCACCAAATATGTATTGGTGGAGACGGTGGGAGTCGAACCCACGTCCAAAAATATCGGCACTTAAGCTTCTACGAGTGTAGTCGATATATTAGCATTTCGCGAACTCTTCGGCCTATCGACAGGCTTCCAAGTTGCTAGTCTGATTGTTCTCTTCCTTCGCCCTCAGACGGCGAACTCCGGCGTAGTCCACTTAGTTTGAGTCCCTTACCCTACCACATGGACGATGGAGGGAGGAACCTTTAGTGCAATTAAGCAGCTAAAGAAAGATTGTTTTGTTTGCCAATTATAGGCTTTGACGTTTTAACGAGGCCGATCCCCTCGACTCGCAACTTAAGCTCGAACTATCCCTGTCGAATCCGTAACGTCCCCATGATAGAAATGGAGCATACGAAGAAATATCGTGATAGCTACTAAGAGCTGTTTTTCAATGTGCAACAATCTTACATAAGTTATTATATCATACGCGCGCCGTTTTACAAATGTAAATATCTGTATTACATTTTTTGACGATCACGGAACGCGCGTGCAATTTCACGTTTTGCTTCTTTCTCTTTTAAATCGTGACGCTTATCATATTGCTTCTTACCTCGAGCTAAACCAAGTGCCATTTTTGCAAATCCATTTTTCAAATAGATTCTAAGTGGAACTAATGCATATCCTGTTTCTTTCGCAGAACCTGCCAGCTTATCAATTTCTTTTTTATGAAGAAGTAATTTTCTTGTACGTAGCGGATCGTGATTGAAACGATTCCCTTGTTCATACGTACTAATATGCATATTATGAACCCATACTTCACCATTATGTATACGTGCAAATGCATCTTTCAAGTTTACGCGTCCAGCGCGAATCGACTTAATTTCCGTTCCTTGAAGGACAAGCCCTGCTTCGTATGTTTCTTCGATGAAATAATCATGAAATGCTTTTTTATTTTGTGCAATAACCTTACCTGTACCTTTTGGCATATAACGTCCCTCCTCTATTTTTACTATTGTAACAAATGTTAATAAAAAGCGAAAGTGGCTCGCTCAGAATCTTTGGACATTGGAACTCCCGACAGAGAAGCGTTTTTTGCTTCGTTCGAGGGAGTGAAATGGCCAATAGATTCTAGCCACTGTAGCTGGATTCCATAAAAAGCGAAAGTGGCTCGCTCAGAATGTGAGGTGGATGGAGCTTCTGACCTTGAGGTGCTCTTTACCTCTTGGGAAGAAGCGAAGCCACCGAATATTCTAGCCACTGTAGCTGGATTCCAACAAAAAAGAAAAATGGCCCCGCTTTTCATCGAAGCGAAGCCACTCTTTTCTTACTTACGCTTTTTCTTTTTCTTTTTGAATCCTGGTACATTTTCAAAGAATGCTTTTTTCTTCTTGCCATTACCATCTTTTTTCCCTGGCTGACTAGCGGACGCGGATGCTGATCCTCTTCCTTTGCCACCACGATCAAACTTTCTTCCTGTGCCGCGTTCACCGCCGCGCTCATTACTACGCTCGCTACGGCTACCGCGTTTCTTTCTGCCTGTTCTTGGTTGTTCAATCACGACTGGGCGATCTTTGAACTTACGACGAGGTGTACCTTTCATGCCAACGATTTCAAAGTCGATTGCACGCTCGTCTTTATTTACGTTAATAACACGAATTGTAATTTCGTCACCAATGCGGAATACGTTACCTGTACGTTCTCCGATCATTGCGAAATGCTGCTCGTCATAACGGTAGTAATCATCCGTTAAGTAGCTAACGTGTACAAGACCTTCAATTGTATTTGGCAGCTCTACGAATAAACCGAAGTTTGTTACAGAGCTAATCATACCGTCATACTCTTCACCGATCTTATCAAGCATATATTCTGCTTTTTTCAGTTCGTCTGTTTCACGCTCTGCTTCAACAGCACGGCGTTCCATATTAGAAGAGTGCTCTGCAATCTCAGGTAAGTTTTCACGCCATTTCGCTTGCGTTTCGTTGTCGACTTTACCGTTAATGATATATTCACGAATCAATCTATGAACAATCGTATCTGGGTAACGACGAATTGGTGATGTGAAATGCGTGTAGAACTCCGTTGATAAACCGAAATGTCCTAAGCTTTCCGCATCGTAACGTGCTTGCTTCATAGAACGAAGCATAACTGTTGAAATTACTACTTCTTCAGGCTGTCCTTGAACCATTTCAAGAATTTGCTGCAATGCACGAGGATGTATTTCATTCGCACGTCCTTTTACCGCATATCCGAAGTTTGTTACAAACTCGAAGAAACGCTCTAACTTATCTTCTTTCGGATCTTCATGGACACGGTACATAAACGGTACGTTCATCCAGTGGAAATGCTCTGCTACTGTTTCGTTCGCAACAAGCATAAACTCTTCAATTAACTTCTCTGATACAGAACGATCACGCATGACAACATCAGTCGGTTTTCCTTCTTCATCTACTAGCACTTTCGCCTCTTTAAAGTCAAAGTCAATTGCACCACGGCGCATACGTTTTTCACGTAAAATTTGTGCTAACTGCCCCATCTCTTTAAACATTGGCACTAGTGGCTCGTAACGCTCGATTAACGCTTCGTCTTCATCTTCCAAAATGCTTCTAACATCAGCATACGTCATACGCTCTGTCGTTTTAATTACACTTTGGAAAATCTCATGCTTTACAACATCACCTAGATTATTGATTTCCATTTCACACGATAATGTAAGACGATCTACTTTCGGATTTAATGAACAAATACCGTTAGATAAACGATGTGGAATCATTGGGATTACACGGTCAACAAGATATACACTTGTCGCTCTTTCAGCTGCTTCAACATCAATTGGAGAACCTTCTTGAACGTAATGACTTACATCCGCGATATGAACGCCAAGCTTATAGTTACCGTTCTCAAGCTTCGTTACTGTAACAGCATCATCTAAATCTTTTGCATCTGCACCGTCAATTGTAACAATCATTTGATCGCGCAAATCACGACGATCTTTTAAATCTTCTTCTGAAATCGTTTCTGGTACACTGTTTGCGTGTTCCATCACTTCTTCAGGGAACGCTAAAGGTAAATGATGTTTATGAATAACAGATAAAATATCTACCCCTGGATCATTTTTATGACCTAGAATTTGAATAACTTCACCTTCCGCACTTAAACGGTTCTCTGGGTAGCTCGTAATTTTCACAACTACTTTATGACCTTCTACAGCACCCATAGATGCACTTTTCAAGATAAAAATATCACTTGTCCAGCGCTTATTATCAGGTATTACAAACCCAAAGTTCTTCGATTCTGTATATGTACCAACTAGTTCTTTCGTTCCACGCTCTAAAATGCGAATAATTGTACCTTCTTGACGTGAACCACTTGATTGCGAGCTAACACGCGCTAATACTGTATCACCATGAAGTGCACCATTTAATTCTGTAGGCGGGATGAAAAGATCATCGTCTCCCGTTTTCTTCTCCTCTGGAACGACGAAAGCAAAGCCACGTGCGTGTCCAATTAACTTACCGCGTACTAAATTCATCTTTTCAGGAAGACCGTAGCGGTTGCTACGTGTACGAACAACAAGCCCCTTCTCTTCCATCATTACAAGTGCCTTTACGAAATCTTTAAAGCCCTCAGAGCCTTCGATTCCAAATGCAGCTTCTAATTCTTGTATCGTTAACGGTTTATACGCTTCTTCTCTCATAAATAATAACAACTTATCAATATGTTCTTGTATGATTTCTTCCAAGTAGAAATACCTCCTTTAAACCCTTATATTATTTAGTGTATCCGAAAGATAGGGGATGTATAAAGTGAAACTTTTGTTAGTTGGGATTTTGTCCATCCCAACTGATTATTAGCCCACGCCAATCGGGATAAAAAATTCCCTTATGAAAAAAAGAGGCAACTAGATCTTACCAATCTAGTTGCTCCAAGAAGTTATATACATCCTCATGTAGCACATCACGTTCTTTATCAAGTGTAATGACATGCGTAGAGTCTTCATACCATTTAATGTCTTTTAACGTAGATTCTACACCGTTATAAATAATGTTAGCACTATCTGTATTGATCATCTCATCATGGCGTGCTTGTACAACGAATGTTGGAGCATAAATCATATCAACATTATTGCGCACGTCACGAATTAACTCTTGTAATGCTTTTAATGTATTCATTGGTGTCTGTTTAAATTCAAACATTTCTTGTTCAATTTTCTCTGGTGATTTTTGTTCGCGTTTTTTATATTCGCGTGCATATGCCAATATACCTTGATACATAATTTCTTCACTCTTAATATACATCGGTGCACACATTGGTACCACACCTAAAATCGGTAATGTATAAGCAAGTTTTAACGAGAATACTCCGCCTAATGATAATCCAACCGCAGCAATCTTCTCGTAACCTTGATCTTTTAAATGCTGGTAGGCATTCATTACATCTTTCCACCAGTCTTCAGGACCTGTATGAACAAGCTGCTCTGGTGGTACACCGTGTCCTTTATAAATTGGTGCATGACAAGTATAGCCTTTCTTCTCTAAAAAACGTCCAAGCATACGTACATCAGCTGAGTTCCCTGTAAATCCATGTAATAATAAAACAGCGCGGTCTCCACCTTCAAATGTAAATGGTTTTGGAGATGCTAATTTCATCATGTATTTCTCCTCTTTCTCTTCTGTAATCTAGTCGTATTTTTTCTATTCTTAGTGTACCATATTTATAATTCCATAATCTAATTAGAAACTTTTTTCGAATAACAAATTAAAAAAGAAGAACCATTAGCACAAATCAGCTAACGCTTCTTCTTTTTAATTCTATAAATTGAAGTACGTAACACCAATTGTTAGTACGAAGAATAATACAGCTAAAACAACTGTAATACGGTTTAATACCGCTTCAATTCCACGCGCCTTTTGCTTACCAAACAATTGCTCTGCACCGCCTGAAATAGCGCCTGAAAGGCCTGAGCTATTACTAGACTGCATAAGTACCATAACAATCATTAAAATCGATACAATAATAAGTAAAACTGATAATAACGTATGCACTTGGCGTACCTCCTACAAAGATTCAGTTAGTTTAAATGTTAGCATAAATCCTACAGAAAAGCGAGAGCTATAGAGACGCTCTCGCTTTTCTTCTATTACATGAACATCATTGCAAATAATGGTCCGAGCAAACATGTCAAAATTGCTGTTAATGTCATTGTTACCGATCCAATAACACCTTCATGCTCATTATTCTTCATCGCTCTCATAACACCCATAATATGAGAAGCACATCCAAAGCCAATCCCTTTACCAACCGAGTTTGTAACGCGGCTCCATTTTAATAAAATTGGTCCTGTAATCGTTCCAGTAATACCTGCGATAACGACGAAGGCCGCTGTTAAGGACGGGACACCACCAACTTGTTCAGATACACTCATTGCAACTGGCATTGTCACTGATTTTGGTAAAGAAGATAAAATTAAGCTTTTATCTGTTCCCATAAGTGAGGCGATAGCGAAATCACTTGCAATAGCAACCGTTGTACCTACTAATACACCACCAGCAATTGGTACAACATATTTTTGCAAAACATGACGTTGTTTATAAAGCGGGATTGCAAATGCTACAACACCTGGTCCAAGTAGCTTCGCAATCCAGCCACCACCGCTTTCCATGTAATTTTGATATGGTATATCAAGCACTATAAATAAGAAAGCCATTAATCCTGTTGCTACAAGCATTGGAATGGTAAATGGTGTTGGAAATAATTTATAGATTTTTTTAGATAATTGATATAATAGCACCGTAAAAAGAACCCAACCGATTCCGATTAATATTTGGCTCATTGTGTCTCTTTTTCCTTTCTATTCGCAAGATATTGTCCTGTATGTCCAGCGACAATAATAATTAAAAACGTACTCGCTATAACTGTAATGAAAAGAGAAATTCCTTTACTCATAAAAAAAGCACCGTAATTCATTAGGCCAAGCGTTGGCGGAATTAATAAAAACGGCATAATGGCAACGAGTGTTTCTGCTCCTAAATCAAACCATTTCACTGGAAGTACTTTTAGGCTAAGTAAAACAAGTAAAAAAAACATCCCAATCAAACTTCCTGGAATTGGAATATTCAACATTTCTTGCACCCAATTTCCTACCATATAAAACACATAAAGAGCTGCAATTTGGACAAGAATCTTTGTAAATTTCATGTTCATCATCCCTCATGTTTATACGATCTTCTGTTAATATCTTTATCATAGTATAAATTGTAAAAAGCTGCAATTTATCAAATCGACACCAAAAAACCGCCATGTTATACGCTTACACCCTTGATATGACTGCATTTCCGAACTCAAATTATGTCAAAAACCTTGACCTAATGTATAAAGTTTATATTTTCTGAATTTTAACAGTTACTATTTCAATAAAACAAAACCCTTCACTCCATTTTTATTCTGTCTTCTCTCTAGCGCACATATATATAACAAGATAGGTGGTGAACATATTTCTTAAAAGTTCTCATTTTTTGCGATCCTGGAATCGATGATAAGATGATAGCTCTCCTCCTCGCAATAAATTGCTATCGATTTTGATTATAGCCTTTTCTTTAAATACTTCATGTCACTTATGACAGATGAACAATTTTAGCATAAAAAAACAGACCGTGATTTCTCACGGTCTGTCGTTATTTTCTACAATTATCGTTTGATATTGTAGAAAGATTTTAAACCATCGTAAACAGCGATTTCGCCTAGTTCGTCTTCGATGCGTAATAATTGGTTGTACTTAGCAATACGGTCAGTACGGCTCATAGAACCAGTTTTGATTTGGCCAGCGTTAGTTGCAACTGCGATGTCAGCGATTGTAGCATCTTCAGTTTCACCAGAACGGTGAGATACAACTGCTGTGTAACCAGCACGTTTAGCCATTTCGATTGCTTCGAAAGTCTCAGTTAAAGTACCGATTTGGTTAACTTTAATTAAGATTGAGTTAGAGATTCCTTTTTCGATACCTTCAGCAAGCTTTTGAGTGTTAGTTACGAATAAATCGTCACCAACTAATTGTACTTTATCACCGATACGCTCAGTTAATAATTTGTGACCATCCCAGTCGTTTTCGTCTAAACCATCTTCGATAGAGATGATTGGGAAGTCTTTGCAAAGCTCTTCGTAGAAATCAACCATTTCTGCAGAAGTTAAGCCAGTACGGCCTTCGCCTGCAAGGTCATATTTACCAGTTTCTTTGTTGTAGAACTCAGAAGAAGCAACGTCCATTCCTAAGAATACGTTCTCGCCAGCTTTGTAACCAGCTTTTTCGATAGCTTCGATGATTACTTCTAATGCTTCACGGTTAGAACCAAGGTTTGGAGCGAATCCACCTTCGTCACCTACTGCAGTGTTAAGACCTTTGTCATGTAATACAGCTTTAAGTGCATGGAATACTTCAGCACCCATACGGATTGATTCTTTGAATGTTGGAGCACCAACTGGTAAGATCATGAACTCTTGGAAGTCAACGTTGTTATCAGCGTGAGAACCACCGTTGATGATGTTCATCATTGGAGTTGGTAATTGTTTTGCATTGAATCCACCAAGGTAACGGTATAATGGAAGACCTACGAAGTCAGCTGCTGCGTGAGCTACTGCCATAGATACACCAAGGATAGCGTTAGCACCTAGTTTACCTTTGTTTGGAGTGCCATCTAATTCGATCATAGCACGGTCGATACCAGCTTGGTCAGTTACGTCGAAACCAACGATTTCTGGAGCGATTGCTTCGTTAACGTTGTTTACTGCGTTCATAACACCTTTACCAAGGTAACGAGATTTGTCACCGTCACGTAATTCTACTGCTTCGTGTTCACCAGTAGATGCACCACTTGGTACGATAGCGCGTCCGAATGCGCCGCTTTCTGTGTAAACTTCTACTTCTACAGTTGGGTTACCACGAGAGTCAAGGACTTCGCGAGCATAAACATCAATAATTGTTGACATAATAAATTCTCTCCTTTTTATATAAGCAAATTATTTAATAATTGTTTTTCCTGTCATTTCTTTCGGTTGTTCCACATTTAAAAGTGTAAGCATTGTTGGGGCGATATCTCCTAAAATACCACCTTCACGAAGCTCTACATCATTTTTTGTAACGATGAAAGGAACCGGGTTAGTTGTATGAGCTGTCATTGGTCCACCATCAGCAGTTAACTCCTGATCAGCATTACCATGGTCAGCAGTAATAAGTGCTACACCATCTTTTGCAAGAATCGCTTCTACAACTTTTCCTAAACATTCGTCAGTTGCTTCTACTGCTTTAATTGTTGGTTCCATCATCCCAGAATGGCCAACCATATCACAGTTCGCAAAGTTAAGAATGATAACATCATGTTTATCATTTTCGATTTCATTTACTAAAGCGTCCGTTACTTCGTAAATGCTCATTTCAGGTTTCAAGTCATACGTTGCAACCTTCGGTGAGTTAATTAAGATACGCTCTTCCCCTGGGAATTCAGCCTCACGACCACCGCTAAAGAAGAATGTAACGTGCGGATACTTTTCAGTTTCCGCGATGCGAAGTTGCTTTAATCCCGCTTGCGCAACAACTTCACCTAATGTGTTATCAAGGTTCATTGGCTTAAATGCCACGTAACCATCTACAGTTTCACTGAAATGTGTCATACAAACGAATTCAGGAATGTGAGGTACTTTTTCACCACGATCGAACTCACGGAAGTCTTCGTTTGTAAATACACGAGCAATTTGAATTGCACGGTCTGGACGGAAGTTATAGAAGATAACTGCATCATCATTATTGATTGTTGCAACTGGCGTGTCATCTTCGTTAACAATTACAGACGGCAATACGAATTCATCGTAGATACCATTTGCATAAGAGTCTTCTACACACTCTTCTGCTGATTTATAAGTAGGGCCTTCACCATTCACCATAGCACGGTAACATTTTTCTACGCGATCCCAACGCTTGTCACGGTCCATGGAGTAATAACGACCAGAGATAGTCGCGAATTGTCCTACTCCTGTTTCTTTAATTACTTCATTTGTTGCATCGATATAACCTTTTGCTGTTTGTGGTCCAACATCGCGGCCGTCTAAGAATGCATGGATATAAACTTTCTCCACACCTTCTTTTGCTGCTAAGCGAAGAAGAGCAAACATATGGTTCATGTGACTATGCACACCGCCATCAGAAAGTAAACCGAATAAATGAAGAGCAGTACCTTTTTCTTTTACGCTTTTAATTGCATTTTGGAAAGTTTCGTTCTGATCGAACTCACCTTCACGAATTGCAACGTTTACGCGAGTTAAGCTTTGATATACTATGCGGCCAGCACCGATATTTAAGTGACCAACCTCAGAGTTACCCATTTGACCTTCTGGAAGACCTACTTCCTCACCACAAGCTGTAAGCGTTGTATGAGGGAATTTGTTCCAGTAACCATCAAAATTAGGTTTCTTAGCTTGTGCTACAGCATTCCCGTAAGTTTCTTCACGTAGTCCGAAACCATCAAGAATGATTAAAGCTGTTGGCTTTCTCATTTTACCGCCCCCAGAAGACCTAAGAACGAAGCAGGCTCTAAGCTAGCACCGCCAACTAAAGCGCCGTCGATGTCAGATTGTGCCATATACTCTTTGATGTTTTCTGGTTTTACGCTACCGCCGTATTGAATACGAACAGCTTCTGCAGCTTCTGGAGAAACAGCTTCTGCAACAACTTTACGGATGTGCGCACATACTTCGTTTGCATCTGCAGAAGAAGAAGATTTACCTGTACCGATAGCCCAGATTGGCTCATAAGCGATAACAGTTGCTTTAACTTGCTCTTCTGTTAAACCTGCAAGTGCTTTTGTCACTTGACCTGCTACTAGATCAAATGTTTTTCCGCTTTCGCGCTCTTCTAAAGTCTCACCACAACAAACGATTGGTGTTAAACCATGTTCAAATGCTGCAAGAGTCTTTTTGTTTACTGATTCGTCTGTTTCAGCAAACATTTCACGACGCTCAGAGTGGCCAAGTACTACGTAGCCTACTTTTAAGTCGCTAAGTGCTACTGGGCTAATTTCGCCAGTGAATGCACCATTTTTTTCGAAGTGCATGTTTTGTGCACCTACTTGTAAGTCAGTTCCTTCAGTCGCTGCTACTAAACGCTCTAAGAATAGAGCTGGAGAGCAAACTACTGCATCAACAGCTGAAGCTGCTGGGATTTGACCTTTAACTTCCTCTACGAAGCTAACTGCTTCAGATAGAGTTTTATTCATTTTCCAGTTACCTGCGATAATTGGTTTACGCATGCTTTGCACCGTCCTTTTTCTTTGGCTGCTACTTATTTGTCGTTAAGACAAACTACACCTGGAAGCTCTTTACCTTCCATGAATTCTAATGACGCACCGCCGCCAGTAGAAATGTGGCTCATTTTATCAGCCATACCGAATTTTTCAACAGCTGCTGCAGAGTCCCCACCGCCGATAACAGAGTATGTATCTTCTGCATCTGCTAATGCTTGTCCTACTGCTTTTGTACCTTCTGCGAATGGAGTCATTTCGAATACACCCATTGGTCCATTCCATACAACAAGCTTAGAGTTTTTGATTACATCTGCATAAATTTCACGTGTTTTAGGACCGATGTCCACGCCTTCCCAGTTAGAAGGGATAGAGTCGATACCAACGATTTTAGTTGTTGCAGTTTCAGAGAATTCCTCTGTGATTACAACATCAACTGGCATGTAGAAGTTTACGCCTTTTTCTTTTGCAAGTTGCATAAATTCTTTAGCTAGTTCAATCTTGTCATCTTCACATAGAGATAGACCAATTTCATGACCTAAAGCTTTAACGAATGTGTAAGCAAGTCCGCCACCGATGATTAAGTTATCCACTTTGTCTAATAGATGACGAATTACACCGATTTTATCTTTTACTTTCGCACCACCGATGATAGCTGTGAATGGACGTTCTGGGTTAGAAAGTGCTTTACCTAATACATCTAACTCTTTTTCCATTAGTAAACCAGATACTGCTGGTAGGTAGTCTGCGATTCCTGCTGTAGAAGCGTGAGCACGGTGAGCTGCACCGAATGCATCGTTTACGAAGATATCAGCAAGAGCTGCAAATTCTTTCGCAAGTTCTGCATCGTTCTTTTCTTCGCCCGCATAGAAACGTACGTTTTCAAGAACTAATACGTCGCCTTCGTTCATTGCTGCAACCATTTCTTGTGCAACTGGTCCGAATGCTTCGTCCGCTTTCTTAACATCTTTACCAAGAAGCTCGCCTAAACGTGCTGCTACTGGAGTAAGACGTAATTCTTCTACTGCTTGACCTTTTGGACGGCCTAAGTGGCTTGCTAAAATAACTTTCGCACCTTGCTCTACTAAATATTGAATTGTAGGAAGAGCTGCACGGATACGAGTTTCATCTGTAATTTTGCCTTCTTTCATAGGTACGTTGAAATCAACGCGGCAAAATACACGCTTACCTTTTAAATCTACGTCACGAATTGATTTTTTGTTCATTGGTTTTCCCTCCGACTACTAGTTAGGATTGACAAAACCCATTCAAAAGCTTAACACATTTGCTTCTAAAACGAAAGAAGAGAGAGAGGGAACAAACCCTCTCCCTCGTTTTGTCATTGATTGCTTATATACTTAAGAATTAAAGACCTTTAGAAGTCATGTATGCAGCTAGGTCTACTACGCGGTTAGAGTAACCAGTTTCGTTATCGTACCAAGAAAGTACTTTAACCATGTTACCTTCCATTACCATTGTAGATAATGCGTCGATTGTAGAAGAAGCTGTGCATCCGTTATAGTCGATAGATACTAATGGCTCTTCGCTGTATCCAAGGATACCTTTTAATTCGCCTTCAGCTGCTGCTTTGAATGCTGCGTTTACATCTTCAACTGTTACTTCTTTGTCAAGTTCAACAACTAAGTCAACAAGAGAAACGTTAGCAGTTGGAACACGTACAGCGCCACCGTTTAATTTACCTTTAAGTTCTGGTAATACTAATGCTACAGCTTTAGCAGCACCAGTAGATGTTGGGATCATGTTTTCAGCTGCTGCACGAGCACGACGTAAATCTTTGTGTGGTAAGTCTAAGATTTGTTGGTCGTTAGTGTAAGAGTGAATTGTTGTCATCATTCCGCGTTTTACGCCGAATTTTTCGTTTAATACTTTAGCGAATGGAGCTAGACAGTTTGTAGTACAAGAAGCGTTAGATACTACGTTGTGGTTAGCTGCATCGTATTGTTCGTGGTTAACACCCATAACTACAGTGATATCTTCGTCAGAAGCTGGAGCTGAGATGATAACTTTCTTAACTGATCCACCTAAGTGTTTTTCAGCGTCTGATTTTTTAGTGAAACGGCCAGTAGATTCTACTACTACTTCTACTCCGTAGTCGCTCCATGGTAATTGAGCTGGGTCACGCTCAGCGATAACTTTAATTTCTTTACCGTTAACAACGATGCTGTTTTCGTTAGCAGATACTTCTGCATTTAAAGTTCCGTGAACTGTGTCATATTTTAAAAGGTGAGCTAATGTTTTAGCATCTGTTAAGTCGTTGATTGCTACTACTTCTACCTCAGAGTTGTTAAGAGCTGCGCGGAATACGTTACGTCCGATACGTCCAAATCCATTAATACCAATTTTAGTCATTTGAATTTCCTCCTTGGGGGATTATATTTAAAGGGTAATACCCTTTGTTAACTGTTTTGCTGCACCTTCATCTGTAATTAGAATTGAAGTGTGCCCTTGCTTTATTACAGCCTGTATTGCCTTTGCCTTCGAAGAACCTCCAGCGACTGCAACAACGTGAGATACATGTTGTAAATCTTCAAGTTGCATACCAACTGTTCTTACTTTATGAACAACATTTCCTTGTTCATTAAAGTAGTAACCGAAAGCTTCGCCAACTGCTTCGCTTGCCTGAATCTTTAACCAATCTGCTTCTGAAGTATTTCTGCGACGTGCCATTGTTAACGCATCACCGATTCCATGAATGACGATATTGGAAGATCGAATCAACTCAAGAACTTCTTTCACGGATGGCTCTGTTACAATGGACGCATATGCTTCGCTACTAACGTGATCTGGAACATACAATAAGCGATAATTACTCATCGTATTTTGTGCCATTTTGGCACAAATGGTATTGGCTTCTAACTCAACACCTTCTCCAATTCCACCACGCGCTGGGACAAATAGCATATGTAAATCTTTGCAATCAAGTTGCATCATGTCCGCAGCAGCAGCTAGCGTAGTTCCTCCAGCCACAGCAACGATATTATTCGCTGTTAGACGGTCTTTTATACAAGTCACACAAGCACGGCCCATCTCCAGTTTGACCCAAGGTGATTCATCACTATCACCAGGGACAACGAAAACTTCATCCAAATCTAATGTTTCCTTAAGTTGTTTTTCTAAAACCTTTAACCCGGAAATTTCTTTCATAAAGTCTTCCAAAGCAAGAACTAAAGCTGTTCCTTCTTCTGTCAAAGTCATTCCAGAAGAAGCGACGTGAACTAAGTTTTGTTCTTTCAAAACTTGAACTTCACTTCGCAATACTCGTTCTGTCATACCAAGACTTGCGGATAAGTTTCTTCTTCCAATCGGCTGCATAAGCCTAATGTACTGAAGAACTTGCATTCTCGTTTGCATAACAGGTAGCAGATCAGGTAATAATTTTTTTGTGTTCTGAATCCATGAGCGCATATCTTTTCTCCTCACTACATTGGTTCATTTTCCCTTGTGGTCACTTTGTGTCCCGTAGTGACATTTTATGTCCCACATAGGTTAAAAAAATAATCCCTGCTACGTGTATTATTGTAACAGGAGATAGAAACTTATTCAACTCTTAACTGCATTGTTTATATAGTTTATTATGACACCTTTGTGAATGTTACCATATTCTACTTGTTTTCCGCCTATTTCTACAACCGGAATCATTAAATGATATTTTTCTAAAAGGTCATTATCTTCATATATATCTATTTCCTCGATTTGAAAAGAATATTCACATTGTACTTCCTGTAAAACTTGTTTCGCCTTTTCACAAAGACCACAATCTTTTTTTGTATATAGTACAACTTTCATCTTCTTCACCTATCCAATTGTTTTTCTTAGAGACGAAGCAGGAATGTGCATTTGTTCTCTATACTTCGCAACTGTTCTTCGAGAAATAACGACTTCATGCTCTTCTTCTAATAATTTTGAAATCTTTTGATCCGAAAGTGGCTTTTTCTTATTTTCCGCCTCCACAAGCGTTTGAATAAACCGCTTCACCCGCTTCGTTGAAACGGCCTCATCCTCTGTCGTTGAAACAGCATTACTAAAGAAGGATTTCATCTCAAATAAACCGTGCGGTGTTTGCACATACTTATTTCGCGTTGCACGACTAATTGTAGACTCGTGCACACTTAACTCTTCCGCTACCTCTTTTAAAGCAAGTGGCTTTAAATACTCTGGACCTTTCCAGAAGAAATCACGCTGTTTTTCCATAATAATAGTCATCACTTGTAAGAGTGTTTGTTTTCTCTGTTTCAAACTGCGCATAATCCATTGCACATGCTGATACTTCTCCGATACGTAAGAAGCAACTTCACTTTCACTATTATTAAGAAGCGCACTATACTCAGAATGAATTTCAATTCTCGGCATATTTCTCTCGTTCATCTGTAAAACGAGACGATCACCTTCTTTTTTCACCGCCATATCAGGCACAATATAAAGTGGTTTATCAGAAGAAAACGCAAGACCTGGTTTTGGTTGTAATGACGTAATACAATTTACCGCATGCTGTAATTCCTCATTACTACACTTCAGCACTTGAACGAGCTTTCGCCAATCTTTCTTCACGAAGTAAGTAAAGTGCTCCTCTACAACCTCTTCCGCTAATCCATTACGTCTTTGTAAGCGCTTCAATTGCAAGGTTAGACATTCCTGAATATTACGCGCCCCTACCCCTGCCGGCTCTAAAGATTGGACAAGCTCCACAGAACGGTCTACTACATCCATCGACGCAGAAAGAAGCTCTGATAGCTCTTCATTCGTTTCTTGTAAATACCCATTTCCATCCATGTTCATAATAATGAAAGAAGCTACTTTTCGCTCTTCTTCATCTATTTTATAATACTGTATTTGATTTAATAAATGTTGCTGAATCGTTGTTGAATCCACACTGTAGATTTCCATCCGATTCTCGACTTGTTTGCTGGTACTTTTACTTGCGTTAGAGCTCTTTTTCTTCTCCCTCTCAAAACCACCTAACTCAATAAGGGGATTCTCTAACGATTGCTCATACAAAAACTCCGATAATTCTTGTACATTATACTGGAGCATTGTAATCGCTTGCCTTAACTCTTGTGTCATTGCCAAACGTAAGCTTTGTTCTTGTAAAAGACTTGCCTTCAAACTAATCTCCCCCTTGTTTCTATTGTACAATAAGTTTGGTAAAAGGAGAATCCTATCGCAGACACCCATTCCAAAATATTATTAATTTATATGTATTAATGAGATTTACAACTTACAACCGAAAAATGAATAATATTGAAAGAAAATAATGATACATAATAATTATTACCACATACTAATAGTAAATCTTATTATCAGATATAACAAGAGAGAAATAAAAAAGGTCCTAACTTACATTTGTAAGTTAGGACCTTTTGACGCGCCCAGAGGGATTCGAACCCCCGGCAGACGTGGTACCGGAAACCACCGCTCTATCCGACTGAGCTATGGGCGCATGATTATAAAAAAACACTTCATTTTCTTCTCATAATAATAGCAATAAAATCCATCTAAAGCAATAAAAATATACCCTTAATCCTTTATGCCCCTTAGCTGGAAGCATATAAATACATATCCCTCCCCTAAATTTTCCAATCATAAATTCCCCCCAACTCACAAATTATAATCTTTGAATTGATATTCCAAAGGGGGCTTCATTCAATGACTGTAATTACAAAACTAAAGCAAACTGTTTCTGGATTAAAAAGTGCACAAGCTAGCTTAGAGGGATTCGCTCTTGATACGGATAACCAACAAGCAAAGCAACTTTTCCAAACAGCTGCGCAGCAAACACAAACAATTATCGATTCTTTAAACCCACGTGTTGAAGAAGTCCAACAAGAAGAACCACAATACACACAGCAATAACCTATTAACAAAAAGCACATATTGCTGTGGAATAGAAAAAGGATGATATGCAGTCATCCTTTTTCTCTCACATTACATAATGCAATAGAAATGGAATGATAATCATGCGAAAACTCGGCCTCATAACCGCGTTATTTGTACTTCTATTTAGCTCTTTTACCGGCTGTGATAATAGCCCATTAGATAAAAAGGTAAAGAAAGAAGAAGCAAAACGAACAGAGAAAGAAAAAGGCCCCAAATTAACGAAGATGAGTACAGAATCCTTTAATCAATCTATATCGCAAGAAGCAAAGAAAAAGGCTCTCGCTATGGATGAAATTATAAAAAGCACCGCAGTTAATTCAAATTTAGACCTCTACATAGCGGTTAAACCTGAACATCATGAAAGGTTTGGACTAAAACCACTGCGCAAAAAAATTCAAAAACAATTAAGTGATGACTATCCTACTTTCGATGTTCGTGTCAGTACAGATAAAAAGATCTTTATGTTACTCGAAAAGCTTGAAATCAAAATTAAGAGAAAAGAAGTAAATAAAGATGAAATCAAAAAACAGTTAAAGCTTATCGGATCAGAAATGGAATCTAACACTTAACGCTTTCTAATAGAAAAGGAAGGATTGAAATGTCTAGTAAAGATAAAAACTTAACCCCTGTACAACAGGAATATAAAAAATTCGAGCAAGAACGGGAGCCCAAGCGTCCTGTCTTGAAAAATTGTATAAAAGCTTTTTTTGTCGGTGGCTTTATTTGTTTAATCGGACAGCTTATTTCTACTTTTTACATCACATATTTTGATTTCACTGAGCGTTCAGCGGGAAATCCAACAGTCGCAACTCTTATTTTCATCTCGATGTTACTAACTGGATTCGGTGTATATGACCGCCTCGGACAATTTGCCGGAGCTGGCACAGCTGTACCTGTTACTGGATTTGGAAACTCGGTAATCGCAGCCTGTATTGAACACCGGACTGAAGGGTTCGTCCTTGGTGTTGGAGGTAACATGTTTAAATTAGCCGGCTCTGTTATTTTGTTTGGTGTATTCTCTGCTTTCGTCATCGCACTTATTAAAACGATTCTCGTTCAATGGGGAGGGCTATAAATGTTACAAGGACACCGAACGTGGGTATTTGAAAACAAACCAGTCATTATCTCAACCGGGGTAGTCGGTGGACCATTTGAAGCAAAGGGAAATATCCCTGAAGACTTCGACACCCTCCATGAAGATTTATGGCTTGGACAAGATTCTTACGAAAAGGCACATAAAATTTTATTTGAAGAAGCTTGTAGCCGAGCTACCGAAAAGGCCAAACTTCGTAAAGACGATATTCAATTCGTACTCGCAGGAGATTTAATTAATCAAATAACTCCAACAAGCTTTGCATGTCGTACACTCGGAACACCTTATCTCGGATTATTTGGAGCTTGCTCTACTTCTATGGAAGGATTAGCACTTGGGGCAAGTATTGTAAATGCAAAAGGTGCGAAATATTTATTAACTGGAGCATCAAGCCATAACGCTGCCGTAGAAAAACAATTCCGATATCCAACTGAATACGGTGGTCAAAAACCCCCTACTGCCCAGTGGACAGTGACCGGTGCAGGCGCAGCTATTTTAAGTGACACTGGATATGGTCCACAAGTAACATCCGCAACAATTGGTCGCGTTGTCGATATGGGATTAACTGATCCATTTAATATGGGTGGCGCGATGGCCCCAGCGGCTGTCGATACGATTGAAGCCCATTTACGCGAACGACAAATTGACGCCTCTTACTACGACTTAATTGTAACAGGTGACCTTGGACATGTTGGTCGCGAAATTGCCTACGACCTACTACATAAACATGGAACAAAAGTAACGAGCGAGCAATTCCAAGATTGCGGAATCATCATTTATAGAGACGGACAACCTGTCATAGCTGGTGCAAGTGGCCCGGGATGTTCTGCAACAGTCGTGTACGGTCATTTATTAAATCGAATGAAAAGGGGAGAATTTAATAAGATACTTGTCGTTGCAACAGGCGCTTTACTATCTCCGCTGACATTCCAGCAAGAAGAAACAATCCCCTGTATCGCTCACGCTGTTTCGATTGAATTTGGAGGTGCAACGCAATGATTTTTTTCTGGGCTTTCGTCATTGGTGGACTTATATGTGTAATTGGGCAACTGATGTTTGATGTCGGTAAGTTAACGCCAGCTCATACAATGGCAACACTCGTTGTTATCGGCGCAATATTAGACGGGCTTAATCTTTATGAACCATTAATTGATTTCGCTGGGGCCGGAGCAACCGTACCAATTACAAGCTTCGGTAACGCCCTCGTTCACGGTGCGATGGAAGAAGCGGCTAAACATGGAATCGTCGGTGTCATTACCGGTATGTTTAAAGTAACGAGTGCTGGTATATCCGCAGCTATTATTTTCGGATTCATCGGGGCATTACTATTTAAACCGAAAGGATAAGAGGTGTTTGTATGACTGTTATCGCTAGCGTAAAAACTTGTCTTGCTAGTGTAAGGGGCGCTCAAGCAAGTTTAAGCTCCCTTTCATTAAATTCACAAGATGAAGAAGCAAAACGCGTATTTCATGAATGTATGTTAGAAATGGACAGCGTTATCGCTGATTTAAAGGATAGAATTTCAGTATTAGAACGTGAAGAACCTCAATATAAAGGGTTTTAAGTAGACTGGAGGAATTTACTATGTCTCACCTACCCGAATGGACGCTTGTCATTCTCCGCTCTGTATTCATATTAATTATTTTATTCGCTATTACAAAATGGTTAGGAAAAAGACAAATCTCCCAACTCTCTTTTTTCGAATACATAGCCGGAATGACGATTGGTGATATTGCTGCCCAAGTATCTACAGGGCTCGATTCAAAATTTTTCCACGGCGTCTTTGCGATACTCATTTTCGCTGTGGTACCTTTTTTCACAGGAATCCTCTCCTTAAAGAACAAAACAGCTCGGGACTTCTTTGAAGGGAAATCTACCGTATTAATAAAAGATGGAAAAATACTCGAAGATAACTTAAAGAAAGAAAAATATACAAGTGACGAATTACTTGAACTACTCCGAGGAAAAGATGCGTTCAGCGTAGCTGATGTTGAATTTGCTGTATTGGAACCGAGCGGAGAATTAAATGTATTATTGAAGAAAGATCGCCAACCACTTACAGCAAAAGACATCGGGTTAAAAGTACCAAATGAAAAAGAAACACAAACTGTTATTATGGATGGAAATGTACTAGATGAACCTCTTTCTGCTAGCGGACATAACCGCGCTTGGTTACATTCAGAATTAGAAAAACTTGGTGTTGTCATTGAAAATGTCTTTCTCGCTCAAGTTGATTCATACGGACAACTTACTATCGACATTTACAATGATAAACTCCAAATGCCATCCCCTCAAAACAAACCTTTATTATTAGCATCTTTAAAAAAATGCCATGCTGATCTTGAATTATTCTCTTTAGAAACGAAATCAAAATCAGCGAGTGATATGTATAGTAAAAACGCGGAACAAATCGAGAACATCTTAAATAAAGTAACCTATCTTTTAAAAGAATAGGTAATGAAAGAACGCTTCTGTATAAAAGGCGTTCTTTTGCCTTTTATACAGCTTTAATCACGTTTAAATTTATGTAATTCGGTTATGATGTTGAAGATACAAAAGCAGGGAATTTCAAAAACATAGCGAATAAATCATGGTACAACTACATATTTTTTTGATTTAAAGTGGTTTCGTTTGACCTTTATTGACCATAATTGTATTATAAGACTAAGAAAGCTTTCAAAGGAGGAAATAACAGATGAATTTAATTCCTACAGTAATTGAACAAACAAATCGTGGAGAACGCGCTTACGATATTTACTCTCGACTATTAAAAGACCGCATCATTATGCTTGGTAGCGCAATTGATGACAACGTAGCAAACTCAATCGTTTCCCAGCTTTTATTCTTGGAATCTCAAGATCCAGAAAAAGATATTCACATCTATATCAACAGCCCTGGTGGTTCTATCACAGCAGGTATGGCAATTTACGATACAATGCAGTTTATTAAACCACAAGTATCAACAATCTGTATCGGTATGGCTGCATCTATGGGTGCATTCTTACTTGCAGCAGGTGAAAAAGGAAAACGTTTCGCTCTTCCAAACAGTGAAGTAATGATTCACCAACCACTTGGTGGAGCACAAGGTCAAGCGACTGAAATCGAAATCGCTGCAAAACGTATCCTATTCTTACGTGAAAAATTAAACCAAATCCTTGCTGACCGTACAGGTCAACCACTTGAAGTTTTACAACGCGACACAGACCGCGACAACTTCATGACAGCTGAAAGAGCTTTAGAATACGGTTTAATCGATAAGATCTTTACAAATCGTTAATACTTAAAAGCGGAAGCGGCTCGTTTAGAACAGGAGGGCGTTGGAGCCCCTGATTCCGAGGCGCTTTTTGCCTCGAATGAAGGGGCGAAACGACCGACTGTTCTAGCCGCTGGAGCTGGATACATTTAAAAGCGGAAGCGCCCTATCAACAGGGCGCTTTTTTATATCATGTAATCCCCTGTTTACATACCCAACCTAGTATTCGAACAAATATATCGACGTTTCGACACAACATATCGACTTACCGAAAATTCCCGACAAACGCAAACCATCCACATACCCCGCTAATTGTTAACATGCACCAATCGGACTACTCCCAAAATAACAAAATAAAGTGAAACTTTAATCAGTGGGGGTTTTGTTCATCCCCCACTGATTATTAGCCCGCACCAATCGGGCTTTTACGGGCAGTTGATCTCCCACCTAACTCCTTTGCTTTACAGCCGAATTTTGAGGTGGGAGTCTTACTGCCCGTTAATGCGGGATAAAAAAACTATCGCGCACGCGCGATAGCCTTTTATTGCACATATGCAGCTAATGCTTCTAAAGCTTCTTCTGCATCTGAACCTTCTGTTGTAATTGTTATCATGCTACCCGTTCCGATTGCTAAGCTCATAATCCCCATTATGCTCTTTGCGTTAACTGCCTTTCCATCTTTCTCGATGAAAATATCAGAATGAAAACGATTTGCCTCTTGTACAAACAACGCAGCCGGACGTGCTTGTAAGCCGTTTTTTAATGAAACTTTAACCCGTTTTTTAACCACAGCTCCATTTCCCCTTTAACCTCTTATTTTTTTGCTACCGTTTCTCCCGCGCGTAATTTCTCTGCAATCTCATCGATTTTACGCAAACGATGATTAATACCCGATTTACTAATTTTCCCCCCGGATACCATCTCGCCTAACTCTTTCAATGTTACATCTTGATAATCTATCCGTAACTGTGCAATTTCTCTTAGTTTATCTGGCAAAATATCAAGACCAACCGTCTCATCAATATAGCGGATATTCTCAATTTGCCTTAACGCTGCACCAATTGTTTTATTTAAATTGGCCGTTTCGCAGTTAACTAAACGATTTACTGAATTACGCATATCGCGAACAATTCGAATATCTTCAAATCTTAAAAGTGCATTATGGGCACCTATAATATTTAAAAACTCTGTAATTTTCTCAGCTTCTTTCAAATACGTAATGTACCCTTTTCTTCTTTCCAACGTCTTACTATTTAAATCAAATCCGTTCATCAGTTCACATATAGAATCATTATGTTCCTTATATAACGAAAAGATTTCTAAATGATAAGATGATGTTTCTGGGTTATTTACTGAACCACCTGCTAAAAATGCACCGCGTAAATACGATCGTTTACAACATTTCTTCTCAATTAATTCCTGTGATATATTTCGAATAAACGAAAAATCATCTCGAACAATGTGAAGATCTGCTAGTATTTCGCGAGACTTCTCAACAAGCCGCACGATATATACATTATTTTTCTTCAATCGCATTTTTTTACGAACAAGTAATTCTACCGTCACATCATATCCTTTTTTCAAAAGCGTATAAATCCTTCTTGCAATTGCTGCATTTTCCGTTTGAATATCGATAGATAGGCGACGATTTGAAAAAGAAAGCGATCCGTTCATTCGAAGCAACGCCGATAATTCTGCTTTCTCACAGCATTCCTTCACTTCAAGATTGGTCAACTCTTTCTTTGTTTCTGATGCAAATGACACAGTCAACACCTCCTTATACTATTATTGTGGAACAAAAATCTTGTCCTATATGAATGAGGAGCGTTACCTCATCAAGAGATAACGCACATTTATAACAGTGAATATAAAATAGAAGCTAACTTTAATGTATCATGTCTTACAACACGATCATCATACTTCGCTAATTGATCTTGAATTACATCAATACTATTTTCAGCAAAACGGTCTTCATCCACTACAACTGGTTCCGACATTTCTTCCTCATATAACTTACGCAATTCACAAGGGATATCACGATTATTTACAATTGCAGTATCAATAAACGGTTTACCTAAATGATCATGCAACGCCTGCACATGATCAAACGCAGTATACCCCATCGTTTCACCCGCTTGCGTCATAACATTACATACATATACCTTCTTCGCTTTTGCAGCAAGAACAGCGTCCCCAATTTTGTTAACAACTAAATTTGGTAATATACTCGTGTACAGACTTCCTGGACCGAAAACAAGCAAATCAGCTCGTTTAATTTCAGTCAACGTTTCATATAGCGGTTCTACATCTTCTGGAGTTAAAAAGACACGATTAATCTTCTTCCCGAAATAAGGGATCTTTGATTCACCTGTTACAATTTCTCCATCTTCTAGTTCTGCATGAAGCACCGCACTTTGATTCGCTGCTGGCAATACACGTCCTCTGACATTTAACACTTTACTCGTTTCCGTAATCGCGTGGTAAAAGTCTCCTGTAATCGAAGTCATACCTGCCAATAGTAAATTTCCTAACGCATGCCCTTTCAGTCCGTCTCCAGTTGTAAAACGGTGCTGAAATAAAGCTTCCACTAATGGTTCTACATCCGATAACGCAACAAGTACGTTACGAATATCACCTGGAGGTGGAATTTCTAACTCATCACGTAGTCTACCTGAACTGCCTCCATCGTCGGCTATCGTTACAACTGCTGTAATATCAACAGGATATTGTTTTAATCCTCTTAATAAAACAGAAAGTCCAGTTCCTCCTCCCATGATGACAATTCTAGGTTTTCTCTCTTTTTTCATCCCTTAATGGCCCTTTCTCTTCTCCACATCACGATGAGATACATGAACGCTATACTCTGGTTTCAAATGTTTCCCAAGGTACTCTGTAAGCGTAACAGAACGATGTTGTCCACCTGTACATCCAATCGCAATTACAAGTTGACTCTTACCTTCTCTTTTATAATGAGGCAGCATGAAAGTGATAAGGTCCGTCAATTTCTCTAAAAACTTATGTGTTTCATTAAATTTCAACACATATGACGAAACTTCTTCATCTAGTCCTGTTAATGGCTTCATATGTGGAATATAATATGGATTTGGTAAAAAACGCACATCAAATACTAAATCAGCATCAATTGGAATTCCGTACTTAAATCCAAACGACATAACATTTACACGGAATGCTTGCTCAGTTTCTGTTGAGAACAAGTGAACAATTTTTTCTCGTAATTCTTTCGGTTTCAAATCAGATGTATCAAGCACAATATTCGCTCGCGCCTTCATATCAGTTAATAAACTACGCTCTGCTTCAATTCCCTTTAACGGCAAGCCAGTTGGCGCAAGTGGATGCGAACGTCTCGTTTCTTTATAACGAGTTACAAGTGTGCTATCTTTCGCATCTAAGAATAAAATATGAGGGATAATCCATGTGCGTTCTGATAAATCGTCAAGTGCTCCCCATAAATATTCAAAAAACTCTCGGCCACGTAAATCAATACCGAGTGCAACTTTATTCATTTTTCCTTTTGAATCTGCCATAAGTTCAATAAACTTCGGCAATAACATCGGTGGTAAATTATCTACACAAAAATATCCTAAATCTTCAAAACTTTGTAACGCTACCGTTTTTCCAGCTCCAGACATCCCTGTAATAATTACCATTTTTATATCATTATTCTCTGTCATCGTATCCTCTCCTTGAAGGTTTAACTCGGATCTAATCGATATGAAAGCAACTCAAAATCTGGGGTATATACAAATGTACCGTAGATTATACCATTCCCTTTAATTAAATAATCAATAATGTGATAATCTCCTGGTGCCATTGCTAAATCATCAATTTTATCAAATGTATGCCAACCAATGATGCCTTCTTCGCTCTCTAATTTGTTTTCTCCTGCAAAATCTGTTGCTAAAAAGGAGAACATCATCCATTCAGAAACAACCTTATCACCTTCTTGGATGACAAAGGTGAAGACCCCCTTTAACGCTGGGTTCTTTAAATAAATACCTGTTTCTTCACGATACTCGCGAACAACTGATTCTCTTACCGTCTCACCACGTTCCATCTTTCCACCTGGTGCAACCCACCAATTTCGGCGAGGTTTTTGAAGTAAGAGTACTTCATTATCTCTAATTAACACACAGTTTGTCACTCTTTGCATGTTTCTTCACCTCAGCTACTTGCAGCAAAATTTCTCACTGCATACTCATTTCATTATACTATCAAAAACAATTTGCTACAACGAAGGAGCCAGTCCCCTTTCGCTAAACACATAACATGAAACAATTGTAAAAAAGCTTTCTATAACAAGCAATCTAAACGCTCTGATTCCCATTAAAACACATAAAAATCCCCTTAACGATTTTTATCATCAAGGGGATTAAAGTACTTATTTCTTACCGAAATAAGTAACAATCGCAAATCCTAAAATAAAAGTAATGATTGAACTTACAATTGACATTCCACCAGTCGGAATGCCAGGGAACACAATTACAATCGATCCGATAACAAGTCCAATAATTGCTGCAAACGTCATACTCTTATAACGCTCTAATAGATAACTAATTCCTTTACTACTTACAACAAATCCAGCCATAACTCCGGCACCGATAACCACGATTAATGGTAAATTCAACGTAGTTAAAGCGTTAATTGCTGTTGGATACACACCAATAATTAACAAAATAAACGATCCACTAATTCCAGGAAGAAGCATAGCCATACTAGCCATCCATCCTGCGAAAAATAAACCAATTGTATTTAAAATTGTTAACGTCGTAATTGGATCTGCCGCTTTATCCGGCTTGAAGAAGGCCGTTATAGCTACAAGAATTGCTGCAATTACCAATACGACGATATGATTTCCTTTAAATGTTTCTTTCGCATCAGCTTCTCTCATTAACATTGGTAAAATGCTAATAATTAAACCGAGGAAGAAGAACTGGGTTGGTTCATAATGATTTGCAAGTAAGTATTTAATAACATGACTTAATGTCAAGAACGCTGCCGCCACACCAGCTGCAAGTGGAATTAAAAACCCTAAATGTTTTTTCCATTCACGACTAAAGAAACCGCTAATTGCTGCAAGCAATTGTTCATAAATCCCTAACACAACAGCGATTGTTCCGCCGCTCACACCAGGAATTAAATCACTAACGCCCATACAAAATCCACGATATATATTACGCCATTCCATACTGAATAAATTCCTCATTTCTTATAGTGATTTTTTCCGTAAAGTCCAGTATATCAATAAGAAAGCTTATAATCCTAATTGTTTTTGACGAAATTTTGACATTTTTACATAAAAAAAGAAAGCTCCTATCGGTAGCTTTCTTCTCAAAAGGTATATTACCCCTTATTTTTCTGTTACAGTTTTTAGTTCCTCTAATAATTCTTCTACATAGTGTTGTGCACTTTGTGCTGCAATACTGCCATCGCCTGTTGCAGTTACAATTTGACGAAGCATTTTTTCGCGAACATCACCAGCTGCGAAAATACCAGGAACTTTCGTTTCCATACGCTCATTCGTTTCAACATAACCATTTTCATTTGTAATACCAAGCTCAACAAACGGTTTTGATAATGGTAGCATACCGATGTATACGAAAACGCCGTCAGTTTTGACTTCTTGTTCTTCACCGCTGTTTACATCTACAAGTGTTACACTTCCTACTTTACCATTTGTATCGTTAATTTCTTTTATAGTGTGATTCCAAATGAAATCTACTTTCTCATTTTGGAAAGCACGATCTTGTAAAATTTTCTGTGCACGAAGAGTGTCACGACGGTGAACGATTGTTACTTTTGATGCGAAGCGTGTTAAATATACACCCTCTTCAACAGCAGAGTCTCCCCCGCCAATTACAACAAGTTCTTTCCCTTTAAAGAATGCGCCATCACATACTGCACAATATGATACACCGCGGCCGCCAAGTTCTTTTTCACCAGGCACACCAATTTTTTTATATTCTGCACCGCTTGCAACGATAATTGCACGTGCTTTATATTCTTTTTTACCAGCTACGATTGTTTTGTACTCTTTACCATCGATGACTTCTTTCACATCACCGTATGCATATTCAGCACCAAATTTCTTCGCGTGCTCAAACATTTTATTTGATAGATCTGGTCCTAAAATAGACCCATAACCTGGATAGTTTTCTACATCTTCCGTATTTGCCATTTGTCCGCCTGGAATACCGCGTTCAAGCATCAGTGTGCTTAAATTCGCACGAGATGTATATACTGCAGCTGTCATACCAGCTGGTCCTGCACCAATAATAATGACATCATAAATTTTTTCTTCTGACACACTATTCACTCCTATTCATTCATACACATTAAGTTAACCTCATTATACTGTTAGCATCATTTTTTTCCCAATGATTTGCTTATCTTATGTGTGCGTACGCTTAACAGCCTGCACATACTTTCGTACAGTCGCTACAGATACATTATATACATTTCCAAGCTCCGCCTGTGTCATCTTATTTCTTTGTTCGCCACGCACAATATATTCAATTGCTGCTGACCAACCGTACACATTTGTAAAGATTGCCCCAGATGTATATAAACGTATGAACGTACAAAACCAAAAATGTAAACACTCTTCGATTAATTCATCATCTTTTTTCGTATAATTGTATAATGCATCCGCGATTCGCACGCACTGTTCAAATTGCTGTAAATCAGCCGGAATGCTTTTATGACTATTAAGTAAAAAGAAATACTTTGCAAGTTGCGATACGATTGGAACACCATTTTTCGCTTGCGTTACATCAAAGAAGAAACCAACCTTCTCTGGCGTTGACAATTCATTCATTAAATATAAAGCTAGCATTTGCTCTTCTAGCGTCGCACTTTGCTGAAATGATTTTCGTAATTCTTCAAATAAAAGGTTTTGCCCCTCATCTGCTAAATTCAGTGCATTCCACGGTTCTTTTCCCTTTTTATCAGGATGCAATTCTACAACATGTTGCCACATCTTTTCAGCTACTTGCTGATCTTCCACCATATAAGCAGAGTATGCAAACCAATAATAGAAACTAACGTCTCCTTCGTATCCTTGACGCTTTAATACTTTGAACCATTTATATGCATGTTCGAAATGACCGATTGTTGCAAGTGTTGTTCCAAGTTTCAAACGGTGCTCAAATGAAATTGGATATACCGAAACTAACTGTCCTGCTAATGTCTCTACTTGCTTATGCTCTCCAATTGAATATAGAAAAATAAGCGTATTACAAAGCGCATGCATATTACCAGGGTTTTTCTCTAAAATCATTTCTGTTAACTTGAGCGCTTGATCTACATTACCTGATTGAAAATGTGCAATCGCTAAATTATTATGGCCCGACCAAAATTCTGGATATTCTTTCGTAACAACTTCTAGTGTAGCAATGGCCTCTTCTAATTGTCCGTTACGAATGTATCGATTCGCCTCTTCCTGCATGACAATTAGCTCATCTTCATCCTCAATCTCTTCCGGACCCATTGCTTCCTCTTCCATAATCTCAAGCAATTCTAATGTATCTTCTACGAATTCCTTCTCCACCGCAACTTCTAAATAACGCTCTGCATACTTCTTCGCCTGTTGAAACAAGCCCATATACGCATAATTATTTGCAATAAAATAATAGCATTGTTCAAGTTCCGGGTTAGATCTAACAAGCTTTAGAAATGTTTGATTCGACTCTTGATATTCACCAGCTTCAGATAACGCTATTGCTAATTGGCATAAAATAAACGGCTCCTTCTCGCTTTGTGCCGCTCTTCGAAAATATTTAATTGCATCTTGCAATTTTTGTCCTTTATAAGCCCTCATCCCTTTTTTATAAAAGAAATCCGCTAATTGATTAAAAGAGATAACTTGTCCGTTCTCCTTATATATTCTTTGATTTTTCCCCATATATCCTCCAGTTTTTTGTTTTCTTCGTTCACACATTCTTTTATCTATAAGTATAAACGATTCCGTAAAAAACAAAACAGTATATTATAATCAATTATTTCCTTTTTATTCATAAAAAGAGAAGGGAAATGTTACATTTTTAACATCAACCTTCTCTAGCAGCCATTTCTTCTTTCGTATAAATAATACGCATCGGATTTCCGCCTACGAAAGAGCCAGCTGGTACATCTCGATGGACAAGTGTACCAGCTGAAACGATAGCGCCATCTCCAATCGTTACACCTGGTAAAATCGTCGTATTTGCTCCAATCATAACTTCATTCCCTATGACGATTTCTCCAAGCCGATACTCACGAATTAAATATTCATGTGCTAAAATCGTCGTATTATAGCCGATAATTGAATTGTCTCCCACAGTAATCTTTTCTGGAAACATAATATCTGGCATTACCATAAGTGCAAACGATGTTTTCTTTCCTACTTCCATCCGTAAAAATGTTCGATACAACCAATTTTTCACGGATAAAAATGGCGTGTAACGTGCGACTTGGATAATAATAAAGTTTTTCATTACCTTCCAAAAGGAAACAGTTTTATACACATTCCACAATGAATTTTCTCCTGAAACAGGGTAGCGCGTTGTCCGTCGCACTTAACTCTCTCCTCTACTCAGATAAAGTGAAACTTTAATCAGCGGGAGCTTTTTTTCCCCACTGATTATTAGCCTTCATCAATCTGGCTTTTACAGGCAAATTTCCCACATAACTTCCTTACTACCCGTTAATGCGGGACAAAATCGGTAGTAACTCACTCATTTTATCTAGCACATAATCTGGTTTATACGCTTCTAAATATGCTCTACCTTTTAATGTCCATGAAACCGCTGCTGTTTTCGTACCTGCATTTTGCCCACCGACAATATCATGATGATTATCACCAACCATCAATGTTTCTTCTGGTTTTGCCTCTAATAATTTCAACGCTTTTTGAAGCGGTTCTGGATGTGGTTTTACATGTTCCACATCATCAATTGTCACGACCACATCAAAAAATCGATCAAGTTTCGAAAGCTTTAATCCCATTTCAACCGTCTGTCTCGCTTTCGTTGTAACAATGCCGATTTTATAACCTTGCTTCTTCAATTCTTGAACAGTTTCATATACAGTTTCATATTCTTCTACTAATTCATCATGATGCTCGTGATTAAATTGGCGATAACATGTAATCATCTCTTCAACCTTGCTTGCATCAATCTTACTAAAAGTATCGTGCAAAGATGGACCGATAAATGGCAATACATCTTCTCGCTTATACTGATTTGGATAATAGGTATGTAACGTATGTAAAAAAGAAGAAATAATAAGTTCATTTGTATTAATTAACGTTCCATCTAAATCAAATAACACTGTATTTATTTTCATCGCCCTTGATCCTTTCGCTGCCCGAATATGAAAGAAGCAGCATCTTATATAAGATGCTACTTTTCTCTAATTTTCTAAATATCTTTTATCAGCTTGCCCCATTTTTCGTCTCACAATAATGAAAATGATAGAAAGAACAACAATCCCAATTGACATTACTTGTGCAATACGAAGTGGTCCTAACATTAAACTATCTGTACGTAAACCTTCTACGAAGAAGCGCCCAACTGAATACCAAATCAAGTATGTGAAGAACAACTCACCGCGGCGTAAATTCACTTTTCGTAATGCGAGTAGTAAAAAAACACCTGCAAAGTTCCATAATGATTCATATAAAAACGTCGGGTGATAATACACACCATCGATATACATTTGATTAATAATAAACTGTGGTAAATGAAGCCCTTCTAAAAACTGTCTCGTTACTTCACCACCGTGTGCCTCTTGGTTCATAAAGTTTCCCCATCGGCCAATTGCTTGTCCTAGTAAAATACTCGGTGCAGCAATATCCGCTAACTTCCAAAACGAAAGTCCGCGTTTTTTCGCAAAAATAATTCCTGTAATAACAGCCCCGATTAAACCACCATGAATCGCCAAACCACCTTGACGAATATTAATAATTTGACTCGGGTTTTGAGAGTAATATTCCCATTCAAAAATAACATAGTACATTCTCGCAAAAAGAATGGCGATTGGTACTGCGATTAATACAAGATCAATAAATGTATCTTTTGGAATACCTAGCCTTTCTCCCTCGCGAGTCGCTAGCCAAAGACCTAATAGTACGCCTGTACCGATAATAACCCCATACCAATAAACAGGGAACGGTCCAAGTTGGATTGCTACACGGTCAAGCTGTGGTACAGAACCTAACAGCATATGTATGACCTCCCTCTCCAGAGTTTACTCTTGATTTCCTAACTCAATCGCACTCATTAATCGTTCAGAGAACTGTTGTGCCGCATTGACTCCCATACGTTTTAATCTGAAGTTCATCGCTGCTACTTCAATAATAACAGCCAAGTTTCGGCCAGGACGAACTGGAAGTGTAATCTTCGTAAGTTCTGTATCAATAATCTTCATCTTCTCTTCATCAAGACCTAAGCGATCATAGTTTTTCTTTTGATCCCAAATTTCAAGATTAATAACAAGTGTAATACGCTTATAATTTCGTACCGCCCCTGCACCGAATAACGTCATTACGTTAATGATACCTAGACCACGAATTTCTAATAAGTGTTCAATTAAATCAGGTGAGCTTCCTACTAATGTGTCTTCATCTTCTTGACGAATTTCTACACTATCATCCGCAACTAGACGGTGGCCACGCTTTACAAGCTCAAGCGCTGTCTCACTTTTCCCGACACCACTTTGACCTGTAATTAAAACACCAACGCCATAAATATCTACTAACACACCATGAACAGCTGTCGTTGGTGCTAACTTACCTTCTAAATAGTTTGTTAAACGACTTGATAATCTCGTTGTCGTTTGAGAAGAACGTAATAAAGGCACGCCTGATTCACGTGATGCTTGTAATAACTCATCCGGCACATCTTGATTACGAGTTACAATAATACAAGGTGTCTCCTCAGTACAAAGCACTTTCATTCTCTCTTGCTTTTGCTCTGTCGTTAACGTATCAAAGAACGTAAGCTCCGTTTTTCCAAGAAGCTGCACGCGATCAGCTGGATAATATGTAAAAAATCCTGCCATTTCAATTCCAGGTCGTGATAAATCACTCGTATCAATCGGACGATGAATTCCTTCTTCACCACTTACTAACTCCAATTGAAATTGTTCAATTAAATCTTTTGTCCTTACTTTCGGCATATGTATAAACCTCCACTCCGCTGCGGGTTCAGTCTCATTTGATGTGAAATTCCATTCTAACGGATATTGTACCATTTTTTTCTTAAAACAAGAAACACGCTTTCTAATAAATAGAAAAAAACATTTCATACGAATGATGAAATGTTTTTCTTTTTGTCATTTTCTCTTTTTTTCATATAAGGGTTCAACAATTGCCTTTTCAATTATCATATTAAAAATCGAAATACAAATTGCCGCGACAATCGCTACACCAAATCCGGATATATTAAAAGCATCCCCTAATAATGAATCTGCTATTTCTAACGTAATCGCATTAATAACAATTAAGAAGAAGCCGAAAGTTACAACAGTAATTGGTAGCGTAATTAAAATTAAAAACGGCTTTACGAACACATTTAAAATCGCCAATATAATACTCGCAATAATTGCAGTTTGTATATTTGCTACGTAAAATGCGTCTGGTGCAACCCCTTTTAAAAGTCCGGATACAGCGATTAACACAACGCTATTTACAAGAAGTGATACAATCCATCTCATTTCCTTACACATCCTTTTAACATATATATTTCATCATACGCTAATAGATAATAAACGCAAGTATCGTACAAACACTTATAACAGCTTATTCTATTTTTTATACTTGTATACCTACTAACAATCTTACCAATTTCCCTTAGTGTTTTTCTTTCGTAGAACCTCTATAAATTCCATTTTCTCCCCCATAAAATAAAAACCGAGTGTATTTTTTTATCTTTACACTCGGTTTTCACTAACAAACTTATTGTGATAACTCTACTTCTTTTATTTTCTCTTTCATTCTTGTTTTATCACGATCTAAAATCTCTTTTAAATACTTACCTGTATACGAGCGTTCTTCTTTCACCACTTGCTCTGGCGTTCCGGAAGCAACGATTTGTCCACCTTTGTCTCCACCTTCTGGCCCAAGATCAACGATATAATCAGCTGTTTTAATAACATCTAAATTATGCTCGATTACAAGTACCGTCTCGCCACTTTCAACAAGACGCTGCAACACTTCCAGAAGACGTGCAATATCATGTGCATGTAAACCAGTCGTTGGCTCATCTAAAATGTATAACGTACGCCCTGTAGAACGACGGTGTAATTCAGAAGCTAATTTCACACGCTGCGCCTCACCACCTGATAATGTCGTAGCTGGTTGTCCTAATTTCATATAACCAAGCCCTACATCTACAAGTGTTTGAAGTTTACGCTTAATTTTCGGGATATTAGCAAAGAATTCTACCCCATCTTCAATCGTCATCTCTAACACTTCAGAAATGTTCTTATCTTTATATTTCACTTCTAACGTTTCACGGTTGTAACGTTTACCGTGACAAACTTCACACGGAACATACACATCTGGTAAGAAGTGCATTTCGATTTTAATAATTCCATCCCCACGGCACGCTTCACAACGGCCACCTTTTACGTTAAAGCTGAAACGTCCTTTTTGATATCCACGCACTTTCGCTTCATTCGTTTGCGCAAACACATCACGAATATCATCGAATACGCCTGTATATGTTGCTGGGTTGGAACGTGGTGTACGCCCGATTGGTGATTGATCAATATCAATGACTTTATCTAACTGCTCAAGACCTTTAATTTCTTTATGAGCCCCTGGCTTCGCTTTCGCTTTATATAGCTTCTGAGCTAACGATTTGTATAGTACTTCATTAATCATCGTACTTTTTCCAGAACCAGATACGCCTGTTACTGCGACAAATGTACCTAGAGGGAATGACATTTTCGCGTTCTTTAAGTTATTTTCTTTCGCACCGACAATCTCCACTTTACGTCCATCACCTTTACGTCGTTCAAGTGGTACTGGAATAAACTCTTTACCGCTTAAATATTTCCCTGTTAATGAGTTCTCATCTTGCATCACTTCAGCTGGTGTGCCCGCTGATACAACTTGACCACCATGAATACCTGCACCAGGTCCGATATCAAGTAAATAATCCGCAGCCATCATCGTATCTTCATCATGCTCAACGACGATTAACGTATTTCCTAAATCGCGCATTTCCTGCAACGTGCGAATAAGACGATCATTATCGCGCTGATGCAAACCGATAGAAGGCTCATCAAGAATGTAAAGTACGCCCGTAAGACGAGAACCGATTTGCGTCGCTAAACGGATACGCTGTGCTTCACCACCTGATAAAGTTCCTGCGGCACGACTTAACGTTAAATATTCTAAACCGACGTTCACTAAGAAACCAACGCGCTCCTGAATTTCTCTCAAAATTAAATGAGCAATTTTTTGTTGTTTCTCGGTTAATTCAACATTTGAAAAGAAATCCTGTACTTCTTGAACGGAATATTTTGTTACATCGGCAATCGTTTTATCACCAACGAAAACAGCTAAACTCTCTGGCTTTAAGCGTCCGCCTTTACACTTCGGACAAGCTTGCTCTGCCATATACTTTTCCATTTGTTCGCGAATATAATCAGAACTCGTCTCACGATAACGACGCTCGATATTTGGAATAACACCTTCAAATAAAATCTCATTTTCCTTTACTTGACCAAATTCATTCACATAGCGGAAATAAACCTTCTCTTCACCGCTTCCGTACAACACTTTATCAAATAAATCTTTCGGTATATCTTTCACCGGCATATCCATATCGATGCCGTAATGATTGCACACAGATTTTAATAATTGCGGGTAATATTGCGAACTTGTCGGTTCCCAAGGAGCAATCGCATGTTCATTTAATGTTAAATCCCAGTTCGGAATAACAAGTTCTAAATCTACCTCTAGCTTTGAACCAAGTCCATCACAAGAAGGACACGCGCCGAAAGGACTATTGAACGAGAACATACGCGGCTCTAATTCTCCGATTGAAAAACCACAATGTGGACAAGCATGGTGCTCACTAAAGAGAAGCTCTTCTTCTCCCATTACGTCGATTAAAACCCGGCCTCCGCCAAGCTTCAATGCACTTTCAAGTGAATCTGCAAGTCGGCTTGCAATTCCTTCTTTCACAACAATACGATCAATAACAACTTCAATTGAATGCTTCTTATTTTTATCTAACGTAATCTCTTCAGATACATCCAGCATCTCTCCATCCACGCGCACACGAACATAACCTTGCTTCTTAATATCTTCTAGTACTTTCACGTGTGCACCTTTACGCCCTGACACAATAGGCGCTAACACTTGCAACTTCGTACGTTCAGGATATTCAAGAACACGGTCTACCATCTGTTCCACTGTTTGTGATGTAATTTCAATTCCATGATTCGGACAAATCGGCGTACCAATTCGCGCGAATAATAAACGTAAATAATCATAAATCTCCGTTACTGTTCCGACAGTTGAACGAGGATTACGACTCGTCGTTTTTTGATCAATTGAAATCGCTGGAGATAAGCCTTCAATCATATCAACATCCGGCTTATCCATTTGTCCTAAAAACTGGCGTGCGTACGCAGATAAAGATTCCACATATCTGCGCTGTCCTTCTGCATAAATCGTATCGAATGCTAACGATGATTTCCCAGAACCAGACAATCCCGTCACAACAACAAGCTGATTTCTCGGAATGGTTACGTCAATATTTTTTAAATTATGCGCTCTAGCACCTTTTACAACAATAAAATCTTTACTCACTCTTGTCACCCTTCCGCTTTTAATTCTAATAGTAAGTCTCTTAATTCAGCTGCACGCTCGAAATCTAACGCTTTTGCTGCTTCTTTCATCTCTGCTTCCATCTTCGCAATTGTATTTTCACGTTCTTTTTTCGTCATCTTCTTAGCTGGTGCTGCTTCATATGTTTCCGTATCCTCAGCTGCTGTTGTCGCACGAATAACGTCACGTACTCCTTTTTGAATCGTCTTCGGCGTAATACCATGCTCTTTATTGTAAGCTTCTTGCAACTGGCGACGACGCTGCGTTTCTTCAATCGCAATTCCCATTGATCTTGTTATGCGATCTGCGTACATAATAACGTGGCCGTTTTCATTACGTGCTGCACGACCAATTGTTTGAATTAACGAACGCTCTGAACGTAGGAATCCTTCCTTATCAGCATCTAAAATAGCTACAAGTGATACTTCTGGAATATCTAATCCTTCTCGTAATAAGTTAATACCGACAAGTACATCAAACTTACCAAGGCGAAGGTCACGAATGATTTCAATACGTTCTAACGTTTTAATTTCAGAGTGAAGATAGTTCACTTTAATTCCTACATCTTTTAAGTAATCTGTTAAATCCTCTGACATTTTTTTCGTTAAAGTCGTAATTAATACGCGTTCATTTTTTGCAATGCGATCTTGAATCTCTCCTAATAAATCGTCAATTTGACCTTCAATTGGTCGTATATCAATTGGTGGATCCAAAAGCCCTGTTGGACGAATAATTTGTTCTATTACTTCCGGTGACTGCTCTAATTCGTATGGTCCTGGCGTTGCCGAAACGTAAATAACTTGATTTGTTTTCTCTTCAAACTCATCAAACGTAAGCGGTCTATTATCCAACGCTGATGGCAGGCGGAATCCATGATCCACAAGCACTTGCTTACGCGCTTGGTCTCCGTTATACATCGCTCTTACTTGCGGCACCGATACATGCGATTCATCCATAACAATTAAGAAATCTTCTGGAAAATAGTCCAAAAGTGTATATGGTGTCGAACCTGCTGGACGAAGTGTTAAATGACGGGAATAGTTTTCAATCCCTGAACAAAAACCCATCTCACGCATCATTTCTAAATCATAGCGTGTACGTTGTTCTATGCGCTGCGCTTCTAACAATTTACCGTTATCATTTAATTCTTTTAAACGCTCTTCTAATTCTTTTTCAATATTTTCAATAGCGACCTTCATCTTTTCTTCACGTGTAACGAAGTGAGATGCTGGGAAGATTGCTACATGATCACGTTCTGCTAATACTTCACCCGTTAATGCATTTACTTCTCGAATACGATCTATTTCATCACCGAAAAATTCAATTCGAATACAATGCTCGTCAAGTGATGCCGGGAAGATTTCAACTACATCTCCGCGCACACGGAATGTACCACGCTTGAAATCAATATCATTACGTCCATACTGCACATCAACAAGTTCACGAAGCAATTGATTACGGTCCTTTTCCATACCAACTCGAAGTGAAACAACTAACTCGCGGTATTCTTCCGGAGAACCTAAACCGTATATGCACGACACACTCGCAACGATAATAACATCATCTCGTTCAAATAAAGCAGACGTTGCCGAGTGGCGTAATTTATCGATTTCATCATTAATCTGTGCATCTTTTTCAATAAACGTATCTGTTTGCGGCACATACGCTTCTGGCTGATAATAATCGTAATAACTAACAAAATACTCAACAGAATTGTTAGGGAAAAAATCTTTCAACTCACTATATAACTGTCCAGCTAACGTTTTATTATGAGCCATTACAAGTGTTGGCTTCTGCACTTCTTTAATGACATTTGAAATCGTAAATGTCTTACCCGTTCCTGTCGCTCCAAGCAACACTTGCTTTTTCTTTCCACTATTAATTCCCTCTACAAGCTTCTCTATCGCTTCCGGCTGATCGCCTTGTGGGGAATACTCTGAGATAATTTCAAATTGATGTTCCAAGTAAAATCCGACCTCCTCATAAAAATCTGTATTATTATTTTAACACGAATACCCATAAAAAACCTAAAAAAACGAACAGATATTCGGTAAAGTTTTCGACAAGTTATACATAGAAAAAGGAAGGAGTAAACACTACCTTCCTCTATCAATTTTATTTTATAGGTACATATAATAAGTCATATCCATTGCGTCCATTTTCACTCGTACAATCTATTAACCTATAAACAACCTCTACTTCACGCGACTCTTTTTCCTATTGTCATCCTCTCCTATACAAACTGTTTGTATACCCTAAAAAGAAACCTATACTAAAATTACAAAAGCTACTTTCCTCTATGAAAGTAGCTTCTCTTTCCCTTTCTCCTTCTTAGGAAAAATCACATATGAAAATGAAATAACTGTATCCACTAAAAGAATAATCGCCCACACTTGGCTTACACGACTTGCTGCTTTATTTAAAACGATTCCTGACTCTAACCAATTTCCCCATTGTTCAAATGGGATAAGCCCATACACGAAGAAAAAAAACATATGAACAGCAGCAAACAAAATAAGATGCAAAGCCCAATTTTTCATTTCCTGCTTCGCATAAGCCATACCTGTCAATTCGATTTGTTCTTCAATAAAAGGAATCGGTTCATTGCGCCATTTCGCAACTAGTTTTTGTGCAAATATATCTAATTTCTTTAAATCTTTTTTTCCATAAAAAACTGCATATAATAAGATGATTACCGTAATGATCTGGAAATTAGAGAACTTCCCTGTTTGATAATAATCCACTACCCCTAAAGTTAAAATAAATACTTCATTGACTAGCAGCACCATCCCCATAATAAAGCTCGCCTTTTTCAAGCGAAATCCATATCTCAGTAAAAAGAATCCGATAGCGGATAACCAAAATACAATCTCTGCCCCAATTAAAAAATACCATCGATATTCTGCGAGTATACTCATTTATTCTTCTCCCTTTCGTCATATATACGAAAAGCCTCATCCATATATACTAGAAGCTCTTCCTCAATTGGATACATACTCATTTTCTGCGCATCTTCTTTTGACTTTCTTACTTCCCACAATTTATCTAAAAATGCTTCATCACCATTTGCCATCTCTAAACATTTCTGCATTAATTTCTTTGTTGCCCCTTGTACCTCACCACACGATGCTTCCTTACCTTCTTTCATAAAGGTGCGTAATTGCTTTAATAAATCTACCCATTCTAAAACATTCGGATCTTTTTCACTCATGTTCGGCAAATTACGTAACAACTTTTGCTCATCTCTTGAAAACATTTCATTTTGGAATATTTCACGTACACGTGGAGACTGTCTAGAAAGGTGGATGAGTTCAAACATAACTTTCCAATCTAATTCACCTTCCACATTTACCGAATGCACCACCGCTTGTAAAATACGTTCCATTCGATTAAATTTTTTCTGTTCCTCTTGTACAAACTTGAGTTGCTTTTCAAGGGATACTTTTAAATTGAGCTCACCTGTTATTAACATATTCGTAATCTCTTTTAATGAAAAACCCATTTCTTTTAAAAATAATATTTGCTGCAAACGAATAACATCTCTCTCGCTATATAACCGATGTCCCCCATCCGTTTTCCCACTCGGCTTTAATAAATCGATTTGATCATAATAGCGTAACGTTCTTACCGTAACCCCTGTTTCCTTCGTAAGTTCTTGAATCGAAATCACTGCCATCACCTCTTCTCTTTCATTATAAAAGGTGACGTAACGTAACTTTCAAGTGATTTGTAAAAAAAATACAAAAAGCTGTTTATACTTTTTGTATAAACAGCTTTTATGGAAATAACACCTTTTGTATAGCGCACCCACACGATAATATAATCGCTCCAATAACAACACTCGTTGCCGTTTTATGATAATGTGCTGAATTTAATAAATAGTACGATAAGCCTACAGTACCAATCATAATACATACACTTGGCACTGGATTACGAGAGAAATTTTGTATTCCCCAAAACAAAGCAAATATAGCCGTAGCGACACATAATATCGGTAATCCCATTCCGCTTCCCCTTTATCTATCTATTTACTAGTCTTTGTTGCTAACACACTCGTTGATGCCATACTCATCACGAAAAATAACCCTACATATTTAAACGCTTTATCCGATTGAAATCTCTCAAACTCATCTTGCATTTTCTCTCTCCTTACTCCAGCGTAAATATTTCCTCCACTTTCATTCCAAAATATTTGGCGATTTTTAGGGATAACTCTAGACTCGGGTTATAGTGATGGTTCTCAATCGCCACGATTGTCTGCCGTGTCACTTGCATCGCCTTTGCCATTTCAACTTGTGTTATATGATTTTGTTTTCGTAATTCTTTAATTATATTTTTCACACCCATAGGATCCACCTTCGAAAGTAAAGATATCTTTACTTTAATTATAAATATTTTCCAGTTTCAAGTGAAGATATCTTTACAAAAAAAGGTAAAATTTTCGCCGTATGGAAATATACATTTAAGTACCTTATATCGGAGGAAACTATTATGTTTGAAAACACTACAATACAATGCTTGTTACAAGCATTCTGTATAGAAGAACCCTTTCACTATGAAGTAATACGCTTTTCTAAAGATAAAGATATACTCATCACCTGTACTACAACTAATTACAAACTATTAATCCGGTTTTATAGAGACCCTTTCACCACGCTAGAAGGACTTCAAATACAAGGAGAATTTTCCCATGCTCTTATCGAAAATGATATTCCAGTACCACGACGATTCAAAACGAATGATGGGCGATATTACTTACCTGCTCATTCATTTGAAATCCCATTTCCTATTACCGCGGAAGAATGGATGCCGGGAAGAGAGATAGCAGACGAGGAAATAAATAAATCGCAACTACGTACTTTAGGAAGTTTGCTAGGTAAAACGCACGCTATTTCCGAAAAACACCATATTCATTTCGATTACGGCACATATTGGGGAATGTTTGGAGGGAATGCCTCTGATGCACCTGGCGTATATGATGATATAGAATTAGAATCCAACCTTTTAAAAGACAGTTTAAAAGATGCTGAAATTGATCAAACATTAGTGGAAGAAGTATTTACACTTTTTTATAAAAAACGAAAGGAGTTACAAATGGTATGGAATGACTTACCAAAGGGGGCTGTACAAGGCGACTTCTCTCCTAACAATATTTTATTAGACGATAGCGATGCATTCGAATCACTAATCGATTTCAATATTGCCGGAGATGAGGTATTTATTAATCACCTTGCCGGAGAAGGAATCTTTTTAGCCTATGAACTGATGGGTGATGATAAAGATGATTGTTTTTACGAATTTTTATCTGCTTATATGAAGGAAAGACCTCTCTCTAGACTAGAAATGAAAACTTTACCTCTCATTATCCAAGTCGTACGTCCATTTCGCTTTAGGCGAACTCAAAAAATCATTAAACTTGTGAGAGAGAAACAATTTACTGAAGTAGAAAGGCAATTATCAATTATGCTTAATTTATTGCATTACGAAAAAGAAGGAGGCATCTAAAGAGATGCCTCCTTCTTCGCTACTACATAAATCCTAATACATATACAAGAACGTATCCAAGCACCGAAAGACAAACCGAGCCAATCAGCCCTGCCACAAATGCTCTACTTCCTAATTTACGGAACGTTTTAAACTCTACATTTAAACCGAGCCCTGCCATCGCCATTGCGATAAGCATGTACGCAATTACTACAATATATCCGGCAACAACTTCTGGGATAATTCCAAGTGAATGCACCGCACTCATCGCTAAAAATCCGAAGATGAACCAAGGAATTGGAAGATCGCGCCACGATCCTTTTTCTTTGCTTCCCTCGCTCTTACCAAACCATAATCCAATTAATATCGCTACTGGTACAAGCATTGCAACGCGTGTTAATTTTACGATAACAGCAATATCAACTGCCGTACTTCCTCCTGGAGCCGCAGCCGCGATAACATGAGCGATTTCATGTAGTGTCGCACCTGAGAATACGCCGTAACCATACGGAGAAAAGCCAAGCACTGGATATAATAGCGTATATATAAGTGTAAATATCGTACCTAAAATAGCAATAATCGCTGCCCCAACTGCTGTTTCCTCATCTTTCGCTTTCACTTGCGGTGCAATTGCCACGACCGCAGCCGCGCCACAAATTGCCGTCCCGCATGCTGTTAAAATTCCTAATTTCTTTTCTACTTTAAATACTTTCGTTAGTCCATAGACAACGAAAATTGTAAATGTAATAACAACCGCAGCGATGACCAATACTTTCGGCCCCGCCTTCGCAATATCTACAAGATTTAATCGCATTCCGAGTAAGATGATTCCGAAGCGAAGCAACTTCTTACTCGCAAAGTTCGTTCCCGCTATCGCTTCGTGAGGGATTCCAATCGTCGCTCGCCAAACCATCCCGATTAGAATAGCGATTACTAATTGTCCCATAATATTTAAAAATGGAAGCTCCGCTAAATATTTCGCAGCAATGGCGATTAATAACGTAATCCCAACCCCTTGCGAAAAACCAAGACGCTTCTTCTTTTGTATAACAAGTGTTTGTTCCACTTTGTACCACCCCAATAATCGTATTGGAACATGCATGTTCTTTCTATTTACATTATAAGAGAGTTTTAATGATAAGTTTAATATCAATATTAAATCTCAATCATTAAAAAAACTTATGATAAAATGAAAGCAAAAATAAAGGAGCACATCCGATGAACGTCGACATTTTAAAGATTTTTGTGACCGTTGTTGAACAAAAGCATTTCTCGCGCGCTGCAGAGCTATTAAATCTTTCACAACCTGGTGTTAGTATGCACATTCGCAACTTAGAAAATGAGTTTGGAACTACACTTATTCAGCGCTCCCCAAAGCACGTCCAAGTTACAGAGGCAGGAAATATTTTATACATACACGCAAAGCAAATGCTCTCACTTTATGAAGATGCGAAACAAGAAATTAATGAATTGCACAACGTCGTAACGGGAACGCTGCGGATCGGCGCTAGCTTTACAATTGGCGAATACTTACTTCCAAAAATATTAGCGCGCTATGCTAATGAAAACCCGCACGTCGAAGTTCATACATTCATCTCCAATACAGAAGAAGTTTTGCAAAGCATTCGCTCTAATCAAATTGATATCGGCTTAGTGGAAGGCCAAGTCGTATACGCCGACGTAGATGTTGAAACCTTTATGCAAGATGAGATGAAGCTTGTCGTCCCGCCAAACCATCCATTGCTCCATACCGAGGAAATAAATGAAAATACTCTCCAAGATCAAGTCTGGGTATTAAGGGAGAGCGGTTCTGGCACACGCGCCTATAGCGATCGCTTTATACACCAACATCACTTAAAAATGAAGCGCTTCTTTACATTCAGCAGTATACAAAGCGTGAAGGAAGCCGTCGCTGCTGGGCTTGGCATCGCTATACTTTCGGATTGGACCGTGCGGAAAGAATTATTAGCAAAAGAACTATTCCACGTCCCCGTGCCTAACGAAAAGCTAATCCGCCCGTTCTCCATCGTACGCGGCAAATATTTCATCCCTTCTAAAGCCATTCAAGTCTTTTTAAATCATGTAGATTCTTTTGCCAAAAAACAGAGTTGACCTTCACATTAGTGTGAAGGTTTACAATACATGTAAAAGGAGTGAAATACAGTGCGAATTGGGGAGTTATCAAAAGAAACCGGGGTTAGCGAACGTTCACTAAGACATTACGAAGAAAAGGGATTACTCCCTTCAAACCGCCTCGAAAATGGTTATCGTGATTTTGATAAAAGTGCCATCGAAAAGGTAGCACTTATTCAAATGTACTTACAGCTTGGCCTAAATTTAGAAGAAACAGCACGAATGCTGCGCTGCCTTGAAATCGAGCCGCATTTATACGAAAATCCATGCAGTAGTATTCTTGCACTTTACGAAGATAAACTAGATGAAGTCACGAAACAAATCGAATTGCTCTCTAGTATTCAAGCCAACTTGCAAAAACACGTTTCACTCCTAAAACAAGCAAAAGAAAAGGAATGATGACATGTTTGTTATACACGGTAGTTCAAGAGAAAACGGAAATACGGAAGCCTTAACACATATGATGATTGACGGAACCGAAGCGGAGCAAATTTATTTGCGCGACCATACCGTTCATCCTATTACAGATCAACGCCATGATGCGGAAGGATTCCAACCTGTAAATGACGATTACCAACAGTTAATTGAGCGCATGCTAGAACACGATACAATCATCTTTGCAACGCCGCTATACTGGTATGGAATGAGCGGTCATATGAAGAACTTCGTTGATCGCTGGTCACAAAGCTTGCGCGATAAATCCCTTCATTTCAAAGAAAAAATGAAAGGTAAAAAAATGTACGTTGTCATCGTTGGTGGAGATAATCCGAAACTGAAGGCATTGCCACTTATCGCCCAGTTCCAATATATCTTTGATTTTGTTGGCTCTTCATTTGAAGGGTATGTTATTGGTGATGCGAACGGATTAAACGAAATCCAAAATGATGCTGAAGCACTCGCAAAAGCACAATTGTATAATAATAAATTCAAAAATAGCAACCAGAAATAAGTTTGACAAATCCATTTGTATGCGCATACAATAAAAATAATCTTATGAAAGGAAGGTACTTTGACCAATGAAGTTCTAATTCTCTTATTTATTTCATCCATCACAAATAGTGAACAAAAATGATGAAAACTAGCAGGGGATTAGTCTGTCCATTTGTCGATACTTTCTTTCGAAACGATCATGTGAAAATATGTGCATCGCTTATTTATGTACGATTTTTACATTCAAGGGCGACGTTTATCCTCTCTAGTGAAACTAGGGAGGGTTTTTTATGACTATTTTATTCGCACGTAATATCGAAAAGAGCTTTGGTGATCGCACCATATTTACATTACCATCATTAGAAATTCAAGCAAACGATCGTATAGGAATTGTCGGGGTCAACGGAGCTGGAAAATCTACGTTATTACAAATATTAAGTAAAGAAATAGAAGCTGACAAAGGTACAGTAACTCATCATAGTTCTATCGCCATCATTCCTCAGCTTAGCGCGGAAATACCGGAAAGCGCTTCTTCTCTCGCAAAAGGAAAATGGAGTATTTCAAACGTTGCAGATTCAATGAGCGGTGGTGAACGAATGCGCCTAAAGATTGCCCATGCTCTCGAACAAGATGCAGGCATTCTATTTGCTGATGAACCAACAAGCCACTTAGATATGTTCGGTACAGAGCAATTAGAAAAGGCACTTTGCTCTTATAAAGGTGCACTTGTTTTAATATCGCATGATCGTGATTTCCTAGATACCATATGTACCAAAATCATCGAAGTTGAAGACGGTACTATTCAAGAATATAAAGGGAATTATTCAAACTATCGAAAACAAAAAGAACGTGAGCGAATACAAAAACAAGCAGAATACGAGCAATATGTACAAGAAAAAAATCGTTTAGAACAATCAATTTTACAAAGAAAGCAACGAGCTTCTAGCATGACAAAAGTCCCAACACGGTTCAGTTCATCTGAATCTAAACTTTATAAATTAAGTGGGGCTCATGGCCAAGAAAATGTTAGCAAAGCAGCGAAGGCATTAGAAACACGTCTCGAAAAATTAGAACAGAAGGAAAAGCCGAAAGATTTTTCTCAAGCCCGGTTTGACGTACAATACCATACACCAATTCATAGTAAAGCGGTTGTACAGCTTAATAAAGCAACCAAGAAAATAGAGGACCGCACACTATTCCAAAATATGAGCGGAACTATCGCTCCCGGCGCAAAGCTTGCTATTTTAGGGGCAAACGGAAATGGAAAAACGACATTGTTCAAAATGCTTCTCGCAAATGAGCGTGGCATCCAGCTTTCGAAAAGTTGTAAAATTGGATACTTCGAACAAACATTATCTATTTTAAAAACGAATAAAACAATTTTGGAAAATGTTCTAGAAGAAACAAACTATACGGAATCGTTCGTTCGGACAATACTTGCTCGCCTTCTTTTCCGCCGTGAAGATGTTCATAAACCTGTGCACGTCTTAAGTGGTGGTGAACGGATGAAGGTTGCACTCGCAAAAGTATTTTTAGGAAACTATAATATGCTTCTGCTCGATGAACCGACAAACTATTTAGATTTAACAACGCAAGAAGAATTACAAAGCATGTTACAAGAGTATCCTGGCACTATACTTTTCATTAGCCATGACCGTGCCTTTATTCGTTCTGTTGCAGACCATATTCTACAAGTAGATGAAAACGAACCAAGAATCTTCCATGGCAATTACGAGCAATACACAAAAAGAACAACTCAAGCTTCTGTAAACGTTACTGAACAAGAATTATTACGATTACAAACAAAATTAACAGAAATCATCAGCCGGATTTCTATACCCAATCATCACGATGACATCACAATTCTCGAACAAGAATACGAACAATTATTAGTTCAAATTCGAAAGTGTCAAGAAGCTCTCTAATGTCTTCCCTATATTTCGACGGAACCTTTCGCATTTCCCAAGAAATATCGACGTTTCGACATAGAATATCGACCTACCTATAATGTTAGACACGATAACCGCATCACTAATAACAAAAAGCCGTGCACCAGCACGGCTTTTCATTTTATCCCGCTATTTGTGGGCAGTAAGACTCCCACCTCAAAATTCGGCTGGAGCAAAGAAGTTAGGTGGGAGATCAACTGCCCGTAAAAGCCCGATTGGTGCGGGCTGATAATCAGTGGGAGATGAACAAAACCCCCACTGATTAAAGTTTCACTTTATATACGGACAGCAGTTCCACTCACCGCAACCATTAGCATCCCTTCGCGGACTACTTCGTAGTCCACGTCGATACCAACTATTGCGTTCGCATTTTTTTGTCTTGCGAGAGTTTTCATCTCTTCCATTGCAATGTCGCGTGCTTCTTTTAATTTACTTTCGTAGGCGCCTGCGCGACCACCGACAACGTCACGGACAGAAGCGAAAAGGTCACGAACGATATTCGCACCCATGATCGCTTCTCCATTAACGATATCAATATACTCAATAATTTCTTTCCCTTGAATTGTAGAAGTTGTTGTTACAATCATGCTTTATAGCCTCCCATATAAGGTTTCCACTTACTTATGGTGCACTAATTCAGCAGAAATTATATTTACGAACTAAACTGAGCTTCATATAATCGGCTATACCCCCCGCCCTGCTCGATTAATTCATTATGTGAACCTTGTTCTGCAATACCATCTTTATTTACAACGACGATGCGATCCGCATTTTTAATAGTTGCAAGTCGATGTGCAATAACTAACGTTGTACGACCAACGGATAGTTCAGCAAGTGATTTTTGAATAGCAAGTTCCGTCTCTGTATCTAGCGCAGAAGTTGCTTCATCTAATATTAAAATTGGCGGGTTTTTCAAGAACATACGAGCAATTGCTAAGCGCTGCTTTTGCCCCCCTGAAAGTTTCACGCCACGCTCACCAATAACTGTATCTAAACCTTCTGGCTGCGAGTAAATCAAATCTTCTAACTGAGCACGCTTTACAGCTTGCCAAATTTCAGCTTCTGAAGCTTTTAAGTTTCCGTAAGCGATATTTTCACGAATTGTTCCAGAGAATAAGAAAACATCTTGCTGCACAATTCCGATTTGCTTACGAAGTGACGATAACGTCATCTCTTTCGTATCAATTCCATCAATTTGAATCGATCCAGATGATTGTTCGTAAAAACGCGGTAATAAACTACATAACGTTGTTTTTCCTGCCCCTGATGGCCCAACGAAAGCAACTGTTTCACCTGCATGTATTTTCAAGCTAATATCTTTTAAAATCGGTTCTTTATTTTCATATCCGAACGTAATGTTGTTATATTGAATATCGCCATGTACATGCTTTACTTCGATTGCATCTTTAGAATCTACAATGTCAGGCTCTGTTTCAAGAAGTTCTACATATCGTTTAAAACCAGCGATTCCTTTCGGATAACTTTCAATAACCGCATTAATTTTTTCAATTGGTCGGAAGAAAATATTCGTTAACAAAACGAATCCAATAAATCCACCGTACGTTAATTCACCTTGCAATACAAACCATGTACCACATATTAATACAAAGAGCGTTACGAGACGCATTAGCATATAACTAATAGATGAGTTTAACGCCATAATTTTATACGCCATTAATTTTGTTGTACGAAAACGAGCATTATTTACAGCAAATTGCTCTTTCTCAAATTTTTCATTTCCGAATGCTTGTACAACGCGGATACCACCAACATTGTTCTCAATGCACGCATTGAAATCAGCAACGTCTGAGAATAAACGTCTAAACGTACCTGTCATTTTTTTATTGAAGTAAAGTGCCAACCATAATAAGAACGGAATAACGAAGAATGTTAATAGTGCTAACTTCCAGTTAATCATCATCATAAATGAAAATGCTCCGACTAAAGTCATAATGGCAATAAATAAATCTTCTGGTCCGTGGTGAGCAATTTCCCCAATTTCCATTAAATCGTTTGTAAGGCGTGAAATTAAATGGCCTGTTTTATTATTATCAAAAAATCTGAATGATAGCTTTTGAATGTGATCAAATAATTTCTGCCTCATATCTGTTTCAATGTTAACACCAAGCATATGTCCCCAGTATGTAACGACATATTGCAAACCTGCATTTAAAATATAAACTGCGAGTAAACCGAAACAAGCCCATAAAATAAGCGTCCAGTTTTGTCCTGGTAATAGCTTATCAATAAATTGGTTTACGATAAGCGGAAACCCAAGTTCGAGTAAACCTGCGATAACTGCACAGGAAAAATCAAGTACGAATAAACCTTTGTACGGTTTATAATAAGAAAAAAATTTACGTAGCATATCTTTCCTCCCTTTTCCAAATTAAAAGACTCCCTAAATGATAACCATTATCAAATAATTATTCAAGTTATCCGTCTATGAAACTAAAATAGAGGCCACAGTTTTTATTGGGAAATCGATATCGCTTGTTGAATCGCTGATATATTTCGAGTTGCGGTCGATATATTCGAATAATCGCTGATATAAATTTCATTTACTCTCGCGCTGTTCCTAAAATAAAAAAGGTGTCACCTAGTCAAAATTTTTGACTAGGTGACACCCTTATTTCTATCATATCGCTTCCGAATCCCAATCGTGCTCTTGCTGAACAAATACAACACCTAATTCATGATGGCCCCCGGCGTATAATGCCGTTTGAGCAAGACGAAGCTCACCATTTGTATCTAACACTTCTAATTTACAAAACGCTCCTGTCGTCTTCGTTTGAAGCGCATCATAAAACTCTTCGGTACTTCTTGGAATGATTCCATTTACTTTCGTAATAACTTCTCCAGGCTTTAAATTCATCTCTGCCCCAATTGTATTCGGAATTGTATCTAACACAACAAGTCCATCATTACGTGCGGCAAAGTATGCTGGCCTTGTCTCGTCTGCAATCTTCTCTTGCATCGAGATCGTGAAGCGTCCAAGCATTGCGACTCCCATCGCGATAATTGCGAGTACGTGCCACCAGTAACTTGCGATACCTAAAACAAGTACGATTCCTGCTAATCCATAGACACGTCTTCCTGTAAATAATAAAGCTTCCGTCGGCTCATAACTTCTAATCTTTCTCATAAATCCAATTAAAAACGGAACGAGGAATAAAGAGTATGTAGTCGAACCAATTGAAATGACAGGCCACCAAGAAATAACATTTGTCACCGCGTCTCCTGGTATAAGAATAAATACTGGTACAATCCACAAGCGATTTGATTCATGTAGCCCAATTCTTAAACCACGCTTACCCTTTTTAATTTTTGGCGTAGAATACCGTACTGCATTTTTAGAGATTAATAAACCCTCTACAACGAGCATAACGCCTAATAGAATAGCAAGTGATACAATCGTACCCTCTTCACCTTCCCCAAGCTGTAAGAAGGAAATTGGCATCTTAGAAGATAATAAAACGAATACAATTGCGATTCCGAACGTATAAGCTGCAGATAAATATCGATACATAGCAGTTAATCCGAATACTAGCGTCCAAATTAAAATCATCCATATGCTCGCTTTTGAAACAACGAGCCCAAGCCCAACCGTAATAATAGATACGATTAATCCATATCCAACTCCTGCAAACAGAGATGTTCGCAGTTCAAACCAAATATCATATACTTTAAAAGAAAAGTCTTTTCGTTCTCGTAATATACGTAAGTATCCAACGAAGATACTACTAATTAAAAATACATAGACAGCAGGGTGTAAGAAAAAACGTCCAACTGCTCGTAGTATTTCAAAAAGCCATGCCTCCACGAATTCATTCACCACCATTTATCTCATTCTTTCTTTTTATCTTATCATAACTAAAGAAACGTGTGTTTAACACATAAAAAAATACAGGCACCAAAGTGCCTGTATTTCTTATTTCACTATTAATTTCAATGCTGTTTGTAATTGTAAATCATTTTCTCCAGAACGGATTTTTTCAATAATTTTAGTTTGAATCGCTTCAGCTGTCTTTTTATCAAGTTGTCCTGTCGCTTCCATCTCATTCGCATTTTGGAATGCTTTCAGTGCTGATTCTGTCTCTTTACTAAAGTATCCATCTTCACGGCCTGGTACATATCCTAAGCTCTTAAGCATTTCTTGCGCGTGTTTTACTTGCTCATCATTTGAATTGTATGAAAGTGTCTTTTCAATTTGAATTGGTGTCGCATGATAATAATCTGGTTGCTTCACTTCTACAGTTGGCGCAATTCCTTTTTTATGAATCCAATTGCCGTCTGGTGTTAACCATTTAAACATCGTTAATTTAATGTTACTGCCATCTTTAAATGGAACAGCTTGCTGGACAGTACCTTTACCAAACGTTTTTTCACCAATTAAATCGTAGCCTTCCCCCTCTTTCAGCGCACCCGCTAAAATCTCTGAAGCAGAAGCACTTCCATTATCAATCAATACCGAAATTGGATAAGGCTTTCTCTCTTTGAGTTCCGTAGAGAATTTCTTCTTCTGACCATTTCGCTCTTCTACTTGTAGCATTGGCTTTTTATTCGTCATGATTTCCCCTAGTATATCTTCTACGCTATTTAAATAACCGCCAGGATTACCACGCACGTCAATAACTAAGCCTTTTATATTTTTCTTCTCTAACCCTTTTAACTGATCCTTAAATTCTTTCGCAGTATTTTCAGCGAAAGAAGTAATTTGCATATAGCCGATATCTTTTCCGCTCTCTTGCTTTACAGAACTAAATACAGTGAAAATCGGAATCTTTTCACGCTTAATTTTAAATTCTATCGGATCAGCCACTCCTGCACGCTTAATTTCAATTGCAACAGTCGTTCCTTTTTTACCACGAATTTTTAATACTGCTTCTTCTCGTGATAAGTCTTTCACACTATTTCCATCTACAGATAAAATTTGGTCATTCGGTTTAATTCCTACCTTTTCTGCTGGTGAACCTTTAATTGGTGATACGATAATAAGCTTACCGTCCGTTTTGTTCACTTCAGCTCCAATCCCTTCAAGTTCAGGATCCAGTGACTGACTAAACTGTTTTGCCGTTTCTTTATCCATATACGTGGAATAAGGGTCCTTCAGCGTAGACAACATTCCTTGTATTGCACCTTCGACTAACTTGTCATCTTTCACGTCTTCCACATAACGTGAATCAATTAGTGCATACGCCTCATTAATCTTTGCCAAATTCCCTTGCGCTGTGCCAGCATTGCCATTCGATACCGTTTGCGTTACATACGCTGGGTTTATCCCAAACAAGTACATACCGCCAAACATACCGCCAGCACCAATTAAAAATGCAACAACCATTCCAATAATTGCAACTCTACGTTTCAATGCGGAATTCCCCTTTCCAGAACACACAGGTGGTGTAGCAAAAGGCATCACACGATGTGTGATGCCTTTACCTATTTCTACTATATGATAAGCTTGTACGAATTATGTTTGCAACTTTTTATACTTTTAAGAAGCGACGAATTGACATTACGCTTCCCCACATACCGATTAATGCGCCGATTAACACTAATAAACCAGCTAATTGGAATACGAATGGGTTGTATGGTAGAAGCTCGAAAATTGTTCCGCCAAGTTTTTCATTAAACACACCTTGTAGTGAATTATATATAACTAAAATTACGCCAATTGGAATAATTGATCCTAATACTCCTAGGAATAATCCCTCTAACAAGAACGGCCAACGAATAAACCAGTTTGTTGCACCAACAAGTTTCATAATTTCAATCTCAGTACTACGAGCATAAATTGTAATTTTAATTGTGTTAGAGATTAAGAACATCGCTGTGAATAGAAGACCAGCAATTAACAGGATCCCGATGTTACGACCAGTTTTTACAGTATCAAATAATTTTTCAACTTGACCTTTACCGTATTGAACATTACTTACAAACTGCATTTTCTCAATCTTTTTCGCAATTGTTGCCGTATCTGTCGGTTCTTTCGCCTTTACAACAAATACGTCTTTCAATGGGTTATCTTGCTCAAATAACTCGAACGTTTTCCCACTATCGCCTAAGCTTTTAATTAAACGTTTCAACTCTTCTTCTTTAGAAGAATATTTAATAGAATCTACTTTCGAAATCTTACCCATATCTTCTTCTAATTTCTTTTGATCAGCTTCTTTTGCCGCTGGATCAATATGCACACGAATTTCTACATCTTGCTCTACTTTCGTCGCAAAATGGTTCATATTCATAATCGCTGTTAAAAAGACACCTACAAGTAATAATGTAACTGTTACTGCACTTACAGAAGCAAATGTCATCCATCCGTTACGGGATAGATTTTTTACACCTTCTCGCAAATGTCGACTAAGGGTATTAGTCTTCATATCCGTATCCTCCCTCAATCTCGTCTCGAACAATTTTTCCGCCTTCAATTGCAATTACACGATGACGAATTGTATTTACGATATCTGCGTTATGTGTCGCCATAACAATCGTTGTACCACGCTCATTAATGCGTGTGAAAATCTTCATAATATCAAGAGCCGTTTCAATATCTAAGTTACCTGTTGGCTCATCGGCAATTACAACCTTTGGTCTATTTACAATCGCTCTTGCAATCGCCACACGTTGTTGCTCTCCGCCTGAAAGTTCACTTGGAAGTGCATCTGCACGATCATCTAGACCTACAAGACCTAACACTTCTGTAACACGTTCACGAATCGCATCTGGTTCTTCTTCAATTACTTCTAAAGCAAACGCAACATTCTCATATACCGTTAATTTAGGTAGCAATTTAAAATCTTGGAAAATCACGCCTAATTGACGACGGAAATATGGAACATCTCTTTCTGCTAATGTTTCAATTACAAGTCCATTTACATTAATTGATCCTGTAGATGGTTTCTCTTCACGATACATCATTTTAATAAATGTAGATTTTCCGGCTCCACTCGGTCCAACTACGTATACGAATTCACCTTGTTTAATGTTAACTGTGAGACCAGCAATGGCTTTCATACCATTCGGATACTCCTTATAAACATTCGTCATTTTTATCATTATTTATCACCCAATACTTAATGATTTTTTTTCGAAATACTTTTCTGTGCATTTGAAAATAAAATAAAAACTTTTATTCTCTGTTTACCATTCTTGTTGAAGGCAGCTTCCTTACATGCCTTTTATTAGCAACGCTGCTCTATGTAATATATTTCATCAAAATTCTACAAACCTCATTGTAACATCAATCGGTTTCCAGTTCGGATACATTTTTGTTACAGTTATGTTACATCCTGATAAAGGGAAACGAGCTGACATAGTTCTTAACCTATATCGTTTTTAGGTAAGATCATATAATCAACTCGTCTATTTCACCTTTTTTATTTATGTTCAGCTAACCATTCAGCTACTTTTTTTGCGTCCTCACCTTGAATAAGTCCAGGTGACATTGCACCGCGACCTTTTTTAATAATTTCTTCGATATCTGCAGCTTCATACTTACCGCCTACTTTTCTTAAATCAGGTCCAGTTGCTCCTGATAAATCTTTCGCGTGACAACCTGCACAACTTTTTTGGAAAATTTGTTCTGCACTATCTGTACTTGCAGATTGATTTGAAGACTTAGTCTCTTCTTTATTTCCACATGCCCCTAAAGCAAAAACGACTGATGTCCCTAACGCAATAGCCAACAATTTCTTTTTCACTTCTATCGCTCCCCATTGTTGATATTCTTCATACACATTCATTATTCATTATAAGCATTATCTTTATATAGAAAAACTAAGGTATATTTCATATTTTTCACAAATATAGTGAGAAGCCTAATAAAATAAAGCTTTCACAAATTGTTTCAATTCTGTGAACACCTTAGAAAGTTCTATAAAGAACCTCTTTCTCCAAACAAAATCAGAGAAATCCCATATAAAGTCCTACTCCATTACCGCTCTGTTTTACTATTTTCTACTTTTTACAAAACAATATACGGCATTATATGCTACATATAATCTCATCAAAAAGAGAAGTTGTCGTTTCCAACTTCTCTTCCTCTTTATTTCATCAATATAAATAAGATAAACCTCTTATATCCTCTTTTACCTCAGCATGCGCCAACAATTCTGTTGGCTTTTTCTCTTATTAAATGCGAGAACGTAAATAAGCATCAATAAATGGATCAATTTCTCCATCCATAACTGCTTGTACGTTACCCACCTCTGTATTTGTACGGTGGTCTTTTACAAGAGAATACGGGTGGAATACGTAAGAACGGATTTGGCTACCCCATCCGATTTCTTTTTGCTCCCCGCGGATTTCATCTAATTGTGCTTGTTGCTCTTCTAGTTTCTTTTGATATAACTTCGCTTTCAACATTTTCATTGCGTGCTCACGGTTTTTAATTTGAGAACGCTCTGACTGACATGTTACAACCGTATTTGTCGGTGTATGCGTAATACGAACTGCTGAATCTGTCGTATTAACGTGCTGTCCACCTGCACCACTTGCACGGTACGTATCTATTTTTAAATCTTCTGTACGCACTTCAATTTCAACTTCATCATTGAACTCAGGTACAACTTCACAAGATACGAATGATGTATGACGACGACCTGAAGAGTCGAACGGTGAAATACGTACAAGACGATGTACACCTTTCTCTGCTTTCAAGTAACCGTAAGCATTATGCCCTTTAATTAATAGTGTAACACTCTTAATACCAGCTTCATCGCCCGGTAAGTAGTCAACCGTTTCTACTTTAAATCCACGTTTTTCAGCCCAGCGCGTGTACATACGTAATAACATAGAACCCCAGTCCTGTGACTCTGTTCCACCTGCACCTGGGTGTAATTCTAAAATAGCGTTATTTTTATCATAAGGATCGCTTAGTAATAACTGAAGCTCATACTCATTCATTTCTTGAATTAAAGTTTTCACTTCAGATTCTAGTTCCTCATGTAAATCTTCATCGTACTCTTCTTTAAGTAATTCATGCGTTATTTCTAAGTTTTCGAACGTCTCATCTAACTGACGGAACTTTCCAACCATGTCTTTTAACGCATTAGCCTCGTTAATTACAGTTTGTGCGCCTTGTTGGTCATCCCAAAATCCTGCGCCCATCATCGTTTCTTCTAATTCTGCAATATGTTTCTCCTTATTAGGAAGGTCAAAGAGACCCCCTAAAAGCCGCTAATCTCTTAGCCATTTTCTCTAATTCTTGTCTAATTTCTACTAATTCCATTTCCTTCACCTCTATGTAATTGCTGTTACTTTCATATGAAAACAAGGGAAACTCTCTCCGCTTATTACGGAGAGAGTTTAATCCTTTTTATTATTTCCCAATACCACAGCAGTTTTTATATTTCTTGCCACTACCGCACTTACATAAATCATTACGGCCTACTTGATCACCTTTTACAACCGGCTTTTTCTTCGCCTCTTCGCCATCGCTTGATGGATGAATAGCTTCACCTTGAACAACTTCTTGGCGCTCTAGATTTTGCTCAATTTCAGCCTTCATAATATAGCGAGAAATTTCCTCTTCAATAGAAGCAATCATCGATTCAAACATTGCGAACCCTTCCATTTGGTATTCACGAAGTGGATCGATTTGTCCATAAGCACGTAAATGAATACCTTCACGAAGGTGATCCATTGCATCAATATGATCTGTCCATTTCGTATCTACAACACGGAATACAACAACCTTTTCGAATTCACGCGTCTGCTCTTCAGGTAGAAGTTTTTCTCTTTCGTTATAACGCTCTAATAATTTCTCGATGATTAATTCGCTCATTTCTTCTGGAGCAAGGCGACGTAACTCTTCTTCTTTTACATCTCCTTCTTCAAGAAGGTTTGTATTTAAGTAATCGACAAGACCTTTAATGTTCCAGTCTTCCTCGATTTCTTCTTGCGTATGAAGTGCAACTGCACGTTCTACCGTAGATTTCATCATACCTTCAATAATGCTACGTAAGTTCTCTGAATCCATTACTTCTTGACGCTGCTTGTAAATTACTTCACGTTGTTGACGAAGTACATCGTCGTATTGTAGCAGTTGTTTACGTGCATCATAGTTATTTCCTTCTACACGTTTTTGTGCAGATTCTACGGCACGAGAAACCATTTTACTTTCGATTGGCTGTGAATCATCCATACCAAGACGATCCATCATCGCTTTCATATTGTCAGAACCGAAGCGGCGCATTAGTTCATCTTCCATTGATAAGTAGAACTGTGTTACACCAGGGTCCCCTTGACGACCAGCACGACCACGTAACTGATTATCAATACGACGGCTTTCGTGACGCTCTGTACCGATAACTGCTAGACCAACGTTTTTAATATCGTCGCCTAACTTAATATCCGTACCACGACCAGCCATATTCGTCGCAATTGTTACAGCGCCTTTAATACCAGCTTCTGCAATGATATCTGCTTCACGCGCATGATTTTTTGCGTTTAAGATGTTATGACGTACACCTTTACGTGTTAACATTTTTGAAATAAGCTCTGACGTTTCAATTGCAACTGTACCAACAAGAACAGGTTGCCCTTGTTTGTGACGATTTACAATATCCTCAACAACTGCATTGAATTTACCTTCCATTGATTTGAAGATTAAATCAGCACGGTCATCACGAATAATATCTTTATTCGTTGGAATTACGATAACATTCATATTGTAAATATTACGGAATTCTTCTTCTTCCGTTTTCGCAGTACCAGTCATACCAGATAACTTTTCGTACATACGGAAGTAGTTTTGGAACGTAATTGTTGCAAGCGTCATACTTTCATTTTGAATTTCTACGCCTTCTTTTGCTTCAATAGCTTGGTGTAAACCTTCGCTATAACGACGACCTTTCATAAGACGACCAGTGAATTGGTCTACAATTACGATTTCGCCTTCTTGTACAACATAATCTGTATCACGATGCATAACAACGTGTGCACGAAGCCCCTGATTAATATGGTGAAGAAGTGCGACATGTTTTAAATCGAATAAGTTATCAATATGGAAAGCTTTCTCAGCTTTCGTAATACCATCTTCTGTTAACATTACATTTTTCGTTTTCACGTCAAATGAATACTCTTTTTCATTTTCTAATGTACGAACGAATGCATTTGCAAACATGTATAGCTCTGTTGACTTTTGAGCTTGTCCAGAAATAATAAGCGGCGTACGTGCTTCATCGACTAAAATAGAATCGACTTCATCGATGATAGCAAAATGAAGCGGACGCTGAACGCACTGCTCTCTATATAACACCATGTTGTCACGTAAGTAATCGAATCCAAGCTCATTATTTGTGCTATACGTAATATCAGCAGCATAAGCAGCTTGCTTCTCTTCACGTGACATACTGTTTAAGTTAATTCCTACTGTTAAACCAAGGAACTCATGAAGCTGTCCCATTTCACTCGCATCACGTTGTGCTAAGTATTCATTGACTGTAACAACGTGAACACCTTTTCCTGTTAAAGCATTTAAATATACAGGTAAAGTAGACGTTAACGTTTTACCTTCACCCGTTTTCATCTCAGAGATATTTCCTTCATGTAAGGCAATACCGCCCATTAGCTGCACACCATATGGACGCATTCCAAGAACACGAGTTGCGGCTTCACGAACAACTGCAAAAGCTTCAGGAAGTAGATCATCTACTGTCTCACCTTTTGTTAGACGTTCTTTAAATTCAAGCGTCTTCCCTTTTAATTGCTCATCAGTTAGTGGCTTAATAGATGATTCTAATGCATCAATTTTCTCCACTGTCTTCTGCATACGTTTAATTTGGCGTTGGTTGACATCAAACACCTTTTTTAAAATACCGATCATAGGAAATACGCTCCTCTTTTTATTAAAATAAAACTTCCGATTGCTTTCTTTTTCTCTTTACAATCAGTCGTTATAAAAATCAAATTTATGTTATGCCAATTTTTCTCCTAATTAAAAAAACTAAAATGTATAAACCTAATGATAATTGTAACACTTGTCTTATAACTATGACAACAATCGTCCAAATGTCGGGCCTAGTTTCAGGGAAATTTTTTTAACTACAATCCCTACTATTTTATTTAACACCTTTTAAAAAAACTCCTCAGCCTTGGTTATGCCATTATTCGAGATCCTTTTGGAATAGTAATACAATTGACAGTAACGAGACATGACTTCTAAATCTTATTACGAAAAACAACAACAAGAATATATAAAAAAGCGCAGCCCCTTTCGGCTGCGCTTTTGAATTATTATTTTGTTTCGATTAAACCATATTTTCCGTCTTTACGGCCATATACAACATTAGTTTCATTTGTATCCGCATTTGTGAAGACGAAGAAATTATGTCCTAGCATATCCATTTGTAAGATCGCTTCTTCAACGTCCATCGGTTTTAAATCGAATCGTTTTGTACGTACAAGTTCTAATTCATCCTCTTCTACCTCATCCAGAACAGCTACTGCTTCTGGAAGGATAAAGTTGTTTTTAACAGAACCCTTTTCACGTAATTTACGGTTTACTTTTGTTTTATGTTTACGAATTTGTCGCTCAATTTTATCAACTACTAAATCAATTGCAGCGTACATATCGCTATTTGTTTCTTCTGCACGAAGTAATAAATCTGTAAATGGAATTGTTACCTCGATACGTTGCTTGTCAGAGTATACTTTTAAATTAACCTTAATCTCTGGGAATGTATCAAAATAACGCTCTAATTTACTTAGCTTTTTCTCTACATATTCCTTTAATGCTGGAGTTACTTCAATATTTTCACCACGAATGTTGAATTTCATAGATGAATTCCTCCTTTCAAGCCTATGTACTATAATTTCGACACTGGCTTAAAAACTCCTTCTAACTTTTTTTAAAAAATTAGTGGAATTGCGATTTTTTTATCATTTTTTGTTGAAATGAAAAGATGCATCGTTTCTATCTTTATTTTATCCTATTAACATCGTGAATAACGAATGTAACTGTGGACAATTCGTTACAGAAAAGAAACAACTTTTTGACAACTCTCCCTACAACAAAAAAACCCTTGTTACAAACAAGAGCTTCCATAATTTATAAAATGCTGCCACAAATACAGCTCTATCTTTTCCAAAAACGTAATTTTTACAACTTCACAACATTAGCGGCTTGTGGTCCACGTGCTCCATCAACAATATCAAACTGCACTTGTTGCCCTTCTTCTAACGACTTATATCCTTCTTGTTGAATAGCAGAAAAATGGACAAAAACATCGTCACCATTTTCACGCTCAATAAACCCAAATCCCTTTTCTGCATTGAACCATTTTACTCTTCCTTGCATGTTCATTCCATTCCCTTCACTCTAAAAATCAGGGCATTCGCCCCATAGTCTGACTATAACGAATGACAAGATCGTAAGTCAAAGAAGACCTGTCGTCTTTTTATTACCCCTTTCGACATTCACATATTAGCCTCTACAAAGTGTCAAACAAGAAACCTCCCTCGCTCCTCTATCATACAAAAGACTTCCAATTTGCCTAACTGTAATTCCTGTCGTATACACATCATCAACGATTAAAACATGTTGCCCATGAAACATCTCTTCTCCCTGAAAATAAAAAGGATTACTTCCCGACATCCTTTCTTTGCGCTTCTTCTTACTTTGCTTTTCTGTTTCTATCCTTCTTAATGATGTATAAGACATTTTGACAGGCAAACAAGAAGCTAGTAACTCGGCTTGATTAAAACCACGTTCGTATTCTCGTTCTTCACTAAGCGGAACAGAAATAACAACTGAAACATTCGCAAAATATTTTTGAAAAAGCCTTCGAAAAGACTGATAGAAAATATGAACTAATTCAGCATCTCCTCGAAACTTAAACTGTGCTAATATTTCTTTCATCCCTTCATTGTACACACACAACGAACGATTTATGAGAGACGGAAACCTCTCCTCGTCCATCCATCTTATGCAATCCGTGCAAATATCACCGTTTTTATATTCAGCTGGCACAAGTTCTAAAAGCCGACCACACTCTCTACAAATATCTCCTATAATATAGGAAAGTTTTTGTTCGCATCTATCACATATATACTCTTTATGAAGCTTAACAAAAAAAGTGTACCAACTAATCGCGTATGAAATATGCTCATCACAAAGTAGACAATGCATTAATCTATCAATCCTTGTTCTTTAGCATTTTTATTCATGCTTTGAATATGTTTTTTCGCGCGTACCATCGCCTCTGTCTTTCCATAATGAAAATAGATGACCTCTCCATGAGGTTCATCAAAACTTCTACCAGCACGCCCTGAAACTTGAACGAGAGCACTTTCTGAAAATATTTCTTCTTCTGCTCCTAAAACTGCTACTTGTAAATTCTTCACAGTTACCCCTCGTTCCAAAATCGTCGTTGTAACTAATAAAGGAATTTCTCCCTTTCGAAAAGCCGCTACCTTTTCTTTTCTCTTCGGATCTTCTGCATGCACACCGTCAATTTGGCTGTTTATTGATTTTAATAACAAGCTGATTTCTTCTACGTATCGCACATGGGGAACAAATAAAAAAATGGGATATTGTTTACATAAGTACATATTTAGCCATTGCAATAAAACACGAGGGATCTTTTTACGCATGAGGTCTTTTTTCCAATTTCCACACCACCGAAATACCGGAACTGGCAAGGGATGACGATGATAGCGTCCTGAAATAATAACCCCTTTTTGCTTACCACTTCGCAACTTCCGCTTCCACTTTTCATCTGGAGTTGCTGTTAAATAAATACGTGCTGCTTTCTCTTTCATTGCTTGTTTTACTGCGTAATGTAACATCTTATCCGCATGATATGGAAAAGCATCTATCTCATCTACAATCATGACATGAAACGATTTATAGTAACGTAACAATTGATGCGTAGTTGAAACGACTAACACTGCATCTTTTTCACGATCTAAACTCCCTCCGTACAAAGCTGCTACATTTATACTGGGAAACGCTTCTTGTAACCTTGGCGCTAATTCAAGTACAACATCTGTTCTCGGCGTTGCAATACAAACTCTCTCTCCCTTTTGAAGTGCCTCTGCAATTCCATGAAACAACATTTCCGTCTTCCCAGCCCCGCACACAGCCCAAATAAAGAATGATTCTTTCCGCTTAACAGCTTCAACGACACCTTGCGCAGCCAATTCCTGTCCAACAGACAAAACTCCTTTCCAACGTAACGGATTCAAGTAATTTTCTCCTTTTATTTCAGCTATCCCGCGAACAAGTACAGAACATTCGCTCACACGCCCCATCGTTACGCACTTTCGGCAATACGTACAGTCCCTATTGCACCTTTTACATAAAAATGACGCAAATAGTCGCTGCTCTATATTTCCGCAACGCTGACACATATATTTTGAAAACTTCTTAATTACACCTTGTACACAAACGACTTCCCCATTCTTTTCTAAATGATTTAATTCACCCTTTAATCCTGAAAGTTCCTCTAGTAGCAATTGCCTTCCTGCTAACATAATAAAGCACCTCCAGCACTACTATAAATCCTTCTCTTTATCTCGTAAAAACTCAAAAAAGCCGATAACCTACTTATAAAATAGTAAGCTATCGACTTTATACATGTGTTTTATTAAATTATAAATCCTAGAATCGACCGTATCCTAAGAAATGTTTTTGGTTGTAAGAACTGTTAATATCACCGTACGCAATCCCTTTATCACTCGCATGAATCATTTGTCCATTCCCAACGTAAATACCGATGTGAGATGGACCTGCTTTATAAGTACCTTGGAAGAATACTAAATCTCCAGGTTGTGGGCTACTTACTTTAGAAACTGAGTTCCAATATCCATTAACGTCTTGACGACCTACACCAAAGATGTAAGAGATGAATCCACTACAGTCAAAACCGCCGTTTGATGGAGATGCACTTCCCCAAACATATGGTAAACCTAAGTAGCTTTGTGCTTTACCGATTACGCCACCCGCATTTGGTGCTGGTTTAGATTCTTCTTTTTTAGGCTGTTCTTTCTTAGGTTGCTCTTTTTTAGGCTCTTCTTTTTGAGCTTGTCCACCATTGTCTGCTGGTGCCGCTGGTTGAGCAGGCGCTTGTGCAGGCTGAGCTTGTGCTTCTTTTGCTTTAGCAGCTTGCTCTGCTTGTTTTTGAGCAGCAGCTTCTTGTGCAGCTTTTGCTTGTGCCTCTTCTTCAGCAATACGTTGTAATTGTAACGCTTGTTTCTCAAGATCTTTCAATTGACTTTCCGTACTTGTCATTGTAGTTACAACGGTATCCATTTTGCCGCTTAAATCATTTACTGCAGTTTCTTTTTTCGCTTTTTCAACGTCAAGTTCTTTCTTAGCAGTTTCAATTTGAGCTTGTGCTTCTTTTAATTCTTTTTGTTTTTCTTTTACTGTTTCAACATCTTTCTTCACATTCACTTGATCTTCTTGTTGTGTTTTCATGATATCTTCGTCAGACTCAAGAATTTTAGACATAGAATTGAAGCGATCAACTAGATCTGCAATGTTTTTAGAGTTTACAAGAACTTCTGTTACAACGTTCGTGTTTGGTTGTTCTTGAAGTGCAACTAAACGTTTTCTCAATAACTCTTCACGTTTTGCAATTTTTGTTTGTAGTTCTGCAATATCTTTATTTTTCTTCTCGATTAATTGCTCAGTATCAGCAACTTTTTTTGTTGTTTCATCAAGTTTTGAAGCGTTCTCTTGAACAGACTTATCTAAACCTTGAATTGTTTTGTTTAAGTCATTCATTTGTTTTTGTAATTCATCACGTTCTTGTTGTTGTTTATGTAAAGTGTCATTTTGTGTGTTAATTTGTGATTTCACGTCAGAAATTTTATCTTCTGCAAATACATTTGGTGTTAGCCCTGAAAACATTAACCCTGCAACTAATGCGCAAGATGCCATTTTTAGCTTCTTCATTTTATTTTTTACACCGCTTTCTTTTTTCTTTTTCCGTACTTAACCTATTAAAATTTATACCATAATTCGGGAGTTTTTTCGCCGATGTTACGGTTTTGTAAAATAAATGTAATATTACATTTGTCTCTATAGCAAAGTATATCTAATTTTGTATATATATGTAGAATTTTAAGAACGTTTCGCCATTTTTATACAAATAGAAAAAACGTAAGGGACTCCCTTACGTTTTGAAATTATACCAACATGAATGAGACTGAAACGTTACTTCATCCATTTCTCAGCCCAATTTTGGACTTCATTCATAACACTTTCCAACGCCTTCCCTTTATCAGTTAAACCATACTCGATTCTAACTGGTACTTCTGGGTAAACGTCACGAACTACAATACCTTCGCCTTCTAATTCCTTTAAACGTTCTGACAACATACGATCGCTCATATTAGGTATAATATCTGCGATTTCTCTAAAGCGTTTCGGCTCTTCCAACAAAGATTTAATAATTAAGCCAGTCCATTTCTTACTAAGCAATGTAAAAGCTGACTCAAATTTTGGACATAAACATGAATTATGCTCCATATGTTTCACCTCTCCTCTATTATAAGATAGTTTCTTGTAAAAAGTAAGTAATAAAACTTTCCTCATTATTTAATTTTACGTACATTTTACCATTTCCAAATATTAACTTGTCAAATTTTTATAAAACATCCGTAAAAAAACCCTCTTCAAAAGAGAGCTTTTATATCTTTATTACTTCGTATACCAGCCTAAACCAAGTGCACCTTCACCCAAATGCGTGCCAATTACAGCTCCGAAATAACTCGTACGAATTGTAACATGAGGGTATTGCTCTTCTAATTCTTTCTTCCATTCCTCAGCTTCCTCTTCACGATTTGCATGAATAATGACAGCTTCCATAGGTACACCTTTATTTGCCTGTTCATCAAAGATTTCAATAATGCGCTTCAACGCTTTTTTACGCGTACGAATTTTTTCGAATGGAATAATTACTTTATCTCTAAAATATAACACTGGTTTTACTTGTAACAAACTACCGATGAAAGCTTGTGCGCTATTTAATCGTCCTCCACGTTGTAAATGATGTAAATCATCCACTACAAAATAGGCATCCATCGTTTGCTTCATTTCATCGAAGCGAGCGATAATCTCTTCTGGCGTCTTGCCTTCACTTGCTAATTTCGCACCTTCACGTACGAAAAATCCTTGTACTTCACAACTAATTTCAGAGTCGTACGTATATACATTAATACCATCCACCATCTGTCCAGCTGTTGTTGCTGTTTGGTATGTACCACTAATTCCACTTGAAAGATGAATACTAATTACTGCATCATATTCTTTAGATAATTCTTCATATAACTCTAAAAACTTTCCAATTGCTGGCTGCGAAGTTTTCGGAAGTTCTTCCTGTTCACGTACTTTTACATAAAAATCATCTGCTGAAATTTCAGCTTCTTCTTGATAAGATTCCGTTCCAAACACAACGTTTAATGGAATCATATATATATTTAGTTCGTCACGAATATGCTTCGGTATATATGCTGTACTATCAGTAACAATAGCTGTTTTCATTTTCGTACCTGCCTTATAAAAAAATTTTTATTCCCTAATTTTACACGAAAACTAAAAAAGGTGCACCAATACATGAAAATGCAGGTTAGAAATTATAATCACCATCTCGACAAATTACAACAAAAAGATAAAATAATCATCAAAAATTTCAACATATTTATAAAAAATGTTTGAATATAAAAACGCCCGCTTTTAAAATGGAAAGTACCAGTCATTTTGAAGGATAGGGGCGTATACCATTGTTATTACAATATTTAACAGTCAAAGGCTACGATGAGCACGAAATTGTTATTCAAAAATCAAGATTCATTTGCTATGTGAATCGAGCCACAACTGAAGAGGAAGCCCAAGAATTTATACAAAAAATAAAAAAGCAACATTGGAATGCAACACATAATTGTTCCGCATATTTAATCGGTGAACAAGATCAAATTCAAAAAGCAAACGATGACGGCGAACCGAGTGGTACCGCTGGTGTACCTATGTTAGAGGTATTAAAAAAACGAGGTCTAAAAGATACTGTCGTTGTCGTCACGCGCTATTTTGGTGGCATTAAGCTTGGTGCTGGTGGATTAATTCGTGCATATGGAAAATGTACAAGTGAAGGACTTAATCACGTAGGCATTGTTGAGCGAAAACTAATGCGCGTTATGCAAACAGAAATTGATTATACATTGCTTGGCAAAGTGGAAAATGAATTACGCAATTCAGAATATGCCATTAAAGATATACATTATCTCGAAAATGTCACATTCGATACGTATGTAGAAGAAAATCGAAAACAAATATTTACGAATTGGATGATTGAATTAACAAACGGGAAATGTACAATTAAAGAAGGAGATATGTTGTACTTAGAACAAGACGTTAACTAAGAATAGCTAACTTATCCCCTTTAAAGATTAATGTAGTGAATTAATTCCCTACAAATGAACTAAGGAGATTATATATGGAAGAACGTTATTATCATCTCCAAAATAGCAGAATAAAAAAGAAACGTAGAAGAAAACTTTTCTACTTTCTTATTTTCGCATTTTTATTTAGTAGCGTAGGACTTTATATTTTAAATTCCTACTCTTCTCTCATGGGGATGTACAGTGGATTTAACCGTGAAAAATCGGATTTAAGAACCGAAGATGTAGCAATTACAAAGGAACCTTTTACAATCCTCATTATGGGAATAGAGGATTATGCAACAGACGGTCAAAATGGTCGGACAGACTCATTAATGTTTGCGACAGTCAATCCGAAAACTCAAAAGGTTTCGCTTATGAGTATTCCTCGTGATAGTCGAGTTCCAATTGTTGGAAAGGACAAAGAAGACAAAATTAACGCTGCGCATGCTTACGGTGGAGTAAAAATGACAATCAAAACTGTCGAAGGTTTTCTAAAAGTTCCTGTAGACCATTATGTTAAAATTGATTTCCAAGGCTTTAAAGGTATCGTTGATGCTGTTGGCGGTGTTACAGTCGATGTTCCCTTCGATTTTTGGGAACGTTCTGATGTTGATTACGACAAAAAAATCCAATTTAAACAAGGTAAACAAGATTTAAACGGCGAAGAAGCACTTGCTTACGTCCGTATGCGAAAGCAGGATCCAAACGGCGATTATGGTCGGGCCGCTAGACAAAGACAATTACTAGCCGCTGTTGCTCAAAAACTAAATTCCGCCTCTACTGTATTTAAAATTAAAGATTTAACGACTGTCGTTGGAAAATATATAAAAACCGACATTCCTATTTCAGACGGACTTGCTCTTTACAGTAAACTCTCTGGATTTGATCCTTCTACAATACAAACGTTAAAAATTGAAGGAGAAGACAGAAAAATAGGCGGTATTTATTACTTCCTTCCAGATCCAATCAGTGTAGAGACGGTACGTAACGAAATTGAAAAGGAAATAGGAGAAAAAGCAAAAGCCCCAACAGAGACTACGAAAAATGAGAATACAAATTCCGATTCAAATTCTAACTCCAGCGCAAAAGCAAAGAAGGAGCCGAGTGAGAACAAAACACCACCGCCTCCTCCTCCTTCTACAAATGCCCATGCAGAGTGGATTATGAGGAATCACCAATAATAAAAAAGAGCCAAATCACATAGGATTTGGCTCTTTTTTCATTTATCCCGATTGGTGCGGGCTAATAATCAGTGGGGGATAAACACTCCCACTGATTAAAGTTTCACTTTACTTCTTGAAGTGTTGTAAAATCGCTTCTACAATACGCTCTGATGCACGGCCATCGCCGTATGGATTAGATGCTTTCGTCATCTTATCATGAGCTTCTTTATCAGATAGTAATTCGTCAGCAAGCCCAAAGATTGTCTCTTCATCTGTTCCTGCTAATTTTAACGTACCTGCTTCAATACCCTCTGGACGTTCCGTCGTGTCACGAAGGACAAGAACTGGCACACCTAGTGATGGTGCTTCCTCTTGTACACCACCAGAATCAGTTAGCATTAAGTATGAACGAGCTGCAACGTTATGGAAATCAATTACATCTAGCGGCTCAATTAAATGAATGCGGCTATGCTCGCCTAAAATATCATTCGCTGTTTCACGAACAACAGGATTCATATGAACAGGGTATACAACTTGTACATCTTCATGCTTATCAACAAGACGCTTAATTGCACGGAACATATTACGCATTGGTTCACCTAGGTTTTCACGACGATGCGCTGTCATAAGCACAAGACGATCATTTCCAAGTTTCTCTAGTACAGGATGGCTATATGTTTCTTTTACAGTCGTTTTCAATGCGTCAATCGCTGTATTTCCTGTTACGAAAATGCTTGACTCATCTTTATTTTCTTTCTGTAAGTTCGTTGCTGATTTTGTTGTAGGTGAGAAATGAAGATCCGCCATTACACCTGTTAATTGGCGATTCATCTCTTCTGGATATGGAGAATATTTATCCCATGTACGAAGTCCTGCTTCAACATGTCCTACTGGAATTTGATTATAGAAAGCAGCTAAACTTGCGATAAATGTCGTCGTTGTATCACCATGTACAAGGACGATATCTGGCTTCGCTTCTTTCATTACTTTATCCAAACCTTCTAAACCACGTGTTGTAATATCGATTAAAGTTTGGCGATCTTTCATAATATTTAAATCGAAATCTGGCGTAATCCCAAAGATACTTAATACTTGATCTAACATTTGACGGTGTTGTGCTGTTACAGTCACAATCGATTCAATCTTTTCTGGGTGCTTTTGCAACTCTAATACAAGAGGTGCCATTTTAATTGCTTCTGGACGTGTCCCGAAAATTGTCATTACTTTTAAACGTTCAGTCATTTCATTGCCTCTTTTCTTTCACTAGTTACAACTTCTATTATGACATATCAGAATAGGCATGGGGAAATAGACTTTTTAACAAATAATAGAAATATTACTATTACAAATGTTTTTTCGCCCAACTGAGTAATAATCTATCCCATGCTTCTTGGCATCCTCATTAGTATAACAATTTCTCCCATCAAATAGAATAGGTTCCCTCATAAGCTGTACATACTTTTCTAACGGATAAGTTCGGATTGATTCCCATTCTGTTACGATAAAAACTGCATTCGCTTCTCTAATCGATTCATCTATACATCCAGCGTATTGTATAGTCTTACCAAATAAATCTTTTACATTTTGAATTGCTTGCGGGTCATATAGAACCACATCCGCACCCATATTAATTAATTCTTGTATCATAATAAGGGATGGCGCTTCCCTAATATCGTCAGTATTCGGCTTAAACGCTGCGCCAAGAACTGCAATCCGCTTCTTATTCATATCCATTACTTTCTTCGCTTTTTCAACCAATAACAACTGTTGTTTATTATTCACTTCAATGACCGCTTTCAACAAACGAAAATCATGAGAAACATCCCCTGCAATTTGCACAAGTGCTTTCGTATCTTTCGGAAAACAAGATCCCCCGTATCCGATACCCGCTTTTAAAAAAGATGCACCAATTCTCTTATCCATCCCCATTCCTGTAGCTACCTCTAATATATCTGCACCCACTTGCTCACATATATTCGAAATTTCATTAATAAAACTAATTTTCGTAGCTAAAAAAGCGTTAGATGCATATTTAATCATCTCTGCACTTCGAATATCTGTAATATACGTTTTCAAACATAATTCACTATATAAATTCTCTACTTTTCGTGCAACTGCCTCACTATTTGCTCCAATTACAATACGATCACCATGAAAAAAATCATAAATACCAGAACCTTCTCGTAAAAACTCTGGATTTGATACGATATGTAATTCATGTCTGCCTTGTAACTTCTCCTCGATCCATCCCTTCATTACATCATTCGTACCTACAGGAACCGTACTTTTCGTAACAACAATAATATCGTTATTCACATATGTTCCAATATCATCACAAGCACTACGAATATACGTTAAATCTGCTGTGCCATCTAATAAAGATGGCGTTCCAACTGCAATAAATATAAATTCTGCCTTATTAAAAGCCTTCGATTTACTTGTTGTAAAAGTTAAATGGTTATTCTCATATGCTTCATTTATTAATTCATGTAAGCCACATTCATAAATAGGTAACTCCCCTTGTTTTATCCGTTCAATTTTTTCGTTATTTATATCAAAACACGTAACCGAATGTCCTAATCTCGCCAATCCTACCCCTGTAATCAATCCAACATATCCGGTACCTATTATCGTAATTTTCATTTTCCTTTCGCACAGGAATATACAAAAGAAAATATACGAATACATAGAATTCTTATTGTGCTTCCCCCTCTCACAATAAGAATGAGAAAACTCTTTTACTTCTTTATTATATGAATTATCTTTTTTATTCTTTTTTAAGATTTTGTAAAGTTAAATGATGCAATCTATCTCAAATATAAATTCCCATATTTTAACACGGAACTTACTCATTTTTACGTGCAACACTTATAATAATACTGAAATAAAAATACTCTCTATAGACGAAGCAAATACAATGTCATATTACAAGTCACAATATGAATAACCTTCTCAAGCGATTCAATATTCCATATACCATTGTCATATATTTTATTCACTTCCACTTACCGTTAAAAGAAAAAAAGATTGAATTCTAATCTTTTTGTGATACCATATGTTATGAGCCTGCAAATAAACATCATAATTTTCAGATAAATACACTAAAAAAATTACGTTAAACTATAAAGGGTGGGGTATTAATGGACTCACAAGTGATTTATGCCATTTTGGCATCTTTCATCACTGTACTCGTCGTTACTCCTTTAGTTATTAAATTAGCATTTAAAATAGGAGCAACAGACAAGCCAAACGCGCGTAAAGTACACCAAAAAATTATGCCTCGTCTTGGCGGATTAGCAATTTTCATCGGTGTAGCCGTAGGATTTGTTGTCGGTGGATTATACGAACAAAGAATGCTATCGATAACTTTAGGTGCTATCATCATTGTTATCATCGGGATTTTAGATGATATGTACGAACTATCTGCGAGGGTAAAATTCGGTGGACAACTACTAGTTGCCATCATGATTGTAAAAAGTGGATTATTAGTGCAAGTATTATATATTCCAATCCTTGGAGATACTGAACTCGGATGGCTCGCTTATCCAATTACAGTATTTTGGATTGTAGGTATTACAAATGCCATCAACTTAATTGATGGATTAGACGGATTATCCGCTGGGATTTCATCTATCGTACTTGCAACGCTAGCATATATGGCCTTCACTAGTCCGTGGGGCACTGGAGCGGCTATTATATTACCTCTAGCGCTGATTACATTAGCAAGTACAATTGGATTTTTATTCTATAACTTCCATCCAGCAAAAATTTTCATGGGAGATACAGGAGCACTATTTTTAGGATACTGTATTTCTGTTATATCGTTACTTGGATTATACAAAAGCGTAACGCTATTCAGTTTTCTCGTTCCAGTTATCATTTTAGGTGTACCTGTATTTGATACGACATTTGCAATCATCCGCCGTATCGTCAATAAAAAACCTATTTCAGCACCAGATAAATCGCATTTACATCACCGCTTACTTGCAATGGGATTCTCTCATCGTAAAACGGTACTAATTATTTACGCATTTGGTATTTTCTTTAGTATAAATGCAATCCTTTTCACTAGTGCGACATTATGGTTATCCATTATTCTTCTTTTCGTTTTAATCTTCTTTACAGAAATCATTGCTGAAGTAATCGGTCTTGTACACGAACGTTACAAACCAATTATTTCCTTCTATAAAAAAGTAAAAAAACGCGAAGACTAATTGTAGTATAGCCTTTACTATTATGAAATATTCAAATAGCATCCTCTTTCTTGGAAGAGGATGCTATTTTTTTGTTTTTTACTCCTTATTCCCTATTTCCAAAATATAGATTGTTTGAGAGTCACTCTATTGGAGAAAGATATACGTATAGCAAAGATAATGAGGAAAATATCAACATTTCTTTTTTACATCTTGATTGTCAAACTGAGGGTGAATGTTATGATCAAGCGAGTATTTCAATGTATAATTTTATTTTCAACTATTACTATGTACGCATCATCTAATACAGAAGCGACTATAACCATTCCAGCAGAACATCACCAAACTACTCAAACCAACACTCCTATACAAAAGATTGCGTACTTAACATTTGATGACGGACCCAACAAATATACAGCACAAATTTTAAACATTTTAAAAGAGAAGAATGGCAAAGCAACTTTCTTCGTCATCGGTGGGAAAGTACCACATTACCAAAAAACAATGCATCGGTTGATTAAAGACGGACATTATATCGGACTTCATAGTATGTCACATGATGTAAAACGTCTTTATACTGGCGATCCCTCTGTTTTAATTGCAGAAATGGAGCAAGCTCAAAGTATCGTCCAGCAAGTTACGAATTTAAATACACATCTCGTTCGTGTCCCATACGGTAGTATGCCTTATTTAAAAAAGAATTACCGCGACGCACTCGTATCTGCCCAGTACAAAATGTGGGATTGGACAATTGATACATATGACTGGAAAAGCTATGATAATCCTTCCGCAATACTAGAAAGAGTACGAAATCAAAGCGATGAACAAATGGAGGTTATTTTAATGCACGATTCTAGTGTCACAGTACAAATACTTCCAGCAGTAATTGATTATTTGCAATCACAAGGGTATAAACTACTTCCATACAATCCATCTTCCCATCTTGAAGTGAATTTTTGGAAAGACACAAGATTGTAACAGCTTTAGTGCCTATGTACTAAAGCTGTTTTATTTTTCTCTTCCCACACTTCCCATTTTTGTGTAAAATTTTAAATAGTGATGAAGTTTCGAGGTGAATAGAAATGAAACGAATAGATCTCATTTTTAACGCAATACAAAAAGGGAATTATACAGAAGGTGTAACAGCATCAGAACTCGCTACACTTCTACAGTTAGACCGTGCAAATGTTAGTAGCGATTTGAACAAGCTTGTGAAAGATGATCGTTTATTAAAAACGAGTACACGCCCTGTCCGTTTTTATATAGAAACGAATACTTCATTGGAAACGCATTCAACAAATGGCACTTCACTAGATACATTTGCAATTGAAAATACCAGCCTAAAAATTGCAATTGAAAAAGCCAAAGCTTCTATTCTCTATCCTCCAAACGGTATGCACACTTTACTACTTGGAGAAACAGGTGTCGGGAAATCTATGTTCGCTTCTTTAATGCACGAATACGCAATTGAAGTAGAGCAACTCCCAAAAGGAGCACCTTTTATCGTCTTTAACTGTGCTGATTATGCAAACAATCCACAACTACTACTTGGACAGTTATTTGGGATAAAAAAAGGAGCTTACACAGGTGCCAGTGATCAAAAAGGGTTAATTGAAAAGGCACATGAAGGTATCCTCTTCTTAGATGAAGTCCATCGCCTGCCTCCAGAAGGACAAGAAATGCTCTTCACATTTATTGACCGCGGAGTATACCGCCGCCTTGGAGAAACAGAGAACGAGCGTAAAGCACAAGTATTAATCATTACTGCAACAACAGAAGAACCAAACTCATTTTTATTAAAGACATTTACAAGACGTATTCCAATGACCGTTACGCTTCCACCACTTCGTGAGCGAACGCATAAAGAACGCTTTGCTTTACTACAGCTATTTTTCACAAATGAAGCGATTCGTCTCCGAAAAGAGATTCATGTTAGTCCAAATGCAATGCGGGCTTTCGTTTTTTACAATTGTCCAAATAACATTGGCCAATTGAAAACAGATGTACAAATTGCCTGCGCGAAAGCTTATTCTGATTTCGTAACAAAGAAACGTGATTCTGTCGGTGTTTCAAGTACAGATTTACCTTGGTATATGAAAGAAGGATTATTTATTGAAAGAAAGAGCCGTCATCTATATCAAATACCAAATGAAACATTTGTATTTACAGGTGATGAAGGTTGGAGTAAGCATAAAACAGAACCTGAAGGAAGCCGTTCTTCCATTTACGATTATATCGACCATAAATACGAAGAACTTCAAGCACGCGGCATTGAAGAAGAAGAATTAGAATTACTAATAGAAAATGATATTCAAAGCTTTTTCGTCCAATATTTTAACCAAATGTCTAAAAAAACAAGTCATGAAAATGTTTTTAAAATTGTGGATCGTAATATCGTTTCCGTATGTGAAAAAATTGCGGAACTAGCTGAAAAACATTTATCTAAGACTTTTGATGAAAAAGTATTTCTCGCTTTAAGTTTACATGTACAGACAACTCTACAACGTTTACAAGGTGGAAAACAAATTCACAACCCACAATTAAATCAAATTCGTACGAAATATAAAGAGGCTTTTTCCGTAGCTATGCAATGTATTCAGCTGTTAGAGGAAGAATTACAAATAACAATGCCTATTGATGAAGCGGGCTTTTTAACAATGTTCTTCGTTGTTGATCCAATTCCTGCCTCACAAACAGAAGTAAAAGTATTAATATTAGCTCACGGTAATGGCATCGCAACAGAAATGGCAAACGTTGCAAACGAACTTCTCGGTATTGATGAAGTAACTGGTATTGATATGCCGCTTCATGAATCACCGAAAGATTTCTTAGAGCGTGTTAAAGTGTATATGAAAACACTTCAACATGTAAACGGGCTTCTCTTACTTGTTGATATGGGATCGCTCGCTTATATCGGTGATATATTAGAAACCGAGTTCAAAATTCCTGTACGTGTTCTTTCTATGACGAGCACACCGCACGCCCTAGAAGCTGCCCGAAAAGCTCAGCTCGGTTATTCATTAGATGCACTATATGAAACAGTGAAGAACTTAACACCGTTCTATTTAAACGTGCAGGAAGAAAAGAAACAGCCGCTGTCGCCAATGAAATCCGTTATTTTAACAGCTTGTTTAACTGGTGAAGGAAGTGCTTTAGCAATTCAAAAAATGTTAGAGAACTATTTACGATTTGATAAAGACTTAATTGAAATTATTCCGATTAGCATCGTCCACGAAAAAGATTTAACGAAAATGATTGAAAACATTAAGAAAGAGCGCAATATCATTTGCATCGTAACGAATTTTAATGTACAAGTACCGTGCTTAACGTATCATTTCCAAGACATTGTGAACTACACAGCTATTCAGCCAATTCAAGAATTGATCACGTACGAGGAAACATATGCAAAAATGGCTGATATTCTTGAGCAACAAATGCAGCGTAATGATGGTGCATTGCTCATTAAAACAATTCGTTACGCATTAAATACAATTCAAGAACTCATCTCCTTGCAGCTAACCCCTGATAGTTTAATGGGTGTTATTTTGCATATGAGCTGTATGGTTGATCGTCTTCAAAAAGGAGAAAGTCTTCTCCCTCATCCTGAAAAAGAAAAACGAAGACAAGATGAGTACTGGATGTATATGAAAGTGAAAAAAGCGTTGCAACCTATTGAAAATACATTTGAAATACAAATACCAGATGACGAAGTATTTTATGTAATGGACTTCTTTATCAAAAATCAACCTGTAAAAAATTAAACTAGGCGATTTTTTAAATATATCGATTTACCAACAATAATTGACAAAAACAGCACCCATTATAATTAGAAAAGGCTGTTCCAAAATGTTTTTGGACAGCCTTTTCGCTTACTTCTTTACTTCCCTTATTCTCCCCCTTATTTCTCCTTTTTTAAACGACTTTGTATGAACATTTACATACACATTTGCTTGCATTATTTCTTGAAGTAAGCTGTCAAATGCTCTCCCCTGTAAAGGACCTTCAAAATCCTCCACTTTGGCTACACCAGTAACGACTCCTTCATTCACACTAATTCCTTGCTTTAGCGGACCAAACAAACTTAAAACAACTGGACCAATTTGATCCTTTTTCCCTAAATGAATTTGGCATGATGTAACTTTTTCAATATTTTTCAATATGACCCGATATTGCAACTTCTTTAAATTCTCACTAAAAATGAACTCAGTTACACCATAAGCTTCTGTATTTACAGGAGGTATTTCCCTCTTCCCTGTTAACCTAGCAAAGAAATGTGTTGTCATACAGGCATTCTCCTTATATAAATTTCCCAGCACTACTTCTACTACTTTATGGTTTAGACATAATCATTTATGACTTTTTCAATTTATAATTACAATTAAAAGATTCACAAAATCTTTACATCAAAATCGTTTCTTTCACTTTACTGCCTCTTGTATAATGCACATAGAAAAACATTCTAGGAGGTTATTTTGGAAAATAACAAATACACTTTCCACACATTATTAGAGATTTTTCTCGTCTCATTTAAATTAGGACTTACTTCATTTGGTGGTCCTGTCGCCCATCTCGGTTATTTTCATCATGAGTACGTACAAAAAAGAAAATGGATGGATGAACGAAGCTATGGAGACTTAGTAGCACTGTGTCAATTCCTTCCTGGGCCAGCCAGCAGTCAAGTTGGTATGGGGATTGGATTATTACGCGGTGGATTATTAGGGGCCGTCATTTCTTGGATCGGATTCACTCTACCATCTGTGCTCGTTTTAGTTTTCTTTGCTTCATTTCTTAACCAATTTGAACTTGGAAGCACTGGCTGGATTCACGGACTGAAGCTTGTCGCAGTCGCAATTGTCGCTCATGCAATATGGGGAATGGCTCAAAAGTTAACACCGGACCGAAACCGTGCAACAATCGCTATTGTAACTGCCGCGATTGCCTTATTATGGCCAAGTAGCTGGACACAAGTCATTCTCATTATAGTATCTGGTTTTATCGGTTGGTTTTTATATCGCGGTCAACCAGTTAGCCAAGCTCACACAATAAAAGTCCCTATTTCAAAAACGGTAGCAATTTCTTGTCTCATCTTATTCTTCGGACTATTAATACTACTACCAATGTTACGACCGTACTCTTATTTTATCTCTTTATTTGACAGCTTCTATCGCTCTGGTGCACTCGTATTCGGAGGAGGACACGTCGTACTTCCCCTTCTTGAAACTGAGTTTGTACAAAACGGGATGATGACTAAAGAACAATTTCTAGCCGGATACGGATTAACACAGGCAGTGCCAGGACCACTATTTACATTCGCCTCCTATATAGGAGCAGTGCTAAATGGAACAATGGGAGCTACGATTGCAACCATCGCTATCTTTCTTCCTGCCTTCCTACTCATTATCGGCGTTTTACCATTTTGGGACAGTGTAAGAAGGTTAACTTACATACAAGGTGCACTACTTGGAGTGAATGCAGCCGTTGTTGGTATTTTACTAGCAGCCTTTTATGATCCAATTTGGACGAGTACAATTATGAATTCCGTAGATTTCGTTTTTGCTTCTCTTCTTTTTTGTTTACTCGCTTTTTGGAAAGCACCACCTTGGATTATCGTTATACTCGGAGCATTCGGTGGGTATGTTCTGTCCATTTTATAAAGTGAAACTTTAATCAGAGGGGGTTTTGTCCATCCCCCTCTGATTATTAGTTGAACCAATCGGGCTTTTACGGGCAGTTAATCTCCCACCTAACTTCCTTGCATTTGCCGAATTTTGAGGTGTGAGTCTTACTGCCCGTTAATGCGGGATAAATCTAAAAAACGACGGCCATATTTAGCCGTCGTTTTCCTATTAAAACTTCACAAGCTCCATTCCCTCAGGCAACTCGCTCTCCGTTAAAATACGCAATTCTTTCACACGATCCATTACGTAAGAAGAACGTTTCACAAGCTCTGGATCAATATAAGCTGGATGCACCATAATTTCTACCGTTTGTTCGTCCTGTACTCTTTCTTTTAACTTCACAAAATAATCTTTCTTCACACCGTCAGCGTAAAAATCACTGTAAAACACATCGGAAAATGGGTGCACAGCTCGCTCTTTCTCACAACGACGAATCGGAACATTATATTTACTTGCTAATCTCTCAAGAACATCATGTAAAATCGGTAGCCCATGCACATGATGATGACTATCCAAATGGGTTGGTGCTAATCCGTACGATAAAAATTTCTCAATTTGAGCAGTCCATTCTCTTTCTACCTCTTCTGGATTTATATTCCCTTCTCGAACGACGCTTTGCTTTTGAAACGATCCATCGCTACTTACAAGTGATGGTACGTCCCCAAGAAGCGGTTCTCCTGCCGTTAATACGAGATGCACTCCTACCCCTAACGTTTTATACTCTTTCGCTAAACTTACAGCATGCTCTGTCCCTGGCATATTCATCATCATCGTCGTTGAATTTACAAGTCCGTTTGTATGTCCGTCAATAATGCCGTAATTTGTCCCTTCTGTAAGACCGAAATCATCTGCATTTACAATTAATTTAATCACTTATATCCCTCCTACTAATATAAGAAAAAAGCGGGCTAAATAGCGCCGCTTTACTTCTCTACTTTCTTAAAGAACTGTGGAAGATGTTCTTTATGTGCTTCCAACATTTCATCTAAAATTTGTTTTGCAACTTTATCTGATGGTACAAGTGGATTAATTGTCATAGCAAGCAGCGCCTTATGATAATCCCCTGTAATAGCAGCTTCAATTGTTGTACGCTCAAATGATTTAATTTGCTGTACTAAACCGCGAACTGGTACTGGTAAGTCTCCAACCGTAATTGGTTTTGGACCTTCCTTCGTAATAATACAGTTCACTTCAACAGCAGAATCATGTGGTAAGCTTGCAATTGCACCGTTGTTTCTCGTATTAACAGGTTGAATATCACCTTTATTATTGTAAATAGACGTAATTAAGCTACATGCTGCATCACTATAATAAGCTCCGCCGCGTTTTTCTAATTGTGGTGGTTTAATGTCTAAATTCGGGTCTTTATATAACTCGAATAAATCATCTTCTAATTGTTTTACTACTTCTGCACGTGTACCTTTTTCAATTGAAGCTTCTTTCTCTTCTTCTAACATTTCACGAGTTTTATAGTAGTAACGATGGTACGGACACGGAATAGCGCGTAGACCACGAATGAAATCTGGCTCCCAGTTAAGCGCAGCGATATTTTCCATCGTAATTTGCTTTTCTGGATCTGTTACAAGCTCTAATACACGATCCATTACGCTTACACCATCTAAGTATACGTCTAATCCGTATACCATATGATTTAAACCAGCGAAATCAACATGTACGCGACTTGCATCTACTTCAAGCAATCTCGCAAGACCCATACGAATTCCGATTGGAACGTTACACAGACCAACTACTCTTTGAATGTTCGTGTAGCGAAGTACAGCTTCCGTTACCATACCAGCAGGATTTGCGAAGTTAATAAGCCATGCATTTGGACATAGTTCCTCCATGTCCTTACAAATATCTAAAATAACAGGAATCGTTCTCAGCGCTTTAAATAAACCACCAGGACCATTCGTTTCCTGACCAATTACATCATATTTTAATGGAATTGCTTCGTCCTTTGCACGTGCTTCTAATAAACCAACGCGAAGCTGCGTTGTTACGAAGTCAGCACCCTTTAATGCCTCACGACGATCAAGTGTTAAATGAATATCAATTGGTAAACCTGATTTTTTCACCATACGTTTCGCTAAGTTACCAACGATTTCTAACTTCTCTTTTCCCGCTTCAATATCTACTAACCAAATTTCACGAACAGGAAGCTCATCATAACGTTTAATAAATCCTTCAATTAACTCTGGTGTATAACTAGATCCACCGCCGATTGTAGCAATTTTAATTCCAGTCATGCTTTATTCCCCTTTCGCTTCTAGCTTTTTATAAAGGTCGATAAATTCTGCTGCTAATTCTTTTACTGTAATAGAATTCATTAAATGATCTTGCGCATGAATTAGAAGAACACTAATTTCTGTTTTTTCTCCTCTTGCTTCTGATTGTATGAGCTCTGTTTGGAAATGATGCGCTTCATTAATCGCTTCTTTCGCCTTTACCATCGCTTCATCTGCTTCCGCCATTTTCCCCTGTTTTGCGAATTGCAATGCCTCCATTGCATAGCTTCTTGCATTACCACTATTTAAAATCAATTGGAATGGAATTTGTTCTGCTGTAGTCATCATAATTACCGCCCTCTCTATAAGGTTCAACCGATTTAAATACCCCTTCAGTTTGAACATGTCTATTAAATTATTATTTTATTAATCATAGTTTGGTGTTCTTGTAGATGTATTCCATCTTTTTGAACATGATATAAAGGTAATTGTTCTCACAGACAATATTGTCTGTGAGAACAATTTTTATGTTACATAGGTAAAGAATTATCATTTCCTTGTGCTGCTGCTTTTTCAGTACGAACAACAGAACGGTCACATAATACAACGAATGGGTAATAGATCACCATCGCAATCACAAAGTTGAATAACTGTAGAATTGCACCTGAAAGATGTCCACCTGTTACAAGATAACCACTAATAATTGGTGGTGTTGCCCATGGAATCATCGCAACTGTTTTTGGTACCCATCCAATAGATATAGCTGTATAAGAAGTAATTACTAATACAATTGGTGTTACGATAAACGGAAGGAATAAAATTGGATTTAAAATAATTGGTGTACCAAATATTACTGGTTCGTTAATATTGAATGCACCTGGTCCAATTGATAAACGAGATACACCGCGTAATTGTGCACTTTTCGCTACAAGTAACACAACTACTAAGAATGCTAATGTTGCACCAGAACCACCTAGATACACGAAAGTATCAAAGAATGGTTTTGTAATAATGTTCGGAACATCAAATGCAGATGTGCCACCTTGGAATAACTTAATATTTTTCTCTAATGCCGGTAAGTATAATGGCTCAATAATACCACCAACGATATTTGGACCATGTAAACCGAAGAACCAAAGAAGATGAACAAGGAATACAATGACAATTGCACTTGGTAATGTCCCTGCTAAACTTTGCAATGGTAATTGAATCGTATTAAAGATGAATTCATGAACACTTGTACCAGCTAATTTCACTGCCAATTGAATACCTGCAACTGCTGTTAAGATAACAAATGCTGGCACTAAAGCTGCGAAAGATCTTAAAACTGCCGGTGGTACTCCATCTGGCATTTTAAAAGTAATTTCTCTTTGTACAAAGAAACGGAATACTTCAGTAACAAGAAGTGCCACGATAATTGCTACGAATAACCCTTGTGCACCTGTCCAAGCTAAGTTCAATCCGCCTTCTTTCGGTGTTGTTGGTGTAAGAATAATTAACGCACCAAATGAAATAATACCTGCTGACAAACCATCAACGCCGTAAGATTTTGCTAAGTTATAACTTGTTGTAAATGCTATAATTAGTGCTAGAATTGCGAAAGAACCGGTCCACATTCCACCGCCAACTTGTTTCCATGTTTCACCAAACAAACCTTTCATGAAATCTTGGAAAGCTTCAGATGGAAAACCATTAATTAGTGATGCAAGTGCACCAACTAAAATAAGTGGCATAACTGCAATAAATCCATCACGGATCGCAGCTAAGTGACGTTGCGATCCAATTTTACCAGCGACAGGAACAATATATTTCTCCATAAATGCAATAAACTTTTGCATTTCGCTTCCCCCCTAATTATTTTTTAAGTGTTAATGCGTGATCTAAAACTGCTTCTCCATTCATCATGCCGTAGTGCATTGGGTTAATAACATCGATCCCAACATTTTTCTCATCAGCAAGCGTTTTCATTGAAGAAAGCATGTAACGAACTTGTGGTCCTAGTAATAATACATCTGCTTCATCGATATTGTTTTTTACTGCATCCCCAGATACAGCCCAAATCTTTCCTTCTAGACCGCGAGCTTTTGCAGCTGCTTCCATTTTTGTAACTAGTAAACTTGTAGACATCCCTGCTGAACAACATAATAAAATATTCATTTCTGAATCCCCCTTGTGTAGTATAAAAAATTTATGTTTATTTATTTATTTTTCTTTACGCTATTTATTAATGCAATTATCGTGCCAACTTTTTAAAACGCCCAAAATCAGCGTTTTTTCGAGCAATTCTTTTATGTGTTACCGCTTTCAAATAGTGTGTTATCGAAAAAACACATAGTGTGTTATAAAACAACACGCTTTTAACACATAACTGTATGAAAATAGATTAGTGTTTAGTTGTCTAGTTATGTTTAAAACAAAAAAACACTGAAAAAATTTTTTCAGCGGAAATTTTTTCTTTATTTTAACCCACTATTTAGTGATGTAATGTTTCTCTTCCAATATAATGTGGTCTTCGTTCCGTCATAAAAACATAAAAAAACCTTGCATAAGCAAGGTTCATTCAGCTACTGACATCTTCCTATATAATTCTACAAACTCACTCGCCAATTCCTTCACTGTAATTGCGTTCATTAAATGATCTTGCGCATGTACCATCAGCAGGGTAACCTCTGTCTTTTCCCCGCCAGCTTCTTTCTGTATGAGCTCCGTTTGTAAGCGGTGCGCCTCTTGCAATTCATTTAAAGCTTCTTGTAGTTTAGCTTCCGCTTCCTTAAATTCACCGCGCTTAGCGCAATCAATTGCTTCCATTGAACAACTTCTCGCATTTCCTCCATGCAAGATTAAATGAAAAACTTTCATCTCTATCGTATCCATTTCAGTTATTTACTCCCCCTTTTCTTCCGCTACTTTTTGTTTATCCCATATTTTTAAGAATGGTAAATAAATAAAGAATGCAAGTGCAAAGTTAACGAGCTGCAAAACAACTCCTGAAATTTTCCCACCTGATCCTAAATATCCACTAAAGAGAATAGGTGTAGTCCAAGGTACAGCAGCTCCGCTCGGACGTGCAACCCATCCCCATTCCATTGCAAAATAAGAAACAATCGTTAATACGACTGGCACCAATATAAATGGAATAAGTAAAATTGGATTCATTACTATCGGCATACCAAAAGTCACCATTTCATTAATATTAAAAATACCTGGTGCAATCGACAATCGGCCTATACTTTTTAATTGCTGACTTCGCGCAAATAATAACATTCCTACAACTAAAGCAAGTGTTGCACCAGAACCCCCCATATAAATCCATAAATCAAAAAACTGCGCAGTAATCGTATTCGGTACGTCTTGCCCAGCCTGAAATGCAATTCGATTTTGATCCATTAATGACAACCAAATCGGACTCATTACACCACCAACAATTGCAGCGCCATGAATTCCGCACGCCCAAAGTACATGGACAACGATAACTGCGATTACTGCACCCCAAAGGCTAGCTCCCAGTACGCTAAGAGGCTCCTGTAGAAGCTTCCCTACAACATTATGAATGCTACCGAAAGTCGTATGTTCAAAAATCAATCTAATTATCCAAACAACCGTCACAACAATAAAACCTGGAATAAGCGCAGCGAATGAACGCGTTACTGCTGGCGGAACTGTCTCTGGCATTTTTATAATCATCTTTTTTTGAACAATAAATCGATAAATTTCAGTAGATATAATTGCAATAATCATCGCCACAAACAAACCTTGGCTTCCCATTAGTGCAGCTGGTATAACTCCATCTACAAGTACACTTTCCTTTGTATTTGGTATCATATACATAACTTGGAACGGTGTTGCAAGCAAAAATGATACAAGTGACAATGCACCAGATGCTAAAGCATCCACTTTATAATACTCACCAAGCCTGTAAGCGATTCCAAAAACAGCTATTAAAGACATTATATTAAAAGTTGCACTGACTGGGTACCCCAAAGCTTTCTGCCAATGCTCCCCAAACAAGCCTGCCATAAAATCATTATACCCTGGTATTGGTAAAGCACTAATAATAAGAAAAAAAGATCCAATAATCAAGAAAGGCATCGTCAAAATAATTCCATCACGAATCGCCTGCAAATGCCTCTGCTCTGCAACCTTTCCTGCTACTGGCATCACATATTTCTCCAAAAATCCAATCATCTATCCCACTCTCCTCATGGTTTCATTGACAAAGCTGCTTGCAAGATAGCTTCTCCATTACAAAGTCCGTAATGGACGGATTGAATTACATCAACAGGTATTCCTTTCTCCTTACATAATTCTTTCATTTTCGGTAATAAATAACGTACTTGTGGCCCAAGTAAAAGTACATCTGCATCATCAATATGATTTCGCACTTCTGAACCTGATACAGCCCAAATCTTTACCCCTATCCCCCTTGCTTGTGCTGCCTTCTCCATTTTCGTAACAATCAAACTGGAAGACATTCCCGCTGCACAACAAAGCAAAATATTCATTCCACTTCCCTCCTAGCATTTCTAACCTTAAGTTATAGCCTATCCTTTGCTATCACTAGGTTACAAATATATATGTCTAGATTTCTTACTGTATGCCGAGCTTAAAAACAAAAATTTCTCGGTTTTCACGCTATTCTATCTATCTGTATTTTTCTAGTAAAGAGGACCCTAACTCGCTATAATGATTCAGTATGATTTTTTTACAATCGATAGGAGGGTATATTTATGAAGGCATATCGCTTTCCGCTTATTTTATTATCTTCCATCCTAATTGGTGGTTTCATTGGTTATTTCATGGGTGCCGATGCAGTTGCTTTAAAGCCGCTTGGTGACATTTTCTTAAACTTAATGTTTACGATTGTTGTACCTCTAGTTTTCTTTAGCATCGCGTCATCTATTGCCAATATGGATGGACTAAAACGTTTTGGTAAAATTATGTCTAGTATGGCTGGAACTTTCTTATTTACAAGTATTTTAGCTGCTATTTTTATGATTATCATCGTGAAAGTATTCCCGCCAGCACAAGGTGTTGTATTAGAACTAACACAGCCTGATAAAGCTGATAAAGCTGTTAGCGTCGCTGATCAAATTGTCGGTATCATAACAGTATCAGACTTTTCAAAGTTACTATCTCGCGAGAACATGTTAGCACTTATTTTCTTCTCTATCTTAATGGGGATCGCAACTTCAGCAGTTGGCGAAAAAGGAAAACCATTCGCTACGTTTCTACAAGCTGGTGCAGAAATTTCAATGAAAGTTGTATCTTTCATTATGTACTACGCTCCAATCGGACTAGCTGCTTACTTCGCAGCATTAGTTGGTGAATTCGGACCACAACTTCTTGGAACTTACTTCCGAGCGGCAATGGTATACTATCCAGCTTCTCTTATTTACTTCTTTGTATTCTTTACATTCTATGCGTACCTTGCAGGTCGCAAACAAGGTGTACAAGTATTTTGGAAGAACATGGTTTCTCCTACTGTTACCTCACTTGCAACTTGTAGTAGTGCCGCAAGTATTCCAGCGAACTTAGAAGCAACGAAGAAAATGGGGATTTCTTCTGACGTTCGTGAAACAGTTGTCCTTCTTGGATCTACACTTCATAAAGACGGATCTGTTTTAGGCGGCGTATTAAAAATTGCTTTCTTATTCGGTATTTTCAACATGGAATTCGAAGGACCGAAAACATTAGCAATCGCACTTGTCGTTTCTCTATTAGTAGGAACAGTAATGGGTGCAATTCCAGGCGGAGGTATGATTGGTGAAATGTTAATCGTTTCTCTATACGGCTTCCCTCCAGAAGCGTTGCCAATTATCGCAGCAATCAGTACAATCATCGATCCTCCTGCAACGATGTTAAATGTAACAGGAGATAATGCTTGTGCCGTAATGACAGCTCGCCTTGTAGAAGGTAAGAACTGGATCAAAAATAAATTTGCTTAATATATAGAAAGAGGATGCTCGTTTTGAGCATCCTCTTTTTTGTTGTGATTTGTCGAAACGTCGATATATTTGATTTTGCATCGATATAATTCCATCTGCCACAATTTTGTTACAATCTTCACAAATATTCCACATCTCTCATCCCTCCTCCGTACTATAATCATGTATGGAAAAGGAGATGGACATGATGACACAAAGCGCACCAGAATTTAAAGTTTTGCAAAGCATTGCATTTCTTGCTGTCGTTTTGCAAAGTTCCTTATTATATACAATGAATCAAGGGAACATCTTACTTGAGCAATCCCTCATTATGGGTATGTTATTTAATCTCGCAAAGTTTTCAGCACCTGCATTCATATTTATCGTCGGATTTCACTTAATTCGGCAATATACGAAACAACTCGTTTATACAGAATATATTTATGAAAAAGCCTCACATTTACTTATTCCTTATTTCTTCTGGTCTATTCTTTACCTATTAACAACAAATGAAATCGTTACAATGCAAAGTGGAATAAAAAGTTTATTACTCGGAACGGCCGCACCTCATCTTTGGTACGTTATTATGATGTTCCAAATTCACTTATTGTTCCCTTTACTATGCACACTATTTTATTGGTTTCAAAAACGAACAGAAAATAAAAAAGACATATATAAATATATGACCATTTTCGCTTGTCTATATTTTCTTTTAATGTGGTACTCTTCCCACTACATTTTCAATGGAGAGAAATTGACTAACTCGACCATTTTACATTACACAGATCGTTCTTTCTTCTTCTATTCATTCTATTTCGTTATGGGAGGAATAGCAGCTGTAGCATTAAAAACTTGGCGCTTATTTGTAATGAAACATATCCCTCTTGTGACAATCTTATTTTTCGTTTTATTTTTATTTATCAATTATGAGTTATTTAGTTTTTACGGTGCAAACTCTATTCATTTAACTGTTTCTACCTATTTAAAACCATCAATGTTTCTATATATTGTATGCGAAATTATCATACTATACGTGCTATCTATTACAATTGTACAGCGACGTGGTTTCTTATATAAAGCTTTACGATTTATCGGGAATTACACGTACGGTGCTTATTTAGCTCATTTTTTCTTCTTGCAACTATGTACAAAATTTCTTTCCTTATTCGCCCTGCAAGAAAACACAATATTATATAGCCTATTACTATTTATAGTAACGGCCACAATTTCTCTTGCAGCTATGGTCATTTGTAGCATACTCCCATTTCATACGTGGGTTACAGGACCTTCGCCTACAACGAAGATGAAATGGGCTATTATTTCACTCCGAAAGAATCACAAAAAAGTATTTAAACAATATCTCTGATATAATAATATTTCATATGAGAAGAGAAAGTGAGAGGCAGCTATGATCAATCAAGTTGGACAAATTATGTTATATGTAAACAATCAAGATGAGGCAGTACAATTCTGGACAGAAACAGTAGGATTCCAAATCATTGCTGAAGAAAATAATGGACAAGGATTTCGCTGGATTGAACTCGCTCCAACAAAAGAAGCAGCAACAAGCATCGTCCTTCACGATAAAGCGTTAATCGCGAAGATGCAACCTGACTTAAACTTAAATACCCCTTCATTAATGTTCTTCTCTAATAACCTAGATCAACTCTATAAAGATCTTTCTGAGAAAAACGTCACAGTTGGGAAAATTATGGACTTACCTACAGGTAGAGCATTCAACTTTGCTGATAGCGAACAGAATTACTTTGCAGTTATGGAAAAGAAATAAGAAAAAGCTATCCGAAAAGGTCGTAATGAAACCTTTTGTACGGATAGCTTCTTTATATTATGAAACTTGCTCTTTATTCGTTTCCTTATGCTGTATATGACTCGTGATCCAGGCAATTCCACCAGCGACAACAAGATAGCATAACAAAATTAAAATTTGCATTCGTAATTGCGACCAATCCCCTAACGAGATAACATCTTGTAATCCTCTAAGAGAATGAGACATTGGGAGAAACTGCCCAATTTTGCTAAGCACTGCTATATTTAACTCTCCTGGGAAAGTACCTCCACTCGTCGCTAATTGAAGGACGAGAAGCGTTACCGCTGCAAATTTCCCAACAATGCCGAATACCGTTACTAACATAAGAATAAATGTCATGAACGTAAAGGAAATAATAATACTTGATAACACGAACAGTGGTACACTTGCGACTTCTAATTTCATAATTCCAAGCACAACCGTATCTACAAGGAATGCTTGAATTAATCCAATTAAATATACTAAGCCTAATTTATTTATAAAATGTACCGTCCCGCTTACCTTCATATTTTGCCTACGTCCAAGAGGTAAAATATTCGATGCCATAATTCCACCGACATAGAATGCCAGTGATAAGAAATATGGCGCGATTCCTGAACCGTAGTTAGGTACGTCAGAAACGGTTGACTTCACTAATTGAACTGGCTCTGAGAACATCGCATTACGCGCATCATCATTACGAACATTCGCTATCTTCTCTGCGCCTTCTCCCAATTTCGTAGAAAGTTCCTTCGCACCATCGTCGAGCTTAACAAGTCCATCTGTTAACTTTCCAGCGCCATTATTTAGCTCCGTTCCGCCACTCGCAAGATGATTTACACCTTCTTGTAATGATGTAAATCCATTTCCCCACTTCGTGAATCCATCAGCTAAATTCGCCGCACCATCTGCTACTTTTTTTGTTCCACTCGTCGCTTCATTTAATTTAGCTCCGAATGTATTCATACCTTCTTCAATCTTATGCTGCCCGTCAGCCAACTTCTTCGCACCTTGCGTCAATTGTTGTTGACTAGCATTTAATGTATTTGTTGCTTTAGCTAATCCGCTAGAAGTAGCAACAATTTGCTGGAAGGCAGGGTCTTGCTGTACTTCTGGATGATTTTTCGCGTACTCTTCTAATTGCTTTTTGACCGCATTTGCCACTTCATCTGCCTTAGCCTGTCCTTCTGCTAACTTTTCATTTCCGCTTATCCATTCATTTGTTCCAGCACTTAAATTACTAACTCCTTCTTGTAGCCCTTTCTCACCTTCCGTTAGCAACTCCATTCCATTATGAAGAGATGTTGCTCCCTGGCTCAGTTCATTCGCTCCTCCGGTTAACGCTCCTTGGCTAGCTGCAAGCTTATCGCTACCTTCTTTCAACTGATTTGCGCCATCACTTAAACGGTTAATACCACCAGAAAGCTCATTAACTCCGTTTTTCGCGTCTGTCGTCCCCTCATGCAATTTTCCAGCACCATTACTTGCATCATTCAAACCTTGCGCCAAATCTTGAAACTTCGAAAAGACACCTTCTGTATAAGACTTTGTAATGCTATTTGAGATTTTTGTTTTCATATTTTCAACAGCTGTCGTTCCAATTTGAGCTGCTACAAAGTTTTTACCTGGATTTACTTTATATTGTAGCTGTGCCGGCTCTGGTTTCTCATCCATTAGTGTACTTACCTTTTTCGAGAAATCTTCTGGAATTGTAACGACCATATAATATTTATCTTCTTTTAACCCTTCATCTGCATTTTTTTCTGATACGAAATGAAAAGCTAGTTCCTTATTTTCTTTTAAATTTTTTACAAAATCGTCTCCAGCGTGGATCGCTTTTTCATCCATCACAGCACCTTTATCTAAATTAACAACTGCAACAGGTAATTTATCTAATCGTCCGTATGGATCCCAATATCCAGCTAGAAAGAATCCTGCATAAATTAAAGGAACAATTAGTAAAAAAATTAAAGCGATACGTCCATGTTTATGATTCCACATCGCCTTCCAATCTTTAAATATAAGTTGAATTCCCTTCATGAAAAATACTCCTTCTTCTAATTTAACACTCTTCGAATGGTTTAACAGATTTACTATACACGTCACCTTTCATACTGTATAATACATCTTTAATTATCAATTCATTTCTTTTGGTCTATAGAAAGGAGATTCAAGATGGAACTTCTTCAATTAAAATATTTTCAAACCGTTGCACGGTTAGAACATATGACGAAAGCTGCCGCAGAATTGCACATTGCACAACCTTCACTGAGCAAAACAATTGCTAGACTAGAAAAGGACTTAGGTGTCCCTTTATTTGATCGCCAAGGTCGAAAAATTACACTAAACTCTTTCGGAAAAGTATTTTTAAAGCGAGTAGAACGTATTTTTCATGAATTAAATGAAGGAGAACGAGAAATTAAAGATTTAGCAGAATTACAACAAGGCTCTATTACACTAGCCGTTTCTATCCCGAGAATATTACCGGAACTCCTCGGTTCTTTTTTATTAGAACATCCTAACGTACGATTCCAACAATTCCTCGCATCTACTCCTTCTATGAAACGGCAACTAGATGATAAGGAGATTGATTTTTGCATTTCCTCTGTACCAATTGAAGGAGAAGAAATTGTTTGGGAACCACTTATCACAGAAGAAGTTTTCTTAGTCGTCCCTTCAGGCCATCGATTATCAAACCACGAAAGCATTCATCTGCATGAAGTAAAAGACGAACCGTTCATTAGTATGAACACTGGTTACGGATTCCGACACTTAACAGATGAATTTTGTAAAGAAGCTGGTTTTACTCCGCATATCGCGTTTGAAGTAGATGAACCAACCGTTATTAGCGACCTTATTAAACAAGGTCTTGGCGTCGCCTTTGTTCCAGGCCTAACTTTATTGAAAAACTCTACTTTAGCATCAAATAAACTACGTATTATTGAACCCAATTGCGAAAGAACAATCGGCTTAAGTTGGTCAAAGAAACGTTACTTATCAAAAACTGCCCAGCAATTTCGTAAGTTTGTTATCAAGTACTTCTCTACTATTAGTACATGAAATTATATCGACTTATCAACAAATAACAACAAACATAAAAAGGCGCCATTCCCTAGGATGGCACCTTCTATTTCTTACTCTTCTCCAGTTCCATTTCAGCTAGAAGTGGCAATACATTATCGAATATATGTGTATTATTATTTTCACCTGTTACATATCCACCGTAATATCTACTAAATACATTATCATTTCGGAATGTAGTCATCCGTTCATACAATTCCTTAGCAAACTTTGTATCACCTGTTTGTAGTACATACAAAATAGTTAAACCGTAAGAGGCTGGTGATTCATAATTCACAGCTTGTTTTCCCGTTTCTAAGTTATAGCGACCGTATAACTTTCCATCCTCGTGGAATTTCCTCTTTATAAATTCCAAATAAGCATCTGATGAAAGACCACCTAGACTACGATGGTAAGCAACGTACGATTGATCAATAAGATTCACTTCTTTATCATACGTAAATGTACCATCTTCTTTATACTCTTTCGGAAATGCCCAACCGTTTCTCGGATAATTAGCTAAAAACTGAACAACTCCCTGATATTGTTCAGCAGAAATTTTTCCGTACTTTTTCATATAAGAGAATGCATGAGGATTTATGTAAGATGTTGTTGTAAATTTATTTTGTCTACCTGCATCTACGTCATAATAATCAACGTAATAATTATCTTTTTTATTATACCGAAGTACAGCATCGCTCAATTGATCTGCCAAATGTTTATAACGCTCTTCCTTGTACATTTCATAAGCCCGATATAATTGTTCAATAATACGAAGGTCATCTATAAGTGCATTTGTGGCTGACTGCATTTCCCCTTTTTCAGAGATTTTCCATAAAACAATATGATCCTTATGTACAAAATAATTTTGAATGACCTTTACTTGTTCATCGAATAATGCTTGATCGTCTTTATCAAGCGTATACTGTAACCATAATCCTGCCGATTCCGATAAAGCTTCGTGGCCTTTCGCCTCACCTGTTCCTGCCTTTGTATCTGCTAAACGGTACGTTGCAAGTGTCCCATTTTCATTTACCATATGCCTTAAAATAAAACGTTCCGTACGATTTCCTTGTAAAGCCGCCCAAAACACAATTCCTCCTAAAGCAAGTAAGACAATAATTCCAATCCCTATATATACACGTTTTCGCAAACTTTTCACCTCCCTAGTAAGACTAACCTTAATTTTACTAGAACATACACAAATATAAAAAAGACAATCCTTTAGATTGTCTCCTCCATTTATCCTTCACAAGCTTCTTTAGAAGGCCTATATAGCGATTCCACAAGTCGATCGTATTCACGACGCGTAATTTCTTTATTATATAACTTTAATAATAAATCTCTATGCTCTTTTGAAAATGCCATCTTTTTAATGACTTCAGGATACATAAGACACCCTCTCCATTTCACATAAACTTCTTCATTCTATAAACGTAACACGCTTAAACAGAACTTATGTTCGCATAAAAGATTATAAAATATTACCTGCTAAAAAACAAACAAAATATTACCGATTTTATATTTCTTTCTCTTTCGAATATTTCAAAATCATATTACCACACTCACTTTTTTAAATACACACATATTTTTGGTAGTTTTTTGAATAAATCTTCCAATTCAATCAGAAAATAATGGCAAAAAGAGAAGAGGAGCATACATATGGATACTGTAACATTAGCAAGGGCCTTTTTCGGTTCTTCACTAGCATTCCACATTATCTTTGCAACGCTTGGAGTCGGACTGTCTTTAATGATTTTTATAAGTGAAATATTGTATCACTGGAAGAAGGATTCTGACTATGCCATTATGGCAAAAAGATGGACAAAGGCTTTTGCCATCCTTCTCGGTGTAGCAATTCCAACTGGAACAATTGTTGGTGTGCAAATTTCACTTCTTTGGCCTGGCTTCGCCAAAATTGTTGGTCAAGTTATTTCCGTTCCCTTTCAAATTGAGATTTTCGCCTTCTTTTTGGAAGCTTTATTCATGTCTATTTACGTATATGCAGCTGATAAACTACCTCCCTTTATGAGGTTAGTCTCGCTCTTTTTCGTTATGCTTGGTGCCACTGCATCCGCCGTGCTTATTACATCAGCAAATACATGGATGAATACACCAGCGGGCTTTTCAATGAGTCCGGATGGCTCAGTTTTTAACGTTGATCCGTGGAAAGCTTTCTTTAATCCGAGCTTTGGTACAAGTGCATTCCACGTTGTTATTACGGCATATGCAACTGGAGCAGCAGTTATCGCCTCTATCGCCGGATTTAAATTATTGAAACGAAATATAAGCGCACGTGAAATTGCTTATCATAAAAAAGGATTACTTTTAGGACTTGTCGTTACTTTCATTACTGGTGCTACGATGTGGCTTTCAGGGCACGAGTCTGCTATCGCCTTACATAAACATTCACCCGAAAAACTAGCATCTGCTGAAGCTTTATTTGAAACGACATCACATGCTCCTTTATCAATTGGCGGGGTTGTTGATCCTAAAACCCTTGAACTAAACTATGCACTCGAAATTCCAAACATGCTCAGCTTATTAGTAGGACTCGATCCTAGTACCGTCGTAAAAGGGCTAAATGAATTCCCGCAAGAAACGTGGCCACCATTTTATACACATACGCTTTTTAATTTAATGGTCGGCTCTGCTACATTTACCTTTGCTGTCGCAGCTATTGCCCTCATGTATTGGTACTTTGTTTATCGAAAAAAAGGAGCGGAGTTACCGAAATGGCTTCTTTGGGCGACTGCTGCATGTGGACCCGTTATGATGCTCGGTATTGAATTCGGATGGATTTTCAGTTGTAGTGGTCGCCAACCATGGACAATTTATGGCATGCAACGTACGTTAGATGCTGCTACACGTGCCGATTTCGTCGGTCCTTTATTTGTCCTATTCATCATTTTATACATCGGGCTCGCTATTTTAACAGTCTTTGTACTACGGACATTCTTTAAGAGACATCCGCTAAAGAATGATTTACATCAACAAGGAGGCGATTCTCGTGCATGAGGAAAGCATTGCAATCATCATCTTATGGGCTCTTATTTTCGTATATAGTATATTAGGGTCCATTGATTTTGGAGCTGGTTTTTGGGGCATGGTATACGCTAAACATCCGACACTCGCTGCAAAGCTTGCCAATCGGTACTTATCACCAACTTGGGAAGTAACAAATACGTTTCTCGTCTTTGTCGTAGTCGCTTTTCTCGGTTTCTTTCCAAAAGCAGCCTTTACCCTTGCAACGGTTATGTTCGTACCAGTTATGTTAATTTTAGTACTCGTTGCGATTCGAAGTACATTTATGGTATTTGCTTACTCTTTGCCGAAATACCAACATCTTCTTCGTATTATTTCAGGTATTACTGGACTCTTAATTCCAGCTCTATTAATTACCGTTCTACCCGTCACAGAGGGCGCCTATATTACAATGTCTGAAGGAAAAGAAGTGCTCCTTTATGGAAAGCTTCTTTCTAGCCCCGTTATATATTGTTATATGCTCTTCGGACTAACATCGGAACTATTTCTCTCTTCTCTCTTCCTTGCTGATTTTGCGAGAGAACAAGGTTCTGAAGATACGTACCGAATTTATAGAAGAAATGCCATCATACTTGGTCCCGCAACGCTTGTTACTGCTATTATTGCTCTCGTTGTAATGGACCCTAAAACACACTGGCTTATGCAGGGATTAATAAAACAATTCCCATGGTTTACAGTTTCTATCGTTTTATTTGTTATCGGCTATTCCTCCCTTTGGTGGACAAATAAGAAATACAACACACTAGGCTTCCCTCGTATTGCAGTTTTAGCTGTTGTCGCTCAGTATGCATTTGCAAGCTACGCTTACGGCGTCGCGCATTTACCATATATCATTTACCCAGATGTAACTGTATTTACAAGCTTTACGACGACCGAAACATTTTATGCATTGCTTATTCTTTACGCAATCGGGATTGCAATTTTACTACCAGGATTTATTTTCTTCTGGAATTTATTCTTGAAGGATCGAACTTTTTTGAAGGAAAAATAATAAATGAGGGGCATTGAAACATAGAATGCCCCTCATTTATTAGACACCTCTCCTAATAGTTATTTCACCACTATGTATACTTGCCTTATATCTAAAAAAACACATATTCACATCATTCCATTATACGTCTAGTTCTTCTTATTTTTTGCTGAATATACTACCAGTACAAACTTGAGACAAGCTACGTTTGCTCAAGGGAAAATAGAAGCCCCCTTTGCTACCGTCTTAGCAAAGGGGGCTTCTTCTATATTTAAGCTAGGTACAGTGTGATCAATCAAGTAAAGAGGTGTAACGTATTATTGATATAAGTGACTACCAGTTTCTTTAAATTGTTCTGCCTTCTCTTTCATTCCTTTTTCAATTGCTTCTGTCGTTTCTAAATCATTTTCTTTCGCATATTCACGAATATCATGTGAAATTCTCATACTGCAAAACTTCGGTCCACACATCGAACAGAAATGAGCTGTTTTCGCCCCTTCTGCTGGCAACGTTTCATCATGATACTCCATCGCACGTTCAGGATCTAAAGATAAATTAAATTGATCGCGCCAACGGAATTCAAATCGTGCTTTTGAAAGGGCATCATCACGCTGATGAGCCGTTTTATGCCCTTTCGCAAGATCGGCCGCATGCGCAGCAATTTTGTACGTAATAACCCCTTCACGAACATCATCTTTGTTCGGCAAACCTAAATGTTCTTTCGGTGTTACATAGCAAAGCATCGCCGTTCCAAACCAGCCGATCATCGCTGCACCAATTGCTGATGTAATATGGTCATAACCTGGTGCGATATCAGTCGTTAACGGCCCAAGTGTGTAGAACGGCGCGCCCTGGCAAATATCAAGTTCTTTCTCCATATTCTCTTTAATTAAATGCATCGGTACATGCCCAGGTCCTTCGATCATAACTTGCACATCATGTTTCCAAGCAATTTTCGTTAATTCACCAAGTGTCTCAAGCTCAGAAAACTGTGCTTCATCATTTGCATCTGCAATGGAACCTGGACGTAACCCATCTCCAAGAGAGAACGAAACATCGTACTGCTTCATAATTTCACAAATTTCTTCAAAATGAGTATATAGGAAGTTTTCTTTATGATGGAATAAACACCACTGCGCCATAATAGAACCACCACGGGAAACGATACCTGTCGTACGCTTTGCAGTAATTGGAATGTAACGAAGTAATACACCAGCGTGAATCGTAAAGTAATCAACGCCTTGCTCCGCTTGCTCGATTAACGTATCGCGATACACTTCCCACGTTAAATCTTCTGCAATCCCGTTTACTTTTTCAAGCGCTTGATAAATTGGCACTGTTCCAACTGGTACCGGAGCATTACGAATAATCCACTCTCGTGTTGTATGAATATTTTTACCTGTAGATAAATCCATAATCGTATCCGCACCCCAGCGCGTTGCCCATGTCATCTTCTCTACTTCTTCTGCAATGGAAGACGAGACAGCTGAGTTTCCGATATTTGCATTTACCTTCACGTGGAAATTACGTCCAATTATCATCGGTTCTGCTTCTGGATGGTTAATGTTAGCCGGCAAAATTGCGCGTCCTTCCGCAATTTCCTTACGAACAAACTCTGGTTCTACCCCTTCACGAATCGCAACATATTCCATCTCAGATGTAATAATGCCATTACGTGCATAATGCATTTGCGTAACATTTGCACCTTGCTTCGCTTTAAGCGGCTTGCGATTCATTTGCGGGAAAACAGGTGTATGTTTTGAAGCCACCTTTACACCGTCATCCTCGGGTTTAATTTCGCGCCCTTCATAAGCTTCCACATCACCACGCGTGATGATCCAAGAGTGGCGCGGCGTTGGAATCCCCTTTTCCAGCTCCACTTTATACTCAGGATCCGTATAAGGGCCACTCGTATCATACACACGGATTGGCGGATTTGGGATGCCGTTCGTGTCGCTTTGTTCAATCTCGCGCATCGGTACTTTCATACCTTCACGTGGTCCATCCACATATACTTTTTTACTCCCTGGTAAACTCGATTTCAATTCAATTTGCTCAGCTGAAACAGACTGTTTCATAACCTTTATTGCCCCCCTGTTCGTGACAAGGACGAGATATGGCCAGCGTATGCCAAAATAAAAAGAGCCAGGTCCATAAAAAAATAAGGACCTGGCTCATAAAGACATAATTATGTAAAGCCGTTAACTTCCCTACGCTGGTACGAGCCAGATCAGGTCCAAAGGGTTAAGAAGTTCACACGCTTCTCTCTCAGCCTACGCATACGTTAGGCACCCCTAGTTTATCACTGATTTAATTTTCAATACTTTCCCATCATACACGATAATCTGAAAAATGCAAAGGTTAATTCTTTTATTGTTTACGGAATCATCCAAGTCAAATAATAAGCCTGCACATACGTCATAATCCCAACAATAGTAACGAAGAATAAACTATGCTTCAATGTGAAGCGGAACAGATCTGATTCTTTTCCAGCAAGACCAACTGCTGCACAAGCAATCGCAATCGATTGCGGAGAAATCATTTTACCTGTTACACCACCTGTTGTATTTGCCGCAACAAGAAGCACTTCAGATACGCCAACTTGCTGCGCTGTAATTGCTTGTAAATTCGAGAACAGTGCGTTAGCTGACGTATCTGATCCTGTTAAGAATACGCCAATCCAGCCTAGGAATGGTGAGAAGAACGGGAATAGTCCGCCAGTTCCTGCTAATGCTAACGCTAATGTAGAAGATAAACCAGAATAGTTTGCGATAAATGCGAATCCTAATACGAATCCGATAGATAGAATTGGCATTTTTAGTTCGTTTAACGTTTCTTTAAATGTTGCCACTGCATCTTTTGCACTCATTTTCAAAATAAAGATAGAAATGATACACGCAATTAAAATCGCTGTTCCAGTCGCTGATAAAATATCTAATTTCAAGATTGCCTCATAAGGTGTTGTTTTATTTACAATAGGCTCTGCTTTCATTACTAAATTGTGCAAGCCTGGAATTTCAAACTTAAATACGAGACTTTCTAAAGCGCCACCTGGAGCGAATAATGCTTTAAAGAAACTTTGGCTCCAAATGACTACCATCACAGTTAAAATAATGAACGGAGACCACGCTTTTACTACTTTGCCTACTGTTAGTTTCGGTATAGATGTCACCGTCGTTGCTGCTACTTCACCATTCGCTTCTTTAGACTGATAAATTTCTTTCGGCTGCCAAACTTTTAAGAATAGCGATAAACTTACTAAACTTACAAGTGCTGACGTAATATCAGGAAGTTCTGGCCCTAAAAACGTCGCTGTAATAAACTGTGTAATTGCAAATGAACTACCCGCTACAAATAAAGCAGGCCACGTTTGTCTTATTCCTTTAAAACCGTCCATTAAAAATACGATAAAGAATGGAACAAATAAAGATAAGAATGGTAATTGATGCCCAGCCATTTGTCCGATTTTATGCGGATCAATGCCTGTTACTTGTCCAGCAACTGTAATCGGAATCCCCATTGCTCCGAACGCTACTGGTGCAGTATTTGCGATTAAACAAAGACCTGCTGCATATAAAGGATTTAATCCAAGACCTGCAAGAAGCGCTGCCGTGATCGCTACTGGTGCACCAAATCCTGCTGCCCCTTCCAAAAATGCTCCAAATGAAAATCCGATTAAAATAACGAGTAATCGATGGTCATTTGTAATTGATAATACAGATGCACGAATGACATCAAATTGACCTGTCTTCACAGAAATTTTATATAAAAATACCGACATAATGATAATCCAAGCAATTGGCCATAATCCATATAAGAAACCATAACCGGTTGCTGCCATTGCCATTGTGAACGGCATTTTATACGCAAATAACGCCACCAAAATTGTTAATACAACTGTAATAAATCCTGCCACATACCCCTTCATGCGGAAAACTGCTAAAGCTAAGAAAAAAAAGATAATTGGAATAAGTGCGACCGCTGCGGAAATCCAAATGTTACCGAATGGGTCATAAACTTGTGTCCATGTGTTCATTGTTCTCTCCCCCTCAATAATCCCCTTTTAAATAAAACATAACCTTATCAATAGACTATCAGGTCATCATACCTTTTAGCCTAAAAATAAAAAACGTTTAAGAAAACGTTTTCACTAAGTTTCATTTCTACTTTAACATATCATTTTCCATTAAAAAAGATTTTTTTGAAAATTTTATTATCTTGCGTGAAAATCTTACAAAAACGTCACGTTCTTGTAAGGTTCATCGATAGGAAGCTAGACAAATTCCCTGCATAATAAAAGTATAACAACGGACATTATTTATGAGGTGATATATATGAACGGAAACAAAATACTAGCAGCTTTATCATACTTTAGTGTACTATTTGCGCCTATCTTATTCCCTATTATCGTTTGGATTGTAGGCGATTCTGAAACAAAACCACATGCGAAACGAGCTCTATGGACACACATAATTCCAAGTATCGCTACATTTATCGGTTTAATTATTCTAGGAATTATGGGCGTTGGATCTGAACAACCTGATGTAACATTTGGAATCGGAGCAATCATTGTCTTATGTATTTGCGGAATCATTAGCTTATACTACTTCGTTTGGAATATCGTAAAAGGTATTAAAGTACTGAAATCTTAATCCTTCTTTTAAACAAACGTTTAATTAAAAAAGGACACTTGCGATTTGCAAGTGTCCTTTATCCCGCATTAACGGGCAGTAAGACTCCCACCTCAAAATTCGGCTGGAGCAAAGAAGTTAGGTGGGAGATCAACTGCCCGTAAACGCCCGATTGGTTCAACTAATAATCAGTGGGGATGAACAAAACCCCCACTGATTAAAGTTTCACTTTATCTTCTGCGTTTCTTCTTTTTTCTCATCATTTTCTTTCGGCGCGTATTCACTTTATCCGCTATAATATGGAGTGTACTCGCCACAACAATTCCCATTACAAACGTTACAATTTCAACTTCATGTTCCTTCGCAATCTCTATTAAATTTCCGTCCAATGCTATTACATTTAATAGGAATAAAAACGGAGAAAACACGATTAACATGTATGCAATACGAATAATATCACCAATTATAATCGTATGTGTGAAAAAGGAACGATGGGGCATTACGCTCCTATATGGATACCAAAAAATGCGGAGGAATCCCCATTTATTATACGCATTACTGTACGTATCTAAATCCGGTGTTAAAAATGAAGTGCCTACTAAAAAGCCAATTGCAAAAGTTAATAAAAAATCAAAATTTGTTAATCCATACGAAAAGAGCATAAACAAAACAACTGGAAGAGATATTAAGTTTATTTTCGTATGCGTTCTTCCTGATGGCATAATGCACTTCCTCGCTTACGTTCGCCCTGTCATCCTATGACAGTTCTCACCTATTGATCTAATTTTTGATCGATAAATGATGTGTCTATATCCGAACTAAACCATTCTGCCAACTTCACTCGTGCCTTATCTTTCACATCTTCATTTACGTATATCGATGCTTGTAATAGTGCGGCCGTTAACGCACCCAAATCATCCGTATAACCAATTCCAGCAATGAAATCCGGGATTGCATCAATCGGTGCAATGAAATAAGCAAGTGCTCCAATTACAATAATTTTCACTCGTTTTGGAACATCAGGTCTTTGCAAAACGTAAAACAATAATAAACTCGCATAAATTACCGACTGCCCTGCCTGCTTTGCAACATGTTTTATTTTCTTCCAAAACGCTTCAGCTGAAAATTTTTGTTTCATTCAAAAGCCTCCCTATTCTTCAAAAGAAATAAGCTACAATATGTTATGTTATCAGTAAAAGTTCATCAAAATTACACATAATCTATCAATGAAATTTTATTGTAACAAATAAACTCAAAAAGAACAAGTGTTCGCTGATTTTTACGTATTTTCCTTCATATAATAGTTTTCTAGACAGCAACCTAAAACTCTTCATTCCATATTTCTCAACAAAAAAACTTTCAATTTCTGTTATATTTTCTAGTTGACGAGCATATAAACGAATGTTAAAGTTTTCTCTGGTAGTGACAAAACACATACAAAAAATGTAAAATGTTATAGTGTTTCTCAGAAATGAATTTTGTTGTATAATACAGAAATGACGTTATGCTTATGAGCAACACAAGAAACCAAAAAGGGTATGCATAGTTAAAGTCGTATATGGGTGAATATAGAAACTCTAATTATGGCCAAGAAAACTATGTATTTTTTATTTTGACATTTTTCGCTCCAAAATCGACCAAGCCTGATAGAGAAAGGGTGGGAATGAATGAAAGAAACCATGAAATCACAATTTCAAAATGTGCGTTTCACTTTATTCGTAGCTTTGGCCGTATGGCTAAAAACCTATATCATTACACGCACAAGCTTCGATTTAAAACTTGAATCTTTTATGCAAGAATTTATTTTATTCATTAGTCCATTAGCAGCATCATTACTGTTTGTGGGTCTTGCATTATTTGCAAAAGGGAAAAAACGTAACTATATAGCACTTGGAATTAATTTTGTCTTAACGTTCATTCTTGTTGGTAACGTAATGTTCTACGGATTCTACAATGACTTCGTTACTTTACCAGTACTAGGACAAACATCAAACTTCGGAAGTTTAGGTTCTAGTGTAAAAGAATTATTTAACTACAAAATTATTTTGGCATTTGCTGATATTATCGTATTCTTCATTCTATTGAAGAAGAAGAAAAATTTTGCACCGACAGAGCGTGTAGCGCGTCCGATGCGTTCCCTATACTTCGTGTCAACGGTTGCTATTTTCTTCGCAAACCTAGGACTTGCAGAAACTGAGCGTCCAGAACTATTAACTCGTTCATTCGACCGCGTTATGCTTGTTAAAAACTTAGGATTATATGTACACCAAGCATACGATCTTGGCTTACAAGCAAAATCAAGTTCACAAAAAGCATTTGCCGACGGTAGTAAATTGCAAGAAACAGAGAACTACGTGAAAGCAACACAAAGTAAACCAGATCCAAATATGTATGGTGTTGCTAAAGGGAAAAACGTAATTGTTGTCTCTCTTGAATCATTACAGACATTCTTAATTGGTGCGACAGTTAACGGACAAGAAGTTACACCATTCCTAAACCAATTTGCGAAAGAAAGTTATTACTTCGATAACTTCTTCCATCAAACTGGGCAAGGTAAAACATCTGATGCTGAATTCTTAGTAGATACTTCACTATATCCACTAGACCGCGGTGCTGTATTCTTCACACACGGTAATAACGAATATACAGCAACTCCAGAAATTTTGCGTCAGCAAGGATACTACACTGCAGTATTCCACGCAAACAACGCAACATTCTGGAACCGTAACATTATGTATCCGGCACTTGGTTATGATCGTTACTACAACGAGCTTGACTACAAGATTACGCCAGAAACAAAATTAAACTGGGGACTAAAAGATATCGAATACTTCGATCAGTCTATCGATATGTTAAAACAAGTGAAGCAACCATTCTATACTCGCTTCCTTACTTTAACGAACCATTACCCATTCACTTATGATGATAGTACGAAATTAATCGACGAATACAATTCTGGTGATGGTGTATTTGACCGTTACATGGTAACAGCTCGCTACTTAGACGAAGCGATGAAACACTTTATTGAGCGTCTAAAAGCAGAAGGTATTTATGACAACTCTGTAATTGTATTCTACGGTGACCATTATGGTATTTCTGAAAACCATAACCGTGCAATGGCACAGTTCTTAGGAAAAGAAGAAATTACTACATTTGACCATATGAACTTACAAAAAACACCGATGTTTATTCACGTTCCAGGTCAAAAAGAAGGTAAAACAATTTCAAAACCAACTGGTGAAATTGACATTAAACCAACTATTCTAAACCTACTTGGTGTAGATTCTACGGATGACGTTCGATTCGGTCATGACGTATTCTCACCAGATAATAAAGGATTCGTTGTTCTTCGTGACGGTAGCTTCGTTACAGATAAATACATGTACACAAACAGTACATTCTACGACCGTAACACTGGTGAAGTTGTACAATTACCGAAAGAAGAAGCTCAACCACTAATTGATCGTGCACAAAATGAATTGCACATGTCTGATAAACTCATTGAGGGCGACTTACTTCGTTTTTCTAAAAGTAATAAGATCAAAACTGGTGAAGTAAAAACAGCTATTAAAGAAGAAAAGAAGAGCGCTGAGTAATCTCAGCCTCTTTTTTATATTTCTCTCTATAACTTCTTCTATACATTAACTTTAAAATTACATAACCTTCACCAAATATTTACACTACATTAATGAAGCATCTTTATAATAAAATACGTAAACAAGGTTCCACATATTTCTTATCTCTCATCTTTAACAAGATCCCTTAGAGAAATATGCGCATCATTTGTTTTCAACTTTCTTATTATTGTCTTTCAAAGTGTTTTGTTTACATAAACTAAACCTTTAAAGACGATGTCCCTATGCAAGATAGCTACCCTCCTTGTGCAGCATTCCATCGAATGTTGCTTTTTTTATTTCAAAAAGCAGGATTCTTATTTCTCATTTTCGAATTTGTATATACAAAATGCTATAAATCATCGCTATTTCTCTAATATTTACAAGTACGTATACGTCATATGTAGAGAATCACTTGCATAACAGTAACTATAGTGATTTTTTTATTTGTGTACTCATGAAAGGATGGGACGGAAATTGGCATACGAAAGATTTGTACTATGGAATGATGCAGTTATTGATACAACGAAACAAAAAACGTACATAGAGCTGGAAGAAAGAGGCTTACAATTTGGAGATGGTGTCTATGAAGTTATTCGCCTCTATAACGGAAACTTTCACTTATTAGATCCACATTTAACAAGATTATATCGCTCCATGGACGAAATGGAATTATCACTCCCTTTCTCAAAAGCAGAACTCATTATATTACTCTACAAACTAATTGAGAGTAATAATTTCCATGAAGATGGAACGATTTATTTACAAGTATCTCGTGGTGTACAAGCTCGTGCACATGCATTCTCATATGACACACCCCCGACAATCTATGCTTATATATCCAAAAAGGAACGGCCTGCTTTATGGATTGAATATGGTGTACGCGCCATATCAGAACCTGATACTCGTTGGCTTCGCTGCGATATTAAATCGCTAAATTTATTACCAAATGTATTAGCTTATACGAAAGCTGAACGCAAAGGATGTAAAGAGGCACTTCTCGTACGAAATGGTAATGTTACTGAAGGTAGCCAATCTAACTTCTTTCTCATAAAAAACGGAACGCTATATACGCATCCAGCTAACCATCTTATTTTAAACGGAATTATTCGTCAGTACGTCCTTTCTTTAGCTAACACCCTTCAAATTCCTGTGCAAGAAGAGCTTTTCAGCACTCGCGATGTTTATAACGCAGATGAATGCTTTTTTACAGGAACGACTATTGAGATTTTACCGATGACCCACCTTGATGGAACTGCGATTCAAGATGGGCAAGTTGGTCCTATCACCAAATTACTACAAAAGTCATTTTCTCAAAGCCTTTTAAAATCCAACATTCCATCTTCTTAAATACGAATAATCTCCTCTCTTTCTACAACAAATATATGTATTTAAATAGAAATCAAGGTATGAATTTATGCCTTGATTTTTTCTTGTAATCTTTTTGTCATATTCAGATTCCCGTATAAGTCTTGACAGTAATCGACATGCCTTTTAGAATTTTTAATAGTTGGTAAATATTTCTTCACTACACTACACTACATTACAGACAGAAAGGAATCGACAAATTATGAAAAAATACCTTGCCGGTCTTGCGGCAGTGTCTGTAGCAGGAGGAGCAGCACCTACACTTGATAGCGTTCAAGCTGCCCCAGAACAAAATACACAAAAAGCTGCTACACAAGCTGTCCAAGCTTCCGCATCAAACAGTTCATCGTATACGGTGAATGCTGACGTATTACATGTTCGTGCAGGATCAAGTACTTCTCACGACATCATCACTCGCGTTTATAATGGTCAATCATTAAACGTAATTGGAGAAGAGAATGGTTGGTTCAAAATTAACCATAATGGTCAAACAGGCTATGTTAGTGGCGAATTTGTGTCAAAAAACGGAGCAACAAATAACAATGTAAGCACAGGTGGAAACAATAAAGTTACTGCTGATGTATTACGTGTACGTACAGGTCCTAGCACTTCTAGTTCTGTTTCAGGACGTGTATATGAAGGACAAACTTTAAACGTTATCGGTCAAGAAAATGGTTGGGTAAAAATCAAGCATAACGGACAAGTAGGTTACGTAAGTAGCCAATTTGTATCAGGTGCTTCTTCAAATACGGGTTCTACAAACAGTAATAACAATGAAGCAACTGTTCAACCAGCAAGCGGAAACTATACAGTAAATGTATCTTCCCTTCGTGTTCGTACAGGTCCTAGCACTTCTCACCCAACTGTAGGTTCTGTTAAACAAGGACAAGTAGTACAAGTTGTAGGCGAAGTTCAAGATTGGTTCAAAATCAATTATGCAGGGCAAACAGCTTACTTAAGCAAAGACTACGTAACAAAAGGCGGTTCTAACGAAAACGTCACTCAAGGTAACAACCAAGGGCAAAATAATAATGTAACTGTTCAAACTGGCGGTACTTACGTTGTTAACGCAACATCCCTACGTGTTCGTACAGGCCCTGCTACTTACCATAGCGTAATTGGTGGCGTATTAAATGGTACGACATTAAACGTAATTGGATCTGAAGGTAGCTGGTTTAAAGTTAACTATCAGGGAAAAACAGGCTACGTTAGTAGCGAATTCATGAAATTCGTTAAAGGTGGCACTGCTACTCCTGAACAACCGAAACAACCTGAACAAGGTGCAATTGGTGACTACTACATTAATGCTTCTGCACTAAATGTACGTAGCGGCGAAGGTACAAATTATAGAATCATAGGCGCACTTCCACAAGGACAGAAGGTTCAAGTAATCTCTGAAAATTATGGATGGAGCAAAATTAACTACAACGGTCAAACTGGTTACATCGGAACACGTTTCCTATCTAAAACACCAGTTGGGGGCGCAGTAGATAATAAACCTAACAATAACCAAAATAACAATCAAAACAATAACAACAACAATAATACTACAAGCAATAATAGCGGTGACAGTTCTTCTCTACTTGCATACGCGAAATCTATGCAAGGCGTACCATACGTTTGGGGCGGTACTTCTGCTAACGGTGTTGACTGCAGTGGTTACATCTACCACGTATATAAGAAATTTGGTCATAACATTAGCCGCCAAAGTGTTGCAGGATATTGGAGTAGCTTACCACAAACTTCAAGTCCACAGCCAGGTGACTTAATTTATTTCAAAGACACTTATAAAGCAGGTCCTTCTCACATGGGTATCTACCTTGGGGGCGGATCATTTATCCAAGCTGGAGATAAAGGTGTAGCAATCGTTTCATTAAGCAACTCTTATTGGAAAAGCCATTTCTTAGGTTATACGAAAGCACCTTAAGTTATAGATTCAGAGCCTTCTAGTTTACTAGAAGGCTCTTTTTTAAAGGTTTCAATATATGAATCCCTCTTATTCTATTTCTCGCGAAAAAATTATGCGTTCCTTCTTCTCTTTCGTACACTATATTCTACAAAAATTGTCCATAGCGTTATCATAATGAATATATTTCCACAAAAAACATAACCTATTTCATGTCTATTCATTTTATATGTGTTTTTTTGAAGAATTTTCTTTCTATTTAAACTTTTCAATAGACGTTTGACCTCTGATGTCCATTATGATAAGTTACTTAAGATGTTATATTTGCAGAAGTATAGACAACTGTTTTATACACTTTTTTTACTATGAGGAAGGAGCATACACTGCATGAATCTTTTATGGGGAATTGGCGGCGTGATTGGAGTATTAGCAATCGCTTTCTTACTATCTTCCAACCGCAAAGCTATTAATTGGCGCACAGTTTTAATCGCGCTAGCATTACAAATGACATTTTCATTTATTGTATTACGATGGGATGCCGGGAAAGCAGGCTTAAAACACGCTGCTGACGGTGTTCAAGGATTAATCAATTTTTCTTACGAGGGAATTAAGTTCGTTGCTGGGGATTTAGTCAACGCAAAAGGACCTTGGGGATTTATCTTCGTTATTCAAGCACTACTTCCAATCGTATTTATTAGTTCATTAGTAGCAATCTTATATTACTTAGGTATTATGCAGAAATTTGTTAGCGTCATTGGTGGTGCATTAAGTAAACTTCTTGGAACTTCTAAAGCAGAAAGCTTAAATGCAGTAACAACTGTATTTTTAGGACAAACAGAAGCACCAATCTTAATTAAACCTTACTTAGCACGTTTAACTAACAGTGAGTTCTTCACTATTATGGTAAGTGGTATGACAGCTGTTGCCGGATCAGTTCTTGTCGGTTATGCAGCGATGGGCATTCCATTAGAGCACTTATTAGCAGCTGCAATTATGGCAGCTCCATCAAGTTTATTAATTGCAAAACTAATTATGCCAGAAACAGAAAAAGTAGATAATAATGTTCAACTTTCAACAGAGCGTGAAGACGCAAACGTTATCGATGCAGCTGCACGCGGTGCATCTGAAGGTATACAACTTGTTATTAACGTAGCCGCAATGCTAATGGCTTTCATCGCACTAATTGCTCTATTAAATGGTCTATTAGGATGGGTTGGCTCTTGGTTCGATATTAAACTTAGCCTTGATTTAATCTTCGGCTACTTACTATCACCATTTGCAATCTTAATCGGTGTTTCACCAAACGAAGCTATACAAGCAGCAAGTTTCATCGGTCAAAAACTTGCAATCAACGAATTCGTTGCATATGCAAACTTAGGACCACACATGGCAGAGCTCTCTGCAAAAACAAATATGATTTTAACATTTGCAATCTGTGGTTTCGCAAACTTCTCTTCTATCGCAATTCAATTAGGTGTAACAGGAACTTTAGCTCCTAGCCGCCGTAAACAAATTGCACAATTAGGGATTAAAGCAGTTATCGCTGGTACACTAGCGAACTTCTTAAACGCAGCAGTTGCAGGTATGATGTTCCTATAATTTTATGCAAAGCCTCCTCTTTAAAAGAGGAGGCTTTTATATATATATTAAATACTTTATGTCTAGATGTATAGACATTATGTTACAATAATTAGTAGGCCTGTTTATTTTTTCTTGTAAAAAAGAGATACTATTTGATGTTTCTTGCTCCAAAAAGAATTCCAACTACATAGTCCATTTCTTAATAATTGTGCATACTACAAATATCCTGCACGAATCATCTTTAAGGAGGGAAGTTTCGTGAAAAATAAATCCTATAAAATCCTTTCTATGTGGATTTTACAAATTTTATTTTATTTTACTACCGTACATGTGACGAACTATGAGCACGCGCTCATTTTTACAATTATATATGTCATCATAAATATACTGTTCCTATTTTTAGCTGATAAAACAGCATTTATTTTCTTTATACTGGGAACCATTATTTCAGTATTCTATTTATTTTATGAAGCGTGGCTTCACTTATGGAGTACATCAGATCAATGGAAATATATTATTACCCACTTCCTGATGGCAGCTAACTTCTTCATTATTTATATCTCAACCCATCTATTAAAAAAGGTTATTCTTGAAAATAAAAAGTTAACTGAACGAGTGAGAGTATTGGAGCAATTCATTGGAGAATCAAAATTATTAACAAGACAAGAATTCGAAAGACGAAAAGCATTATTAACAACTGCAATGAATCGTCGTAATGAAACAGGCATTATCATTTTCTTTGATTTTACTTCCTTTAGTAAATACACGAAAGAAAGTGTCATGGATCGTGTAGCTTCATTATTAGTTGATACGGTAAGAGCTGACTTTGATCTTGCTGCTGAATATAACAGTAATACATTGGTCATTTTATTACAAAATACAAATGAAGCTGGCGCTAATATTGTAATGAACCGCCTACAGCCAAAAATGGAGCAATGGCTTGCTGCTGAAGCAATCCAAGATATAAAAATTTCGCGAGAGCAAATTGGAAGTAAAGGACAGACATTGTTATGATGACACTCATTATACTCCTTTTATTCCTTCTGTTCTGCGTACTCGTTTTTTGGATCAGCATCACATTTTCAATTAAATATGTACTTATTTTTACTGCCTTCCTATTCTCTGCCTTACTCGTTTACTACTCTCTCTTAACACTCGCGGGCTTAATTCATCGAAATAGTAAACGAAAAGATCGTACGCTAGAACATTATCCAAGTGTAGATATTTTAATACCGGCCCATAATGAGGGCGTCGTTATGAAAGATACATTAGAAGCGATGGCAAAGATTGAATACCCAGGCAAACTAACCGTTTATTTATTAAATGATAACTCTCAAGATGAGACACCAGAAATTGGCGACGATTTCGACAAAGCTTATGCTCATATTCGTCACATTCGTGTACCACCTGGCGAACCGAAAGGAAAATCACGTGTATTAAACTATGGCCTTAGCATTTCGGATGGTGAATATTTCTGTGTTTACGATGCAGATAATCAACCTGAACCGCATGCTTTACGAATGCTCGTAGAACACGCTGAAACAGTGGAAGATGCAGTTGGAGCAGTTGGACACGTTCGTACAGTAAATGAGAAAAGAAACTGGCTTACACGAATGATTTCACTAGAGTTTCAAATCTTTCAGCTCCTTATGCAATCTGGACGCTGGTTACTATTCCAAACAGGCTCGCTGACAGGAACCAATATGCTTCTTCGTCGTTCTGCATTAGAAGAGCTTGGTGGCTATGATCCTTATGCAATTGCTGAAGACGCTGAGTTAACATTACGAATTACACAAAAAGGTTACCTCTTACCAATCGTTCCGGAATCGATTACATGGGAACAAGAACCTGAGCATTTAAAAATTCTTATTAAACAACGTACACGTTGGCTACAAGGAAATTTATACATTTTAGAAAAAATGTTTTCCTCGTTAAGCTTCTTTAAAGGAAAGCTTCTCGTCCATTCTTTACAACAGGTTTTAGTGTATGTCGTTTTTTGGCTATTCTTAATCATTTCAAATGTTTGGTTTGTAATTGGACTGCTCGGGATATTCCAGATTCAATATAGCATTCCGTTACTATTTATGTGGTATGTCGCATATATTACATATGTCTCGCAATTATTTAGTGCACAGAGCGTCGAGCGCACCTTTACACCAACCAACATTTTCATTAGCGTCATTATGTACTTTACGTACGCACAGCTCTTTACATATTTGTTTATTCGTAGTCTCATTCTTTACTTACGTGCAAAGAGCAAGAAACAAGTAATTGGCTGGGATAAAACAGTACGATTTAAAAAGGAAAAATAAAGTGAAACTTTAATCAGCCCGCAAATAGCGGGATAAAAAATAAGCACAGAGCGCCGTATGCTCTGTGCTTATTTTTTACCATAATACTATATATCAGACAATACCCCTTAGCTGAAAGTTATTTCACGTCCATCCCCCAACGAACGATCGACCTTCATTTATATACGAAAAAGTGATTGCTATTTTTGTAAAACCAATTGCTTCTCTTGATGCTCTTTACGAGTCTCAGTCTTTGGTTCCGTGCTTTCCTGGACATTTCGATGTGCCACACGTTTCAAGCAAATATGCTTCCACTTTCTTTCGTAACGTTTCATTATTCTAGATGTCCCCCTTGAATGCGCTTAAAAACTATTTGAAATCGCTTACAGGAAATAATATAGCACATATACATAAAAGTGACAACACATTTCCGACAATTTTTTGTCAAAAATGTGAATATAATTTACATAATATCGGATATTGTCGAAACATATCGATTTTCCTTTTTAATAGTATGGATATACATACTTTTTCCTAATCTCTTGATTGGCAACAAGGGTGCATAAAAAAAGGAGCTGATAGAAAATCAGCCCCTTTTCTTCTATTATTAATGTTGCTTCATACGTCCTTCTTTTTGCAACTCTTTAAACAACGCCGCAATCATAAAGAAAATAACAAATACAAATGGGAATGCCGCAATAATCGACGCAGTTTGCAACGCCTCTAATCCACCAACATACAATAAGATCGAAGCTAACACCGCTAAGACAATACCCCAAACCATTTTAATGCGATTTGGTGGGTTTAAACTACCATGTGTCGTTAACATCCCTAGAACAAACGTAGCAGAGTCTGCTGATGTAATAAAGAATGTTGAAATAAGTAAAATACCTAACACACATAAAGCCGGCCCCATACTACCCATCTGGTCTAACATAGCGAACAATCCTACTTCTGTTCCCATTTCTTTAATTTGTCCATATATATTCGCTCCGTCGAACAATTCCATGTGAATACCTGTTCCTCCGAAAACAGAGAACCAAAGCGCACCGATTATTGTTGGTACGAGTAACACCCCGATAACAAACTCACGAATTGTACGTCCACGTGACACACGAGCAATAAACGTCCCTACGAATGGTGACCATGCAATCCACCATGCCCAGTAGAAAATTGTCCATGACTGAATCCATTGATTTCCGCCTTCATTTAATGGACTTAAACGGAAACTCATACTTGGCAATTCTTGAATGTATGAACCAATTGTTGAAGTAAAGTAATTCATAATAAAGTTTGTTGGACCTGCAAATAATACAATTATCATAAGTGCAAACGCTAAAATAATATTCGTATTACTTAAATATTTAATCCCTTTATCGAGTCCCGTTTGTGCAGATAACATATAAAGAACTGTTACAATTCCGATAATCACTAACTGTGTTGTTAACGAGTTTGGAATGGATGTTAAATAACTAACACCACCCGCAATTTGCTTTGCCCCAAGTCCTAATGATGTCGCCACACCGAATACTGTCGCAAATACAGCTAAAACGTCAAACATATGGGCAATACGGCCATGTTCACCGCCCTTAAATAGTGGACCAACTGTCGCACTAATTGTACTTGCCTTTCCTTTTCTAAATGTAAAATACGCAATACATAATGCTACAAGTGCATATAATCCCCACGGATGTAATCCCCAATGGAAAAATGAGAAACGAAGTGCAAGACGTGCACTCTCTTCAGTTGCACCCTCTCCAAACGGAGGTGTGTATAAATGATTCAACGGTTCTGCAACGCCCCAGAAAACCAAACCGATTCCCATGCCGGCACTAAATAACATAGCAAACCATGTCATATAACTATAATCAGGTTCATCATCATCTTTACCTAAACGAATTGAACCGTACTTAGAAACAATTAAAAAGATAGCAATTCCTAAGAAAATAGAAACGGAAATAATATAGAACCATCCAAACTTACTAACTAACGCAGCCTGAATTGCAGTCGTTACATTTCCTAAACTACCTTTTCCAATAATAGATTCGGGAATAATCCCCCAAATTGTAAATGCAATACATAGTGTTAATGAGACAATAAATGTTTTCGTCAGTTTCCTCATCAAATCCCCCTTCGTATGTTTCATTCCTTGTATGTAAATAGCATAAATTCCGATATGTTAAATCGGATAGAAAACTATAGTTTTTGCGGTGATTTTCTTTCGGTTCTCTCAGTTTTGCCTTCACCAATTAGAATTCTTATGGACAGCCTTACCTTCCGTACAACCTTTTCACTCTGCAAGAGCTACAAGATAGGAATACTGCTGTCAAATTGCGTGAGAAAAATGCGGATGGGAAGAGATTCCCCCAAAAAAGGATGTGTTACAGTTGTAAAAAAGGGCAGATTTATTCCTTACAGCCCTTTCTTCTTGTAACAATTATGCGGTTTTTTTGCTAGTACATAGCGCGTGTTTATAACTTCACAAACGAGATATTTATGTTTATATAACTATATTACCCATAAAACGGTAAAATACTCAAGGATTGTAACCGTTTAGTAAACATTACGTAACATTCCTGTAATACTTTTATTTACACCGAAAAAAATATGTTGTATTAAATATTTTGAATACAACTAGAAACCTAATAATTGCATGGAATGAAAAACGCTTTCCTTCATTTCTTGCTATGTTACAAAGTGTTAACGACTCATTACGAATGGTTTGTAATTGTGTGTTTTCCCTAAATCCGAAAAAATCTGTTGCTATAATGAGGACACGAAAACAAACGCAATGGAGGCTATCATGAAAAAATTAATTGGTATAGCAACAGCAGCAGTTTTTGGTCTTGGGATTTTCACATCATCTGCTAGCGCAGAAACTGTTGTTACAACAGACGTACTAAACGTACGAGAAAACCCTACTACTGAATCAAAAGTTGTCGGTAAATTACTAAATGGTCATAAATTAGATGTTCTAAATACAGAAAACGGATGGTCACAAATCAAATTAGATGGTAAAGACGCATTCGTAAGTACAGAGTTTACAAAAAGCTCTTACTACGTAACAGCTAACGTATTAAACGTACGTGCTGAAGCGAACACAAACTCAGAAATTCTTGGGACGCTTAAGAAAGACGATATGATCGAAACAACGAACCAAGTACAAAATGAGTGGTTACAATTTGAATATAACGGGAAAACAGCTTACGTTCATGTTCCTTTCTTAACAGGTACAGCACCTGTTATCGAGAAACAAGAAACGCCTGCTCCTGCTAAAGCTGAAGCACCTGCTAAGGCTCAAGCGCCTGCACCAGTAAAAACAGCTGCTAAGCCTGCTGTGAAAGCTGCTGAAACTAACGAACCTTCTGATGGTCGTGATTTAACAGTTGTAGCTACAGCATATACAGCTCATCCGAGCGAAAACGGTGGCACATACGGCGGCCGTGTATTAACTGCAATGGGTCATGACCTAACAGCGAACCCAAACATGAAAATGATCGCTGTTGACCCGAAAATAATCCCATTAGGATCTAAAGTATGGGTAGAAGGATATGGAGAAGCTATCGCTGGTGATACTGGCGGTGCAATTAAAGGTAACCGTATCGACGTTTTAGTTGGCTCTGATGCAGCTGCTAACAAATGGGGACGTAAATCTGTTAAAGTGAAAATTTTAAAATAACCAATGACTGCTAAATGACAAGCCAGTTCTCTTTGTTGAGAGCTGGCTTTTATTTTTTTATAATAGCTATAAGGAGGCTAGGCCGATGAATTTACAAGCAAAAGTAGACTGGGTCGGTACACCAAAAACGTACATATATAAAGATGATGTAACATATAACGCCATCGCAATTGACTTCTCACTCACAAACGATGACAAGCGTTATAAATTAATTGTGCTAGGCCATGAAGCAAATACACATTACAAAATCGTACAATATGGAATAAAACCTGGCTCTCAAAAACCATTCCCTATCGATATTCCATTCGAGCAAGAAATGCTACCGCTAGTTGAACAAATATTAAATGATCCATATGTACAAGCGATATTAAAGCAAACACGCTCCTAATTGCAAAAAAAGACTATCTCAATTAAAAGAGATAGTCTTTCTTACATTAACGAGTCGGACCAGATACTTCCTCTGATTTCAACGTATTATTTGCACCAAGGGAATGATACAGCATCTTTCCATTTCCATTCACGGTTACAATATGTTCGTTATTAAAACTTTTGAACTTCACAGATCCATCACCGTATCGAATATGGTACTCTTCATATGTTGTTACTTTATATTTCGTTTCACTTTGACGCTCTACATTACGAATATCCATTGTTAATAAATCTTCTTTAATTCCTTTTTTGTTTAGATATTGTAAGTAATCACGATCTTCCTTATACGATTTCCCACTCTTATCATAATTATTTTCAATTAAGCTAAAATCATTTAACGAAATCGCGCGCACATTATCATAAATATGTTTTCGCACAAATTCACCAACTGCAGAGCTTGACGTTTCTTTCGGGAACTTTAAATAATATGTGCTTTGTTCTCCAACTTTGATGCTTTCGGATTTAATGACACCAAAATCAGTGTTTTTCTCTAAATGTACTTCAACCGTTTCATCTGTCGGTACAGGACCAAGTTTATAACTTCCATAACTTAATTTCCCTCGTTTTTTACCGTTCACAAAAACTGTTGCGTCGCTTTCATCAGAAGAAATGGTTACATAATTTCCTTCAAGTGATAAATTCACTTCTACTTTTCCATTCTTTTCATCTGCTAAATCTACTTCTTTTTCCGTCTCTAATTCAGCAAGTTCTGTCTTCGCCTTTGCCTTTACAACATAAGCACCAGGGAAGTATGGACCCATTTCTTTCGAAGTTTTATCACTAGAAAGCTCTGTTTCTTTTTTATCATTCACATATATTTCAGCATTCTTTGCAGTTGTGCTAACACTCATATAATAAGATTTCAAGCTGAACTTATACTTTGGATATAAGAACCACTCTTTCCCGTCTTCTATAATTTGCCCGTCTTTAAAGGATGCTTTATCCTTTGCTAACTTTTGATCTACTGTCTCTCGTTGTAAATAAGACAATAACTCTTTATTGTACGAAGGATTATCCTTTAAATAACGTAAGTACGCTTTAATATCTTCTGTCTTCACCTTTAAGCTTGGATCATCTACTTTCACAAACTCGTCGATTGCATTGACATCTTTCTTTTGGAATGCTTCAATCATTACATTCACTTGCTTTTCTTTTGAAAACTTATGTGCCCCAAATTTATATGCCCCAAATAATAAAGCAGCAATTATGACGAAACCGATGATTAAAAATAAATTTTTCTTACTTTTCACTGGTTTTGTCTCAGTTTGTAATTCCATGTGCGAAGCAGCAGTGTTATCGACGATTACTTCTACTTTACTTCCACACTCAGGACAAAAGTTCAAATGGTCTGCAACCTGCTTATTACATGTTCCACAAAACTTCAATATGCTCTCCCCCTATTTTTTTGCTAATTTCATTCCGGCAAATGCCGCTACATATGTCACAATAAAACTACATAATGTTAAGTATACAAATGAATTTTGCATAGATAATACTGTTCCACTTGCTCCAAATAAACTCGTTACAGTTCCTGAAACATCAATTTGGAACTTAGAAAGCATATTCATTATAATCATCATAATTGTATAAGAACCACTGCATACCGCTAATGTAATATACATATTGGCAGTCGGTAATTCTGCTAACTTTCTTCCCGCTCTAAACATAAGGAACAATGGAATAATAAGCAGTAATAAACCATAATGGAATACGCTATTCACTTCATCAAATTCAGCAATATCTTCCTGATTCGCTCCTTGCGAAACCATTATATCTTTAACCCCTACGCCATTTACAGAGATGCCTGATACAAATGAAAATGCTAATTTGTTCTCAGATGATTTCGATTTCTTACTTATTCCAGTAAATTCCCGACTGAATGCTGGACTTGATACTTCTAACGGAGCAAAATGAGCCATACTCCATAATTGAGGTGTTAGTTCTAGCGCCAATAATGTGCTTTGAGTTTTTGAAGAAGTCATTTCTTTTAATGGTTCAATACTGTCTTCCTTACTTACTAATGCCATAATACATACAACTACCGCTGTTACTAAAAGACCTTTTATCATAGCTGACATCCCATAATAAATAGATGCTCCATATGGCATTAACTCTTGAAATGCTGCTGCCATATTGTTTTTGCTTGTATGAGCAATAAATCCTACTAAAGTAAATAATGTTCCACATACAAAACCGCTCAGTAAACTCTTTACAGCTGAATAACCAACTGTTATCTTACCTGCATCTGAGAACGGAATTGCAAAAGATTGTGATGCTATAAAACTTACGATAAATAAGAAGACTCCATAGATAATACCGACTGTTGCCGCTATAAACATTTGGTCCTTAATCGTTTTTGCAACGCGCTGTTTCCCTAACCATATTCCTGTTCCAGCCAAGACAATGAATGGAATAATTAATAATAAAAAGAATGGAGTATGCCAAGATAAGGATAAAATCAATCCACTATCATCACCAGCTGAAAAACCAAGTAAATGGTAATTTAATAACGTTGAAGTTGCACTTGTATAAAAATTCGGTAGCATTTCTAATTCTTTTGCAAATTTGCTAAACATCTCACTTAATATAGAAGCAAATAATAAACTTCCAATCCAACCAGCAACTAACATGAGAATACTTGCAACAGCTCCACCAATCAATCCTGTTTTTAAAACTGCTTTATCTGCTGTGAATTCAACTTTAGGAGCGCTGTCCATCGTAGGTAATTTTACAGTTTGTTCTTTTTTCTTCACAATAAATAAAGAATGTCCACACTTTTGGCAATATAAATTTTGCTGAGCATTTTCATTACCGCAACCTTTGCAATACTTAGCAGCCTCTTGTTCTAGAGTCACTGCATCTAAAGCTCCTGCGATTTCCATACTTCCTTCATTTGGACAATAGTTTACTTCTTCACCATGTTGTTTTCCGCACGTGCGACAATACATCTTATTCACTCCCCACTTTGCTTAATTCCACAAACCGGGCAGTAAGTAGAGTCTTTATCGATATGCTCATTACATGTAATACAATTTGCCTTTTCGCTGTTATTTTCTACTGCTAACATCGGATTAGGCTTTCCACATGAACCACAAAACTTATCATTCATTGATAAAGATCCACCACATTCACATGTTGCTTTCTCACCTTGTTGCTTTTGCAGTTCAACTATTCGTTTTCTCGCTTGATAAATAGCAACATCAAACTCTTGAATTGGAGCAATCATTTCTTTTAAACTCGCTTCATTTACTCCATTTCCTCTTAATTGAACATATACTTGCTGTCCAAGCTCTAATAGAACCTCTGCTTTTTTCTGCATCTGCACTTGCATTCCTTTTTTCAACTGAGCAATTTCTTGTGCAACCTGTAGCTTCATCTTTCCTTGTTCTATTCCCTCTTGTAGCTTATTCATCCCACTACCTAATTTAGTCTGTAAATCTGACAAACGACTTCTCCTCCTATAAATATATAGTAATATACAAATTAACATTATATATATTACCATGATTTTCTAAATGTGTAATTAGAATTTCATTTTTTCTGTTTTGAGCATTTTTTGTTTATAATGGTAAAGGAAAGAAATCTGTGTACGGAGGAAAATTATGCTGCAACACTCAATTACGAAAGATGAAATTATGATGATTGCGAACGAGTTCGTTCAAGGGCTTGACCCGCAGCAAGTAGCTGATCAAGAACATGTCGCTACAGCTCGGCACCTGTATCGTAGTGGTGTTGTCTATAACGTTGACTTTGATGGCTATACGCTATCAGGAACTGTAGATGCTGGAGGCAGTGTATATAGCGTTCACATCCCGATTCGTAATGTTGCTGAAAGCTATTGCGATTGCTTCGCACCAACGCAATGTGAGCATATGCTCGCTGTATTGCTATCTGCGGCTTCAAGTTTCGGACAGGTAGGAGATGTATTAACTTTATTCAAAAATAATACGAAACCTTCCCTTCCTCCTATTCGAACTGCAAGGCAAGTATTGCAATCATCTGCTTTTGAAGAAACGGATTATAAAAGTTGGCAATCGTACTTTGAAAATGAATATGAATCATTTAAAAAAGAACAGAAGCGGCTCACTTATAAACAAATGTATTTTCTTATGAGTCTTTTTACAGACTTCTATACAAAATTAGAACGGAAAGCCCCGCGCATCATTGCTATACATGAATTATTTAAGTTGCATGCGGCACTTTATTGCTTTCAAAAATTATTAGAAGAAATTCAAGAATTTGAAGTAAACAAACTGTATTCTTATCACCAGCCAGTTAACGTCGTCCGTCTATTCGTCGATAAAGTTGAATCCATCGTTCGGGACTTAAAAACAGAAGCGATTCCGGCAGAATCTGAACTGATTTTACAAGAAACAGTTCGTCTCGTACATGAAGTATTCTTCTCTACCGATTCCTATACACAAGAACGATTCTTCATTTATCGTCACATATGGGGTGAACTGTTAAGAACAGAAGAACAGCTACTAGAAGAAGAAAAACGAATCGATGCAAAAATCAATCCACTTTCCAAAACATTGGCATCTTCTCATCTGCTCTTTTTAAATAACGAAGATCTATTAGCAATGGAATTACTTGAGAAACAGCCTGCTTCTGTTGTGAGCCTTTACTTTTATTGGTTAGAAGAGTTATTAAGTGCGATGCAGTGGGATCGTGCTAAAAACTGGCTTTCCTTTACGTATAAACAAGTAAAGCAAACAATACATGAACAAGAAAATACTGTCTTCATACAAGATATCGTTCGTTTATTTGTAATGATGTATGAAACATATGCAACGCATACGAATGAACAAGCGGGATTAGAAATGATTTTACAAGAACTATTACCGTATAGTTTCGCGAACTATGAACAATACGTACTAGCGAAGAAACAATACCGTACATGGGCGGAGCTTCATCTATTACATGGATTTGAGGCAATCGAGCTTTTGAAAGAACCATTGAAAGATATTGAAAAAGAAGCGCCTGAAGCAGCACTTCCTCTTTATCACCTTGCCGCAACGGCAGCAATTGAAGAGCGCAATCGCAAATCATATAGACGTGCCGTTCGTTACTTAAAGAAATTACGTATGCTTTATAAACGACTGAAGCGAACTGATGAATGGGATGCCTTCATTATTCATATCGCTAACTTACATTCACGTCTGCGTGCACTACAAGAGGAATTACGGAGAGGAAAATTAATCGATGATCATACAAACTGAAGTAACAATTAGGCTCCAGCACGTTAGTCAAGGTTGGTTCCTTTGGGGAGAAGATGATAGCGGTACTCCCTTATCCGTAGCAACTTGGAAACAAAATGCATTCACATGGCACTCTACCTCCTTCTACGGTACGTTTTTAAAAGAGGCAACATATGAAGGAAAACAAGGCGTTATGCTAACGAATGTGCAAGCATTTGAATACATCGCAAATAAACCGATGAACTCTTTTGCAAATATTCAAATGAACGGTCCTATTACAGCCCTTACAAAGGACGCAAATGAATTATGGGACGCTTTCGTAAGTGGAAGCTTCGTGCCCGATATGAAGCGTTGGTCTCATCAGCCATCTTGGATTGTTCAAAATACCCCAATCGATGATGAAACATTAGCATCTCTTTTCACTTCAGCGGTGAACGAAAGTATCTTGCAAGACACTCGCTCAAATGACGGCTGGGAAGATGCAAAGAGACTATACGAACATTACGACTTTACGAAAAGGCAATTGGAGACAGCGCTACATGAAGAAGATTGGCTTCGAAAAATTGGTTATATTGAAGATGACCTGCCATTTACAGTTGGTTTAAGATTGCAAGAACCACAAGAAGAATTTGAAATGTGGAAGCTCGAAACAGTCGTTACGCCAAAACGTGGTGCGCATCGCATATATGTATATGAAAGTATCGATTCCTTGCCAAAAAGATGGCACGATTACGAAGAGCGGATTATTGAAACGCAAGAAGGATTCAGTAAGCTCGTACCTTGGTTAAAAGAGGGCGGCAAGTTCCGAGAAGAACTCTTTGAAACTGAAGCTTGGAATTTCTTAACAGAGGCAAGTAATGAATTACTTGCAGCAGGCATTACGATTTTACTACCATCATGGTGGCAAAATTTAAAAGCAACCAAACCGAAATTACGCGTACAGCTGAAGCAAAGTACAGCACAAACACAATCTTTCTTCGGCATGAATACGCTCGTTAATTTCGATTGGCGCATTTCAACAGACGGGATTGATTTATCAGAAAGCGAATTTTTCGAACTCGTTGAACAGAACAAACGTCTTTTCAATTTAAATGGTCAATGGATGAGACTTGATCCTGCCTTTATTGAAGAAGTAAAGAAACTAATGAACCGTGCCGATAAATATGGACTAGAAATGAAAGACGTTCTCCAGCAACATTTATCTAATACGGCGGAAACAGAAATCGTAGAAGACGATAGCCCGTTTACCGACATTGAAATCGAGCTAGATGGATATTACGAAGAGCTTTTCCAAAAACTTCTGCACATTGGAGATATTCCAAAAGTAGATGTACCATCTTCACTACAGGCAACACTCCGTCCGTATCAACAACACGGGATTGAATGGTTACTATACTTACGAGAGCTTGGATTTGGAGCATTATTGGCCGATGATATGGGTCTTGGAAAAAGTATTCAAACGATAGCTTACTTACTATATGCTAAAGAAAACAATCTCCAAACAGGCCCTGCATTAATTGTGGCGCCAACATCAGTTCTTGGAAATTGGCAAAAAGAATTTGAGCGTTTCGCACCGAATTTACGTGTTCAGTTACATTATGGAAGTAACCGAGCTAAAGAAGAGTCATTTAAAGACTTTCTTCAATCGGCAGATGTCGTGTTAACTTCTTATGCATTAGCTCAGCTTGATGAAGAAGAACTTAGTACGCTATGCTGGGACGCTGTTATTTTAGACGAAGCACAAAATATAAAAAACCCACATACGAAACAATCGAAAGCAGTAAGAAACCTACAAGCAAATCACAAAATTGCTTTAACCGGTACACCGATGGAAAACCGACTTGCTGAGCTTTGGTCCATTTTCGACTTTATCAACCATGGGTATCTCGGAAGCTTAGGACAATTCCAGCGCCGCTTCGTCACACCTATCGAAAAGGACCGTGATGAAGGAAAAATCCAACAAGTACAACGATTTATCTCGCCATTTTTATTGCGTCGTACGAAAAAAGATCAAACAGTCGCATTAAACTTACCAGATAAACAAGAACAGAAAGCTTACTGTCCACTAACTGGTGAACAGGCTTCCTTATACGAACAACTTGTTCAAGATACATTGCAAAATGTAGAAGGATTAAGCGGGATTGAAAGACGCGGATTTATATTACTTATGCTGAACAAACTAAAACAAATTTGTAATCATCCAGCTCTTTATTTGAAAGAAACAGAACCACAAAACATCGTCGAACGTTCTATGAAAACAAAAACGCTAATGGAACTCATCGAAAATATAAAAGACCAAAACGAAAGCTGTTTAATCTTTACTCAATATATTGGTATGGGAAATATGCTAAAGAGTGTATTAGAGGAAACATTCGGTCAGCGCGTCCTCTTCCTAAACGGTAGCGTACCGAAGAAAGAACGTGACAAGATGATTGAGCAATTCCAAAATGGAACGTATGATATTTTCATCTTATCGTTAAAAGCTGGTGGAACAGGATTGAACTTAACTGCTGCCAACCATGTCATTCACTATGACCGTTGGTGGAATCCAGCTGTAGAAAACCAAGCAACAGACCGTGCATATCGTATTGGTCAAAAACGCTTCGTTCACGTTCATAAACTTATTACAACAGGAACACTTGAAGAGAAAATTGATGAAATGTTAGAACGAAAACAATCACTAAATAACGCCGTCATTACAAGCGATAGTTGGATGACTGAACTATCAACAGACGAACTAAAAGAATTACTTGGTGTATAAATCAAAAAGGAGCAAATCTCTAACTGAGATTAGCTCCTTTTTCTATGCCAAAACCAATTGCTTATTATAATTCCTATTAATCCGCCGCACGTATCAAGCAATGAATCTTGCCACATCGGTGTACGATCCCCTGTAAACCATTGATGGATTTCATCAAATGTTGCATATCCTGCAACGAAAAGGAGGGCGTACACAAAGCACCGTTTTCTCGAACAACCCGATCGATGAAAAGCATAATATATCAATGAACCAAGCATAAAGAACACCATAAAATGAGCACCTTTACGAAGGAAAAACTCAATAAAGCCACCTACACCTTTATTTGCGATACTAACAGGTGTACCTCCGCCATAATCGATAGATACCCATGAAAAATGCTCTTTCACAAACTCAACATTTACATATTGCTCAATATTCGAGCGCATATCCTGTTTTTTATATGGCTGTGCTGAAGAATAGAAAATAAGCCCCATCCATAATAATACAGGAATCCAAAATAACCATTTACGATTCATTCTCCCGAAAACTCCTCTCTTGTTCTTATAAGAGTACCAAAAAAAAGAAAAAATTTCACGCCAAAACATGACATTCACTCCCTATTTATAAAGTGAAAGGGGGTGATAAACATGGCAGTTGAACAAATCGTAATGGACTTAACTTTACGTCTCGTATTAAATGGCGGATTAGACAAAAACGGAAAAACAGTTGTTAAGAACAAGCAATTCAAACGCGTTAAAACAAATGCAGATTTAGAAAAAGTACATGCAGTAGCACGCGCCCTTGCTTCATTACAAGGATCACCACTTCACGCTGTACAACTTGTAAGTACGTCAGATCTTTCTAATCTATAAAGTGAAACTTTAATCAGTGAGGATTTTACGGGCAGTAAGACTCCCACAAATAGCGAGATAAATAAAAAGGAGTGAATAAAGAATGCAAGTACTCGAGTTAATTTTCGCGAAAGAAGATGGAAAAACAGTTGTTTTTTCTATCGATAATCCCACCACACCGGTCAATACACAAGTAGTAAATGAAGTAATGGATACAATTCTTTCATCGTCTGTTTTTTCATCAATTGGTGAAAACACCCGTAAAAAAGGAGCACGCCTCGTAGAAAGAAACGTATCTGAAGTTTCTATTACTCCGTAAATCAAAAAGACGAATCTGCATCATTTCGCAGATTCGTCTTTTTTCTTCGGCATTTCAATCGGGATAAAGATTTTGGAAAAACCAACGCAAACGTATTTATAATTCTCTCCGCCTAAATCAAACTCGGTCGTATATGTTGAGAAGAAAATATAATCATTTCGCTTTGTATAATGATCGATTACTAACCCAACTTGTGGCTCAACATACTTATTTGCCAATTTTTTACCCGCCGATGCTAAGTCGCCAAGCAGACCCTCTTTGTTTTCTTTCTCAACCTCGTCTAGCTTCTTACTCACATCATTACGCTTCATAAATTGTTTTGCTGCCCAATCTGTATATTCCCCTTTACTCGGGTTACTATTTGCTAAATAAACTAGGAGAACAACGACAAGAGCCATAATAATAATATACTTTTTCTTCATACTATCTCACCGCCTACTCTTTTCTATTTTCATATATATGTACAAGCGATGCAAATTAGAAAGACCATCATCTATTGATTGTAAACCAACAATAAAAATTTACAATACGCAACAGAAGATTAACAGTAAATTCATATAATTTGTATATAATTATATTCAGAATAAAAAACTTATATAGAGGAGGATTTAGACTTATGGATAATGAAAGTAATATTTTTATTTCTAGTTCTACAATGATGCTTGAGCCGTACAAACACCCTTATTACCGTACAAAAATTATCGACAGTAGCGGTAACCATCTGTACTCTTGCCAAACAGGTCTACAACTCATCAAGAAATCTTGTCTAACAACTGTTCATTCTACTTATCAAGGTAGACGTGATGCAATACAAGCAAACTTTAAGCTCAAACAAAATGTGCCGATTCCGATTAATCACAGGGAATATATTTGTGCGTTCCCAACAGAATCTCCTTCGTCTCCAAACTGCATTTGGTTGTTCTATAATCATATAGATGATATAGAGTTTTCCAAAAAAATTAACAAAGCTAACATTCATTTTTTAAACGGAACTACCGTAACAATGCACATAAGTACCCATAAGTTAAAGCAACAATTTTTGAAAACAGGACATGTATTATCCCAGATGAACTTGAAAGATTTACTACACTTAAAAAACCTCCCGTTATATTTACTACCTTAAAATAATAAATAAGAATGGAAGGAGATATTTTTCTTTCCTTCCATTCTTATTGTTACATCATTACACTATCTCTCATTTTCTCAAGCGCTTGTCGATATACCCATCTCGTTTGATAGTACGTCATCCCCATTTCGGTAGCTATCTCTCCAATCTTTTTCCCTGTAAAGAATCGCTCTGAAATAATGTGCCTCTCCCTCTCATCTAACACACTCATAAAGTCCTTCGCTCTCGTTCCCGCATCTTCACACTCAAATCGTTCCTCATACTCTCCTACGCATACATACCTCTCTTGCACCACACACTCTTTCTTCAATCTCTCCAATATATAACCACGTACCGTTACAACTGCATATGCAGGAAAACTTCCTTTCTCCGCATCATACCTTTCATACGCATACCAAAGACCAATTAAACCACATTGATAATACTCTTCATAATCTTGATAAATACCTAACTTCTTTATTTGATTAATAATCATACCTTCATACAAAACAACCGTCTCTGTAAAAGTCGCTGGCTTCACACAGTACCCGTTTCTAAAAGGTATACCTCTTCGTTATTCCGCGGTACCTCTACAATATAAAAAGAGAAAAGAAATTTCATTGTAGGTAATTTCAACTGCTGATGCCGGAATTTGAAATTACACTAGGTAGAATTTGAAATTCTGCTGGAGGTATTTGAAATAGGGGTAAAAATAAAAAAGGTGACTCTCAGAAGAGCCACCTTTTTTATTTTATTATTGGAACATTCCTTTTAACGCACCAAATCCAATAGTTAAGATGAAGAAGATAACCATAAGAATTGTTGCTTTCTTTTTACTTAAACCAGCTGTAATTTGAAGACCTAACCACGTTATAACAAATCCCCAAATTGTAAACACTTCAATATTATTTGCAATACCTTTTGCAACACCACCACTTGAAGCGAAAATTGGCCCTAAACCAGTGTACATTTCTTGACCTGATCCGCCTAAAACAAGTGCTAAAACTGTATTTATTAATAAACCAAGTAATGAAATAATGCTTGAATATACACTAATTGTTAATAATTTCTTATAAGAAGTATCATTGCTCATAAACATCATGAATACTTTATACACTGCTGCGCTAATAAAGAAACCTACCGCCATACCAATAGCACCGAATACTGCACCCGTACCAAACGCCATTGCAGGCGTAACACTAATGCCTATCTCCTTATTAACCTTAATTGCCTCAGGGGTTAGAGAGTACACATAAGAAGCAAGTCCTCCTACAATCCCCGCTAATAAAACAAGTATCAAAAACGCACCCCAAACCGCATTACTAGTCTTCATTCTCTCAAACTGCACACCTGGAGATGTAATCATCCCAAATAAAGATGGCTTCTCTCCACTAACCTTTTGCGTATTCAAATTCGCTTCCATCATAACGCCTCCTTCTATTTTATATAACCCGTTCTAACGGGCGGTTCACATCCTCATGTAGAGGCTACGAACCGCCCACTAGAACGGTGATGTGTAGTAGAGAACCTCTCTACTACACTAATAATCTACTCATAACGAAGTGCTTCAATTGGATCTAATTTCGCAGCTTTGTTTGCTGGAATTAATCCAAAAATAATACCGAGTGTCATAGAGAACAATACGCCTCCAACGACAACTTCCCATGAAACGAGCGGTGGCCATTTTGCAAATGTGGAAACAATATATGCCCCGCCATATCCAAGACCAATTCCAATCAAGCCACCTAGAAGCGTTAACATAACTGCTTCAATTAAAAACTGTAATAAAATTTTACTACGCGTCGCTCCGAGCGCTTTACGTATCCCAATTTCGCGCGTACGCTCTGTTACAGATACGAGCATAATGTTCATTACACCAATACCGCCAACGACTAGTGAAATACCAGCGATACCACCGATAATCATCGTCATAATACCAGTTACTTTAGAAACACCTTCTTGGAACTCTTTTAAGTTTACCAATTCATATTTACCTGGAATATCGCTTGGCTTACGACTATTTAATACATCCACAGCCTTTTTCCCCGCTGCTTCTAAATTGTCTACGTTTTTAGATTGAATTGCGATACTTTGAATTTCATCTGTTCCGTATAAAACAGGCCATAAAGTAAGAGGAATTAACATTTCATCAGTCTCGAATCCCATAAATTCATTATCTGATTTATAGACACCGATAATTTGCATCGGCTGTCCTTTCATTTCAATAATTTTCCCTACTGGATTTTCATCCTTAAATAACGTCTCTTCTGCCTTCGTACTAATCATCACAACGTTATTCCCTTGCGAAATATCTGATTCATTTAGTGAGCGCCCTTTGACCATTTTCACTTTATTTACTTGAAAATACTCACTATCAAGTCCAATAACATTAATCATTGATTTTTTATCATTAATATCCATTGTTTCCATCGTATTATTCGTCGTAATAACATGAGAAACATCTTTAATTTGCTTTACTTCCATAATATCTTCTTCTGTTAATTTCGGGACTTGATGCCCCCCCATACTAAATTCATCATTAATATCCGGTTTAAATTGAATTGGCATAAGGTTATTACCAGAACCAGCGATTTTTGACTTCAACATCGCTTCTCCGCCTTGTCCAATCGCAACGACAGTAATAATAGAACCAACGCCGATAATAATACCGAGCATCGTAAGAGCAGATCGCAGTTTATGAGCCAAAATAGAAGATAAGGCAATTTTCATACTATCTAGTAAGCTCATACTGCACACCTTCTATCTTCTGTAATTTCCCCATCTCGCAGCACAATCCGGCGAGACGAATAAGCCGCTACTTCCTCTTCATGTGTAACCATAACAATCGTTGTGCCTTCTGCATTTAGCTTTGTAAAAATATCCATAACTTGCCCACCAGACTTCGTATCAAGCGCACCAGTTGGCTCATCAGCCATAATAAACGTTGGATTATTTGCAATCGATCTCGCAATAGCGACACGCTGCTTCTGTCCACCCGATAATTCACTAGGCAAATGGTGTACTCTATCTGATAATCCAACTTTCCCCAGCGCTTCAAGAGCTCTTTGACGACGCTCTGCTTTCTTCACTCCACCATAGATGAGCGGAAGTTCAACGTTTTCCACTGCGGAAAGACGCGGTAATAAATTAAAATGCTGAAATACGAAGCCGATATATTCATTACGAATTAAAGCAAGCTTTGACTCGTCTGCTGTTAAGATATTCACATCATTCAGCATATATTCGCCTTCTGTTGGACGATCTAAACAACCGATAATATTCATAAGCGTTGATTTACCAGAACCAGACGGCCCCATAATAGAAACAAACTCACCACTTTGAATCGTTAAACTAATACCATGTAAAATCGGCACTGCCAATTTCCCTTGATAATACGTTTTAGAAATATTATTTAACGTAATCATTTCTCTTTCACTTCCATTCCGTCATACACGTTGTCGGAAGGATTTTTAACCACCTTTTGCCCCACTGTTACGCCTTCAACAACCTCTGTCCAGTCTCCATCAGTAGAACCTTTTTTCACATTTTGTTTACGAAGTTTTCCTTTGTCTTCAATATAAACAAATGCATCTTCGCCTTTTTCTACAATGCTCTTACTTGGCACAGCAATCATCGTCTTATTCTCTAAATTTACTTGTAAAGAAACGTGATAACCTGGAGATAAACCATCTTGACTATCCAGACTTGCTTTATATGTATATTGAGACATATTTTGAGTCGCTTCACCTAGACCAGCCGATTGAGCCATCTCTGCACTTGTTGGGAATTCACTTACTTCTGTAATCTTACCTGTCCACTTCTTCTTATTATTTGCTTTCGCCGTTACAGTAAACGTTTGATCCTTTTGAATTTGTGACTTCTGAAGTTCTGTTAATGTCCCTTGAACCTGGAACGGATCTTTAGAAGCAACTTGTAAGAATGCCTTCCCTTGACCACCTAACGTTTGAGATGAACTTTGCGCCGCATCTTTATCTAACTTTTGAACAACACCAGCAAAATTACTATAAATCGTAAGCTCGTTCTGCTTTTTATTTAACTCTTCTTTTTGCAGCTTCCCTTTTTCTTTCTCAAGATCAGTTGTTTTTTGCTGTATTTCTAACTCACTTACTTGCTCGTCCATCGGATCTGTTACTTCTTTCCCAGCTCCGCTATCTTTCGCCTTCTTAATTTCTTTCTTCAACGAATCAATCTTCTTTTTTCCTTGATCATAACGCATATCTGCCATCTTCTGATCAAGCTCAGCTTGCTTCATTTGCAAATTAATTTCTTCATTATCATAAGAGAATAACTTCGTTCCCTTCTCTACCTCTTGTCCTTCTTTCACCGCAATATCTTTCACTTTTCCTTTAGTCGGATCCGCATAGAAACTTTCGATATTCCCGGGCTTCACCTGACCCGAAATTAACTTCGTATTATTCAGCTTACGCTCTGTCACTTTCTCAAAACTTACAGCATCCGTATTCGCTGCGCCTTTCTTCTTACCTTGCATCACAAAAATATTAACTGCTGCTACAATAACAATTAGTGCAATAACCCCGATAATAATCCATTTCTTCTTCTTGTTTGGAGTACGAACCGTATTTGGTAACATATTCTCTCTCCTTTTATAACTTAATAGTTTAATAGATACCCGAATTGTATAAAACTTTCTGAAAACAAAATGCATATTATTACATTTTTTTTACAAAGTTTTACACATTCATTTATATTGTAACAAAAATTCCAATGATTAGGAATATGACATCCTATCTTTTAAGATAGTTTTAAGGAAAGATTACCTTATATAAAAAAAGCGATTCAAAATAATGATTGAATCGCTTTTCCGAATAAAATATTACGCCACTTTAGGACCTTTTCTCTCATGTCCACGTTGAACGATAAATAAGAATACTGTTGATAAAATACCGCCTGCTAGTAGTAAGATGAAACAGCCATCCCAGCCAGAACGATCAACAATAACACCAATTGCTGCGTTTGCTACAAGACTTCCGCCTACATAACCGAACAGACCACACATACCAACTGTTGTACCTACTGCAAACTTCGGCACTAATTCCATCGCACTTAAACCGATTAAGAACTGTGGTACGTAAATTAAACAACCGATAATAGAAACTGCAATACTTACAACAAGTACGCTAGATGCTTGCCAATATACAACCGTACCAATAACAACTCCGGCCATACTAATAATACATAATGGCATACGTTTTCCTTTAAATAACTTATCACTTAAAAGACCAACGATTAATGAACTTGGAATTGCCATCCCTTCAAAAATCGCGTATGCAGCATGCGCTTCTGCTTTTGAGAAACCTTTTACTGTCGTTAAATAAAGTGGAACCCAGTTAATAACACCGAAACGAATTAAATAAACAAATGCATTTGCAATACATAAGTACCAAACGAACTTATTTTTCACTACATATTTCATTAAAATTTCTTTTGGTGACATCTTATTAGCATTGTCTGCTTTTTCAAGATTTTCATAGTCATTACGATACTCATCAATTGGAGGAAGACCTTCAGATTCTGGTGTATCCTTCGCATTGATCCAAACAAGAACTGAAATTACCATAGCGATAATCGCTGGGAAAATAAACACGCCGCCTTGCCAATGATTTTCACCAAAAATACCTACACCAATTCCAACAAGTGGTGGCACAAGCATTCCGCCAACGTTATGTGAAATATTCCAAATACCTGTTTTCGTACCACGTTCTTTCTTCGAGAACCATTTCGTCATAACGATACTACAAGGTGGTGCTCCCATACCTTGTACAATACCGTTCAGGACAAGTAATGTAACGATCATTCCAAATGAAGATGCAAACCCGAAACAAATATTTACAAGCCCTGATAAGAATAATCCGACTGCGATAAAGCGCTGGGCAAAAGCTTTATCTGATAAATTCCCCATAAAGAACTTACTAAATCCATAAACAATCGCCATTACTGAACCTAGTAGTCCAATTTGAGCTGTACTAAAACCATATTCTTGTACTAAATACGTACTTGATAACGTAAAGTTACTGCGCACTAAATAATAAGCAGCATATCCAACTGAAATTCCGATTAGCACACGAATACGTAGTAATGTATATACTTTAGCGATCATATCCGCTGGTAATCTCTCAATTGCAGGTGCTGGCTTAAGCCATTTAAACATATACTCTCGTCTCCTTTTCTCACTTTTGAGAGAGACGCTGTCTATTCCATATCTCGATTATTCCACTATTTGATATATTTTGGTTCGTCCTTCTAACCGGCTGTCCTTCTATTTCTTTCTCATTCTTCGCAAACATCGTCGGTACACCAAACGAAACTTTTTCTAAAATGTGCCCCGCTTCTTCTGATAAACAATAATCAATAAATAAATCCGCAATAATACCACTCGGTGCACGTTTTAGTTTCGAAATCGCATTAACAGACAAACCTGTTTGCTCAGGTACGATACTTACAATTGGAAAGCCTTGTTTTTGAAGCATTCTCTGATCTCCCATGAAATTGACGCCTATCATATATTCACCGCTCGCAACAAGTTCCGCAGGCATGTAACCATTCACCGTTACTTCACCAACTTGCCCTGCAAGATTCTTTACATACGCTTTCGCCTCTTCTTCACCTAAAGTATCAATAAGTGATTGAAACAACGTATATGCTGTACCTGAAACATTTGGATCTGGCATTACAATCTTACCCGTATATACAGGATCTAATAAATCTTGCCACCTTGATGGATACGGAAGACCGAGCGGCGCTATTTCTTCATTCCACCGCTCTTTATTAATCGCAATTGCCAGTTTCTCCACTTCATAACCGTACCAATAGCCGTCTTTATCTTTAACAGCTTTTGAAATACGATTCGCATGTTGGCTCATCACAGGAATAGAAAGATTTTTTTGCTTCATCATTTGATGTGCATCTACTGTACCACCAATAATAATATCCGCTTTTGGGTTTCCAGCTTCTTCTTCCACTCTCCGAAGAAGTTCTTCTGTCGAAAGACGAATAAATTCATACGTACATCCACGCGGTTTACAAAATGACGAAAGCAAAGCTTCACCAACTTCTTCACGAGCAGCTACATACGCAACAAGATGACGATCATTCAAAATAGGGAGACCACTTTTATTATATTTAATAGAGGATGTATCTCGAGAGCAACTAGACATCGCTCCTCCGATTATTAGCAAAAAGAAGAAAAAGGCTATCTTTCTCATGACACATTCTCCTTTACAAATAACTCTGCTAGGGAGCCTTTCATATACATGACATTCCCGTTGTTATCACCGAGGTATTGCACAACAAAGTACGATGGATACACAGAAATAGTTAGAATATCCTCCCGCTCATTCTTTACACGTTTGCCTGTTTTATAAGCAGTAATATAAGCGATTGGCTCATTCTGTGACTGTAATAATTTCTGAATTTCTCCGTAATCTGTAATTTGCTTTGCGTACCGAATAGAGTCAAGTATGTACGTAAGATTTATAGTACGTACTACATCACCTTGGCGTACTATGACATCCTTTGCTGACGCAAAAAAATCACTAATACGTTCTGGTGTATAATACAGGCTTAACAAATACGTTTGGAATGCTGAGATCATCGGATCCGTACCATTCTTCCCGTATATGTTCGCCTCATACTGGAACAAGTCACCTACTGCAAAAGTACGTTTATGTCCATTCAAGTACGTTACTTCTCCAGTAAATACTTGTTCTTGACTCTTCGCTTCTCTCGGCTCTATTCGAATTCGGTCAAAGAATGAAACAATCGTATGCAACCGAACTTCATCGGTTACAACAATTTCTCCCCACCTACTATGCCTTACTTTCACTTCAATTGGAAGGGACTCATTCACTCTTTGTAAAACGGCTTGTTTGTCATCCACAATTGTGATTCGGTTATATATTTGCTTCTCAATAACATAAAACAAAATAAGAGAAACAATAATACAAAAGACAAACATAAGAATTTGAAATGATAGCCTTTTCATTTCTGCCTACCTCCAAGATAAAAAAACGTTGTTTCGAAAATACCGCATAATTGTTTCATAAATGTATCATTTAACCGCTTTCAAGTTTTTTATGTCTTCCATCCGTCTCGGAAGCAAAAATGTAATAAATATTGTAGTTCCCATTTCTTCACTACTCTCAATTCGCATACTTCCGCCCTGTTTATTTATAATCTCCTGACAAATATATAGGCCGTAGCCATTCCCGTAACTAGAGGGTATCACCTTACCTCCTGGAAACTCGTTCCACTCTGCAAGCACACCTTCATCTATACCAATACCATCATCATGAACAAAAACTTTCGCTTCCTGCTCATTTACAATTACATTCATACGAATTTGCGTAGCATCACTATATTTAATCGCATTATCAAGCACATTCAAGAAAATTTGCTTCGTCTTATCAAAATCCGCAACGACGTGTACTTCCGTTAACTCATTCATAACCTCAATTTCAAACTGCTGCAATCGAGGTTTCACAATTGAAATTGCTTCTTCTGCTAACTCTTTAATATTTACAACTGTAGGTGACACTTCAAACGTACTCGTCCCATACTTCGAAGATTTAAGTAATTCCTCTACAAGTGATAACAAACGCTCACTTTCTACAGCCACATAACGGAGACTCTCCTTTACATCTTCCTTCGATTGTAACTTCGGAATTAAATCAACATAACCGATAATCGCTGTGAGCGGTGTTTTCAGCTCATGCGTAATTCGGTCTAAGAAATCTTTCTGTTTCTCTTTCTCTTCCTTCAGTTGCTTAATATGTAGTTCAATTCCATCAGCCATCGCATTAAAGGACGCTGAAAGCTGCGCAATTTCCACATACTCATTCAGCTCAATCTTGCTTTCATAATCTCCATTCGCAAGCCGATGCGCCATTTGCCTTAACTGATCAATTGGTTTATGAAGAGACTTCGCCAAACGAATCGCAAAGAAAATACCAGCAGCTACTAGGCAAAGAGACGTTATTAAAAATGTCCAACTCACATTTGTTAAAACTTCCTTCTCATCCGTTAACTCATTTATAAAACGAATACTCCCAATGACATCGTTTCCATAATAAACTGGACTTGAAAACAAAAGAATTGGAGCTGGATCTCCCTCCTCGAAAACATAGGATTTCTTTCCCTTCAAAGAACTCTCAATATCGATATTTCGATGAAGTAATGCTCCCTTTTGTGTATCCGCAACAACATCTCCATTCTTCCCAATCATCTGCACACGGATATCCATTCGCTTCGCTAAATACGAAGCAATTAAAAGCGAATTAGGACCTAGTGTCTCCACTTCTGCTTCCTTCTCTAAATAATTCATTGTATAAATTTGCGCTTCTACACTTAACTTTTCTAAGGAATCCGCCGCATTATGATACACATTCTTCTCCAGTGCAATATAAACAACTGCATACAAAAGAACAAGAATTGGAATCAACAATCCAACTATTCCAAACACCATATTTCGTTTTAAAGACATATCATCACCTTTTAGCACTCCAGCTTATAGCCAACACCATAAATCGTCTTAATATACTCTCCGCTATTCCCTAGTTTCTTTCGAAGTCTTTGCACCATAATATCAACCGCTCTCGTATTTCCGATATACTCAAACCCCCATACTTTCTCAAGCAACTCATCCCTCATAAAAACACGCTGCGGATTCGAAACAAACAACTGACATAAATTAAACTCCCGGTACGTTAACTGAATTTCTTGTCCTTCGACATGCACCTTTCTCTCCTTAGGACAAATCACTAGCTCACCTGCGCGAATTACTTCGTGACTTACAGCTGCCTCCTTCTTCTTCACACGCCTGCTCATATTCTTCACACGAAGAATAAGCTCAGCATAATTAAAAGGCTTCGTCACATAATCATCAGCTCCAAGCTGAAGACCAAGTAACTTATCATTCATCTGACTCTTCGCTGTTAACATCAGCACCGGAATATCACGATCCTTCTCCCGGAATAAACGTAATAACTCATACCCATCCGTATCAGGAAGCATCACATCTAAAATAAGTACATCCGGCTGCTCATTCCATCTCTCTACAGCTTCTCTCCCGTCAGCTGCCGTCAATACTTCATATCCTTCCATCTCTAACTGCATCCGAATCAAATTACGAATACTCGATTCATCATCAACTACAAGTATTTTCATCATTCTCCTCCTTCCATCCTGTATTATAGTACAGTTTAGTATAGCAAAAATCATACGAAAAAAGAGAGGGTATTGTCGAACATATTTTGTCGACGATAGCCTCTCTTTCACTTACTATATTTATTTAGTATATCCATTCGGTTGTTTTTGATGCCAATCCCACGCATGCTCAATAATTGTCTTCACATTTACATACTCAGGGTTCCATCCTAACTTCTCTTTCGCCTTCTGAGAAGAAGCAACTAAACGTGCTGGATCTCCCGCACGGCGCGGTGCCACCTCAGCAGGAATTTCATGATTTGTAACTTCACGAACTGCATCAACGATTTCTTTTACACTGAAACCATTACCATTTCCTAAGTTGTAGAAATCACTTTCTCCGCCATTTTGCAGATCCTTAAGCCCTAAGAAATGAGCCGCCACTAAATCTTCAACATGAATATAATCACGGATACAAGTACCATCTGGTGTGTTATAATCATCACCAAACATCATAATCTTCTCACGTTGACCTAACGCCACTTGTAAAACAAGAGGAATCAAATGTGTCTCTGGACGATGATCTTCCCCAATAATACCACTTGGCGTTGCGCCAGCTACGTTAAAGTATCTGAAAATCTTATATCTTAAATTTGAAGCTTGGCTATACCAATGAAGCATCTTCTCTATTGCTAGCTTCGTTTCTCCGTATGTATTCGTCGGATTTGTCATCGTTTCCTCAGTAATAAGGTCTACATCTACTTCACCATAAGTTGCTGCAGTAGAAGAGAAAATAAACTTATCTACTTTAAACTCATCCATTACCTCTAACAAGCAAAGTGCACCATAAACATTATTATTATAATATTGAAGAGGCTTCTCCATACTAACTCCAACTAAAGAATCAGCTGCGAAATGCATAACCGCCTCAATATTTTCTTGTTTAAAAACATCTCTTAAAAATGCTTTATCACGAAGGTCACCATTATAAAACTTCGCACCTTCCGTAATTGCATCTTCATGACCAGTTTGTAGGTTGTCTACTACTACTACTGATAGACCTTCATCTACTAATTTTTTAACAGCGTGAGAACCGATATAGCCAGCCCCGCCACAGATTAAGATTGAGTTCATTGTTTTCCCCCTACATATATACTAGGATTTCTTAATTACTTCACTAATATAAAAGGTATACGATTGCTCGTATACCTTTTATATACCCTTCATTACTTAGCCACAAAATAATCCGTTACGTATTGCGCCCAAACTTCATGCCCTTTAGCACTTGGGAAACCGAATTCTTCTTGTAAGTACGGTAAAATCGCTTTTGTTGTTGCATCAGGCCATGCGCCCCAATGATCAACATATGCATAACCATTTTGCGTCGCAAATTGTTTTAATGCTTCAATCGATTTCGGATAATTCTTCGCACCATACACTGGGTTTGGTGGTTGAATCATAATTGTAGCGCCTTTTGCACTAGTAGAAAGTGCCTGAACGAACTTCTGTGTACTCGCAACAGAGTTCCCATTACCAGTTTTACTATTATCAGTAATAAATGGTGGCTCAAATAAAATTACATCTGGGTTGTCTTTCGCAATCTCTTTATCACGCTTATTTGCGATTAACTCTTCTGTACTTTCACCCTTATATTCCTTTACTGTCACATTCCATAAACCTTTACCGTAAGCAGTTTCTAAATTAGCTGTTAACTTAGCTGCCCAAGCATCTTTTTCAGATGAAGAAGCTTCATCACCAACAATAACAAGATTTACCGCCTTCTTCTCCTCAGCAGCTTTCTTCAACTTCTCTTTCACTTTATCGGGTAAATTCTTCGCATATGCTTCATTAAAAGATGACTTCGCTTCTTGTTTTTTCTCTTCTTTCTTCGCTCCGCTATCTTTCACTTCAGCCTTCGTTTTCGTTACTTCACTCGTTTGCCCCGTTGCATTCGCAACTTTCTTATTCCAGTACAATTTACCGCTCACAATCGAAGCGACAAACACTACAAAAATAACAAGGACAAGTACCGCTTTCTTATTCATCGATTCACCTCATCTATTAATCTCACAACATATAATACTAATATAAATCCATGCAAAAATAAACCCAACTCCTTCCAAAGGAGTTGGGTTATTACATATTACTTAGTCAATTCAAGCTGTGCTCTTAACTTATTCGTTAAATCTTGTTTTGCTGCATCTGGAACATAGTAGTACCAAATACCATCAGCGGCTATGTGACCGTCGCCTGGAATTTGGATATCCTCACTGTTCTGCAGACAATTTTTATAATTCTTTTGCATATCAAACATTTGATCTTGCGTTAAGTTTGTTTTCACATTCTTTTGAATTGCTGTAAGCACATCTCCATAGCTTGCTAGAGAAGAGAAGCTTGCGCCTTTCTTAATAACAGCTTGCATCACTTGACGTTGACGCATTTGACGACCGAAGTCACCGCGTGGGTCTGCTTTTCGCATACGTGTAAACGCTAAAGCTTCATCACCGGTTAAATGTATATTTCCTTTGGCAAAATGGTGCTTATCTTGTGTAAATTCTAAATCGTTATTTACATCTACACCACCGACTGCATCTACGATATCTTTAAATCCTTCCATGTTCACTTCAATATAGTAGTTAATAGGGACATTTAAGAATTTTTCTACTGTCGCTACAGACATGTCTACGCCACCAAATGCGTAAGCATGGTTGATTTTATCACTTTTGCCTTTTCCAACAATTTCAGTATACGTATCACGTGGGATACTTACTGTTTTCATGGAATTATTTTTAGGATTTAATGTAATAATCATTAAAGAATCTGAACGCCCTTTATCTTCACCGCGCTCATCAGCACCTAATAATAAAATTGAAACCGGCTGAGAATTACTGATTTTCTCCTCTTGCTTATTACCTTGATCACGCTTCAAAGGCTTATGAACTTCATCTAATGTTTTGGAAACAGATGAGTATACAGTATAGGCGTAAACCCCTCCACCTATAATTAATACTCCTATAATTCCTAATATCCAAAATAGGATTTTCTTTTTCATTACTATAGACCTCTTCTTTCGATTATTCGGAATAAATGCCCAGATAACATAAATACTAATTTAGTCTATTATACTAAGATTGGGATCCTATAACTAGTATATTCTCTACCCAGTAACCCAAGCTTTTTATTATTTTACTTTATAATAGTCTACATACCAATTGGAAAATTCCTGTAAACCTTTTTCTATAGAAGTTTTAGGTTTAAAATCTACAGCTTTCTGCAATAAATCTGTTGATGCGTAAGTAGCTGGTACATCCCCTGGTTTAATAGGTTCAAATTCCTTTTTAAACATCACTTGTCTTCCTAAAGAATTGCTTAGTGCCTTCTCTAATGTTTCAATAAACACCATCAATTTTTCAGGATTATTATTTCCGATATTAAATACCTCGTGTTTTACATCTTCTATAGGAGGATTGCTCAACAGGCGTTGAATCCCTTCAACAATATCATCTATATAAGTAAAGTCTCGATACAGGTCATTGTCAAAATCACCATTATTGAATATTTTAATTGGCTCTCCAGCGAAGTACTTATCAGTAAACCCAAAGTAAGCCATATCTGGGCGTCCCATAGGACCGTATACCGTAAAGAAACGAAGCCCAGTAGCAGGAATTTTATATAAATGACTATACGTGTGAGCCATCAATTCATTTGATTTCTTAGTAGATGCATAAAGTGATACTGGGTTATCTACGAAATCCGTTTCCTCGAAAGGAACCTTTTTATTTGCTCCATAAACAGAACTAGATGATGCATATACAAGATGATCTACTGGATAATGTCTACACGCTTCAAGAATATTATAAAAGCCAATAATATTACTTTGAATATATACATCTGGATTTTCAATTGAATATCTCACACCAGCTTGTGCGGCTAAATTCACGACAATATTTGGCTTGTACTCTTCAAAGAGCTTAGTAATTATACCTTTATCAGAAATATCACCTTTAATAAAAGTAAAGTTTTCATATGGCTTAAGCTGCTCTAAACGAGCGTATTTAAGATTCACATCATAATAATCATTTATATTATCAATACCTATTACACGGCAACCTTGTTCTAATAATCTTTTAGATAAGAAGTATCCTACAAAACCGGCTGCTCCAGTAACAAGGTATACTTTACTATTATCTAGAGGCTTGTAATTCAATATTATCCGACTCCCTCATACGTTCTCTACTTGTAGATTTTCTTCCGATAGAATGATACTCTATCCCGACTTCTTGCATCGCTGGAACATCATAAATATTTCTTCCATCATATACTAGGGGTGTTCTCATTAACTGCTTATAATTTTCTGGAGTCAATTCTTTCACTTCTCCCCATTCTGTAAAAATAAAGCAGACGTTTGCACCTTCTAAAGCTTGTTCAACATTAGCAACATATGTAATATTACCATTTTTATTTTTACCCTCTGGATACACTTTAGCAAAATTGTTTGCACCTACTGGGTCAAACGCGTAAATATCTGCACCTTGTTCTAATAGTAAAGGTATATTTTCAAGAGAAGCAGCTTCTCGTAAATCATCTGTTCCAGGTTTAAACGTTAATCCTAGTACCGCTACTTTAAGCCCATTAAAAGTAATTAATCTTTGGCTAGCTTTTTTATACAATAAAGTCTTTTGATCTTTATTTACATCAATTGTAGCCTTTACTGTTCTTAATTCGTAACCATTTTGTCTCGCTAAATATTCTAATGCTTTCGTATCCTTAGGGAAACATGAACCACCAAAACCAATACCTGCATTTAAAAACTTACTTCCAATACGCTCATCAAAGCTCATACCTTTTGCAACATCTTGAATATCCGCGCCAACTAATTCACAAAGATTCGCAATATCATTCATATAGGAAATTTTAAGAGCTAAGAAATCATTAGAAGCATACTTAATCATTTCAGCTGATCTTCTATTCACTGAAACGATAGGCAAATGAAACGGTTTATAGAGATTCATTAATACTTCCTCAGCCCATTTACTTTCTGTACCAATAACAATTCTTTCTGCATATAACGTATCATGAACAGCCGAACCTTGAGCTAAAAACTCTGGATTGGATGCAACTTCTACTTTCACATCATTAACTAAAAAGTCTTGAATAAACTGCTCAACTTTGTCATTTGTTCCAATTGGAACAGTTGATTTTACAACAACAAGACAATCTTTTTCTACACTTTCAGCAATTTGTTTCGCAACAGTTGCAATATATGAAAGATTTGCAGAACCATCAGCTTGTTCTGGAGTCCCTACCCCAATAAAAATTGCATCTGCATCTTTGTATGCTGATTTATAATCTGTTGTATAATTAATCTTTCCCGCAGTATAATTTTTCTGCATTAACTCCTCTAAATCAGCTTCATAAATTGGTGAAACACCAGATTTCATTAATGCCACTTTTTTTTCATCAATATCAACACAAGTTACTTGATGTCCAACTTCTGCAAAACATACGCCTGCTACTAAACCTACATAGCCTGTTCCTGCTACTGCTATTTTATACATAATAATCCCCCTTAAGATATACATCTTAACAAATTAGAATAGTATATCTAGTTTAATTCCCAATATAGATATTACTGCCTAATAAACCTACTTACATAACCTATATTTAAAAGCAAGTTGGATAAACTACGAGCCTCCATCTTTTTACACAATTGATTTTTATTCCTCTTTTAAAACAGAATAACTTTACATTTCCCTTAAATAATTTAAGTAGTAACACTAAAGGGTCCACTCCCAAATAAAGAATAAGAGGGAACGTATCATCTATTATTTTATACAGGAGTAGTAACACCTAATATCTCCATTATAATTTTCTTATCTAACCTATCAACCGTTCTTCCATTTTTTCTAAAGTCACTATTTAAACAACCCGAAGCAATATCAATTAGAGCCGAACAAACAGGGGTATTAACATTTAATACCTTACCTAAAGACTCTAATAATACTAGTCCTTCTGGTACATCTTCAGTTATATATCTAGAATTGCTTACATCTGGCCCAGACGGAGAATGGTTCTTTGCATAATCGAAAAACACAGCTTTGGCATCAATATTCAAATCAATAGAATTTCGGAATTTGCATGCTTCCACATATGGAACTGGCTCTAAACTTAATGCGGACAAAATCTCTAATTTTTCATTATCAAGTTTCTCCACTAGGTTCCAAACGCTTGGAGTGAACACCTCACGATACATCCAATAATCCCCTTCTGAAAACTCTATACGTGGTATGCTCATAATTGCACCAACTGTGTGAACTATTAAATTTGGATTATGGAGTGCCGCTTCCACCACCGAATCTAAGGCTGTAAAATTATAATCCAGTTGATTTAAAAGAAGCATTCCTTCTTCTTTACGATATCGAGGATAGATACCAATAGGATTCCGAACATTTTTAAATAACACTTGTACTTCTCCTGGTGCTGTTATTCTACAGTCAATTGGGGAACTCTCCGCTTCAGCGATAATTAAATTTAAATGTCCACAGTATTTCTTAAAGAAAGCTGTGCTTAGATAACCAGGTTCTACTAATATCGTTTGATCATCCTTTAAATAAGGAGCTATCCTTTTAATAATTTCTTCGTGATAGCTAGTTTGAATAAATAAAATGATCAACTGTGGATTATTAGAAAATGCCTCTTCAAAACATGTGGTTACTCTATTGATTTTTACTAAATTTATTTCATCTAAGTCCTTAAATATAATTTCTCCATTATTTTGTAATAAATAATTAAAATTTTTATTATGAAGTTTATTTGAAGTTTTTAATAAAGTTACCTCATGCCCTTTAAAGCTTAAATCAGCTGCAAGTGTAGTTCCACCATTTCCTGCCCCAACAATTGTAATTTTCATTTACTTTAATCTCCCCTTCTCCTGATGCTTAGCAATCCAGTCTTCCATTAACCCTTGCATCATAAGCTCTTGTAACCAAAAACGACCTGGCTCAAAAGTGAATTCACCATTTTCTTCAATATAACGTCCAGCGACATCACCTACAACCAATTGTTCACAAGACTCTATACTAATAAATATTGAAGTTTCTATAATATAGTATTTATCGTCACGTGTATCCTGTAAAAAGTCGACCGCTAATAAATAAGACTCTGGAAGACATTCGCGCACCCTTTTTGCTATCTTTAAAACTTCTAATGGAATATCCTTTTTTGTAACAACACCTGAACCCGAAGCTCTATAATCATTCTCCTTAGGATACCTATAGTAACCAAAATACGAATCGCCTACCATAATAACCCGTAGATCAAATCCCTTATTAGGTACAAATTCTTGAAATAATACATAATTTTTTTGTTTTATGTAAGAATTATTTAATTTTAACCCGTGATGAAAAATTTTACGCCATAATTTCCTTGCCTGCTTCTTATTTTTTATTAAGTGTACACCTTCAGATCCTGAGCAAGTTTTATCTTTAGATATAAAAGGGTACTGACAATTTTCAATGTATTGTGCTGTTTCTTCTTTTGAATACGATATAAATGATTGAATAGTAGGAAGATTGTACAATTCGAGTAGCCATTGCAATCTAATCTTATCTTCATACATCCATAAAGCTTGCTTAGACGGTAAAATAAGTTTATCAAGGTAATCTTGTATATAATCAACTTTGTCCGCTGCTTCCCATTGCTCAACATATGTTGATGGCGTTCGCCAAACAATGGCATCAAATTTTTTACATTCTAAGGTGAAATTTGACGCTTTGATATCAATTTCATCATAAGGAATATTATTATTTTTTAAAAACCGTTCAAATTTTGGCCAATAAGCCTTATTCCCTTTTTCCGACTTTACTAACCCCACATATGGCTTTGGAATAGAGGATGGCCATTGAATAACTAGTGGTGGTGCACTTTCTAAATATTCATTCTCTTGTAATTTTCGTTTCGATTCTCTATACTCACGATTTTTATCTATCCAGCCAAATTTATCATACGGCTCACAAGTACTAAGAATTCGGGATGCAAATTTTTTAAAACGGGAACTTCTCATATTTTAGAAATCCTTTCCTACTTTTTATTTATAAAATTAATTTGACTTGATCTCAACATACTTAAAACCTATAAAAAACTATCAACAATACTAATGCTTAAACTCATTAAAAACAAATCACTATGACTATTTATCTAATCTCGTATTAAACAATGTTTAGAATAAAGTATTATTAACACAATCTAGCTACTAAACCGCTCTTTTAAGAAACCTTTTTGGGATTATCTTTATCCAAAAATCAAGTAACTCTCTTCGCATTTTCGGGAACATAAATAATATTCCAAAATAGAATACAGCGCAGAGGAAAATTGATAATATACTCCATATCAAACTATTATTCAACTCTCTTAAAAGATAACCTAGTAGTCCCATAGCAATGGCGGCACTCAATGTCGGTAAGATATTTTTGAAGATTCCCAAAACAGAAAATCCCATTATAAATCTCATTATTACCATATGAACCATAATAAACTGTACCCTAATCAAAGACCTAGCTAAAACTAGTGGCCAAAATCCAAAATTCGCTGCTATAATACATGTTGGAATTAATGCAATAAGGTGCAGTAATTGCGCCATAAATGATAGTTTAGGCTTACCTTTTGCCCGATATACTTCACTACAATAATGACCAAACACAATCATTATTGAACTAGTTAACGCCCATACACCAATAACATCACTTGCTTCTTCCCATTGCCCACCTAACATTAATTGTGTTGCCAAATCACTATATAAAAAAACACCTACACCAAATGGAAATACTAACACCGAAATTAATCTTTGGAATTTGAAAAACATACTCTGAAATTCATTATCATTATTTTGCAGTCTTGACAATGCAGCAAATAAAACTGGTACAGTAGCCGCTGTAACAAGTGCTAATAAGGAATTAACCATTATCGTGGATGTTTTATATACCCCTAAATAATACTCGTTCAAATAATAGCCAATAATAAATGTATCAATCCATGCAGTAAGCCAAATTGATATAGCTTCTATTAATGACCATAGACTAAATGATAGCATCTCTCTTAGTATTCTTATATCGAAGAATAATTTTGGTTTCCAACTAGATTTGATAGTAAGTAAAAATGCGTTAAAAAGCTGTATACAAATCGTACCTATAATTAGTGACCAATAACTTAAGCCCAAAAAAGCTAAAGGAATGGTCACAAAAAATGGAACTGCTATTGTAATAATCCTAACAGTAAAAAGTGTCTTGAAATCAAATTCGCGCATAAAAAGTGCCATTTGAATACTAGAAAAAGAAGTTAATGGTAATTGAATGCAAGCAACTATAATAACTAAACCCAATCCAGGATTTCCAACCATTTTGGCAATTTCTTCATTAAATAACGCGATTATGCCCCATAAACACAGTGAAATGACAAAATTCGTCCAAAATGCTACATTAGCGTTTTTGTGCTTTTCATTTTCACTATTAAATTCATGTTGTACTAAATACTTTTGAAAGCCTGCATCAGTAAACATATCTGCAAAACTAATAATCATTGTTATTGTTGCAATAACTCCAAACGCCTCTGGTGCTAAAATTCTTGCTAATACCATATTTGTTAATGGAACTATGATTTTGGCAATGATTTGTGTTATGGTTGACCATTTTGCTGCATTTGTAATCTTTCTATGGAGTTGTTTATCTTCCACTCTCATTTTCTCCTTTTAAACTCTTGAGCAATAATTCTCGATGAGCCTCACATTCTACAAAGTTTTGTATCGCTAACAAATGACGTTTGCTATACCACCTCTTTAAAATTAAACCATTTAACAATCTATAATCTATTCTCGCTAACCATTTACCCATACCTGAAAAAGTTCTGAGATAGTTTTCATATTTTTCAGCAGCAATCTTTTGATACTGTTGCCCAACAAATCCCTCTTGACATATTTCCTTTGATCTCTTATGAAAATCATTTAGTATATCTTCAAAATCCTTGCCTTGAGCTAACCTTACTACATTTTCCTTTTTTACAATTGGAATATAGTCCACTTTTATCTTATCTGTAATTTCTAAATGTACTAGAATGCTAGTTTGCCAGAATTCATTGTTTGATTCATCAAAAATAAAGTTCCCTTGGCCATATACAATTAGAGAATCTTGATAATCTTCATAACAACCTATACAATGACTGTGCTGACATATCACAACATCCGCACCTTTTTCCACTATTTTCCTACACACTTTTTGAAGATATGGAGATGGATAACGATAATGCTCTCTTCCTCCATGATATAAAACAATTACATAATCACACTTCTCTTTTAATTCTTTTATATGATCAAGGCTTTCTAATGGATCAAATGGGTTTGCCCCAGGAGATTTATCTGTTGCAATAGTAAATTCGTTTTCAGCACAAGCATATACTCCTATATTTATATCACCGTTAGCTAGAATATAAGGCTTGCTCGCCTCAAAAACATTTTCTCCTACCCCAGTAAAAGCAATGCCATTCATAGATAGTACTTGCTCAGTAGATTTAAGCCCTGTTACACCATGATCTAAAATATGATTATTTGCCAAAGTCAATAGTGTCGGTTCGAGTTTTTTAATACCATTTATAGTATTTGTTGGAGCACTAAGATTTGGTCCACATTTTGAAATTGGAGATTCATTATCTGTAAGAGGAACTTCAAGGTTCAGGACCCTCATATCTGCGGCTCTCCAAATTGAAAGCAACTCCTCTCCAAGCAATGTAGTAACGTCACCTTTCGAAAATATATCCTTATTCGATTGTGTTGGCACCAAGTCACCAGCAACTAATATATTCAACTATCCATACCTCCTATTAATTGATTTTTCCATCTAAAAAAGGGGGGCCCTTTCAAACGTTAAATAAAGATAAAAATCGAATGTATAGCGATATAAAACTTTATTCATTTCAAAAATACATTCTTTGATAAAATAAAAACTAAATTAATTAGGTATTATTTTTATATTTATCTGATTTTATTAATCTGTATACTATACTTCCAAGAACTAACACTATACTAATATGTTTGTCGTAATAGTATATCATTCCGACTGATAAGAAAATATACGTCACTATTATCGCTATAAATGCATAACATAAAGAATTGTTGTCATTTCCTTTCGACGCTTTATATAAATCCTTTAAAACAATAAAATGAGTTAAATAAAAGAAAATAGCACCAAAAATACCTGTTCCAACTAGAAGCTCTACAAAATTATTATGCGAATAAGTAGCTTCAACCCCAAAAACTTCCATTCCGTATAAAGATCTAAAATTATCTATCCCGTAACCTAAAATTGGATGTTCTTTAAACCACTCTAGGCCCACATCAATCATATTCTCTCTAATATTTATAGAGCCTTCATCAGCACCTTTGCCTAATATAAAAGAAAACAGATGCTCCATCCTCACGCCTATTATTTGATAAAGTAGAGGGTTATCAAATATTATATAAAGGCTCAAAAATATAACAACACTACTCCATAATAAAGCTTTCATTTTCCCTTTTATCCCCATTTTCCCATTAAGCAATAATACCGCAATAAATGTAAAAACAATAAAAAGAAGAGATTTTCTGGAGCCAGTTAAGAATATAACAAGTACATTTGTTAATAGGATAGGTATATATAATAAATATTTTTTTTCTTCTATAATAAAATAAAAACAAAATATAGAGGATATCCCTATTATCATACCTATTGCATTAACATTCCCCAATTCACTTCCATACCTAGATACTTGCGAAAAATCAGAGTTCATTAAAATATAAATTCCAGTAACAAAACCAGAATATACAAAATACATTAAAATTTTCCTTAATTTTTCCAATGTATTAATGTAGTTTGCAAAAGAAAGCATTAACATGTACATAAGAGCTAAAGTCTTAACTTTAGCTAGTGCAATTTCCTGATTAATTGCATAAAATACTGATACTAAACAAATTACAATAAATATTAAGTACACAAGTAAAAAGTTATTAAACACCAACTTCTTTCGGGTTAACAAAATATCTGTCCATATAGTACCAATAAGCATTAAAGCCAAGGCATTACTTATTGAATTTAATCCATCCCTAAACGTAAATAGGTAGATGCTTAAAACATAAAAAAACATAATTATATTAATAACTTTATTTAGTGTAATTCTCTCCATTACAAGCTCCATTCTTTAACCAAAGTCGAGTGCCATTTCTTTTATACAGATAATATAAAGTTTTATGTATTAACACCCACTCTAATTCCATTACAACATTAAAACTATATTTTCCACACAAGATGAACGGTTTATTAATTCAATAATAATTCACTTATCAAATTTTTCTTCATTATAGATATGGGAGCTAAGATCTTTACAAATTAGGTAACGAACTTAATTCTTTAACTTAATAACTCTTTAATTACAACATTATTTTAATGTTAGTTCCATCAACTTTTTCGATTCAAAAGTGATATCATAGCCCATTGCAATAAATTCCGTCTTTACATTTCTTCTTTCATACTCCTCTGAATACTCTAAAGCCTTCTCAGCCCAATTTTCTGCTGAATCATCGATAGAAAGATACTCAACATTCCCTGTTATATCCGCTTCTCTAGTAATTGTATTGGAAATTAGACATGGTAACCCTGTTCCCTGTGCTTCAATTACTGTATTAGGCATCCCTTCATAAAGGGATGGAAAAATAAAAATATCCATGGCCATCATAATATCTGGAACGTCAGATCTAAGTCCCGTAAAAAGAACTTTATCAGTTAAATTCAATATTTCTAATTTTTTTCTAATATCATCTTCAAGAGAGCCTTTTCCAGTCAAAACTAATACGCTGTTAGTATTTTTTTTAACAATTTCTGAGAATACATCAATTAAATAATTGTGATTTTTCTGCGCATCAAATCTTCCTACATGTCCAACAACAAACTTTCCATCTAGGTTAAGTTCTTTTCTCATCTTGTCCCGCTTTTCTTGTGCAAACAGAAAATTTTCTAAAGGAATTGCATTTTTAACAAGAATTGCCTTCTTTTTTTCTATACATTTTTTACCAAAAGTGTATTCGGCAGCTTCTGTAGATGGCGCAATTTTCACATTCGGAATTGTCATTGGTAACCATTTAAAAATATTATGTAATAACCTACTAAGTTTACTAGCAGCATTAGAATTACTTGATCTTTGTACTAAAGTTTTAGCTCCCCCCATTTTAGCTGCAATTAAATCAACTGTTGCCAACGAATGTTGTGAAACCCTCATTACACATTCATATTTATTCTCTTTTACAACATTTTTAAGCGTAAGAAAAGCCTTAACCCAATTTTTAGATTTAGGCACTGCATAATAAACTTTTCCACCTAATTCCTTTATTTCATCTTCATAATATCCTTTTTCTAAAGACATACAGTAAAAATCCATTTGGTATTTCTTCTTATCCAATGCACGATATAACTTCATTAAAAAAGTTTCTGCACCACCAGCGTTTATTGTATTTACTATGCACAAAATTCTTTTAGGTTGAGCATCTTTTATCATTCTAAATAGACCCCTTACTTATTACTTAATTTGCTTTTAATAAGACTCATAAAAAAGCAACTGTAACCCTAACAACATAATAGTTTATTCCGTTAAATTAAGTGTAAACTTAGTCACATATTTTTAATAAACTCGCTAATAACCTTTTCAGGTAAAAATTCTTCAGCTCTCTTCAAACAATTCTCTTTCATATCCCCCATTTTTTCAGGGGCATCTAATACTGAATTTAAAATCATCTCTAATTGTGATGTTTGCATGAAATCATATATATATCCAGTTATCCCTTGAGTAATAACTTCATCTGCTGAATCCCATTTAGACGCTATTACTGGAATTCCCGCAGCATACGCATCAATAATGGTACCTGGTATCCCCTCTGTTTTAAACTGCGTTGGAAATAGTAACGCAAAGTACTCTTTGAGAATTTCTACGCTCTCATTAAAATTCACACTACCTTTGTATGATATGAAATTTGGGAATTTTTTCTGTAACTGTTCGAATCTCTCTTTATAGTTTTCATCCACTTGTCCATATATATCAAGTGTAAACATTACTTCTCCTCTTGCTGTATTAATGGATTCTACTGTCTTTATAGCATCCTCAATTCCCTTTTCTTTCATCACTCTAGAAAAAGTACAAAGCTTAAATGGTCTCTCATTTGGAAAATGCAATCCACTTGCCGTAAGAACATCTAAGCGTTTAAAATTTATAAACTTTTTAACATTCTCTAAACCTAATTGCTGGAGGGACTTTATCATACTAGTCGTTTCAACATAAACCCCATCTAATTTGCATACCTGCTTTTTAAGTTTAGGATTTTCTCCTAAAATTTCAGGTAACCATCCACCAATAACGACATAATGAAGCTTCCTTTTATATACCTTGTTCAATAGTAAAAATAATGGTACAAAAATACCAAGTCCATTCTGTGCAGGCAAAATTATTACATTTTCACAACCTTTAATTAAAAGTAAACAATTTATAAAAAGTTTAAAAGGATTTTTTTTCCAATTATGCGTGTCAACAATTTCAACGTTTTGTGTACCAAGAGCTAATTTTAATTCTTCAGTTAACACTTTCGTTTTTACTGTTTGACCGTTAAGAAGGTTTTTCTTACTCCCAAAATGTCCGCACACACCAATTTTATACATTAAAACACCTCAACATACAATATTCCTACGCCTTCAATTTCCTAAGATATTTTCAACATTTTTCTAATATTATTTTAGAAGTAATGTTTTTTCACCGCATTGACCCCATAAAAGAAGAAATAATAAAGACATTTCGGTAATGATAATTTCTCTATATTTCTACAATTATTCCAATGATTTTTAGCCGCTTGGAACTTATCATTTGAAATTGAGCCTTCAACTTTTCTATAATAAGCTAAACTCTCATCTAAGCCATATGCCAGATGCCCTTCTCTAAGAATCTTTGCCCAAGTCATTGAATCATGGTCTTTTTTTACATTAACTAATCTAACTTCCCCTACAATGTCGACGTTAACCATAACAGTCAATGTGCCTATAATTGTATTTTTCATAAATTGGCTATAGTTTAGCCTAGGGGGAACATTAATAATTTTATTCCCTTCTTCTTTCAAAATCTCATATCCCGTAAACGAGAATCCTATATTATTCTCAATCATAAAAGTCAATTGTTTCTGCAATTTATCCGCTTTCCACATATCATCTGCATCTAAAAATGCAATGTATTTTCCATTGGCCTTTTCTAAAGCCCTATTCCTCGCTACGGCAGCCCCTGCATTTTCTTCCAACTTAAAATATTTAATTCGATCATCATTAAACTCTTTAATTACTTCAGCTGTATTATCCTGTGAGCAATCATCAGCAATAAGCATTTCCCAGTTTTCATGTGTTTGTGATAAAACACTTTTTATGGTCTCACCTATATATTTTTCAGAATTATACACAGGTGTAATTATTGAAATCAAAATATCTTCTCTATTCTCACTTACCATTTCTGCACCTTCTCTTATGTTAAACTAATTTTCTGCTCTCTTTTATTTTTCCAATATACGTCTCTTTATCAATTCGACCTACCCTTAATAAATAATCACCAAGATCCTCAGCTGTTTCCATACCTTCTGTACTTATTCCATCTCTCTTGAATACCTTAGCTATTGTTATAAAAATTATCTTAAAATCTCCCATAAAGGAAATGTTATTAATATATTGCAAATCGAAATTCAATTTCCCTTCCCATGTAATGCAATTCCGTCCATTAACTTGAGCCCAACCAGTAAGCCCTGGTAAAACACTATGTCTCTTTCTCTGTTCCAAGGTCATGAATACCATATCTCGAACCAATTGGGGTCTTGGTCCAACAATTGACATGTCTCCTTTAAGAATATTAAATAACTCTGGTAACTCATCAAGAGAAGTTGAACGCAAAAACTTACCAAATTTAGTTAACCTCACATCGTCCGGAAGTAGTTCACCACCAGAATCTCTTTCATCCGTCATTGTTCTAAATTTATACATCATAAAAACTTTCTCATTTAGCCCTGGTCTTTTTTGTTTGAATAAAACTGGACTACCTAACTTCGTTTTTACAAGTAAAGCAACAATAAGAAGTACTGGACTGAGCACTATAATAGCGATTAAAGACAATATAAAATCTATTAGTCTTTTTATAAATGTTCTATAAATACCACCTTTAACAACACCCATTACCCTAACCACAACCCTTTAATAATTTTCACGACTCTATCTAAATCTTCATCTGTTATTTTCGTATCACTTGGTAAGCAAACACCATTCTCAAATAACTTCTCTGATACATCTGTCCCAACAAAATCATATTTTTCAAAGAATGGCTGTAAATGCATTGGTTTCCACACTGGTCTAGATTCAATATTTTCTTTTTCAAGAGCTTCCATCACGTCGATTGGACGAACCTTACCGTTTAGTGTCATAGAACTTAACCAATAGTTTGGTTCATTCCATTCATTGCTAGGCATAAACTCAATACCTTCAAGATTTCCTAATTCCCTCTTGTAAAAATCAAATATGTATCTTTTCTTCTGCACTCTCTCATCTAATACTTTAAGCTGTCCTCTGCCAATCCCAGCAACGACATTGCTCATACGATAGTTAAATCCTAATTCACTATGTTGATAATGTCTCGCTTGATCTCTACTTTGAGTAGCCCAAAATCTTACTTTTGAAACTCGTTCTTCATCATTAGAAACAAGCATACCACCACCAGAAGTAGTGATGATCTTATTTCCATTAAAAGAGAAAATACCATACTCTCCAAAACTTCCCGTATGCTTACCTTTATAGTAGGTTCCTAAAGATTCAGCAGCATCTTCAATTAAAGTAACACCATATTTTTTACAAAGTTCAACAATCTTATCCATGTCTGCAGAAAGACCATAAAGATGAACTACTATGACTGCCTTTACACTTGGATATTTTTTAAAAGCTTCTTCCAATGCTTTAGGACACATATTCCAAGTTTCATAATCACTATCTATAAAAACAGGAACAGCATTTTGATAAATTATAGGATTTGCTGTAGCTGAGAATGTAAGTGTTTGACAAAAAACAATATCCCCCTCCCCTACTCCTGCTGCTTTAAGTGCCAGATGAATTGCAGCTGTTCCAGAAGATAGCGCTGCGGCTGCTTTAGAGCCAACTTTCGCGGCTAGCTCTCTTTCAAATCCATTCACATTCTCCCCAAGTGGCGCAATCCAATTTGTATCGAAGGCTTCCTTAACATACTGCATTTCATAGCCTTCATCGCTCATATGTGGTGATGAAAGAAATATTCTATCTCCCATTTTAAAAACTTCCTTCCCTTAAATTAATATTTAAGATTAACTTTATTATTTGCAATACCCAATAATCGCTCTCTTATTTCCTCTTTATCCATTCCTTCAAAGTCATTCATAAATTGTCTTAAAATTTCTTGTTCTATCAAAACAGCTTTTCCTATATGAATTTTAGGGAAAATTTGCTCTGGATGAATCTCACCTTCATTTAATAACTCTTCATACATTTTTTCACCTGGTCTTAACCCAGTAAATTCAATTCCGATATCTTCAATAGAATAACCCGAAAGAGTAATTAAGTTTTTAGCTAAATCAACAATCTTTACTGGCTCTCCCATATCAAGTACAAATAATTCCCCACCTTTAGCTAACGTTCCAGCTTGAATAACTAGTCTTGAAGCTTCTGGTATTGTCATAAAGTAACGAATCATATCAGGATGAGTAACTGTTACAGGCCCACCTTTTTGAATTTGCTTCTTAAATAATGGAATTACACTTCCCCTACTCCCAAGAACATTACCAAATCGAACGGCAACGAATCTTGTATTAGTACTCACTGCTGCCATATGCTGTACAAGTATTTCTGCAAATCGTTTTGTAGCCCCCATTACATTCGTCGGATTTACTGCTTTATCTGTAGAAACCATTACGAACGTATTTACTTTAAACGTATCAGCTGCTTCCGCTACATTTTTCGTACCAAAAATATTATTTTTTACAGCCTCTTCAGGATTACGTTCCATTAATGGCACATGTTTATGTGCAGCTGCATGGTATACAATATAAGGACGATGTTTCTCCATTATTTCAAAAATCTTATTCCGATCTTGTACATCAGCAATTTCTGTAGTAATTTCGACCGAATCCTTATATGTAACTCGCATTTCCATTTCAATATTATAAATGCTATTTTCACCATGTCCTAAAAGAACAATTTTTGCTGGTTTATATTTCATCACTTGGCGACAAATTTCGGATCCAATCGATCCACCTGCACCTGTTACTAAAATTGTTTTCCCTGTAATCTTTTCTCCAATTCCTGCATCATCTAATTGGATTGGTTCTCTTCCCAATAAATCTTCCACTTGTACATCCCGGAATTCATTAACAGAAACTTTACCATCTAGAAGATCTTCAAGCATCGGTACAATTTGTGTTTTCGCCTTCGTTTTTGTACACTTCTCAAAAATCTCGTTTATTTGATTTCTATTTAAAGAAGGAATAGCAATAATAATATGTTCAATATCATTATCTTCTACAATTTCTTTAATATGATTTGTCATACCAACAACTGGTACATTATAAATCTCTAATTTTTGTTTATTTTTATCATCATCAACAAATGCAATCGGGTATAAATCTGCTTCTTTATTATGCTGTAATTGTCTTACTACCATAGTTCCTGCTGCACCCGCTCCGACAATTAATGTTCGTTTTTTATTCGTCCCCTTACTAATATATGTATCACGGAACATACGCCATACGAAACGCGAACCACCAATCAATAATAAATGTAGCATCCATGCAATTGCTAAAATTCGAACATAAATATCATGATTTATAATTTGTTGAACAATTGCAGTTACGATAATAGAAAGAGTAATTGCTTTGAATATTTGTTTCAATTCACCAATACTTGCATATTCCCATGCTTTATTGTATAGCTTATACATACTTGCAAAAATATGATGACTACACAATAATGTAATAGAACTAATAACTACTGTCGTAGGAATTTTATTTAATACATTAGGATGTATAAACCAATAACTTAAGTACACGGCAGTTAATACAATAAATGAATCTAATAAAATTAATAATGAGAGCCGTCTTCGATAACTCAATATACCTGTTCCCTTCTGTATATAAATAGTATTTAATTAATAATAAAAAAGGACATTCTCTTATGAATGTACCTCATCTTTTTTTATAAGTTTCTTCATGTATTTCAGCAAATCTGCTTTCAATTCTTCATTTTGAAGTGCCATCTCAATCGTAGTCTTAATAAACCCAAACTTCTCCCCAACATCATAGCGTATTCCTTCAAAATCATAAGCAAATACTCGTTGAATTTCATTTAAACGTTGAATCGCATCTGTCAACTGAATTTCTCCACCAGCACCTGTTTGTTGATCTTCAAGGAACATAAAGATTTCTGGTGTTAATACATAACGTCCCATAATTGCTAAATTAGATGGTGCTGTACCTTGAGCTGGCTTCTCTACAAATTGACGCACTTGATAACGGCGGTCATTTTGCTCAATTGGATCGATAATTCCATAACGGTGTGTCTCATTTTCTGGCACTGTCTGTACCCCAATAACAGATGATTGTATTCCTTCATATTGATCCATTAATTGACGTAAACATGGCGTATCCGCTTGCACAATATCATCACCAAGTAATACTGCAAATGGCTCATTTCCAATAAATTTACGTGCACACCATACCGCATGTCCAAGTCCTTTAGGTTCTTTTTGTCTTATGTAATGAATGTTAATTTTTGAAGAAGCTTGCACTTTTTCAAGTACTTCGTACTTTCCTTTTTCGAGTAAGTTTTGTTCTAACTCAAAAGAGTGATCGAAATGATCTTCAATTGCACGTTTTCCTTTTCCAGTAACAATAATAATATCTTCGATTCCTGATTCTATCGCTTCTTCTACTATGTATTGAATTGTCGGTTTATCAACGATAGGTAACATTTCTTTCGGCATTGCTTTCGTTGCTGGTAAAAACCTCGTTCCCAGTCCCGCAGCTGGGATAATCGCTTTTCTTACTTTTTTCAATTCTAGTCCCCCCCGTATATCTTTTTATCTATATGTAGCAATAACAAATACCCTACCTATAGAGTCATAGTTATAACTCCATAGGTAGAGTTTCTATCATAAATAAAATTATGGGCATCTAACCCATCCTCACGTCACACTCCCGACGACAAGCGTCTAAGGAATAAAAATTTCTACCCACAGCACGACCGAGTGCCCCCGTTGATAACGGTTAGGAGACATCACCTGTTCTTTATTTAAAAGATACCGAACAATTTTTTACGACGAATTTGTTCTGGGTCTTCTTTATAAATTGCCTTTCCGCTAATTAATAAATATGGGTTCTCTTTTAAATCACTCAGAACGTTCATTCCGAATTCTTTTTCGATTAATTCATAGCTTTCCGCTAAATGAAATCCTCTTGATGTTGTGTTATGTGCATCTGATGCGATCATATGCGTTAAATTATGTTCAACGAGTTGTAGTGAGAATTTTTTTATCTTTTTGCCGAACTTCCCTAAGAGACTTCCTGCCGTCACTTGTGTTAATGCACCTTTATTTACAAGGTTATATAACTTATCTGGCCGCTCGATTAACTCGGCATTACGTTCTGGATGAACGATAATCGGGATCATTCCTTTAACACGTAGTTCATATAATAGTTGTTCTGCATAGCGAGGTACGTGATTAGATGGAAATTCAATTAATATGTATTTATCTGTTTCGTTTAAAGTAACAATTTTACCAGCTTCATAGTCTTCTAATAAATCACCATATAGCCTGACCTCTTGCCCCGGTAAAATTTTGAGTGGAATTTCATTTTGTTGTAGTTCATCATTTAATTGTTTCACTTGATGAATAATAGAAGTACGCTCATTTACATATTTTCCATTTTGATGGTGTGGTGTAGCGACAATTGTATGAATTCCTTCTTGCACGGCCTTTTGTGCCATCGCTAAACTATCTGCTACTGTTTGTGCACCGTCATCGATGCCAGATAAAATGTGACAATGTAAATCAATCATTCTTCTCACGCTCCCTCTTGTATAAAAATCTTTTTTCCCTTGAATATGAGACATGTCTCATATTCAAGGGAAAAAAGGAGATATGTTCTTGGCATATCTCACTTTTTAATTAATTTGCACCATAGTAATAATATAAGCTTTGTTCACGTTCACGATCATTTAGAACAACGCCTAACAATTTACCTTTTGCAGATTCTAATAATCCTTTTGCTTTTACCGCTGTTTCTTTTTCTGTCGATTCACTACGAACGACAAGAATAGATGCATCACATACATTTGCCATAATTTGCGCATCCGTTACTGCTAAAATTGGTGGTAAATCAAAAATAACTAAATCGTACATACTATATGCTTGTGCAAGAAGTTCGTGCATTGATTTCGAACCTAACAATTCTGCTGGATTTGGCGGGATCGGGCCACATGCTAAAAAGTGTAAATTATCTACAGCTGTCGTTTGTACACACTTCTCTAAACGTTCACTATGTGTTAATACATTCGTTAATCCGTAAATATTATCAGCTTGGAACATTTGATGCATCGCTGGTTTACGCATATCTGCATCAATTAATAAAACTTTCTTTCCTTGTTGAGCAAAAACAACTGCCATATTCGCTGTCGTTGTCGTTTTCCCTTCACTTGGGTTCGCAGATGTTACCATTAGTGAATGCAAGTTTGTATCAACAGCTGCAAACTCAACATTCGTTCGAATATTACGATATTGTTCTGAAATTGGTGATTTCGGTTGTTGATGAGCAATTAATTGACGACGTTGACGATGATTTTTTTTCTTCTTGAATAAACTATTAAGAGCCAATTGTTTGTCCCCTCACTTTTCTTGATGATGGAGCATGTGATTTCACGTTCGTTGTTTCTTCATCCATACGAGCAACAATACCTAACACTGGTAAGCCAAGTAAATTTTCTACATCTTCTTCTTTTTTCACTGTGTTATCTAAGTATTCTAGTAGGAATGCAAGACCAACTGAAGCCATTAAGCCAACAACGAAAGCAATTGCCACATTTAACATCGGGCTTGGTTTAATTGGAGATTGATTTTCTGCAACTTCTGCTTTCGATAATACAGTTACGTTATCCACACTCATAATTTTTGCTATCTCACTTTTAAAGACTTCAGCTGTCGTATTTGCAATATCACGAGCTAATCTCGGATCCTTATCTTGAGCCATTAATGTAACTACTTGTGAATCTTTTTCATTTACCACTTCGATTTTTTCATTCAGTTCTTGGATGGTAATATTTAAACCTTGTTTTTCCTTAACTTGCTCTAAGATTACTGGACTTTTAATAATAACCTTATATGTATTGGTCAATTGAATATTTGTTTGCACTTCACTAAACTGAATTGCTGCACCTTCTTGCTTCTTCTGGTTCACAAGAATTTGCGTTGAAGATTGATAGATTGGTGTCATAAAGAAGAAGCTAATGATAGCACTTACAATAGCTGCACCAAAGGCGATTACGAGGATCATTGCTAAACGTTTTTTTAAGATATGAAATAACTCTTTTAAACTAATTGTTTCTTCCATAAGTTCCTCCAACTTTCTAAAATTTGCACATAAGAAAAATTATAACATATTATCTTACATTTTTTATTTTAGTAATTTATTTTATATTAGTTCATAACAAACAAGTATAATCTTACAAAATAATCTTAAATATGACAACACATTCCAATGATTTTCCAAATTTTTTATTTTATCATGTTTTTTATACTATATAACTTGATAAAGAATTTCCGGAAAATACAAAAAGCCAACAAGTATTTCTTATTGGCTTTTTATATTTTAGTAATAACCATATTGCTCTTGTTCTTCTCTTTTATCGTTTAAAACGACACCAAGTATTTTCCCTGATGCTTTATCTAATATTTGTTTCGCTTTTACGATTTTGTCTTTTTCTGTTTTTTCACTGCGCACGACAAGTACGATTCCATCACATTTGTTCGCAAGTATTTGTGCATCGGTAACAGCAAGGACAGGTGGTGTGTCGATTAAAACAATATCAAACATGTTATATGCTTCTAGCAATGCCTCGTCCATCGCTCGATTTCCTAATAGTTCAGCTGGGTTTGGCGGAATTGGACCTGCCGCCATTAAATATACGTTCTCTATATCTGTTTTTTGAATGCATTGCATTAATTTCGCTTGTCCTGATAGTAGGCTAGTTAATCCATTTGAATTATGAATTGCAAATAAGTTTTGAATCGTCGGCTTACGTAAGTCAGCTCCGATTAATAAAACTTTTTTTCCTTGTTGACCGAAAACAACTGCTAAGTTTGCGATTGTCGTTGTTTTTCCATCGCCTGGATCTGCCGAGGTAACAATGATAGAACGAACACGACTATCTACAGATGTAAATTCAATGTTTGTACGAATGTTACGATATTGTTCTGTAATACGCGATTTAGGCTCTTTATGTGTAATTAATTGTCGTAATGGTTTTCTTTTCTTTCTCCCGAACATATTCATAATCTCCTTTTGTGAAATGCGACATTTTCCCTTTTCTCTCTCTTATGCTCGATTTCATACGTCTAATTAATATTTTGTATCGCTAACTTCCCCACACCTCATCATAATCAATAACATTCTACTTTGTCTTATATAAATACCTTAACAATATGACAATGACTTTACTTCTTTAATACCTTTATCATTTATCCTATTTTCTAAATAAACGATAAAGGTATTATATGGTAATTACCATATAATTACAAGTTGTTTTCTGACTAGTTTGCATTTTAATAATTCCATCGATATATTAATGAAATAAAAAAATCTTCCTGTATTTTTACAAGAAGATTTTTTTTGTTTTATCTATTCTTTTTTATCACCAATTGCAAATGTAATTTCAGCCTCACAAGCAACTTCACCATCTACTGTTGCGATTGCTTTTCCTTTTCCAATCGGACCACGTACGCGTGTCATTTCTACTTCTAGGCGAAGTTGATCACCTGGGCGCACTTGTTTTTTAAAGCGACAGTTGTCGATGCCTGCGAAGAAAGCAAGTCTCCCGCGATTTTCTTCTTTCTTTAATACAGCAACTGCCCCAACTTGTGCTAATGCTTCTACAATAAGTACACCAGGCATAACTGCATAATCAGGAAAGTGTCCGTTAAAGAACTCCTCGTTTGCAGATACATTTTTAATTCCAACCGCTCTTTTTCCCTCATCCACTTCTAATATTTTATCAACAAGTAAAAATGGATAGCGGTGAGGAATGATTTCTTTAATTTGTTCTATATTTAGCATATAACAATCGCCCCTTTTACAATATTGGTCTTACCACTTGGACATATTGTTATTATCCCATTTTGTTTATTATTTGTCATTATAAAGTGAAACTTTAATCAGTTCAGCTTCATATATAAAAAAATGCACACACTCTATTCCATTAAAATAGTTGCACTTCCCAGCAACTGACACGGAGGTAGAAAAGAGTGTATGCCCAAATTAGGGAAAGGCAATATGTATTTGAACATTCTTTGCCTTAATGTCGTATTCCGAATCATTATATTACATACGTTTTCAAATAAGAAAACATTAAATTTAACTATATATATGAATATATTGCCCTATTTCTTTATTTTCCTCTATTTTTCTTCTGTTTTCTTAAAAAATTAGAATTAAAAAAATCCCCAAAAAAAGAACTAAGGTTTTCCCTTAGCTCTTTTTCACTTTATTTCAACGCACGACGTGGTAATTTATCGATATTCTCTAACATAATACCTGTACCAACAGCAACACATTGCATTGGGTTTTCAGCAATTAATACTGGTACCTTTAATTCTTCTGCTAGAAGCATGTCAATACCGTGTAATAAAGCTCCTCCGCCTGTTAGAATAACGCCGCGGTCGATAATGTCCGCAGATAGTTCTGGTGGTGTGCGCTCTAGTACGCCTTTTGCAGCTTGTACAATGATAGCCGCGTCTTCTTTTAGTGCTTCTGTAATTTCTTCAGAGCATACTGTAATTGTACGTGGTAAACCAGTTACCATGTCACGTCCGCGAATTTCAAGCTCTTCACTGCGTGCACCTGGGAATACTGTACCGACTTTAATTTTAATATTTTCTGAAGTACGTTCTCCAATTAATAGCTTATACTTACGTTTAACGTAGTTTAAGATCTCCAAATCAAACTTATCGCCAGCCATTTTGATAGAGGAAGAGGTAACAATATCACCCATAGAAAGTACGGCGATATCTGTTGTACCTCCACCAATATCAACAACCATGTTTCCGCTTGGCTGGAAGATTTCCATACCAGCACCAACTGCAGCTACTTTTGGCTCTTCTTCTAAAAATACTGTTTTACCACCTGAACGCTCAGCAGCCTCACGAATTGCTTTTTGTTCTACAGATGTGATATTTGTTGGACAGCAAATTAAAATGCGAGGTTTTGAAAAGAAGCTCTTCACGTCCAATTTGTTAATGAAATACTTTAACATTGCTTCTGTAATTTCGAAATCTGCGATTACACCATCTTTAAGCGGACGAATTGCCACAATATTACCAGGTGTACGTCCCACCATACTTCTTGCTTCTTCACCTACTGCTAATACTTTTCCACTATTACGATCAATTGCCACAACAGATGGCTCATTTAATACAATACCCTTACCTTTAACATGAATTAATACGTTAGCCGTACCTAGGTCAATTCCGATATCTCGCGCAAACATTCCCGTTTTTTCCTCCTCGATATTCAAAATCAGGTTACACCCGAATTCTTTTACACCTAATTTCTGATTTTATCATAATTTTAACAGAAACGTAATATTCACAAAAAGAATTTTTCTGAAAAATATTACCGAATCTGTAAGGAATGTTTGCTGTTTTGCATTTATTGACGTACAGGCTTTTCTATATCTTCTTTTCTATACTTCTGCTTTGTTGCTTCTCCCCCTCTTAAATGACGAATAGACTTATGATAATCAAGAATTTCTTTCACTTCATTTGCGAGCTCTGGATTAATTTCTGGCAAACGTTCTGTTAAATCTTTATGGACTGTACTCTTTGATACCCCAAACTCCTTTGCAATTACACGCACTGTCTTTCTTGTCTCCACGATATACTTACCAATCTTGATAGTTCTCTCTTTGATGTAATCGTGCACACCACTCGCCTCCCTAAATTGGATGTGAGAAGTGTGAAATGAGACTCGCTGCATACGACTATGAAGTAAATGTGAGTGCTGTTTGTAAGCGTTAAACATTCTTGGATTTATAATGAAATGATTCACGATTTCTCACCTCAAACACTCTCTTTGCATTGGTTTATACCATTGTATTGCCCGCACTACTGATATATGCTACATGTTCACTATTTTTGCGGACTAAGTTAAGAAAAATTACGTTTTTGTGTGAGAAATACGTTAACAATGACAATTATGGCGAAAAAAAGTGACACCTCTTATAAAAGGTGTCACTTTTCTCGTTCATACTCTTCTTCTAACAACTGATGGTGGGGAACTTCTTTCTTACCGGCAATATAATAATATAAGGAGAATAAAACAAACAATAAAATAATAGCAATCGACAGAACAGATAAAAATGACACAGTATCCCCTCCCTTTTGTAATATATATTCGAGAATCTCGTCATTTTTCCTTGTTATTGCAAATTTTTTCTCGAAATTGATTATTTTTATATAAAAATAAAAAAATCAGCTCTCCTAGTGAGAACTGATTTTTTCACTTTTTTATTCTTGTGAAGAAGAATCACTAGATGATTCTGTAGAACCATTTGTTGACTTTTCTTCTTTCTTAGCTTTGTCTTCTTGTTTGCCGTTCGTCTCTTTATCACTAGTCGAACCGCTTGTCGATTTCTCTTCTTTTTGAGACTTATCTTCTGTTTTACTTTCTGGTTTCGTGCTTGTTGACTTTTCTTCTTTTTGAGATTTGTCATCAGCTTTTTTACCAGAAGCATTCGTCGCCTTTGCAGTACCTGCATCAGCTTTAATTTCTGATACTGATTTATTTAAGTAACGCTCAGGATTCACAGCCACATTGTCTTTACGTACTTCAAAGTGAACGTAAGAACCTGCATCTTTATTCATTGTACTTAAACCGGATTTCCCTAGTACTTCACCTTGTGCAACTCGTGCACCTTTTTCTACTTTCACACTGCCTAAGCTTTGATAAGATGCTGCTACACCATTTCCACTATCTACTGTTACAACATAACCAAGAAGTGAATCTTTTTCAGCTTTCGTTACTGTACCACTTAAAGCAGCTGTAACATCGAATTCTTTTCCATTTTTCGCAGCAATGTCGATTCCTTTATTCGGGGAATATGTGTTGTTATAAAAGACAAGTGCTTTTTCTTGTTCCGCCTCTGTTGCTGCATCTTCATAGAATTTCTTCTGTACTACTACTTCTGCATTTGCTGCAGCTGGCATTTTCACTACTTCTGAAGATTTTGTTACCGGTACTGCCGGATCATCTGTTTGTGTATACGGCGTTGCTTGATCTTGGTTCGGAGCTTTCTTCGGGTTAGCTCCCTGGAACCATAGCGCAACCATTAAGATTACCGCTGCACAAGCAATGTATAGTGCCGGAAACACCCATCTTCTTTGAAATAAATGTACTACTTTTTGCGACTTTTTATTATTTCTTCCTCGCATTCCATCATCACCTCAGCAATCATTTTGAACAATATTCATACATCCTATACAACCTATAACTAATTACTTTTCGACAAAATCTGTAAAAATATGTATAAGAATTGCAAAATTTCCGAGGAAATGATGAAAAAAAGAAAAAACTGAGCTTTTTCAGCCCAGTTTTTAGTCCATTTGTTTCTTTCTATACACAAAGAGCGTAATAACAAGTACTGCAACTAACCAAATTGTTATGTTCAATAAATTACTAGTAATTGCACTAAAGCCTTCACCTTTTATCACACCGCTGACTGCGAGGCCGATATGACGAGTTGGTAAATACTCAACTATTTTTGTAACAACCTCATTTTTCACGAATCCTGCTATAAAATCGCCAATAAGAAAGACCATTAATATCGGTAACCCAATTGTTGATGTTTGCGGCACATTTTGAGCTAATAATCCAATACAAGTACCAATGAGGTTAAATATTAGCATTCCAAGAACAAAAATGAGTAATAATAATGCAAAGTTACCTTCTAATTTCCCTAAAATAAGTAGATTAATAAAACAGATCGCTACTGTAATCATACCCGTTAATGAACTTTTACCAATTAATACTTCAATAGACGATGCTGGCGATAACATAAGAACACGAAGCGTACTTTTCTCCTTTTCTTCAGCGATAAGCATTGCCTGTATAAAGCCCCCAACCAAAACTAACGTCATTGTAATTAATGTACTTGCCCCAACTTCTCTAAAATTATCTGAACGACTATATATTATTGCAAAGAAAATCGGCATTGCCATCATAATTAAACTTTGTGAATTCGTTTTAAAATCCTGTACCTCTTTCCGAAAAATAGCTGAAAATCGCCTCATTGAAAATGTCATTATAATCCCCTCCCAGTAACTTCAATAAAGATATCACCTAACGTTGGCTCATAAGAATGAATCGATAGTAATTCGCCCTTTTTCATCCATTCTGAAATGCGTTTTGCCCCTAATTCATCTTTTTGTACTGTTTCTTTTTTCTTATCTTTTAACACAACTTGTATTTGATCTTTCGCGTATTTTAATCGTAAGTTTTCTGGTGTATCGAGGGCTACAATTTCTCCCCCGCAAAGAAAGGCGATGCGGTTACAAAGTGTTTCTGCTTCGTCCATATTGTGCGTCGTTAAGAAAATCGTTGTTCCTTCTTTATTTAAGTCTTTTAAAATGTTATGGATGTTTTGCACGTTTACTGGATCAAGTGCAGATGTTGGTTCATCTAAGAAGAGGATATCTGGTTTATGAAGGATTGCTCTCGCTAATGTAACGCGCTGCTTCATTCCTTTTGATAATTTTTTTACTGGTGTTTTTTTATCTTCTAATAAGTTCACTTGTGATAGCACTTCATCGATTCGTTCTTTTTTACAATCGTATAAGTCACAAAATAGTAGTAAGTTATCATAAATGCTAAGTCTTTCATATAAGCCGCTATTGTCTGTTAAAATACCGATTCGTTTGTAATCGATGCTGCTTGGCCCCGTAATATCTTTACCTAACACTCTTACAGTTCCAACGCTATGAAGCAATTGAGAAGTTAAAATTTTCACTGTTGTCGTTTTCCCAGATCCACTCGGTCCGAGGAATCCGAAGATTTCTCCTTGCTTCACCTCAATATTTACATTTCGAAGGGCCGTTTTTCCATCGAAACTTTTCATTACATCTTTCATTTCAATTGCCAATGTCATTTCGTCATCCCCTTTGTTTTTCCTTTTATAGATGAAAGTCGCTTTAGCGATTCTCGTTTGTTTGTTTCGCTTTTCTTGACTCAATCATATGAAAAACAAAGGGGTTACGCAGTAAAATACCGGTAAAAGGAGTATTTTTACCGGTGAATGAATCGTATTTTGAGCTTATTGGAGTATTTTTTATAGTCCAATTACACCTTTTAATTCATCCATTCGTCCTTTTGAAAGCGGGATTGAACTTTTTCTTTCGTCATCCAAAATTAAACTAAAGCTATTACGTGTCCAAGTAATAACTTCTCGCACTCTTTGTAAATTAACGAGGTACGAGCGATGACATCTGAAGAATCCGAATCCTGTTAATCTTACTTCTAGTTCACTTAATGTTAATGCACATACGAAATCACCTTCACGAACGTGAATATGTGTCACCCCATTTTGCGTTTCAATGAAATGAATTTCCATCGGATCAAGTAAAATGATTTTATCGTTCACTTTCGCTGGTATTCTTTCAAGTTTCATTTGCGGAATCATTTGAACTACTTTTTCTTCATCGACTTCTTCCACTTCTTCCTGCTCGATTTCCACCTTTTTTACACCATCTTGATTTAATATGTATACATCTTCAGTCAGTGAAAGAGCGTCCGATAGGAAGGACGATGTAATAAATATTGCCTTTCCTTGTTCTTTCATTTTCATAATCGCTTTTCGAATAATAATCGTACTCTCTGTATCTACATTTTGCTCTGGCTCTTCCAAAATAACTAAATCAGGATTATGAATCATAACCCGCCCGATATGAAGACGGCGTTTCTCTGAAAATGACAATTTTTCTATTTTAACGTTTAACTTATCTAGGAGACCAACATATTGTACTACTTCTTCCATACTCATATTTGATTCATACAGCCCTAATAAGAACTTAAAGTACTCCTTCACCTTCAAACGGTCATATGCTTCATCTTTCAAAAAGCAAAAGCCGATGCGGGAATACACTTTCTTCCCAATTGGCTCTTCTTCAAATAGCACACTGCCCGAAGAAGCCTCTTCTTCTCCGATAATAATACGGTGCAACACTTTAGCTGTATGATTATTACATTGCAAAACAACACATTGTCCTTTCTTAACTTCCAGTTCAATTGCTGGCAACTGGTTTGTCTTCCCTAACTGTTTTAACTCCAATAACGCCATTCTGTCTCCCCCAACTGTTTTTCTCTAATTATACCAAACAATTAATGGAAAATTATGATATTTTATACATTCTTATATTACGCCAACAAAGAAGGCTATCCAAATGAAAGGATAGCCTTCTTCTTTATTTCTGCTCCACCATATAAGTCTTCAACTGATCACGAAGTGCTCTTTTTAAGAATTTCCCTACAGATGTTTTCGGAATTTCATTCACGAATAAAATATCATCTGGCATCCACCATTTCGGGAATTCCGCTTCTAGTAAAGCATACAGTTCGTCTCGCTCTACTGCTTGTCCTTCTTTTAATACGACGCAAGCAACGGGACGTTCTTGCCATTTTTCGTGCGGAACTGCCACGACAGATGCTTCTAATACTTTGTCGTGTGACATTAAGGCGTTTTCTAAATCTACTGAAGAAATCCATTCACCGCCGCTTTTAATTAAGTCTTTTGTACGGTCAGCAATTTTAATAAATCCTTCCGAATCCACCGTGACAATATCTCCTGTATGGAGCCAACCATCTTTCATCGATTCCTCTGTACGTTCATCGTTATAATAGCTACCGGCAATCCATGGGCCTCTCAGGCAAAGTTCTCCCATTTCTTCTCCATCCCATTTAATTTCACCGTCTTGTCCAATCACTTTCATTTCTAATCCAGGGAATAAATACCCTTGGCGAGAACGTAAATTATAATATTCTTCTTTCGGTAAATCACGCTGATATGATTTTGGACAGTTAATTACAACTGCTGGACTTGTTTCTGTCATTCCATATATTTGTCTAAATGCAATTTCATATTTCTCTTCATACGTACGAATCATACTTTGTGGAGCAGCTGATCCACCTGACCATATCGTTTTCACGCTACTAATATCATATGGATGTTTTTCAAGTTCTTGTAATAAGCCAATCCAAATGGTTGGCACGCCAGCCGTAATTGTTACTTTCTCTCTGTCGATTAGTCCCGCCAAAATCTCTGGTGTGAAATGCGGTCCTGGTAATACGAGTTTCGTACCAAACCATGTACTCGCAAACGGTAATCCCCATGCGTTAACATGGAACATTGGAACGACAGGCATACAAGTGTCTACTTCTGATATATTCCCGCCATCTGCAAGCCCGAGTGTGTAACTATGGAGCGCAATACTACGGTGTGTGTAAACTACACCTTTCGGTTTCCCTGTCGTAGCCGATGTGTAGCACATACCAGCTGGTTCTTTTTCATCTAAATCTTTTACAAACGGAAATGTCTCATCGCCCTCTTCGAGTAATTGGTCGTAATGGTATGCTGGTGATAGTGTTGTGTGAGGTAGTTTATGATCGTCTGTCATAATAATAAAGGCTTTTACGTGTGGAATTTCGTGTTGAATACTTTCTAATATAGGTACCATGTCTTCATCGACAAAAATAATTTTGTCTTCTGCATGGTTAATAATATATGAAATGTGATCAGCGGAAAGCCTTAAATTAATCGTATGTAGCACCGCTCCGATCCCAGGAATCGCAAAGTATGCTTCCAAATGCCTATGATGGTTCCAAGCAATTGTACCTACTTTATCCCCTTGTTCAATTCCCATTCTCTTTAATACGCTAGCAAGCCTTCTTGTCCGCTTTGCAATTTCTCCGTATGTTAATGTATGAATACGAGATGCAGTCCGTGAGACAACTTCCTTTTTTGAAAAATATTTCTCCGCTCGTTCCATCATTGATGGAATGAGAAGTGGTACATCCATCATCATTTTTCATTACCCCCTGTTATTATGTTTTATATATTCACATAACTGTATTATAACACGCGGCACGTAGTGTAACTTCCATTTATTTCTACAAATAATGACAAAAAGAGCTGTCCCATAAGTCGAACTTTTGACTAGGCGACACCCCTTTATATTTTCTCCTTGCTGAACAATACCATAGTAAATTAACGATTTTTCGAATATATCTATCGTAACTCAAAATATATTAACGATTCGACAAGGAATATCGATTTACCGATAAAGATTTACAATAGTAGCCACCTATACAACAAAAAGGAGCTGTTCCAAAATATCTTTTGGAACAGCTCCTTCTAGTAACGACATCTATATCAAATCAACAAAAGTGTACGTGCACTATAATCTCTATTTTTTCACCATTAATTTCCCTTCATAATCATTCATCGTCTTAATTTCAATACCTTTATAGTAATGAGCAACGATATCTGTATATTTCTTACCTTCTTTCGCCATACCGTTTGCCCCATATTGACTCATACCGACGCCATGGCCGAAACCTTTTGTCGTAACGACGATGTTATTACCTTGTTGTTTCCATGTAAAGTCAGAAGAACGTAAATCTAATTTTTCACGAACTTCTTTTCCTGTTAATGTTTTCCCTTGAAACTCTACATCTTTTACCCGTTTTCCTTCTGTAAGGTCTTTAATGTTTCCAATCTTCCCGTCTGGTAGTACTTTCACACCGAGACGTTTTTGAAAGTCCGTCACTGTAAATGTTTGCTCGCTCGTAAATTTTGGAGATGCTTGATCCCACGGACTGTCTACACTCTTTAAGTACGGATAATCATTCCCCCAATAATCCGCTGCATTTTCTGTTCGACCGTTACTCGTTGAGAAGAAAGAAGCTGAAATTGGCTTACCTTCATACGTTAAAACTTGTCCTGCTGTTTTAGAAACTGCTTCCTCGATTTTCTTTAAATTATTTTCGTAGTTATTCCCCCATTGTTTCTTCAGTTCCTCTTTACTTTTGTACACTTGATCTTTGACCGTGTCTGTCACGTCCGCATTGTTTTTCTTACCTCCGCTTAGCATACGCTGCACCACGAATGTTCTTGCTGCTAATGCCTGCGCCTTTAGCGCCTCTATTTCAAAACTGGCATTCATCTCAGAAGCTACTACACCGGTTACATATTCCTCCATAGGCAATGTTTCTACCTTTTTCTGCTGATCGCGATATACAGCAACTTGAACCGCTGTATCAACTTTCCCTGGAGCTGGTATGCTTTGTACGACTGGAGGAGTTTTAGGAGATTCTTCCCCTACCTTTGCTTTCGCAAACGGAATGACAAGGACGGCAGGTACAATGATAACGAGCGCTATTAAAAGCGCCATTGTAATGAAAAGTGGCTTTGAAAATTTCATCCTATTCCCCCAATATAAAGTTGGCTTCCTTTCATTCTTATGGAACTAAGGGGGCTTTTAGAACATACTTAGGGGGATCGGTATAAAGTGAAACTTTGATCAGTGAGGGTTTTATTCATCCCTCACTGACTATTAGCCCATCCCAATCGAGCATGTGCGGGATAAAACAAAAATTTTCTAAATATTTTTACTGAGACGTGCATAAGTATAGAATTTATTGACTATAACAGTAATAGTTAAAAAAAATAGCCTCTACGTCAAAAGACATAGAGACTATTTCAATTAAGCGTGAAGGTCAGAAACTTCTTGTTCTTTCACTTCTTCTACTTTTTCGTTTACACGTTCAATAGTTGCACCTAATGCAGCTAATTTCTTATGGAAGTTTACATAGCCACGGTCAAGATGTTTTAGCTCGGTTACACGAGTGTAACCTTCTGATACTAAACCAGCTAAGATTAATGCTGCTGCTGCACGTAAATCAGTTGCACCTACTTCAGCACCTTGTAAGCTGTTTGGACCGTTCATAATAACAGAACGACCTTCGATTTTAATATCAGCATTCATACGACGGAATTCTTCAACGTGCATAAAGCGGTTTTCGAATACCGTTTCTGTAATCATACTTGTTCCATCAGCTTGTAGTAATAATGCCATCATTTGTGATTGCATGTCTGTTGGGAAACCTGGATGAGGCATAGTTTTAATATCAACCGCTTTTAACTTATCTGGGCCGATAACACGTACACCTTCATTTTCCTCAATAATTTTAACACCCATTTCTTCCATTTTCGCTGTAATAGAGCGTAAATGTTCTGGTACAGCATTTTCAATTAAGATGTCTCCACCAGTAATTGCTGCTGCAACCATGAATGTTCCTGCTTCAATACGGTCAGGAATAATAGAATGGTTTGCACCATATAATTTATCGACACCTTCAATACGAATCGTTCCAGTTCCAGCTCCGCGTACTTTCGCTCCCATCGCATTTAAGAAGTTAGCTAAGTCAACGATTTCTGGCTCTTTTGCTGCGTTTTCAAGGATTGTTGTCCCTTTTGCTAATGTAGCTGCAGACATAATGTTTTCTGTCGCGCCTACGCTTGGGAAGTCTAAATAAATTTTAGCTCCTTTTAGTTCTCCCTCTACATATGCCTCAACAAATCCGTTACCAACTTGCACTTTCGCTCCCATTGCTTCGAAGCCTTTTAAATGTTGGTCAATTGGACGTGAACCAATTGCACATCCACCAGGAAGTGCAATACGAGCACGACCGTTACGTGCTAATAATGGTCCCATTACTTGAACAGATGCACGCATTTTACGTACATACTCAAATGGTGCTTCAATGTTTAATTCTTTAGAAGAATCGATTGTTACTTGGTTATTTTCAAATACGACTTCAGCATTTAAATGACGTAATACCTCGTTAATTGTGTATACATCAGACAAAACTGGTACTTCAGATAGTACATTCTTTCCATCACTCGCTAATAGGGCTGCAGCGATTATAGGTAATACAGCATTTTTTGCGCCCTCAACACGCACTGTGCCGTTCAACCGCTTTCCGCCACGGACGATGATCTTTTCCAAATTATTCCCCTCCGTGTCCTTTTTTCAGTATCTATTCACTCAATACTCAGAAGTTATGATCGGTGTGCCAACCACAATTGTATCTTTGTTGTCTGTAGAACGTATTGCTATTTGCACATTTATTTTCTCTCTATTTGTTGAAAGAGCGTCATTCCACTTTTTATTATATGCGGAGACTGACACAAATGCTCTTTCTTCTATCTGTTCGATCGCTCTTGCTGAAAGATCTTTCAAAACCTGATTGGTTTTATTTTGCAAAACACCTTCAATCTTATCATTCAGTACACCTTGAACACAAGTATAAATTGTAGGTTTTTCACTAAAAATTTTATTCATTTCCCGAACGTACTTCGGGTCCCATTTCGCCCCGCTTACTTCAAAAATAATGAAAGTGTTTTCTTTAGTATTTTCCTTACTCCAAGTTACTACTACTCGTTCTTCATATAAAGAAGATTTTTTATAGGATGTAGCTTTATATCCATCTGGAGATTGCTCTAATTCCCAACTTTCGATATTTGCCTTTTCCTTCACTTCATTTAACAATTTTTGAAACGTATGTATATTAGAAATTGTTTTCGTTTCTCGCGCTAACCATGACCACCGCTCTACTTTTGCATCGTTCTTCTCTAAAGCTGCAATCATGCTCTCCATTTTCTGTTCATCGCTTATAGGTTTCATCTCTCTATATCCAACCAAAAATAAAACAACACTTACGACAACGATAAGAATGGCTTTAAACTTCAATTTCATCCCCTCCTATCCCCATTGTTAACGGAGATATGAGGTTCTATACACTTACTTTACTAAATACGTTAAACTCTTCGAATAGCCTAAATAATCAAGGAAAAAGTTACTTACAGATGTCCCAATTGCAATTGTAATTAGGATAAGTAACACTCTCGTCTGCATCACTTTCCCAGACTTCATTAAGCGCTCAATGTGAATACCTTGTAAGGCCCACCACGTAATGGTAATAAATAATAAATGCGAAACAATGGCAATCAGTGCTTGTTGCCCTAAAAGTTGTGCCAAAAAATCGACCCCTTTTTTGCTTGGCTACTACTTACGCAAAATGTAAAAACGATACCATAATAAGTAGGAGCCACACTTTTTCACACGCAAATAAGTATCTTACATTTCACATCGAAATTTTCTTTTGAAAAACATATACCTATAGGCGTTTTCATTTGCTGCTACTCCAAAATAAAAAGCGTAGAGTACGGACTCTACACCTTTTATTTTCACTATTGTACCACGTTCCCTAAGAAGAAGAAATCTTTCATTAATGGAAAATATTCATAAAAGAAATTGTAACCAATCATCGGCATAATCCCTAGTATTACAATCGAAATTGCGCAAAGGCTCATGACAATCTTTATATTTAACGGTAACTGAATTTTCTCTTCTGTCTCTCCAGTACGAAAAAACATTTGCTGTAAAATCCGGAAATAATATATGAGTGAAATAACCGTCGTACCCATCATAATAGAAGCTAACACGTAATGAGCTGGTTCTACATGAAGTGCTCCTAAAAAGATGTTAATCTTTCCGATGAAACCAGCCGTCCCCGGTATTCCAGCTAGCGATAAAATAAAAACTGTCATCACTATAGCGGTAAATGGCGATCGCTTATATAATCCTGTGAAAATCGTCATATTTTCCTTATTGTTTTGTAAGATTAATCCGTGGATGATTGCAAATGCTCCTATATTCATGAGCATATACGCCAGCATATAAAACCACATACTATCCATCGTAAACTGCGATAGTGCCACGAGAGGCACGAGCAAATACCCAGCATGCGCAATGCCCGAATAGGCAAATAGGCGTTTTACATTGTATTGCTTTAAGGCTACTACGTTCCCAACAATCATCGTAATACTAGCTAGCACCACAATGTATATGCTCATACGCCCATACAAGGATTGCATATCCCCTTGGATTGCCACACTTGCAAATACCATAAGGAACAGGCGCGTAATGAGTAGAAACCCCGCAATTTTAGAAATCGTCCCGAGAAAGGCTGTGACAGGTGTCGCCGCTCCCTCATATACGTCTGGTGCCCACATATGAAACGGCACTGTTGCAATTTTGAAAGAGAGCCCAACGAGCAATAGTAGAAATGCGAGAGCTAACAATAACTGAATGCCGCCAGCCAACTCTTGCGTCAATACCTTTTGCATTTCCACTATGTTGGTCGATCCTGTAATACCGTATAAATAACTCATTCCAAAGAGCGTAATCGCTGTTCCAATCCCTCCGTTAATGACGTATTTCATTGCTGCCTCATTTGATGCGCGGTTTCTTTTTCGAATTCCTACTAGAATATACGAAGAAAGCGAAAGCAACTCTAAACCGACGAATAGTGTGATGAAATCAACGCTAGAAGCCATGAACATCGCTCCAAGAAGCGCCATTAACATTAAGTAATAATATTCTCCCTTATCTCGAATAGGATCCTCTTTGTCATCACTCATTGCCATACATAAGACGAGAGCTGCTCCGATTAATAACAACGTTTTAAACCCTTTTGAAAATCCATCTAATACAAACGATCCATTTAAAATATCTCCTGCCGGTTCGCTATATAGCGTAATTAATGACACTATCGCTAACAAGGCAGCGGCAATTGCACCAATCGCTACGTACCTATGGTTCAGCTTAAAAAACAAATCACATATGGAAAGAAGGATGGCAGCCCCGAGAATAATGAATTCTGGTACCATGAGGTGCCATGAGAAGCTAAGTAACGTGTTCATATCCATCCTACTTCACCCCCAATGTTTTCAATGTATTTTGAAGCGGATCCCCTAGTAGTTCTGGCATTACTCCAATTGCAATAATACAAACGATAAGCAATATAACAGGGACGTACTCCCATCCGTGTATATCCGATTTCGCTTCCCATTCTTTCTTGCCAAATGTCACTTGAAGTATCGCTCTTAATACGTATACAGCGGTTAAAATAATCCCAAGTACACCGACAGCGGCGATGACTGGTTCCCCTTGGAATAAACCGAGAAAGGCAAGGAATTCGCTAACGAATCCAGACATTCCTGGCAGTCCAAGCGATGCCATACCGCCCGCCAGGAAGAAACCGCTAAGCACTGGAACACTTTTTGCGAGTCCGCCAAGTGCTGTAATATCCGAAGTCCCGAAACGTTGTTCAATTATGCCTAGTAAGAAGAAGAGTAACGCTGCAATTAAACCGTGAGACACAACTTGGAATAACGCCCCCTGTGTGCCTGGTGCATTTAACGCCGCAAGCCCCATTAAAACAATTCCCATATGTGAAATACTAGAGTAAGCAAGTACCTTTCTAAAGTCCGTTTGGATAAGTGCTAGAAAGGCCCCGTACAATAAATTAATTACCCCTAAAATCGCGATTAGCGTTGCAAACTCACGAAAGTATTCTGGGAATAACCCCTTCCCGAAGCGAATAATACCGTACGCTCCAATCTTCAGCAGAACTCCCGCATGAAGCATAACTACAGCAGGATGCGCTTCTATGTGCACATTGACCATCCAGCGATGCAAAGGAAAAATGGGTAGTTTAATCGCAAAGGCAACCATTATGGCAAGAAATAAACCGAACTGTAAGCTACTCGAGGCGAGCGGTCCTCCCCCAGCAGTTACACTCGTTAATATCTCTTTAAGCTCCGCAATATTTGTAGTACCTGTTTTCGCAAACAAAATTGAGAAAACGATGAGTAAAATGGCTGATCCAATACCGTTATATATTAAATAACTATATGCAGCCTTTTCACTCGACAATTTCCCCCACTTGCCAATTAATAAAAACATTGGTGGCAACGTAATTTCAAAGAAGATAAAGAACAGCATTAAATTTTGAGCAGCGAAGACACCGAGCATCCCTATTTCTAACACGAGTAATAGCATGTAGAATGCTTTTAAATTTCTTTTAATGGAAAATGCCGCAATTGCTGCAAGCATCGCTAGAAGGGCTGTGAGTACCATCATTACAAGCGATAGACCATCAATACCAAGCTCGTAATAAATCGAAAATAACCTTTTGTCCACTGCTGCAAAGTCCCCAAATTTAATCCATTTCACTTTTTCATCAAATATCGATAAGCTCTTTCCAGAGGCGTATGTACAAGCAAGGACGATAGCGATTCCAAATGGAAGCGCCGTTCCGAATAAACCAAGCGCTCGCACCGTACGCGATTCTTTTTTCGGCGTTAATAACAGTAAGAGAATTCCTAACAGCGGGGAAAAAATGAAGAACGTTAATAGCAACTCATTCATCGTAAATCCCCTCCCGTATATAACAAAATAATTACGAGTACCGCGAGCGAAACTGCCGTTACAGTGCCGTACACTTGTACATTCCCGTTTTGAAGCTTCGCCCCTAGGCCGCTCACACCTTTAACCAAACCCCCAATTAAAACTGCGATTCCTTCTACAACATATACTTCAAATAAGCGAAGCATATGAGCGATTCCTTTCGTAATAGGAAGCACCGTAACATTATATAGTTCATCCACATAATATTTTTCTTTCAAAAGGTTATAAAGAGGCGTCCCCTCTCCCGCTGCCCAATCTCTGGAGATAGATTTCTTGCCATATATGAAATACGCGAGGACAATTCCCGCAAATGAAACGAGCGTCGCAACAACCATAATCCAAGCTGGTCCATGTACATCTTTCACTTTGAACCCTACATCCTTCGTAAGCCAATCTCCGAGAAACGTCCCAAACCACGGTGTATTTACATATCCTGCTACCACTGCAAGAACACCGAGGACAATCATCGGATACGTCATTGTGCGAGGCGATTCATGCACCTCTTCCTTCGTCTTCGTTTCTCCCGTAAAGACAAGAAAGTATAGACGGAACATATAAAATGCTGTTAAAAATGCCGCAATTACCGCTAAAGCGAATAGAAAGTAATTACCATTCATCCAAGTCGCCGCTAAAATTTCATCTTTACTAAAAAACCCGGAAAGGAGAGGAACGCCGCTAATGGCAAGTGTACCTATTAAAAACAGCGCAGCAGTTACTTTCATCTTCTTCTGTAAACCGCCCATTTTATTAATGTTTTGCGTGTGCACTGCATGAATTACACTCCCTGCAGCCAAGAACAGTAATGCTTTAAAAAAAGCGTGTGTCGTTAAATGAAAGACACCAGCTACATAACCAGCAGAGCCTAGCGCAAGCATCATGTACCCGAGCTGACTAACTGTAGAATAAGCAAGCACCCTCTTTATATCAGTTTGTACAAGACCGATAGAGGCTGCAAAGATTGCGGTGAAAGCACCAACGATTGCAACTGTTTGCATCGCTACAGCACTTGCTGAAAATAGAGGGAACATCGTTGCTACTAAATATACGCCAGCTGCAACCATCGTTGCCGCATGAATAAGTGCCGAAACAGGTGTCGGTCCTTCCATTGCATCTGGCAACCACGTATGAAGCGGGAACTGACCCGATTTCCCCATCGCACCGATAAAAATTAAGATCGCCGTTATTGTAATCATGGTAGGGGAAAGATCACCCGTATAAATCGCCTTAAAAATCGCCTCATATTCAAAACTACCTGCGTTCCAAAAAATTAAAATCATCCCAACAAATAACCCAACATCCCCAATACGTGTCATAATAAAAGCCTTTTTCGCAGCAGCCTTCGCTTCTTCTTTAAAGAAATAAAAACCGATAAGTAAAAATGAACCGAGGCCGACTAACTCCCAAAATATATAAAGCTGTAATAAATTCGTCGATATAACAAGTCCAAGCATCGCAAATGTAAAGAGCCCTAAATATGCATAAAAGGTTGGTAATCTTTCGTCACCCTTCATATAACCTTTCGAGTACACATGTACAAGAAAGCTCACAAGCGTAACGATAAATAGCATTAAAGCTCCTAATGCAGTAACCTCAAAACCAAATGATATATCTATATCTCCGGCCCTAAGCCATATCCATTTATGTTTCACTGCCTCGGATGAAAATCGTTCTATTAGTACAACTACCGCTCCTATAAAGGAGAGAAAGGTGAAGAAAATACCTAGTACACTGCTTCCCTCTCTAATCTTCTTCCCGAACATAATAAGTAACAAAAACGAAACAAGCGGGAAAAGCGGTATGAGCCATGCATAATCGATCATTGTTTCCTTCCCCCTTTTCGGTCACAATGCTATCCTTTCAGCGTATCCATTTCATCTACATGAACTGTCGTGCGATTACGGTACAAAGCAATCAAAATCGCAAGTCCGACCGCCGCCTCAGCTGCCGCTACAGACATCGTAAACAGCGAAAAAATTTGTCCTGTTAAATTCGGAAACAAACCTAATTTACTAAACGCTACTAAATTTAAATTGGCGGCGTTGAGCATTAATTCAATACAAACCAATACAATTACTGTATTTCGCTTTGTTAAAGCTCCAAATAGACCGATGCAAAACAAAATAATCGCAAGTGTTAAATACGCAGAAGCTGGAACGCTACTCATGGGAATCCTCCTCCCCCTCATCCTTCTTCGCAAGTATAATTGCGCCAACAAGTGCTACAAGTAAAATAACCGAGGTTAATTCAAATGGAATAATATATTTTGAATAGAGAAGTGTACCGATTTGAAGTGTGTTTTTTTCATGGAGAGGTAAACTTCCTTGTGCGCTTTGATTTGAAAAATCGATATTATTAACAGCGAAATACATAACCGCTCCAAATGCTACAACCGCAAAGAAGATAATCCATTTTCGAAGAGTAAGGCGCGATTCATTTTCCGCGTTATGTTTCGTTAACATAATGCCAAAAATCATAATAATAGTGATTGCACCAGAGTAAATTAAAATTTGTGCAACTCCGATAAATTCAGCTGATAAGAGAAAGTACAAACCTGCAATACTAAGGAACGTAAGCACAAGAGCCAGCATCATATGCATTACTTTCGTTAAGTTCAGCATAAGAACGCCTCCAATAATCGCAGAAAAGGATAATATAAAGAAAGCTACAAACTCGCCATTCATGCTTTATTCTCCTTCCTGACGTTCTCGTCATTCTCGTCAAGCCACTGCAAATTTTTAAATAAATCATCACGTGAATACTCTGCGAGTTCAAAATTATTTGTCATTACAATCGCCTCTGTCGGACAAACTTCTGTACATAAATCGCAAAGAATACAAATTTCAAAATTAATATCGTACGTGTCGATAATTTTTCCCTTTTTCGTAGGATCAGGATGTTTTTTTCCTGTTAATTGAATGCAATCTGTCGGACAAATGTTAGAACACTGATTACAAACAATACATTTCTCTGGATAAAACTTTTGAATACCTCGAAAGCGGTCTGGTAATGGCAACGGTTGATTCGGATAATCATAGGTCACCTTTTTCTTACTCAAATTACTAAGCGTATATTTTAAACCTTTAAATAGTCCTTTCATCTCTTACTGGCACCCCCTTCATAGATTAGAAGAATAACTCCTTAATCAATGCCGTTAAGAAAATATTTGCAAGCGCGATTGGCAATAATACTTTCCAGCCAAACTCCATTAACTGGTCACCTCTTATACGTGGAAACGTGACGCGGAACCAAATTAATAGAAAGACCACACTGCTGAATTTCAAAGCAAACCATACAGCACCTGGAATAAATCCGAGGAACATAACTGGGTTCCATCCGCCTAAAAAAAGTACTGTAATTAAAGATGCCATCCCGAAGAAATATACATACTCTGAAAGCATGAAAAATGCCCAGCGAAACCCTGAGTATTCCGTATGGTATCCAGAAACAAGTTCTGACTCAGCTTCCGGTAAATCAAACGGTGTCCTATTTAACTCTGCAACTGCTGCAATTAAGAAAACAACGAAACCGATCGGCTGTGCGAAAATGTACCACACCTTCTCCTGTGCCGCTACAATCTCATTTAAATTAAGACTACCAGCTAACAAAACGACGCCAATCACACTCATTACAAGCGGAATCTCATAAGAAATCATTTGCGCCGCCGCACGCATCCCTCCTAAAAGGGAATATTTATTATTTGATGCCCATCCCCCGGTTACGACGCCAATCGTCGTAATTCCAGAAACAGCAATGTAATAAAGTAACCCTACTCCAATATCCGCGAACTGAAATTTATCAGTAAACGGGATAACCGCAAGTACCATAAATGCTGGTGCGAATGCAATAACAGGTGCTAATATAAACAACGGTTTATCCGCGGCTTTCGGAATGCTATCTTCTTTTAATAATAGTTTCAAAACATCAGCTACCGTTTGTAGTAAACCGAATCGGCCCCCAACTTGGTTTGGTCCAATCCGTCCTTGCATAAATCCCATCACTTTCCGTTCTGCCAAAATACCGTATGTAACGAAGCCAAGGACTGCAAATAATAGAAGCACCGCTAATCCGAAAAAAATGAAGAAATTCGTCCAGCTTGAAGGTGATTGTAAGAGCGTCTCAATCATTAGCCGTCAACCTCCCCAAGTACAATATCAACCCCACCTAAAATCGTAATTAAATTGGCGATGTTTTCACCTTTCAATAACTTCGGTAAAATTTGCAAATTGTAAAAAGACGGTCTGCGAAATTTCAAGCGGTACGGCTCTTTCTTTCCATCACTAGCAATATAGCAACCAATCTCTCCCCGCGGCGATTCTATACGGACGAATGCTTCTCCCTTAGGTGCCTTAATAATTTTCGGCACTTTTGCTATGACGGCTCCATCTTTAGGGAACTGCTCAGCTGCTTGCTCAATAATTTTTAATGACTCCTCAATTTCTTCCATCCGGCAAACGTAGCGATCCCAAGCATCACCCACGCTCCCAACAGGAATATTAAAATCAAAACGATCATAAATAGAGTATGGCTCATCTTTGCGAAGATCCCAGTTCACTCCCGTACACCGCAAATTAGCTCCGCTTAAAGAATATGAGATCGCCTCTTCCGCGTTATATATACCAACGCCTTTCACACGATTTAGGAAAATTTCATTTCCGCTAACAAGGTCGTGATACCCTTCCAATTGCTCTCTCATATACGGAACAAACTCTTTCACCTTTTCAATCCATCCGTCCGGCGCATCCCACTTCACGCCGCCGACCCTCATATAGTTGAAAGTAAGCCGTGCACCGCACAATTCATTTAATAAATTAATAATCATTTCTCGTTCACGAAACGCATACAGAAATGGACTAACCGCTCCTATATCAAGAAGGTTCGTTCCCCACCAAACGAGATGACTCGCAACCCGCCCAAGCTCCATCGCAAGCACCCGTAAATATTCAGCACGCTCTGGAATCTCAAGCCCCATCATCGTCTCTACAGCATGGCAAATGACGTAATTATTCGTCATCGCTGATAGATAGTCCATTCGATCTGTATATGGGATAATTTGCGTATATTGCAGGCTCTCAGCAATCTTTTCTGTCCCGCGATGCAAATATCCAATAACCGGTGTAGCCTCTTTAATAATTTCCCCGTCAATTTTAATTACAAGCCGAAACACACCATGCGTACTCGGGTGCTGCGGCCCTACATTTAAGAGCATTTCTTCCGTACGGATCATAAGCTACACCTCCACATCATACGGTTCATAATCTTTCCTAAGCGGATACCCTACCCAATCATCCGGCATTAAAATGCGAGATAAATTAGGATGACCTTTAAATATAATACCGAGCAAATCATATGCTTCACGTTCCGGCCAATCCGCTCCTTTCCAAAGCGGCGTCACCGATTCTACTTGCGGCGCCTCCCTATCAAGCTTTACCTTCACCGCTACTGACTGTTTCTTTCCATATGAAAATAAATGAACATACACTTCCATATGTGTCACAAAATCCGTCGCATGTAGCTCTGACATATAATCAAAAGCAAGTCCCTCATGGAATCTTAGCAATTCCATCACTTCATAATATTTAGAAGGCTCTACCACAAGCGTTGGAACATCTTTTGAAAGCTTATTAATATAGGAATCTGCTAATGCATATTCTCCTACCTTCTCCTTAACAACCTCCACATAGCGATTTAAATATGGCTGGTTAATTGACGGTTCTTCCTGCTTCGCTTCATCTTCCTTCTTACTTACAGCTCCCTTTGTTCTTGCAGCTGCAGCCGCTTTCGCCTTCGCTGCTGCAATGGCCTTTGCTTTTTCATCTCCAGAATCCCCATCACCTTGTGAGGCTTTCTGCTTCGCTAACGCCGCTGCTTTCGCTTTTGCGGCTGCTACAGCTTTTGCCTTCGCTTTGGCTTTTTCTTCGTCCGATACTTCTTCGCTTCCTTCTCTCTTCTGCTTCGCCAATGCCGCTGCTTTCGCTTTTGCGGCTGCTGCGGCTTTCGCCTTCGCTTTGGCTTTTTCTTCGTCTGGTACTTCTTCGTTTCCTTCTCTCTTCTGCTTCGCCAATGCCGCTGCTTTTGCTTTTGCGGCTGCTGCGGCTAGACGTTTCGCTTCTTCTACATCAATCTCCCTATCTTTTGGCAGCGCTTTCTCTTTTTCTCGATATTCTCCTTCAAGTTTAGACATTTCCTCGCCATGCTTCGCGGCCAGTCGTTTTCGGGCCTCCTCTTTCGCATGTCTAGCTGCCTCTCTTTTCATATCCTCTAAATCTTTATTTGGATCACTCATTTATTCGTCACCTGCTTCCCAGTCTTCGCCTCGTAACGAATTTTCTCTTTCAATTTATTGATTCCATAAATTAAAGCTGCAGGGTTCGGCGGACATCCTGGAATATACACATCAACTGGTACGATTTGATCTACACCCTTCACAACAGCATACGAATTCACATACGGACCACCAGCTGTTGCACAAGAGCCCATGGCAATTACCCACTTCGGCTCAGGCATTTGATCATATAAACGACGAACAATAGGAGCCATTTTCTTTGTTACTGTTCCTGACACAATCATGACATCCGATTGCCTTGGTGAAGTCCGAAAGAAGGACCCAAATCGATCTAAATCGTAATGCGATGAACCTACTCCCATCATTTCAATTGCACAGCATGCCAGTCCAAATGTCATCGGCCATAAAGAGTTGCTCCGCGCCCATCCCTTCAACTGTTCCAATGTAGAAAAAAAGATATTCCTTTCTAATTCCGCCCGCTCCTGTGGGTGTAATTCCTCAAAATTTATAACCATTGTAACACCTTCTTTTTCCAAGCATACGCTAATCCAACCAACAACATCACAACAAAAATGAGCATTTCAATCAGTGCAAATAAGCCAAGCTTGTCATATGCAACAGCCCATGGATATAAAAATAAAGTTTCTACATCAAAGATGACAAACAATAAAGCGAAAATATAATAACGAGCATGAAACCGAATATTCGCATCATGAAAAGGCTCAATTCCACTCTCATACGTCGTTGCTTTCGCTGCACTCGGTTTATTTGGACGCAGCATTTTTCCTAATGTAAGAGCCACTACCGGCAGCAATATACCTAATAGCAAGAAAATCAAAACGATCATATAACTATTTTCATATACACTTGCCATTGTGAAACCCTCCCCCCTGAATTAAGAACAAGTTCACATAGTAAACAATATGTCTTACTTGCATCATTTATTATTTTTAAATTTTTCTAAATAATGAAACTATTTTAATCATTATAGCAAACTTCAAATTCCTATGTCGATATATTGGGAACAGAAACAACAATTAATAATTACTAAGAAAATCTATTATTACAACTCATTATAAATGTGTAAAATAAACATAGAAATGATATATGTTTTGCAAACAATCCTAAAAAACATAAAATACAAAAGATGGTTTATATGTATATACAGTGGGTGATATAAATGAAAAAACAAACACATGTAAGTATTCTTATAAGCATTTCATTGTTGTATATGGCTATTCATTACATATCAATGTCCTTTTTATATGAATATTCACTTCCATTTCAAATATTAACTGGAATAAGTACCATATTAATTGATATTACAGTTTGTAGTTATATATTTTATTTTTCAAATATAAAACAAGGGTTATCTCGTTTGTTTTGGATAATATTAACTATCGGATCCTTCTCTTATTTCATCGGTGATATAGTAGTTACTTATCAACGCTTAATTTTGCATGACTACTTTACATTCGTTGATCCATCCGATTTTTTTTACTTATTATTTTTAATTAGTTTTGCATTTGCCTTTCTATATGAAATTATTTATAACCGAGACTTATTGGAACAGCTTTTTACAATATGTGATATTTGCATTATTGTTACAGCTCAATTTACTTTAAGTTACTATTTGCTCATTGAACGGACCATTCATATTTTTACAACATCATATATCGACATATTTGTTCAACTCACTTACCCAATGGCTGATTTACTCTTCCTTTTAATAGGAATCAACCTTTTATTCCGACCACTAGCTCTATTACCAAAACCGGTTGGAGCTCTTCTCGGTAGTTCTTTAATTTTGTATGCTACTACGGACGCTATTTATGCTTATATAAAATACTTCATACCAGAATACTCTATGTTCACCGTTGCTCCGTTATATCAAGTGACCTTAGTAATGGTAGCAATCGCTTGTATACTTCATACAAAAGAGCCTGAGAAACAAGAACAAGTACTACTAACGCCTCAAGTCGGTGAATCAATCCGATTATCGTTACCGTATATTTCTGTAGTGGCACTTATTGTTTTTATATTAGCCGAAAACGTTTTTGCACCTATTGTAGTAATTGGGCTTATGTTAACTTTCTTCTTCGTTCTCATACGCCATATGTTAGTTCGAAGACAAAATAAAGTATTATTACTAGCACAAATGCAGTTCAATTCGGAACTCGAGAAGCAAATTGAACTACGTACAGAAGATTTAGTAGAACAAAAAAATGAGTTATATCATAATCAGCAAATGTTTAAATCTTTATATGAACATCATCCAGACCCAATTTTCACATTAGATTTATACGGTAATTTTCTTAATGTAAACAACGCTGGAACTACTTTACTCGGTTATCAAACGAATGAATTATTAAATCAGCCATACTACTCACTTATGTATGAAGAAGATTTGGAAGAAATCATTACTGCCTTTCATCACGTGAAAAAAGGGAAATCTATTTCTTTAGAAATACGGGCATATCATAAAAATAGAGATATTTACTACTTGAATGTGACAGCTGTTCCCATCTTTTTAAAGGAACATATTTCTGGAGTTTATTTAATGATTAAAGATATTACAGAAACTAAACAGCAACAAGAACAAATTAATTTCCTAGCATATCATGACACATTAACTGAACTTGCAAATCGCCGTTCGTTTCATCAACAATTGGAAAAAGCAATTATACGAGCAAAAACATCAAAAAGGCCTTTCGCTGTTATGTTTCTCGATTTAGACCGCTTTAAAGTTATTAACGATACTCTTGGCCATCGAATAGGAGACCTACTTTTAATTGCTATAGCAAAAAGGCTAGAACGAATATCGACACCCAATATGAAACTTGCTCGGTTAGCTGGGGATGAGTTCACAATTCTAATAGAAGATTATAAAAAAGATAAAGATGTACAAAAAATAGCTGATATGATTGTAGTATCTATGAATGAACCATTCGAAATTGAAAATCAACATTTACAAATCTCGTCAAGTATCGGGATTGCCATATACCCTGAAGCAGGCGAAGATCCGTTGTCTATTTTGCAACATGCTGATATGGCCATGTACGAAGCAAAAAACAAAGGAAAAAATGGTAGCTCGCTTTATACAAAAGAACTATATAAAAAAATGGAACGAAAAGCCCGAATCGAAAAAGATTTACCACTCGCTTTAGCAAATAAAGAATTCTTTCTCGTCTATCAACCACAAGTTGATATTACAACGAATAAGGTCATTGGTGCCGAAGCTTTAATACGCTGGAAGCATCCTCTGTTAGGTGAAATTTCACCGTGTGAGTTCGTTCCAATTGTAGAAGAGACTCCGCAAGTCATACCGCTCGGTCATTGGGTGTTACGAGAGTCTTGCCGCCAACTAAAACTATGGCAAACCCTTGGCTACAAAGATTTAAAGATGAGCGTTAACTTATCAGCAAAAGAGTTTCAACAAGATCAGTTACTCGAGAATATTGCACACATACTAAAAGACGTTGGTGTTGATCCTAAATATGTAACACTTGAATTAACAGAACGAATTGCAATGATTGATGAAAAAGAAACGTTATTAAGACTAAAACAATTAAAAGAGTATGGTATTCAAACATCTATTGATGACTTCGGTACCGGTTACTCTTCTCTTGCATATTTGTCGATTTTCCCTATCGATACATTAAAAGTGCCAAGAGAATTTACACAACTAGCCGATCATTGGGCAGAGGAAAGGGCCATTGTTTCAACCATTCTCTCTCTTGCAAACACTTTAAACCTCTCTGTCGTTGCCGAAGGAATTGAAACAGAAAAACAGCTTAAATTTTTACAGAAAAATAACTGTAGATATATGCAAGGTTACTATTTCAGTAAACCGTTAGGCAGTAAACAGTTTATAAAATTTCTACAAAAAACACCCAGTATGAATAATTAATTCACACTGGGTGCTTTTATAGTACAGGAGTTTTTTTCTCATAGTATTCTTCTGCAATTTCTTTATAAAACGCTGCTTTCGTTGTATAAAAATATGGAGTTAACCATAAGAATCCAATTCCTATTGTAATAACACTTAATATAAACCAACCAATAAAACTTAAACATAATATGAAATACTCCATTTTATGCCCATTCATCATACGACGGCTTTCTGTAATGGCTTGGTTCATTGAATACTCAGGATGATCATTTAAAATAAAATACGTCATCGCATAAGAGAACGATTTAATAATGCCCGGAATAATGAAAAGTAAAGACCATAAAATAAGATAAATATTGACCAACAAATATACTAAAAATGACTTTATAAATTTATTACCTTCTGTAAACCATCTGAATAACTGTCCAATACGAACTTCTTTTTCACGAATGATATGTAGTGCTAAATAATAGCCTCCTAGCGTCAATGGACCAACCAGAAACATTGTAATAATGTCTAGCGAAAGTGATTTATTCGCTTCTTCCCAGCCCCACGCTTGCGAAAAAACAAACTGGATACTAAAACCAAAAGCTGATGTAAGAACCCATACAAGTAATGTAGCCCCTACGCCTACTCCCCATTTTCCTTCTAGAGAATCTAGTGCTTCTCCTTTTAAATCACTAATCATAATTAGAGCCTCCTATACGTAATAATTCTATTAGTATAGCACGTTCCTACTGCAATTCACCTTTTGAAATGTAGCGATAAAAATGCGCTGTAGTTGTACCCATATATGGACTAAGCCAAAGAAATCCTATTCCAAATGTAAGCATCGCTAAAATAGCCCATCCTATGAAGCTAAGCCATAAAAGAAATAGATCTAGCTTATGCCCCTTCATGATGTTCTTACTTTCTTTCATCGCCTGTGAAACGCTATAATCTGGATTTTCAATCATAACATAATATGTCATCGCATAAGAAAAATACGTCACAATCATTACAACGACTGAAATAGCTAATAGTACGAAGAACGCAATTATTAACGATACATTCCCTTCCTCACCAAAAAACGAGAATAAACCTATTAATAGCACTGGGATCCATGTACCTGTATATAATAAAATCGCAAGCATAGCCCACATTGTTTTCATCATTCTTTTAAAGCCACGAAATCCTTCAAATAAATAATCTACTCTAGCATCGTCTCTTTTACTAATTTGTAGCAACACATTCGTATAACCATATGATGTAATACCATAAGATGCATTACTCAAAATCATCATTATGCAATAAAGAATTCCAAATGTAATACCTGCCCCAATTGAAATTGTTTCCTCTTCAAATGAACCAGTTAAACCAGCAATTACGAAAAATATAATAAGGCCTGGAATTAAAAGTATAAGCATTGCAGCCAGTGCAACAACATAACTTAAAATAAAATATAAAATCGTTGATCCAACACCTAGTCCCCATTTTCCCTTTAAAGAGTGCAATGCTTCTTGCTTCATTTCACCGATCATCTATTCATCTCCTTTATAAAATATAAATTGTTATATATTCTCTACTTATACAAGCAATAATATAATTATACCAATTTTGTTAGTTTATTCTATCTGTTTAATTCATTTTCGACATTTGAGTAGAACACAGCTATGCATAACAAAAAACTAACCTGCAGTTCTTTTCATTTATCTCTATAAAAAAAAAAACGTAAAGGCGAGGCCTTTACGTTTTTTTACTTCATATCGGAAACGTTTAAACGGTTCACAGCACGCTGCAAGGCCATTTCTGCACGTCTAAAGTCAACATGTGCTTGTTTATCTTGCATACGTTGCTCAGCACGACGCTTCGCTTCATTTGCACGATGGATATCGATATGGTTTGCTTCTTCAGCAGATGATGATAATATAGTTACTTTATCTGGACGAACTTCGATAAAGCCACCGCTTACTGCTACATAATCAGTGTGTCCACCATTTTTCAGACGAACTGCACTAATTTTTAATGGTGCAACAGTCGGAATGTGACCTGGTAAGATCCCCATTTCCCCACTCTCTGCTTTTACACTTACCATTTCTACTTCTTTTTCGTAAACCGGTCCATCAGGAGTTACAATACTGACTGGAAATGTCTTCATAATTCGTCCCTCCTAAGGCCTTACGCCATCATTTTCTTCGCGTTTTCAATAACTTCTTCAATGCTACCAACAAGACGGAATGCATCTTCTGGAAGGTCATCATATTTTCCTTCTAGAATTTCTTTGAAACCACTAACTGTATTTTTCACAGGTACGTAAGAACCTTTTTGACCTGTAAACTGCTCCGCTACGTGGAAGTTTTGTGATAAGAAGAATTGAATACGACGAGCACGATGTACAACTAACTTATCTTCTTCAGATAACTCATCCATACCTAAGATAGCGATGATATCTTGAAGCTCTTTATAACGCTGTAAAGTTTGCTGTACTTGACGAGCTACTTCATAATGCTCTTCTCCTACGATTTCTGGAGAAAGTGCACGAGATGTAGATGCTAATGGATCTACGGCTGGGTAAATACCCATTTGTGTTAAACGACGCTCTAAGTTTGTTGTTGCATCTAAGTGAGCGAACGTTGTAGCTGGTGCTGGGTCAGTATAGTCATCGGCTGGTACATATACCGCTTGGATAGACGTGATAGACCCTTTATTTGTAGATGTAATACGCTCTTGTAATTGACCCATTTCTGTTGCAAGTGTTGGCTGGTAACCTACCGCAGATGGCATACGACCAAGAAGGGCAGATACTTCAGAACCTGCTTGCGTGAAACGGAAGATGTTATCGATGAACAGTAGTACGTCTTGTCCTTGCTCATCACGGAAATGCTCAGCCATTGTTAAACCTGTTAATGCAACACGTTGACGTGCTCCAGGTGGCTCGTTCATTTGTCCGAATACCATCGCAGTTTTCTTAATTACGCCAGAATCGCTCATTTCGTGGTATAAGTCATTACCCTCACGAGTACGCTCACCTACACCAGCGAATACAGAGATACCACCGTGCTCTTGTGCGATGTTGTTAATTAATTCCTGAATTAATACTGTTTTACCTACACCGGCACCACCGAATAGACCGATCTTACCACCCTTAATGTAAGGAGCAAGTAAGTCTACTACTTTAATACCAGTTTCAAGAATTTCTACTTTAGTAGATAATTCTTCGAATGCAGGTGCTTGACGGTGAATTGGATCACGACGTACATCCGCAGGAACTTCATCATCTAAGTCAATTGCATCACCTAATACGTTGAATACACGACCAAGTGTTACATCACCAACTGGTACAGAGATTGCTTTACCAGTATCTTCTACTTCTGTGCCACGAACAAGTCCATCTGTGGAAGACATCGCAACTGTACGAACTGTATCATCACCTAAATGAAGTGCAACTTCAAATGTTAAGTTAATGTTTGCTCCGTTTTCGTTGCTTTGTTTTACCGTAAGGGCGTTGTAGATTTCTGGTAGCTTTCCGCCATCAAACTTAACGTCTACAACCGGACCCATGATTTGCGTAACGCGCCCTTTATTCATCGGGTTCCCTCCTAGCTTTCTTTTAATTAGCCCACTTTCTAAGAGAAGTCGGCTTTTAATTTTTATTAGTTTAGCTTACGCGGTTCTCCTGAAAGAACCGCTTCCGCTTTTTATTACTATTCTAACGCTGCTGCTCCACCAACGATTTCCGTAATCTCTTGCGTAATCGCTGCTTGACGCGCACGGTTGAATGAAAGTGTAAGTGAATCGATAACTTCCATTGCGTTGTCTGTAGCACTCTTCATTGCTGTCATACGCGCCGCGTGCTCACTTGCTTTACCGTCTAGTAATGCACCGTACACTAAGCTTTCTGCGTATTGTGGCAATAATACTTTTAAAATTTCTTCTTCAGAAGGTTCGAATTCATAGGCTGTCGTCGGTTTATCAGACGCCACATCCGTAAGCGGTAAAATTTTATTTTCCGTTACTTCTTGTGAAATTTTACTTACATAATGATTGTAGTAAATATACAGCTCATCATAAGCACCATCTGCGAACATCGCAATTGCTCGAGAAGCAAGATCTTTAATATCAGTAAATGATGGGTGGTCAGATAATCCAACTACTTCATCAATGATGTTAAAGCCGCGACGTTTTAAATAATCACGTCCTAGTCGTCCAAGCACAATAATTGAATATTGGTTTGAATCCATATTATGACGTTCACGAATTACGTTACTTACTGTACGTAATACGTTACTGTTATAACCACCTGCTAGTCCGCGATCAGATGTAATAACGATGTATCCCGTACGCTTTACAGGACGCGCATTTAGCATTGGATGATTAATCCCTTTACTTCCTTGCGCAATGCTCGCTACTACTTCTTGAATCTTTTCCATATACGGAACGAAAGATTTAGCATTTTGCTCTGCACGGTTTAACTTAGATGCAGATACCATCTCCATCGCTTTCGTAATTTGACTCGTTTTCTTTGTCGAGTTAATCTTCGCTTTTATATCGCGTAAAGATGCCACAGGTTTTCACCACCTTTTTTCCGGAAGTTGGCACGATTAGTAAGAATCCTCTTCCTAATCTAGGTTGCAAGATATTCTTGCTCATGATTGAAGGAAAAGAATAGGTACACCTACTCTTTTCCTTTACATAACCGTCAGCAATCTCAAAACTTGAGTTGCCTTTTTATATTATCTAGCTCCAGCGGCTTGAATGCTCGGTGGCTTCACTTCTTCCTACGAGGCAAAGACCGCCTCTTCGTCAGAAGCTCCATCCCCCTCACATTCAGGACGAGCCGCTTATGCTTTTATTATTCAGAAGCTACGAATACTTTTTTAAATCCGTTAATTGCTGCTGCAAATTTGTCGTCATCCGCAAGTTTCTTAGTTGTGCGGATTTCGCTTAATAAGTCAGCTGCATTTGAATCTAACCAAGCATGGAATTCTTCTTCGAAACGAGTGATATCTGCTACTGGGATATCATCTAGGAATCCACGTGTTAAAGCGTAAAGAATGATAACTTGTTTCTCTACACGTAACGGTTTGTGTAATCCTTGTTTTAATACTTCAACTGTACGAGCACCACGGTTTAGTTTCGCTTGTGTTGCTTTATCAAGGTCAGAACCGAACTGAGCGAACGCTTCTAACTCACGGTAAGATGCAAGGTCAAGACGAAGTGTACCTGATACTTTACTCATTGCTTTAATCTGAGCAGATCCACCAACACGAGATACAGAAGTACCTGCATCGATCGCTGGACGTACACCAGAGAAGAATAAGTCAGATTGTAAGAAGATCTGTCCGTCCGTAATAGAAATTACGTTTGTTGGGATGTAAGCTGATACGTCCCCTGCTTGTGTTTCGATGAAAGGTAGTGCAGTTAAAGAACCGCCGCCTCTTGCATCACTTAATTTTGCTGCACGCTCTAATAAGCGAGAATGTAAGTAGAATACATCCCCTGGATATGCTTCACGACCTGGAGGACGACGTAATAGTAATGACAGCTCACGGTAAGCCGCTGCTTGTTTTGATAAGTCATCATATACTACTAATACGTGTTTACCATTGTACATGAACTCTTCACCCATTGTTACACCAGCATAAGCAGCTAGGTATAGTAATGGAGCTGGTTGAGAAGCTGATGCAGTTACAACGATTGTGTAATCTAATGCACCGTGCTTACGTAGTGTTTCTACTACGTTACGTACAGTTGATTCTTTTTGTCCGATAGCTACATAGATACAAATCATATCTTCATCTTTTTGGTTAATGATTGTATCAAGTGCAACTGCTGTTTTACCTGTTTGACGGTCACCAATGATTAACTCACGTTGACCACGGCCAATTGGTACAAGAGCATCGATCGCTTTAATACCTGTTTGAAGTGGCTCATGAACAGATTTACGATCCATTACACCTGGTGCTGGACTTTCGATTGGACGAGTGTTTGTTGTATTGATTGGGCCTAAACCATCAACTGGCTGACCTAATGGGTTTACAACACGACCGATTAGTTCTTTTCCTACTGGTACTTGCATGATGCGACCAGTACGACGAACTTCGTCACCTTCACGGATTTCTGTGTAAGGTCCTAAGATAATGATACCTACGTTGTTTTCTTCTAAGTTTTGTGCTAGTCCCATAACGCCGTTAGAGAACTCTACAAGTTCACCAGCCATAACGTTATCAAGACCATGAGCACGCGCGATACCGTCACCAACTTGGATAACTGTACCAACATCACTAACTTCGATTTCAGACTGATAGTTCTCGATTTGTTGCTTTATCAGTGCGCTAATTTCTTCAGCTCTGATGCTCATGTGCTTCACCCCTATCTATTCTTCATTAATTCACGCTGAATACGTGCTAATTTTCCTTGTAAACTTCCGTCATAAATGCGATTTCCAATACGTACTTTAATGCCGCCTAGTAAATCTTCATCTACAACATTTTTCACGCGAATTGCGTCTTTTCCCGTTCTCTTTGCAAATGCTTCTGCAATGTTAAGCTTCTCTTCTTCTGATAGAAGACGAATAGAATATACAGTTGCATCCGCTACGTTACGTTCTTCATTAGCAAGAACAACATATTCATCTGCAATTTCAGGTAAGATATCAATGCGCTTGTTATCAATTAAAATGTATAACGTATTTAAAATAGATTCAGAAACAGATCCGAATACGTTTGCAAGAAACGTTTTCTTCTGCTCTTTTGAAATGTTCGGTTGCGTTAAAAAGCTATGTAGTTCTCCGTTCTTTACATAAACGTTTTGTACAAGGCGTAATTCCTCTTCAAACATTTCTAATACGTGTTTTTCTTTTGCAATTTTAAAAAGAGCGACAGCATAACGTTTTGCTACAATCCCATTGCTCATCGCGCTTCTCCTACTTCTTTAATATAATCGCGAATTAACTTCACTTGATCTTCTTCTTTTAATTCTTTTTCAATTACTTTAGAAGCAATTTGAACAGATAAAGAAGCGACTTGTTCTTGTAAAGCAGCAATCGCTTGCTCTTTTTCGCGTTGAATTTCTTGTACAGCAGATGCTTTAATTGATTCTGCTTCTTCTTTCGCAGCAGCAACAATAACATCTTTTTGATCTACAGCTTGTTTTTTCGCTCTTTCGATTAACTCTTGTGCTTCAACACGTGATTGTTTTAACATTTCACGTTGTTCTTCTACTAATTTTTTCGCTTCTGCATTACTTCTCTCAGCAGCATCGATTTCATTAGTAACATGCTCTTCACGTTCTTTCATAATGCCCATTAAAGGACCCCACGCAAATTTGCGTAACATTACTAATAAAACTAGGAACACGAATAGTGTATAAGCAATCGTTCCAAACGGAATGGCAGCTCCTAATAATAAAGTTGGCACAAGGATTCACTCCCTTCGAGATTTCTAAATTGACTATATGAAAAAAAGACATATATTTCGTTCATAAAGCAATGGCGAAGAAAGTTCGGAAAAACACTCTTCGCCATCTATGTAAGGGGAGTCTCCCTTATTTGTTCATTACGATGAATGCAATAACTACACCGATGATTGGAAGTGCCTCAACTAAAGCAACCCCGATGAACATAATTGTTTGAAGTGCGCCTTTTAATTCTGGTTGACGAGCAACACCTTCGATTGTACGTGATACGATAAGACCGTTACCAATACCTGCACCTAATGCTGATAAACCAATTGCAATTGCAGCTGCGATTACACCTAAACTCATTTAATTTGTCCTCCTTTGTATTATAAAAAAATAAATTTTTTCTTACTTAAATTATATTAATGGTCATGGCTTACTTTATGAGCCATATAAACCATCGTTAACATTACGAAAATAAATGCCTGGATTGAACCAACGAATACACTGAATCCCATCCATGCTAACATCGGTACAAGCGCACCTAATGCACCAAGGAATGATGCCCCACCTAACTTAGCAAGTAATCCTAATAAGATTTCACCTGCGTAAATGTTACCAAATAAACGAAGACCTAACGTTAATGTGTTAGCAAACTCCTCAATAACCTTTAATGGGAATAAGAATTTCATAGGTTGGAAATAACCTTTAGCGTATTCTTTCGTACCCTTCATCTTAATTCCATAGTAATGGGTGAGGGTAACTACCATCACGGCTAATGTTAATGTAACTGCTGGATCAGACGTTGGTGATCTCCACCATGCAATATGTTCGCCAGCTTCAGTTGCTGAATACATGAATGGTAAACCAAGAAAGTTCGATACGATGATAAACATGATAAGCGTAACGCCAAGCGTTAAGAAACGTCCACCTGTTTTCCAGTCCATCGTACTATTGATAATCCCTTTCACGAAGTCAAACACCCATTCCATGAAGTTTTGCATTCCTGTTGGGCGAAGAGCTAAGCTGCGAGTCCCGATAACAGCGATTAAGAAAACAATAACTGCTGCTACAGTAACCATCATAACTGATGACAAATCGAACGTTAAACCTAGAAATTCAACTAATTTACCGTGTTCCACTAGTAATTCACCTCTCTTCCCTGCTCTTATACTCTAAATAAAGAAAATCTATGATCATGACAAGATATCCTGTCAGCAATCCTACACCTAAGCCCCACATCGCAATTAACTCTTGATATTTGGCTGCAAATAAAATTAATAACCCAATCGTGGCGAATCTTGAATATGTACTTACCGCTGTCGCCTTAAACTTTACGTTTTCTCCATTTGTTACGCGATCTAATAGCTTGTCTGTTCTACGTGCAATGATGCGCAAACTAAGAAAACTGAAAATCGTTCCGATAATCAGCCCAAGAAATACATCCTTGTAAGAGGTAAATCCCCATCCTAGCACTAGAAGCGCAAGCAAGTAGTACATATATTTCTTTTGTCTTTGGACAAGTCCATGTACGTCTATCATCATTGCTCTCCCGAATAGTAATGTCGAATGAGTCGAATCATTGCGTATACCCCTGTTCCTAACCCGAGTAATAACCCTATAATAAGAAACAGTGGAAACGTTCCAACCTTATTATCAATCCATTGCCCACCAAAGATTCCAACAAGAATAGAACCGACTAACTGAGCAAGAATTCCTGACATTAAAGCATAAGCTTTTATATGGCTGCGATCGTTTTTTTGCAAGGATTCATCCCTCCAATATGTAACCCTCATTCACGATGTGTTAATAATAACTCATTTTTCTGCATAAATTCTATACAAAATAAAAAGTTTACATTTTCGTCACGGAATAGATGTATTTTTGTCACTGAAAGCCCTACCATCTATCCCCGTTGTTAGCATACAATAGGGTATTAACAGTGTCAACGAGAAATCGTAAAAAATCAAAAAATTTGAGTATTAGTCATTTCCTCCCAAAAATGAAAACGTTCCCCTTCTAAATACTGGTTAGAGATATGCAATTTCTAACGGTTCTCCCTTTATAATAGAAGGGAATGTTCACAAGTTTGTCACTATTATGTTTTTAAGATATAACGCTTTCCTTCCATAATATAGTGTTCTCTAGACGTAAGACTTCTATATTATATGTGATGTGTATGCAACTTATGTTGTATATACTCTGTATATTTGTCTCCCCTCCCCCGCACACTAATGACACAAAAAAAGACGAGCAGGGAATCCCCCCTCTCGTCTGTTGTCTTACTTCGTTCCGAATAAACGGTCACCAGCATCACCAAGGCCTGGAACTACATAACCATGGTCATTTAATTTTTCATCTAATGCTGCTACATAAATATCAACATCAGGATGCTCTTCTTGTACTACCTTTACTCCTTCTGGAGCAGCTACGATACACATTAATTTAATTTGTTTCGCACCGCGCTTTTTCAGAGAATTAATTGCTTCAGCTGCAGAACCACCTGTAGCTAACATCGGATCTAGTACGATAAAGTCACGCTCTTCTACATCCGTTGGAAGTTTCACATAGTATTCTACCGGTTGCAATGTTTTAGGGTCACGGTATAAACCAACGTGTCCTACTTTTGCTGCTGGAATTAATTTCAGAATTCCGTCAACCATTCCTAAACCTGCACGTAAAATCGGAATTAAACCAAGTTTTTTACCAGCGATCACTTTTGTTGTTGCTTTGCTTACAGGTGTTTCAATTTCAATGTCTTTAAGTGGAAGGTCGCGAGTAATTTCGAAAGCCATTAAGCTTGCTACTTCGTCCACTAATTCACGAAAATCTTTCGTACCTGTATTCTTATCGCGAATATATGTAATCTTATGTTGAATTAACGGGTGATCAAATACATACAGTTTTCCCATGTGAATCTCTCCTTTAGATGATATTCATGCGTTTTCACACGCTTTTTTGCACTATTTACGATTGTAAAGAAAACGCTACTAATATTCAAGGGCAAATTTGGTAAAATCGTGAATTAGAATGAATCTATCTAGTATCTTTACCAATTATGGGAGCTGTATCCTTCATTATATCGCCAAAATTTATTCATCATTTGTATACATACTTTAAAAACAATATATGTTCTCAAAAAAAGACTGCCAAAACAATTATGTCTCAGCAGTCTTTTTCAATCTATTATAGATCTGTGTACATTGGGAATTTGCTCGTTAACGCTTCTACACGTTTACGTGCTTCTTCTAATGCAGCTTCATTCTCATGATTTTTTAATGTATGAGCAATAATTGCTGCAATCTCATCCATTTCTTCTAAACCGAAACCACGGGATGTTACAGCTGCCGTACCGATACGTACGCCGCTTGTTACAAATGGGCTTGCTGTTTCAAATGGAATTGTATTTTTGTTTACTGTAATACCAACTTCATCTAATACATGCTCGGCTACCTTACCTGTAATTTCTAAGTTACGAACATCGATCAAGATTAAATGATTGTCTGTTCCACCAGAAACAAGTGTAAGTCCTTCTTTTTGAAGGCCTTCAGCTAAGCGGTTCGCATTGTTGATAATATTTTGTGCATATGTCTTAAAATCATCTTGTAGTGTTTCACCAAATGCAACAGCTTTTGCAGCAATTACGTGCATAAGTGGGCCACCTTGAATACCAGGGAAGATTGATTTATCAATTTGTTTTGCAAATTGCTCTTCACATAAAATCATACCACCACGTGGGCCGCGTAATGTTTTATGTGTTGTTGTTGTAACGAAGTGTGCATGTGGTACTGGGTTTGGATGTAAACCAGCTGCTACTAAACCAGCGATATGTGCCATATCAACCATTAAGTATGCGCCCACTTCATCTGCAATCTCACGGAATCGTTTGAAATCGATAACACGAGGGTATGCACTTGCACCTGCAACGATTAATTTTGGTTTATGTTCTTTCGCTTTTGCTAATACATCATCGTAATTAATACGGTGAGATTCAGCATCCACGCCATATTCTACGAAATTATATTGTACTCCACTGAAGTTAACAGGGCTTCCGTGTGTTAAGTGACCACCATGAGATAAATTCATACCAAGTACTGTATCGCCTTGCTCTAAAATCGTGAAGTATACTGCCATGTTCGCTTGTGCACCAGAATGTGGTTGAACATTTACGTGCTCAGCGCCAAAAATTTCTTTCACGCGATCACGTGCGATATCTTCTACTACGTCTACGTGTTCACAGCCACCATAGTAACGTTTTCCAGGATATCCTTCAGCATACTTATTCGTTAAAACAGAACCTTGCGCCTCCATTACTGCTTCACTTACGAAGTTTTCCGAAGCAATTAACTCAATCTTTGAACGCTGTCTTCCTAGTTCTGCCTCAATTGCAGCAAATACCTTTTCATCTTGACGTTTTAAATGATCCACCAAAATCCCCCTTTTCTGAACGAATTACATCAATTCCCAATAGTTTTTTCTTATTTATTCAGAAAAAACGAAAATTCAGGTTGTAATTCTTTCGAACCTTCATGTTTTCAACTACATTCTAACACGACTTTCTATATCATAAAAGAAAAAAAAAGACCGAAATCGGTCTTTTCTTTCTTCTATTATAAGGTCAGACTACATACCTTTTACCTTACGATATAAAGTATTTAGATGACTTTCTATTTTTCTCTTCAACGACACGTCATAGTTTCTTCGTTTACCGCATAGACGGCACGTGCTCCACCAATTAGTTTCCCGCGTGTTTTTGCCATCGTTACATGCGCACTCCCTATTTCCTTCACAATTGTACGAACCGGAACAGCTACATGCTTTAAATGCATACCAATAAATGTATCTCCAATATCCATTCCTGCATCTGCTTTAATAAACTCAATTATTACCGGATCTTTAAAGTTGTGATACGCATACGTCGCTAATGCACCACCTGCTGATCTAACAGGCGTAACTGTTACAATTTCAAATTGATATTTTATCGCTACCTCTCTCTCAATTACTAAAGCACGATTTAAATGCTCGCAACATTGAAAAGCCAATTCAATACCTGTTCGCTCTTGAAATTGCTTTAATTCAGAAAAAATCGCCTCTGCCACTTCCATCGTTCCTGATGTCCCAATTCTTTCACCTAGCACTTCGCTCGTGCTACACCCCACTACAAAAATTTGACCACTTTGTAACGAAGCTTGTTCTTGGAAATCAGAAAGCGATATTTGTAGCTGTTCTCTTACCTTTACGATTTCTGTCATTACGCCTCTTCCTTTCACAGGTTGGTTCACCAAATTATATTTCATACTACGTATAGTTAGAATCTATTACTTTGTTTCGTACGTTTTAATTTTTCCTACGCGGTTTTCGTGACGGCCACCTTCATACTCAGTTGTTAACCAAATTTTTGCGATATCACGCGCTAAGCCAGCTCCAATTACACGCTCGCCCATTGCTAACATGTTGCTGTCATTATGCTCTCTCGTTGCTTTCGCGCTGAAAGTATCATGAACTAACGCACAACGAATACCATTTACTTTGTTTGCTGCGATCGACATACCAATGCCTGTTCCGCAAACTAAAATGCCGCGATCTACTTCACCATTCGCTACCATTTCTGCTGCCGGAAACGCAAAATCAGGGTAATCAACAGAACCAGCTTCACATTCACAACCTAAATCAATATATTCAATATTTAACTCTTCTAATAAACTTACAAGTTCTTTACGGATATTCATACCGCCGTGATCAGATGCTACTACTACTTTCATTTTTACCCCTCCAAAGTTTCAATCAATTATCTTCATTTCACACTCGCTACCTTAATAGAACAAAGTGATCTCCAATATCGTATTATACACGAAACATCAACCTTCTGAATGTTTTTTCAGTAAAGTTTGTACAAGTTTTTCCATCTCTTCTAACGTTTCTTTATAAATAGAAAGTGATCCTCCAAATGGATCTGAAATATCCTTACTTATTCCCTCAGTTAATCCATATAATGTATCCAATTTCTTTTCAACACTCGGATAATGCCCAAATACAATTTGCTTATGATTTTCCGTCATCGTTACTACAATATCCGCCCAATCAAGCAAAGTTTCGTTCACCTGCTGCGAAGCATGATCTATTGAAATTCCTTTTTCAGCTAAAGCTTCCTTCGCATGTATCGATGCATCGCTTCCAGGATAGGCGAAAACACCAGCCGATTGCACTTCAAATTTCCCTTCTCCATAATGACGAAGCAAAGCCTCAGCCATCGGACTACGGCATGTATTTCCAGTGCAAACAAATAACACTCGTTTCATCTAAACCCACCCCTTTTCTCCTGTTTCCTACCATTTATCATAACGTACATTAGAATAGAACAAAAGAAATGTGAATATACAAAAGGCGCATTTTTCTTATATTTTTTCTAAGAAAAATGCGCCTTATCCACATATATGTGAAACCCTATTTCCAAGTGCCTAGAGTATTTTAACATACATAATGAACATACTACAAAACAAAAAAAGGAATCCATTTCATATGAAACGGATTCCTTCTATACAATAATTATTTCATTGTAACTTTCATTACTTCTGTTGATCCTTTTGTAGCTGTTACACCTACAGTTGTCTTAATAGAATCAGTTGCATCTGTGTTTGTAATAACGATTGGAGTAATTGTGCTCTTCGCTTTTTCACGGATTAATTCTAAGTCGAATGAGATTAACTTATCTCCAGCTTTTACAGCTTGTCCTTCAGAAACGTGAGCTTCGAAACCTTCGCCTTCCATTTTAACAGTTTCTAATCCAACGTGAATTAAAATTTCTGTACCATTCTTTGTTTTAATTCCAATAGCATGTTTTGTGTGGAATAATTGTACGATTTCACCATCAACTGGAGATACAACTACACCTTCAGTAGGATCGATTGCAACACCGTCACCCATCATACGACCAGCGAATACTGGATCTGGTACTTCTTCAATATTTTTCACTGCTCCAGTTAATGGAGCTACGATTGTTTCTTCATTTGTTTTTGAACCAAAACCGAATAATTTTTTAAACATAGGATAGTCCTCCTTATAATTTACCTAAAGTTTATAGGGCAATCTCTATTAAAGATCGGATACATGTAAGACTTCATACCTCGAAAGTTATACTGTAAAAACGCTTTCGAAATAAATTACGTCATTACTAATAGACTCTTATTGTAGCTCTTTGCAAAATTCCAGTCAATTCTGATTGTCTGAATAGCAATAAGAAAGTTAACTTCTACTTATATTTTCTCTTTTTTCCGCTTACTTGTCTAGAGGTCTTTACTACATTTTATCTTTTGTTGTTAATTTGTAAAATTTCTTTTAATTTTTTGCCGAAACATACTTGACTAAAGTAAGTAACTATTTTATTATTACTTACATAAGATAAGTAAATAACTTTTAGGGGGTTTTAAAATGATGGATATCGGTCTTCTTATTATTCGTCTTATTATAGGAATTACATTCATGGGTCATGGTGCCCAAAAATTATTTGGTTGGTTTGGCGGTTACGGTTTGAAAGGAACAGGTGGCTGGATGGAATCAATCGGTTTACGCCCTGGTGTATTTATGGCATTTATGGCTGGCGCAACTGAACTATTGGGTGGTTTCTTATTCGCATCAGGTATTTTCACTGCAATTGGTTCATTATTTATCGTCGGAACAATGTTAATGGCAATCTTCACTGTTCATGGAAAAAATGGTTACTGGGTAACACAGGACGGATTTGAATACAATTTAATGTTAATCGCTGTTGCTGTTGGTGTAGCTTTAATCGGACCTGGTGCATACGTTTTACTTTGATTTTTATCTCGACTTCAAGATTCTTTAAACGGAACTTACTTCATTACGATTGAAGTAAGTTCTTTTTATGTAACAAAATATTATTTTCAGCAGGAGTTTCCCCCTGCTATCTTGTAAACAAACAATAAGCATTCATATTTAGAAAGGGGATTACGAACATGTTATCCATTAACCCAAACGAACAAACCGAAAAAGATAATTATAAATTATTAACGGGCAGTATCATTCCGCGGCCTGTTGCATTCGTTACTTCTGTAACTAAAGATGGCGTATTAAACGGCGCGCCATATAGTTATTTCAATATCGTTGCTGCCAATCCACCACTTATCTCGGTTTCGGTACAACGAAAAGAAGGAAAACCGAAAGACACTTCCCGAAACGCAATAGAAAAAGGGGAATTTGTCGTACATATTTCTGATGAATCTTACGTAGAAGCAATCAACGAAACAGCAGCCAACCTACCTCCTGATGAAAGTGAAATCGAATTAGCAAAACTAACACCTATCGATAGCGATGTCATTTCTGTACCAGGGGTGAAAGAAGCAAACATTCGAATGGAGTGCATATTAGAACGCGCTATACCGCTCGGCGGAACCGACGACTCTCCAGCTTGTGATTTACTAATCGGTCGCGTCGTTCGTTTCCATGTTGCAGAGCACTTATACGAAAACGGCCGCATTCACGCCGAAGAACTAAAACCAGTAAGCCGCCTAGCAGGACACAACTACGCAAAACTAGGAGAACAATTTGAATTAGTAAGGCCACTTTAAAAGTGGAAGGGCCCGATTAGCTCTGACCAGCTAAGGTTCTCTCGCACAGAAGGCGCTTTTTGCCTCGTAGGAAGACGCGAAGCCACCGACCATTCTAGCCACTGAAGCTGGATATATTTAAAAGCGGCTGCGGCTCGTCCACTTCCATCATCCAAACATAAAATCCCCCGCTTTTTAGCGGGGGATTTTTTCACTGTAATTCTTCGTTCTTCTCCTCTAATGCAGGTAATTTCTCTTTTTTCGATTTACCAAGCTTTATAACAAAGAAATATAAAGAAAGTAATGTGATAAGGAAAACAATTAAAAATGGATACGGTGAATAAAACGCACGTGCCGCCTCAGATTTTCCTGCAACAAATTTTAATGACTCAATATCTAAAAACTCAGCAAACATTTGTACACCGAGCATACTAAACCAAAAAACAAAAAAACTAATAATAATACCAAAAACTTGTTTTAATCTCGTCATTTGTAACACCCTTTCTATATTTGCGGAGTATTGTATTTAAGTGTACAGAAAGGAATTATCTTACCATTCACGAATCAATTTAATCCAACCTAAAACCGCAATTTGCAAAACAATGCCCCAAATGATAAGCCTACGTAACCATCTTGGAAAAAGGTTATACATACGACATACCATTTTAGCAACCTATTCATATTTTCCATCCTCATATGAAAATTATATAGGAAAAAGGAGATATAATCCAAACCCAACAAGAATAATACCACCTACTATTTCACCATATATACCAAGCATACCTTTCGCATGTCTACCGATTAATAAGCCAATCCACGCTAACAACATGCTAATAAATCCAAAAAGTAATATGGTAATAATCGTCTGCGCTCCGTAAATTCCAAGACTAAGACCTACCGAAAAACTATCTATACTGACACCAAATGCAAATACAAATAAACTAATTCCAATTGGGGCAGTTCTATTCTCTTCACCTTCTAAAATAGACGAATATACAATATAAAATCCTAGTCCAATTAATAAAATGGCTCCTGCAAAATTCGCAACATCCCCATACCTCTCTGATAGAAAACGTCCTAATATCATTCCGATAAATGGCATGATAATATGAAATATCCCTATCGTCATACCGATATAAAGGATTTGTCTTAACTTTAATGTCACCATCCCCATACCGAGGCTCACCGAAAATGCATCCATCCCTAAGGCGAACGCCATAATTATTAAAGGTATTAGCTGTTCAAGCGTCATTCATGTCCCTCCTCGGACGTGCTACTTCACAATATGCTTATCCAAGGAGAAATATTCTGTTTGGTAAAGGTACATTATCATTCAGTGATAATATGATGCCCCGCCGCTTTTGTTAAACGATTCATAATTGCATTTCCAATTCCTTCATTAGGGAATGACTCACTAAAAATAACATCCACTTCACTTGCATCAAACGTTCTAAGCACATCATATAATTTAGTCGCAACGCTAGCTAAATCACTTCGCATACCACAAGATAATACAACATCTGCACTATACACATGCTGATACTCTTCCGTCGTTAATACACCTACTTTAAGTCCTTCTTTCTTCTTCTCATCCACAAGACGTTGAATAAACTTACGTGATCCCTCAACAATACTAAGTGGTGCTTTCGGTGCATAATGTGTATATTTCATTCCAGGTGATTTTGGCTTTTCTTTTTCATCCTTTAAGGCTGGGTCCAAAGAAACAGTACCTATCACCGCTTCCAATTGTTCCTTCGTAATTCCACCTGGACGTAAAATTGTCGGAACTGTGCTCGTACAATCAATTACAGTTGATTCGACGCCTACTCCTGTTGCCCCGCCATCAACGATACCAGCAATTTTCCCATTTAAATCCTCATACACGTGAGAAGCTAACGTTGGGCTTGGACGTCCTGAACGATTCGCACTCGGTGCTGCAACAGGTACATTTGCCTCTTCAATTAGAGCAAGTGCTACTGGATGATCAGGCATCCTCACTCCGACTGTATTCAGCCCTGCCGTAACCTTCTCTGAAATCCCTTCTTTTCTAGGTAAAATGATTGTTAATGGTCCTGGCCAGAAATGTTCCATTAATGTTTCTGCAACCGGCGGAATTTCTCTTACAATGCCATCTAACTGAGATTTTGTGCCTATGTGGACAATCAGTGGATTATCACTCGGTCTCCCTTTTGCTTCAAAAATTTTCGCTATCGCTTCATCGTCCATTGCGTTCGCTCCTAACCCATATACTGTTTCTGTCGGGAAGGCCACCGCTTCATTTTCTTTTAATAATCTCGCTGCTTCTTTTAATTGTGGATAATATTTTTTTCTTTCCACAACATTATCCACAACCCACATATTTGTATGCATTTTTTTCCACGTCCTTTTCTACCATGAAATACTTGTCTATTTTTAGTTTACTATGAGATTTATCCAAAAGACAAACAAGGTTTATCCACAAAATGTGGATAAACCTAATTAATCCGTGGATAACTTTGTGAATAGCTGACAATTTAGTATTATTGCATTCGGCTCTTTTATATTTTTACAAAAGTGTTCTAACTGTCGAATCCCCTCTGGTACTTTCTCTTTCTCTATAGTGACAAAGTCAAAAAACTGAAAGATCGTCACAGATTGTGGATGATTTGTGAGTAAGTACAATTGTCGAATATTTTTTTCTTTCATATACTGCAAAAACATTTCAAAAAAATATAGGAAAGTCTGTTTATCCACATTAGGTGTGAATAAACAAGAACGAATAAGCACATTTCCCTCGCTTTGTTCATACCCAATTACAGCTCGTATTTCTCCCGCCTCTTCTAAAATCATAAATTGTGCGTACAACTCATTTATTTTATCATCTTTTTTATTAGCTTGTCCGAAAAAAGAATGCAAGCTTTCCACATCTGCTTTTGTAGCAAAATACACCTTCTTCATAATACATCCCTCCTCATGTTTATATATGCGAAGGGATTTAGAAATATTATTATTTAGAGAATAAAGATGTGAAAGCTTCTACAATAAATAATTTCACCTTTGGTTTTTCTGCTTCCTCTTCTACTTTTACATACTCATTTTGTTTTTCTTGTTTTTTCTCCACTTTTTCCACAGTTTTTGTTTCTTCTTTACTTACAGGCTGTTCTTCTACTTGCGTTTCATTTTTTACAACTTTCTTTTCTTGGGCTGTTACTTTTTTCGTTACCTCTTGTTTTACTACTTTCGTTTCTTTTATTTCAGCCTCTTTTTTCTTTGGAGCTTCTGCTTCATCCTCTTCCGGTTGTTTCACCTGCTTCTCTTCAGGAGATTCAGCTTTCACAACATGTTCTTCTTTCCTTACAGCTGTACCACTCGAAAAATCTAAGAAACACATTGGAGGAAATAGCACACACCACCAGTTTGCACCTTCACCTTTTCCAATTGTAATAAGCACCGCTTCATATTCTCCTGCTGGATAAATAAAATTCCCATATACCTTTGTAGGAAACTTCACATTCTTATCGAATTTCACTTGAAATGCCTCTTTACTTCCTTCCCTTTTCAGCGTATTCGCCACTGTCTTTTCAATTTCTGGAATATGGCTTTGAATTACTTTTCGAGCCTCTTCAAATGACGTTAAATCTGCTACCCATCCATCAATTTGCGCTTTTACTTCATCACGTACTTTACGTTTTAACGCCTGATCTTTATCTGAATCACTATTAGCTAAAATACGTAATCGAACGGCCTCTTTCGGAATAACAGCAGGCCCTTTTGCATCAGCTTTCATATATCCAAACTGCACAAGTAACTGTGCACCAATTAGTAATAAAAGAAAATAAGCAATAACTTGTTTTTTCATTTCCTCCACCGTCCCCTCTAGAAACAGTGTGGACAGACTTTCATCTTTCTAAACTATTAAATTCAAAATCTATATGAATTTTTGTAACTACTCAGCCACTCTATGAAAAACCGACAGAAAAGCATTTTTTTAAATGTTCGAGAGGGACTGGCTATGTATAGGAGCGGCCAGGGCCTTTCCCTGCCACACGCGCAAAGTTTTAAAACAAAGAAAGGTAGCAAGCAAGGTGTAGGTCCATTTTTATCTTCATGGCAGCAATCTATATGCTGAAACATGAAAATAACTTTCTATAGGTAATAAGGGGCGTATTTTCGCTGGAATAATACTCCTTACCAAACTTCTGAATGAAATGTATGGCTGAGTAGTTCCGATTTTTTTATACAAAAAATAGAGTAAGGCTTATGCCTTACTCTATTTCTGCAAATACCATGCGATCTTTTCCATTGATATCAAATACAACTTCAACTTGAGCGTGTGGGAAAGTTTGCTGTAATAACATCTTTACATCTTCACCTTGTCCTACACCAATTTCAAAGGCCACAATCGCTTTTTTCTGTAATACGTTCGGCAATTCCTCCATAAAACGACGATAGAAATCCAGTCCATCTTCGCCGCCAACAAGCGCACGCTTCGGCTCATGGTCCTTCACAACAGTAGAAAGGCCACGCCAATCTTCCTCTGGTATGTAAGGAGGATTAGAAACAACGACATCTAACTTCTGATCTGTTTCATAAAATGGCGATAGTAAATCACCGTGATAGAAAGTTACTTCTGCTCCTAAAGTTTTTGCATTTTCTTTTGCAACTTCAATCGACTCCTGTGCAATATCTACCGTATACACATGAAGATTTTTATTTTCTAAAGCGAGCGTAATAGAAATCGCTCCACTACCTGTTCCGATATCTGCTACGTGAAGCTCCTCATTACCAAAATGACGCTCAATTCTCTCTAGCACTCCAACTATAAGTTCCTCTGTTTCTGGTCTTGGTATCAATACCTCTTCATTTACAAAGAATGATCTACCATAAAACATTTCATAACCGATCATATATTGAATTGGAATACCTTCTACATGCTTGTGGATAAATTTCGCAAAACTTGTCTCTTGTTCCGCAGTTATTTCTTCACGCATATTCATGAGCAATCCTGTTCTGTTCGTCTTTAATACATGACAAAGGACAATTTCTCCCGCATTTTCATCTCGTCCATTTTCCTGTAAAAAAGAAGAAGCCCATTTCAGGGCTTCATAGACACGCATTACTCAGCTGCCTCCATCTTTTGCGCCTGATCTTCCATCACTAAGGCATTGATGAAATCATCTAACTTACCTTGTAGAATTTGATCTAGCTTTTGAATCGTTAAACCGATTCGATGGTCTGTAACACGGTTTTGCGGGAAGTTATACGTACGAATACGCTCTGAACGATCTCCCGTACCAACAGCTTGTTTACGGTTTTGATCATACTCAGCTTGCGCTTCTTGTCTAAACTTATCATAAACACGTGCGCGTAATACTTTCATCGCTTTTTCTTTATTCTTAATTTGTGATTTCTCATCCTGACAAGATACAACTACACCCGTCGGTAAATGCGTTAAACGTACCGCTGACATCGTTGTATTAACACTTTGTCCACCAGGACCACTAGAAGCGAACGTATCAACACGAACATCTTTTTCATGAATATTAATTTCTACTTCTTCCGCCTCTGGTAACACAGCTACCGTTGCTGTAGACGTATGAATACGCCCACCAGATTCCGTTTCAGGAACACGTTGTACACGGTGAGCACCATTCTCGAATTTCAGCTTCGCGAAAGCACCTTTACCGTTAATCATAAAGATAATCTCTTTATATCCACCTAACTCTGTATAGCTCGCTTCGATAATTTCAGTTTTCCAACCTTGCACCTCAGCATAACGACTATACATACGATATAAATCACCAGCAAATAAAGCTGCCTCGTCACCACCAGCAGCACCACGAACCTCAACGATAACGTTTTTATCATCATTAGGGTCTTTTGGAACAAGTAAAATTTTCAGACGTTCTGATAATGTTTTCTCTTGTCCCTCTAATTCAGAAACCTCTTCTTTTACCATATCACGCATATCAGCGTCTAACTTATCTTCTAACATTGCTTTTGCATCTCTTAATTGCTCACGAACATCTTTATACTCACGGTACACCTCTACCGTTTCCTGCATATCAGATTGTTCCTTTGAATACTCACGAAGCTTATTTGTATCGCTAATAACCTCTGGGTCACTTAACAATTCATTTAACTTCTCATAACGATCTTCTACAGCTTGCAAACGATCTAACACACCATTCACCTCTACATCCTAGTATCTAATACAAATAGTATATGGTACTTAATCAAAAAAACGCAAATTATATTTAAAAGTGCAGGTGGCTTGTTCAGCTCTGACCAGCTAAGGCTCTTTCGCCCTAAAGGTGCTTTTTACCTTTCGGGCGGAAGGTTCTTAGATGCGAAGAGCTAGCCACCAATCTTCATCTATTTTCGAAAAAAACCCGCTCTACATAGCGAGTTTCATTTATCTTTGTTTTGTAGGTACTGCATGACAATGACGACAACGTGGTTCATACGATTCTGAAGCCCCAACTAAAATGATCGGATCATCAAATGCCGCTGGTTCTCCATCAATTAAACGTTGCGTACGACTTGCTGGAGATCCGCATTCAGAACAAACTGCCTGCAATTTAGTTACATGTTCAGCAATCGCCATCAGCTGAGGAACTTGTCCAAATGGTAGACCACGGAAATCTTGGTCTAATCCGGCTACAATGACACGATAGCCACGATTTGCCAATATTTGCACCACTTCCACAATGTCCCCATCAAAAAATTGCACCTCATCGATTGCAATAACATCCATTTCTTCTGTTACATGATTAAATATATCTTTTGAAGCTGAAACAGGAACTGCTTTAACCTTTAATCCATTATGTGATACAACATCTTCTTCACTATAACGATTATCAATACATGGTTTAAATACAATTGCATGTTGTTTCGCAAATTGTGTACGGCGCACACGGCGGATGAGCTCTTCTGATTTTCCAGAAAACATACTCCCGCAAATCACTTCAATCCAACCATTTTGATTCATTAAGTACATTGAGCTCTCCTTTCATCTACTTTCCTAATCCAAAGTAGGGTAAAGGTTTAATATTTTCGCAAAAAAAACAGACAAGCGAATACATACACTTGCCTGTTTTATGTTCTTTATTACTTAATACCGTATTTCTTATTGAAGCGGTCAACACGTCCGTCTGCAGTAGCAAACTTCTGACGTCCAGTGTAGAATGGGTGAGAATCAGAACTGATCTCAATTTTTAGTAATGGATAAGTGTTACCATCTTCCCACTCAACAGTTTCGCTAGAGCCTTTAGTAGACCCGCTTAAGAATTTGAAGCCTGTGTTCGTGTCCATAAATACAACTTTATTGTAATTTGGATGGATTCCTGCTTTCATTCTTTTCATCTCCTTCCGCCCTGAATCATTTTCGAAACAGAGTTTTTCATCTTCAGCTGCTTACACAACTATATTGATGAAACACATATGATGAAATTATAACAAGGCTAACTCCATTTTGCAACTACCTGTTTTTGTCTTTTTAAAATTAAAAGCGGAAGCGGCTCGTCCAGAATCGCAGGACATTGGAGCTCTCGACCTTGAAGCGCTTTTTGCTTCGAGTGAGAGAGCGAAATGGCCGGGGATTCTAGCCGCTGGAGCTGGATAACACCTAAAAGTGGAGGTGGCTCGTTCAGCTCTGACTAGCTAAGGTTCTTTCGCCCCAAATATGAGTTTCATCTCAAAAAACGAAATTATTTCCATATATTACTCTCTCTAACATTCCCTTAAAAACATAAAAAACTCGCTTACTACGACATAAGCGAGTCCCAATCTTTTCCCTTTACTTAGTTGTTACATATCTTTTTGAGTCTGCAACAATGTTTTGTAAAAATTCTTCATTTGTCTTTGTTTGACGAAGTTTACGTAAGAAACTTTCAACAAAGTCTGGTGTATCACGCATTGTTTTACGAATACCCCACAGCTTGTCTAAATGTTCTTTCGGAATTAATAGGTCTTCTTTACGCGTACCAGAGCGACGAATATCAATCGCCGGGAAGATACGACGCTCAGCTAATGAGCGATCTAAGTGAAGTTCCATATTTCCAGTTCCTTTAAACTCCTCATAAATTACATCATCCATACGGGATCCTGTATCAACAAGCGCTGTTGCTAAAATCGTTAAGCTACCGCCCTCTTCAATATTACGTGCCGCTCCGAAGAAACGCTTCGGTCTATGAAAAGCAGCTGGATCAATACCACCTGATAGAGTTCTACCACTTGGCGGAATAACAAGGTTGTAAGCACGCGCTAAACGGGTAATACTATCCATTAAAATGACAACGTCTTTTTTATGCTCTACAAGACGCATTGCACGCTCTAATACAAGCTCAGCTACTTTAATATGATTTTCTGGTACTTCATCGAAAGTAGAGCTTACAACATCACCTTTAACAGAACGTTCAATATCTGTTACTTCCTCTGGACGCTCATCAATTAAAAGTACAATTAATTCTGCTTCCGGATGGTTTGTTGTAACACTATGTGCAATTTCTTTTAACAGACTTGTTTTACCAGCCTTTGGAGGCGCGACAATTAAACCACGTTGTCCAAATCCAACTGGTGCGATTAAATCCATGATGCGTGTCGGTAACTTTTTCGTTTCCGTTTCCAATTTCATTTGACGATCTGGGTATAACGGTGTTAATGCAGGGAAATGTACACGCTCTTTTGCTGATTCTGGATCATCTCCGTTTACAGCTTCAACTTGTAATAATCCAAAATAGCGTTCATTTTCTTTCGGAGGTCGTACTTTACCAGAAACCTTATCTCCATTACGTAAATCGAAACGACGAATTTGCGAAGCTGAGATATAAATATCTTCTGAGCTTGGAGAATAGTTGATAGGACGTAAAAATCCAAATCCTTCTGATTGAATAATTTCTAATACGCCTTCCATGAAAAAGAAACCTTCTTTTTCTGCTCGAGCTTTTAAGATAGCGAAGATTAGCTCTTTTTTCGTTAACTTGCTATAATACGAAATCTTAAATTCTTTCGCAAGCTCGTATAACTCTTTTAATTTCATGTTTTCTAATGCTGCAATTGACAAATTCATTCAGACACCACACTTTAACGTTATTCTCTTTTCACATGGGTAAAGGGAAAAAATACGGAAGGCAAATAAATAATAATGAAAGGCAATAAGTTCAAGTAGGGTAATATTCACTATTGTAACCCTTTTATCTAGTTTTAATCAATACGTTGAAACACAAATACAAGAAGCGAAGACAAGAAAATTTGTCTTCGCTTTTTATATTTCTTTCTTTTTTCTACTCATCTTATCTTAAGGAAGGATAGATAAGCCATTTCTGCCTTTATTTAATCCAGTTTCAACGGCTACAATCTCCGGCCATTTCGCTCTCTCGTTCGAAGCAAAAGGCGCTTCTTGGTCGAGAGCTCCAATGTCCTGCGATGCTGAGCGAGTCGCTTACACTTTTTATTTAATCCAGCTTCAGCAGCTAGAATGGTCGGTGGCTTCGCGTCTTCCTACGAGGCAAAAAGCACCTCTACGTCAGAAGCTCCATCCCCTCCCATTCTGAACGAGCTACTTACGCTTTTTATTTAATAACCAGGTTCGGTTTTTTATTTAAGCTATGGCGTCCGTCTACGAAGCGTACTGTGCCTGATTTTGCACGCATAACAAGAGATTGTGTTGTTCCGACGCTACCTTTAAATTGAACGCCGCGTAATAGTTCTCCGTCTGTTACACCTGTTGCTGCAAAGATTGCATCGTCGCCTTTTACTAAGTCTTCCATACGAAGGATGCGATTTATATCGTCAATGCCCATTTTTTTACAACGCGCTAATTCAGCTTCGTTTTGTGGTAAGAGCTTTCCATGAATTTCTCCACCTAAGCATTTTAATGCAACTGCAGCTAATACACCTTCAGGTGCTCCACCAGAACCGAATAGAATATCTACACCTGTACGGTCAAATGCTGTATTGATCGCTCCAGCTACATCTCCATCGTTGATTAATTTAATACGAGCACCAGCTTTACGAATTTCTTCGATAATTGCTTGATGACGTGGACGGTTTAAAACCGTTGCTACAACATCTTCAATATCTTTATTTTTCGCTTTCGCAACGGCACGTAAGTTGTCGATAATAGGTGCGTCGATATCAACCGCCCCAACTGCTTCTGGGCCAACCGCGATTTTATCCATGTACATGTCAGGAGCATGTAACAAATTACCATGATCTGCAATTGCAATAACAGCAAGTGCATTCCATCCGCCCGCTGCTACAATGTTTGTCCCTTCTAAAGGATCAACCGCAACGTCTACGCGTGGTCCATACCCTGTACCTAATTTCTCTCCGATATATAGCATTGGTGCTTCATCCATCTCACCTTCGCCAATTACAACTGTACCTTTCATCGGAACTGTATCAAATACATCACGCATAGCTGATGTCGCTGCACCGTCTGCTTCATCTTTTTTTCCGCGTCCCATCCAACGCGCTGATGATAATGCTGCAGCCTCTGTTACACGTACTAACTCCATAGATAAACTTCTTTCCACGATAATCCCTCTCCTTTAAGTCTGTATATTTCTGCCGTATTTTGTGAACCGTGTTTTTCTATAAAGTGATACTTCCGCCAATAGTGATTCTTCGCTCCCCATTAACGGAAGTATCACTTTAAGCGTTCTTCATTTCTTCAATTTCTTGCTTTGTCATTTGTTCTCGCCAAATGTTTGCACCAAGCCCTTTAAGCTTGTCTACTATATTTTCGTACCCTCGATCAATATGCTCAAGTCCCGTTACTTCTGTAATGCCATCTGCCATTAAACCAGCAATAACAAGGGATGCTCCAGCTCGTAAGTCACTCGCTTTCACCTTCGCACCTTGTAATAAAACAGGTCCAGTCACAATTGCCGAACGGCCTTCTACTTTAATTTGCGCGTTCATACGGCGCAGTTCATCAATATGCTTGAAACGTGCGCCGTAAATTGTATCAGTTACAACTCCTGTTCCATGCGCTTTTGTTAAAAGCGTTGTAAACGGCTGTTGTAAATCTGTTGGAAACCCTGGATATACCAGCGTTTTTACATCAACTACTTTTAACCTTCTATTGCCGTTCACTGTAATTTGGTCATCATTCGTTTCAACTTGAACACCAGCTTCTCTTAGCTTCGCAGTAACTGATTCTAAATGCTGAGGAATAACATTATCAACTGTTACTTCTCCTCCTGACGCTGCCCCTAAAACCATATACGTACCAGCTTCAATACGATCTGGAATGATAGTATGGTGACAACCGTGTAAAGAATCTACACCATCAATTCGGATTACATCTGTACCAGCGCCTTTAATGCGCGCGCCCATACTTGTTAACAATGTAGCTACATCAATAATCTCTGGTTCCTTCGCAGCATTTTCAATAACAGTTCTACCTTTCGCTCGTACAGCCGCTAGCATAATATTAATCGTCGCTCCTACACTAACAACATCTAAATAAATACGTGCTCCACGTAGTTCATCTGCTCTTAAATAAATGGCACCTTGTTCATTGGTAACATGTGCACCTAATGCTTCAAAACCTTTAATATGCTGATCAATCGGTCGCGGCCCTAAATGACATCCACCAGGAAGCCCAATAACAGCTTTTTTAAAACGGCCAAGCATTGCCCCCATTAAGTAATACGAGGCGCGCAATTTTTTCACTTTTCCATTTGGTAAAGGCATCGCAACCATGTTAGAAGGATCTACTACCATCTCTTCCTCCTGCCCATATGTTACTTTCCCTCCAATTTCCTCTAGTAAGTCTCCTAACATTTTCACATCCGAAATATTAGGAACGCCACCAATAGTTACTGGAGTATCCGCTAAAATCGTCGCTGGAATTAGTGCAACAGCACTGTTCTTTGCACCACTCACACGAATTGTTCCATTTAAAGCTCTTCCGCCTTCAATTAGCAATTTTTCCATATTGAGCTCCCTTCTTGTGAATGTATTTACCTTCTACTTCTTTATAAGAATAAGTAGAAGATTCCCCTTAAGAATCTCAATCACTCTTTCCACCCTAAAACTCAATAAGTAGAAAACCATCACCTGTAGCTCCCCTGTAGTACAAATAGGTGAAGATTAACTATTCATCGAATCAAATTCATCCATTCAGATACTTATCACATTTATTAATAGGACTATGCACATTATTTTCTATATTTACAGACTAAAAATTCACTTTATAAAATCTTTAGACTTGTTCACGCTTTCATTATACAACGAAAGGAAACCGTCTAAAAGACTAGACGGTTTCCAAAACGGAATTTTATTCTTACGCTTTACCGTTAGAACCGAACTCACGCATTTTACCAGCAACAGTTGCTTTGATAGCGTCGCGGCCAGGTCCAATAAATTTACGAGGATCATAAACTTCTTGGTCTTTGTTTAATACTTCACGAACAGCTTTTGTAAACTCAATTTGGTTCTCAGTGTTTACGTTGATTTTTGAAGTACCTAAAGAAATAGCTTTTACGATATCAGCAGTTGGGATACCAGTACCACCGTGTAATACTAAAGGTACGCCAGTGAAGTCACGAACTTGTTCCATTTCAGCGAATCCTAAGTTAGGCTCACCTTTGTAAGGACCATGTACAGAACCTAAAGCTGGAGCTAGGCAATCGATACCTGTTGCTTCAACAAGGTGCTTACACTCTGCAGGATCAGCGTAAATTACACCTTCAGCGATTACGTCGTCTTCTTGTCCGCCAACTGTTCCAAGCTCAGCTTCAACAGATACGTTACGAGCGTGTGCGTATTCTACTACTTTTTTAGTAGTTTCAACGTTTTCTTCGAATGGGTGGTGAGAAGCGTCGATCATTACAGATGTGAAACCTGCATCGATTGCTTCTTTACATTTTTCGAAGCTTGAACCGTGGTCAAGGTGAATCGCTACAGGAACAGTGATGTTCATTTCTTCGATTAAAGCTTTAACCATAGCTACAACTGTTTTGAAACCAGTCATATGACGAGCTGCACCCTCAGATACACCTAGGATTACAGGAGATTTTTCTTCTTCCGCAGCAGCTAAGATAGCTTGAGTCCACTCTAAGTTGTTCATGTTGAATTGACCAACTGCGTATTTTCCTTCTAGTGCTTTGTTTAGCATTTCTTTCATAGAAACTAAAGGCATGGTGAATCCTCCTAAAAAACGTTTTTTGTATCCGATAAGTTCTTATCGCTGGTAGTATGACCAGAATAAGGTAAAATATGTATATCTACATACCGGACTTTTTTCTACACTCAATAGGATAACAACTTGTACTCAAAAACTCAACTGTATTCACCTGCTCAATAGTCCATGTAAACGCTTTTTTCCATATTTTTTATAAAAAATTCATTTTTAAGCCTCTACAGCGAGCTCATTTCTCACCGCTTGACGAATTTCATCAATATCAAATGGTTTAGCGAAGTGCATTAAAGCTCCTAAATCTTTTGCTTCTTGGATCATATCAAGCTCTCCATAAGCGGTCATTAAAATTACTTTAATACTCTCATCAATTTCTTTTACATGCTTTAAAATCTCTATACCATCCATACCTGGAATTTTCATATCTAACACTACTAAATCTGGATTATCCTTTTTCACGATATCTAAAGCTTGAAATCCATTCGCTGCTTGGAACGTCTGATAACCTTCTTTTTGGAACACTTCATGTAATAACACACGAATGCCATATTGATCATCAACGATTAAAATTTTCCCTTCCATAACTCCCAACCTTTCTGTGTAAATACAAGATTTAAAGCTTCTTATATCTTATCGATTTATTTTCGCTATTCTTTGCCAAATTCCTTCCTATTCTTTCTTATTTTACCGTTTCCCATTTTGTTATGCCACCCTACGATTTCCCCTTTCTAAAAAAAATAAGCTATAATGGGAACCGGCTAACACGAAAGAAAGGAGCAACAACATGTTAAAAATTTTCTCAACTCAATTAAGTGGATATTTCTCTAGAATTTCTCAAAAAGAAGAAATGAGCTTAGAAGATAGCGCCCGTCTACTCGCTCAAGCATTAGTTGGCGATGGCTTTATTTACTTGCATGGTACAAACGAAATGGAGGGCATTATTTCAGAGGCGTTGTTCGGTGCTGAACCAATGAAACAAGCAAAACGTTTAATAGAAAACGGAGAGCTGGAAACAGTGACTTCAGCGGACCGTGTACTTCTTATTAGCCGCTTTTCAACTGACGAAGAAATTGTAAAAATCGCGAAAAATCTTCAAGAAGAAGGTCAATCTATCGTTGGAATCTCTGCTATTCAAGAAGGTACGGAATCACTGGAACAATATACAGATGTACATATTGATACAAAACTGTTAAAAGGTCTTATTCCAGACGATGAAGGTAACCGCTACGGATTCCCAAGTTTAATTGTAGCTTTATTTGCTTATCACGGATTGAAGTTTACAATTGATGAAATGTTAAATGAATATTAAAAAAAGCGCCCTATTTCAGGCGCTTTTTTTATTACTTGCTCTCTTTATTCGTAATAGATGCTCTTACGAAATCATGGAACAATGGTTGTGGACGGTTTGGACGAGATACAAGTTCTGGGTGGAACTGTGCCGCCACGAACCAAGGGTGGTCTTTTAACTCAATGATTTCAACTAGACGACCGTCTGGGCTTGTACCAGAGAATACAAATCCTGCTTTTTCCATATCCGGACGGAATTGATTGTTGAACTCATAACGATGACGATGACGCTCATATACAACCGGCTCATTGTAAGCATTGTAAGCATTTGTTTCTTCAGCAAGCTTACATGGGTATAGACCAAGACGAAGTGTACCACCTAAGTCTTCTACATCTTTTTGTTCTGGTAATAAGTCGATGATTGCATAAGGTGTGTCAGGATTAATTTCAGAAGAATTAGCTCCTTCTAATCCTAATACGTTACGTGCGAATTCGATTGATGCAAGTTGCATACCTAAGCAAATTCCTAAGAATGGAACCTTGTTTTCACGAGCATATTGAATTGCAACGATTTTACCTTCTACACCGCGATCGCCGAAGCCACCTGGTACAAGGATACCATCTGTATCACCAACTAATTCTTTTACGTTTTCTGCTGTTACGTGCTCAGCATTTACCCATTTCACTTCTACATCTGTGTCGAATGAGTAGCCCGCATGACGAAGTGCTTCTACAACAGAAATGTATGCATCTTGAAGCTCTACGTATTTACCAACAAGAGCAATTTTTGTTTTCTTAGAAAGGTTGCGTACTTTATTAACTAGCGCAGTCCACTCTGTCATATCTGCAGCTGGATTGTCTAATTTTAAGTGATCGCAAACGATTTGGTCCATGTTTTGTTCTTGAAGAGATAATGGAACCGCATATAAAGTATCTGCATCGCGTGCTTCGATAACTGCTTTTGTATCGATGTCACAGAATAATGCAAGCTTGTCTTTCATATCTTGAGAAACAGGTAGTTCTGTACGAACAACGATAATGTTTGGTTGAATACCTAAGCTGCGAAGCTCTTTAACGCTATGTTGCGTTGGTTTTGTTTTCATTTCACCCGCTGCTTTTAAGTACGGGATTAACGTACAGTGAATGTACATTACGTTGTCACGACCGATGTCGCTCTTAATTTGACGGATTGCTTCTAGGAATGGTAGAGACTCGATATCACCAACAGTTCCACCGATTTCTGTAATAACAACGTCCGCGTTTGTTTCGCGACCAGAACGATATACACGTTCTTTAATTTCGTTAGTAATGTGAGGAATAACTTGAACTGTTCCTCCTAAATATTCACCACGACGCTCTTTTTGAAGAACTGAAGAGTAAATTTTACCTGTTGTTACGTTGCTGTATTTATTTAAGTTGATGTCGATAAAACGCTCATAGTGACCAAGGTCTAAGTCCGTTTCTGCACCATCATCTGTTACGAATACCTCACCGTGTTGGTATGGGCTCATAGTCCCAGGGTCTACGTTAATGTATGGATCAAACTTTTGAATAGTTACGTTTAAACCACGATTTTTTAAAAGTCTTCCAAGAGATGCTGCTGTAATACCTTTTCCTAAAGACGATACTACACCGCCTGTTACAAAAATATACTTAGTCATGAAAATACTCCCTTCTACCTTGTTGTTATATAATCACCGTTGCAAAGCGCAACGTATGTAGATAACACTGTATCTATCTTATTGTTAGACTCTTTTTATTTTCTAAACAAAAAACAAAAAAGAAAATTGCTCCCCTCATCACATAAAGTAATAAGTAGGGAGCAATTTTCTTTTATATTTACACTTAAAAAGTATTATCGTCCTTTTTTAAAGAGCCCAAAAATGATTCTACATGGACGATAATGAAAAGTCAAGAACTACAATTCTTCCTCTTCTTCTTCTTCAGTTTCATCGTACTCAAGTTCTTCTTCAGCGAAGTCATCTTCATCTTCTTCTAAATCATCAAGATCATCATCTTCATCATCTGCGTCTTCGTCTTCAAGAACCTTGTCCAAATCTTCTACATCATCTTCATCTTCTTCTGCATTTCCGTCTGCATCGTCGAAGTCATCTTCATCTTCTTCGATGTAGTCGTCAAAACCGTCCTCTTCAACTTTACGTTTCTTCTTCGGTTTTGGCTGAGGTAAGATTTCTTCATCAATTTGCTCATATGGGTACCAGCTGCGTAGCCCCCAACGATTTTCTCCTAAATTAATGAAACGTCCATCGATGTTTAAATCTGTATAAAATTGTGCGAGTTTCGCATTAACTTGCTCTTGAGATAGTCCCAGCACTTGAGCGATTTCTTGAACCAACTCGTTGAATGTCGTTGCTTGTCTTTTATCCCCTAACACACTATGTACAACTTCAATCATGGAACATTCTTTTAGCTCTTCTGGTGAATATTGCTTAAAATCCACTTATGCGGCACTTCCTTTCTTCAAATATAACCTTATATATAACGGTCTGCTTAAAAAAATCCATACTATTCATTATAAACAAAAGTCGCACAAATATGCTACAAAAAAAACGTGAAACTTTTATATGGTGATAAAATTATAATTTATCCCTTCCTTATTCCGGAAGCATATGTGCCCCTTGCAACACATACCTAATTTGCATTTCTGTATATTCCTCGAGCGTATACAGTTTTTGTAAAGCCCAGCGTCTAAATCCCCACATCTGTCCTTGTATAAAAATATTATGTGCAAGAAGCTGTATTTCTTTTTTATTTAATATGAACGTTCCATTTTCCGTACATTGTTCTAAAATATTCTCAAACATCCCTACCATTTGAAACTCTTTCTCTAATACATATGGGAGTGATTCTTTCGGTAAAAAACGTACTTCTTGATACATGATTAATACTTCTTCTTGCAATTCGTCCATCACTTTAAAGTAATTCGTTATCGCTATCTTTAAACTTTCTATACTCCCCTTCTCTGTACACACTACTTCCTCTAAACGTTCTTTTACATGTTCATAAATACTATCACAAACTAAATATAATACATCATCTTTTGTGCGAATGTATTCATAAAGTGTTCCAATACTAAATCCAGCCGCTTTCGCAATTTCTCTCGTTGTTGTACGCGGGAATCCTTTTTGCTTAAAAAGTTGCACTGCACCTTTAATCATTTGTTCACGCCTTAACGCAACTAATTTTTCATCTTTCACTGACGCATGTACATTATGTTTAACCATCCCCTTCACCTCTCTCTATTATTTTTGGAAGGAAAAAGCGTAGGAAAATACCTACGCTTTTGTTCCTATTTCGTTAACATACGAGAAATTACAAGCCTTTGAATCTCTTGTGTTCCCTCATATATCTGTGTAATCTTTGCATCGCGCATATAACGCTCTACTGGATAATCTTTCGTATATCCATAACCACCAAATACTTGTACTGCTTCAGTCGTTACCTTCATCGCTGTATCACCTGCGAATACTTTTGACATCGCTGATTCTTTCCCGTACGGAAGCCCTTCAGACTCAAGCCAAGCCGCTTGATATGTTAAAAGACGTGCCGCCTCTACATCCGTTGCCATATCCGCAAGTTTAAAGCCAATCCCTTGTTGCGCCGCAATCGGCTTCCCAAACTGATGACGTTCTCTTGCATATTCTACGGAAGCATCTAAAGCTCCTTGTGCAATGCCGACCGCTTGCGCCGCAATACCGTTACGGCCGCCATCTAACGTTTGCATCGCAACTTTAAATCCTTGGCCCTCTTCTCCTAGTAAATTCTCTACAGGAATACGGCAGTCTTCAAACATAATTTCAGTCGTTGGCGAAGAGCGAATTCCTAACTTACTTTCCTTCTTCCCAACCGAAAATCCTGGCGTATCACTCTCCACAATAAATGCACTCGTGCCGCGCTGCTTTGACTCAGGATCTGTTAATGCAAAAACAACATAAATATCAGCAATGCCGCCATTTGTAATAAAGATTTTCGAACCATTTAAAATGTAATGGTCTCCATCTCGTTTTGCAGTCGTCTTCATTCCGCCAGCATCTGATCCAGAGCTCGGCTCCGTTAAACCATATGCACCAATTTTCTTTCCTTCAGCCATTGGGCGTAAAAACTTTTGTTTCTGCTCTTCTGTTCCAAATTTAAAAATCGGCCATCCAGCAAGTGAAGTATGCGCAGATAACGTTACGCCTGTAGAAGCACAGACGCGGGATAATTCTTCAACGGCAATTACATACGCCAAGTAATCGCTTCCAATCCCACCATACTCTTCAGGCCATGGAATACCTGTTAAACCAAGCTCTGCCATTTGGTCGAATAAAGCTCGATCAAATCTCTCTTCCTCATCACGCTCAGCTGCTGTCGGCGCTACTTCATTTCTCGCAAAATCCCGAACCATTTTTCTTATCATTTCATGTTCTTCTGATAATTTAAAATGCATTCCAGTCTCCCCCTTACCCTTTTTATAAAGCTCGACTAATTACAAGCTTTTGTATTTCACTCGTTCCTTCGTATATTTGCGTAATCTTTGCATCGCGGAAAAATCGCTCCACTGGATAATCTTTCGTATAACCGTAACCACCAAATACTTGCACTGCTTCAATCGCAACTTCAACAGCTGTCTTAGAAGCGAATAACTTCGCAATAGATGCTTCTTTACCGCATGGTAACCCTTGCGCTCTAAGCGATGCCGCTCTATATACGAGTAGTCGCGCTGCTTCTACACTTGTTGCCATATCTGCAAGTTTGAAGCCGATTCCTTGCTGCGCCGCAATTGGCTTTCCAAATTGCTCACGCTCTTTTGCATAATCAACTGCGCATTTGAGCGCTGCTTCCGCAATCCCTAATGCCTGTGCTCCGATTCCAATTCGTCCAACATCTAAGTTCGCCATTGCCACCTTAAATCCTTGCCCTTCTTCACCAAGTAAATTCTCAGCTGGCACTTTCATATCTTCGAACGTAAGTTGCACTGTACGAGAGCCAAGAAGCCCCATCTTATGCTCATCTTTTCCGATGATTAAACCTGGTGTATCTTTCTCTACAATAAATGCAGAAATACCACTTTTCCCTGCATCTGGATTTGTAGATGCGAAGACGATGTATGTACTTGCTTCACCACCATTTGTAATAAATACTTTCGATCCATTAATGATGTAGTGGTCGCCTTTCTTTACAGCACGTGACTTCAAACTCCCTGCATCTGATCCGGCATTTGGCTCTGTTAAGGCGAAGGCACCTAAATATTCACCAGTCGCAAGCTTAGAAACATATTTCTGCTTCTGCTCTTCTGTTCCAAAATATAAAATCGGGTTCGTTCCAACAGATGTATGTACAGCTAAAATAACACCGATTGTCGCACTCACTTTCGAAAGCTCTTCAATAGCTAAAATATAAGAAATAAAGTCCATTTCTGCACCACCATACTTCGCTGGTGCCGGAATACCCATTAAGCCAAGTTCACCCATTTTCTGTAAAACTTCTTTTGGGAATACCCCTTGTTCCATACTAGGAACAAAGGGCGCTATTTCCTTCTGTGCAAAATCTCGAACCATTTTCCTCATCATTTGTTGCTCTTCAGTAAAATGAAAATTCATGTACTTCGCCCCCATTTGCTATATATCTTTTTAACTATTTGGTAAGACCACTACTTTATTAATAAGGAGGGATTTACTCGTAAACGTAGAAGCCACGACCCGTTTTACGTCCTAACCATCCTGCATTTACATACTTACGTAATAATGGACATGGGCGATACTTACTATCTCCTAATCCTTCATGCAACACTTCCATAATGTATAAACACGTATCTAAACCGATAAAATCAGCTAATGTAAGAGGTCCCATCGGATGATTCATACCGAGTTTCATTACTTCATCAATCGCTTCTTTCGTCGCTACTCCTTCGTATAACGTATAAATCGCTTCGTTAATCATCGGTAATAAAATACGGTTAGATACAAACCCCGGGAAATCATTTACTTCAACTGGAACTTTCCCAATCTTTTTCGTAATATCCTCAATCGTTTCATATACCGCATCATCTGTTGCTAAACCGCGAATAATTTCAACGAGCTTCATAACTGGAACTGGATTCATGAAATGCATGCCGATTACTTTCTCCGGGCGTTTCGTTACCGCTGCAATTTCAGTAATTGGTAGAGATGATGTGTTCGTCGCTAAAATTGCGTGTTTTGGGGCGATTTCATCTAGATTCGCAAAAATTTTCTTTTTAATATCCATTTTTTCAACAGCTGCTTCAATAACAAGATCAGCTTCTTTTACACTATTTAAATCGAGTGTCCATGTAAGACGATTTAATGTAGCTTCTTTCTCTTCTTCCTTCATACGACCTTTTTCTACTTGACGAGCTAAATTTTTCGTAATAACAGCCAATCCTCGGTCTAACTGCTCTTGCTTTAAATCTTGTACTTTCACGTCATAGCCTGCCATTGCACACACTTGTGCGATACCTGAACCCATTTGTCCTGCACCAATTACAACTATTTTTTGTACGTCCATTCTTTCTTCCTCCTTTTTAATAAAGCAAATCATTAATGACTAAAGAACCCGTTCTCTTACAGCACCGTTTGATTAATGAACTTCAATCATAATTGCGTCGCCCTGACCACCACCGCTACAAATCGAAGCGATTCCAATGCCGCCGCCGCGTTGTTTTAAAGCATGAATAAGAGTAACGATAATACGTGCTCCGCTCGCGCCAATTGGATGTCCCATCGCTACAGCGCCGCCGTTTACATTCAATTTCTCCGGGTCAATCCCAGCAATTTCTGTACTCGCAATTGCTACCGCTGCAAATGCTTCATTGATCTCAAATAAATCGATTTCTTCAATTGTCTTACCTGTCTTTTTCAGCAATTCGTTAATTGCATAACCTGGCGTTCTTGGGAAATCCTTCGATTCTACCGCGATTGCCGTATGCGCTAAAATTGTCGCTAATGGCTTTCTTCCTTCTTGCTTCGCTCTGTCCTCGCTCATTAATACAAGTGCAGCACCGCCATCATTCAATCCTGGAGCATTACCAGCTGTTACTGTTGCCGTCTTATCAAATACTGGTTTTAATTTCGCTAATTTTTCAATCGTTGTATCTTCACGTGGCGCTTCATCCTTAGCAACGACAATAGGATCGCCTTTTCTTTGCGGAATTGTTACTGGTACAATCTCCTCTTCAAAACGACCTTCCTTATGCGCTGACACCGCACGTTGATGGCTACGATATGCCCATTCATCTTGTGCTTCGCGAGAGATTCCGTCTTCTTTTGCAACTTCTCCGCCATAAACACCCATGTGTATACCTGAAAATGCGCATGTTAAACCATCCGCAACGTTTAAATCGATAATTTCGTTGTGACCCATTCTGTATCCCCATCTTGCTCCTCGTAAAATGTAAGGACTGTTACTCATCGATTCCATTCCACCAGCTACAATAAGCGATTGGTCACCAGTACGAATAATTTGATCTGCTAAAGTAACCGCGCGAAGCCCTGATGCACAAACTTTATTCACTGTTTCCGTCTGCACTTTCCAAGGGATTCCAGCTGCTCTCGCTGCTTGGCGTGATGGAATTTGCCCTTGCCCTCCTTGGATAACTGTTCCGAATATAACTTCTTCAACATCGCTAGCGGAAACATCTGCTCTTTCAAGCGCTGCCTTAATTGCGATTCCTCCAAGTTCTGTTGCTTTTACGTCTTTTAAAGTTCCTCCAAATTTTCCAACCGGTGTTCTTGCAGCACTTAAAATAACTGTTTTACTCATGTCCATTTCCCCCATTTCATTTGTTAGCGCTGAGCGCTCGTTCGGTATTCTTACGTTGAGAAGAGGTGCAATTATTGCACCTCTCTCTAAAGTTGTATGCATTCCTACAAACTACATTGCTTCTTTCTTCTGTCCAATAACAGAGCGTTCTAAAATCTCTGTTACATCAAGAGTTTGAACTTGCTCTTCCACTTCTTTTGCTTTCGTACCATCACTAATCATCGTTAAGCAATACGGACATCCTGTACCGATAATTGATGGTTTAGCAGCTAGCGCTTGTTCTGTACGAGCAACGTTAATACGAGAGCCTGTCGTTTCTTCCATCCACATTAACCCCCCACCTGCACCACAGCACATTCCCGTTTCACGATTACGTGCCATTTCCACAAGGTTAACGCCTGGAATTGCTTTTAAAATATCACGCGGTGCTTCGTATACTTCGTTGTATCTTCCTAAGTAACAGGAATCATGGTACGTAACTGTTTCTTCAATAGGGTGAACAGGTTTTAAGCGCCCTTCTTTCACCCACTGAGCTAACAATTCTGTATGATGATAGACTTCTGCTTGCAAGCCAAAGTCCGGATACTCATTTTTAAAGGTGTTATAAGCATGAGGGTCAATCGTAACGATTTTCTTCACTCCTGCTTTTTCAAATTCTTCAATATTTTTTGTCGCCATCTCTTGGAATACGAATTCATTTCCGAGGCGGCGTGGTGTATCTCCAGAGTTCTTTTCTTTATTACCAAGAATCGCGAATGAGATGCCTGCCTCGTTCATTAACTTCGCAAACGATATCGCAATTTTCTGACTGCGATTATCATATGATCCCATCGAACCAACCCAGAATAAATATTCGAATTCCTCACCAGCTTTTGATTTCTCCTTCACAGTTGGAACGGTCACCTCATCATCACCTTGGCGCCATGTTTCACGCTCTTTACGATTTAGACCCCATGGATTTCCTTGACGTTCAATGTTTGTCATTGCACGTTGCGCTTCTGCATCCATTTTTCCTTCTGTTAAAACGAGATAGCGGCGTAAGTCAATAATCTTGTCAACATGCTCATTCATAACTGGGCACTGGTCCTCACAGTTACGGCACGTTGTACATGCCCAAATCTCTTCTTCTGTAATAACGTCTCCGATTAAACTTGGATCGTAAGCTAACGCTGTAGCCGCTGATTCTTGTTGTCCTTTTCCAGCTGCCATCATCGCCAACTGATTGCCTTGTGTATTATTAAAAGCAACAACTGGAACCCACGGTGCCTTTGATGTTACCGCTGCCCCTTTATCAGTTAAATGATCACGAAGTTTTAAAATTAAATCCATCGGTGATAACATTTTTCCTGTTCCTGTTGCCGGACACATATTTGTACAACGGCCACACTCTACACAAGCATATAAATCAACGAGCTGATTTTGTCTAAAGTCTTCAATTTTACCAACACCGAACGTTTCTTGTGTTTCATCTTCAAAATCGATTTTTTCAAGTTTCCCTGGATTTGAAAGACGTCCAAAAAATACGTTGACTGGTCCAGCAATTAAATGCGCATGTTTTGATTGCGGTACATAAACTAAAAACGTTAACAAAATTAGTAAATGCACCCACCAAGAGAAATAAAATACTGAAATGGCTACGGTTTCATTTACTCCTGAGAAAACGTAAGCGATTACAGAAGCGATTGGTTCACTCCATGAAAATTCCTCGCCGTGCCATATAATTCCCATCCCGTTACCAAGTAGCACTGAAAGCATTAAACCACCGATAAAAATAAGGACAAGGCCTGATTTGAAATTACGTTTTAAACGAACAAGCTTTTCAACATAACGTCTATGAAAAGCCCAAAAGACTGCAATTAAAATAACGAGTGTGACAATTTCCTGGAAGAATGTAAATGCAGGGTATAGTGGTCCAAGTGGAAGATGTGATCCTGGTGCGAGTCCTTTCCAAACGAAGTCGATTGCTCCAAATTGGACAAGAATAAATCCGTAAAAGAACATAACGTGAATGATACCGCTCTTTTTATCTTTCAACAGCTTTTTCTGACCGAAAACATTGACCTTAAGAAGATCCCAACGCTCTTTAAAACGACGGTCAAATTCTATCTTTTTTCCTAATTGTATGTAGGCCATCCTCGTTCGTATAAGATATACAAACAAATATCCCGCATAAGCAATAACAGCAATGGCAGCCAGCCAATTAATAATTAGTAAGCTATTCATTTTTATGCTACCCCTCTCTTTGTAAGCCCTCTTTCTTTTTAGAATCTTCGAAAATATATAATTTTCTGAATTATATCCCCTACCACCATTATATAATGAGTGAGCATTCAGTCAACAGTTTTTTGTTATACAACAACACATTTTTTAATAAAGCTGTTTATTTCGGTGAAACTATAAAGTGAAAATTTAATTTGTAACAAACTGAAGGTGAAAAGAATGCGAAGGAGGGAATTTACTCATGTTCTTCTTATCTCTCTTGTTAATAGGCGCCACTCTTTGGATTACAATTGACCTTTCATACGGGAGAATTCTTCATTTAAAGCGTATACGTTCTCGTTCATTCCCTTTGCGTCAAAGTGATTTTCACCTTTATACATATGGAAAAGATTTGTATGATGCTCTATTTACTGATATTAAACAAGCCAAACACCATGTGCACGTTTTATTTTTTATTGTAAAAAACGATGAAATAAGTCGTAAGTTTTTAAAGTTACTTATCGATAAAGCACAAGAGGGGGTTGAAGTAAGACTTTTACTCGACCGGTTTGGAAGTCATTCTTTATCAAAAGAGGCGATGTACTCCCTACAAAAACATGGTGTCTCTTTTTCATTTTGTCACAAAGTGAAATTTCCTTTTCTTTTCTTTTCTGCAAACCAAAGAAATCATAGAAAAATTACAATTATTGACGGGAAGATTGGTTATATTGGTGGATTTAATATCGGCGAGGAATATTTAGGGCACAATCAAAAGCTAGGGTTATGGCGGGATTATCATTTACGTCTTACAGGAGAAGGGATACAAGATTTGCAAAAACAGTTTTTACATGACTGGTTTGATGATACGAACCAAAATTTATTAGATTCATCTCTTTATTTTCCAGAACAACAACGTGGCACTATTCTACATCGCTTTATTCCGACTGATGGTGCCTATTTACAAAATACATTTTTACATTTAATCGAAAGTGCAAAAGAAGAGCTCTTTATCGGTACACCGTATTTCATTCCCGGTAAAGAAATTATGAACGCTTTATTAAAAGCACGGAAACGTGGGGTTCAAATAACGATTCTCGTTCCACAAAAGGCTGATCACGCCCTCGTTCGAGAAGCAAAGTTTCCATATTGCCGAAAGTTAATACAAGCCGGTTGTAATATTTACGCATTTCAACAAGGATTTTTTCATGCCAAGATTATTATAGTAGACGATTGTATTTGTGATATCGGAACCGCTAATGTTGATATGAGAAGTTTATATGTTAACCATGAGATCAACTGCCTTTTATATGATAAACATTTCATACAAGAAGTAAAAAACAAATTCGAGGAAGATTTGAAAAGCTCCTCCTTGCTCTCCTTTGAAGATGTTAGCCCTCTCTCTATTATTGATCGGGGAAAAGAGTGGATAGGAACGATACTCGCTTTCTTCTTATAGGAAAATTTCAAGAGCTAAAGAGGTGCATCACATATGATAATGCGATTTGGATATGTCTCACATGCTATGGCATTGTGGGACTGTTCTCCTGCCAAAACAATGACATTTACAAGCTGGAAAAAACTCAAAAAACAAGAGCGTGAGGATAAATTATATAATGTTACACTACGAAATCTAGAACATACAATACGTATCCTTCATTACAATATTGCACATGAAATTCCATTATATCGTTTATCATCTTCTATCGTTCCGCTTGCAACACATCCCGAAGTCGAATTTAATTATCTTCAAGCATTTGCACCGCTTTGGCGTAAAATAGGGGCATTAATTCAGGAACACAATTTGCGCGTAAGTTTCCATCCAAATCAATTTACGCTATTTACAAGCGACAAACCACATATTACAACTAATGCAATTACAGATATGATCTATCATTATAACGTATTAGACGCTATAGGAATTGCAGATTCCTCCTACATTAATATTCATGTAGGCGGCGCGTATGGAAATAAGGAAAGTGCAATTGGACGTTTTCATGAAAACATAAAAAAACTTCCTTCACATATAAAAAAACAAATGACTCTTGAAAATGATGATAAAACGTATACCACTTCTGAAACTTTGGCTATTTGTCAAAAAGAAACCATCCCTTTCGTATTCGATTATCATCATCACATAGCAAATCTTTGTGGTGAACCGCTAGAAGAGTTACTTCCTGCGATTTTTGAAACTTGGTCACATACAAACGTCCCTCCTAAAGTTCATATCTCTTCTCCTAAATCAAAAAAAGAATTTAGGGCCCACGCAGATTATATTGATTTAGAGTTTATTAAACCCTTTTTACACATTGCAAAAAAAATTGATCATAATTTCGATATTATGATTGAAAGCAAACAAAAAGATTTAGCACTTCTTCAATTAATAGATGAAATCTCTTCTATAAGGGGAATAAAAAGAAAAAACGGCGCAACGTTACAATGGTAAATTGTAACATTGCGCTATTTTTTTCAAAAAAAGTAATTTTCACAATGAAAAACATTCCATTTTATATGCTATTATTTAAATTAGCATTTTCAACCTGTGATTCAACTTTATTGAAACGGAGTCATAATATGATTAATCAAAAAAAATATGTACAATTTGTCATGATGTATATTATTATATTTTCTCTTTGGATATTCCTTATCCCTAGGGACTTAAATATAAAAGAAATTGGAATTCTATTCTTATTTTGTTTTGCAGCAATCTTTTCTTGCTATTGTTTATATAAAGCAATTAAGAAGATGAAAAGCGGTGATAAACTATTTTGGGTTTTATTACTATGTACTTGCCTATGTGGACTAACAATGGAAATAACTTTATTTCTTCATTCACTTTCCATTTATGATCAAGGCATATTCTCATATAAAGCACTACCTTTTTTCATCATACAATATATTTTGCTCTTTTCTGGCTTTGCTATAAAGTTCATAAAACATTACTCCATTAGAGGTATTGCTCAATTTTCATTCGATAGCGTCTTTATCGTTATTATGAATATTTATTTTACCTTAACCTTTATTTTAGATATTTCAAGCTTTCGTACGTTAACGAAGGATACGTGGGTTTTGATTGGGTATTTTATTGCACAATCATTAGTAATTTACGCCGTTATTAGCCTATATAGAAGAGAACGGTATTCTTCTAGTAGAATCTCATTAATTATTGGCTTCACTATCATACTTTTTTACGGATATATACACCTATTTCAGTTAAACTTAGGAATGGAAACTTCTTCTGAAGTCTCTTATTTAATACATACTGCCTCGATTTTATTAATTGGTTTATCATCCATACTGTACATTTTGGATAAACCAATGAAACATGAAACTAAAACAAAATATTATCGATTCGATTATGTACGCTTTATACTACCTTATTTTAGTATAATCATTACTTTTTCCTTTATTGTCATTCAGCCTTGGGATGATAAGTTCATGTTAATTGGTCTCATATTATCACTCATCTTATTATTCCTACGACAACTTTACATGTGGAAAGACAATCAAGTATTAATCGATACATACGAACAGTTGACTACACAACTAGAAGGCAAAGTTGAAGAAGGTGCATCGGCACTATCAAAAAGTGAACAACGTTATAAATCTTTATTCGAAGATCATCCTGATGCCGTTTTTTCTTTAAATATGAACGGGATTTTTCAACAATCTAATAAGGCTTGCGAAAGTTTATTTACAGCCTACTATTGTGAAGTAACAAGCTATTCTCTTCTACACTTCATTGATTCGCAAGATCATAAATTATTGAAGAAATCTTTACAAATTACAAAAGAAGGTAGACCACAAACCCTAGAAGTTCGTACAAAAGAAAAAGAGGGCTATTATTATTACCTGCACATTACACTTATCCCTACTTTTATAAATAAAGAAGTTGTTGGGATGTTTGGTATAGCACGTGATATTACAACTTTATATGAAAAACAAAAACAAGTAGAACATTTGGCTTTCCATGATGCACTTACAGGACTACCGAATCGTCGAAAATTCGAAAAAGATTTAAAAATGATTTTAAATACAGCTCAAAATAACACAAATGACGTTGCGGTCATGTTCCTTGACTTAGACCGATTTAAAAAAATTAACGATCGACTCGGCCATGATGTCGGAGATTTATTATTAATTGAAGTAGCAAAAAGATTACGTGGATGTTTGCGTTCAAAAGATATAGTTGCTCGTCAAGGCGGAGATGAATTTACAATTCTATTACCAGATATGTACTCTGAAAAAAGCGCTACTTTTATAGCCGAACAAATTTTAACTATCTTAAATAAGCCCTTCTTCATTAAAGATGAAGAGCTTTCTATTACACCAAGTATCGGAATTGCAATGTATCCGGAATACGGAACCGATGTAACCGAATTAATGAAAAATGCAGATATGGCTATGTATCGAGCAAAAGCGAATGGAAAAAACAGATTTGTTTTCTTCTCAGAGGAAATGAGTATTGCGCAAAACGAAATACACTTCCTAGAAGGTGAACTTTCAAAAGCACTGCAACAAAATGAATTTTTCCTTGAATATCAGCCACAAGTAAACACAAAAACAAAACAAATTATCGGTTTTGAGGCATTAATTCGTTGGAAACATCCGAAACTTGGAGTTGTATCACCTGCCCAATTCATCCCTCTCGCGGAGGAAACAGGATTTATTATTGAACTTGGTAATTGGATTTTACGCACTGCCTGCTTAGAAGCAAAGAAGTGGCATAACCAAGGATTTTCTCACTTAAAGGTTGGTGTAAATTTATCTGTTGTTCAATTTAACCGTGCAGATTTAATCCCGACTATTTCAAAAGTCTTGGAAGAAACAGAACTAAAACCGGAAGCACTAGATATTGAAATTACGGAAAGTATCGCGATTAATCAAAATCATTCTGTAATTGCTAAACTAGAACAACTTCAAAATCTCGGTATTCAAATTTCAATTGATGACTTTGGGACTGGTTATAGTTCTTTAGCTTATTTAACCAAATATCCAATCAATACATTAAAAATTGCTCGAGAATTTATTTGTGGAATTACAAATAGCCCGTTAGAAGAAGCGATTATCGCTTCCATTATTACACTATCAAAAGAATTAAATTTAGAGGTTATTGCGGAAGGGGTAGAAACAGATGAACAATGGAAGTTTTTACACGAGCAAAACTGTGACCACATTCAAGGATTCTTCTTTAGCAAACCTGTTTCTAGTAAAGATGTGTGGATGTTACTCCATGAAAAAACAACCGTCTAAGTCAGACGGTTGTTTTTTTAATGTTCAAACGGTAAATCTGAAGCTAACTGTACTTGCTCTTGTTGATTTGTCTGCGCTTGCTCTTGACTTACCCCAAATACAACACCTGCCAGCATTGTAACTACTACTAAACTACAAGCAAGAAACTTCTTCATATTTATCACCCTATGTTTTCTTTTTTTGTAAATATACCATAAAAACACGCTTACAAAATATGCAAATATGCATATTCCGACTAAATTTAATTTAAATATTTCTTTTTCTTTAATAAAGTTTCTTTATATGAATGTAAATCTAATAAATCAAAAAAGAAAGACGCTTTTTCATAAACTTCTTTAATATCATTTGATGAATAATCTAATTTCTCCAGGCACTCACCCTGTTGGTAATATAATTGTCCAATTAACTCCATACTTCCCATATGGCAAGAAGCCTCAATCGCTTCATTTACTTGATACAATGCCTCTTCAAACCGATCACTCAAATATAAAGCTTTGGCATAATTATATCGAACTTTAACTGTAAATGCTTCATCATTATGTAGTGATTCTAATTGTTCTAAAATAGTCCGAAATGATGTTATTGCCCTATCCAATTGATTATTTTCCGCATAAATACTTGCAATAGAATTTTCAATATACAAGTTTTGAAATACATCTACCCCTCCATATGATTGGTGTACAATTTTTTTTAACTCTAAAATACAATATTCAAAATCAATTTTTTGCAAAACATATGCTGATAAGTAATAGTACCAAAGAAGGAACTGATTAAATTCTGGATGGAACTTTTCTTTCTTAAGTTCATTTGAAATGATTTTATAAATTTCAGCATATTGTTTCTTCTTACTCAATACTTGAATCTTATCTTTAAACTGCTTCTTTCTTTCAATATCAGAATAAACGAGTACCTCATAAAAATGAATAATGGGAACTTGTAACTTCGCCGCAATCCCTTGCAATATATCCATACTTGGGTATACCGCGCCCGATTCAATTCGGCTCACTTCCGATTGATGACATACATTATCAGATAGTTGTTTCTGTGTTAATCCTCTCATAACCCTAATTTTTTTGATTTCGCTTCCTAATTTTTCTGCGTGCATACTTACTCACCATCCCATTATAACAATCTAATTTTTTTAAGTTGTCATACCACTACAATAATGTGCATTCGACAATTTTTGATATGAAATAATGCATAATATATATAAAATTCGGCAAATTTCTCATACAATTCATCTCACATACAATAGATTAGGAGTGTTATAGATGAATTATAGAAAACTTGCTAGTGCGTTCGTTACATTCGGTCTTCTTTGTCCTTTATCAACAGAAGCTATTCACGCTCAAGAATTAGATACAAATGAAGTAAAAGTTGAAATTGCTCAGCCTGGTTTAACAATCGGGAAATTAACAAAACCTCAAAATGATACGAAAGAGAATATTGCTAAAAAGTATTTAAAAGGTGAGGTAAACGGGGCTAAAGCTCAACAAGAGCAAGTCACTACTGAAAAAAACGTAGATTTTCAACCTACAGATAAAGAAACAAAAGAAAATCAAACCGAAGTACGCCTTGCACAAACTTACAAAAACTATAAAGTATATGGTCAAGATCTCATTGTAAAAGTAGATAAAAATGGAGTAATTACAACTGTTAGTGGTAAAGTTGTCCAAAATTTAGACCAACAACCTAATCTTACTATAACAAATTTTTTGTCGAAAAATGAAGTAAAATCTACATTACGTAATACACTTCAAATTCCAAGCGATGCAACAGAAACTGAATTCTCTAATGAAACCGTTGTTTATAAGAAAAAAGATGGCCATTATACGTTTGCAACTATCCTTACATTTACTTATGAAAACAGTAACCAAGTGATAAATGGAAATGCCATCATCGATTTAAAAACAGGTAAAGTACTTTTCCAAGAAAAGTTCATTAAAAATAAAGAAAATAAAACTATTAATCAAGTAACACCACCTAGCCTTTCCCTAGCTAAAGAGCAAGGAACTGGAAAAAATGCTCTACAAGAAAATGTATTATTTAATATTGCAAAGGGCTCTGACGGAAAATTTTATTTAGCTGATCTATCCCGCGGAAGTGGTATTTATATTTATAACGCAAACTATGCTGATTCCCTCGGCGGAGATAGCCAAGTTGGCTATCCAGGAACGCTCATTTCAAGTAATACTCCTAATTTTGCAGATAAAGAAGCAGCTGGTGTTATGAAAAACATGAGCTATATTTACGACTATTTCAAGAAAGAACATAATCTAAAAAGTTACGATAATAAAGACTCAAAAGTTGTTGCTAGCGTCCACGGATTTGATTCTACAGAAGTTAGTGATGGCATAAAAGAAAACTATGTAAATGCATTTTGGCATCCGGCTTGGAATCAAATGGTCTTTGGTGACGGCCTAAACGGAAAATTAACCTCTGCTCTTGACGTGACTGCACATGAATTTGGACATGCTGTATTTAGTGGTACAACAAAAAATAAAATTGTGAGATATCCAAGTGCTGAAACATCTGCACTAAATGAAGGCCTGGCAGATTTCTGGGGTACACAAATAGAATATTACGTAAAGAAAGATAAAGGAAATTGGATTATGGGCGATACGTTGAGTGGCCTAACAATTCGTGACATCCCAAGGGAAATTGGTGACGGTGGCAACAAACTATATACAAACTTACAAGATTTCTATAATGACGGAAATAATCAAGAATCTCACGTAAATTCCGGAATCATTAGCCATGTATTATATCAATTAGCTGAAGGTAAAACGTATAACGGTATATTTGTTCAAAAACAAGGAAATGAAAAAGTAAGCAAAGTTGTTATGCGTGCATTGCAAAACTACGCAACTTCAGCGGAAGATTTTGAATCACTTCAATCTCACATTGTACAGGCTGCAAAAGATTTATATGGTAATACGACATCAACAGAATTCGAAAAGGCTTTCCAAGCACATGGATATAAGGCTCTAGCAAAAATTAATAAAGTAGTAGAAGTACAACAAGGAAAATAAGAAAAAAAGAAGTTTACCACTTATAGGTAAACTTCTTTTTTATATCCAGCCCTTCTCTTCTGCAATTGTAATTGCCTCAATCCTATTTTTCGCATCGAGCTTCGCTAATACTTCAGAAATGTAATTACGCACTGTACCAGGTGAAAGATAAAGTGCTTTCGCAATTTCATTTGCCGTCTTTCCTTCTTTCGCAAGTAAAAGTACTTCTTTTTCACGATCTGATAGCGGATTTTGCTCCTGCCATAACCCAAACATTAGCTCCTGCGAAATCTCTCGCTTCCCTTTCATGACATTTCGAATTGCTGAGGCTAAATCTTCACTCGGACTATCCTTTAATAAATATCCGTGTACACCAGCTTTCATCGCTCTTTCAAAATAACCGGGACGCGCAAATGTCGTTAAAATCATTACTTTACAAGATGATTTCTCCTTCTCCAACGTTTCAGCAACATCTAAACCACTTTGAATCGGCATTTCAATATCCATAATACTTATATCAGGCTTTAGCGATTCGATTAATTTTAACGCCTCTTCCCCATTCGCTGCTTGCCCAACTACTTCAATATCATCCTCTAGATCAAGTAGGGCTCCTAATGCGCCACGAAGCATCCGTTGATCTTCTGCAATAATAATTCGAATCATGCCCTCACCTCATCTTTTCCCGTTCTAATTACAATTGGAACTTTCACTGTTAACAATGTCCCTGAATTTATCGTATCTAGTTCAACGAATCCATCAATAAGAGCAATTCGCTCTTTCATACCACGGATACCATTTCCATCATGGTTTTGATCCACTAAACCGATACCGTTGTCTTCTACTTTCAAAATCAGCTCACCTTGCGATTCTAATACAGAGACTGTACACCGCGTCGCTTTACTATGTTTTACAACATTCGTCACTGCCTCACGTAAACACATTCCTACAATATTTTGTTCAATTGGTGATAACGAACTAGAATTAGCTTCTTGCTTCACTTCTAATTCAATATTAGCCGCTTGTAAGATCGCTTTTATTTGCTCCAACTCTTCTTCTACTGTAATCATACGCATATCAGAAATTAATTCTCTCAGCTGTTTTAAAGCGGTGCGAGATGTTTGTGTAATCTCCTTCGCTTCTATACTTGCGCGTTCTGGATTCTTCACAATTAACTTCTCAACGAGCTGACTTTTTAAAGTAATGAGAGATAACGTATGCCCTAACGTATCATGAAGGTCTCTTGCAATTCGCTGACGTTCTTCTCGCTTTACTAAATCTTTAATTTGTTCATTTGCTTCGTTTAGTTGATTCTTTAACATCTTTTTTTGATTAAAGTTGCGCATACCAAATGGTGTAAGCAACATTAAAATAAACATCGGAACTATATTCACTAAATCCGTAGTTGATAGGTGATTAAGGTTTACAAATATAAAAGTTCCAAGCATTACAATTAACAGAGATAACAGCACTCGAAATACTTTTTTACTAGGAGCAAACCCTATCGCACTCGCCGTGAAAAATCCAAAAAAGATCATGAAAGGATTATAATAAAAAGCAAATAATAAGGTGAGCAGCATTTGGATACATGCCCATAAAACGAACGTCTTATTTACAAAATAAAGTTGACGGTATGTGATAATAAAAAGTATCAACATACCGCTCCCTATCGCAAGCTTCCAGCCGGATACTTGCGTTAACTGGTAAAGTGGGAATAACAAATACACAAGCCACATATACGGGAAGAACCCCATATGTTTTGGAAAAATCTCAATCCTCTTCTTCTCTATCATTTATACCGCTTCCTGTCTTTTTCTTATATATATTGATACTACAACAAATATAAGGAAATAACCTCCTAGTACCGCGATATTTTCCCAACCAATTGACTTTCCAGCTACAATATCCCATGCACCGCTTCCGAAATGATACGTTGGTGTCCATTCACCGATAGATCGTAATATTTTTGGAAATATTTCAATTGGCATCCATAGGCCACCAAGAATTGCTAAGCACATATTTAAAATATTCGCTAGACCAGCAGCTGCATCTGCCTTCTTAATTGAACCTATTACTGTTCCGAGCGCTAAAAATGGTGTCACGCCTAATAATAACCATAACCCAGCACCAATCCATTGTCCTACTGTTAACTCAACATGATTAATTAATATTCCTGCTATAAAAATAACTAAGATTGAAAAAGCATTCACCACTGTTTGAGCAATAATTTTAGCTGTTATATACGCACCCTCTGGAAGTGGTGTAATTTTTAAAAGATGTGTCCACCCTTGCCCTTTTTCCTGAGAAAGTCTCACACCGAAACTAAAAAGTGCAGTCCCTACAATACTGAAAGTTGCCATTGAAATTAAATAATGTGCTTTCCAAGCTTCTCCGTTCTGTGGCACTTGAACTACATTTGTAAAGATGTAATAAAACATAACTGGCATTAATAATGAGAAAAAGATAAATAATTTATTGCGAAACGTACGTAAAATCTCTATTTTGCACTGCATCCATAAAGCTTTCATGCGATTTCCCCCTTCTGATTTGCGACAAACTGTTCAAATGCTTCATCGAGACTTCCACGTTCCACTGAAACGTCTGTTACAGGTAAATTTCTTTGATAAATTGCTTTTAAAGTTGCATCCGTATCTTCAGTTGTTAAAGTGAAGTGACCTTCATTTGACTGTACTTCTGTTACATTCGGTAATTCCTTCAATAAGTTCTTAGGAATTTTTTCTTTCGAATAAAACGAGATTGTTTTTCGAGAAATAGTCGCTTTCATCTCGTCAGGCGTGCCATTTGCGATAATTTTTCCGTTCGCAAATAATAAAATACGATTCGCTAACGCATCCGCTTCTTCTAAATAGTGTGTCGTTAAAATAATCGTTTTTCCTTCACTTGCTAACTTTCTAATCGTTTCCCAAAACGTTCTTCGAGACGTAATATCCATCCCAACTGTCGGCTCATCTAAAAATAACAAATCTGGATTTCCTGCAAGTGCGAGCGCAAAGTTTAACCTTCTTTTTTGCCCACCTGATAATTTTTCGCATCTTTGCTTTCGCTCTGATTCTAAATTTGATAACTGCAGTAATGTTTCTTTCGCTACCGGGTTTGTATAGTAACTACGGAATAACTCAATTGCCTCTTCCACTGTAATGCTATCAATTACACTCACTTCTTGTAGCATCGCGCCGAGGCTATTACGAACATCTCTATGCTTTGGGCTCTTTCCAAATATAGAAACCGTTCCTTCCGTTGGATCCTTTAATCCAAGCATCATCGATATCGTCGTTGTTTTCCCTGCGCCATTCGGTCCAAGTAATGCTACTATTTCCCCTTTATTCACATGAAACGAAACATTATTTACTGCGTTTTTATGTTTAAATGTTTTAGAAACACCATTTACTTCAATAATCTTTTCCATCTCTCCACCCCCGCTGTTTCTTATATTTACATTGTATGTTTTGGAAAAGTTAGGAAACAGTATGATGCGTCATGACATCCATATGACAATTGTCATGTATTCTTTGTGAGAGGAATCAATCCGCATACTGCAAGCAAGTAGCAGGACGAAAATAAACATGATACAATCGGGTAAGATATATATTCGAGGAAGGACAGTGGTTTTCATGATTATTCGTAATGAACAAGATTTAGAAGGTTTACGAAAAATCGGCCGCATCGTTGCACTTGCACGCGAAGAAATGAAAAAACAAGCGAAGCCAGGTATGACAACGAAAGAGCTAGATTTAATTGGTAAGAAGGTATTAGATGAGCACGGTGCTATGTCAGCACCTGAAAAAGAATATAAATTCCCAGGCGTAACTTGCATTAGTGTAAACGAAGAAGTTGCTCACGGTATTCCGGGAGATCGCGTATTAAAAGAAGGCGATTTAGTAAACGTAGACGTATCAGCAGCACTTGACGGTTATTATGCTGATACAGGTATTTCATTTGTTCTTGGTGAAGACGAAGAAAAAGAAAAGCTATGCCAAGCTGCGGTAGATGCATTTTGGGAAGCAATGAAAAAAGTAAAGGCTGGATCAAAACAAAATCAAATTGGTCGTGCTGTTTCTAACTTTGCACATAAAAGTGGATATAACGTTATTCAAAACTTAACTGGTCACGGTATTGGTCTTAGCTTACACGAAGCTCCAAACCACATTTTAAGCTACTATGATCCAATGGATAATGCTCTTCTAAAAGACGGCCTTGTTATCGCTGTAGAGCCATTCATCTCTATGAAAGCTGATCATATTATCGAACGCGGTGATGACGGCTGGACATTCGTTACACCGGACAAAAGCCTTGTTGCACAATGTGAACATACAGTCGTCGTGACACGTGGTGAACCGATTATCTTAACAGAAATATAATAAAAAACAGCCGTTTTGTAGATTCCTTCTACTAAGCGGCTGTTTTTTTTATTATTTTTAGGTATGTAGAAGCTTATATAAATAAAAAGGTGATGTATCAAAGTATCACCTTTTTAACGGGGTGAGGCTGTCCAAAAGTACGGAAAACCTTTGAACAGCCTCGTATTTTCATATGGATGCCTTACATATATCACTGATGATAATTATGAAATGCGGAAACATAGTTACCATCACATGATTCAAACATGAGAAAAGAAATCCTATAATGGATCCCTTTTCCCTACATAATCTAAAGTTTGGGTACACTAGATTCATGCAATGTAGGTGCCTTCAGAATAGAAAGCGATCCTTCATTTAGAATGATAGCATATATATATATACTAAAAATATGCAAATATGCATATAGTGTTTTTGTCCCCTATTTGCGGGCGGTAAAGGTTTCACTTTATTTCTCAACATAATTAAATTGAAATTTCAGAAATCCAAAAGTAAAATAAAGTCGTTATCCGTCTTCTTTTGTCAGTCAGAGAGAATAGAAGAATGGGAGAGGAAAAAATGAGAAAATCGCTGAAACAAAAAATAGTAAGCTCCTTGCTTGCTGTATCACTCGCCGTTAGCTTAGCTCCAATCGGACAAGCAAAAGCTGATTCCACGTCAGAAATTACACAGACCACACCTATTACAAAACAAGTTGATGCAAGCCGCGCCATCGAACATATCCGTTTCTTATCCGAAACAATTGGTCCCCGTCCAGGTGGTACAAAATCAGAAGAGTGGGCCTCTCGCTACGTTGGTATGCAACTTAAATCAATGGGATATGAAGTAGAATATCAGCCCTTTCAAGTACCGGATCAATACGTTGGATTTATCGAATCACCATTATCCACAAAACGTAATTGGCAAGCTGGTGCTGCTCCCAATGCACTAATTTCTACAGAAGCTGTTACAGCTCCTCTTATCTTTGTTCAAGGTGGAACGAAACTAGATGAGATTCCAAATGAGGTAAACGGAAAAATTGTTTTATTCGAAAGAGGTGCAACAGCAGCAGATTATAATAAGCAAGTTGAAAATGCTGTTAGCAAAGGAGCAAAAGGTGTTCTTTTATACAGCTTAATTGGTGGACGTGGAAACTACGGACAAACCTTCAATCCTCACTTAACTAAAAAACAATCTGTCCCTGTCTTTGGTCTTGCTTATGCTCAAGGAAATGCATTTAAAGAAGAAATCGCAAAAAAAGGGACAACAATTCTTTCTCTAAAAGCGAGACATGAATCTAATTTAACATCTCTAAATGTTATTGCTAAAAAGAAACCAAAAAATAGTACAGGTAATGAAAAAGCTGTCGTTGTAAGTTCACACTATGATAGTGTCGTTGGAGCACCTGGAGCAAATGATAACGCTTCTGGTACAGGATTAATATTAGAACTAGCTCGTGCTTTTCAAAATGTAGAAACTGATAAAGAAGTCCGCTTTATCGCTTTTGGTTCTGAAGAAACTGGTTTACTCGGCTCTGAATATTACGTAGAAAACTTATCACAAAAAGAACGTAATCGTATTTTAGGTGTCTTCAACGCTGATATGGTTGCAACAAATTATGATAAGGCAAAGAATTTATACGCCATGACTCCTGACGGTTCCACGAACTTTGTAACAGATGCAGCATTACAAGCAGGTAAACAATTAAATAATGATCTCGTTCTTCAAGGAAGATTTGGCTCTAGTGATCACGTACCATTTGCTGAAGTTGGTATTCCTTCTGCACTATTTATTTGGATGGGCGTCGATAGTTGGAATCCATTAATCTATCACATTGAAAAGGTATATCACACACCTCAAGATAACGTATTAGAAAATATTTCGCTAGAACGTATGAAAATGGCATTAGAGGTCATTGGTACAGGCGTCTATAATAGCCTTCAATCTACCGTGAAAACAGAACAAAAAGCCGCTTAATACTATTTCAAGCCACCGATTAATCGGTGGCTGTTTATTGAGAAAAAATAAATATGCATAAAAGCATATTTATTACATGGTATTATCGTGTATAATTAAAATCGTAATATATAAATAAAAACACATTTATTACATGGCATTGACCTTAAATTACATGAGATACCACGCTCTAAGCTTATGGTCCAATGGATAATAGGCTTCTTAAAAACGGTTTTGTTATCGCTTTAGAGCCGCTGATTGAGTCCACCTTGAAATTGTTCTCTTTTTTCTATAAAAAACCCCTTCAGGCTGCATTCTTCCCTTCACTTTATCGTGAAGTGTTTTTGAATACTTACCTAAAGGGGCAATATCAATAGTAATTTTTTAATTTTTTAATTTGTCAGCTACTCAGATTACAGTGTAATCAATAATCTAAAGCTTTTTTATTATTTTATTCGCTGACGAGCGAGTAGGATTCCGCCTAAAAGGAACAATACCATACCTCCAAGAATTGAACTCATTTCTGCTGATGTTCCTCCTGTGTTAGGAAGTAATGTTGGCTTATCATTTTCTGTAGTAGGTGGAACTTTTGAATCGCTATTTTTGTCTGTATTTGTGTTTGGACCTGTGCTTGGATCTTTTGGATCTGTACTTGGATCTTTCGGATCTGTGCTTGGATCTTTCGGATCTACATTTGGTTCGTCCTTGATTTTTGTATTTGTGATGTCATAACCTTTTACTTCAGATTTATATCCAGCTACTGGTTGTTCTTTCACTTCATACTTGTACGCTACTCCATTTTCATCGTATGCTTGTAGCTTTTCAAACGTATACTTCCAGTTTGTTTCTGCTGTTACTTC